>JAEWCL010000001.1 GCA_023390655.1 Bacillota bacterium | reverse complement strand
ACAAGCCCGGTATAATCGTAATATGCACTGTTTGCCCCTACGATATCGTTCCACGGAGATGCCACCTGCCACTGGTAGGTGAGAGGGGTGCGGCCTGTGGCTGTAACCTCTAAAATCGCATTGTTCGCGCCGTAAGGGGTAGCCTTAATCGAGATAATGAACGGAGGGGTGTTGTTCTCGGCCTGCGATCCGCCGCCGTTTCCGCTGCCACCTCCACTACTACCGCCACCGCTGTTTTTCGTAAAGTTGGCTGTGAGAACTACGGCATTTGATGGCATATTGAAGGCTGCCGGGTTTGCGGTGGTACTGGTCAGTGTAACGCCATTCACCGTCCAGCCGGTGAAGGAATAGCCGCTGTTGGGGGCGGCTGTGATGCTGATTGGAGTTCCCGCTTTATAATTGCCGCTGCCCGTACCGGTTACACTGCCGCCCGTTCCTGCATTGACCGTGAAGGAGTGGGTCGGGTCAGGTGTACCGCCGCCCAGCCCGGATATGGTAATGGTGATTTCAGCATATTTTGTGGGATCGCCATCGGAGGCGGCACGTACCACCACGGTTCCATCTGCTGTGGCTGTAACCAGCCCGGTGCTGCTCACCTGCGCATAAGAATCACCGCTTACGATACCCCATGTAATGCCCTGATTGGTAGCATTCGTCGGCTGAATTTCCGCTGTCAGCTGCAAAGTATCATCCTGACCGGTAATGGTGTTACCGCCGGATACGGTAATGCTTGTAACAGGGATAGTCGCCGGGGCTTCTCGGGTAATGATAAACGTGTAGACCTTTATGCTGCCGTCCTCCGCTGTAACTTGAACATAGGCCGTATTTAGTCCAACAGAGAGCGACATCGTAGCATTAGAAATCTCGTCCTGGCATTCGGCATCGTTGTACAGCTTCCAGCTGGCGCTGTCACTGACCGTCAGGTCGATGATCTGGCTGGCAGTGCTGTTGAACACCGAGGCCGTAATCGTCGATTGGCCGATGCTGGCTCCTGAGGGGAAGGTAACCGTCAGCACATCCTTTTCGGAGCTGGGCGTATAAAGAGGGTCTATCGTCAACGGTATTACCGCCGGCGTGCTGGCAAAGTCGGTGTAATAATCGTCGTTGATTTCCTCGTTAAAAAGTAGAAAGCTGTAGTCTCCCGGAGAAAGGGTATCCGGCACTTCAATTGCCAAGGACGAGGCAGACATATTGGACAGCTTTCCATAGTAAAGCATGTCGCCGGCATTATCGGTAAGAATGCAGGAAACATATTTTTCCTGACCGGTTGACGCGCCATTGTAATCAACAGTTAAACGGGTCTTTTCAGCATTATACTCATGGTTGGTTACAGTCAGTGCCAAATCATCGTTATTGATTGCAGTCAGCTTTATTGTTCCGGTGGCCGAGCTCATTGACGATAGGCCCGCAGAAACTGCGCCGGGCTTTCCGCCCTCTGCCGCTGAAACAAACAGAACGTCCGACCTATCCAGTGTGAAAGCGGGACGCACCATATGGCCATCGCTAACAAAAGTACCATACTCACTAATGTGGCCGGTATTATCAGCATATATCACAGCATAATCAAACATACCCGGGGAACGAAGCCACCAAGTGCTGTTGTATACCAACATACTGCTGTCTACACGCTCCGCCTCGGAAGTGCTTAATGGCCAGAAGCCGGCGCCGCTCACTGCCGAACCCGCGACACCATCCGAACCGTCCTGGTAGGAGGCTCCTCCCTCAAAATCACGCGGCACAACCAGCGCCTGCTCTTTTGCTGGCAGACTACCATAGGCCGCGTCCATTTCGGATTGCAGATTGCTGCCTTGATAGTGATTGCTGCCAGACATGGGGCTCTGAGCAGTGCTGTCAAAGTACGCCCAATGGAAACCTCCGCCTATACTTCCGTCTTTATGTAGCAGAGTCACTTGATTAGCATCTCCGGTAGAAACACCGCTGCTTGCATCCCCAATCACAAACCACTCGTGCCCGCCAAATGCGATTGTGGGCTGACTTGTTCTTAATGTAGCCTTGCTGCTGCGCGGCTGTGACGGAGCGGCGATGTCGGGTACAGCCAACTCGTCAGGCAACTCTTCCGTCAGTTCATCCGGCAGCTCCCCGGCTTCTGCCGAATCGGCAGAACTGGGTGTGGTATATCCCGTGGATTCGCCTATTTGCAGCTCGGCAGCCTGTGCCGCCAGCGCGGGTATCCCTGAGACCGCCAGCATACACGCCAGAACAAGCGCCAGGATTTTGTTAGTTATTCCGGTTTTCATGAATGCTTTCGTTCTCCTTCCATATTCCATACAATTCCATCAAATTCAACAAGTCTGAGGATAACAAAATCGCCCCAAGTGAACAATCATTTAGGCCGATTTATCCTTTTTCATAACTTTAGCATTGCTCTAGCCGCTTCGAAAACATCGCATAGGTAAACTTTTGACATCCTGCACCCAGATACGGGAGTAACAAGGGCGAAATGTGCTGGCTTGATGGCATGGATTACCTTCAGTGGATTAATGTGCTTATCACAAATTAGGTGTGCAAATGGAAATCGTACTTCAAGGCGCCTCCATGGGAGGGGCAACCGTATTCATGTTGTGTGGTGAGGCCCTGCCCGATAATCTGATTGTTAAAACCGCTTCGGAAAGCGCGTTTAAACTCTCCATTAACCGCGTAGCAGATCAGCGGGATTTTTAATAATGCCGTTCTTTGCCGCAAATAGAACACACTCTAACATGTTTCCGGTCATGCGCCCGCCTGCCGTAGGGAAACCAACGATATGTGGAAAACCATTTACCATCTGCTCTATCAATGAGCTTGCCGCTGAAATCCTGCACCTTTTCGTTGAGCGGGTAGAGACAGGGGAACGTGAAGAGAAATGGTCTCACAACGCCCCGCAGGAAATCAACATTTACTATAGAGATACGGCTTGATGGACAGCGTTGCCGAGCAGCAAGAGGAACAAGAAACATCCAGTGACCCATCAGAAGTCGCATAAAACGGTAATCGGCAGACAGTGAAACCTCACCGCCTGCCGAACCATACCGCCCCACTTCACTACGGTTTAGAAAATCTCCCTATCATACCGTGGGATATGGAAAGCGGCCTCTTTTTTGAACCAAAGCAGATTATAAATTCCGGTCCAGTTCAGGTAAAATCCCTCGTATCTCTTTCTGATAAGAAAGCATCTCCTGTTTGATGCGGGCAAAATCCAGCGTCAAGAACTCGCCCTTGTGCATCAAAATCTTGCCGTCGACAATCGTCGTCTCCACGTTGGAGGGGTTTGCGCCATATACGATGGTGGAATACGGATCGTAGATGGGCTGCATATTGACGCTGTCCGTTTCAAAAATGATCACATCCGCCTGCTTGCCCGGTTCAAGCGATCCAGTAACATCCGCGAGTCCCAGTGCCTTCGCGCCGTTGATGGTCGCCATACGCATCACCTCGCACGCAGGGTATGCGGCGCGGTCCTGCAGGGATAATTTCTGCAGCTTTGCGACCTGCGGCAACTGGGTAATGATATCCAGCGTATTCCCGCTCATTGCCCCATCGCTGCCGAGGCTGACAACGACACCTTTTTGCTGCATACTGCGCACGGGCGCAATCCCTTTGGCGCTTTTTGAATTGGAGCCTGCATTGTGGGAAATTTTCACACCGCGTTTTGCCAGCAGTTCAATGTCGGCGTCGTTTGCATGTATGGCGTGCGCTGCAAGAAAATGCTCGTCTAAGATACCGAGGCTGTCCAACCACGCAAACGGCGTTATGCCGTATTTTGCACGCCATTCTTCCTGCTCATAATCCATCTCGGATACGTGCATGGACATCACAAGACCGTTCTCGCGCGCAATCCTGTGGCATTCGCGCAGATGAGCCGCATCGTTTGTATATGGCGCATGGCAATTCACCGCAGGTCTGATGCGCGGATGCGCTTTCCAGTTTGCGATCAATTCAAGCGTATGCGCAATCCCGCCATACGGCTCCTGCGAATCCGGCGCAGGGCGGCACATGACGGTCTCCGATAAAACAGCGCGGATACCTGCGGCCTCCGCAGCCATTGCAATATCATTTTCAAAATAATAGCTGTCAAAAACGGTGGTCACACCCCCGCGCAGCAATTCCATAAAGGCATAGTTCGCACCCGCAACCGCCATTTCACGGTTCATTGTCCGGCTTTCAAGCGGGAACAGATAACGGTTGAGCCTGTCGGGTATATCATCGCCAAGCGTACGGAATACGATCATAGGCAGATGCGAATGCGTATTGATAAAGCCGGGCATCACAATTTTCGCGCGGCAGTCCATCGCTTGCAGTCCGCCTGTGTGCTCGGGCATCTGGCTGGAAGGCCCTACCGCCTCGATTTTTCCGCCGCGTATGAGCACAAACCCATCCTCAAACATGGTATCTTTTTGATCCATGGTAAGCACAAGCGCATGTTGTAAAAGAAGATCAGACAAAAATACTTACCCCCGAATGCAGTCAGCATGCGGGCCGGTCATACCGGCCCGCATTGCTGTATTGCGTTTAAATTCGCGTATGGCCGCGGTTAGGAATTGAGCGTACGGTTCCACAGATCGACCCATGCGGTAAGCTGCGCGTTTACCACTTTGAAATCGACAACATTGGATTTATCCGCGATTTCAATGGAGGTCAGCTTGGCAGCCACATCCGCGGGCAGTTCCACCTGTGTATTCACGGTGGATTCGGGGACGTTGATGGCGCCCGCAAGCTGGCTCTCCGCGGAAAGCACATGGTCCACAAACAGGTAGGCAAGATCCTTCTGATCGGACGTCTTTACGATGTTGATCGTATTGAAGTTGAGGTAAGCGCCTTCTGCCGGATCAAGGAATACGAGGTTGGAGGTGGCGTCGTCGCCCATCGTGTTGTAAGCGAATTCCGCCGCAAGCGCCACCTTAATCTCCCCGGAAGCGAACATGTTCTTCAAGTCGGAAGACTTGGAATACGTTTTTACGATGTTGGGCTTGAGCGCTTCAAGGGCCTTGAACGCCGCTTCGCCATTGTCGGTTGCATAGTCTACGCCCGCATATTTTGCGGCGATGGTGACGGTAGCGGGGCCGAACGTCGTTGCGATATCCGGAATTGCGATGGCGTTTTCAAGCTTTGCATCCCACAGGTCCGCAAAGGAGGTGATTTCCACCGCATCCGCATTGTAGATGATACCCAGGCGGTTCATCGTGGTGGGAGGTCCCTGCTTGCTGTCCTTGAAGACGGAAGCCTTCTCCAGCAGGTACGCCGCGTTGGGTACGCGCGAATAATCGAATTCGTCAAACAGGCCCGCGTCAAAGCCATCCTGCGCATACTGCTGGGCGAGATAGATGACGTCCACATCGGAATTCGGGTCGTTCTTGAGCTTGGTCAGGCGCTCTGAATTTGTACCCGCGTCATAGACAACGGTGCAGCCGTATTTTTCTTCAAAGGGCTTGACAACGGCTTCAATAATCTTATCGTTTGCCAGGGCAAAGTTGGATACGATCAGCTCCACGCCTTCAAAGGACGGGGTCGCCTCAGGCGCGGGCTCGCCTTCGGGAGCGGCTGTAGGAGTAGCGGGCGCTTGGGTCGGTGCAGGCGCAGGCGCAGCCGGGGCGCATGCGGACAGCAGGCCTAAGCAGAGCAGACAGGCTAGTACAATTCTCAGCTTCTTCATTTGAGTGCCTCCTAATTTGTTTTTATAGTTCATCACAGGCACAGTGTACCCATGCTGCGATCAAACGACGACCAGCTTGTCCTGCGGCAGATACAGCCGCACATTGTCATTGGGCGCAAGTGGGGGCGTTGCCCCGTCCGTTGCAATCAGATCGCCAAAAGGCGTATTGGTTTTATACTGGTACGCCTTGCCAAGGTAGGTGCGCACGGCAATCCGGCCCTCTATCACATTATGCTCCGGCGTTTCACCGCGCAGAATGACGACGTCCTCCGGGCGTATGGTGCCCTTGCGCGTTCCGGGTTCCGCATTTTGCGCCAGTGCCGCAAAGCGCATGCCGTTGCAGTAATACCCGTCCCCTTCCGCGTGGAGCTCAAAAAAGTTCTCAAACCCCACAAAGCGCGCCACAAACTCCGTCTTGGGCCGGGCATATATGGTTTCCGGGCTGTCATACTGTTCGATAACGCCGCCGTTCATAACGGCCACCTTATCGGATATGGAGAAACACTCTTCCTGGTCATGCGTCACAAAAACCGAGGTAATGCCCATTTTCTGCTGCAGCTCCCTGATTTCCACGCGCATTTTCAGACGCAGCTTTGCATCCAGGTTAGAAAGCGGCTCATCCAGCAAAAGCAGTTCAGGCCCAACCACAAGCGCCCTTGCAAGCGCAACGCGCTGGCGCTGCCCGCCGGAAAGCTCCCGCGGATAGCGCTTGGCAAATTCCAAAAGATCCACCGTGCGCAAAATAGACTGCACCCTTTTCCCCATTTCGCTTTTCGGGATGTGGCGCATTTTCAGGCCAAATGCAATATTATCCGTAACCGTCATATGCGGAAACAGCGCGTAGCTTTGAAACACAATGCCGAAATTGCGTCTATGGATAGGCGTATTGGTGTATTCCCTGCCATTGACGAATACATTGCCGGCATTCGGTTGTATAAAGCCGCCCAACACACGAAGCGTTGTGGTTTTGCCGCAGCCGGAAGGGCCAAGCAGGGATACCAACTGGCCTTCCTCAACGTCAAGGGAGAGCCGGTCCAGTATTTTCTTATGACCGTCGTACGAAACATCTATACCACGCAACTCAATATACGCCATTTGCTTTTCCTTTCTACCCTATCCGGCTTCCTGCACGCACAAGCTTTTCACTCACCACCATAATCACAACCGACATCAGCATCATAAGGACCGAAAGCGCAGACACCGTGGGATCATAGTTATACTCGATATAGTTCATCATGGCGACGGGTAGCGTGACCACACCCGGGCCGGATAGAAAAATGGTAAGCGGAACATTGTTGAAGGCATTGATGAACGCCAGCAGGAATGCAGAAACAATGCCGGAACTGATATTGGGCAGCACAATCCTGAAAAACACCGTTGCCCGCGTTGCCCCAAGGCTCATCCCCGCCTCCTCTATTGCAAAATCCAGGCTGTCGATACTTGCGCCCACAATGCGGAACGCGTAAGTGATCACCGAAACCGCAAGCCCGACCAGCAGCGCAATGCGCACGTTGAGGCGCAGGGAGACGATGATGAACACGAACAGGGAGAAACCGACAACCACCTGCGGCACCATATTGGGAGAAAAGAACAAATCCTTGATGAACTGCTTCCCGCGGAAGTGATAACGGCTCAGCGCATACGCACCGGGAATGCCGACGAGCAATGCAAGTACGGTTGCCGCTGTTGAAACTGCAACGCTCAATTGAAATGAATCCATGAAGCTCTTTGTTTCAAACACCTTCAGATACCATTTCAGGCTGAACCCGACCGGCGGGAAGCTGATATAGCTTTCGGTGGTAAAAGAGGTAAGCGCGATCATCACGAGCGGCGCAAAGATAAAGAAATATACAAGCGCCGTGGTGCAAAGCAGGAATTTGCCCTTTTTCATTTCGCAGCCTCCGTTCTGTTGATTTTGGAGGAAATTGCGTTCAAAACACCCACCACAACATAAGAGATGACGATCATCAGCGCGGAGATCACGGAGGCCGCATCCCAATTGTTCAGAAGCATGGCCTGCTGGTAGACCAATGTAGACATCATCATGTTCCGGTTGCCGCCAAGCATCAAAGGCGTGCTGTACGCGGATGCCGTACCCGCAAATACCAGGACGCTTCCTACAATGATGCCGGGCATGCTCAGCGGAATCACCACGCGTACAAAAGAAACGAAACGGTTGGCGCCAAGGCTTAATGCGGCTTCCTGGACCTCTTCCCCGATATTTTCCATAACGCTTACAAGCGAAGTCAGCATGATGGGCAGGAAGAGGTAGACGGAACCTACAACAATCGCTCCTTCCGTAAAGAGCATGCGCAGCGGCTGATCCAAAATGCCGGTGGCTGTGAGCAGCTGGTTGATGATCCCTTCCTGGCCAAGTATGATAATCCACGCAAACGCGCGCACAACCGTATTGGTCAATAACGGGAATGTCGCCAAAGCGATCATAAGACCCTTGCGGCCGGATTTCATGCGGGAAATATGATAGGAAACCGGCAGCGCAAGCACGACGCAAATCAGGCAGGTTGCCAACGCAACGCGTATGGTGCGTGCGAGAATTCCAAGATAGAAACTGTCCGTTAAGAACTTCTGATACAGGGAGAACGACAACTGCCCGTCCTGCAAAAAAGAAGGAAAGAGCACGCGAAGAATCGGCACAATCAAAAAGAATACAATCAGCACCAGGCCGGGCACAAGCAGCAATATCCATATGTTTCTCTTCTTCATATTTTCGCCCTCCACGCTGCCTTCTTGCCGGAACAACAATATTTTGTGCCGAACGCCCATAATAAACTCTTTGATCGGAGATGTTAAAAACCTTGATTTTTTATACTTCATTATACAAGCAACATTTTGTAATCACAATATTATATATATTATGTTTACAATAACCTAAAGTTATGATAAATTGATGCCATAAGATATGGTTTGAAGCATTCACTCGTTGAACCGGGAGGATTTCAAATGGATTTAAAGGAAATCAACTACCTGCTCACAATACAGAAATGCGGCAGCATCACAAAGGCTGCCGAGGAACTCTTCATCTCCCAGCCTGCGCTGAGCAAGTACTTAAAAGGCATTGAACATCAGGTTGGCGCACAGCTTTTCAGCCGTATTGGCAAGGAGCTGGTGCCCACCTATATCGGTGGCCGCTACCTTGCGTACGCGGCGAAAATCGCGCACCTGCAAAGCGACTGGAATACGGAACGCCAGGACCTGCTTGGTGAAGAAAAGGGCGTTCTTTCCCTTTCCATGCCTCCTATGCGCAGCGCGTGCATCATGCCACATGTGCTCCCGAAATTTTATGAAAAATACCCGCACGTGAAAGTGGTTATTATGGAAGAATCCCATCTGGTAAAAAAGCACTGGATGACGCTGCGGGATGAAATCGATATTGTCATCTACAGCGATACAAGCCCGCAAAGCGCGCTGATGCATGAAAATCTGGGCGTGGAAGAGGTTGTATTGATCATGTCCAAGGAGCATCCGCTTGCAAAGTGCGGCAAGGCACGCCCGGGCTGCAGGTATCCCTGGTTTGACCTGAACCTCCTCAACGGGGAGGCTTTTGCGCTCAACCCTGTCGATCAGACCACCGGAAAGATTTCCGGTCGGCTGCTCGACGCCGCCGGGATTGACGCAAACGTGCTTCTATATACCTTTAATACGGAAATTCCCATCCATTTGGCCATTGCCGGTACGGTCGTGGCGTTTGCGCCCGAAACTTACGTAAAAAAGCTGGATTATGATCATCGCTTGCAATGTTTTTCCGTAGGTACGCCGAAAACAGAGGCCATGCTGTTTGCTCTCTACGAAAAGGGACGCTATCTGCCCGCATATACCAAGTATTTCTTCAGCCTTGTACGCGAACATATGGCGTCGATATAATCATTCCTTGTCCTGAAATTCGGTATTATACAAACACGCGGATTGCGTTGCGCAGTTCTTTTGCTTCGTACAGGGCATGGTCCGCGTGGATGAAGCTCCGCACCGTATCCGTTTGGCCTGAATAAACCGAAAGCCCGAAGCTTGCCGTCAACTGCAGCGCCGGAATATCATCAAACCGCAGTTCCAAAAGCTTTTCTTGAATTCGCTTGCAGCTGGCGGAGGCCGCTTGTATATCCGCATGGCGGAACAGGAGGCAAAACTCATCGCCTCCGTAACGAAAAGGCATAGCGTCCTTGCAGTGTTCCTTAAGTACCCGTGCGAATTCTATGATGCAGCGGTCTCCCACATGGTGCCCCCATTGGTCATTGATGCTTTTAAAATTATCGATATCGGCGATTGCCAGAACAGAATGGCCGCTCTTTGTATCCTCTTCCATGTCTTTGAATGCGGCATGCAACGCTCTGCGGTTAAAGATGCCGGTCATTTCATCCACCTGCAGCCGTTGCTGCAGATGCTTCCGCTCGATTTCCATCTGGATGCTCGCCTCATTTTTCTTCTGTTCAAATCGGATAACGACCATGCATGCGATCGAAAAACCACTCAAAATGCACAAAGAAATCAAGAAGTTGCTCATCCGGATCGTATTTCCGTAGATGCTGATTTTATCGACATCCCACCCGATAAACAATTCTGAAATCGTAAGGGAGACGATGCTTGTGAGCGCCGTAATAATCGTCAGGCGATAGCTTGCATAAATTGTTGTGAGCATGATGGCGATTGTAAAAATATAATAGATCGCCGTAAACGCGCTGTGCACTGTAAAAAACACAAAGCAAATGCCCACAAACACGAGTGAGACCGTATAGATTTTCTGCTCCTGGGATAAGCGCTTTGATTTTATTACGGCAGTATCGATCGCAATGCAGACAAAATTAATGATGGCGGGCAGAAACATGAACTTCCACAAAAAACACTCCACTGTGGTGGTGAGTATGTCGGAATTGATCAAAAACAAGCCCATGATACACTCAACAATGCTGGCAAACAAAACCAGACCGATAGACGCCTTATAATGCAGCAACAGCCAGTCTTGATCAATCCTTGTATACTGTCTGTGGATTTCCTGTACGTGCGTATCGTTGAGCGTATCGTTTTCTATTTTTAATCTGGAATCTTCTGCTTCCACGGCATCCTCCAAGTATTCTTTGCTCAAACGCTGTCCGGCATTTGCCAGACGCCTGCTAACATTGTTATCGTTACTTTGATGCGCTTTATTTACAAAGTGTATAAAAAGAAAAGCACCGGACCCTTGTCCAATGCCATTTCTTTGCCGTTTTTAAATGCGGACCAATCAGCAATAGCCTTTGCCGTCAAGAGAACAGGAGGTCATGTTGTTTTCCGGACTTTCAAGCTCCGTGAAATCGCCGATATCAAACGTTTTTGCCCCGTCTTCCAGAACAAAAAGCGGAATCCCGATGCTGCCCGCTTCCTTCACCGGCGCAAACAGCGCTTCCTGATCGCGATAATATAAAAACTCCTTCAGTATCCTCGTGTTTTCCGTGATATTCCTGTATTCAAGATCAATCCCCGGAACCGCTGCCAACACCGCTTTTGCTTCCACACAGTCCGGGCAGATTTCCGCGCCATACATAATTACTTTCATAGCCGTCTTCCTTCCAAAGATAATTGCTAGTCCTGCAATATGGCCGCCGCCCGTATGGGCGCGCCGTCTGCGTTTTCATATTTTAACGGGAGCACGCACAGCGTAAACGGCTCCGTTCCGATTTCACCAAGCCTCGTCAGGTTTTCTATGATGACGATATCCGCCCCCCCAAGAAGTTTTTTATGGATCGTCAGGTTGCCGTCCGGAACGGGATCAATGCTGATGACGTCAAGACCGACGCCCTTTTTCCCGCTATGAAGCAAATACTCCGCCACTTCCCCGTTGATATGCGGATAGTCTCCAAAATACAGGTCCGTTCCCCAATACCTGTCCCACCCCGTATGGAACAAAAGGAATTCCGCCCCGTCCGCTTTTGCCCTGACAGGCGCAATCAGATCTATCGTGATGCTTTCACCCGCTTGTAGGGCGCTACAGTCAATCACAAGGCCTGTTCCAATAAACTGCGCAACAGGGAATGCGTCAAGCGTGGTTTTACCCGCAAACAAATGCGCAGGGGCATCCATATGCGTTCCCGTATGGGAAAGCAGGTTTAACCGCGTTTCTTTGAAGCCATGTGCTTCATATGTATGTGCAATCTCAAGCGCAGGCTTCGCCGTCCCCGGGTACACGGGCATGTCCGCCCATATGGTATGCGTCAAATCGATTGCTTTCATATCCCACTCTCCCTGTTAGAAAATCCCTTATATACCATATCTCATGGTAACGAAACGCATCAGCCTTTGCAATGGCTATGTGCAATTCTACATATGTTTGTTGCGCGCACACAGGCAAAGCGGATGCCCAGCTGGGCCCAATAGTGTCACCCATTGCAGGCCCAAGTCCGGCTACCAGTGTTGTGTATTTGGTTTGCTTGCTGCCACAGACAGCGCAATGCAGCAAGATCTTTGAGCGCCTGCAATCCAAAACCACGCTTTATAAGTTAATCATTGGGTTCATCTAAGCGTATTCGGCGTGGTGTTCTCTTCGTTTTTGATGATAAGCCGAAAGCTTAACCACATGATGCTACCAATCAGCTTTCCCAGCAAACGACGCAGGAAGTGCCCATCCAACGGATAGAAATACTCCTGTTTTTCGCTATAGTAGGCATAATCCGCCGGACAAGCTTTTTGATAAGCGGGAAAGGCACATAATGCACGGAAAGAATGAAACCAGCCCCAATCCGAAAAGCTGGGAAGCTTGGGCTGTCCTTTGCTGAGCGCACCGTAAAACGCCCAAGCCGCCTTCTGAATGCTTTTTTCCGATTTGTTCTTGTATCCTGCCATAGGGATTGGCGGCATCGAGACGCCAAGCTTTTTTACCACTTTTCCGCCACCGGCCAATATGGAAAGCTGCTCCAGCGCCAGCCTCATACCCATGGAGCCGCCGATGGTTGTAACAGCCAGAAATACCTTATGGAAAAACTCCGGTCTGTGGCAGGTATACGCAAACCTGTCTATGAAATTTTTCATGAGACCGGAAACGCCTTTGGCATATGTTGGCGCCGCAAAAATGATACCATCCGCTTCGGACATTTTTGCAGCAATCACGTCCCTGTCATCCTTTAAAGGACATTTTTCTGCGCCGTGCGAAATGCATAGAAAACAGCCAGTGCACATACGCAGGTTATGCCCTTCCAAAAAAAGATATTCAAATTCAAGCGCCTGATCCAGTTCTTGCAGCTTCGCCTTAATTTGGTCTACCACGTGGAAGGTATTGCCGCGTTTTCGTGGGCTGCCGATTACAGCTAAAACCTTCATGCCTGATACTCCTCTTTTCTCACAAGAACGTATTTACAATAAAACGCATTGTGCTGCTTCATTTTCCGTTCAATCTCTTCAAAGCTCAGCCGCTCCGATAGAAAGTTCTGTTCAAAATACAAATACACGATATAGGCGTTGTATTCCTCTGTAACAAATTTCGTATCAATCGGATTGATCATGCCTTTTTCCACCATAAAATCAAAAGCAGATTGCAGCGCTTCATTTGGCTTTTCTACGAGTTCGCGCGCAAAAAACGCTCTAACAGAAGGGTTCCGCTGCTGCTCCAACGTGATGATCCGCACCATCTTAATGACTTCCGGTGTCCACATCGCATGCTTAAATTTTTCAAAGGAGCTTGCAAGAAACGTTTCCGGCGAATACAGTACCAAGGCTTGCCCTATGTCTCTTATCGTAAAATCGGCCGCCTGCACAAATTTCTCCCTGAACAAATTGAAAATATGATCAAGAATATCTTCCTTGCTTCTATAATGCTTATATAAGGAGCTTGCCTTTATTCCCACAGCAGAAGCGATTTCCCTGACGGATACATCCGCAAATCCTCTTTCCGCAAACAGATGCATCGCAACGTCAAGTATTTTTCCCCTGGTCGGCAGGTCTGCAAAGGTTTCCATTCCTTCCCTCCATCCAAGCTAACGATCGCTCCCCTCATCATAAGCTAACGTTTGTTAGCCGTCAATGGAGAACTTGCAAAAAGGCATCTCCTGCGGCAATTTCTGCAGGTTGCGCAAGAAAGATTGCGCCTATCGGGCATGGCAAATTATACTCATACCAACAAGCAACGGAAAAGGATGGCGTTATGGATATCAGGCTATTAATTGAGGAAAATCCCGACTACAAACCGCCGGAGATCCGCCTTCGGTGCGCAAGGATGGACGACAATTTAAGGAAGATTGTAGAATACATCCGCGTTCGTTCAGACACCATTGCGGTTAAAACAGACGGCGCTGCCCGCGTCCTTCCACTCGCAACTGTTTTCTATTTCGAGTCGGTCGATAGAAAAGCTTTCGCCTATTGCGCAAGCAACGTTTACGAATGCGGGGAGAGTCTTGCAGTTCTTGAAAAAAAGCTTGCCGAAAGCACGTTTGTACGTATTTCAAAAAGCTGCATCGTAAACACAATGTCAATTAAAAGCGTGAAGCCACTGGATAACCACCGCCTGAAAGCGCTTTTGCGCAACGGCGAAGCGCAGATCATCAACCGGCACTATGTGACGGCATTAAAAGACAAATTAGGGTTATAGGAGGAACAACATGAACAACATCGCGAGGCTTTTTAAAACCTGGGCACAGGCGTTTGCCCTAATCATTCTCCTTCTTACGGCAATGAAGCTGATGGAAGGCGCGAGCCAGATCAGGCTTGGAGTTATCGCAGAGATCGGCGGCGCAGCGGCATTGTTTTTATTCATCGACATGCTGATTATGACGCATATTAATATAAAATCAACGGCGGGTTACGTTGGCTGCGAACTGGCAATTTTGCTTCCCTGCTATCTGGCTGCGGGATGGATATTCAACTGGTATGACAAAAGCATGGCCGGA
The DNA here is from genome assembly GCA_023390655.1 of Bacillota bacterium. Lineage (GTDB taxonomy): Bacteria > Bacillota > Clostridia > Christensenellales > CAG-138 > JAEYLA01. The sequence goes on along the minus strand of JAEWCL010000001.1, from coordinate 87,631 downwards.
TTTCTACTTTTCCTCGCCGCCTTTTTCGCGATATATGCGTTAACATTCTCCATACAAAGGCAGCAGCTTAAATTGGATGCGAAAAGGATCAACGAATTGCTGAAAAAGCACGTGGAGCAGGAATGAAGATGGGCCAATCTTCAGTAGGCATAAACAGGACTTTAATCTTAGAGCGGGCCTTGACTTTTGACAAGGCCCGCTTTTACAATCAGGACTTATTTCCTCCAAAACGTCTTACACGCCGCCTTATCCGACATATTGAATGTAATAATCCGCTCAAGCAGCGTGAAATCGACCGGGTCATCCCATGGAATACGAATCAGTTCCTTGCTGTGCGCATACCCTGCCTGTACGATTTCATTGGAAAAGCGAAGAATGCCCGCCTGCTCCGGCGCAACCGCCATATGATGCTTCGCCGTACTGAAACCGATGATAAACGTACCATGATCGGTGAACATCGGCTGGTTCCATGCGACTCTCGGCGCTAAATTGAGGAATGTCTGCATCACCCAATTGAGCACCGCCTCCACGCGGGCCCGATGCTGCGGGTGATCAATACGCGCTAAATACTCTTTAAAACCCTCCATTGTTCCTCCTGAAAACTCCACGGGAGTTTAACGTTTGCGCACGGGCTTGTGGGCGGCCGCATTGAGCGCAATGGCGGCGCGAATCAAGCTTTTGAGCGCTTCCTCGTTGATCTCATCTCCCTCGTGGATATCGATGGCTCTTCTGACGTTCCCCTCCAGGCTTGCATTGAAAAGATGCATCGGGTCCTCCAGCATAGCACCCTTCGCGAACGTCAGCTTCACAGCGTTTTGATACGTTTCGCCGGTAAAGAGCATTCCGTCGCGGGACCAGACAGGGACTCCCCGCCACTTCCATTCTTCCACCACGCCGGGGTCCACCTCCTTAATGAGCGCCCGCACCCTTGCAAGCACTTTCCCGCGCCAGCCGCCCAGTTCTTCTATCCTCTCATCGATGCGTTGGGACGCCGATTTTGTGCCTTCCTGCGACTGTTGCTTCATATCAAAATCCTCCTCCGGTCACTTTGTTTTTCTTTTGACTGGCGTATGACCAATTACCACTCATCATTGCCCGATTATCTGTTTTATAAATCAGGTCTATCCTGTCGAAGCAGTCTCCGCGCATCTCTTTGAACGAAAAAAGAACCCCGATATCACGGCCTTCTCTAATGCGGTTTCATATTTTTTTGTAATAGCGGGTAAAGTAACCGTATCGATACGATTATGGGAGAATCAGTTATGCGGTTACGAAAACATGATATTCTGACAAAGGCGTTGCTGGATACGCAGGAACGCGTGCGCGATTTTATGGACTATGCGGAGCAGGTGGATGATCCGGCGATACATGCATTCTTCCGGGAATACGCGTTATCCGAAGGCCTTCAGGCCAAGAAGCTAAAAGAATTTCTTGGAGAATAAAACGAAACCCTCACTGCCACAGGCAAAGGGGTAAGAGGCGGGAAACTCTTTTTGAGGGCCTTGCCCTTGGAATCCCACCTAAGGGACACGGCCCCTAGGAATCCTTTCCTCTTTTTCCGATAAGCTTTGTCCAGCCGCCATAGGCGGCTGGGCTTTTTGCTGCATTCCTGTTGTGGTTGATGAACGTCACCCAACCACATCGTATCCCTGGTCTTCAATCTCCACCCTGATCTGCTCCAGCGTGGCTTTCCCTGGGTCATGATCCACCGTTACCGTTTTTGCCTGCAGGTCCACCGCAACCCCGGTGACGCCCGGGAGCGCTCCTACCGCCGATGTTACCGCCTTCACGCAATGCTCGCAGGACATGCCGTCCACTTTTAGTATGGTTGCCATAGATGCCTCCTGTTATTGTAAGTCAAAGGGCTTGAGAAGTTTCTCCACTTCAATCGCCTTCCCGTCCTCTTCCATAGGAACCTTTGCAAACGCCCAGCCTTCCACAGCATTGGGGTCAACGCCCGCCGCAATAAACGGCTCAGGATTCAGTACGAACACGATATCCTTATCATTCTTGCTCATATCCTTGGCCCACTCGAACATGTTGCCGTTTGTAAGCTTGACGCCGTAATGATCGAGCGCAGTGTGGTAGCCGATGCTGTCGCGGTACAAGTTGACGATCTGTTCGTAAGCCGCAAGCGGGGTCACTTCGCCGCTGTACTTCAATGCGTCGCTGCCAAGCTTTGTGCCCACCATCAGCTTGTTTTCATACTGGAGGACGTTTTCGGGGAGCTTGTTTGGGTCCAACCCCGCGTCTAAGAACGGCTGCGCGTCAAGCTCCAGCATAACATCGTAGAGCGGGCTTTTGCTGTAATCTTCGCTCCAAATAAACCGTGCGGTATCGTCCGGGGCGGAAAGTGACCATCCATAGTTCAGTTCTTCGGCCCGTACCTTATCTGGGATGGCCTTTAACACCGCATCAAACGAAGTAACGGACTGGCTTCCCACCACGTCAAGCTGTTTGCACCCTACGAGCGCAAGCATGGCAACCGCCCCGGCGCAAAGCAGGAGACCCAATTTCATAACTTTTCTCATATACATATCCTTTCAGCGTGTCGCTCTGAAATTCTTCAACCGCAATGCGTTGGTCAGCACCGATACCGAGCTTAGGCTCATGGCTGCGGCGGCAAATATGGGGTTCAACAGGGGGCCGCCGAACAGATGCAGCACGCCCGCCGCAATGGGGATGCCGATGACATTGTACCCAAACGCCCAGAACAAATTCTGCTTGATGTTGCGGATGGTCTTTTTGCTCAGGTTGATGGCGGTCGGCACATCCATTAAATCCGAACGCATCAGCACGATATCCGCGCTTTCCATCGCCACATCCGTACCGGAGCCGATTGCGATGCCGATATCGGCCTGCGCGAGCGCAGGCGCGTCGTTGATGCCGTCGCCCACCATGGCGACTTTCTGGCCTTCGTTCTGCAGCTTTTTGACCTCGTTGGATTTATCCTGCGGCAGCACCTCGGCCAGTACCCGGTCGATGCCCACCTGCCGCGCGATGGCGGCGGCGGTCTTTTTGTTGTCGCCCGTGATCATGGCGACCTGGATGCCCATCTTGTGCAGGCTTTCGATTGCTGCGCGGCTAGATTGCTTGACGACATCCGCCACGGCGATGATGCCTGCAATTTTGCCATCAAGCGCTATATACATCGGGGTCTTGCCTTCTTCGGCCAGCCGGTCGGACGCCGCTTCAAGTTCCGAGAGAGAAATGCCCCGTTCGTCCATCAGCTTCCGATTGCCCGCAAGCACTGCCCTGCCGCTGATGCGGGCTTCGATGCCGCGCCCGGTGAGCGCTTCAAAGCCTTCCACTGCATGGAACGTTAATCCTTTTTCCTGCGCGCCCTGCACAATCGCAACACCCAGAGGATGCTCGGATCCTTTTTCCGCCGAAGCCGCCATCTGCAACAGGTCATCGGCCTGTATGCCGCTTGCGGGCAGTACGTCGGTTACGGTCGGCTTTCCTTCGGTGATGGTGCCGGTCTTGTCAAACACGATGGTGTTGATCTTGTGGGCGGTCTCGAGCGCTTCGCCGCCTTTGATAAGGATGCCGTTCTCCGCGCCCTTGCCGGTGCCCACCATAATGGCCGTGGGCGTCGCCAAACCCAATGCGCAGGGGCAGGCAATGACCAGCACCGAGATGAATATGGTCAGCGCAAACTCCAGATCCCGCACGCCGAAATACCACGCGATGCCCGCAAGAAGCGCAATGACGCACACGATGGGCACGAAATACCCGGATACAATATCCGCCATCTGCGCGATGGGCGCTTTGGACCCCTGGGCGTCCTCCACCAGCTTGATGATCTGGGCAAGCGCCGTATCGCTGCCGACCTTCTCCGCGCGGAACCGGACCGTACCGTTGGTGTTAATGGAGGCGGCATACACGGCATCGCCAGCCTTTTTATCTACCGGCATGCTTTCGCCTGTGAGCATGCTTTCGTCAATGGCCGTGTGGCCTTCCAATACCGTGCCGTCCACCGGGATTTTTGCGCCCGGCTTCACCACGATGACGTCTGAGACTTCCACCTCATCGATGGGGATTTCTTTTTCTTCCCCGTTCTCAATGATCATTGCGGTTTTCGGCGCAAGCCCCATCAATTTCTTAATGGCCTCGCTCGTGCGGCCTTTGGAAACAGCCTCCAAGGATTTGCCCAGCAGAATGAGCGTAATGATCACACCCGCCGTTTCAAAATAGAGTGCTTCGACCGCGCCGAACGCGCCGTTTGCGATCTGCCACACGTTGTATACGCTGTAGAGGACGGCCGCCGTCGTGCCGATGGCGATAAGCGAGTCCATATTCGGGCTGCGCTGTACGAGCGACCGAAAGCCGTTGGTATAAAACCTATACCCTACGCCGATGACAGGCAGTACCAGCACAAGCTCGGTTAGGGCGTAAATCAGCGGATAGTTCATCGGATCAAGCCCGCTGGGGAACGGCAGCCGCACGAACGTGATCATGGGCGCCATCGCGATATAAAGAAGCGGCAGGGAGAATATGGCGGAGACAATGAATTTTGTCCACAGCGTACGGATCTCCTTCTGTTTGCGCGCCCGGTCCTCATCCGAAGCCGCGGTCTTTTTGACCTCCAGCGCCTTGTACCCCGCTTTTTCGATCGCACCCCGTATGGCGGAAAGCCGTACCTGCTGCGGATCATAGGACACGGTCGCTTTTTCCGTAGCAAAATTGACGGAAACGCTGTTTACGCCTTCGAGCTTGCGGATCGCCTTTTCCACACGCTGCGCGCAGGCCGCGCAGGTCATATCGCCAATGGGTATGGTCACGTTTGTATGATCCTGCTTTTCCACTACCTCGTAGCCTATTTTTGATACAGCTTCCTTTATGGTGGAAAGCGGAAGTGCGCTTTCGTCATATTCTACAAACAGCTTTTCGCTGGCGAGATTGACGCTGGCCTGCCCGATGCCGGAAAGCTTGCGCACGGTCTTTTCAATGCGCTGCGCGCAGGCCGCGCAGGTCATACCCCGGATGCTGAATACTTGATGTTCCATCATATGGGCCCTCACTCCTTACTGGTTGCTCTGCCCTTGACGGGCAATTGCGCTTATGCTATTATTTTAGCTGTAAGAGACAATAAAACAAGTATGCACTATATTGTGCTATACTACCTAAAAGTATAGTATTGAAAAGAGGCCCTCCCATGCACTGCACGCAAAACGGACTGAACTGCCCTGTAGACGCAACGCTGCGCCTGATTGGCGGAAAATACAAAGCCCTGATTTTATGGCACCTCATCAACGGCACCCTGCGCCACGGGGAGCTCCAAAAGCTCATCCCGCAGGCCACGCCCAAAATGCTGACCCAGCAGCTGCGGGAGCTTGAAAGCGATAATTTGCTCCTGCGCACGGTTTACCCCATCGTGCCGCCGAAGGTGGAATATTCATTGACAGAGTTTAGCAGGAGCTTGCGGCCGATTTTATCCGCCATGTACGAATGGGGCGCAGGGTATATGCGTGACAACGGCATGGAAGCAAGCTGTTCCATGACCGTGCACGCAAGCAAAACATAACCGCAGATCATCGTCAGACACAGAAAAATGCCGCCTGTTGGTCATCATAGCCAACAGGCGGCATCTCGCATTTTAGAGCATTTTTAGAGGCTTAGCTTCAAATCATTTTCCTTGATCCATCCGATTTTACGCAGCGGCAATGCAATCAACGCCGTAAGTACTGCGGGCAATATGAAACAAATCAGCACCAGACCTATCCAATCGGATGCTGTGATTGAAGCCTTCACGCCTGCGGCAACGTCATTGACCCACCCCGTGTACACGCCGATTTGCCCCACGAGTCCGCATGTGCCCATGCCGGAAGCGACCGCGGGCCCGTTCATTTGCAGACGGAAGAGGACGGTTGCCATCGGGCCGGTAACCGCCGAAGCCAGCGTCGGCGGAATCCATATGAGCGGATTTTTTACGATATTCCCCATCTGCAGCATGGAGGTGCCAAGGCCTTGGGCCAATAACCCGCCCCAGCGGTTTTCCCGAAAGCTCATCACCGCAAACCCTACCATCTGCGCACAGCACCCCGCTACCGCGGCGCCGCCCGCAAGCCCTGTCAGGCCAAGCGCCGCGCAAATGGCAGCACTGCTGATGGGAAGCGTCAGCGCAATGCCTACGATAACGGATACCAATACGCCCATGAAAAACGGTTGAAGCTCCGTCGCCCACATGATCGAATTGCCAACGGCGCTTGCCGCAGCGCCGATTGCGGGCGCGCACAGCATGGATAATAAAACGCCAACCGCAATCGTCACGCAAGGCGTCACCAAAATATCCACCTTGGTCTCTTTGGAAACGGCTTTCCCGCACTCCGCCGCAACAATTGCCACGAGCAGCACCGCAAGCGGGCCTCCCGCGCCGCCCAGCGTATTCGCCGCGCCGCCAACCGCAGCCAGAGAAAACAGCACAAGCGGCGGGCAATTGAGTGCATACCCGATCGCAACCGCCATCGCCGGGCCGGTCGCGGCCTTTGCAAATGCGCCGATATCCAAAAACACCTGCAAGCCGGTTTGCTCGCCTATGGTGCCAAAAATCGTCCCAACCAGCAAGGAGGCAAACAGCCCCTGCGCCATCGCGCTCAAAGCGTCGATGCCATACCGTTTTACCGAAAAGACGATGTTCTTTCTCTTCAGAAATTCAGAGAATGCTCCATTCTTTTTCGCTTCTTTCCCGCTCATCCAAAACTCCTCTTAGAAAATGGTCCATGACTCCTATTTTTGAAAGATGGCTGCCGCACGCTGCATGTTCTCTATAATCGGAACGCCAAAGGGGCAGCGCGTTTCGCAGGCGCCGCAACGGATACATTCCCCCGCAAAATGCGGCAGCACAGCATAATGTTCCCTGACTGTTTCGGGTACTTCCCCCTGCGCAACCGTCAAATTCAAAAACTTGGTGACATTCGCGATATCGATCCCTGCGGGACACGGCGCACAATGGCCGCAGTACATGCAGTGCCCCTGCCAGCTTATTTTGGGGAGCGACGCAAACGCGGATGCATAGTCTTTTTCCTCTTCAGGCGCATCCGCATACCCAATGCTTGTCCTGAGCTCGTCCATCGTCCGCGCCCCAACCAATACGGAAGATACGCCCGGCCGGGTCAAAGCATAGTGGATGCATTGATAGGCCGTCAGCGCTTTTCCTGCCGGGGAAAGCGTTTCACTAAGGAGGTCGCCGCCGCCAAAGGCTTTCATAACCGTGATGCCCACATCCAGCCGTTGGCAGGTTTCATATAGCGCCTGCCGCATAGGTTCCATATTGACAAGAGGGTGTTCGTAGTTTTTTCCGTCAAAAAGCGTCTCTATATCTTCGCTGGAGGGCAGCAAGTCATAGCAGGGGTTGACGCTAAACATCAGCACATCGATCAGCCCGCTGTTGACGGCGGCGAGCGCCGCTTCGGGATTGTGGCTTGAGAGGCCAATCGCGCCGATCACGCCGGAGCGCCGGAGTTCCTGCGCATACCGCATCACAGCGCCGGAGCGCACCGCTTCCCAATCCGCAATGGAATCCACATAGTGTACCATTCCGATTTCAACATGATCGGTATCCAGCCGCCGCAGTTGATCCTCAAATCCTTCCCTGACTTCCGCAATATCGCGGGTGCGCTTATATTGTCCGTTCTTCCAGATGGTGCAGATATGGGCCTGCAGCACAAACTTATCCCTGCGTCCGCGCATAGCGCGGCCTAAATCAGAACGAAATTCTGGACTGGGCGCGTACAGGTCGATAAAACTGACTCCCCCCGACTCCATCAAATCCAAATACGCCTTTACCTGCCCGTAAGGTTTGCCAAGAAGCCCTTCGCACCCCATCCCGATCTCGCTGACGTCTATGCCGGTGCGACCCAACTGCCGGTAATTCATCCCAATCGTCCTCCTTGTACAATGCGAAAGCGGGCTCCACAGCATTGTATTGCTGATTTTAGTCAGCGCCTGCATGCAACCAGTTTATATTATATCTCAACTGCCGCGCAGGGTGAATAGCTAAGCAAGCGTCTTTTATACAAAAAGATAATCGGCAAGCCCCCTCTGAGACTTGCCGCTGTTCTGCCGCCTGCTTATCTGGATTTTAAAAGAATCAGATCATCCTCCGCCTGCAGCTCTGTCTTTGCATCCAGCACTGCAATCACCTCCATGTTCCGGATAATGGCGATAATGTTGATGCCTTCCGTTTGGCGCAGCCGCAGCTTCGAAAGGCTCTTTCCGACCCAGTGCGGCAACGGCTTCATTTCAATAATATCGTATTGATCCGAGCTATGGATCGATTCCATTAGCCCGTTTGTGATCAGCCCATATGCAACGCGCTCCCCCATTTCCTTTTCAGGCAGGATCACGCGGTCCACCCCGATGGATTCGAGGATGAGCTTTTGCCGTGCGCCGTTGGCCTTTGCCATGATATGGGGCACCCGCATTTCTTTGAGAATGGTTGCCGTAACAGCCGCAGCCTCAAAATCGGCGCTGAAAGCGATGACCACCACGTCGAAATTGCCGATCCCCAGCTTTTCCAGCACCGCTTTGTCGGAAGCGTCCGCCTGCACCGCGTGGGTGCAAAACTGTGCCGCCTCCTGCACCACATGCGCGTCCATATCGCAGCAGAGCACATTGTGCCCGTTTTCTGCAAGCATGTACGCCATGCTTCTTCCAAACTTGCCCAATCCCAGTACGGCAAACTGCGTATTCTGGTCTACCTTGATTCTGCTCATATCAGATTACCACCTCTATTAACCAATCATCACATCTTCACTCGGATACTGAACGCGCTCGTTCGCCGTGCTGTCACGCTGCTGCAGCGACAGCATGATTGTAATGGGGCCAATCCGCCCGACAAACATGCATATCATCAGCAGGACTTTGCCCGGTGAAGACAAAAACGGCGTAATTCCCGTGGTAACGCCGACCGTTCCCAAGCCTGAAGCCACCTCAAAAAGAAGATCGGCCGGGGTATGCAAAAACGGGGAACCCCGTTCCGTCAGCGCGAGAAGCATGCTTCCGCCCAGCCACAGCAGCAGCATGATCATAATCACCGTCAGCGCCCGCTGCAGCGTAAACGCCGGCAGCGACCGCTCATAGGCGGAGATGTTTTTCTCACCCCGCACCGTGCTCCAAACGCTCAAAAACAAAATTGCGACCGTAACGGTTTTGATGCCGCCCGCGGTTCCGCCGGGAGACCCGCCGATCATCATGAAGAGGCTTGAAACGACCTTGGAGGTTTCTGTAAGTCCGCCTTGCGGAACAGTAAAAAAGCCCGCCGTACGCAGCGTGACGGATTGAAACAATGCGCGCAGCAGCTTCTGCGTATCCGAAAATCCGCCCAGCGTCTGCGGATTATGATATTCCGCAAGAAAAAAGTAGCCCGTGCCCAACACAATAAGAATGCCTGTTGCAATCAGCGCCAGCCTTGTATGCAGCGAAAGCCTGTATTTCTTTTTGATTTTTGGCTGTACCCTATACTTGATTTGCAGCCCCAAGTCCCGCCATACCAAAAACCCGATGCCGCCCAGCATGATAAGCCCCATGACCACGGCATTGATCAAAAGATCGCCCGCATAGGGCATGAGACTCTGCTCTCCTATGAGATCAAACCCCGCGTTGCAAAAAGCGGAAACCGCGTGAAAAACGCCGTTTGCAAGCGCATCGTACCATGCCATGCCTTTGCCCCAAAAGGAGAAGCCCAGCAGGACTGCGCCGATTCCCTCGCAAAAAAACGTGCCGCGCATCACAAGCAGCACCAACCGCACCATGCCGCTCAAGTCGTTGACATTAAACGCGGCCTGTACCGTCAGGCGGTCCTTCAAGGTGACCTTTCTGCCCGCATGGACGACAAAGAATGTGAATATGGTAATCAAGCTAAGGCCGCCGATTTGGATGAGCAGCAAAATGATGATTTTCCCAAATATACTCCATGTAGCCGAGGTCACCAGTGTTACAAGCCCCGTAACGCATACGGCGGATGTGGCGGTGAAAAACGCGTCCAGAACCGGCACTCTTACCCCCGCCTGATGCGAAATTGGCAGGCTTAAGAGCAGGCCGCCAAAAATGATTACGGCAAGAAAGCTCGTCGCAATCAATCGTGGAGGCGACATCTGCTTATGTAAGTGGCGCAATAGTTTGTTGCCCATAATACCGTCCAACTCGAATATTATCTTCATATTATATCAAGCGAGCCTTTCGTTGTCATCGGTCATTCCTTTTTACCGGAACAGCGAACAGGTGGCTCGGATATCCGCTTATCCCGCGCCGGGACGCCGCCCGGCCTTTGAAATTGCAGGCGGAATGTGGTATGATGGACAAATTGTTTTAGAAATGTACGAGGGAATTATGATCAGCGCACAGGGAATCTCACTTCAATTTGGCGGACGGCAGTTGTTTCAAAACGTGGACGTCCAGTTTACGCCGGGCAACTGTTATGGCCTGATCGGGGCAAACGGCACCGGAAAATCCACTTTCCTAAAAATCTTATCCGGCGAAGTCGAATCGAGCCGGGGCGATGTGTTTTTAACGCCCGGCGAGCGCATTGCGGTATTGCGCCAGGACCACTATGCGTATGAGCAATACACGCCGGTTGAAACCGTTATCATGGGATACCACCGCCTCTATGAGGTGATGCAGCAGAAAGAGGAGCTGTACGCAAAGCCGGATTTTGACGATGCGGACGGGCTGCGGCTTGCCGAGCTCGAAGGCGAATTCTCCGAAATGGATGGCTGGAACGCGGAACCAGACGCGGAAACGCTCTTAAACGGTCTTGGCGTCACGGGCGAATACCATTATAAAAAGATGTCGGAGCTCGACGGCCCGCGCAAGGTCAAGGTGCTGTTGGCGCAGGCGCTGTTCGCAAAGCCTGACATTCTTCTGCTGGACGAGCCGACCAACAACCTTGATGTTTACGCCGTAAAATGGCTGGAAGAATTCCTGATGGACTTCCCCAATACGGTGATCGTCGTCTCCCATGACCGCCATTTTTTAAATAAGGTCTGCACGCACATCGTCGACATCGATTACGGTAAGATCCAGATGTATGTGGGAAATTATGATTTCTGGTATGAATATACGCAGCTTGCCGCGCGGCAGGCAAAAGAAAAGCAGAAAGCAACGGAGATAAAGGCGAAGGAGCTGCAGGAATTTATCCGGCGCTTTAGCGCAAACGCCTCCAAGTCCCGCCAGGCGACTTCCCGCAAAAAGATGCTGGACAACCTGCAGATGGACAACTTTGCCCCGTCCTCGCGCCGTTATCCGTTCATCCATTTCAAACCTGACCGTGAGCTGGGCAACGATGTGCTGTTTGTTGAAGGCATCAGCAAAACCATCGGGGACCGTAAGGTGCTAGATGGGGTAAGCTTTATCGTGCATCCGGGAGACAAAATTGTGTTTGTCGGCGAGGATGAGCTCGCGCGCACCACGCTATTCCAGATTCTGATGGGAGAACTCGAACCCGATGAGGGCTCCTTCAAATGGGGCGTTACCACTTCGCAGGCATACCTCCCCTCCGATAACTCCATGTACTTTAACAATTTGCAGATTTCGCTCATCGATTGGCTGCGTCAGTATTCCAAGGACCAATATGAGTCCACGATCCGCGGCTGGCTCGGACGCATGCTGTTTTCCGGCGAGGAAGCGCTCAAACAGGTGCATGTGCTTTCCGGCGGCGAGAAGGGGCGCTGCATGTTCGCAAAGATGATGGTTTCCGGCGCGAACGTCCTGATTATGAACGAGCCCACGAACCACATGGACCTCGAGGCGATCACGGCGCTCAACGAAGGGATGATGGAGTTTAGCGGCGTGATGCTGTTCGCCACGCATGACCACCAGATTGCGCAGACGGTCGCAAACCGGGTGATGGAACTTCTGCATGGCACGCTCATAGACCGCCGCGAAAACTTTGACGATTATATGGATAATCCCGAGGTCATCCGATTGCGCACGCAGCGCCAATAAACGTTTGCAAGCACGGTAAAGGCGGAAAACATTCCATTTTCCGCCTTTATTCTCGACATCGCTTCAACCAAAACGGTCTATGGCTTGACGAATAGGGCAGCAAGCGGCTAAACTATAAAAGATATAGCACGTAATTCCGGTTGGACAGGCGACTGTTTTCAAGATTTTTAAGCTTATTGGGTGGGAAGCTTCTGCTTCCCGCTTTTTATTTTGTGCTAGAAAATAAGAGTTTTTGCCTTAGGCAAGCAGTATTTGACGCTTTGGGATTGCTCGCTGCCACAGCTATTTGTTATGATAATGGAAAAGGCCGTTCATTGCATAACAGCTTATATCTGTTAATAAAATATCAAGAAGAAGAGGTGATGTATATTGAAGGCACATCCGTTCTCCGGAGGCGTCCACCCGCTCAAATCCTCCCACCACGGAAAAGCGCTCTCAAGCGCAAGCGCCATTGCCGTTATGCCCCCGCCGGACATTGTCGTGATTCCTATGGTACGGGTCACAGGCGCGCCATGTTCCCCGCTTGTCAAAAAGGGGGACAGCGTCAAACTGGGACAGTGTATTGGGAAAAGCGAAGCGTTTGTGAGCGCACCCATCCATGCAAGCGTTTCAGGATCTGTGCTTGCGGTGGAGAACCGTCCCCACCCTACCGGAAAAAATCTTGTCCTGTCCGTTGTCATACGCAACGATCATCTCGATACAAAAGACGAAAGCTATTCCCCGCCGGAAGACCCAGGCTCCCTGAGCGGACCCGAGCTTCTATCCATCATCCGTGAAAAAGGCATTGTCGGTTTGGGCGGCGCCACCTTTCCCACACATGTTAAGCTTTCCGTCCCAAAGGATAAAACAGTGGATACCCTGATTGCAAACGGAGCGGAATGCGAGCCGTACCTGACAGCGGATGACCGCTTGTTGCAGGAGCGCGCCGCAAATGTGATTGCGGGCATGCAGGTTGTGATGCGCGCGCTTCACATCTCCCGCGCCTACGTGGGCATCGAACAAAACAAGCCCCAGGCCATACGCGCCATGCGGGACGCGGCGAAGGATACCGCAATCACCATCTGCCCGCTTCATGTCAAATACCCGCAGGGCGGGGAAAAGCAGCTCATCTACGCCATTACCGGGCGCGAGGTGCCAAGCGGCGGGCTTCCTGCGGACGCGGGCTGCGTGGTGCTCAACGTTGGAACGTGCAACGCCATTTATGAGGCGGTGGCGTTCGGAAAGCCGCTCATCGAGCGCATCGTAACGGTAACGGGTAGCGGCGTCAACTCCCCCTCCAATCTGTCGGTGCGCATCGGTACAAGCTTCCGCGACTGCATCGCGTTTTGCGGCGGCATGAAGGAAGGAACCGAGAAGCTCCTTTCCGGCGGCCCTATGATGGGTATTGCGCAATATACGGATGCAGTGCCCGTGATCGCGGGGACTTCCGGTATACTGGCACTGCACGGCAAGGAAGCGCATGTTCCGCCGCCCTCCCCCTGCATCCACTGCGGACGGTGCTACCGGGTCTGCCCGGCAGGCCTGCAGCCCTATATCATCTCCGCCGCGATCGACCGGGGCGACATCGCGCAGGCAGCGTTGTTCCATACGCTTGACTGTGTGGAATGCGGCGCGTGCGCCTTTATCTGCCCCGCACACAGGCAGCTGCTGCAAAGCATGCGCCTTGCGAAGCTGAAGGTACGCGGAACGGCTGCGCCCGCAAAGAAGTGACGGCAATCAATTTACCGCCTGCTTTAGGCGATCATTTGGGAGGTCATATGGCATGAAATGGAATATCTCTCCTTCCCCGCACATCCGTGCGCCGCAGGATACCCCCTCGCTCATGCGGGATGTGCTCATTGCGCTTGCCCCTGCGTGCATTATGGGGATTTATCATTTTGGATACCGCGCGCTCATGGTGCTGCTGCTCTGCACGGCCGCAACCGTATTCACCGAATGGGCGCTTTACCGCCTGATGGGGCGTGCAGCGACAATCGGCGATCTTTCCGCCGCCGTTACCGGCATATTGCTGGGTATGAATCTTCCTGTCTCCGCTCCCTGGTGGATGTGCGTGCTGGGCAGCGTATTCGCAATCGCCCTTGTAAAGGTCCCATTTGGCGGCATTGGCAATAATTTCATCAACCCTGCGCTTGCCGCGCGCGGTTTTCTTCTCGCCAGCTTCCCGGTGCAGATGACGGCATGGACATCACCGGTCAACTCCTTTTTATCCTCCAGTACGGATGCAGTCTCTACCGCCACCCCGCTCTCTCAGCTTGCGCATACCGGCGTTATCACCGGTACGGATGCAACTCCCCTGCAGGAACTTTTCTCTCTTGCTTTTGAAAGCAAGGGCGGCTGTATTGGCGAAATCAGCTCGCTTGCGCTGCTTATCGGCTTTATTTACCTGCTCATCCGCCAGGTGGTTTCCTGGCGCATCCCGCTAATCTACATCGCAACCGTCTTTTTCGGCATTGCCCTTCTGGGCGGAGGGCGCGCTGGCCAAGCAGGCTACTATACGCCCTTCTGGATCGCGGCGTTCCATACGGTCTCCGGCGGGCTGATCCTTGGCGCGTGTTTTATGGCGACGGATTACTCCACCTCCCCCGTTACGCCAAAGGGACAGTTCATTTATGCGCTGGGCTGCGGCATTCTTACGGTGGTCATCCGCCTGTATGGCGGGTACCCGGAGGGTGTAAGCTACTCCATACTCATCATGAACCTTTGCGTGCCGCTCATTGAGCGTTATGTACGGGCAAGAGTATACGGGGAGGTGAAACGCCATGCTGCGTAACCTCATCCATCTGGGCGGGCGGCTGCTCATTATCGCTTTAATTGCAGGGCTTGCACTGGGCGCAACCTATTATGTAACGAAGGAACCCATTGCGGCGCAGGCCCGTCTTGCGGCGGAAGCTGCCCGGAACAAGGTGTTTCAGGGCGATTTCGAACAGGAGACGGCACAAACGCTTCCGGAAAACATCGCGAGCCTCTACCATGCCCGCGGCATGGAGGATGGCTATGTGATGGAAGTGGAAGCCTCGGGCTACGGCGGCAGGTTCCTCGTCACCGTAGGCGTAACAATTGACGGCACGGTCACCGGCATTTCCGTCGGAGACAACAGCGAGACCCCCGGGCTCGGAAAAAATGTGCAGCAGTCAAAGTTTATGGAACAGTTCAACGGGAAGAACGGCGTAATTGCCGTCAAAAAGGGCGGCGGCGCAACCGGAAATGAAGTGGACGCGATCACAGGCGCCACCATCTCTACCCAGGCTGTAACGGACGCTGTGAATGCGGCCCGCGCGTTTACGCTGACACTGGGAGGTGAACAGCAATGAAGGGCTTTTATGTGGTTCTCAACGGCCTGTGGAAGGAAAACCCCACCTTCCGGCTGTTATTGGGCATGTGCCCCACGCTTGCGGTTTCCACCGCGGCAGTCAACGGCGTTGGCATGGGGCTTGCCGCAACGTTCGTGCTGATATGCTCCAATGTATTCGTTTCCCTGCTGCGCAATTTCATCCCGTCACAGGTGCGCATCCCGGCGTATGTGGTGATCATCGCGGCGTTTACGACAATTGTGCAGCTGCTCCTAAAGGCGTTTGTTCCGGCGCTCGATCAGGCGCTGGGGCTCTACATTCCCCTGATTGTCGTCAACTGCATCATTTTGGCGCGCGCCGAAGCGTTTGCAAGCTCTAACACCCCGCTTATGAGCGCGCTGGACGGCCTGGGCATGGGCCTTGGCTTTACCGCGGCGTTGACGTTCTTCGCCTCCATACGGGAGCTGATCGGCGCGGGCAGCCTGTTTGGCATTCCGGTCTTTGGGGACGGATACGTGCCCGTTGTGATGATGCTCTTAGCCCCCGGCGGCTTTATTACCCTGGGACTGATACTCGGCGCGCTCAACCTGTTATCCAATAAAAAAAAGAAGGGAGGAAACAGCAATGACATGGCTTGTAAGGCTTGCCCTCATAGCGATCACTGCGGCACTGGTCAATAACTTTGTATTGGTGCGGTTTTTGGGCATCTGCCCGTTTTTGGGCGTCTCCCAGAACGTCAAATCGGCAAGCGGCATGGGTATGGCCGTCACATTCGTCATGGGCATGGCCTCCCTGTTTACATGGATGATTCAGAAATGGGCGTTGGAGCCGCTCGGCATCGGCTTTATGCAGACCATCGCCTTTATTCTGACTATCGCGGCGCTCGTGCAGTTTGTGGAGATGGTGCTCCAGAAAACAAACGAGACGCTCTACAAGTCGCTTGGCGTATACTTGCCGCTCATCACCACCAACTGCGCGGTCTTGGGCGTTGCCATCCTCAATATTGAACAAAACTACACGCTGCTCGAAAGCGTCGTCAACGGTATATTCGGCGGCGTCGGCTTTACCATCGCCATCATTCTGATGGCGGGCATCCGCGAAAAGCTCGAAAACGCAGAAATCCCCAAAGCCCTGCGCGGCTTCCCCATCACCCTGATGGCGGCCGGTCTGATGGCAATCGCGTTTATGGGGTTTTCCGGCTTGGGCCGTTAAGGGAGGGATTCTATGACGATTATTTGGATCAGCGCAGGGGCCGTCGCCCTGCTTGGGCTGCTTCTGGGCGCGGCGCTGGGAGTTGCCGGAAAATTCTTTTCCGTAGAAAAGGATGAACGCATCGACGCCGTACGGCAGCTCCTGCCCGGCGCAAACTGCGGCGCATGCGGGTTCCCCGGGTGCGATGGGCTCGCTTCCGCCATTGTAACGGAAGGTGCCGCCGTCAACGCGTGTACCGTCAACACGGCGGACAACGCAACGAAGATTGCAGAGCTTATGGGCGCGGATGCGGACAAAATCGAACCGCTCATCGCGCATGTGCAGTGCCGCGGCACACTTGACAACACGCAGCTGAAATTTCATTATGAGGGCCTTTCGGACTGCGCCGCCGCCATGGCCGTTGCGGATGGTACAAAAAGCTGCCCCATGAGCTGCCTTGGCTTTGGAAACTGCGCAAGGGTCTGCCCGACAGACGCCATCACCATCATCAACGGGCTTTCCACCATTGATCACAGCTGCTGCATCACCTGCGGAAAATGCGTGGCCGAATGCCCGCGCCACATCATCCGCCTGCTTCCAAAGCACAGCGTGGTGCGCATCGACTGTTCCAACGTGCTAAAAGGAAAAGCGGTCAGCGACAACTGCAAGGTGGGCTGCATCGGCTGCAGCATTTGCGCAAAAAGCTGCAAATACGATGCGATCACCATGGTCAACGACCTACCGGTATTCGATTATGAAAAATGCGTGGGCTGTATGGAATGCGCAAAAAGATGTCCGCGCCAGATCATCTGGAACACGGGTATCAACAAAACGCAATCCGTATAGCGCAGCTATATCTATCTTCATGTCCGCCCAACCTCTCCGTCAACCGGAGAGGTCGGGCCTACTATTTTGTTTTTTTACTGTTATAAATATCCATTTTTTCACACAAATAATCGACACCTCCCGATACATACTAAAGGCGAGGTGTAACATGAAGAAATTTATTGCGCTATTTTTAGTCCTTTGCCTGCTGACCATTTGGGTGCCCGGCAGCCAAGACACTGCCAATGGCAAAACGGAAGCTGAGACGATTACCGAGCGCTCGGTGCTGACCGCGGATGCGATCAAGGGGATTGCGGCATCCATCCATGCGCTTGCCACGGGATTGGAGGCATTGGACAACACCAAGCAGGGCTGGGGGCAAGGGAAGCAGGTGGATGGCGACAAACGCCCGATATCCGCGGTTGAATTTCAAAATAAATACGGAAAGTATGGCGCTATATTTATAGAGGACAATACAAATGACATCTATCTGACGTTTGATGAAGGCTACGAAAACGGATATACGCCAAAGATATTGGATGTGTTAAAGGAAAAAGACGTACCGGCTGTATTTTTTGTCACTTACGACTATGCAAAACGAAACCCCGATCTCGTTCAGCGCATGATTGATGAAGGGCATATTATCGGAAATCACAGCTATACCCACCCTTCCATGCCAACGCTGCCCATTGCAAAAGCATGCGTCGAGATTACGTCCCTGCATGACTATATCAAGGAGAATTTCGGTTACACTATGACGCTGTTCCGGCCTCCGATGGGAGAATTCTCGGAACGTACGCTCGCCCTGACGCAAAGCCTTGGATATCAGTCCGTTTTTTGGAGTTTTGCGTATGTGGATTGGAATACAAAAAAACAGATGGGCGCCGAGCCGGCATACGCAAAGGTAGTAGGCGGCCTGCATAACGGCGCGGTTTATCTTTTGCATGCCGTTTCAAAAGACAATGCGGAAATTTTAGGCGCATTTATCAATGAAGCAAAAAAGCAGGGCTTTCAGTTTTCAAAATTGTCTTAGGAAAGCGGAGGAAACCAGTATTGACTACGGGGCCAGCACACCATGTTATGCCCATTATAGCACAGCGCTTACATCTATTTCCCTTAGCCGTTTGCGGTACTTGCGCGCCTCCCATCGACATTTGATTTACTAAAAAAGGAACGGCATATCCGTTCCTTTTTTCTTAGCAATGCTCAGCGTTTTTGCTGGAGGGTGAATTCAGGCATTTCCGCCTTTTCCGCCGGGGTATACTTGCGCAGGGTGTTGATGTCCTCGCCATTGTTCCACTTCCGGTCGCCCACATCCTCCGTCGTTCCCATGACGGTGATGTTGAGCTGACGGTGACGGGCCCTGACATGATCCCAGTCGATGAAATATACATGGGCAAATTCGCCCCCGTCCAAAACACCGTCCTTGATGGTCATGGCCTCGCTGCGGCCAAAGAATACGCTGCGCAGATGTCCATCCGTATTCATGCTGGTATAGTCGCCGGGTTCCCCGACATAGCGGCCAAATTGGGCATGAATGGGTCCGGGATGGCGGTATTGATGCTCCTCGGCAAAGTCGGGAATCATCTTGCGCATAATATCCAGCAGGTCGTGCTGCAGGTACTCCAGATCGAACGAGTCCAGGTCATGGGAGCATTCCTGTACCATCACGGAACAGGTGGTATGGTGCGAGGCTATGGTGCAGGTGCCGTTCTTGACGCCGGACGCCTCCACAATCTCGATGACTTCCTTTGTCACATCATGGAAGGTGGGGATCCAGCCCCGGGATTGCAACTCCAATTCCTTTTGGTAAACCTTGAATTCCATAAATCTCCTCCTGTACGTTTTATAGGGGATACCATAAAACCATTTATTTGCGTCCAGCCAGCCGGTCATCCCAGGCCCGCCGCACAGCAGCTATCATCTCGTCGATCATGGCGGCGCGGTCCGGCGCCTTTATGATGCCGCTTGATGAGCCGGTCGCCTCCGCTCCGGCATGGATGACCCGATATACATCCTCGCCGTTGCTGATACCCGCACCCTGCAGGACATAGACTTCTCTATTGATGGATTTTACAGCCTCAATGGAAGCCCGCACGTAATCCATATCGCTGGCTTCGCCGGTGCCGATCAACTCCGTGGGTTCTGCCACGATGATATTGGGCCCGAGACAAGCCGCAGCCGATGCTTCCCGGATGGAATCCGTGCAGACGATCGTGGCAAGCCCCACCTCATCCGCCCTGCGGATGGTTTCATTCAGCACCGCAAGGGAGACGGGCCTTTCGCAATGATTCAGCATGACGCCCTGTGCGCCCGCGGCAACCAAAGATTCCGGCAGCGTATCCGCCAGGCCACGGCCCGGCTTGAGCGCATCCATGTGCGGCGCGAAGACGAAAATGCGCTCCGTTGCTGCCGCTACCCGCCGGATATCCACCACCGGGGTGGTAAAGATAATATCTACATCATATTTTTTTGAAACTGCATCGGCAGACAGTGCCAGTGCCAGCACATCATCGCCATATAAATAGGATTTGGGTCCAATTTCAAAGAATGGTGGCTTTAAAGAGAATGGCTTTTTCATAATGCCTCCCCCGCATATTTTAGTCAACACTAGTGTAAAACATATTTGCCGATTACGTCAATAATATCTTCTATTAATTTATTTATTGATTTCTTTTTGGATAGTAATTATACTGTTGTCATGACAAGAACAGGAGATAAACAATATGCCGATTATTGCGCCATCCCTATTGGCCGCGAATGCCGGCAGGCTAAGCGAAGAAATCCGTTCTATTGAACATGCAGGTGCGGAATACCTCCATATCGATGTGATGGACGGGCATTTTGTGCCGAACCTTTCTTTTGGGCCAAATATCGTCGCCGGCATCCGGCCGGAAAGCCAACTGTATTTTGACGTACACCTGATGATCGAGCAGCCCGCCCATTATGCGCAGGCGTTTATTGATGCCGGCGCGGATGCAATTACGGTACACGCGGAGTCCCAATCCGATCCCTTACAGGTATATGAAATTTGCCTGAAAGAAAAGGTTGGCTTCGGATTATCACTTTGCCCCGATACGCCGCTTGAGCGCGTAAAGCCGCTGCTGGAGCGGGCGGATATTTTGCTGGTTATGAGCATCCATCCCGGATTTGGCGGGCAAAAGTTTATGCCGGAGGCATATGACCGGATCCGCGAAGCCGCGCGGCTGCGTAAGGACCGCGGCGCACACTATCTGATCAGCGTGGACGGCGGCGTGAACGCCGCAAACGCAGCGGAAATCATTGCGGCAGGCGCGGATATTCTGGTTGCGGGCAGTGCGGTATTTACCAAGGCTGACCGGAAAGAAGCCATTGCATCGCTGCAGAATGGAGGAAAGTAACTGATGGAACAGAGGGTATGGAAAGCAGCCGCTTCCACCTATACAATTGAGGCCGAGGCCATCCCGCATGCGTTTACGGGCCTAGACAGGGAATCGTTCCTGCGCGCGGTGGACGCGCTCGCAAAAGCACCGCGCATCGCCGCAAGCGGATGCGGCCACTCCGGCATTGCGTGCCAGCATTTTGCGCACCTGATGTGCTGTATCGAGCGCCCGGCGCGCTTTATTTCTCCCGCGGAGGCTGTCCATGGCGCAATGGGCTATCTGCAACGGGGCGACGTGATTCTGCTGGCGTCCCGCGGTGGGAAGACCGCGGAGCTGCTGCCTATCCTTAGCATTTGCGCTGAAAAAGGCGTCACCGTCATTTCTGTCACGGAGAACCTGGATTCGCCTTTGGCGAAGGACGCTGGTATCGTGCTGCAGATGCTTGTCACCCGGGAAACCGACCCTTACAACAGCCAGGGCACAACGAGCTTCACCGTATTGTCCGTACTGTTCGACGCGCTGCAGGCGGCGTTAATTGAGGCTACAGGATTCCGCAACGAACAATTTGCGGTGATCCATCCGGGCGGCGCTGTTGGCGAGCGCCTCAATCATAAGCCTCTGGAACAGTGAGCCTGAATAAGGTATACTGACAGCAGCAAGTACAAGGGGGCATCTAGATGGCCGGAGAATTAAAAATTGATGCGCGCAGGCAGGAAATCCTTTCGCTGCTCCGCCGGGACGGGCAGGTGCGCGTATCCACACTCAGCGAGCAATTGGGGGCAACCCCTGTTACCATCCGCAGCGATTTGGACGCGTTGGAGCGGGATGGTTATTTGGAGCGCACACAAGGCGGCGCCATCCAGACCATGAAAAATTATTACAACATGGATTTTCAGCGCCGCACGCGGGAGCATATGGATAAAAAAAAGGCCATCGCCGCCGCCGCCGCGAATATGGTCCATGATGGGGATATCCTGCTGATCAATTCCGGCACAACCACCTATTTCACGGCTATGGAGCTGAAAAAGCGAAAAAATCTGAACATCGTCACCAATTCCATCTCCGTGGCCGTAGAGCTGGGATCTGTGCCCACCTTCCGCATTATCCTGCTGGGCGGGGAAATCAACGCGCAATATTCCTTTACCTATGGCGAGGATGCCAAGAATCAGCTCTCCAGCTTCAAGGCGGATTGGGCGATCCTCTCCGTTGATGGGATCTGCCCGGATAGGGGGCTTACCACCTACCACGCAGAGGAGGGTGTTATTGACCGCATCATGATGGAGCGGGCAGCCCGTACCATGATTGTGGCCGACAGTACGAAGCTTGGATATGAAAGCTTCTCCCAGGTCTGCAGCCTTCAGGGCGTCACCACCTGGATTACCGACCAGGGGGCCAATTCTCCGCTGGCGCAACAGATTGCGGAAAAGGGCGTCAATATCCAATTCTCATAAAGAGCTGTGCTTATGGAGCTTTCCGTGATACGACAAGTAGCATTGGAGGATATGCAGTTCAGCCTTCCCCCTACAAAACGGACTTTAGCCTAAATAACGGCCTCAATGGCGTACATAAAATGATGCCGTTGTTATGAAAGCGGAAACCGCAAGAGCATTACCTGCTTTTGCGGTTTTGCGTTTACTGCACGCTTCAGTCACTATCTTTCATGCAGCCGCCCCCGCCTGCCAATCTAAAATAAAGAATCCAGCACTTCAACCGTTTTTTCCACCAACAGATTGCCGCCTTCCGGGCCACATATCGTCGATGCGGGCTTACTGCTGTAGCTGCCGCCATGGACGGCCGCCTCTGTTGGCAGGTATCCGCCAAGGCCATTGGAAAGCTGCACAACTAACAGCTGCTGCGCTTTTACGCGCGCTTTCATACGCTGCGCGTACTCATGATAGAGCTCGAACGGGTTCGTCATGATCCCAACTTCGCCGATGCGCACAAAATGGCATACACAAGCAAACACTTTTGTTTTTTGTTGCAGCTGCCACCGCAGCACATCGCCCTGTGCTTCGAACGCGCGCACAATGTCTGCCGTTTCCATGGGATGTTCCTTGGAAAACGCCCGTTTGATGCGCTCCACTTCCTTGGCTGACGCCGCATATTCCTCTTCTGAAACCAGCCGAAGCGGAAGATCCATCTGCAACACCACATGGGCAAACGCGGGCGTGTAATCAATATAATTGCGCGCCACTTGATACCCGCGCACAACGGCTTCGGTAATGCGGGCGGCAATGCCTTCGCATTCACGCGTCATATCGAAATTGCGAAGAACCTCCTTCGTCTGGCCGCCCCAGTCCAGCAATGCCTGCTTATTATATTTGCTGATGCGCACCAAATCCAGCGGAGAGATGTCTCCGGATGCACCGCATAGTGGAAGCACATAAACATTGCCCAGCGATTCGCGGATGGCAGCCCTGGTGAAGCCCCAATAATCTGCCGTAATGAAACGGTGCAGTTCAAACACCTGTGATGGACAGGGGACGTCCACCGCGACACCCGTCAGGCGGCCGTCCATATCCCATGTATACAGCACGTCCACGGAAGAGTCCGCGCCACTTTCAAACCCCGCAAAGTCATCCCTTGAGCAGTCGCCATACATGATGGTTTCCATGCCATCGGGTTTATGGAAGATCGGCCTGCGGTTAAACCCAACCACGGCGTAATCATGCGCGTAGCTGATACCACCCTCCCGCCTGTTCTGCCAGGCACGGGTAATCACGCTTGCAAGACGTTCAACGAGGAAGTCCTGCGCCTCGCTACCAAGCAACACATCATCTCCAATGTGAACAGGAGGCAAAATATCGGAGCCAAACACTTGCGCATTGTCCTCACGCATAAAGTCGGAGCAGAAATCCGATGCGTTATGCGTATGCGTAGCGCTGATCGAAATACTCTCAAATTTCAGGTCCGTTATAGCAGAAAGCTTTTCCTTGAGCAATTCTTTTATATGCGTCGGGTACTCCGTCATATCCACCGATACAAATACCGCCTGAGTTTCCCCATTGTCTAACGCCAGCGCAGTGGCTGTAATGGGATCCCGTACATACTCGGAAACACGGTGATACATCTGCCCGATCATCAACAGCGGCCGGTCCGCCGTAATACTGGTTTGCGCCCATCCAATTTTAATCGTCTTCATATCCATTCCAAATTCACATATTTAAAGCAGTTTAATGTCCATCAGTTTGCAGAAGTCCCGGACCGCCTCGCGATGATCGCCATAGCAGACGATCACATGCTGGCTCGAGACCTTTTGCGCAAATTCCTCAACCGTGCAGTCCTGCGGGATAACCTCCAGGCTCGGCAGCTGCGGCGCAGGCGGCGCCCAGCCGCATTCCTCCCATTGCTTGGGCGTTTTTGCATCCGCAAGATACATATGCATATAGTAGGTTCCATCAAGGTAAACCAGCCTCATGCAGGTAACGAGGCCCGTTTTGACGCGGGATACGTTTAACAGGCTGCTGGACAACATGCCGAAGGCCGTCGGCAGTACGCGCACGGCTCCATCCGTAACCGCCGCCGGGATATAGTCCGGCACGCCGATGAGCATACTGCTTTCAAAGAATTCGTAGTATTCAAGATACGGCACCGTTTGCCCCGTAATACCGGAAGCGATCAACTGCGTAACCGCCCCCATGATATCGTTCTCCGGCACGGTCAGTACCCCATAGTAATGCTCGAGCAGCATAAACACCATGGCGGGCGGAAAGCCGAGAAGCTTCTTCATCCCGTCCACATCAATGAGCGTGATGGCCTGATAGCCCCGTTCCTCAATCTTTTTGCCGATGGCCAGCGCATATTTTACGCCGGTTTCGAGGATCGAGTCGTCGCATTCCTTCTCAAACGTCCAGTTTTCCTTGATGAACGCCATTCCCTCGCGTACCTCTGGCGCATCGAGGGTTTCCATGTTCTGTACCATTTCAAGCATTTCGAAGGGCTCGACCTCAATCCCCAGCTTACCGCGCATGCTGTTGCCTTCAAACTGGGTGCCATAGAGCAGCATATCGCGGTAACCCATGGTTCCTACGCGCGCACTTCTCATCCTGCGCGCGGCATACGCGGCGTTCGTGAACGCCTCGATTTTATCCACGGGTTCCGGCTTGCCGATTACGTTATAGATGTACTTGAACCGGTAATGCATCGCCTCAAATGCAGGGCGTATGGCGGTGGTTGCGGCCTGATCAGCGGTCGTCACCAGGCGTCCGCCTTCCATCCAGCCGCAGAGTCCCCAGAGCAACATCGGCAGGTAGCGGAACGCATCCGTCACGCGGATCACCGCATGCGTGGGCACCCAGCCTGCCACGCATACGATCAGGCAATCCGGGTCGGCGGCTAAGAGCTTTTCTATAGCCGCGTCTGCCGTTGCATATGCGGCGTCGTCGATCACGATACCGGCATCGTACACAGTGCCCGTAACGCTGTTTAACGTACGCAGCGCCGCACCATGCTTGATTTTAAGACGCTCAAAGGGCGTATTTACTTCCCCGAAGCAAACAAAACCGATTTTCTTCATATTATCTTCCTTTATCGTGTTCAATGTTTTATAAGCGCGTACAGGTGGAATTCCGCACCACAAGTCTTGGCTGCAAAGAGACGTTCTGCACCACGTGATTTTCCTTTTCCTTGATATTGTCCACCAACAGCTTGACCGCCAACGAGCCTAGCTGCTCAGTCGGATTCATAATGCTTGTTAACTGGATGGGCAGGTAATCATTGAGTATGATGTTATCAAACCCGACCACCGATATCTCCTCCGGCACACGGATGCCAGCTTCCGAAAAGGCGCTCAGCGCGCCAAGCGCTACCTGATCGTAACAGGCAATAACAGCCGTCATGCTTGCGATATCCGGTTCCTGCAGAAGCTCTCTGGCGCGCAGGTAACCGCCCAATTCAAACCGTTCCTTGCCGCGCTTCACATGGTTTTCGCGGATCGGTAGTTCCTTTTCCTTTAAAAGCTCAAGATATGTCCGGTATCGCACATCTGAAGCATATTCCCCGATGTAGCCGATTTCCGTGTGTCCCAATTCGATCAGATGCTCCATCGCCAGACGCACGGCGAACTTGGTGTCGATACAAATGGCGTCCACCGGCAGACCCGCCCTATTTTCGGAAATCAGCACCAGCGGCAGTGCAGAATGCGCGATACGGTCGTGCTTCCGGATATCCTCCTTGCCGTCTAGAACAAAGCAATCATTGATAATCATGCCGCAAATATCATGCTGTACCATCTGATCGATTGCGTTAAGAATGCTCCCGGCATCGAACCCTCCGATGCAGACGAGCATCGAACAGCCGTGCTTTTTTAGTTCCCGCTCAATGGACTCAACCATTTCCGAATAATAATGGCTGCCTATTTCCGGCACAATCAGGCCAACGGTGTTGCTGCCCTTGCCCTGAAAGCGCATCCGGTATCCCATCTGCATGGCAGTCCGTTTGACCAGATTGATCGTTGCGGGCTTGATATCGGGAGCATCACGCAAAGCCCGGGACACGGTGGATACATTTAATCCGGTTTTTTCTGCGATATCCCGCAATCTGGCCATACTTCCGCCCTCACTTACAGGTGTGATAGTCCTACTTTAACATATATTGGGTTCTATCCATATATAGATGATTCACGATCCCCGGGACGCCGTTGCAAAAACGGCGCCCCGATCATACAAGACGATCTATTTCGCAGGCCAGGGTGTGCCCTTGTAGATGATTTGATCCCAAAGGTTCTCTTCATAGGCTACGACATTTCTCTCATCGATCAGAACCGTGCCCGAGTCGTTGAGTTTTGCAAAGCTTGCATTGCTGCCTTCGTTCAGGTATTCGTACGCCATGCGGACGGACTCATAGCCGCGCTTGTAGAAGTTCTGCGCCAGGGTGGCCCACACCTTACCGGCCTTGATATTATCGATGGTGGCCGCAACGGCGTCGATGTCAAGGATCAGAACGTCATCGCGGTTCATCTCCGCGCAGACTTGGGCAACGCCCGGGCCGCCGGTGGACTCCAGCATCACAAAGCAATTGGTTTCCGGATAGGTATTGAGCGTATCCTCAGTAACATTCATAGCGGTGGCCAGATCATTCTTATCGGCAACCACATTGACAACTTTCATGTCCGGATACTTCTGGGCAATGCGTTCTTCAATGCCTTTGCGCTGTTCAACCTGGTTTGTGGTCGCAAGGTCGCCCATGACCACGCAGATGTTCGCTTTGCCGCCGGTTTTCTCAGCGATCATGTCTACGGCATTTACACCGTAATTGTAGTTATCCGTGCCGATCCAGGCAACGAAATCATCCTCGTTCTCGAGCAAGTTGGAGGTCAGGAACATGGGGATGTTTGCCTGCTTTGCACGGGAGAACACCTCAAAGAGAGAGGGGTCGAATGGTTCCCCGATAATCGCGTCCGGCTGTAAGGTGATGGCATTCTCCATTGCCGCGATATAATCGGTCACGATGGTGCTCGTCCCGAACGTTGGCCCGATGATTTCAAGCTTTACGCCATAATCTTCAGCGGCCTTGCGCGCGGCCTCCGCCTGCTGTTCGTAGACAGGATGGCCGATGAGGGCGTTAACCAAAATAATGTACGGTTGCTCGCCGCCTTCCGCGGCAGGCGCTGCAGTCTCAGACGGCGCTGCAGGTTCGGCAGGAACGCCGGTGCCGTTCTCCGTAACCGCAGTCTGTTCGGCGGCTCCGGGCTTACTGCAGCTGGCAAAGCTTAATGCAAGCATGAGCACTAGGGCCAGAGTAAGTAGCTTTTTCATCGTGTTCGATCCTCCATTGTTATTTTATGTTAATGCCCCTTGGCACCAACAATCGGTATATTCCTTGAGAATTGCCGCCTGAAAGGGATCAGGCACCGGAGCAGATGCGCAGGAACAGTTCCTCGTCAGCTTCTTCCCGCGTCAGTTCAGCGCGGATCTTTCCATTGGCCAGCAGCAGAAAGCGGTCGCACATGCCCACCAGCTCAGGCAGCTCCGAAGAGATCATGACGATTGCCATGCCCTGCTTGACAAGTTGCATCATCATCTGGTAAATCTGTGTTTTTGCACCTACGTCGATGCCGCGCGTCGGTTCGTCCAGCAGCAGAACCTTGGGATCGGCCATCAGCCATTTGGACAGGACAACCTTCTGCTGGTTGCCGCCGGAGAGGCCTGTCACCATGTCGCGCTCGGAGTTTGCCTTGATGCTCAGGGCCTTCATGTACGCCTCACCGTACTTCCTTTCGGCATCCTTCTTCATAATGCCCGTTTGCGATACCTTATCGAGGCGGGGCAGGCTGATGTTTTTTGCGATATCGAGCGTAGGAATAAACCCGTTGACCTTGCGGTCCTCGCTCAGCAGCGCGAGTCCCTTGCTGATCGCATCGCCCGGATCTTTAATTCTTGTTGGCGCTCCACCGATGCGCATCTCATCATACGTACTCCCGATTGCGCCAAAGATTGCGTTGACCGTTTCGGATCGGCCGGAACCGACCAAGCCGACCAGACCCAAAATTTCCCCTTCGCGGACCGCGATATCCAAGCCGTCCACGATGTACTTCTTTTTGTTGTAGGGATGCTTGACGCGAAGGTTCTTGATACCAAACGCTTCCTTGCCGATCGGAACAGTTTCCTTGGGATACATATTCTCGATTTTTCGATTGACCATAGCCTCTACAATGTCGTTGACGCCAACCTCGCGGGCCGGTTTTGTCCAGACATGGGAACCGTCGCGCATGATGCAGACACGATCCGCCAGGCGTTTGATTTCACGAATTTTGTGACTGATATAGATGCAGGAAATGCCCTGTTCGCGCAAGCGGAACAGTATTCTAAACAGTTCCTCTACCTCTGCCTCCGTCAACGGCGAGGTGGGTTCGTCCAGCACAAGTATCTTTGGGTTGCGGGAAAGCGCGCGCGCGATGGAAACCATCTGGCACTGGGATGCGCTCAGGTCGCGCAGGCGCGTGGTGACGGGGACGTTCAAGCCGACCATTGCAACATACTTCTCAGCTGCCTCCCGCATGGCCGCCCACTGGATGATACCGTTTTTCGTAGGCACACGACCAAGGAAAATATTCTCCGCCACCGACAGATCGAGATGGACGCTGATTTCCTGATAGATCATTTCAATACCAGCCGCGGAAGAATCCGCCGGATCACGGAACGCGCATTTTTTACCGTTGACCCAGATCTCGCCCTCATAGGAGCTGTACTCGTAGGAACCGCTGAGTACTTTCATCAGGGTGGATTTGCCTGCGCCGTTTTCGCCGCAAATGGCCAGTATCTCCTGTTCCATCAGATCAATGGAAACATTCTTTAACGCCTTTGTGGCACCAAAGGATTTGGTGACCCCTTTCATTTGGAGAATGATACTTTGTTCCATATGTCTCTCCTCAGATGTTTAAGCTGATGCGGATTCGGTTGCGGACATATTCAAGGGAGCAGGCGAAAATGAGCACAAGCCCGATGACCAATTGCTGCCAGTAGGCGTCGATCTTCACAAGCGTCATGCCGTTGCTGATCATCGCCATAAAGAAGGACCCCATGACAATGCCAATGATGGAACCGGCGCCACCATCCATGCTGATGCCGCCGATGACGCACGCTGCAACAACGGTCATCTCAAAGCCGGAACCGATATTGGGCTGTGCAGACCCAACGCGCGACGCCATGAGTACGCCGGTGAGCGCAGCAAGTATGCCGGTGAGGACGAACGCGGAAAACCGGATTTTCACCGTCGGAATGCCGGAAAGCCGGGCGGCCTCACCGTTTCCGCCAGCCGCATAAAGCTTCCGGCCATAGGTGGTAAACCGCAAAACGAATCCTGCAAGTGCAGCCAGTACGACCGCAATTACGACGACGTACGGCAATTCGTAATTGCCGATTAATATCCCCTTTTGGCCTACCGTTAAAAATGTCTCCGGCAGCGGATATACGGAAACACCCTTTGTATATCCCGTACACAGCCCCCGTGCGGCGTACATGCTCCCCATCGTAGCAATAAAAGGGGGAAGCTTAATCGTCTGGACGAGAAAGCCGTTGAATGCGCCAACCAACGCGCCGATGACCAGCGCAAGTACTACGGCCACCCAAATGGGCAGGTTGTAGTACGTCATCAGTGCCGCCGCAGCGACACCGCCGAGGGAAAACACAGCGCCGACCGAGATATCCCAGCTCCCGGCAATGATCAGAAACGCCTGCCCAATCGAGGTAATGATAGTAAAGGCGGCCGTACGCATCACATTTGACATATTGCTGACAGTAAAGAATTTATCGCTGTTGACTGAAAACAGAATCACGGCCAGCAGCAGCGGCATCAAAACGCCGGCCTCACGAACATCCACAAATTTTTCGAGCAACGCCCTCATGGTGCTTTTTTTGTTTTCCATCGTTTCCTCCCAAATTGCTGATACATGTTAGAAAGGTGTTTTCGTGCGGTCAGATATATCGTTAAATGCTGGATTTTCGAAATTATTTTCGGTTTGTGTAACCTAATGTTGTTAATATAGACGCGTATTTATGATCGGTCAACAAAAATTAACGAAACTATTTTCGCAATAATACATATAACAAAGTGGCGGCAATCAGGGCAATTGCAGAATTGTATACATGACCGCCCTTTATAGATAGGTTGCGGGTCCTGCTCAAAAGAAAGGGCTCAAGTATAAAGGCTCCCAGCATTTACTTTCTTCCTTATGTGGGAAATGACAGATGCACTGTAAATGTTCGCGCTCATCAAATTAATATTGTTTTCTATATATTTATCTATTGCTTTCTTTTTGGATAATTATTATACTGTTGCCGAGGTAGAAGCAGGTTCATGCGGCAGCCTTCCGGATTTACTACATGAGAAGCAGACCCTGTGCTGACGGAAAGGATCACATAAAAGGTGCCGAAGTTTACTTTGCCAAATCGCAACGCTCCAGTTCTGTTGGCTCTCGTTTCCGGCCTTTTATTCTTTATCGGATTTGAGATGGGCGGCTACCAATTGGTTTTGCGCAACGTTTCAAGCGAGTTTTCCATGACTCCTCTGGGTTCCGGCCTTCTGGTTGCGATGCAGAACGCCGGCTTTGTCTTGGCTCCCTTGCTGTTCGGCAATCTTTCCGACCGCATTGGGAAAAAGTATACGATGTTCGGATTTATGCTGACATTCATCGTGGGCTGTGCATTGGCCGCTGCGGCAAGCGGCACATGGGTGTTTATCGCAGGCGTTTTTCTGATTGGCGTCGGCTACTGCATGTGTGAATGCATCGGAACTGCTGCTTTGGCCGATGCGTTCCCGGAAAAAAGCGCGAAATATATCAATCTATCACAGTCTTTGCTCAGTTTCGGCGCGGTCGTCAGCCCAATTTTCATACAATGGTGCATCGGAACGTTCTCCTGGAATTGGCGGGCGGTATTTGTTATATGCGGTATTGGATATACGGTGCTGCTTGTGCCTTTTTGCTTCACCAGGTTCAGAAAAGCCGCTGCAACGGCAGGTATGGAAAGACATATACCGATGTACGCATTTTTTAAATCCGCCCTCTTCGCGCTGCTGTTCTTTTTGATCCTGCTCTATGTTGGGTTGGAATGTGGCATTGGGTACTTTACCGAGTCGCTGTTTGCCTTGAAATTATCCGGCGATCATCTGGGCGCTTACGCCATCTCCACCTATTGGCTTTGCATGGCGCTATCAAGGTTTGTATGCTCCTTCTCCACTCTTTCTTCGCAAAAGACGCTTTTGATCGCCTTCGGCGCGTCGTTCCTGCTTTTTTTCATCCTTGCCATATCCGGCCTCCCCTATCTGTCTCTTGTTCTTTGCGGACTGATCGGCTTTGCGTTTGGCCCCATATGGTCGCTTCTGGTTGATCTTGCGGCGAAAGAATTTCCGCAGCACACAGGCAGTGCAATCGGATTGATGAGCGCCGGATGCGGCCTTGGCGGAATGGTGTTTCCATCCCTTATGGGGTTTCTTTCCGGCAGGCTGGATATCCGCTATGCGTTTGCCATGCTGTCGGTAGCAGCGCTGGCAGCGTGTTTTCTGGCTTATGTCGTATACCGTAAAATGAAACGCAATGCGCGGGGGTAACTATGTTGTTTATCGGGGTTGATCTTGGCAGCACAAATATCAAAGCCGCCCTGTATGACGGGGCTTTTCGCCGTTTACATATGGAAAGTGCGGCGGTAACCTATATGCGGGGAAACGGATCTGTGGAATTTGATGCAGACGCGTATGTCCATGTGCTGACCGGCATCCTGCACAGGCTCATCAAGGCTAGCGCTGCGGATGCACGCAGCATATGCAGCATTACGTTCACCGGGCAGGCCGAATCACTTGTTGTGCTTGACAGCAACGGCAATCCGCTGATGAACGCCATCAGCTGGATGGACGAACGCTCACAGGAGGAGTGCGCACTGGTGGAGAAGCAGTTCTCTCCTGCCGTCTGTTATGCGCATACCGGTCAGCCCGCCGTACTGCCCACCTGGCCGGCAACAAAAATCCTATGGTTAAGGCGCCACCGCCCGGAACTTGATTCTGTGGCCGCCCATTATGTGCTGCTCAAAGACTTTGTTGTCTACCGTTTGACAGGCAACCTGCTTGCCGATCGCTCAATTGCAACGTTTACATTCTATTTTGACATCTATGCCAAACGATACTGGCCTGAGATGCTGGAGTTCATCGGTATTCAGGAAACCCAGCTGCCGTCGCTTGCGGAGCCATGCACTTGTGCAGGTACACTAAAAAAGGATGTCGCCGCGGCGATCGGGCTTTCGGAAGGAGCAACGGTGAATATCGGCACGCTGGATCATTTTGCCGGTATGGTCGGAACGGGCAACGTGCATGTAGGGTGCATGAATCTTTCTACCGGTACGGTTATGGGACTCTCCAGCATCGCCGCCTTGCCTGTCAGGCAGGATACCGGCATTCCGATGCATTACGGGTTCCTCCCAAATTCTTACGTGATGCTGCCGGTGGCGGAAAGCGGCGGCGTCAGCTTGGAGTGGTTCAAGCAAATCTGCATGGCAGCCACTTCTTATGAGGAACTGAATGCCGCACTCGTTGGACGCGCGCCAAGCGAAATCATCTTTCTTCCATATATTGTGGGCACCAATGCGCCGGAATTCGACCGTGACGCATGCGGCGTCTTTTTCGGTCTTCGCAGCAAGCATGATGGATTTGACCTGGCGTTGGCCGTGATGGAAGGCGTTGCGCACCTGCTCAAAAAGAATTGTGACCATATCAGTGCAAGCGGCACGCCGATCGAGCGTATTATTGCCACCGGAGGTGGCGCGAAATCCCCCATATGGTGCCAGATGCAGGCGGATATCACGGGCATTCCCGTATACATCCCGTTAGAGAAAGAGGCCGCTTGCCTTGGCGCAGCCATGATCGGCGCTGTTGCCGCCAATGTATATGCATCCTACGACGAGGCGGCGGCAGGCGTAGTACGGATGGAGCAATGCTTCTTGCCGTCCCCGAGCGAGCAGTTCCAGCGCAAGCACCATCAGTTTCTCGCCTTATATGATGCCATGATGAAAGTGCAGCAAATCCGGTAACTTTTTTGTCTGAACACCTATAAGAAACGAGCCTCGGCATCTCTGTCTTGGCCCGTTTTTTCTTTGCTCCTTCTAGCCCTTACGGCAACCGTATTGTTACGTCAGTCATACCGCGAAACTTTTCGGTTTGATATAACAGCGCATTGCAAATTGCCGCAGCCACCGTGCTCCCGCCCTTTCTCCCCTGCGCTATGATACATGGAATATCCAACGCTTTGATGGCCGCCTTACTCTCCACCACGTTTACAAACCCCACCGGTACGCCGATAATTAGTTCCGGCTTGATCTGCTTCTCCAAGATTAATTCCCTTAACCTTAACAAAGCGGTCGGCGCGTTGCCGACCGCGATAATCAGCGGTTCAGAAATACCGCATGCTTTTCCCATGCTCACTGCAGCACGGGTAATCCCCTCCCGTTTGGCGGCGATCCTGACGTCTTCATCCGCCATAAAGCAGTGCGTCATTCCCCCAAGCTTCGCAAGCGACGTCTTGTTAATGCCCGCCTCCGCCATTTTGGTATCCGTCAGGATATGCGCGCCCGCCCGCAACGCGGCCATGCCGATGGTTACCGCCTCGGGTGAAAAATAAAGTGTTTTTGCGTACTCAAAATCCGCCGTGGTATGAATAACACGCTTTAACACCGCAAGTTTAGCGCCTGACAGCTCCGTTCCCCCAAGCTCTTCGGAAATTATTTCAAAACTCCGCCGTTCGATTTCTTCCGGCGGCATATTGCGCCAATCCGGCGTTTGCGTGCTGTTCATGCGCCCTCCTCCAGGATGCGGTAAATTTGCTTGAAATCAAGATGTTCCCTTAACGTCTCAGCGAGCTTATCGTATTGCGCTTGCTTATGCTGCTCCGTATCCGGTGCAGCGCTGTATTCTCCGATAAGCCCCTTCCATTCCAGCAGCAGCCGCACCAGTGCCTCCCCCACCGCGCCATCCAGTACGCCATGAATATAACATCCACATACATTCCCGGATACCGCGCCATCCTCCGTTCCATCTGCAAGAAGCACAAACGGTGGTACGCCCTCATGCCGTTCCGTTTTTCCCATATGGATTTCGTAGCCGGAAAATGGAGCGTCTGTAAGCAGTGCAAATTCACCATTCTGGGGAGATACTTTTCCGGCAGTCTGCATGCGCGTCTTCTGCGCTTCAAATACGGTGGAAACCGGCAGCAGCTCCATGCCGCGCAAACTGCCGCCCTGCTCTATGCCCAAGGGGTCATGCAGCACCTGGCCCAGCATCTGATACCCGCCGCAAATGCCGATGACCGGCGTTCCCGCTGCAGCGAGCTTTTTGATGGCAGCCTCCAGTCCGCTTTGCCTGAGCCAGAGAAGATCGCTCATTGTATTTTTGGTACCCGGCAGCAGAACACAATCCGGCGTTTTAAGCTCGGATCGTTTTTCCACATACCGCAACCCCACACGTTCCATCCGGCTGAGCGTATTGAAATCCGTAAAGTTGGAAATACGCGGCAAACGAATGACAGCGATATCAATTTCCCCTTTCGCGCTGCTTGTTGCGGCAAGGCGTTCACTTAGGCTGTCCTCATCATCCAAGTCCAACCGTATATAAGGGATGACGCCAAGTACGGGAATGCCGGTGCGTTCTTCAAGCATGGTAAGACCGGGCTTTAACAGTTCCACATCTCCGCGAAATTTATTGATAACAAAACCCTTGATGCGCCGCTGCTCCTCTTCCTCCAGCAACGCCACTGTGCCATACAGGCTCGCAAACACGCCGCCCCGGTCAATATCCCCCACAAGCAGCACCGGCGCGTTTGCAAGCGCCGCCATGCCCATGTTGACGATATCGTCCTGTTTCAGGTTGATTTCCGCGGGACTTCCCGCGCCTTCGATGACGATGATATCGTTCTTTTCCGCCAGGGCCTCGTATGCTCTTTTTATCACAGGGCGCAGGCCGCCTTTATAACGGAAGTACGCCGCGGCGGGCATATTGCCCATAACCTCTCCGTTTACAATGACCTGGCTCCCCGTATCGTTGGTAGGCTTCAATAAGATAGGGTTCATCAAAACGGATGGTTCCACGCATGCCGCTTCCGCCTGAATGACCTGTGCGCGGCCCATCTCAAGGCCTTCCCGCGTCACAAAGCTATTGAGTGCCATATTCTGGCTTTTAAACGGAGCGACTCGGTACCCGTCCTGATGGAAAATGCGGCACAGCCCCGCAACCAGCACGCTTTTGCCCGCATTGGAGGCGGTGCCCTGCACCATGATCGCCTTAGCCACGGAGCACCTCCTCTATGGCGCGAAGAAGCGCCTCATTTTGCTCCCGCGTCTTCAAACCAATGCGGATAAACCGCTCATCCAGCCCCGTAAAATTGGCGCAGTTTCGCACGAGGAAACCGCGCTTTTTCAGCGGTTCGTACAGCGGCACGGGACTTCTGATCAACAGGAAATTCGCGTCGGCCGGAAATATCGTGAGGCCCAGCGCTGCAAGGCTTTCGCGCATATATGCACGCTCGACTTTTATAAGGCTTCGTGTCCGTTCCTCCCACGCGGGTTCTTCAAGCGTCCCAATGCCCGCCGCCTGCGCCGCTACGGAAACGCTCCACTGTGCGCCAAATGCGGCAACGCGGGATAAAAGCGCTGCATCCGCGCACAGAAGATACCCCAGCCGCAGCCCCGCGAGCGCGTAGAGCTTGGTAAAGGCGTTGAGGATAAGCAGGTTCGGAAATTCTTTGAGCAATGAAATCATAGACGGCCCGTCCGTAAATGCAAGAAAGCACTCATCCACCATGAGATACGTGCCGTTCTTTGCACAGGCCGCAACGATGCGGTGAAGTAAGTCAAACGGTGCCAGCCTGCCCGTAGGGTTGTTGGGGTTGCACAAAACGAACAGTTCCACGTCTGGCGCGAGCGCTTCAAGAATAGCGTCCGTCAACGCGAACCCGTCCGCCTCTTTCAGATGGTATTCCGCCATTTCACCGCCGAACAGCTTTACGGGCCGCTCGTATTCCGAAAAAGTGGGTGCAAGTGTCAGCGCCTTTTTCGGCTTCAAGCAGGCGCAGACGCGAAAGATCATATCCGCCGCGCCGTTGCCGCAGAGGATCATGTCCGGCGCAACGCCATGCTTTTCTGCAAGGGCCCAGCGCAAAGCGCGGCATTGTGGATCGGGATAGCGTTCCATGGCATCCGTTGCGGCAAACAGCGCCTGCTTCGCCGATTCGGGCATACCGAGCGGGTTCACGTTGATAGAAAAATCCAAGCATATCTCCGCGTTTGTGTAAATATCGCCGCCATGCTCATACCGCAGCATACAAACACCCCCTTACAATAAGCGAAAGCAACAACATCAGGACTGAGGCTGCGTTGAGAAGCCTGTGTGACAAAAGGATGTCCCCGGCTTCGATGGGCCGCAGATCGTCGCCGATCGTCGGCTTTTTATAAAGTTTTCCAAAGTAATACGCGTTTCCGGCAAGACGCACATGAAGCGCCCCAGCCATGACTGCCTCTGTCTGCGCGGAGTTGGGGCTCGCGTGCTTGCGGCGGTCACGCTTCCAAATGCGATACGCTTTTTTTGTATCCAAACCGCAGGGCCGCGCCATCATGATCATAAGGAGCGCGCTCAACCGCGAAGGAAGGTAGTTCATACAATCATCGAGCTTCGCCGCAAAGCGGCCAAAGTCTAAATATCGTTCATTTTTGTAGCCAATCATGGAATCCATGGTGTTAACAGCCTTATAAAACATGCCGAACACCGCCCCGCCGAGTGCAAGGTAGAACAGCGGCGCAATCACACCATCGGAAGCGTTTTCCGCCACGGTCTCTACGGCGGCGCGGGTCACACCCGCTTCATCCAAGGCCGCCGTATCGCGCCCAACGATCATGGAAACCGCCTTGCGCGCGGCGGGGAGATCGCTTTTTATCAACTCATCGTACACCTTCCGGCTTTCGGTCCGCAGACTCCTGAGGGCAAGAAGCTGCCAGCACAAAAGCGCCTCCAAGACAAGGTACGCCCAGGGCGACAGCCGCCACGCCAAGTAGAGAAGTGCCGTGGGCAGCACCGTGCAAATAAGAAGAACGGACAAGACAAGCAGCGTGCCGCCAAGGTGTTTGTTTTCCATGGGGTAAAACACCTTTTCCAAAGCGGCGATTAGC
The DNA here is from genome assembly GCA_023390655.1 of Bacillota bacterium. Taxonomy (GTDB): domain Bacteria; phylum Bacillota; class Clostridia; order Christensenellales; family CAG-138; genus JAEYLA01. The sequence goes on along the minus strand of JAEWCL010000001.1, from coordinate 50,380 downwards.
CTGCCGATGCCGCGTACAACATGCGGCCAGCCCTGCGGGTCGCCTAAGAGCAGGTCGAGGACGAAGCCCGCGCACAGGGCGAGCGTGGAAAGAGCTATGAGCATAGAGAACCTCCCTCTATCGTGAGCGCACGGCCATTGAAAACGCAGCGCACAAATCCGCAGTTTTTGATGTGGCAGTCATAAAACGCACGTTTGGGCACGGCATAAGCCTCCAAAATTGCCATGATGCAGCCGCCGTGGATGACGAATGCGCAAGCGCTGTTTTCGGGCGTTTCCGCTATAGCCTCAAGAAATGCAATGCGGCAGCGCGCCTTAAAATCCTCCACGCTTTCGCCCCCGGGTATGGGGCCGGTGCATCCTGTTGCGAGCCACCCATGATATGCCGCGCTGCGCTCAAGTTCTGCCGCCGTTTTGCCCTCGAAGATGCCAAAATCACATTCCCGGAGTCCATATACGGCGGTGAATTCCGTATCGGGGAACAAAATAGATGCCGTTTCCACGCAACGGAGATACGGGCTTGTAAAAACGCGGCCGAACGCAGGAAGATGCGTGGCTTTCAACGCCGCCGCCTGTATTTTCCCTTCCCCGCAAAGCGGCTCGTTTGACCTTCCGATATAACGTTTTTCTCTATTGCCATTCGTCATGCCATGGCGAATGAGATAGACTGCTTTCACAAAAGCCCTCCAATCCATGCGCCGAAAAGAAGCGCAAGCTCTGTAGCTTGCAGGAAAAAGCCCGTGGTATCGCCTGTCGCGCCGCCAAATTGCTTCATCGCCATGGCGCGGTATGCAAAAAACGCGAGAAGCGCGAAGCCCGCGGCGAATCCGCCGGCTACGGGCGAACGCCACGCCATGCCCCCGATAGAAAGGAATGCCACAGCGGCCATAGAGATCATAACCGCGCGCTTATGAGCATGCCCGGTGAAGGCGCGGAGCATGCCCCCCTTGCGCGCGTTTGGAAGCGTTACCGCGCCGAATACCGCCAACGCCCGCGACAGAACGAAGCCAAAGCATACGATAAAAAGCGTCTCCGTTTGAAAAAGCGCGTGATAGAGCCCAAAGCTCAAAAGCAGATACACGCCGCAGTAAACGACGGCGAACGCGCCCGTGTGCGGGTCTTTTAGAATGGCGAGTTTTTTTTCGCGTTCTTGGTGTGAGGCAAGCGCATCCACCGTGTCCATAAAGCCATCCATATGGATGCCGCCCGTAAGGAGGATCGGGAGCGCCACCGCAACGGCGGCAAACAGGATGCCATCCACCATAAGCACCTTTGCCGCCCACCTCCAAAGGCAGAGCGCCGCGCCTATAAAAAGCCCTACCAGCGGCAAAAAGCAGATGGAAAAGCGCATATTCCTTTCATTCCAGTCAAAGCGCGGCGCGGGGAAAACGCTGTACGTGCTGATCGCGATCCACACCGGTTCAAGAAAGCGCATCGTCTTCTCCTTTTTTAAGCTGCGGAACTCCATTTTTCATTTCCACCACGGTATCGGCCAGATCATAAAGCGCGGCGTTGAGCGCGTTGAGGGCCTCGATATAGATGCGCGTTTCCCCCTCATAGACCGCCGCGTCCAAGCCGCCGATCGTTACCGCAACAAGGATGCGGCAGCGTTCATGGAGCACCCTGATATCCGCAAGCGTTTCCCCCGCCGTACCGCCGCGCTCAAACATGCGGTTGCCGAGCAGGTTCGATACATCCTCAAGCAGTACCGCGGCATCTGGCGGAATAGCGGCGTCGCCGACAACATACGGAAGCTCCAGCGTAAGAAAGCCCCCACTCTCCCGCTGGCGCAGGTGTTTCTTCACCCGCGCAGCACCTTCCGCCCCGTTCGGGATCATTGTGGCGATATAGTAGCGCGCCCCGCCCGCGCAGCAAACGAGGCTTTCCGCGAAGGCGCTTTTGCCGCTGCCGTTTTTGCCTGTGACAAGGATCATCACGGTTGCCTCTTGTACGCGTCCACCGCGATATCCGCAAACGTGGCCGCATTTTTATAAACCGCAGCCGCCATATCGAGGAGCGGAAACAGTGCCACAGCACCTGTGCCCTCGCCAAGCCGCAGTTCCGCATGGAGGATAGGCTCCATTCCAAGCGTCTTACAGATCAACCGCGCGGCGGGTTCGGCGCTGACATGGGAAGGAATGATATAGCCACGAACCAAGGGATGGAGCGTTACGGCAATGCGTGCTGCCACAGCGGAAATCACGCCGTCCATCACGACGGGTACGCGGTAGATAGCACCACCTAAGAACGCGCCCACCATGGCGGCAATGTCAAGGCCGCCCACCTTTGTAAGCACGTCAATGGGGTCACTTGCGTCGGGCGCGTTCACGCGAATGGCCTCCACGATCGCGGCGCGCTTGCGCAAAAGCCCTTCGTCGCTCAGGCCCGCGCCACGCCCCGTGACCGTCTCTACAGGTGCATGCAGCAAGACGCTTGCCATGGCGCTCGCGGTGGTGGTGTTGCCAATGCCTGTTTCGCCCGTGGCGATCAGCCTGTAACCCTGCTCTTTCTTCTCTTTGACCAATGCTGCGCCAAGCTCGATGGCCCTTATGGCCGTTTCGCGCATCATGGCAGGGCCTTTCGTGATATCGTTTGTGCCGAAAACGAACTTGCGGTTCAGGATACCGTCCACGGTATCCGCCATGCCCACATCCACGGGGAACACGTCCGCGCCGCAGGCCTTCGCCATCACGCAAACGCCCGATTTTCCGTTTGCGAGCATCCGCGCAATGGCAGAAGTGACCTCGGACCCGCTTTGCGATACTCCCTGCGCCGTTACACCGTTGTCCGCGCAAAACACCAGGACGCATTTTTTTGTGAGATCGATCTCCGCGCTGCCGGAAACGGCAGCGATCTTCGCCAGCAAGGTTTCGAGCTTCCCGAGACTTCCTACGGGCTTTGCCACCTGATCGAAGCGGGCGATACAGGCGGCATAAGCCGCCTCATCCACGGGTTGAATTTCAAATATGTTTGTTAGCATAATCGTTTGCCTTCCTTACGAATTGCTCCGCAAAGCTTCTGTTTGCCGGAAAATACAAATGCGGAAAGCCCGCGTACAGACTTTCAGACGCATGAATGCTGTCCCACATTAGACCGTTTGGCTTTTGTGCGGTAAAAGCATCGCCGCAGAAGGAGCTTTCATAATAATGGAACTCGTGCGCGCGGATGCTTTCGCCCGCCTTGCACAGGAGGTTATCCCGCTTTGCGGTCAGCGTTTCGTAACCAAAGCGTTGTAATTTCTCTGTCCGATATGCCTTTGCGCATATAGCGCCCGCCATGGGGCAGCCGTCGAGCGTATCGTGCAGATACAGGAAGCCGCCGCATTCGGCAAGCGTGGGAAGCCCATCCTCTATGGCGGCCTTCACGGCTTGGCGCATCGGAACGTTAGCCGATAACGCCTCAAGATGAAGCTCCGGATAGCCGCCCGGCAGATACAACGCGCCGATGTTTTGGGGCAAAGCCGCATCGTTTAGGGGGCTGAAGAAGCAAAGCTCGCACCCGAGCGTACGAAGAAGCACCAGGTTTTCTTCATAGAGGAAGCAAAACGCACTGTCCCGCGCCACGGCGACGCGGGCGCTTGCAATGGAGCTTACCTCCTGCGCTTTCTCATGAAGGGTGGGCGCGGACGCGGCAAGCGCAAGTATGCCGTCGATGTCGGTATGCATCTGTGCAAGCGTACCGAGCGCGCCGAGCTTTTCCTGCAGACCGCCGATTTCATCCGCTGTGACAAGCCCCAGGTGACGGCTGCTGATGGAGAGTTCCCTGTCATGCGGCAAAAATCCCAAGGGCGTAACACCCGCGTCCAGCGCAATTTGCTTCAGGCCTTCGTAAAGCCCCTGCGATACGCCGTTAAAGATGACGCCGCGCACGTTGCTTTGGGGCTGAAACTCCCGAAAGCCGTGCAAAATCGCGCCCGCAGAGGTATACATACCCTTTGCGTTTACCACGAGGATGACGGGCGTTTTCGTATACCGCGCCACGTCGTAGGTGCTGAATTCGCCCGCCGGGCCCACGCCGTCGTAATAGCCCATCACTCCTTCGATTACAGAGAGCTTCCCGCTTTGTTCCGCGAGCGCGGCGCGAAGCGCGGCGTCCGTACTGAAATACGGATCGAGGTTGCGGCTGGGCACTTTAAGCGCCTCTCTGTGGAACATGGGGTCGATATAATCCGGCCCGCATTTGAACGCGGCGAGCGGAATCCCCCGCGCTTTGAGTGCAGATAAAAGCGCCAATGTTACGGTGGTTTTGCCGCAGCCCGAATGCGTACCCGCGATCAAAATACGTCTATTCATGGCTTCCCTCCGCCCGAAACGATGAACACGGGGTTCTGCGCCAGCATCATATGCAAGCCGCCCGCGGGCTTTGCCCGCGCGGCGTTAAGCTGTACAATCTCAGGCACGATGCCGTGCGCCTTGAATGCCTCAACCGCCGCATGCACGGTTTCCAGAGCGATTGCGTTCACCACGATGTGTGCAAGTGGATTTTTCGATAAAACCGCCGCAAAAATATCCCCCACCTCTCCCCCGCTCCCGCCGATGAATGCCGTATCGAACGGTGGAAGCGCAAAAAGCGCCTCGGGCGCGCTGCCTAGCACCGGCGTCACGTTGCCGATATGAAAGCGCCTGCAATTTTCCGTAATCAGCGAAACCGCTTCCTCGTTCTGATCCACCGCGTAAACATGGCCGTTGTAGGCGGCGAGCGCCATTTCCACCGTCACGGAGCCAGTGCCCGCGCCGATGTCGCAGCAGACTGCATCGGGGGAAAGCGCGAGGCGGCTCAGGCTCACGGCGCGCACCTCGGATTTTGTCATGGGCACATTACCTCGTATAAATTCCTCGTCGGGGATGCCGAAGCGGATGCGCGCGTCCGCGTTTGGGTTTTCCAGGAGCAGCACCGCCAGCTTGGCGATGGACGCTTTTATAAGCTCGTTTACCGGCAGCGTAAAGATACGCTCGTTTTCTGTGCCGAGGTTTTCGCCTATGGTTGCTGTTAATCCGCCGAAGCCTGCCTCTATAAGCCCTTTTGCAAGCACGTCTGCATTGCCGCCCATAAGGGTGAAGGTCAGGCGATTGCGGCGCACGGTATCCGTAAAGTTCGTTTCCCTGCCATGGCAGCTTGCAAGCGCCACATCCTGCCAGGGGCGCTTGAGTTTTGCAAAGAAATACGAAACGGAGGAAATGCCGGGGATCAATTCTATTTCATAGCCGGAAAGCGCCAAATTCAGCCCATCCGCCGCGCTGTAAAAGCCCGTATCGCCAGAAACCAGCACGGCAAAGCGTTGCATGCCGCTTTCGTCGAGAACCGCCTTTACCTTCTCCGGCTCGTATACCGCATACGCGGGTTTCTCAAAACGGGAAAATGCCAAGAGCATGCGCGGCGCGCCCAAAACGGCTTCCGCCTGCTCGATGGCGCGCAGGCCCTCTCCCGTTACGGTATCTGCGCCCATGCCGATGCCTATGATGGCTACACGTTTCATAGCCCCCCGCCTTCGATCTTTCGTTTTGCTTCCTCCAAGGTAAGCCCCGCTTCCTCATCGGGGCGCTTTAACACCGCTACAACCATATCGCAGGCGCGCGCCGCCGCGAGCTTTTCTGTAAATCCCCCCGCCGCGCCCGATTCCTTGGTGATGAGGATCTCCGCCCCCGCCGCGCGGAACATGGCGGCGTTGAGCTCTTCTGAAAACGGCCCCTGCATGCAGATGATGTGTTTTGCGGGGAAGCCCGCCTTGAGGCAGACGTTGAGCCCTTCTATAAAGGGCAAAATGCGGAGCCAAACGCGGCGTTCGAAGCCTGTTACGGCGGTAAGCGCGCGCGCCTCCTTCGCCCCGAGGCCGGAAAATATCATGCCGTCGGTCGTATTGAGCCATTTGACCAGTGCGTCCATGGAGGAAAAGCTTAGAAATCCGTCCTCCATGGCGCTTTCGCGCTTCACGCGAAGGTATGCGGTATTTGCCCTCTCGCAGGCGGCGCGGAGGTTTCTGCTCACCGCGTCCGCGTAAGGGTGCGTGGCGTCGAGTACAAAGCGCGGGCCGTGTTCCTGAATAAGCCCGGCCATGGCATTTTCGTCAAGCCTCCCCATATGCACTTCTACGCTGCCGCCCGCATCGAGAAGCGATTCCCCGTATTCCGTAGCGACGCATGCGAGCGCGGAAATATTCCTGGCTTTCAGGAGCGCCGCAAGCTCCCGTCCCTCGCTTGTGCCGCCGAACAGGATAATTTCAGCCAAGGCGATACCCCCTCGGCGTTACCAGTTTACCCGCGATCTTTTTTGTTTGCGTGTTGCCGACGAACACGGTGGTGAACATATCGGCCTTCACGCCCCGAAGCTCACGTAAAGTCATAAGTTCCTTGCTTTCGCCGCCGCGCCCGATGTTCTGCGTGATGCCGCACAGCGTATCGGGCGATTTATACTGCAAAAGGATATCGCAGGCTCTTTCCAAATAGTCCGCCCGCTTTTTGCTGGACGGGTTGTAGAGCGCAATGCAGAAATCCCCTATGGCGGCGCAGGATAGGCGCTTTTCGATCAGCTCCCACGGAGTGAGAAGATCGGAAAGGCTGATCACCGCAAAATCGTGCGTCAGCGGCGCGCCCAAAATAGCTGCGCCCGCGAGCGCCGCCGTAACGCCGGGAACGATCTCTATTTCCACGTTCGGATGTTCCCCCGCGAGTTCTAAAATAAGCCCCGCCATGCCGTATACGCCCGCGTCGCCGCTACATACAACCGCTACGGTCTGCCCTTTGTCCGCAAGCGCGAGCGCATGCCGGCAGCGTTCCACCTCTCCGAGCATGGGCGTAGAAAAGACCGGCTTCTCAGGATAAAGAGGCGTAATCAGCTCAATATACTTCGTATAGCCCACGACGATGTCCGCCCGCTCAATGGCGGTGCGGCAGGCGGTTGTCATGCCTTCTGCATTTCCGGGGCCGAGACCAACAACATACAGCCTGCTCATTGCGTAGTTCCTTCCTCGCAAAGCCGCAGCACATACGGCCCTATCGAAAGCGCCATGGCAACGCCATGCCCCGCGTACTTTTGTGTAATCAGCCTGCCGTCTTTCCCGCTCCCCAGCACCGCGCTCCGCTCGCATACATTGTCCACACCCGTAACGCGCTTTACAAAGGCAGAGCCCGTAAACTTGCCCGGCACAGCCGCAAGCGCAGCCGCTGAAAACGTGCGGTAAGGCAGCGCGTGGCGGCGGCAGAACTCTAAAATGCTGTGCTCGTTCGCTTTCAGGTCGATGCTGCATACCTGCTTGACGGCGGCGGGATGGCAGCCGGCTTTGGCGAGTATCAGGGAAAACGCGTTCTCTATGGTTTCCACGTCCGTATCCTTTTTGCAGCCGATGCCGAGCGTGACGATGGGCGGCACGAGCCGCAGCGCCTCCGCCCCGCCGGACGTGTGGCAGGTTACGAGGATGTCGCCTTTGTCCTCGCTCAGTTTGATCCCTGTGGGCGGCTCACCCGCCACGGGAAATTCGCTGTTCATCGCAAGGGTTTCCCCCGCAAGCAGGCGCGAAGATACCCATTTGATGCGCTCGGGGTTGATGATGGTAAGACCCTGTTTTTTCGCCCAGATATCCACGGCAAAAACGCTATGAAGGTCGGTCGCGGTGGTGACGACAGGGATGGCGTCAAGAACCTCTGCAATTTCCGCGGCCAGTTCGTTCGCGCCGCCCAAATGCCCCGAAAGCAGCGAAACGCTGTACGTGCCAAGCTCATCCACCACGACCACAGCGGGGTCTTTCGCTTTGCTTTTTACATAGGGCGCTACGGCGCGCACGGCGATACCCGTTGAGCCAATGAAAATGAGCGCCTCATCCGACACAAAATGTGCTTGCGTCCAGGCCGCGAGCCCGCCATCCCTACAGCGCGTTACGTCCGTCTCATCGGCCTTGCGCGTAAAATATTCTGCCAGCCTTTTACCGAGCAAAAATCCCATTTCGCTGAACGCCAGAATGCCGATCTTCATCGTTCCATACCCTGCCGGAAGGCGGTGGTAAACGCGGGGTCGTAGAGCTTACTTAACTCGTAATCATCGCCCAAAAATCCGCCCACTGCAATGAGCGCATGGTTATTGATATTGCTTTTTATCGCCGCCTGATGGAGCGTAGCCACCGTGCAGCGCACGATCTTTTCCTCCGGCCAGCTCGCCTTGTATACGATGGCGGCGGGCGTTTGCGCCCCGTAGCCGCCCGCAAGAAGCTCCGCCTGTAAGTCCTCCGTCAGCCCCGCGCTCAAAAAAATCACCATGGTCGTTTGGTGCGCGGCAAGGCTGCGGACCGCTTCCCGCTCCGGCACGGGCGTTCTCCCTTCCATGCGGGTGATGATCACGCTTTGGCTCACGCCGGGCAGCGTATACTCGGCCTTGAGCGCCGCCGCAGCACCGCAAAAACTCGATACGCCGGGACAGATATCATAAGGGATATGGAGGGCATCGAGCCGATCCATCTGTTCTCGTATCGCGCCGTATATAGAAGGGTCGCCCGTGTGGAGCCGCACGGTCATTTTGCCGTCTGCTTCCATGCGCTCCATCACTTCAATTACCTCATCGAGCGTCATCTTCGCGCTGTTGAATGTCTCGCAATCCGACTTCGCATAATCTAAAAGCGCAGGGCTTACGAGCGACCCTGCGTAGATGATAGCGTCCGCTTTTTTTAAAAGCTCCGCGCCCCGCACGGTGATGAGGTCCGCCGCCCCGCAGCCCGCCCCCACGAAGTAGATCATGCGTTTCCCCTCCAAAGGCGTAATAAGCGATCGGCGTTTTCGCTCCGCGCTAAGATGCCGCCGAAGCCCTCTGCATTTGTAAAGCAAAGACAGCAGATTTCTACTCCCTCGGGTACGCGCCTCTTTAAACATGCATCAATGCGCGCACCGAGTATGTGCATGGTTTCCTGTAACAATCCCGCACTGTGCAGGTACGCAAGTGCCGCGTCCGTCGTGACACAAGCGGCGATCTCCTTCAAAAGCGGAAGTTCCGCCCCTGCATCAAGCGCACAGGCAAGAAGCGTTTCCATGCGCCCGTCGCCGTTTGCGGAATGGGTATTCGTCATGCCTATCCCGAGCTTTACAAGCTTGCCGATATGACCGACGAGAAGGATTTTCGTAAAGCCGAGTTCCACGGCTGCATCGATGGCGTCGCCAATGAAATTCGAGCAGGCAACATGCGCGCCCATGGGAAGCCCGAGCTTCGTTGCGGCGAATGTCTCCCCGTAATTGCCAGGTGTAAGGAGAACATTCTTGATACCCGTGGACGCAAGCTGGCGAAGCTCCAGCCGTATGGTATCGATGAGCGCGACATGGCTCATAGGCTCCACGATGCCAGTCGTGCCGATGATGGAAATGCCACCCTCTATCCCCATGCGCGGGTTAAAGGTGCGTTTCGCAAGCGCGCCGCCACCCGGCACATAAATACAGACGCGAACGCCGCCCGCATAGCCGCATTCTGCGCAAACGGCCTCCACGGCTTCCGTGATCATCCGGCGCGGGGTGGAGTTGATGGCTGCCTCGCCTACGAGTTGGTCGAGGCCGGGTTTTGTGACGCGGCCTACGCCCTCGCCGCCTTCTATGTGGACGCCCGCGTCGCCGTACTCGACTTGCGCGTACACAAGAATACCGTTTGTTACATCAGGGTCGTCGCCGCTGTCCTTTTTTATCGCGCAGCGAGCGAAATTTGGGCCGAACTGCGCGTCAAGCACATCGAGGGTGAGCATTACCCCTTTGGGCGTAGGAAGTAAAACGGTCGGTGCAGGCCCATCCGTTAGGAGCATGGCCGTTGCCGCCTTGGCCGCGGCCGCGGCGCAGGCGCCTGTTGTGTAGCCGCAGCGAAGCAGCCTCCCATCTACATTTTTACGCAATACTTCCATCAAAAAAGCCTCCGGCTTTACGCCGAAGGCTAGTTTAAGAAAAGACGGAACCCATCTTAAACCATATCCTTCGGTGTCCGCAAAGGAATATGAAACATGGCGATCCGGCTGTAACGGTAACGTACTTGCGAGGGAATTTCACCCTGCTTCTCCACTCAATTGTTACTTTATCTTACCGCCGTTTCAGGAACTCTGTCAAGACAAGCATGCCCTATATATACCTTGACACTATTAAGGCCGCGGTGATATGCTTTGCATGAAAAATGAATATCGGGAACAGGTCATGGAAGCCGGGTGAAACTCCCGCGCAAGGCCGTTGCTGTGATTCGCCGCAGGTTTTAAGCATATGTCACTGAGGGAACTCCCTTGGGAAGGCGCTTAAAACCACGCGCCCCATTTTCAGGCGCAGGCGATAAGCCAGAATACTTGCCTGTATCCTTGCCGCGTTTGCGGCATATTCGGCTCTGCGGACCTCCGGAGCAATGGATATCGGAACGATCGCCTTTGGCGTATCTTCCATGTTTGTTGTGCCTTTTATGCCGTTCGCAGAGTGCGAACGGTTTTTTTGTTGTGTCTGTCCATGCGCGGTTCCCGCGTGGACGATGGCAAATAAATAAAATGGAGGAAACGAACAAATGAAACACCTCAAAACCCTTGCCCTCATTCTGGCGCTTGCGTTCGTAATGCCCGTATTGGCAGGCTGCGCGGCAAAACCTGCCGCAAAACCCGTGCTGTTGGTCGTCAGCTTCGGTACGAGCTATAATGACAGCCGCGACATCACCATAGGCGCCATTGAAAACGTGCTCCAGGCCGCCTACCCAGAATATGAGGTGCGCCGCGCCTTTACGAGCCAGATCATTATCGACAAGCTCAAGGAGCGCGATAACCTCGAGATCGATAATGTGACCCAGGCCATGGATCGGCTTGTTGCGGACGGCGTAAAGGAAGTCGTTATCCAGCCCACCCATGTGATGAGCGGCTACGAGTACGATGATGTGATCGCCGAAGTTACGCCCTATAAGGACAAGTTCAAGAGCTTCAAAACCAGCGAGCCGCTCCTGATTTCAGATGCGGATTATGACAAGGTCGTTTCCGCCATTACGGCGGACACCGCTTCTTACGACGCGGATGGCACGGCCATCGTGTTTATGGGCCACGGCACCGAACATAACGCCAACGCCACCTACGCGAAGCTCCAGCAGAAGCTCACCGATGCGGGGCAGGATAACTACTTTATCGGCACGGTGGAAGCCGAGCCGACCGTAGAGGAAGTTCTGGCCTCTGTGCAGGCGAGCGGCGCTAAAAAGGTGGTGCTTCTGCCGCTGATGATCGTTGCGGGCGACCATGCCAACAACGACATGGCGGGCGATGAGGAGGATTCTTGGAAGTCCGTTTTCGAGGCCGCAGGCTTTGAGGTGGAATGCGTCCTGAAAGGCTTGGGCCAGAATACAGCGATCCAGCAGATGTTCGTGGAGCACGCTGCCGCGGCCATGGGTAAATAAGAATAACACCGCTATGCTTTCCGCGCGCACCATTTCTTTGGCGCGCGCGGAAAGCTGTATTTTGAAAGAGGGTATTACGTTCTATGAAAAAAGCACTCCTTGCATCGACGATGCTCATCCTGGCAATATCCCTCCTTTGCGCCTGCGCCGCGCAGCCCGCAGAGCCAACGCCCACCCCCACACCGGAGCTTACGCCCATCTACGCGAGCCAGATTGCAGAAGGCACCTATGCCATCGAAGTTTCTGCAAGCTCTTCGATGTTCCGCGTGGTGGACGCACAGCTTAACGTAAAAGAGGGGACCATGACCTGCGTGATCACCATGAGCGGAAAAGGCTATGGCAAGCTGTACATGGGAACGGGTGAACAGGCACTTGCCGATACAGAGGCGCATACCATCCCGTCCGTCATCAACGCAGAGGATGAAGTTACCTTTGAGGTACCCGTGGAGGCACTTGATAAAAACATCGACTGCGCCGCGTGGAGCATCAAGAAGGAATCATGGTACGACCGCGTACTCGTGTTTCAATCCGCGCTGATTCCCGCCGACGCCATCAAGCTGAAATAAGCCTATGAGAAAGCCAATCCTGTTGCTTTTGGTATTTTGTATGCTGATAGCGCCCCTTTGTGCATTGGCTGCCGGGCCGCTCGCCGATGGGCAATATACGGTTGAAGCGATGCTCTCCGGCGGCTCGGGCAGGGCCAGTGTCGCTTCTCCTGCCGAACTGGCAATCCAAAACGGCGTTACCACGGCTACGGTTATATGGTCAAGCCCGCATTACGAGTACATGCTTGTAAACGGTCAAACCTACTATCCCACGCAAAAAGAAGGGAATTCCACCTTCAAAATCCCAGTAACGCTCGATACCGACATCCCCTTTTCTGCGCAGACGGTCGCCATGAGCCAGCCGCATGTGATCGAATACACGTTAAGGTTCGATTCTTCAACGCTCAAGCCTCTTCGTGCTGGGTTGGCGGCGACTGATACTCTTGTTTGGGGGATTCTCATACTCGTTTTGGTGCTTGCAGGCGTTGCCTGGGCCATAGCGCATCGCGGAAAGCGGGCAAACAAAAGTTGAACGTCATGAATGGAAAACGATTTTTGTCCTTGGCACTTTGCTGCATGCTTTTGCTGCTTTTCACAGCGGGTTGTACTAAAGACACGCGGGGCAATAATAAGGACTTAGGCAACGGCTGGCAGATAGAGCGCAGCATGGCGCTTGCATATGCTACGCAATTTTCCGTGGACTATTATGAGGGCGGCTATAAGCTCATTTGCCTGTCGGACGGCAGCCGGTTTTTAACCGTGCCCGAGGGCGCGCAAACGCCCGCGGAAATCGACGCGGATATCACGGTGCTGCGCCAGCCCGTCAAGGGCATTTATCTTGTCGCTACCTCCGCCATGTGCCTGTTTGACGCATTAGATGCGCTTGATGCCATCAGCCTGTCCGGCACGAAGGCTTTGGATTGGTACAGCGTGAATGCCCGCGCGGCTATGGAGCGGGGCAGTATCCGCTACGCGGGCAAGTATAGCGAGCCCGATTATGAACTGATCTTATCGAGCGGCTGCAAATTGGCCATCGAATCCACGATGATCTCCCACGCGCCGGAGGTCAAGGAAAAGCTTGAGGATTTGGGCATTCCTGTGCTTGTAGACCAGTCGAGCCTTGAAAGGCACCCTCTGGGCAGGACGGAATGGCTCAAGCTCTATGCAGCACTTCTTGATAAAGAAGACGAAGCCCAGCGCCTTTTTGATGATCAGGTCAATTTCCTAAACGAGGCCGCAAGTAAGGAGAACACCGGCAAGACCGTGGCGTTCTTCTACATCAGCACCTCCGGCTACGCCGTGGCGCGAAAATCCGGCGACTATGTTACGAAGATGATCGAGCTTGCGGGCGGGAATTATAGCTTCAACAACCTTGGTGATCCCGAAACCGCCACCTCCACTGTCACGCTCGAAATGGAAAAGTTCTACGCAACCGCCAAGAATGCGGATTTCATCATCTACAACAGCACCATCGGCGGCGAGCTACACAGCCTTGGCGAATTGATCGCAAAAAACGAGCTTTTGAAGGATTTCAAGGCCGTACAGAACGGCAACGTCTGGTGTACGGATAAAAATCTGTTTCAGGAAACAACGCAGCTCGGGCGGATGGTATTGGACATCAACCGCATGCTTACAAGCAGCGATCCTACGCTTACGAGGTTCGATTTTCTGTATAAGCTCCAATAGAGAATCCATAAAGAAAGGAACGTCATGGAAGGCACCGAAAACAAACGCCGTGTGCGATTCTGGATCGTTTTGTTCGCGCTGCTCGCCACGTTTTTCATTTTGATATGCCTCAACGTGATGCTGGGCAGCGTGCAGGCGTCCGTTTCGGATACCCTCAACACCCTGCTCGGGCGTGGAGGCAACGATACGCTCACAAGCGTGATCTATAAAATACGGCTCCCGCGCATGCTCGCGGGCGTTTTTTTAGGCGGTGCGCTTGCGCTTGCGGGCTTTTTGCTGCAGACGTTTTTCAATAACCCCATCGCGGGGCCGTATGTACTCGGCATTTCGTCGGGCGCAAAGCTTACTGTGGCCCTCGTGATGGTTATGGTGCTCAGCGCAAACAAAAGCATTGGTTCCGTGGCGCTCATCGGCGCGGCCTTTGTGGGCGCGATGCTTTCCATGGGGTTTGTGCTACTGGTTTCACAAAAGATACGCCGCTCATCCATGCTCATTGTCAGCGGTGTGATGCTCGGCTACATCTTCTCTGCTATCACGGATTTTATCATTACGTTTGCGGACGACGCGAGCATCGTGAACCTGCACAACTGGTCGCGCGGCAGCTTTTCGGGCGTTTCGTGGAACGACGTGCGGGTGATGGCCGCGGTCGTTCTCATCACTTCGCTTCTTGTGTTTTTCCTTTCCAAACCCATCGGCGCGTACCAGCTTGGGGAGAGCTACGCAAAGAGTATGGGCGTGAATGTGAAAGCGTTCCGTGTGGCGCTCATACTGCTTTCAAGTATACTTTCCGCCTGTGTGACCGCCTTTGCGGGGCCAATCTCCTTTGTGGGCATCGCCGTACCGCATCTTGTAAAAGCGCTTTTAAAAACCTCAAAGCCGCTTCTTGTAATCCCCGTATGCTTCTTAGGCGGTGCAATCTTCTGCCTCATCTGCGACCTGATCGCGCGGACGCTGTTCTCCCCGCTGGAGCTTAGCATCAGCTCCGTGACCGCGGTGTTCGGCGCGCCCGTCGTCATCGCCGTAATGCTCAAAAAGTGTGCGAGGGATTGAGCATGGATTACTTCTTTTCCACCCAACAATTGACCGTGGGTTACAACGGCAAGCCGCTCATCAAGGATATCGGTATCCGGCTTCCGAAGGGACGCATTTTGACGCTCATCGGCCCCAACGGTTCGGGCAAGTCCACGATTTTACGGAGCATCACCAAGCACCTCAAACGCATTGCGGGCACTGTGTACATCGGCGGGCGCTCCATTTCCGATATGACCGAGCGCGACCTTGCCTGCCGCGTATCCGTGGTGCTGACCGAACGGCTTCGCACGGAGCTTATGACCTGCGAGGATGTCGTGGAAGCGGGACGCTATCCTTATACGGGCACGCTCGGCATCCTCTCCGATGCGGACAGGGCCGCGGTTTGCGAGGCCATGGCGCTCGTGAACGTGACCGACCTCAAGGACCGCGACTTTATGCAGATCAGCGACGGACAGCGCCAACGGGTGCTGCTTGCGCGGGCCATTTGCCAGCAGCCCGAGATCATCGTGCTGGACGAGCCGACCTCGTACCTGGATATCCGCTACGAACTGGAGCTTCTCGACATCCTGCGCGACATGGCGCGACGAGGCATCGCGGTAATACTATCCCTCCACGATCTAAGCCTGGCGCAGCGCGTTTCGGACGATGTGCTGTGCGTCAAGGGTGAGTACATTTCCCACTACGGCAATGCGCGGGAAATCTTCCGTCGCGATCTCATTCACGAATTGTATGATCTTACGGACGGCAGCTATAACCCGCTTTTCGGAAACGTGGAAATGAAACGGCCCACGGGTACGCCGCGTTTGTTCGTGATCGCGGGCGGCGGTACGGGCATTGAGGTCTACAGGACGCTGCAAAAAAAGCGGATCCCCTTCATTACGGGCATCCTCCATGAAAACGACGTTGACTATCAGGTGGCGTACGACCTTGCAGATGAGATCATCAGCGAAAAGAGCTTCCATACCATTTCGGACGCCGCCTATGCGCGCGCTCTCGAAAAGCTCCGCGCCTGCGACGCGGTCCTGAACTGCCTCACCGAATACGGCGAAACCAACCTTCGCAACCGCATACTTCACGCGGAAGCGAAGGCAATGGGATGTAAGGTGATTGCGGATGCGGAGGGGCTGTAACGTACATATCAAAGTAAGATACGCCCCCATCGTCCTTACTCTGCCGCAGGCACCACCGGTAAGCAGCCGCAAATAGAGGCAGAAAGAACGATGCCTGCCAGGATACACCTCATTCCCTTTCCCGTACAAGAATATCGTGCCGTTCATCATAGGTGAAATAGTTCCCCTTGTATACATAAGGCCTTTTGTACCACTCTGTTGCGCTTTTGGAAATGATCTCACCGAGTAAACCGATCCCGCCCGTCGCCGAAAATTCCTGCACGCAGGCGGCGCCCGTGGCGCAGGCAATCTCCACAGCCTCCACAAGCGTCCTGCCCGTCACCAATGCCGCCAAAAAGCCCGCTATGCTGGTATCCCCGGCCCCGGTCGTTGATTTGACCTCCTCCACATGGTAGATGTTGGTGAAGAGTTCCTGATCGGCCCACGCGCTGATGTCTCTGGGCATGCCGCGTCCCATGTTTTGCAGTGCCTCCGCCCCCTGCGTCCGCGCATAATATCCAAGTGTGCCGCATTTGATCACAACAATTCCCGCCCCCATATCGGCGAGCCGTCTGCCAAGCTTAGGCAAATAATCGATATCAAGGCTTTTCAGGATATCCTCGTCAAGCTTTTTGAGCCGCATAAACTCGCCATAATCAAACATCAGCATGGCCTCTTCAATGCTTGGCATAAAGATGTCCGTCCATGGCAGTACGTTTTCAAATACCTTCTGCCAATCCTGGCTGCCGTTTTCCGAATCCAGATCAGGATAGGCCGTATCCAGCGATGTCGTGGTCCCAAGTTCCTTTGCCTTGTGCAGGATGCGCTTTAGCTCCTCTCCGCCGTTTTGCGACAGGCGGCGCATCACGGTCGGATACCCAATGTGCAGAAGCTTTGCCTGCCGCACAAGCTCATAATCGATATCCTCTATCCCGAACGTATTGTTGACAGCAGGATCATGGAGGAAAATACGGTCATATCCGGGCAACGCAAGCACAATGCTGTAGGATGTCATCTCATGTTCCGCGACCGATAAATACTCGCCGCTGCCGCCGTTCTGCGCAAGGATCCGCCTTATCACCTCGCCGGAAAGATCATTCCCGATTTTCCCCACGAGCGCGGTGCTGATGCCAAGCTTTATTAAGGCGATACCCGTATTGGCAACACTGCCGCCGGTGGACATGATAAGCTCCTTGGATTCCGTCAGCTTCCCCGGCACAAACACCCGGCCTATAGACGCACCGCTCTGCATAGTCGGCGTGATGTCAAGGCAAATATGTCCCGCGCAAACAACGTCAAACATGCACACCCTCCTAAACCGGCTTTGCGTTTGCCAGCAGGTAGCGCTCCGCCTCCCCGCACCAAAGCATATTGTTATCCGCGCATATTTCATATAGCGCGCGGAACAGCGGATCGGTACGCCCTTTTTCCGCAAACGCGTCGATGGCGGTAAGAGGAAGATCAATGTTGCAGTAAATCAGCTTTTTCGCGCCCGGAATTTCGGGAAGATGGAGCGTCGCCTCCGCCGCGCTGTTCAGCCCGCCGATATGGGAAATCAATATGGACGGATCGATGCGGCTTTCCTCCAAAAGACGCAGCGATTCCTTCATATCGTCAATATCGCCACCGAAGGTTCCAAGGATATGCTTGTCGTTATAGTGTACATCGTAGAAATTCACCATGGCGCTGAATTCCTTTTTCGTGGGCCCCGCAAAGAAATTGAGGCAGCTGTTGGCGGCGGCGATCGCGTCCGCGGTTTCAATCACGCTTGGAACAGGCGCCATAATGAAGAGATCGTCAAATCCGGCCCCGTTCGTATACCGCTTTAAGCCCTTTACCGGGTCTTCCATATCCTTTGTGTTGACGATCTCAATATTCACGCCGTTTTTCGGCTTTAACACCGACTTTGCCCGGGCGATCCGTTTTTCGTCGACATCCGTGATGACGATGCATTTGGGGCGCTGCTCCATTGCCATCGCAACCTCCGCAGCACCCAGGCCCATAGGGCCGCAGCCCGCGAGTATGGCCATATAGCCGTTCCTTTTCAGGCCCATGATATGGGTTTTGCTGTTCGCGCCCAGATGATACTGGGAGCGTGCCGCCGAAATCAAACAAGACAATGGCTCTGCCGTGGATGCTTTAAAATAGGTATCGCCGGAGTAAGGAAGGTAATACCCGCCTTCGATCACCTCGGCCGGAACAATGATATGCGTGGCGTTCCCGCCATAGTATGGGAAGCTATAGCCGGGGCCCTTTATGATATCGCCCTCCACCATTTTCGGCTGGACGGTAAAGAGCTCGCCCACGCTTATTCTGCCTTTGAGCGCGGTGCCGGCCTGTTCCACCCTGGCACAAAACTCGTGGCCGATGATGATGGGGGTTGTCACGATATCCTCCGGCACGCACCGGTGATCACTGCCCTGCAGGACCGCCTTGTAGGTAGACATGCAGAGGCTGTCCGTCACGACGCTTGCAAGCAGCTCGTCCTCCCGGATATCGCGCAGGTCGAATTCCTCAAACCGGATATCCTGTTTTCCATACATTCTGACTGCCTTTGTTTTCATACCATCGTTCTCCTTAAACGCCATGAAGCGTGCGCTCGATGATCTCATCCTGCAGCGCCGCGTCAAGATTTACAAAATACTCGCAATACCCGCCGATCCGTACGATGAGGTTGCGGTGTTTTTCGGGCTCCGCCTTCGCCTGCCGGAGTGTGTCGGCATCCGCAAAATAAATCTGCAGCTGCGGCCCACCGTCGGCAATATATGATTTTATTAAGGTTGTAAGCGCCGCGGTTCCGGTGGCGTTTTTCACAAGGCCCGGATTGAGCTTGAGGTTCAAGGCGTATCCACCCGTAACACCGCCATGATCAAGCTTCAACACCGAATTGAGCATCTTCGTTGGTCCGCCGATATCCTTGCCCTGTGACGGCCCCATGCTGTCGCTGAACGCCTCTCCCCTGCGCCTGCCGTTCGCCGTCGCGCCCGTAATCTCCCCATGATAAATATGAAAAAAATATCCGAACAGCGTCGTCACATATTTATCGCGGTTTTCCTTCGTATTGAGCGCCATCACGAAATCGTCAAAGGCTGACAGAATATCATCCGCCAGCGCATCCACCTCATCAAGGTCGTTCCCATAATGCGGCGTCCGGCTATCGAGCCACAGACGATCTCCTTCGTGCCCATAAAAGTTTTGTTCCAACATCTCAGCCATCTGGCCGATGGCAAAGCGTTTTTCATCGTAAACATGCTTTTTGACCGCTGCCATAGAATCGGCCGCGGTGCCAAGGCCATACGCATAGAACGACCAGTGCGTCCCGAGTTCGCTGCCGCCCTGAAACATATCGCAGCCGGTCTCCATGCATCCGTCCGTCATCAGGGACGCGAGCGGGTCATAGCACTTGCCGGGAATCTGCGCGGCCTTGCTGTCCGCCTCGCGTTTATCGGCCAGAACCGCTTCCTGCAGCACTTCCAGATACGTCTGCCGGAAGTCTTCAAAGCTCTCAAGCGCCGTTTCCCCGGTGCGGTACCGCGCAAACACCTGCTCAAACAGCATGGGAAACGCAATCGGGTCCGTGACACCCCAGTTGGGCTGCTTTCCCGGCACCATGATTTCCACGCAGCCCATGTTGTAATAATCGTTAACATACTTGTCTGCATAGCCAAGCTTTTTGAGGTTGGCGATCCATACCTCGTCGTTCATGACCATGGGCTGCCCGCCACCCGCTTTCATGGCGTCGACGGCTTTCTCATACAGCCAATCGGGATTCTTCTTATTGATGCGCAAGCCGACATTGGGGTACGGCAGCTTCATCTCTTTTACAACTTCCAGGCAAAGCGCTGTCAGCGCGTTTGCCGCATCATCTCCCGCAGGCGTAATGCCGCCAAGCGTCAGGCTTTGTACCGTGCGCATCTTGGGCTCGTTGACCTTAAGCCACATGCAGCACAGCAATTCAGCGGCTTCCTCACGCGTTATGACGCCTTTGTCAATATCCTTTTGATAGTATGCAAACAGGTACTGGTCCAGCCGCCCAAGCGATAAGGCCGAGCCCCAGCAGATGCTTGCCATGATATGCAGCAGCCAGACAAACTGCACGGCCTCGCGGAAGGTGGCGGCAGGCTGATGGACGATGTTATCGCAAATATCGGCCATTTTCTGCAGTTCCAAGCTGCGGGGCGATGACTCTTTTTCGCTTTGTTCACGCAATGCAAGCGCGTACCGCGTGATAAGCCGACTGCTTGCCCGGGCAACGATCCCGGCGCTTTCGTAATATTCCCGCTGCGCGTCCGTCAGCGCCTGCCCAAGCCTGAAATCGATCTCTGTAATCAGCGCTGCAAAACCCTGCCTGATGATACGGCCATAATTGAGGCTCAGGTGGTTTGCCGCAAACCATGGCAGGGCGTCGATTTCATTGCGAACCTCTTTACCGTAATCGATTTTGAAGCTTCGCTCCAACTCACGGCCAATCTCGTACTTTTCAATACCGCTGCCGCTGAATTGCTGTTGCATTTGCGCAATCAGCTTCTGCAGGTCCTCATATGTAATGTCCGCATCGTGGTGCACACGGCTCATAAGCGCCCAGCGGCTCTTCTTGGTCGTAAATTCCTCCTCGAATGTTTTGACGCTGTTCCTGTCATGGGCAGCCTGCTGCGCCTGCTCCCTGTTGGAGAGATACTCTTCTATAATCTTTATGGCCTTTTTGTGCTGCGTTTCATAGGCCGGCACAATATCCGCAACCGGACACAGGCCAACCATGCTGCCAACAATGAGCTCATGAGGCAGTACAATTAATGGCGTATGCTCCAGAAGATAGGCCTGGGCTTTGGCGCGCCTGATTTGAATGCTTTCCCCGCGGGTCGTTACAAGCGATTGGTATACCCGCGGATAAAAGAGCGTTCTCCGCACACCCGCATCGTTTAAGCGCTCCACATTTTTTCGCATGTTTTGTATTCTATCGGTCACGCTATCCCTCCCACTCCCTGCCTCCATAGGCGATAATACTGTTTCTCCACGCTTCCTTTGTTTCGGAGGCCGGTTCTTCAAACACCCGCATATTCTGTCCAAGGCGTCCTGCCTTTGAAATGCCAAGCCTATGATAGGGCATCAGCTCAAAGCCGAGGATATGGCTGTGTCTTTTTGTCAATTCCGCGATCGCGCGAAAATGCGCTTCATCATCGTTGATACCGGGGATGATCGGACAGCGCAGCACCACATTTGCCCCGGCGGCGTCCAATTTCGCCATGTTCCCCAATATCACATCGTTGCGCATCCCGGTAAACTGCATATGCTGTCCGGCGCTTGTGGCCTTATAGTCCATCAAAAACAGGTCCGTATAGGGCAGGAGCTGTTCATAGTCTTCGTAGCGCGCACTGCCGTTGGTTTCAATGGCGACGCCGATTCCCATTTCGTGTGCCAACCTTGCGATATGGAGCGTAAACGGGAATTGGCACATCGGTTCCCCGCCGCTGATGGTCAGCCCTCCGTCGCTGGTGAGGTAATAGCGCATATCCCGTTCGGCTTCCTGCACAACCTCCGCGGCGCTGATGCGCTGGCCGATCAGGCTTAAAGCCCCTGCCGGACATGCTTCCACACATTTGCCGCACGCGGTGCACTTGCCCCTGTCAATGTGGTGCACACCGTCCCGCAGGCGATGTACGTCATTGGGACATACCGCTTCACAGGCTCCGCACGTGATGCATTTTGCATCCCAATACATCAGCTCTTGTTTAGATGATATGCTCTCCGGGTTGTGACACCATACGCACGCCATGTTGCAGCCCTTCAGGAATACAGCTGTGCGAATCCCCGGACCGTCGTCCACGGAAAAGTGCTGCAGACCAAAAATCGTTCCGAATATCTCTTCCATTAGGCCATGACCTCTATCTTATTCTGAAAAGTATCCAACGCATATGCGGCGATGCTTATCCCACTGGATTGCAACATTTTATTGGATTTCATCAGTTAAATCCAATCTACTACAATTTTATAAGTTGTTTTATATTGCTTCCAATTTTCATTATATGCATTCACAAACAGAAATCAACCTTTGTATTTGGAATACAAACAAGCTTTTTGAGAATTGAATTGCAAAGCAGAAACTACAATCAGGTGAATGTTTGTCCATAATAAAACCTCCGCTCTGTGCTTCTGTTGCACTTTCACGGAGGTTTCTAAAGCCGAGCCTGTCTGTTCCCTGTTTTCTTAGCAAAACAACACCGTTGTCTTCCCTTCGACACCTTTCAAGGTGTTCTCATCCATCGTTTCTTCCGTAATAAAAAAATCAACGTCTTCCCATGATGCAAATTGAATCAGCGCGTCGCAATCACCCTTGCTGGCATCCGCGATGACCGCCGTTTTATGTGCGGCTTTCATCATGGCGCGCTTGATTTCGCTTTCTTCCAAGCTCTCGACACAGGGGCCGCCACGGCCTTTGATTCCACTTGTTCCAAGGATCGCAATGTCCGCTTTGATTTCACCAAGCGCGCGAAGCGCCCATCCGCCTGTCAACGCATTGCTGGTGTTGCGAACCTCTCCCCCCAACACGTAAACCTTTATTCCATAGTCAATCAGATGTTGGGCCGCCCTTAAGGAGTTTGTAAACACCGTAATATCCTGTTTCAAAACCAGTTGTTTTGCAACGCATAATACAGTGCTTCCCGAATCAAGCAGCACCACATCTCCATCCTGTACAAGTTCCATCGCCTTTGTTGCGATGCGGGCCTTCTCGTGCTTATAACAGATGGATTTTTCCAGGAAAGTCCTCTCGGTGATGGCGGTAGCCGCAACAGCGCCACCGTATCCCTTGCGTGCAAGGCCATTCTTCTCAAGCCAGATCATGTCCTTCCGGACAGTCTCCATGGATACTCCATATTGACCCGCCAATTCGGATGCCGAAACCTTCCCGCTGGCAACCAGCTGTTCCGCAATCGCATTGCGGCGCTCCTGCGTATTTCTCTTTTTCAATTTGCCGCTCCTTCATTGGCATTCCTGTTGAAGAGTATAGTTTTTCCAAAATAGGTCCTCATTCTTCACGCCCTACTTTAATTATACTTGATAGGCCAAATTTGTTAAATCATATACTGAAAGTATGCCCATATATTTTATCAATACAGTTCAAGCGCCGTGATGGTAGTATTCTCATCCCGGTTATACAGCAAAAAATTGCCCTGTTGCCCTGCCAGGAAAACCATTGAATGAACAATCCATTTAGTCAGCACCGCGATCATTCGAGAACATGATAAAACGATTTGTTGTTTTAGCATGGTGATGTGTTATAATAATAAAGTATTTTGAGCAGATGTCATATACAGGAGGATTTAAAATGAAAAAATTCGCCAGCTCATTGCTTATCGCTTTGTTGATTTTAATGCTTAGCGCCTGTGCTGCGACTAACGCGGGACCGTCATCCCCGGCCGCAACTGCTGCGGATTCAGGCCCGAGCACCGCGCCCAACACCCCTGCGGCAGAGTCTCCGGCCGCTTCCGGCGAGGCAGAAGACGATTTGGCCTATATCAAGGCAAAGGGTGAGCTGATCGTGGGTATCACCGCTTATGAGCCTATGAACTATAAAGACAAAGACGGCAAGCTGGTCGGCTTTGATACCGAGTATACCGAGGCGCTTTGTGCGAAGCTTGGCGTTAAACCCAACTTCATATTTATCAACTGGGATACGAAGGAGATTGAGCTAAAGGCCAGAACCATCGACTGCATCTGGAACGGCCTGACCGTAACGGAAGAACGCAAAGCAAACATGACGTTTACGCAGCCGTATCTTCTCAATGAGCAGGTTGTCGTAATCCGCTCGTCCAACGCCTCCAAGTACACGGACCGCGCAAGCCTGAACGGTGTCTCAGTGGTTGCCGAATCGGGCTCTGCGGGCGAGGCCGCGATCAAAGCCGATCTGTCCGGCGCTGTTTACACTGCCGTCGACTCGCAGGCGAAGGCGCTCTTGGAAGTCAAGGCGGGCACCGCAGAGGCAGCCGTCATCGACGCGACGATGGCGACCTCCATGACAGGTGAGGGCTCGGATTATGCCGAGCTTATCACAATTACCAGCATGGACCTGACCGCCGAGGAATATGCGATCGGCCTGCGTGTTGGCAGTACTGCCGCCGCCGAATTCAACAAAATCACAAGCGAGCTGCTCCAAGATGGCACCCTAGTGAAAATCGCCGAAAAATATGGTCTCTCGCAGCGTCTGCTCACCAAATAGTTTCTAAATCGAAGGGGCCTGTTCCGGCGTATACGTTACACGCGTTCCACGGAGCAGGTCCTATCCCTATTTTCCTAAAAAAGGACCGTATGTTTATGAGCTTTGCTGTTGTTACGCAAACATTGCTGGAAGGATTTCTGAAAACACTTTGGATATTTATCCTTACGCTTGTGTGCGCCGTTCCGCTAGGCCTTGGCATTTCGTTCGGATCGATGAGCAGGTTTGCGCCTTTAAAATGGCTCTCTAAGACAGTTGTCTGGGCGATACGCGGCACTCCCCTGATATTGCAGGTGATTATCGTCTTTTACGGACCCGGCCTCATATGGGGAGGGTCTGCTTTCCCACGGTTGGAGGCGGTGCTGATCGCTTTTGTAATCAATTACGCTGCTTATTTTTCGGAGATCTTCCGCAGCGGCATCGAAAGCGTTCCAAGGGGGCAATACGAAGCGGGCCAGGTGCTTGGCATGACAAAAATACAGATTTTCTTTCAGGTGATTCTGTTACAGGTCATCAAGCGCATCGTCCCCCCCATGTCCAACGAGATCATTACGCTGGTAAAGGATACATCTCTCGCCCGGGTGATCGCTGTACGTGAGATCGTCATGGAGGCCGAAGACTATATCAAGTCCGCCGCGATCATCTGGCCGCTTTTCTATTCCGGCGCCTTTTACCTGCTGTTTTGCGGGATACTAACGCTGCTGTTTGGCTACTTGGAGCGCAGGCTCAGCTATTTCAGGGTTTAAAGGAGCTTGCCTATGTCTGTTTTAGAGGTAAAACGCTTAAAAAAGAGTTTCGGGTCTTCGGTTGTGCTTGAAAATATCGGCTTTTCGATTGAACAGGGAGAGTCGCTGGCGATCATCGGCTCCTCAGGCAGCGGCAAGACGACACTGCTCAGGTGCCTGAATTTTCTTGAAACGCCCGACGCCGGCACGATCAGCGTGAACGGCAACACGATATTCGACAGCGAAAACCCTCAGCCGCTCTCCGATGAAGAGATTCGCAAAAGAAGGTTGCATTTTGGGCTTGTTTTTCAGTCATTCAACCTGTTCCCCCAGTATACGGCACTTAAAAATATCACGCTTGCGTGCGAGATGCTCGCAAAAAAGAGAGCGGATTATAAGGAAAACCGCAGGAACATCCTTGCCGACATTGAAAAAGATGCCCGCGCGCTGATGGACCAGGTGGGGCTTTCAAATAAGCTGGATTTTTATCCGCATCAGCTTTCGGGCGGGCAGCAGCAGCGCGTGGCAATCGCGCGGGCACTCGCTTTAAGGCCTGATATCCTTTGCTTTGACGAGCCGACGTCCGCGCTCGACCCGGAACTGACCGGCGAAGTGTTGAAGGTGATCAAAAGCCTGGCTG
Source organism: Bacillota bacterium (assembly GCA_023390655.1). GTDB lineage: Bacteria > Bacillota > Clostridia > Christensenellales > CAG-138 > JAEYLA01. Next base: position 25,071 of record JAEWCL010000001.1, on the reverse strand, counting down.
ACAAACACATGACGATGGTCATCGTCACACATGAAATGCAATTTGCGCGCGAGATATCCGATAAGGTTTTATTTATGGATAATGGCGCCATCGTGGAGTACGGCGCGCCCGAAGAGCTGTTTTCAAACCCGAAGGAACAGCGCACCAGGCAGTTTCTGGAGCGTTATTCGGGGTGATGCTATTTTTGCGGTTGATTTGGCCTGTTCTTATTTGCGTTTCATGTTTACATAGTTTTATATGTGAGAAAAGGGCGAAATCGATGATTTCCCTTTAAACAATATCAGTTTTCGTGCGCCGTATGCCGCGACTATTTTTCGATCAGCTCATGCAAATATGGCAGGGCTTCTGCAACCTGAATGCCCGTAATTGGCAACGGCACAAGAACGGCACTCCTGATTTCATCTACGCTTGCGCCATGCTCTTTTGCCTGCTGAATGTGAAATGGCAGACCGCCATACATTTTCGTCGATACCAGTACAGAAATATAGGCGAGTTCGTGCGTCTTTTTATCAAGCGCGCTTTTTTCCGACATTTTACAAACAGCGCCCATAAACGCTTCGCCTATACCATCCGTCTCTTCCATGAACATTTTGAATCCGTCAGCAACTTTCTCCATTACTATTCATCCTTTCCGTATCCGCTCGAATTTATCGTTACACTAATAGAGACAAAATAGCAATTCAGAAGATACGGCTGGAGGATATTTTATTTAATTTTCTGACGCCAAAACTGCTAAAACATTTTTATACCACTCTTCGGGAGGCTTTTTTTCGGGCATATGGTGATAGAGATACTGTACTCTTTTTCTGACACGTTCATTATATACATAGCCCTTTTGTTTGTAATCCAAATTTTCCAGCAATCTATGGGATTGACGTTGCAGATTGGAACGGCTCGCTGAAAATTCCATCCAAGCCTTACAACCGCAAGGATTTTTTTCATAAATAATACTGCAATGGTCTCCGAAAAAAGAATCGATATTCATCCTTGCACGATAGAGCAGCCCTTTTGCGGCCCCTATAGAGATATCCAATAGTTTTGCAACATATTCAATTGGCAGCCCATACATATCCACCAAGGAAAAGGTGATACGCTGATTTAACGTCAGCTTTCTTACCATTGCGAGAAAGCATCCATTCTGTAAGTCCCTGATTTCTTCCGCTACAACAATCTCATCCTCCGGTTGCGGGGCAGTATCGGTCAGGAGACGCCCTTCCCGCTCCAGTTTATCCCAATCTTCAACCTCTACCAGATATTTATGGGTGTCCATTTTCGCCTTGTTCAAAAATTCATGAAAGCATATCGTTCTTAACCATTTTGCCAATGCCTGTTCGCTCTTTAGCGTATCCAATTTCTCCGTTGCCTTCAAAAATGTATCCTGCACTAAATCAAGCGCGTCTTCCGGATGGCAGGTCAATTTCAGGGCATAGTTAAAAATATATTGATAATACTTTTCATACGCATCTACTATTTTCATTTTACCACCCCCGTGATCAGATAAATTTCAAAGATATCCTCTTGTGGAGTCCGACCCGATAGACTTATCCCTATGCACGGGCAAATACGCTTTGAGACAACAACTGAAATCTCAAACCACAAAAACGGCGTATTTACTGGACTTCTCGCACATTCAATCTTTTATCCTTGACAGCAATACGACACCCTCCACATGCCTTGAGAGGTCAAAAAAGATGCCGCTTGGGCCTAGTGAGGCCTTGAAGGTGTGTCGTTTAGCTCTTATTCTATATTTCGACTTCCGTCAAGATTAAATTCATCGCTCTCCCTCCGACCTTGACTTCAAAAATTTTATTTTCCTTTATAGATAAAGACACTATGATTTCAGATGGGCTTTTCATAGAATAACCTTGTTCAAAAGTAATATGTGATGCTTGCTCCTTGTTGATTTTTCCATAGTGGTACAAATAACAACCAAGTGCACCGCTTGATGTTCCTGTGGCAGATTCCTCCGGGATACCATATAAGGGAGCAAAGTTTCTACAATAAGCGTTAGCGCCATGTAAGGATTTCAAAGAAAAAACATGGTATCCAACCGTATTGTACTTCTGGCTGATTTCTTTTACTTTTTTCATATCCGGTCTGATCGCATCTAAAATCTCAATGCTTCTTACCGGAACCATAATATCCCGAAGCCCTGTTGATACAACTTGCACCACCAAGTCTGCTGTAATTTGGGAAGTACTGATGTTCAAGGAATCTGCTACTTCATCTTTATCTATAACTTCTGAAAATACAGGAATAGATTGATCCATCATAACAAAATTATCGTTGTGAATTTCAATGCCAAGTATTCCTGCTCTGGTTTCTTGTTCATACTTACCTTGCTTTAACAAATTTAGACTTGACATTGCATAGAAGGTGGCAATAGTGGCATGACCACATAAGTCCACCTCTTCATTCGGTGTGAAGAATCTCACTTTAAAATCTGCCACATTTGATTTGAAAACAAAAGCAGTTTCACTGAATCCAAGAACAGCAGCAGTTTTTCTCATTTCTTCCTCAGATAATGAATCTGCATTCATTACAACGCCTGCTGGGTTTCCGCCTTCTTTTGTTTTAGCAAAAGAATTTAATGTGTATACGTTTATTTTCATATATTCCCAAACTCCTATATTTTCACTGAAGAATTGACTAACTATAAAAACAATTCAATCATGACATAGCATGGAGTAATTTGACAATTACTTCAGTATGCCTTAAGTGTGCAATAATGATGCCGTATGTATCTGTTAACCACTTGGCGGCAGGATATCACCTCCAAAGGTCTTCACTGATCGATCAGCTGCTGAATCCATTTCCATTACATTATATATCGTTTTTTATAAGCAAATCGTTTCAGTATTTCAGTAATTTAAATCATATATTTAGTTTTTATTTCCACCACGATAACCAGAAACATAATTTACTCAATCACAGGCCCGTTCTAGCCGATGAGCCTATGGCTTATCCTTGCAAGTACAGCCCACTGCCGTAACCTATACATAAACAGTCAATCCGTTGGGCGATTGAAAAGCTAATCGAGCCGCGCCTCTTTGTCCGTCCGGTACGCGCTGCTGCGCAGGCGGCGCGCCAGGTCTTGCTCCATGCCCCGCTTGCGCACCGATGTATGATTGCCGTATCCCACTATGTCAACGTAACATCCCCTTCATTATTGCATAAAATATATCAGCATCAATGAAAGGATATATGCCCATGACCTGTCCCATGGAACAAAATCATCTTCTGTTTCGAACGCCGCAAGGCGCGCTAGCAATCCCCGCCGGAGAGACGGTTCGCCTAAACGCCGCATTGCCGCACGGCATACCGGTCGCCAATTATGAGACCATCCGCGTGTACGGCGCAATCCGTCCCACTTCCGCCGTGAATGTTACAATTCGCATCTTTGTGCTGCAAGCGGAAGCGGATGAACTGATCTTCCAACTGGATGCCTTCACTCTGCAACCCGGCGACAGCAACATAACCAGAACGTATGAGGTTCCCGGCCGGTCGCTCGCCGTCTTTGCGACTGCGGACAATGGAATTGGGAATGCGTTTATTGACTTTGGCGTTCTGGGATTCGGCCCCGAACCCTGTAAATTCGAACCATGCATAAAAAGATCGGAGAGGAAGCAATGAACATCCCAAGCAACCTCATGCTCGACAACAGGACGGAATTCCTCCGTGCAGTCAACGCGGCATCGCAGCCTGCACAGCTTATTGAAAGCAATGCGTTTGAGCAGGTCGCTCTTGCCCGCCGCAATGGGCATCCACTGGCGTATATTTGCATCTTCGCCAGCGATTATGTGAGCGTGGTAGATGTATGTGAAGCGCGAAGACTACTGGATATCCCGGTCGGCTTAGGCCCGCTCGACATCCGCATCAACCCGTGCAAGCAATTGGCCTATGTCACCAATTTCTCAGTCAACACGCTCTCGGTGATCGATCTATACAAAAACCAGGCGATCAAAACAATCCCCGTGGATTCGTACCCGGCGGGCGTGGCGGTATCCCCCGACGGCCGCATGGTGTACGTCGTCCATTACGGCACGCCCAGCGTATATGTGCTTGATGCCTGCACGCTCGAAAAAATAACGGACATCACGCTCCCCTCCATCGGCTTTTCCATCGACGTCACGCATGACGGGTCGCTGGCCTTTGTCAGCCTGCGCAACGCGCAGCAGATTGCCGTAATCGATCTGGCGCTCAATCTGGTAATCAAGCTTTTGCCTGCCGAAGCCGGAACTGAGTATGTCAAGCGCAGCCCCAACGATCGGCACGTTTTTGTTTCAAACGAAGAGGGCAATTCCATCACGCCCGTGAACGTTTTGCTTGCCGAGGCCGCCGCGCCTTTTCCCACACCCAACGGGCCGGTGGGCCTGGCGTTTACGCACGGTGGAAACCAGCTGTACAGCGCCAATCGCTACGACGATTCCGTTACGGGTTTCGACGTCTTTACCCAGCGTCAGTTTACAAAGATCGCCGTAGGAAAAGGCCCATACGGACTGGCGACGGCGTGCGAAGGCAAACTGATGGTCGTAACAAATACGTTTGAGGACACTGTCTCCATTCTCGATACACGCACAAGCCGGGTGCTCAATTCCGTCACCGTAGGTTTCGCCCCGGCGTTCTTGGCGATTCTATAGCCATTGAAGCAAAAGGCCGCTATCTTCCGTCGATAGCGGCCTTTGCGCTGTGAGTTTACTTGCTTATTACATTTGACATCAACACGACACTCTCCACATGGAACGATAGCATCAGTTTGATGTCGGGTATGTGCTTTGCTGATTTTCCGTGCGAGGGAATAAGGCAATGACGGTTTTGGGGGTATTTTCCGTTCACGGGAATATATCCACAATATATTAAAAGTCCAATGCGTCCTTGGGAACAAGTCAATGGTAGGATTTAAATCCCACCGCCTCCGTTGGCAAATGCGGTAATACAAATGCCCTATGAATTTTTGTTTATATTTTCTTTCTTGACCCACCAACCGTGACCGTTACAATACCCATTACGTTCCATAAATGGAGTAACGAGTTTGACATATGGTGTTTTGCATTCGCATTGCATAATTGCGGCAACTTTTCTAACAAACTCAATTTGCAACGCCCACCACGACTCGTATCGTGCTTTTGTTTCAGGTGTACAGTCATCTTCGTCAGCCTCATCCATCAACCAGCTCGCTTCATTCCAAGCACCCGCAAGCGATGTAGCTAAAGCTGACTCGGTATAGTCGGCACCAAGCATATCACGCCACTCTTCAGCGGATACTCCCAAAAGCGGCTCACTTCCCATTATCACAGCATCTTCGGGCAATTTAATAGAGGAATCTTCTTCGTCCGTGGAATCGTTGTCAATATTTTTGTTATCAATGTGTTTTTTGATGACCTTTTTTATTTTGTCCAGTGGAAACGAAGCATCTTCGGAAGAATGGTATTCAATGCTTTCTATTTGAGCAATTACTTCGTGGTTGTCTTTTCCGGTAGGAACAATAACATAATCGCCCGCTTCGAGAGTGCCGTCATCGGTCAGATAGCAATATGTTTTTCCGTAATCATCAAACTGAACATTGCAAAAGATGTAATCTGTCTGCTTGCGCAAAGGTTTTCCATATACTGACGAATCGAGGATTTCGCCCATTCCATAAAAACGCATAAAATCAAATATGGATTCTGCAAAATCCGCGAAATCGTCAGGGAGACCGTTTTTGTCAAATGTACCGGTCAGGATTTGCTGTTCACCATACAGGTAATCAATTGTGATTTTGTAATCCTTCGTCTCCAGTGGATTTACGATGACATCGGGAGGATTTCCTTCGGTATGAACCATGAAATCATCAGTGTCGATATCATCTAAAAAAGATGTGATACCATCCTCAACATGATATTTCCGAGACACCTGACAGCCTGTGCCGATATTTTGAATATGTTCCAAGACCTCACTTTTTCTGTCTATTGTGATGTGTTCACTGTAGTCCCAAGTCGCATATTCCCATGTAGCGCCTTCGGGTTTGACTCCGGGCTTAATCTTCGTTAGACGATAATAGTCAATAACAATCTTTTCAATTCTGTCTGAATTTGACCTGCCATTTGCTGTAATGGAAAGATGCTGTTCAATTTTATCATCAGGCAACGGACAAGGACCAAAGCAGATATTGTTGGATATGATCTGTATTTTACTGGCAATTCCTTCGAAAATGAAGGGGCTTGTATCATCGTCGGCTGCGAGACGCTCCAGCCTGCCAAGAGCAGTAATAAACCATGATCTGTTCTCAAAGGAAAGCATATTCTCACCGGGACCAGCCCAGTGTGTGAAATACCGCCATTTTGAAAAAATACCTGAGCCAAGGAGCGCGATATCGGTAATACTATCTATTATTTTATCCAGCTCACGATAATCGTTAAAAGCATGGCTATCAGAGTAGGCTTCTTCAAAGGCTTTGCCACAGTCCATTTTGAAGCCGAGCGAGGAGCACTCGTCAGCAAAAGTGGGGTCTTCAGCTTCACGCGACACAGTTTTTGTGTCCCGGAACTTGTCAAACCATTTCACCGCAAACGCATGAAGATTCTGATTTGTTGTCATAAGTGCTCATCTCCATTCTCCTGTGTCTTATCAAACTAAACCACTTACGTTTAAGCCGAAATGAAGTGTTCAGCTTTTAAAACCCACTCCTGTTTTAGCTCCCAAAATGTCGCTTGTGTCGACTTAGGCGTATCCCAGTAGTCCGATTGTGTGTCAATTTGAAAAATGCGGTTCCAACTGCTAACTTTTTCTACCTCCGTATGATCCACATCATCTGCCATGGACAATGGGAGATAGACATTATTCAAAACACAGTGCCACCTATCAAAATCGGAAAGCAGCACATCTTTATCCGGTACATCAATCGTAAGCAGTACAATTGGCTCGCCCTTCTTTGTCCATCGACGATGTGAGCGCATATCCAGGCGTTTGCGTGAGCCCTCCCACTGATACCATGCCCACACGGGGTAATAAACATCTCTCGGTGGCTGACCGATGCGTTCCGACATCTGCTCGGCAATCCATTTATATGCGTGAGGAAAATCATCCTCACAAAACAGATGCTGTTCATCCGCTCTCATGATGCCGATTTTTAATAGCTGCTCATATGCGGCCTTATGCTGAATTGTCCAAAGAAGCATCATTGTTCTCCCTTAGTTTACTTTTTGTGATTTTCGATCCAGCATAGAAGATGCGGCCTATCATTCTCGGTCTGCCTGAGTAGTTCTCCTTTTGGCATATCCGAACAGGGGAACGGGTATTTATCCTTTGTAGCAATGCTCGTTGTGCCACATTATGTACTCCTGTGACGGAAGCTCGATTGATGAAGATGGCATTATCTGCAGTTTACTACCATGAAATTTATAATAATCTTTCCCATTGCCATAATCCTCATTAAGCCGTTTACTTACCTCAATGACAAAATCGGGATTTATCGTTATATATCCATCATCAAACAGTGTGTGAAAATCGGAGCGTAAAAGCAATCCATTCTTTATATCGTTAGGTCCGTTTTCAGAAAAGGGCTTGATGTGTGCAGCCTCTAATACAGGAAGCGTTTTTTCTCCCGTAATGGCACACCTGCGCTGATAAGCCTCTGTCACCACCACCCTAAAAGCGCCTTGTCCTAGTCTGTGCATAGTCAATGATTCAGCATATCTTGCTTTCTGATCGTTTAAGTTCGCATTATTGTACAACTGAAACCTTTCAAGAACCTGGCAATATAAGCGATTGCCAAGCTCCGTATTTGTTTCATATGTCTTTCCTTGTACGATGTTTAGGTTCCAATCTTTTGGCACCGGAATCCAGTCATGCTCGTCAAAAAAGAACGGTTCGGTAAGTATGATACATCCAATGGGGGCGTTATCACAGTTGATTCCATTACGGTTACGATATTTATTTATCCTCTTCTGAAGCTCTTCGTATGAGGTTGTACCATTCTTCAATCCAAAAGCTTGCCATGCAAGAAAAGGAGGCAATAGCGAAAAACGCACAAAGAATCCACCACCAACGATATAGTTTGCAGGATGATGTAATTTGAATAGAAACATATCGTTGGGCTGTAGGGCCTTAAAATTGCTCGATCCTGGCTTCCAGAAATTTACCTCTTCTGGTTTCTGAGCTTTAAGTTGTTCGTACCAGTCTTTATCGGTTATTCCGACGTATATTTTCACGCTTGCCACCTCTCATTCTATAAGCGAATTCCTTATTCTGTATAGCATAAGATAAGATTTTTTAGACAGACGGACAAGGCTCAAATAATCATTACTCTATGTCGTTAGGCATTGGTATATATACCATCTTCAGTGGAATCATTCTTCTGTACTTCTCGCTCAAGTTCCCATAATACTTCAGAACCAGATCCACAAGCTCGGTTCCGTTAATACCACGGATGATCGGTACACTATCAAGATACTTCTGTGCATTTTTCGTGTAATTGGACAATGTAACGAACAGCCCGTAGTCTCCTTCGCGCATTGCGCCCTTCAACGATTGAATGGTTGTTTCCTTAATGTCGCCGTCCTGGCTCTTGACCTGCACTAAAATGCGAGGGGGTAGCTCATCTTTATATGCCGTTATATCAATTCCACTGTCGCCGCCATGAACCGAAATTGACGTTCGGTATCCCATTGCACTCAATAAATCGGCAACAAATTCTTCAAGATCATATCCCTTGAGATTCTTGCTTAATACCTTGAGTATATAGTCTTTAGTAGTCTCAACGATGTCATCTGCTGTGGCTCCAACGCTTTCATCGTCTTCAGATGATATCACAGCCTTTTTGAAACTCTTATCCAATGCACCCAGATACTCATCAGCGTAGTTCTTTACAGCAAAAAATGACATTGCAGAACCGACTTCATATAAAGCTCCCTGTGAAAAAGACGTTCTGGGTAGATGCTTCAGCCACTTTACCTTTCGCTGTTGTACATACTCTATTGCATTCGGATTATATATATAGTCGCTTTCAATAGTACCAATATTGATTTGGCGATCTATCTTAGACGGGAAGACAACGTAATCTCCAATTTGCACGTCATAAACGAAACGGTATAGCATTCCCGCACCATTTGCTACAGCACCTTTTTTCGAATCAGGATATATCTTGTTATAACGCTCTTTAAACGCATCACGGTTGCCTTCAATCTGCTTTAAGTCGCCCATATCTCTCCAGCCGATGGCAATAATATTGTCATTTAAGAAAAGAGCATCATTCATGGTGTGGATACCCCATACGCGTTTTTCTTCATTTTCCATTGTACTTACCCTCCTCAAACCTGCGGCCTAGCAGAATCGCCGCCGGGCTTATAGGTTGCGTTAAAGACCATATCAAGAAGCCATTTCTTAAAGGACTGATTGTTGTTATTCCGTTTGTCCTCTTGAAAAGCCGAATATAATTCCATGCCGCTTGCCATCGTACCAAGAATGGCTTCCAATGTAGCACGGTCGCTTTCATCGCGCGCATTCTGAGCATCTGAATCGCGCATAGCGTTTTGATATGCCTCATCCTGTTTTACGATATCCGGCAACTCCGCAATCTGCTTTTTGATTTTGTCTTCATCTGTCCAGTTACAATTGCCCCAAATATCATGGAATGTGGCGATAATATTGGTGAGCGTGTCCATCTCCGGAACAGGAATTCCAACATCGGTCTTTACAGGAATAGCATCAATTTCTGCATCTTCATCGGCGAGTTTTATTGCAATGGTTTCCTGCGCTACGACTCGATAGCTCTCCAAATCCACATCCTCCACAATCTTTTTGACATCATCGTCGTCAGAATCAGGACGTGGCAGCTTCGCAACAAGCAAATTCAGAAATATGGATAACTTTTCCCATTCATGAGAACCATATGGAAGTATAGCGGATAAAAAGTTATAGGTGCGTACGAATGTCTTTGCGCTGCTCTTAAATGCAATCTGATCTTCAAGGTCAAGCGCTTTGTAGTTTTCCACGCAAACATCAATGATCGGATCAAGCTTGTCACGCTCCGCGTTATTTAAATACAACTCAACAAATGTATTTATCTGTTGTTGCGTATAGACCTGCATCGATTCCATTGTATCAATTAGATCATTCAACTTATTGGGATCAGTTTCACCAGAGAGTATTGTTGTCTTATAATACCGTTCAAATGCCTTCTGAATATCAGAAGGGTCATTTGCGAAATCCAACACAAAAGTTTCATTTTTTCCATTGTAGCAACGATTCAAGCGGGAAAGCGTCTGAACAGCCTTGATGTCCGCCAACTTTTTATCAACATACATTGTGTGAAGTAATGGTTCATCATATCCGGTTTGGAACTTCTCAGCCACCACGAGAATACGATAAGGGTCATGTTTAAACTTTTTTTCAATCTGTGCGCTTGGAAAGCCATTGATTTTGGCTTCGTTAAATATTTCTCCGTTGTATTTGGCATCACCGGAAAATGCAATGACTGCTTTGTATTGGCTCTTTCTTGCGTTTAATGCTGCCGTAATTGCCATGTAATATTCAATGGCTCGGTTTATACTGCTGGTTACGACCATAGCTCGGCCTTGTCCATTTATTCTATTCTTAACGGAGTTGTGGAAATGCTCCACGATAATGCTTGCTTTTTCTTTGATGGCGTATTCCTGGCTTTCCACATATGTCCGCAAAACACTTTGTGCCCTTTTTTTATCAAAAAGCGGATCGTCCACGGCGGTTTTGACGATATGGTAATAGCTTTGATAAGGTGTGTAATATTTAAGCACATCAAGAATAAATTTCTCCTCGATAGCTTGTTTCATCGTATACACATAGTGCGGCGTGGCTTTCTTAGTACCATCTTCATTCAGCACGGGATTTCCGTTTTTATCCATAACGGGTTTCCCAAACATCTCCAAAGTTTTATTTTTCGGTGTAGCGGTAAATGCGAAATAGCTGGCGTTCTGCGCCATTCGCTTACCCTCAATTAAACTGTTAATTTTATCTTCAAGCTCATCTTCATTATTATAGATATTGCCGGATAGAACAATATTCATCTTAGCGGACAGGCTTCCGTTCTGACTAGAATGCGCCTCGTCGATGATGATGGCAAACTTCTTATTTTTATAGACATCTGTAATATCGCCAAGAATAAATTGGAATTTATGTACGACAGTAACAATGACACGCTTGCCTTCGTCCAGCAGCCTCCGTAGCTCAGAAGAATCTTTTGCCCAACCGACGGTAGCGGAAACCTGCATAAATTGATGAATTGTGTTCTTTATTTGCTTGTCAAGGTTGATGCGGTCGGTTACAACGATAACAGTATCAAATACCTGTCCATTGGTGTTTTTCAACGTAACGAGCTGATGAGCAAGCCATGCGATAGAATTTGATTTACCGGAACCAGCGCTATGCTGAATAAGATAGCGATGACCAGCACCATCCCTTGTGGCATCAGCCAATAATGCTTTTACAACGTGTAGTTGGTGATACCGTGGAAATATCTGTTTATAAGACTTTTTTCCGGTATCCTCATCTTTTTCCTCAACTACCTGTGCGTAGTTTTCGAGAATATTGGACAATTCGGGCTTTGTCAGGATGTCCTTCCAGAGGTAATCTGTCTTGATACCATCCGGGTTTGGAGGATTGCCAGCGCCGTCATGGTATCCTTTGTTGAAAGGCAGAAAGAACGATTTTTCACCCTTTAACTCTGTGCACATACGGATTTCATTATCGTCCACAGCAAAATGAACAAGACAACGCTTAAAACTGAAAAGCAGTTCAGACGGCAATCTGTCTTTTTTATATTGAGCTTCAGCATCAGAAGCATTCTGCTTGGTAAACTGATTTTTAAGTTCAAATGTCATGACGGGGAGACCGTTAATGAAAACCGCCATATCCAGAGCAAGACGACCGTATTCCTGTGAGTACTGGAGCTGGCGCGTGACGCTGAATATGTTCTTGTTGTAGAGTGCTTCCGCTTCGTGGTTTCCTTCGGAAGGCATTACCATGTACATTTCTAATGTACGATGCTTATACTTAAAACCTTTACGAAGAACCTCGACAACGCCGGAATCGGATAGTTTCTTGCTCAAACGATCAAGGAATTTCTTCTTTTCCGTGTCAGACTCCAAGATACGCAGCTCGTCCACATAATCCTTCTGCGTATCGTTTAAAAAGCGGAACAGGCGCGTTTCATCAATTGCGTATTCATGATTATAATCAGCATTTTCGCCTTGCTCGTAGTTATTATGTTCTACAAGCCAATTGACAATAAGGGACTCAAAGCCGTTTTCTCTGGTGTTGGTCGGCATTATTCATCAACCTCCTCATCTGTATTTTCGTCATTTTCCTCGCCGGATTCCTCATCCGGTTCTTCTTCATCTGCCAGTTCTTCTGTTTCCAACTCGTATTGCGGGATTTTTACATTGCGAACATCAACTTTACCTGTCACAACATCGGAAATGGTTTTCGTACGGAGTTCTTGGACAAAAATAATTTCTTGACGCAACGCATTTATCATCTCATCAATTTGAGGGCACATTATATCTAGATAATCAGCAATGGTTTCTTGCTCCGCAAGCGGCACATGTGGAAGATAAACTTTTGCAAAATTCGAATATCGTAACGCTTGTCCGTCGCGAACCAAATCTGATGTACCTTGCAAGGCCTTAATATACGATGGCGATTTTAATAACCATTTGAAATACTTGCCATTGACCAAATCATGATTTGGAATAAGCATAACATATGCCGAACTTATTTTGCCTGAAACAGTACTGTATTCAATTCCCCCTTGAAAACTGCGCATACTTATCACAAAATCTCCAGCCTCAACATGTTTCAAAATGTCGTCGCCCGTCATTACGACTGTAAGCCGCCTATTCTCAATGCGCATAAATTCTTTTTGAGATATTATTCCATACTTCTGTGATGAAGTTAATTGCTCATCGCCGGGGAGGGCTTTTCCCCTTCGAAGTGCAAACATTTTTTTGCTATATAACATTTCCCAATGTTCTGGAATGTTTCCAATCCATGCGTGACCACTATCTTTTTGGCTGACCGTTGGATTAATACCATGTGTCACTGCGTTGTCTATCAATGAGAGTCTCAACTCTTTCAGAAGTCTAATCTCGCGTTTTTTTTCTTTTACAAAGCGTATCATCTCCGATGTTTTCCAATCAATAAAACGGACGATATGTTCTTGTTCTGATTGAGAGGGCATGTATAATATCAATTTCTTAAAATCATCATAGTGCATATCCCATTGCCCTACGCGAATTCCATAGGAGATACGATTATAAAAAGTCTTAAATGCTGGTGATCTTAACAACATATGTAGATATTTCAAATTCGCATTAGTAGAAAGGCGGCAAACAATATATGCTGGGCTCACAATTCCATATAATTCGGATATGCCCAATGATCCTTGCCACATTTTCATTTTGTTCATTACAAGGAAATCGGGTTCAACGTATTTATATTTTGATAAATCTTGACTTTCAACATTTCGATTGTCATTACGGGAACTCTTTCTTATAACACCGTATTCTCTATACACAGACAATAATTCCAAGTCTTCTCTATGTCTATTTCTTTCATCAGACAAGGACAATATTGTTCTGATGGGCAGCCGCTCCCAGCTTTCTGGAACAACAGGTAACCAATCATACTCTGTCCCTTTATACGATTCATAATGTTGCAATTGAAGCATTAAACTATACCCCCTACGATGGAAGCAAGTAAACCATCCGTGTCTCTTTCGATTGCTTGAATATCTGCAATAATATCTTTGGGTTCACGAAATTCAGCGGGCTTATAGAAATATTTTGTGAAGCTGAGTTCATAACCAAGGATAATAGAATTTTCATCCACCCATGCATCTGGCACGTAAGGTTTAATTTCTGCTTCAAAGAAAGCATTAATTCCCCCTTCATAAGTTAATGGAATCTGCTCATTATCTCCCAGATTTTTATCGATTTCCGGTTTACCATCCTTATCCAAGACAGGCTCAGCGTTCTCATTAATCACTGTAAAATAAGTGCGGACAATTTTTAGACGTTTTGCCGTAAGACGTACTTTTTCTTCATCTGCCAAAATCGATAACTTTTTCATAAATTTATTGTAATCAAGAAGAGGCTCACATCCAAGCTTTTTTTGCACAACATGCATTAATGTGTTAAGCTCATCGTCTGTTTCTTTTTCCAATAAGTTAATGTTAGTATTGCTGATTTCTACAGACAAACGCAGAGGACGAGCAATACCAACAGACCAAAACCCGAATTCATTATTATTGAATACCTTGCTGTACTGCTTGTCAGCATCAGTAAAAGCTAGATATAAATCCATAATCTGTTTTCTGTTATCAGGGGACAATTCACAGTTTTTATCGCCAAGATTCTTCCGTAATGGAGTCTTGATATTTGTAGCGTCAATAAGCTGTACCTTCCCTTTGCGTTCCTGAGACTTTTTATTAGTAACAATCCAAAGAAAAGTTCCGATGCCTGCACGATAAAACATATTTTCGGGCAATGCAACGATCGCTTCCAACATATCCTGCTCAATTATGTATCGCCGTAGATTGCTCCAACCACTTCCGGCCTTTCCAGAAAACAAGGAAGAGCCACTATGGACTTCAACGATTCTGCTCCCCAATTCTGTTGTGGTTTTCATTTTGCTAACATTGTTGGCAAGAAACAGCATTTGCGGATCACCAATGTCGGGAACAAGCGAATACTCCGCATCGCCGTTATAATCAATAATAAAACGCGAGTCAGTAATATCTTCTTTCTTTATGTTGCCCCAGGATTTTAGTTCAGATTTCCAAGCGGTTCCAAAAGGCGGATTGGAAAGCATAAAGTCGAATTCCTCGCGAGCAAACTTATCGTCAGAAATTGTAGAGCCAAAACGAATATTGTCCGCTTGTTTACCTTCGCCTTTAACGAGCATATCTGCACGAGCAATGGCATACGTTTCGTCAGCGTTTTCTTGTCCGAACAGCTTAATTGAAACTTTCTTTCCTCGTCTCGCTGCAAGTGTTTTAATATGTGCTTCACCAACGGTTAGCATACCACCGGTACCGCAGGCTCCATCATAAATACGGTAAGTAGTACTTTTGATTTTTTCCTGCACCGGTATGAAAGCAAGGTCTGCCATCAACTCTACAATGTCTCGCGGTGTGAAATGGCGTCCGGCATCAGTCACGTTCGTTTCCTCGTTGAACATACGGATAACTTCTTCGAAGAGTGTACCCATCGTATGGTTGTCCAGTTCTTCAAGGTAAACGCTACCATCTTCATTGAGTTTCGGTTTATTGCTGAAGTTGTATCTTGGATCTACAAACTTTTCAATAAGTAACCCCAGCCGGTCTTGTTCGGAAAGACGGTCAATTTCATTTCTAATTTTGAATTTATTCAATATCTCTTGCACATTCTGTGAAAAACCATCTAGATAGTCAATGAAATCGCGCTTAAGTTGTTGCTGGTTGGTACGAGATTTCAAATCGGTTAAGGTGTAGTCTGATTTATTTACAAACGCTTGTCCTGCAACAGAGCAAAGCGCAAGATCCAGATCGACTATAATGCCTTCTTTTTTATACTTATCTCTGGCCTTAATTACATCACCGTGCTTTGACTCCAAGACCGCATCAAAACGGCGAATCACAAAAAACGGAAGTATTATTTTACGGTAATCGCCAACATCGTAGACATCCACAAGGCAATCATTGGCAATGCCCCATATAAAAGACTTTAGTGAATTGTAAGTTGCTTGATTCATGATAGTGCTCTCCTAATCTGTGTTTTATCAGTAACAGCCTGTTAGCCGTTGTTCTCCTCGTTTACCATTTCCATAATGTCCCCAATATCGCACCCAAGGGCTTTACAAATCTTCGCAAGAATGTCTGTGCTGACGTTTTCGTCTTTTCCCAATTTAGCGAGAGTTGTCGTACTAATGCCGGTTGCCGCCCGGAGGTCTTTCTTTTTCATATTTTTATCGATTAACAATTTCCATAGTTTTTTATAGCTCACTGCCATGCTTTCCGCCTCGCTTTCGATTACATTTGGATCGCATTTGCATACGATACGATAACTCAAAATATAGTATAACGTAAAAATGCGAATTAATCAATATTTTGTCCGAATTAGCGGAAATATAATTTGATATAGCGCATTGCTGATGCCTCCCTAGGTAACCCGGAAAATTTCAAGTGAAAATTATAAGTGAACTTTTTCTTTCCCTATTGACAACGTGGCTGATTCTGTATATACTGATGTAGTAGATAAGCGAACAAGCTTCTCTAATACAAGGAGGCATTTTTATGGACACAAGATTTGGTGAATATGTAAAAGCTAAAAGGCTGGAAAAGGATGTTAACCTTAGAAAACTAGCAGAAATACTCGGCATTGTTCCCGCATATATGAGTGACATTGAAAAAGGCAGGCGCTACCCACCGGACAGGGAAAAGATTTATAAGATTGCTGAGGCGTTGTCGCTGACAGAAGATGAAACAAATGAAATGTTTGACCTTGCTGCACTTGCCAAGGAAAACTCGGTCTCTCCCGATCTACCGGAATATATCATGGGTACTGAAAAAGCGCGTGTTGCCCTGAGAATGGCGCGAGACATTAATGCAAGTGACGATGACTGGATGAAGGTAATCGAGCTACTGGAGGAACAGGAAAAGAAAAAAGGAGACGCTAATCATTGATCTATTACGAGTATTCGCCCTCTCAGCTTGAAACCAAGGCTATAGAACTGACACAGGGTTTCGACAAAGAGCGGCTTACCCACCCTAAGCCAATCGATGTTTATGATGTGGTCGATTATATTGGCTGTACGCCGGACTGGGTCTATCTCACTCCGAACCAGTCTTACCTCGGCATGACCGCATACAACGACGGATATTGGTGGGCATGGCCAGAACCCTATTATAAAGAAGGAATGCTTCCCACCAAAATTGGCGTCTCTGCAGGCACGATATTGATTGACAGGACTATAAGCGAAGGCGACAACCGTGGGATTGAAAATTTCACGGTCATTCACGAATGCTTTCATCAGCGAATCCATCCTCGATGTTTTAAAAACCGTTCGGCCAACTATCAGCATTTCTGCCAGAAGAAAGACTTCCGCGCCGAAACAAGAAATCGAAAGAATATGACGGCAATTGAGCGAATCGAAGCACAGGCAAATTATTGTGCAGCCGCGTTTTTAATGCCCAAGTCTGCCGTTATAATAGTTTTCATGGAAAAAATGGAGCTATCGGCTTTGCCTTCCACACCAATAAAAATCAACTGGAAAATTAACAGCATTATTGGGGAAATGGCTACTTTATTCAGCGTAAACTATTCGCCAATGAAATACAGACTGCAGACATTGGGTCTCCTTTCACGCGAAGGATGTTCTCTTGAAGAATATCTTTGTAGTTAGCACCGGGAGTGTGCGTCTAACTGTGCATTCCCGTTTTTTTTACCCATAATGTAGTAAATAAGCGAACAAGCTAATTTACTACGATAGACAGGAGGTGTTGCTTTTGAATATGAGCGAGAGGAGGAAAGTCTCGTGGAAATACTTCGTGATTGCATCGGTCGTATTGCATGCAAAGGTGATGCTGCTACCGGTCTTATCGAAACCCTATACAAAGGGCATAGAACCCGCACCAGGATTCCCATCGGCGAAAAATTTATTATTGAGCGGGAGGATACTGTAACAACAGTCACGCGCATTAACACTACGGCTTTCCAAGTGGAGAGCCATCGCCACGCAGCGTAAAACTTAAACGAATAAATAAGAAATCCGCAGAGCTGCACGACGGCCAGGATTAGTTCTCATAACTGAGGACTATCCCGGCCGTTTTTCTGTTTCTACGGATTGATTGGCTCCTGCGGATTTCATGCAAATCTGAAAGGAGTCAATTTTATGTCAAATCAAGGAAACAAAGAACGCAAAATCTACCTTCCCAACACCAACGAGTGGGTTCCCGTGACCGAGGAGGTCTACCTCGAATACTATCGCCCAATATGGCGCATTCAGAAAGCCGCGCGGAAGAACGGTCAGTGTGTCTGCCCAAAAACCGAACTCTGGCGCTGTGACGGAGACTGCGCCTTATGCGGCTATCACGCCACGGGCAACACGCTGTCGCTTGATGCACCGATGGAGAACGCCAACGGCGATGAAATGTGCCTGGGAGACACCCTCAGCGACCCGGATGCGGCTTTCGCGGATATCGTCCTCGACAGTATTTTCCTTGAGCAGCTTCTGGACGAGCTTGCCGAGCGCGACCCGGACGGCAGACGCATCTGCGAACTAATTATGTCCGGCAAAACGGAGCGGGAGTGCGCCGCGGCCCTTAACATGGCACGCAACACGTTTACTTATCGCAGGGACAAGCTCCTCGCCTCACTTCGCAAACATCATCAAAACCCATCCTGATATTTTTTCCAATAGGAACGGGGCTGCTGCAAAACAGCCTCGTTCCTTTATGCAAAAAAGTTTTCTCTCTTTTTCGGCCAGACACCTTCCATTTTTCCAGTGGGTAGTGAGGACAGGAAAACGACAAGTCCTTGGAACGGAGGTAAACCGCATGAACGAACGAGTTCAAAGAATCGGCACCGACGAAGAGCTGATCGGTATTCTTACCGCCATCTCCGTTGTGTCGAAGCGGCTGGCGAGAAAACTCACTCTCCTTGCCGAACAGAGTCAATCCAGAGAAGGAGGAAAAGTGGATGAGCAAAATGAGCGACATTGCGATGACCATCGAAGAACTTCGGAAATGTGCCGCTGCCATCAGCGATGCGGCTGACTGGCTGTCCGGGGCGTTCAACGCCAATGCGCCAGCCCCGAAAGAAGAACCGGCTCCCACCCTGGAAGCGGTCAGAGCAATTTTGGCGGACAAGTCTCGAAAGGGCTATACCGCTCAAATCCGCTCTCTGCTCCAAAAGTACGGTGCCAGCAAGCTGTCTGAAATAGACCCCACCCGGTACGGGGAGCTGCTTGCCGATGTGGAGGGACTGACCGATGCCACCTAAAGGCCACGCTCTTCTCTCCGCCTCCTCATCGGAACGCTGGCTCCGGTGCCCGCCCAGCGCGCGGCTTTGTGAGAACTACGAAGACAAAGGCAGTGATTTTGCAGCCGAGGGCACCGACGCTCACGCGCTTTGTGAATACAAGCTCCGCCGCGCTCTCGGTATGGATGCGGCCGACCCCACAGAGAACCTTGTTTGGGTCACGGAGGAAATGGACGACTGCGCTGCCAGCTACGCCACCTATGTTCTTGAACAGGTGGAACTCGCTAAACAGACCTGTGCCGACCCAGTCGTGCTGGTCGAACAGCGGGTGGATTTTTCCCGCTGGGTAGAGTCCGGCTTTGGCACATCCGATACCATTATTATTGCCGACGGTACGATGACGGTCTGTGATTACAAGCATGGGCGCGGAATTATGGTCGACGCCCATGAAAATTCACAGATGATGTGCTACGGGCTGGGCGCTTTGGAACTTTTCGATGGCATCTACGATATTGACACCGTTCGCATGGTCATCTACCAGCCGCGTCGGGATAATGTCAGCGTTTATACCATTTCCAAAAGCAATCTGCTCAAGTGGGCCGACGAGGTTCTGAAGCCCACCGCCGACCTGGCCTTCGCGGGTGACGGTAACTTCCTGTGCGGCGAATGGTGCGGTTTCTGTAAAGCGAAGCATGACTGCCGCGCCCGCGCCGAAGAAAATCTTGAACTGGCCAGATATGAATTCAAGCTGCCGCCGCTCCTCACGGACGAGGACATTGAGGACATCCTCACCAAGGTGGACAATCTTGTGGCCTGGGCGGGTGATATCAAGGAATATGCCCTGCAGCAGGCGATCAGCGGCAAGAAATGGACCGGCTGGAAGCTCGTCGAAGGCCGTTCCAATCGCAAGTACACAAATGAAGCGGCGGTTATCGATGCCGTCGAGGGCGCCGGTTTTGATCCCTATGAGCGAAAAGTGCTCGGCGTCACCGCCATGCAGAAGCTGCTCGGCAAATCCCGCTTTGACAAACTCATCGCGGCCTTTATCGAAAAACCGCAGGGCAAACCCACACTCGTGCCGGAGAACGACAAGCGCCAGGTAATGAATACAGCCAAAAGTGATTTTATGGAGGAAAACGATTATGAATAACAGCACCAACAAAGTAAACAACCCGATGAAGGTGATCACCGGCCCCGACACCCGCTGGAGCTACGCAAACGTCTGGGAGCCGAAGTCAATTAACGGCGGCACGCCGAAGTATTCGGTCAGCCTGATTATCCCGAAGTCCGATACCAGAACCGTCGCCAAGATTAAGGCGGCAATCGAAGCCGCCTACCACGAGGGCGAATCCAAACTCAAGGGCAGCGGGAAATCTGCCCCGCCGCTGGCCAGCATTAAAATTCCACTCCGCGACGGGGATGTCGAGAGGCCCGATGATCCCGCTTACGCCGACGCGTACTTTGTCAATGCCAATGCCACGACCGCTCCCGGTATTGTGGATGCCGACCGAAATCCCGTCCTGACCCGTTCGGAGGCGTATTCCGGCGTATACGGCCGCGCCAGCATTTCCCTGTACGCTTTCAACAGCAACGGCAATAAAGGAATTGCCTGCGGATTGAACAACCTTCAGCTCATCCGTGCCGGTGAGCCTCTCGGTGGCAGAGCGAGTGCAGGGAACGACTTCGCATCCGACGAAGATAATGATTTTTTGAACTAAGAAAGGAACAGTGAAAAACTATGGCAACATTACAGACCATCCTGTTAACCATCCTGCTTGTTATCTGGCTCTGCTTCAGCATTGTATTCCTGATCACCGCGATTCAAAGCGCTATGTATGATCGGAAGCGTGAAAAGCGTGAAAAGGAACAGGCCACCCGCGATAAGGAGTACCATGCCCTACGCATGAAGGAATTCAGCAAGTAACAATATCCGGGAGGCGGCAGAGATTATCTTTGCCGCCTCCTTACTTATAAAGGATGGCGAATCATGAAAACTCTTTCGATTGATATTGAAACCTTCAGCAGCGCGCCGCTGGCCAAGTGTGGCGTTTATAAATATGTCGAAGCCCCGGATTTTGAGATTCTTCTGTTCGGATACAACGCGGATGACGGTCCTGTTCAAGTCGTCGACCTCGCCTGCGGAGAAAGCATCCCCAGCGAGATAGTCAGCGCCCTCTCTGATGAAAGCGTGACAAAATGGGCCTTTAACGCCAACTTCGAACGCGTCTGCCTGTCTCGCTTCATCGGGCTGACAACCGGAGAATACCTCAATCCCGAGTCATGGAAATGCTCCATGATATGGGCAGCGACAATGGGTCTGCCGCTGTCATTGGAGGGCGTCGGTGCTGTCCTCGGCCTTGAAAAGCAGAAACTCGCCGAGGGCAAGGACCTCGTCAAATACTTCTGCCAGCCCTGCGCTCCTACAAAAGCAAACGGTCAGCGCACCCGAAATTATCCCTGTCACGCGCCGGACAAGTGGTTGGCTTTTAAGCAGTACAACATCCGTGACGTTGAAACGGAGATGTCTATTCAGTCAAAACTCGCAAAATTTCCGGTGCCAGACTCCGTATGGGAGGAATATCACCTTGACCAGGAGATTAACGACCGTGGGGTGGCGCTGGATAAAACACTGGTTAAACAGGCAATTGCCATGGATGGTCGCTCCCGCTCGGAACTGACCGCCGCCACAAAGGAGATCACCGCGCTCGATAATCCGAATTCGGTCGTTCAGATGAAGGGGTGGCTTGCCGAAAACGGCATGCAAACCGAAACGCTCGGTAAAAAGGCTGTCGCGGAACTCATCAAAACCGCTCCCCAAGAACTGCGTGATGTCCTTCTCATGCGTCAGCAGCTTGCCAAATCCTCGGTCAAGAAATATCAGACCATGCGGACAGCTGTTTGCTCGGACGGCCGCGCCCGCGGAATGTTTCAGTTTTATGGTGCCAACAGAACAGGCCGCTGGGCGGGCAGGCTTATTCAAATGCAAAACCTGCCGCAGAACCATCTGGAAGACTTAGCCGAAGCCCGCGCCCTTGTGCGCTGCGGAGACTTTGATGCGCTGGAAATGCTCTATGAGGATGTGCCGGACACGTTGTCACAGCTGATCCGCACGGCGTTTGTGCCAAGAACCGGAGCCAAATTCATCGTAGCGGATTTTTCGGCGATTGAAGCGAGGGTTATCGCGTGGCTTGCTGGCGAACGGTGGCGACAGGATGTTTTCGCCAAGGGCGGCGACATCTACTGCGCAAGCGCCAGTCAGATGTTCAAGGTTCCCGTTGAGAAGCACGGTGTCAACGGTCATCTGCGGCAGAAAGGCAAAATCGCGGAACTGGCCCTCGGCTACGGCGGTTCGGTCGGCGCGCTGAAAGCAATGGGTGCGCTGGAGATGGGGCTTGCGGAGGATGAACTGCCCCCACTGGTAGATGCGTGGCGGCAGTCCAATCCGATGATCGTAAGATTCTGGTGGGATGTAGACCGCGCCGCTATGGAGGCCGTTCGCAACAAGCATACCAACGAAACTCACGGCATCGTTTTTACCTGCCAGAGCGGGATGCTGTTTATCACGCTCCCGTCCGGCAGACGGCTTTCCTATGTGAAGCCGCGCATCGGAGAGAACAAGTTTGGCGGTCAGTGCATCACTTACGAAGGTGTCGGCGGCACAAAAAAGTGGGAAAGGCTGGACAGTTACGGCCCGAAGTTCGTGGAAAACATCGTGCAGGCCACCTCACGCGACATTCTCTGCTTTGCCATGAAAACGCTCCGCAGGTGCTCCATTGTCATGCACATCCATGACGAGTTGGTTATTGAAGCCGATCCGCGCATGTCTCTGCTGGTGGTCTGTGAGCAGATGAGCCGGACGCCGCCCTGGGCAAAGGGACTGCTGCTCCGCGCCGACGGCTACGAGACTGATTTTTATAAAAAAGATTGATCCTCTTTCGGCCAGGACGGGCTTTTTGTTCCAGTGAGTATCAGATGGACGAAACGCCATTGAAAAAAGGTTCTCCCCGGTGGGGTTGAGCCGGTCAAAAACGAGGAGGTTTTTACATTTATGGATGAGATTCAAATTTACTGCTACGAAGGACGCGACGTCCGTACGGTCAGCAAAAACGGAGAACCGTGGTTTATGGCTGCGGATGTGTGCCGTGTGCTGGAACTCGACAATGTATCTCAGGCGCTGGCCCGTCTTGACGAGGACGAGAAATACACCACCCTCATTTCAAATGAGAGTGCGGCGACAGGCCAGTCGCTCGCGGCTTTCGTCAATGAGCCGGGTCTGTACGCGCTTATTCTCGGTAGCCGCAAGCCCCAGGCGAAAGCGTTCAAGCGCTGGATTACCCACGAGGTCGTGCCGTCGATCCGTAAACACGGCGTTTATGCCACAGATGAGCTTCTTTCCAACCCCGATTTGATGATCGCGGTGCTGCAGGAACTGAAAGCGCAGCGCGAGCGAACAAAAACGCTGCAGCTCACGGCGGCGGTTCAGAAGCAGCAGATTGCGGAGCTTCAGCCGAAAGCAAGCTACTACGACCTTATCCTGCAGAACAAGAACACCGTTCCTGTTACACAGATCGCCAAGGATTACGGCATGAGCGGACGCGCGTTCAACAAATTGCTCCACGAGCTGGGTATCCAGTACAAATTGCGTGAGACCTGGCTTCTTTATCAGGACTACGCTAATCAGGGCTATACGCAGTCCCGTACCCATGCCATCGACGCCGACCGCAGCGTAATGCATACCTACTGGACTCAGAAAGGCCGTCTGTTCCTTTACGACCTGCTGAAATCCAGGCGCGGCATCCTACCCGTCATCGAAAGAGGCGCGGCATGAGCACAGACAAATACAACTCGGAAGGCTACCCCGATCCAACCGCGTTCGAGGCGCTGTCCCTTATAGAAAAAGAACAGTGCGCGCTTCGTGCATTCAGGCCCATTGTCTATATCTGTTCGCCCTATGCCGGAGAGATCGATAAAAATGTCGAAGCTGCCCGGCGTTACAGCCGCTTTGCTGTGGACAGGGGCTGCATCCCCGTCGCACCGCATCTGCTGTTCCCGCAGTTTCTTGACGACGCCAGCCCAGGCGAGCGTCAGCTTGGGATTTTCTTCGGAAACGCCCTGATGAGCAAATGCTCAGAGGTATGGGTATTCGGTGAGACCTTTTCAGCGGGTATGCGGACGGAAATCAAACGCGCCAGGTGGAAAAACTACCGCCTGCGCTATTTTACCGATGAGTGTGAGGAGGTCACCGCCAATGTTCACACTGTATAGCGCCGACTTTATCGGCAATCCAGGAAATTGCTCCTACTCGCATAAAACCGAGGTCACCGATGCAATTGGTCTTCAGTCCGCGGTTTCGCACGACTATGTGTGCGCGGAATACAGAAACAGCTATCGCAACGGGGATAACTTCCTTGGTGCGGACTGTCTTCCCGTCGACTGCGACAACGACCACTCAGAAGACCCTGCGGATTGGGTGGTTCCGGGAGATGTTATGGAGGCATTTCCGGGTGTTGCTTTCGCAGTTCATTACAGCCGCTCCAATATGAAGGAGAAAAACAGCAAACCCGCCCGCCCCAAGTTTCATGTCCTGTTTCCCATTGACCGAATGACCGATGCCGTCTGCTACAGTGATATGAAAAAGCTGGTCAACATCATCTTCCCGTATTTCGATACACAGGCGCTGGATGCCGCCCGGTTCTTCTTTGGTACGAACTCGCCGGAGGTAGAACTTTACCCCGGCGGCATGAACCTCACGGCTTTTCTGGCGGAGGATGATTTTGACGCGGGTATGGCGGATGGAGGTCACGCCGGTCAGATCATTCCCGAAGGCAGCCGCAACGCCACCTTGTCCCGTTTCGCCGGCCGCGTCATCAAGAAATATGGTGACAGCGATGCGGCTTATCAGTGTTTTGTAGACGAGGCGGCAAAATGTTCCCCGCCTCTGGAAGAACAGGAGCTGCTGACCATCTGGCACAGTGCGCAGAAATTCTACGCCCGCCTTTCGAGGCAGAATGGCTATGTGCCGCCGGAGGTCTATAACGATCCCGCCTCCTATAAGCCCGGCGATTATTCCGATGTCGGGCAGGCCGAGGTGCTGGCGAAG
>JAEWCL010000025.1 GCA_023390655.1 Bacillota bacterium | reverse complement strand
GTACCATTGTGGACAGCGACGCATTCTATTACTTAGATGCCCCCGTCAAACGGGTGGGCGGCATGTTCTGTCCCGTTCCCTTTAATCCCGAATTGGAAAAACGCGTGCTCCCGGGACCGGACAGGATCGAGGCAGCGGTAAGGGAGATTCTATAAAAGCGAAGGAGAAGTATAGCTATGGCGTTTGAAGTCATCATGCCCAAGAACGGCATGGACATGCAAGAGGGCGTACTGGTCAAGTGGCTTAAAAATGTGGGCGACCGTGTGGAAAAAGACGAACCGCTCATTGAGATTGAAACGGATAAAATTACCATGGAAGAGCCCTCGGCGTACTCCGGCGTGCTGCTTGCGCAGCTCATTCCCGCGGGTACGACGGTGCCTGTGCTCCAGACCATCGGCTATATCGGCGAGCCGGGCGAAAAAATTCCGGAAGCGGTTTCCACCTCCGCCTCTTCCGCCGCTCCCTTACAAAGCGCGGCTGCGGCTGCAGTACAAGCGGCAGCAGCGCCAAGGCTTTCCGGCGAAGGGATCGCGGCGACGCCTTATGCAAAAAAGCTCGCATCCGACAACAGCGTTTCGCTTTCCTCGGTCGCGCCTTCGGGCAAACACGGAGAGGTCGTAGGCGCGGATGTGGAGGCGGTGCTCGCAACGCCCCTTGCTAAGCGCATCGCCGAAGACAAAGGTATTGATCTTGCGGTTGTTTCCGGCACGGGAATCGGTGGCAAGATCACCAAGGAAGATGTACTGCGCGTGGGCGCTGCGCCGGCTGTGGGCGACGACACCATCATTAAGATGACAGGCATGCGCAAGGCGGTTGCCCGCAATATGGCGGAAGCCTCCCTGGTACCCACCGTCACCGAAAGCACGGAAGCCGACGTCACGAAGCTTTTGGAGCTGCGCGCAACGATCAACGAGGGGCGCGAAGACAAGATCAGCATCAACGACTTTGTGCTAAAAGCCGTCGCAAAAGCGCTCACCAAACATAAGGCCCTTCTCGTCAGCATGGGGGAAGGCGATACCATGATTCAGCACAGCCATGTGAACATCGGTATGGCGGTGGCACTCGACGAAGGACTGATTGTGCCCGTTATCATGGATGCGGATCAGCTTGGCCTGGAGGCGCTGGCCTTCAAGGCGAAGGATCTTGCGGCCCGCGCGCGCGCCGGCAAGCTCCAGCAGAGCGAATATACCGGCTCCACATTCAGTGTGTCCAATGTCGGCATGTACGGCATTACGTCATTTACACCCATCATCAACCTGCCCAATGCGGCAATCTTGGGCGTATGCGGCATCAAAGACGAGCTGGTGCTGCGGGACGGCCAGGTCGCAGTGGCAAAGAAAATGGGTCTTTCCCTCACGTTCGATCACCGACTGGTGGACGGCGTACCGCCTGCGCAGTTCCTGGTAACGCTGCGCAAGCTTCTGGAGAACCCGATGAACGTCATTTTATAAATACGCGCGGCACGTGAACAACGCGCTGTATGCGTACGGAGGCAGGCCAAGGATACTTTCCTCCTGCCTTCTTCCATAGGATATAAGAAAGGAACGTTATGGCAAACGCAAGTTATGATATAGCGGTAATCGGCGGGGGTCCGGCGGGGTATGTTGCGGCAATCCGGGCGGCGCAGCTCGGCGCAAAAGTCGTCATATTTGAAAGGGACGTCATGGGAGGCACCTGCCTGAACCGCGGATGCATCCCGACCAAGACCTATATGAAAACTGCCGAGAGCATCCAAACGATCCGGCATGCGGGCGTGCGCGGCATCAAGGTGGATGCGGCTTCTCTTACGGTAGATATGCCTGCTATTGTCAAATACAAGAATGGCGTGGTCAAAAAGTTGACCGACGGCGTAGCCGCTTTAATCCGAAGCAACAAGATCGACTCTGTCAAGGGCGAGGCCTCTATGGAGGATGAGACGCACATATCCTGCAACGGACAGCTGTATGAAGCAAAGAGCATCATCCTCTGCGGCGGTTCGGTGGCGGGGATCATCCCAATACCTGGTGTGGAACAGAAAAACGTCATCACTTCAGACGATATCTTAGAGTTGACCGAAGTACCCAAGCGCTTGGCAATCATAGGCGGCGGCATCATCGGTTGCGAAATTGCGGTGGCGTTTGCCGCGTTTGGAAGCAAAGTCACGATTGTGGAGGCACTTGATAAGGTTGCCGCTACACTTGACGGCGAGGTTTCAAATGCCGTTGCAAAGGCCCTAAAGGCCGCGGGGGTCGAACTCATCACAAGCGCAAAGGTGGAGAAGATCGAAGAGAACGGCGGGCTTCCGGTACTTGTTGTCAGCGGCAAAGCGCCCATTGAGGCGGACAAGGTGCTTCTTTCCATCGGCCGTTTTGCGGATTTAAGCTGCTTGGGCAAACTCAAGGGAAAAATAAAGGTCGAACGCAACAAAGTTGTAACAGACGACTATATGCGTACCAATATTCCCAATATCTACGCCGCAGGCGATCTTGCATTCGGCCGCGTTATGCTCGCGCATGCCGCATTCAAAATGGGAGAGGTTGCAGCCGCGAATGCTTTGGGGCATAATGAAAGGGTAAATCTTCATTATGTACCAGGCTGCCTGTATACATTGCCCGAAGCCGCGTCGGTGGGTCTTACGGAGGAGCAGGCAAAAGAGAAGTACGACGTTGCGGTGGGTAAATTCTATTTTGCCGCCAACGGCAGGGCGATCGCCTCGGGGGAGACGGAAGGCTTTGTAAAGGTGCTTGTCGATAAGCAGTATGGCGAGATATTGGGCGTACACATGGTGGGTGGGCTGGCTACGGAAATGATTACGGAAGCCGCGGCGCTGATGGCCATGGAAATCACTGCGGAAGAGGTGGCCAATATTATCCACCCGCACCCCACCTTCTCGGAAGCGTTCTTAGAAGCGGTAACGGACGCTCTAGGCAGGTGCATCCATCTTCCGGCTAAGAATAGATATGTTATTTAACAAAAGGAGGTGAGGCCCGATGTCGATCAGCGCCGACCAACGCTATGCGCTTAAGCTGAAGGCCGCCTATTACCTCTATGAAAAGGATTACACGCAGGTTCAGGTGGCAGAAATGCTTGGGATTTCGCGTGTGACGCTGGGTAGGCTCATACAGGAGGCAAAAGAGGAAGGCATCATCCGTATAGAAATTGTGGATGTGCGCAACACCTCCTCCAATACGTCTCTGGAATCTGAGGTCAAGGAGTGCTTTCAGCTCCTGGATGTCAGGGTGGTGGATTGCCCCGACGACGATTCCAAGGAGCTTATGAAGCGCTTGGGGCGCGCGGGCGCGCGGCTGTTTGAACAGTATGTGCGCAGCAATATGAAAATCGGCTGTGCGTGGGGGCGAACGCTGGAATTTTTGGTGGACAGCCTAGCGGAAAACAAACATGTGATCAACCTGGAAATTGTCACGCTGTTAGGGGGCGCAGGCATCTCCTTCTCAGAAATGCAGCCCAACATCATGGCACAAAAGCTGCTGGATAAGTACAGCGGACGCGGTTATGTCATCAATGCCCCCTGCTTCTGCCGCACAACAGCGCTAAAGGACGCCCTCATGGGCGAGCCGCATATTCAGCACGTATTGGATCGTGCGGCGATGACCGACGTCTGCCTGATTGGAATAGGAGGCATGCCGGAGATTGGCGGAAACGGCCTGTATGAGGCGGATGCCATAAATGAGCTTCTTGCAAAGGGTGCGGTAGGGGATGTGTGCGCCAATTATTTCAACAGAGACGGCGAGATATGCAACACAAACATTGCCCGGCGGACGATCACCATAGACCCCGCGATTTTGAAGGATATCAAGCGGGTCATCGCGGTGGCCGGGGGTGAGAATAAGGGCGATTCGGTATTGGGCGCACTGCGCGGCGGATATATAAATACCCTGGTTACAGACGTAAAAACGGCAAAGTATATTCTCAAAAACCTGTAATGTCCCGAATTTTAATACTAAGGCATCCGCTCGAGACAAGGGGGAGCAGTTTGCGCGCCCGCGTGATATCCACCGCGTTGCCGGGGGAACATCCGCAAGCGCAGCTGCACGCTCTGGTTTGAATTTGCCCAGCGTATGGCGGGGAAGCGCTCTTTGCGCTCCGCGTTGTTAAGTGTAACCGGTGAGATCGTGAAGGGAAACAATTCACCATACTATCTGTAGGCTGTGGAATGAGCGCATGGCGGATCCATTCGGGGATGCCGTGTTCTTAAGGGACGCAACATACAACTGCACGGCTTTTTCGTTGAATACGCCGGTCAGCCGCTCATGCTGGCCGGCGTTACTTTGATATCCGGTATCGCAAGCATCTACTGCTGTGCCGCAAAAGAGGCGGTGAGGAACATTGTCTGCTGCCCCAAAATACATGCGTTATAAAATCGGACATTTGTCACGCAGTGTTCGAGTTAATCTTTGAAACAAAGCTCTATATGCAATCAACAACGCCTAATATTTCCCTAATAAGCAGGCATATTTTGACTTAAAATTCTCTATTGACAAAATTATAATACAGAATGATAATACTTGAAGATGACAAATATACATCACTGTGACAAATGTCCGACTTCGCGAAATATCTTTTACTAAATATCTCAAACGCCCGGTCAGCTGCTATTTGCGGGGGTACTTCAAGAAAAACGAGGGAGCGCTATGGTAATCGATCAACGCACTCGCATCCGAATTGCACATTGGTACTATGAAGTAGGCCTCACTCAAGAGGAAATCGGTAGGCGCCTGCAGATCCCGCGCCAGCGCGTCAATCAGATTGTCAAAAATCTGGTGGCGGATGGCGTTGTCAGTATCCGGATCAATGGATTGGATCAGGAATTTATCCGGCTTGAAAGCGCGATCGAAGAGCACTTTGGAATTCGCCAGGCGCTCGTTGCGGATTGCGATCAAGCCGAGGCATCGGCTTTGCATGTGCTGGGCAGCAAGGCAGCCGAATATTTGGATGATTTTATCAGGGATGGCAACACCATTGGAATTTCCTGGGGCCAAACCATGGGCAGCACTGTAAATGCGCTGCGGGACGCCTATAAAACAAATTGCGACGTCATCCAGCTTGTAGGCGGTATGAACATCAGCAACAACAACACCATGATCAGGCCTGACGAAATAACAAGGATTCTTGCGGGCAAGCTCCATTGCGGATACCAGAATCTGTATGCACCCGCGATGTTTGACAGCAAACTGGCCAAAGAGCTGATCATGCGGGAGGATAGTATTCTGCGGGTTCGTGAAGCGATGAAGCGTTGTGATATCGCAATCATGGGTATCGGTGAAATAGCTGAGGACGCCACAGTTGTACAAAACGGTTATATCAGCGTCAATCAGGTGGAAATGCTCCGCGCCGCGGGCTATGTGGGGGATATCTGCTTCAACCGGTTCGATATCGGCGGCAACTGGGAAACCGGAGAACTATCTAGCCTGACGCCGGGCGTTGATAAGGAAACGCTTCAAAATATTCCGCATGTGGTCGCAGTTGCCGGCGGTATCCAAAAGCGGAACGCGATTATCGGCGCGCTGCGCACCGGTTGCATTGACGTCCTGGTCATAGACAGCGTAACGGCACGCAGCCTGCTTGATGAAAAATAACAAATCGTAATTGTAATACAATCTAAAGCACATTCATTCTAAGCACTTACGTATTCCATTGACAGTATTCATCCATGCAATCCTGAAATTCAGCTTGCCGTGTCTCGGTGCAGCCACCGGGTATGGCAGATTCAATCAAAATACAGGAGGAAACAACATGAAGTCCATCAAAAAGATCGTTGCCATGTTCTTAGCGCTGTTCATGCTAACTGCCCTGGTGGGCGGGTGTGCAGCACCCTCGGCTACTAGTGAGCCAACGGCTGCGCCGGCGGCCCCCCAAGATTCCGCTGCTCCCGCAGCAACCGAGGCTTCCAAAGGCGAACCCATCAAGATTGGCTATGTCAGCGCCCTTTCCGGAGATACGGCGCTGTGGGGCCAGGCAGGACTCAACGGCATGCTGTTGACGGCAGAAAAAGTTAACGCAAGCGGCGGTATTTTGGGCAGGCCGGTTGAGATTGTCGGTCTGGACGGCAAAGGTGACGCTGCGGACTCGGTCAGCGCCTACAAGAAGCTGGTTGAAGAAGAAGGCGTGGTCGCCGTTGTCGGCACCAATTTCTCCAGCTGCAACATCCCTATCGCGGCAGTTGCCGATGAACTGAAGGTTCCCGTTGTTGCCACCGCGGCTTCCAACGAAAAGGTTACTGTGGATGAGAACGGTAAACTGCATCCGTACTCCTTCCGCCTTTGCTTCATCGACTCCTTCCAGGGCACTGTGCTCGGCAAATATGCCGCGACCAAGCTGGGCGCCAAGAAGGGCGCAATCATTACAGATATTACCGATGCTTACTCCACCGGCGTAGGTTCCTTCATTACGGATGCGTTCACTGCGAATGGCGGTACGATGGTTGCCTCCGAGCAGGCGCAGAGCGGTGACAATGATTTCCGCGCACAGCTGACTAAGATTGCGAAGGCTGAACCTGAAGTGCTTTTCATCCCGTGGATTTATCAGAACGTGGCACTCATTGCCAAGCAGGCGCGTGAGCTCGGCATCAACGCAGTGATGCTCGGTACCGATGGCTGGGACAGCAATGAGCTGGCTGATCTTGCGGGCGGCGCGCTTGAAGGCGCTTCCTACGTCTCCCGTATCGGCTTCAATACACCCGAGGCCAAGGCATATGCTGAGGAATACAAGGCGAAGTACAACATTGCGGTTGAAGCCGAGTGCTTGTATGGCAACGATGGCCTGCTCTGGATCAAGGATGCCATTGAACGCGCCAATTCCGCTGAGCCTACTGCCATCCGCGATGCGCTCGAGAATACCGACACGTTCACCGGCTTGCTGGGAGCCATGAAAATGGATGCCGCTACCCATAACCCCCAGAGGGAGATCGCGATCTTCACCTGCAAGAACGGCGTGTTTGAGTTCCAGGAAGTCTACGCCGACTAATCGTAGCACAAATCGAAATACCCTAGATGAACACTCTTGGCGGGGAGGCCGCAGACCTCCTTCCTCCCCGCCTCCTTTATGGATAGCGGGAGACGTCTCCCTTTATCTTTCCCGTTGTTTTATTGATTCCGCCTGGCGCGGAAAAAGCATTGGATTGAGGTGTAAACATGTTCCTTCAGCAGTTGATTACAGGCATCTCGATCGGCGGCATATACGCCCTGATCGCTACAGGTTATTCGCTGGTATACAGCCTGCTGGATTTCTCCAACTGGGCACACGGCGAAGTTGCGATGATTGGCGCCTATGTCGCGTTTATGTCGGTCACAGCGCTGCATCTTCCCTTTCTTGCATCAGCAGCTTTGGGTATTGTCGGCGCGGCACTAATCAGCCTTTTAAACGAGCGGCTTGCTTACCGCCGCATTCGCAACAATAAGTCTCCCAACATGTTCTTGATGATAGCCGCCATGGGGCTTTCCATTACCTACCAAAACGCCGCGACATTGGTATTCGGCGCAAAATTCAAAATGTACCCTCCGGTACTCCCGGTCTCCTCGGTTGAGATTGGCGCCTTCCGCATCGGCGTGCTCGATTTGATCAGCCTTATTATCACGGCGGTTATGCTCATCGCGCTGGTGCTGATCATCAACAAATCAAAATTTGGTCTCAATGTCCGTGCGATTGCCTGCAACAGCCAGACAGCAAGCCTGCTGGGCGTTCGGGTAGACCGGTCCGTCGCAATGGTGTTCCTTTTGGCGGGCGGTCTGGCCGGATGTGCGGGCATCCTCTTGGGACTCAAATATAACGTCTATCCCACAATGGGCAATGTAGGGCTCAAGGCGTTCATTGCCTCGGTTCTCGGCGGCCTTGGGAGCGTGCCGGGGGCTATTGTCGGCGCTATCCTTCTGGGCGTGATCGAAACATTTGCCTCGGGCTATCTTAGCTCCGGCTTAAGGGATCTCATTTCCTTTACCCTGCTTATCGTCATACTCCTGGTCAAGCCCAGCGGCTTGATGGGCGTTGATGTGCAGGAAAAGGCCTGATAGAAAGTAGGTGCATTTATGCTGAACTCTTTCCAGCAAGGCGTCATCATTCTGGCGTGTATTAATATCATAGCCGTGCTGGGTATGTCGATACTGACCGGCTTTACGCGGCTGTTCTCTTTCGGAAACGCGGGCTTTATGTCCATTGGCGCCTATACGTCGGCGATCCTTTCAGTAAAGCTGCAAATGCCTTTCGCGCTCACAATGGTTTGTGGCGCTGTCTTAGCCGGCGTGATCAGTTTCCTGCTGGGATCGCTGACCATACGCCTCAAAGGCGACTACTTCCTGATTACCTGCCTGGGCTTTGGCGAGAGCATCCGTGTGCTGTTCAACTATATACAGCCGGTCACGGGCGGCGCGAGCGGCTTCTCGAGCATACCGGGAACGACAACCGTACTCGTTGCAATCATCTGCGCCGTCGCAGCGTTCGCAATTGCGTGGACATTTATCCACTCCAAGTTTGGACGCAACCTCATGGCGATCCGCGAGAACGATATGGCTGCTGAGGCTGTCGGGATTAATGTGTTCCGCTACAAGCGTCTGGCTTTCGTATTCAGCGCGGTTTTTGCGGGCTGGGCGGGCGCACTGTATGCGCATTATCTTACATTCATTACGCCGGCCATGTTCAACCTCTCAAAATCCTGCGAACTGATTACCACCACGGTTGTCGGCGGATTGGGCTCTCTGACGGGCTCGGTACTGGGTACGCTCCTGGTTACGCTGCTGCCCGAACTCTTCCGCGGACTTTCGGAATACCGCATGCTGCTCTACGGAATAGCTGTGGTGCTGGTTATCCTGCTGAAGCCCGACGGCCTGTATGGGTATAAGGAATTCTCTCTGCGCCGTACCATTGCATGGTTTAAGAATATGCCCGGCAGCTTACATAAAAAACGGCGCTCCAAGAATGTTGGGGACTGTGAGGAATAAGTGTATGAAACCAGTTCTTGAAATGCGTCATGTTGAAAAACACTTTGGCGGCGTCCGCGCGATTGATGACTTTAGCGTCAAGATCGAAGAAGGCACCGTACATGGGCTTATTGGCCCCAACGGTGCGGGTAAGACTACTATATTTAATACCATCACGGGCATCTATAAGCCCAACGCGGGAAACATCTTCTTCTATGAAAAGGATATCACCGCTACCACGCCGCATGATGTCGCGGGCCTGGGGATCGGGCGCACGTTCCAAAACATCCGTCTGTTTGGCAATATGAGCGTGCTGCAGAACGTCATTATGGCAAGCTCTAAGGACGCGAAGTATACCCTGCCCGAAGCGCTGCTGCGCCTTGGACGCTACCGCGCCTGCGAGAAGGAGATACGCGACAAAGCCATGGGACTCCTCGAAGCAGTAGGATTGGAGGAGCGGGCACAGGAGCGCGCAAACTGCCTTCCTTACGGCCACCAGCGCAAGCTGGAAATCGCGCGTGCCATGGCGCTCAACCCCAGGCTGCTGCTGCTGGATGAACCGGCCGCAGGCATGAACACCGACGAATCGCTCGACTTGGTGGCGTTCATCCAGCAGATCAAAAAGCGGTTTAACATCACCGTGCTGATGATCGAACATCATATGGACGTTGTCACCAACCTTTGCGACTCTGTGACTGTGCTCAACTTTGGCAAAATTATCGCCGAGGGGACGCCTGCAGAGGTTAAGAACAACCGCATTGTTATCGATGCATATCTGGGGGTGGAAGAATAATGCTCAAGATTGAAAACCTCAAGGCGGCATACGGCGGCATCGAGGCCCTCAAGGGGATTTCCCTGGAGGCAAACGAAGGCGAGATCGTAGCGGTATTGGGCGCAAACGGCGCGGGCAAATCCACCTTGCTCAAGTGTATTTCTTCGGCCATGAAGCCGGCTGCGGGCAGTATCCGGTATCTTGACGCCCCCATTCCGTCTAAACCATACGACGTTGTAAAGGCGGGCCTCATTCATGTGCCCGAGGGAAGGCAGATATTCTCCAAGCTTACCGTCATGGAAAATCTGCGTGTGGGGTGCAACCTGCGTACGGATACCGCAAACATCAAGCAGGATTTCGAGCGTGTGTTCACGATGTTCCCGCGCCTGAAGGAACGGCAAACGCAGTATGGCGGACTGCTTTCGGGCGGCGAACAGCAGATGCTGGCAGTTGCACGCGGCATTATGGCGCGTCCCAAGCTGATGATGCTCGACGAGCCCTCTCTGGGGCTTGCGCCGATCATCGTTTCACAGATATTCTCTATTGTTAAGGAGATCAACCGGCAGGGGACGACCATCATTCTGGTGGAACAGAACGCCAATAAGGCGCTTGAAATCTGCGACCGGGCATACATCCTATCGGTGGGGCGCGTACAGGTTGCGGGCACAAGAGATCAACTCCTTGCCGATGATACGCTGAGCAAAGCGTATCTTGGCGACTAAAACAACAGGAAAGGAGGAGCAAGGGCATGGCTGTTTATCTGGGAATAGACGCGGGTACCACCAAGATCAAGGCGGCGCTGATGGAGGATGACCGCATTGTCGCGGTAGCCGAGCGCAACGCCCTGGTGCTTTCTCCATTTCCGTGCGCCTGCGAGATGGACATGGAGGCGCTGTGGCGGCTGCTGTGCGACGTCACGCAGGAGCTATCCCAAAAGGCGAACGAAGCGTGGCGCAGAGTAAGCGGTGTTGCGATCTGCGCGCAAGGGGACGGCATGTGGCCCATAGACGCAAACGGCAGGCCCGTGGGAAACGCCATTCTTTGGAACGATACGCGCGCGCGTAAGGCAGGCATTGAGAATGACAGGGAGATGAGCGATTTTCTGGTCTCTCAAAGTGCTACGGCCCTGTTTGCAGGCGCATACCCCGTTATTCTGCAATGGCTCAAGCGGGAGAGGCCAAACGACTATGGGCGCATCGCGCATGTGTTCCATTGCAAGGATTGGCTCAACTTCCGGCTTACCGGGGTGATTGCTTCCGACTATTCGGACCAGTCCACCGCGTCCATCAATATTTTCAATAAGGACTACGTCGAAGAACTCTTCGACAGGCTGGACATCCCGGAAATGAAGGCTGCGCTGCCGCCGCTTTACCCGAGTACCCATGTACTTGGAAGTGTTACGGAACAGGCGTGCAAGGAAACCGGCTTGCCTGCAGGATTGCCCGTTGTAACAGGGTGTATTGATGTTGCGGCAGTCGCATTGGGTGTGGGCATGCGCAACGCGGGCGACGGGTGCTGTATCCTCGGCACCACGCTGTGTTGTGAAATGCTGCTTGATGCTGCGCAGGTGAATGTTTCCGATACCAACGGGAGCGCTTTGTGCAGCGTTTTGCCCGGCAAATATAACCGGGTGATGGCAGCCAACAGCGGAACTGCCTCCATCGATTGGGTTAGAAATCTTCTTTGCCCCGAGCTTGGCTATGAAGAAATAGGACAGCTCCTTTCAAAGGTGCCGGCCGGCAGCAACGGCGTGCTGTTTCATCCTTATTTATATGGAGAACGTGCGCCATTCCGTGATCCGTCCGCCTGCGGCGGTTTTTACGGGCTGCGTGCCGATCATACGCGCATGGATCTCATGCGGGCTGCCCACGAAGGTATGGCGCTTTCCCTGCGCGATTGTTTTGAACACCTGCCGCAGTCCGATGGGCCGCTGTATCTTTCTGGCGGCGGCGCACAGAGCGATTTTATCTGTCAGCTTGTTGCCGATACGCTCAATAAGACCGTGCTTCGCCCGAACCGCCGGGAACTGGGGATACATGGCATCATCAAGGCCGTGCGAATGGCGCTGGAGAATTTCCCCTTGGAAGACGCCTGTGAGGAGTGCGCAAGCTTCCTGCCCGACGCAAGGACACACCGTACGATGGATAAGCTCTACAACGAATTTACCGGTTTATATAAGCAGGCCCCTTACTGGCATACCCGCTAGTAGACGCGGATACGCGCGGCATTGCCGTGCGTTTCGATAAAATTTATAAGAGAGAAAAAGGAGAAATGGTAATGCGTGCATTGGTAAAGACCAAGATCGAGCCGGGTAACTTCCATCTGATGGAGATTGAAACTCCCGTACCTGGACCGGACCAAGTCAGGATCAAGATCAAGCGTGCCGGTATCTGCCAGACGGATGTCGTGTATATAAACGAGGGTGGCTTCGCGTTGCATCCCCCCGTCGTACTTGGCCATGAAGTGTCGGGCATTGTGGATATGGTGGGCGATAACGTGGAGGGCATCCAGGTTGGCGACCGTGTGTTGTCGCAGACGACCTACCATGTATGCGGTCACTGCCGCTTCTGCAAGCGCGGCGAGTTTAACCATTGCCCGGAACGTCGCGGCATAGGGTCCGCTGCGAACGGCGCATTCGCGGAGTATGTCGTCACATGGAAAGGCAGCGTCATGAAGATGCCGGACTGCATGACGTTCGAACAGGCTGCTTCCATTGAGCCGCTTTCGTGCGGCGTGCATGCGCTGACCGAGCGCACGCAGTGCGGGGTCAACGACGTGGTTGTCATACTGGGGCCCGGCCCCATCGGGTTGTATGCCGCGCAGGTTGCAAAAGCGCAGGGTTCGTATGTGATCGTAGCCGGGCTTACGCAGGATGTGCCGCGTATGGAACTGGCGCTCAAATTGGGAATTGACCGCGCCGTCGATATCCAGAAGGAAGACTTGGCTAAGGTCTGCAAAGAACTTACGGACGGTTACGGCGCCGATATTGTTGTGGAAGCTACGGGCTCGAGTAAAGCGGTGGATCTTGCGATGAATGTGATCGCGCGCCGCGGTACGTTTGTACCCATGGGCGTATTTAACAGCACCATTGATGTGGATTTCCACAATATTAAAAAGAAGGAACTCACCGTGCAGGGTTCCCATGCGCAGATTCCTACCTCATGGGAAAAGGCCATTCGGCTGGTTCGTTTGGGCAAGGTCAATGTGGACGCGATCATTTCCCATGTTTTCCCCATGAGTCAATGGGAAGACGCCTTTGCGGTAGTAAAGAGCAAACAGGGCCTCAAAGTGATGATAGACCCCGAACGTTAAGAATATGGAAACGGAAGTGAATGGCATGGTGCCCAGAGATATCGAATACGCGGCCCTTATGGCGTTTTCCGGGTTGGATAAGGGGGAGGCGGAGCGTCTTATACGGCTTGCCTCTGAGGAAGCTGCGGCGATAACCGTTTCTCAGGATGGCGTACCCCAAAACCTGCCCGCCGGAGAAAGTATTCTTTTAGGCGCTGCGATTGCTGTGCGTTTTGCCGGAGAACTGCCCCATTATTTGTGCAAGGCGCTTGCCGCCTGCATCCGGGATACGGAGCTTTCGGGGCAGGAACTTCGCGCATATGTACGTGAGCGGTACGCACTTAAACGTATGCCCGAGACGGTACAGCTTATCAGTACCCAGCTTGAAAAGCTGCGGCAGGGAGCACTCTTTGAGGAGCCCCGCAGGGTGGAGATGATCAAGTCCGCCTATCGCGACGGGTTCCATTATGAAAAGCATTGCCGCGGCTGTGCGCAATGCACGATAGCGGCGATGTTCAAAATCAGCGGCAAGGAGGAGACACACCTCTTCCGTGCAGCAAACGGGTTTGCTGCGGGCATGGGCCTGTTTGGCGACGGCGTCTGTGGCGGCTACGCGGGCGGATTGCTGTTTATGGGCACTTACGCGGGCAGGCGCTTTGCGTATTTTGACAATGACAAACAAGAAAAAGACCAAAGCATGCACCTTGCCGAGCTGTTGCATACCCGTTTTATTGAGACATATGGGACCGTGATCTGCCACGATATCCACAGAGGGATTTTCGGCAGGGCGTTCTCTATCCG
This sequence comes from Bacillota bacterium, assembly GCA_023390655.1. Lineage (GTDB taxonomy): Bacteria > Bacillota > Clostridia > Christensenellales > CAG-138 > JAEYLA01. The sequence goes on along the minus strand of JAEWCL010000025.1, from coordinate 32,995 downwards.
GGACGCGGCTGAAAAAGCAGCCTTCGAGGAGGCAGGCGCACATACGGCGGATAAATGCACCGTTGTCGTCGCTACCGCTGCCGCATGGACGGCGGAGATACTCCTTGACGAAGGATATCTGACCTGCTGAACGGGGAAGGAGAAACAAACGCATGCAGAAGAAGATCGTCATCGTAGGCGGCGTCGCGGGCGGAGCGTCAACAGCTGCGCGCCTGCGCCGGTTGGATGAATTTGCCGAGATCATCCTCTTTGAAAAAGATACTTACATTTCGTTTGCAAACTGCGGCTTGCCCTATCATATCGGCGGGGTGATCGCTGAACGCAAGGAGCTCATTGTGCAGTCGCCTGAGGCGATGCGCGCGCGCTTTCGCATTGATGTACGCACGCACAGCCGTGTAACGTCGGTAGATACGGCTCGCAGCATTGTGCGCGTGGAAAGTGCGGAACGCGGCGAATATGAGGAAAGCTATGATGCGCTGGTGCTCTGCCCGGGCGCCGAGCCCATCGCGCTAGGACCCAAAGGGATGGAGCGGGTGTTCACGCTTCGGAACATCGATGATACCGACAGGATCAATCATTTTGTCTCTGCGCGTGGCGTACGGACAGCCGCTATTCTCGGCGGCGGCTTTATCGGCGTGGAAATGGCGGAAAATCTCCGTGAGCGCGGCGTTACAGTACGCCTGATCGAGGCGATGGACCATATCCTGACGCCCTTTGATAGCGAGATGGCGGCAATTGTGCACAAGGAGCTAAGGGCTCACGGCGTGGAGCTGACGCTTTCTCAGAAGGTCACCGCATTGGAAGCCGCGGAGGACTCCGTGCGCATTACCCTTGACGACGGCTCGTCCTTTGAAACGGATATGGTGGTGAGCGCCGTAGGCGTACGCCCGGCGACAGAATTCTTAAAAGGCTCGGGCATCGTGCTTGGCCCTAGGGGCCATATCATCACCGATGCGTATATGCGCACCAATGTCACGAATGTATACGCGGCGGGCGATGCAGCCCTGATTACGGATTACGTAACCGGCCTTGCCGCGGCAATTCCGCTGGCGGGTCCTGCCAACAGGCAGGCGCGTACCGTAGCGGATAGCATCATGGGACTCGATCATCCCTACCACGGCGCGCAAGGGTCCGCCATTGTCAAAGTATTCGGATTAACCGCCGCTGTGACGGGCGCCAATGAGAGCGCGCTCAAACGAGCGGGTATCCCATACCACAAGGTGTATACGCATCCGTTCTCCCATGCGACCTATTATCCGGGCGCGGTACAGATTGACTGTAAGCTTCTGTTCCACCCCGACGGCCGGATTTTAGGCTGCCAGATGATCGGCGCGGAGGGCGTGGACAAACGGCTGGACGTTGTGGCGACTGCGCTGCGTCTGAAGGCCAAGGTAACCGATCTTTGTGATCTTGAACTCGCATACGCGCCGCCCTATTCTTCCGCCAAGGATCCCGTCAACATGCTGGGCTATGTTGCCCAGAATGTGTTGGAGGGCATCTCTTCCCTGACGGATTTTGAAGAGGCGGAAGCTTACGATCCTGCCTCCGCCATACTGCTTGACGTGCGCACACCCCGGGAATTTGAGCGCGGGCATCTGCCTGGCGCCGTCAATATACCCGTTGACGCGCTGCGGGACAGGCTCGATGAGCTTGATCCCAACAAGGAAATACTTGAATACTGCCAGGTGGGCGTGCGCGCCCATACCGCGCAGCGCATACTCAGCCAGCATGGGTTTCAGGTCAAAAATGTGACTGGCGGCTACAAAACGTATTCCATAAAGGAGTAACTATGAAAAATCCAATCAGTGTAGGCGTTTGGGATTATGGAATGGGGACCGACCGCTACGTGGGCGACGGTTATAAGGAGCGGCTTGGCTTTCTTGACCGCGTAAAGCGGATCGGCGCGCTTCATGGCGTTTCCGGCATTGAAATTACCTATCCCAACGATGTCAATGAGAACAACTGGGCAGAAGTACAGCCCGCATTGCGCGAGTACGGACTTGCCATTGCAGGCATGGGAGTCGAACTCGTATGCGATAAGGAATGGAAGGACGGCTCTCTTTCCTCCGCCAATGCGACGCAGCGGCAAAAGGCCATCAACCTTGTCAAAAGCGCAATGGACTTTGCAAACAGCATCGGCGTTGCCGTTGTAAGTCTCTGGATGGGGCAGGATGGGTTTGATTATGTATTCCAGAACGATTATGCGGCAGGCTACGCCCGCATGGTCGATGCGCTGCGCATCTGCGCGCAGCATGATCCTTCCATTAAGTTGGGGATCGAGTACAAAACAAGCGAACCCAAAATGAGCTGCATGATGAAGAACGCAGGCATGGCGCTTGCCGCCGCGCAGGCGACCGGCTGCGCGAATGTCGGCGTTACGCTGGATGTGGGGCATGCCTTTAATGCAGGGGAAAATCCGGCTGAATCGGCCGCCATCCTCATGCATGAAAACCGACTGTTCCACCTGCACCTCAACGACAACTACCGCATTGCGGATGACGATATGCCGGTAGGGTCGGTGCACTGGCCGCAGTATTTTGAGCTCTTTTACTGGTTAGACAGGATGGGGTACGAGGGCTGGTTCTCGCTCGATCTGTACCCGTACCGGGATTGCCCGGACGCCGCCTGCCGCGCAAGCATTGCATTTATTGAGGGGGCAAGCAGGTTTGTAACCGAACGCCTCCCCGAGACATTCGCGGGGGATATAAACAAGACCCCGGGAAGCATACTCGAAGAACTGATGTCGCGCTTCTTCGCGGCGGAAGGAGGACGTGTATGAAAGCTGCCGTTTGGCATGGATACAAGGATGTACGCATCGAAGAACTGCCGGTACCTCCAATACCCGCAGGCCATGTGCGCATCAAGGTCGCTTACGCAGGCATTTGCGGGACCGACCGCCATGAATATGTGGGGCCCAACTTTATCCCTGTTGCAAAGCCCCACAGGTTGACCGGGCGGACTGCGCCCTTAACGCTGGGCCATGAATTTACCGGCGTGATCGAAGCGGTAGGCGAGGATGTAACCGGTTGGAAACAGGGCGACCGCGTCACCGCAAACGGTACGCTTTGCTGCAAGAAGTGCGCCATGTGCCGCTCCGGCCGCTACAACGTGTGCGAAAAGCTTGGCTTCTTGGGCGTAGGCACCGACGGCGCGTTTGCGGATTATGTGGTGGTGGATGCGGACCGTCTCTTCCGCGTACCCGATGCCGTAACGCTGCGGCAGGGTGCTTTGGCGGAACCGTTGGCGTGCGGCATCCATGCGACGCGTCTTTTGGGCGATATCACGGGCAGCGCAGTCGTTGTTGTAGGTCCCGGGATTATTGGCCTCGCCTGCATGCTTGCAGCCAAGTTTGCGGGCGCGGGCAAAATCCTGGTCGCCGGCGTTGGCAAGGACCGCAAGGAACTGGTGGAAAGCTACGGGTGCGCCTACCATGACGTATTGGACGGCGATCTTGTGCCCGTCATACAGGAATGGAACGGCGGCCTTGCGGATGTTGTATATGAATGCGTTGGAAGCCAGCGCACGCTGGACAGCGCCATTTCTGCGCTGCGTCCCGGCGCCAAGCTGATGGTGATGGGCGTCTTTGAAAAGAAGCCGGTGTTTGATATGAATACCTTCCAGGAAGGCGAGCGGACGCTCTACACTTCCCAGGCGCATGTGGATGAGATTGGCGTTGCACTTTCTTACCTGGAACAGGGCCTGATCAATGCCGAAGCGCTCATCACCCGTGAAGTGACGTTGGATACCCTTGTTCAGGACGGCTTTGAGGAGCTGATCGTGAACGGGCCCAAACATATTAAGGTCATGATCCGCATTGGCGGTGGAAAGGAGTAACATCATGGATACCAAGCATGCAAAGTTTGCAACGAAGGCCGTACACGCCGGGCAGCTTCCCGATCCTGAAACTGGCGCGCTCATAGCGCCCATGTTCATGACCAGCACCTATGTATGGACGCCTGAGAAAATGGACCGTTACCTCGCCGGAGACAAGGAAGGCATTTACACATATGCCCGTTCCCGCAACCCAACACAGAACGATCTGCAGGACAAGATCGCCGAACTCGAAGGCGCTGAGGCGGCGCTCGCCACAGCTTCCGGTATGGCGGCGATTTCCCTTGCCGTCATGCACTGTGCGCATCCGGGCGACCATGTCATCGCGTATAAGACGATATATGGCGGCACCTACGGCCTGTTCACCAAGATATTTGAAGAGTTCCATATTGAAGTAACATTTGTCGAGGATCTCCTGCCCGCTACTTTGAACGCGGCAAAGCGCCCCAACACCAAGGTCGTCTATGCGGAAACCATTGCAAACCCCACCATGGCGGTGCTCGATCTCAAGGCGCTTGCGGACTGGGCAAAGGCGAATGGCGTCACCTCCATTGTAGACAGCACATTCACCTCCCCCTACATGGTACAGCCGATTTCCTACGGCATTGACGTGGTGGTGCACAGCTCTACCAAATACATCAATGGACACGGCGATATCATTGGCGGCATCATTGGCGGCAAGTTCGCGTTTGTGGACGGGATCCGCAGCTCCATGTACCAGGAGCTTGGGCCGGTGCCCAGCCCCTTCTCTTGCTGGCTGCAGCTCCGCGGCCTGAAGACGCTGCACCTGCGTATGCGCGCCCATTGTGAGAACGCGATGAAGTTTGCGCAGTGGCTGGAGACGCGGAAGGAAGTAAAGAACGTTGTCTACCCGGGTCTTGCAAGCCATCCGCAGCACGAACTCGCCAAGGCGCAGTTCGGCGGCGTATACGGCGGTATGCTCTCCTTTGAGGTGGAAGGCGGCATTCCCGGCGCACAGGCATTTATTAAGAAGCTGCATATGGCCAAGTACTGTGTCAGCCTGGGAGACCTTGACACGCTTGTTCAGCATCCGGCCACGATGACGCACGGCAAGATCGCCCGGGAAGAGCGCGAACGCATGGGCATCGCCGACGGCATGATCCGCGTCTCGGTCGGCATTGAGGATATTGACGACATCATCGGAGATTTCGCGCAGGCTTTGGCACAGCGCTAAATGACAATTGTGTGGACCCGGTGCAAACACCGGGTCCTATTCACAATACCCTTTTTTAAGCGGGCAAACAAGAAAAGGAGGCATTATGCTAGAAATTCGCTGGCATGGCAGGGGTGGGCAGGGCGCAAAGACCGCGGCGCTGCTGCTTGCCGACGTCGCTTTTCACACAGGCAAGTATGTGCAGGGGTTTCCGGAATATGGACCCGAGCGCATGGGCGCGCCGATTACGGCATATAACCGCATCGGCAGCACGCCGATCCGTATTCACAGCAATATCTATGCGCCGGATTACGTGGCGGTGGTAGACGAAACGCTATTAGAAGCAGTGGACGTCACGCTCGGCCTCAAGCCTGAGGGCGCGATCGTCATCAATTCCGCAAAGACCGCGGATGAATTGCGTCCCTTGCTCAAGGGATATCCGGGCAAGGTGTATACGGTGGATGCGCGCGCGATCTCCGTTGCGGCGCTCGGGAAGTATTTCCCCAACACGCCGATGCTTGCCGCTATTGTGAAGGTATCGGGCCTGATGGAGGAAGAAGCGTTTCTTCATGATATGGAGGCATCTTTTACGCACAAGTTCGCAAGCAAGCCCGAAGTCATTGCGGGCAACATGCAGGCGCTGCGGCTAGGACTCAGGGAGGTACGCGAATGAGCAAAAAAATAACCGATACCATCAACGAGACCATCTCCTGGCAGGCCGTGACATTGGGCGGCGGCATTACGGGCGGCGGTACCTCGGCAGAATTCAACACCGGTGAGTGGCGTGTAGACGTGCCGGTGTATCTTGCGGAAAAGTGCAAACAATGCCTGCTATGCGTGCCTGTATGTCCGGACAGTTCCATTCCCGTCGTAAATGGCAAGCGGGGCGACTTTGATTTCCTGCATTGCAAGGGCTGCGGCATTTGCGCAAAGGTTTGCCCGTTCAATGCGATCGAGATGAAGAGGGGGGAATAACATGCCTAGAGACAGACTTTCCGGCAACGAGGCGGCGGCCCAGGCGTTGCGCCAGGTCAACCCGGATGTAATGGCGGCGTTCCCCATTACGCCCTCCACAGAAATTCCGCAGTATTTTTCATCGTTTGTTGCCAATGGCGAGGTGGATACCGTGTTCGTGCCTGTAGAAAGCGAGCACTCCGCCATGAGCGCCTGCATCGGCTCACAAGCCGCGGGCGCGCGTACGGTAACGGCAACCTCTTCCGCTGGCCTTGCCCTGATGTGGGAGGAATTGTATGTCGCCGCGTCCGACCGGCTGCCTATTGTACTTGCGCTTGTCAACCGCGCGCTGACGGGGCCGATCAACATCAACTGCGATCATTCGGACAGCATGGGCGCGCGAGATTCCGGCTGGATCCAGATTTACAGCGAGAACAATCAGGAAGCTTACGATAACCTCATTCAGGCGTTCCGCATTGGGGAGCATGACGACGTGCGGCTTCCCGTGATGGTGTGCCAGGATGGCTTTATTACCTCCCATGCCGTAGAGAACATGGAGCTAATAGAGGATGCGGCGGTAAAGGCGTTTGCGGGCAGCTATGCCCCTGCGGATTCGTTATTAAACCCCGAAAATCCGCTCTCTCTCGGGCCCTACGCAACGTCGGCCTACTACTTGGAGTATAAACGCAGCCAGGCGGAGGCCATGCGCCGCGCAAAAGATGTGATTTTAGATGTGGCGGCAGAGTTCGAAGGCATTTCGGGCAGGCAGTACGACTTGTTTGAAGCCTACCGGATGGAAGACGCCGCGTACGCGATGGTTGTGATTGGTTCAGCAGCCGGTACCGGCAAAGAGGCGGTGGATGAACTTCGAAATAGGGGTATCAAGGCCGGTCTATTGAAGGTACGCGTGTTCCGGCCCTTCCCGGCGGAAGAGATTGCGGACGCGTTGAAGGGCTGCAAGGCAATCGCCGTGATGGACCGCGCGGAAAGCTTCAGCGGCAACGGCGGCCCTCTCGCTGCGGAAGTCCGCGGCGCGCTCTACCATGCGGGCGTTTTAACGAACGTGTTCCCGTACGTATATGGCTTGGGCGGACGCGACGTGCGCGTGGAGGATCTTTTGTCGGTCTTTGAGGCGCTGCCGGATCAGGAGGATAAACCCTACCGGTATCTTTCGGTGCGCTCGGAAGGAGGAGAAAGCAATGGCCTATAATTTTAAGGAGATCATGTCCAAGGAGGAGCGGTTGGCGCCAGGCCACCGTATGTGCGCCGGCTGCGGCGGCACCATCGCTGTACGAAATGTGCTGCGCGCGCTCCGCGAAGAGGACAAGGCTGTTGTGTGCAGCGCCACAAGCTGCCTGGAAGTATCCACTTTCCTGTATCCGTATACCGCCTGGAAGGATTCGTTCATCCATAACGCGTTTGAGAACGCCGCGGCTACACTCAGCGGCGTAGAGGCCGCGTATGTTGCGGCGAAGAAACGCGGCAAGCTCGGTGAGACGTATAAATTCATTGCGTTCGGCGGCGACGGCGGCACGTATGACATCGGTCTGCAGTCCTTATCGGGTGCGATGGAGCGCGGGCATGACATGGTATATGTCTGCTATGACAACGGCGCGTATATGAACACCGGTATCCAGCGCTCTTCCGCCACGCCCATGTTCGCGGATACCACTACGACGCCGGTCGGACAACAATCCATTGGCAAGCCGCAGTACCGCAAGGATCTGACCGGTATTATGGCCATGCATAACATCCCCTATGTCGCGCAGACAACGTTTATTAAGAACCTTCAGGACCTGCATAAAAAGGCGGAACGCGCCATCTACACCGAGGGTCCGGCGTTTCTCAACGTCATGGCGCCCTGCCCGCGCGGGTGGCGGTATCCGACCGAGGATCTCATGGAGATCTGCCGCCTGGGTGTGGAAACCTGCTACTGGCCGATGTTTGAAGTCATCGAAGGGGAATGGAAGCTTAATTACGAGCCCAAGGTAAAACTCCCCATCACAGAATTTTTGCGTCCGCAGGGACGGTTCCGTCATTTGTTCCAAAAAGGGAACGAATGGGCGTTGGAAGCCTTCCAGAAGGAAGTAGACAAACGTTGGGAGCAGCTGCTCAATCGGTGTAAATAAGTGAACCGATAGCTCCTGCCATTCTGAGCGCAGCGAAGATCGAAAGCAGCCACAAGATCCTTCGCTGACGCTCCGGATGGCAAATCTATCTCAATGATTTGTTTCATATAAATTCCGCTTTGCGGATTTTTGTATTGACTATAGTGGAAAATGCCGCTATTGTATGTATAAACATGCAAATGGATGTATAAATGAATTCGTTGCATCTATTTTGGAGCGATCGGGAGGCGGGGTGAACCACGGCCTGCCTGCCCGGGGAAGGACGGTTATGGCAATTAAAGGTTCCGAATTGCTCATCAGGGCATTGCAGGCAGAAGGGGTGGATACCGTATTCGCATACCCCGGCGTACCAGTGATTTCTATTTTCGACGAGTTGTACAAGCAGCAGCGCATTCGACTTATTTTGCCAAGGCACGAGCAGGCGTTGGTGCATGCGGCGGATGGGTATGCCCGCACTACCGGCAAGCCCGGCGTCTGCCTCGTCACCAGCGGGCCGGGCGCCACCAACACCGTCACGGCCATCGCTGCGGCGAATTATGACAGCGTGCCGATCGTCTGCTTTACCGGTCAGGTACGAAGAGACCTGATTGGCAACGATGCGTTCCAGGAAGTGGATATCATTGGCATTACGCGCAACATCACGAAGTACAACATGATGGTGATGAAGCGGGAGGATTTGGGGCGCGCCATCCGGGAGGCGTTTTACATTGCGACGACCGGTAAGCCCGGCCCTGTCATTGTGGATTTGCCTGCCGACGTCATCAACGCCATGGGGAGTGAAGAGTACCCGAGCGATGTACAGATACGCAGCTATAGGCCTTACGAGAGCGTTCATATCGGCCAGATCAAGCGCGCATCGGCATTGCTGCGCAAGGCGAAAAAACCGCTGTTCCTGGCAGGCGGCGGCATCCATATTTCTCGTTCGCAAGAGACGTTTACACTTCTTGCCGAACGTGCGGGTATTCCCGTCATCTCCACCATCATGGGCCGCGGCGCCATACCGACAGATCATCCTTTGTTTATCGGCAACGTGGGCATGCACGGCTGCTATGCCGCCAACCAGGCTGTCATGGAGTGCGATGTGCTCTGTTCCATCGGTTCCCGGTTCAATGACCGCGTCACAGGAAAGGTGGAGGAGTTTGCGCCGTACGCGAAAATCATCCATATCGATATCGATACCGCATCGATTTCCCGCAATGTCCAGGTGGATATTCCCATTGTGGCCGAGGCAGGAAAGGCCATTGAAAGCCTGCTGCATTATATGCGGCCCTGCGATACCGACGGATGGCTCGCGCAGATAGACGCGTGGAAGGCAGACTATCCTTTGCCCAAGCAGGACAAACCGGGGTTAACGCCGCGGAAAATTGTAGAATCGCTCAACCGCGTTTTCCCCGAGAGCATCGTTGTCACGGATGTGGGGCAGCATCAGATGTGGACAACGCAGTATCTCGCATTGAATATGCATAAAAAACTGCTGACTTCGGGTGGGTTGGGCCCAATGGGCTATGGATTGCCTGCAGCCATCGGCGCGCAGCTGGGCGACAGGAGCAAAAAGGTCATCTGCGTTACGGGCGACGGCGGCTTCCAGATGAATCTCCAGGAGATGGCAACTGCGGTGCTCGAAGGCTTGCCGGTCATTGTGGTGATCTTCAATAACGGCTATCTTGGTATGGTGCGGCAGTGGCAGCGGCTTATGTGTGAAGGCCGCTATTCGGGTACAGACCTTGCAGCAGGCCTTGGAGAAAGCAATCCAATCCAATATACGCCGGATTTTGTGAAGCTTGCTGAAAGCTATGGTGCGCGTGGCGCTCGGGTATTTGACGAGGAGGCGCTTCTTTCCGCCTTGAAGGATGCAGGGGAACAGACGCAGACGCCTACCATCATTGAATGCATGATTGAGCGTGAGGAGATGGTGTATCCCATGGTGAAAGCAGGCGCGGCACTCAACGACATGGTATTGGAGGGATAAACATGAGTTCGGAATTGAGTTATCGTTTTTTATCCCTCTTCGTGGAAAACCGGCTGGGTGTTCTTGCTAAGATTTCCGGCCTTTTGGCCGGTAAAGCATATAATATCGAGACGCTGACGGTGGGCACCACAGAGGATATCACCATTTCGCGCATGACGATCGGGCTTTTGTGCAGCGATGAAACGTTCGAGCAGATCAAAAAGCAGCTCAACCGGAGCGTTGATATCATCCGTGTGCTGGATTTTACGGAAGCCGATGTCGTCAAACAGGAGCTTTTATTGCTCAAGGTGATGGAGTGCGACAAGGCGATGATGGGCGATATTGTAAAGGCTGCCCAGAAGTTCAAGGCGCGCGTGAAGGATAAAGGACCGGATAGCATTTTGCTCGAGGTGGTTGCGCAGGAAGAAGAGAACAACGAACTCATCTTAGCCATGCGCAAATATCCGAAAATTGAGGTCGTGCGCGGCGGTGTGGTTGCTATTGAGAAATGTGCCCGCCAAATGCCATTAGAATAGAGGTATACCAAAACATGCTGCGTTTGGCAACCAAGTCCGATAAACTTATAATTTCACTTCAAAAGGGCGGCTATTTAAGAAATAGCCGCCCTAGATTATTGTAATGACCCTGTTCAGCTTGAGCAGCTTAAGGGCCGCAGGGCTGGCAAGCACGCTAGCCGGAAACAGTCTTACCTGGCAAAATGCTGTATAAGTTTGCTAAGGAAAAGAAACGAACACTTGCTAACGGCTCAAATTATCAGGAATTAAAGAAAAGAAAACTGCCGAAAATCTTCAATTCTCGGCAGCTTGGAATAATAGTGGAAAAGTTTTTTGGCGTCGAGCGGGGAGATTTATTCGCTAAATTGTATTTGCCGAAGACCCGCTACACTTATGCTTGCGCGGTTATTTTTTCTTAGTTGGAATCCAAATCTCGCTGTAGTAGTTTTCATCCTGATTGCCTTTGGGATAATTCGCAATGTTGGTGTACATTTCAACGTTGTAACCCGCCGCAATTTCATAATCCTTGCAATTGGGTAGCCATTCTGAGAAGGTTCTGTGGTTTACGTCTTGCAGAGCGTTCGGCATTGCACCTTTGCATGCAAAATAGCCCAGGAGTGCTTCGGGATCATCCTCGTAACAAGTCCATCCGGAACATCTGCCGATAAATTGTAATTGTCTGCAATCAGGTATTCGAAGTCATCTGAGCCCATTCTTTCATCTATGCATATTCCGTACATTCCGCATACCGTTTGGTTTTTTCTGGCTTAATAATGCTCTGCCAAGAACATGGCTTTGCACTACACGGATCAACCTAAAGCTGTGAGATAACAGCTATATTTTCAATTCTCCACGGGATGGCAGCCTGAGATAAGTCCGCACAAGGTTGTCTAAAGTTGACCGCGTGCACCTTTCAGGATTGGTGTCACAGGTATAAAGTATGAGTGAAAAGTGTTCTGCTATTATCATAACGGGATATGACCAGTGTTTTCGAGGATATACAGGCTATGGGAAGGATGTCTCACCTACTTTCTATCTATCGAAATTGTCGAAGGAAGCACAGTCAATCGCAATTATTATGGACGACATAAAGCATCCGCTTTTGGGGACATATAATCACTGGGTTATCTGGAATCTGCCCGTCATCTGCGAAATACCCGAGAATATAGCGAATGGTGAAATGCTAAATGACTTGGGTGATGCGGTGCAGGGTATCGGTTATGGCAGGCATAGATGCTGAGGCCCGAGCCCCCTTTCGGAGCCGCACACGATTATTAATATAATGTGTGTGTTGGATCGCCGCCTGAAACCGGGCCCGAAATCTAATAAGGCTGATTTATTGAAAGCGATGAATGACCATATTTTGCAGTATGGCTTTATCATTGGCCGCTATATATATGCAAACACATATACTATCAAAACGAAGGGAAGGATCAAAATGCAGGAAAAATATAAAAATTTCCTTAACGCCTCCATTCAGGGGCTCATTTATGATTGCGATGACCCCGAAAAACTAGCGAGGTTCTATGCAATGCTATTGGGAGGAATTATGGAAACCGACTCGTATGGGGGTGCAGCAGTTAAAGTCCCAGGGTTGGGGTTTGAGCTTGGCTTTCAAATAGACGAAGACTATACCCGACCGGTTTGGCCGGGGTCAAAAGGTGATCAGCTACAAATGCTTCACATAGACATTCGGGTAGAAAACAGGCACAAAGCCATGGAATATGCATTGTCCATTGGAGCGACTATGCCGGAAGAACAATTTTGTCAGCCGGATTGGGATGTGCAGTGGGTTACCTTGCTTGATCCTGCCGGCCATCCATTTTGTCTATGGGCTGAATAGCCTTTGCCCGTCTAGCTCTGGTCACAAAGTCGCACAAAGTTGTCGAAAGTTTACTTTATGGCGTTCCCAAAAGCGGGCAAAAAAAGTAGAATAACGTTGAAAACAAAGAAAACCGGCAGAATGAACACCTATTCTGACCGGTTTCCTCTTTATAATAACCCAACGATCTTGAAAAGAAGGTGTTTGGTATTCCCAAAATATATGAAGAAGGCAACGTGCTGATGGCGGCGCTTGAACGAATCGGTATCATATTCGATCAATTCTCACATATATACCTCTGTGTTTCAGGCGGTAAGGACTCCTCTGTCATGCTCCAGCTCTTTGCATATGTGGCTCGAAAGAAAGGGAAAACTTTCAGCGTGCTTTTCATCGACTTGGAGGCGCAGTATCAAGCCACCATTGCACATGTAGAAGAACTGCGCCGGATCACGGCAGACGTCGTGGACCGCTTTTACTGGTGTTGCCTGCCCCTTTCCCTGCGCAATGCCGTATCGGTCATCCAGCCCAAATGGATTTGCTGGGACAAAGATGAGCAGGACAAATGGGTGCGGGACATGCCTGCTCATGACTGTATCATCCATGAGGACAAACTGCCGGATGGATGGGATTGGTTTTACAGGGGTATGGAATTTGAAGAATTTACGGTCCGATTCAGCCGTTGGTTTTATGAACTGACCGGAGAGCCAACGGCAGTGGGCATCGCTATACGAAGCAATGAGAGCCTAAACCGGTTTAACACCATTATTAACAAAAAGAAAATCAAGTATCAGGAGTTCGGCTGGACAACCAGACTACGGGCAATGGAACAGGATTGTGAAGTGTATCACTGCTACCCCTTGTATGATTGGCGCACGGAGGACATCTGGGGTGCCGTAAGTCGGTTTGATTTTCCCTTTAATGAGATCTATGAGCTGATGTACAAAAACGGCATCAGCATCCACCAGCAGCGGCTTTGCCAGCCCTATGGGGACGACCAGCGCGGCAGTCTGGACCAGTTTCGGGCGTTGGAGCCGGAAACCTGGGAACGAGTAGTCAACCGGGTACATGGCGTGAACTTTGGAAATATCTATGCGCGGTCTTCTCTTTTAGGCAATATGAAATCGGAAAAGCCGGCGGGAATGACCTGGCAGCAATATGCCGTGTTCCTTTTGGAGAGTCTGGGACTGTATGCCCCCGAACTGCGCGATCACTATTACCGTAAGATCAAAACCTACTTAGATTGGTGGGATGAGCACGGAATCTATCTGGAGATCATTCCTGATGAGGCCGACCGGAAGCTGGAATCACAAAAAAAGGTTCCATCCTGGCGGCGGGTGGCACGGGCTGTCGAAAAGAATGATTTTTGGATGCGGCGGCTCAGCTTTGCCCCAACCAAACTGGATGTGAGACGTTTGATTGAGCTCAGGAAAAAATATGTCCAGCTCATTCGCCCGGAGGACGCAGAAGATAAACACATGAAAAACGCACTATGGGAGGCGGACAATGGATAAGATACAGCGCTTTGAAGGGAAATACGATAAAACGCAGTTTTATGCAAAAATGGGGCGTTTTTTTGCGGAGGAGCGGTATATAAGGCAGATGCCTTATCTGCGCAACGAATCGGATCGGATTTGGTTTTTAATTGAGCGAAAGGAACGTGTGGCGGCCTTTGCCTCTCTGCGGATCATGGATGAGTATATCTTGTTTACCACCGAATACGTGGAGGCATCATACCGTAGGCAGGGAATGTTCAAGGCTCTGACAGTGGCTCGGTTTGACTATTGCCGGGAGCTGGACATGCCGATACGGACCGCTACCAACATTTCCTTTATCCGGGACTATTACATACGGCGTGGTTTTGAGATATATAAAACAACTAAGCAGTATTGGTTCCTTGTGCTGCAAAAGGAGGTGAACTGCAATAGTGGGAGAGAAACAATCCGAAGCATTGGACTCCGCGCTTGAAGGCTGCCTGGAAACGCTTCGGGAGCTGATTGAGTCGCTGGAACTTTCAGAAAAGGTGGAGGCACTCAATAAAGTCCGCCGTATGCTGAGCCATTGCTCCCCCTTTAACGACCCGGTGGACCTGGTGGTATGGGTGCCGTCAAACCAGGTGTACGCCAACGACTATAATCCTAATAAGGTAGCCCCCTTTGAAATGGAGCTGCTGCATACCTCCATCCGGCTAGATGACTTTACCCAGCCCATCGTGTCCTACCGTGTTGACCCGGAACACTATGAGATCACGGACGGGTTTCATCGCAATAAAGTGGGCCGTTACCCCGAAATTGCGGAAAAGCATTATGGCTATCTGCCCCTTACCATCATCGACAAGCCCCTGGCGGAGCGGATAGGCTCTACCATACGCCACAACAGGGCGCGGGGAACCCACCAAATCCGGTCCATGAGTGAGATTGTACTTTCTCTGACAGAAATGGGATGGTCGGAATCAGAGATCGGTGCAAAACTGGGTATGGAGCCGGACGAGATTATCCGCTTAAAGCAGATTACCGGCTTAAAGGCGGCATTCCAAAATCACGAGTTCTCAAAATCCTGGACTGAGTTTGTTCGTAAAAACTATCCTAATGAGAAGTAATTGTAAAGATCGGTTTATCTTGGAAAGGGGGATACGCCTTGAGAAAAGCAGCGGTAATTTTAGCAATCGTTCTGCTGATAACAGCCTTCTCCAACGGGACAATACCAGAAGCTGAACGGCCTGGGGTTTCCGCCACAGCAATATCACGGCAACACAATGTCCACTCCACGAGAAAATGAAATAAGCAGCCGGATGAGGCTATATGGCGGCAGAGATTCCATCGGTTTGGTTGACCTTGGTGCCCTTTCTGTACAGGAAGTTGAAATTCTGCATTATAAGGATGGAGACCTACATTAGGGGTATTCCGCCAGAAGAACAAGAGGACTGAATTAAAAAGACTTGAGGAGAACAATCAATTCCACTACCTTTTTGACCAAGGAGGTTTAAAGATGAAAGCAGCGATGATTCGCAGAAGAATTGATGGACTGGGGCGCATTGTGCTGCCCAAAGAACTGAGGGACATTCAGAATCTGGTAGAGGGCACCCACATAGATATCTTCTTAGAAGCGGACGGGAGCATCATCCTGCGCAAATCAGTGTCCTGCTGTGTCATTTGCGGCTCAGAAGATATCGCGTGGATACACGACGAAAAGTCTCTTTGCGAGGGGTGTATAAAGTTGATTCAGAGAGAGGAGAAATCGAATGAAGGAATATGTGCACAAAGTCAGTGAATGCGTATGGGGAAAAGTAAACGAATGTGAGCTGTCGTTCCCGGACATCTGCTTCGTATCCGGGAGAGCACAGGAGGGGTATGCGATACCCAAAGACTATTCCGGAACCTTCTGACAAGCGCTGTCTTTTGGTACTGGGCATAGCGGCTTCCTGTTTTTCGCCGCCGGAGAGACAATGAATGTCATTGAATACGAGCTGCTGCCCGCCCCATCGAAGCGAGACTACACAGGGTAACGGTCTGACGGATAGTGTTCTGCCCGTCAGATTTTCCATTTTTGTGCGGGAGTTAAAGCAGGCGTTTGTTTCCAGCATAGAGGGCAGCGCACAGAAGAAACAGGTTGCCCTGTATTGCCGGCGGTTGGGGATTGACTATACCAAGCTGACCGAGGTTTAATCTGAAGTGATGATGAGGGTGCTGGGGAAATCCAAGCACTTGAACGGGCAAGGGGAAAAGCAGGGCAGGAAGAAACGGAAATTACAGGCTTTCACTTATGTCGTAAAGACATAAGTAAAATGGGAATTGAACGGAGGAATATTATGGCGATAGCAAATATAAAGGCTAGTTTTAACTGCGATTTAGAAGAAGTATGGAATACGGTCACTTCATTGGAAGATTATCCATGGAGAAGCGATTTGAGTAAGATAGAAGTGATAGAAGATGGAAAGAAATTCGTGGAATATACAATAGATGGATACTCCACCGTCTTTACAATCACATTCTTTGAACCCATGAAAAGGTATGAATTTGATATGGACAATGAAAATATGCATGGCCATTGGATTGGAATATTTTCATACGATAATGGAGAAACAACGATTGATTTTACAGAAGATGTAACCGCTAAAAAGATGTTTCTAAAGCCCTTTGTAAAATCATACTTAAAGAAACAGCAATCTGCTTATGTGGCAGATTTAAAAAAGGCGTTATTTGGCTGATTCCGATTTGTAGGAGGTCAATAATGGAATTAATGCATTTAATGGATGATTTTTTGAATAACAAAGATGAACAACAAGCGATAAGTATGCGCGCATATATGCGTGACCAGTTTTTGTTTTTGGGCATACCTACGCCATTACGAAAAAAGCTATGCAGAGAATATTTTAAGATAGCAAAAAAATCAAAAATTGTGGATTGGGCCTTTATAAGAGCCTGTTGGGATAGCCCATATCGTGAATTGCAGTATGTTGCGATGGATTATCTCGTAGCTATGCAGAAATTTTTAGCCCCGCTTGATGTGCCGGGAATTAGGGAACTGGCATTAATAAAATCATGGTGGGATACCATTGATGGACTTGACAGGATTATTGGAAATATTGCGCTTTCATATCCCGATGTAAACAATACGCTACTGGAATGGAGTATAGATGAGAATCTATGGCTCAGGCGTATTGCCATAGACCATCAGCTTCTTAGAAAGAATAAAACAGATACGGAACTGTTGGAAAAAATCATTGTCAACAATTTGGGGAGCAGGGAGTTCTTTGTAAACAAAGCCATTGGATGGAGTTTGCGGGATTATTCCAAAACAAATCCTGAATGGGTAAAATGTTTCATTGAAAGACATAAAGTGCAACTTGCACCATTGAGTATTAAAGAGGCAAGCAAGTACATATGATAAGTTTCAGTTTGACTCATATGGAGCAAGGGATATTTCATGTTCCCATTTTCTCTGCCGCTGCCGCCATGTGTTAATCGCCGCATGGCATATGACAATTTTGCAGTAAACGTTGAATGTATACTCGATATGTTCCCGGTATGCTTCTGTACAGGCCATAGAAATCTCCCCTTTCCTCCTAAAATGTTCATCTTGCCGTTGACTGCTCCGGCTGATTGTGCTATCTGTTGACAAACTGGAATTGCATTTTATGACTTTATCTTAGTTTCTCCATTCTACAATACTCTCTATATCTTTTCGAGGTCTGGCAGGGGGAGTTTCATTAGCATAACCTATTGCCATAGCCGCAAACAATTCGCCTTTTGTATGTAGCCAATCGCATAATTCTTCATAAGCAAAATAGGTATCACAAATCCAAAGACTACCTAATCCTAAATCGGTGGCAGTTAAAATCATATTTTCAATAGACGCTCCAATAGATTGTGCATTACATATTTCGTAGATTCGTTCTTCGGCTGACAAATGACTATTTACACTCAATCCTAATTGATTTATGATAAAAATCACTATGGGAGCCTGTTCCATGATGTCTAATGTATATTCTGCCCCTTTTAAAAAATTTGAACTTTGGGGAAGAAGCGGTTTCTTTTTTTCTCTTTCCAAGCCCTTTTTCATAGTCGCCAGCATATCAAACTTTGATTTTCCCTTGAGTACTATAAACTTCCACGGCTGCCTATTCTTTGAAGAAAGCGCTAAAATCCTCGCTTTGATAATTTCCTCAATAATGGATTGTGGTATGCTATCGTCTTTGTACTTACGAATACTTCGTCTGTCTACAATGGCTTGTATCATATAAATTTTCTCCGGTATGAATTTTTCTATTAGGTTTCCCTTATTTATATAAGGAATAGCGGGATAAGCGCCTGTCAAACGCCCTTACCCTCTCCGGCGCAACGGTATTTCCACGGCAACGCTGACAGAGCGCATGCAGCCTGCTTTGTTGTCAGCAGCCCGTTTCACGGTCTGCGTGTAGTTCTTGCAAACTGGCTTAAGGCACATTAAAGACCATATAAATTCTGTGTGCAACCGCACACCTTAACAAAAGTTAAAGTGCGAAATATGTAAATACAAGGCGAAATATGCTAGAATATTTTTATTATACAAACCGGCATCGAAATCAGTAGGTGATTTCATGCCGGTTTTTTCAAATAAACATAGCTGCCGCAAAAGGATATATTGCTTATGGTGCGGCACCCATGTCTGATTGGAATAGGAGATGATAGCATGAAAAACACGAATATTTCAAAGGGGGATATCCTTGCCGCGCTGAAAAAAGAACAGTTTGAAGTGGTCTATCAGCTAAAGTACAATATGGAAACCGGCCGGCCGACAGGGTTGGAAGCCCTTTTGCGGTGGGGCACAAGTAAAGATATCCTCTTTGCTCCGGATTTTTTTATTCCACTGGCGGAGGAATACGATGTGATCACGCCAATCACTCTTCATGTCCTTGAGACAGTTTGCCGGGACTTGTGCATGTGGCGAAAAATCCCTCTGGATATCGTCCCGGTTGCTATCAATCTTTCCAGACTCGATTTGTGCAAGCCGGATTTCGTTCAGCAGCTCTTTGCTATTTTGGCCGCTTATGAAATTGGATCGGAATACATACATTTAGAGCTGACGGAAACTGCCTTCGTGACGGACTGTGATAAAATTGCACAGGGATTGCGGCAGCTTCGGGCTGGTGGCATAAAAATCGCCATTGACGACTTTGGAAAAGGATACTCATCGCTGGCCAGCCTCAAAACACTCCCTGTTGACATTATAAAAATCGACCGACTCTTTTTATGTGATATTCTGGTTGACTCCGTGACGCAAAGCATCCTTCACAGCATTTTGGATCTGGCACGGGGCCTGCAGCTGGATGTAGTCTATGAAGGGATCGAAGCCCAGGAGCAAGTGGAATATTTAAAGCAGTTTGAGTTTAGAACGGCGCAGGGATTTTACTATGCTATGCCGCTGTATAAGGAAGAAATTGAACACCGCTTGAAGAGCTGTAGGCAGGACAACATGTTATGACAACGGTTCGTTCATTTTATATGGTATTCACCAATCTACATTGCGAAATTACGAACGTATGTTATGCTTTATGATAGAAAAGCTCGGAGGAATCAGAAATGGACTACCTTACCGTGAAAGAAATTGCATTGAAATGGAGTATCGGCAGTCGCATGGTTTCCCATTATTGTGAACAGGGGCGCGTTCCAAGCGCTGTCCTAAAAGGAAATCTATGGCTCATTCCCCAAGATACCACAAAACCTGCAGATGGACGGTCCCTGCGGTATCAAGAGCAGCCTAAACCACTCCGAAAGGAGCGGACCTGATGAGGAAAAAGCAAACAGAGATCCGCACAATTCTGTTCCTGTTTCTTCTTATATTGGTTTTTGTCGGAATTTATTGGGGAACCCATTCATTTTCCCGTGAGAAACCGGAGTTGCAGATGGGACGTGCGGATCTGTTTGGCTTTGATTTAGACAAGAAGCTTGCTATTCTGCCCGCATCTTCCTTTATCTATTACCCGAATGTGCTGTATACCCCTGAGACTGTCCCCGAGAGCTTACCTGACGGGAACGAGGCGGAACTGTCCCGGAAGGAATGGGATAGGTATGGTACCTATCGCATGATACTGGAGTTGCCCGCCGGGAAAGCCTACAGCATCCGGGCGTACAGCGCTCTGCATTCCCAAAGGCTGTTTGTAAATGAGGAGGAATTGTCGGTTCTGGGTGAGCCGGGAAGGACAGCGGATTCCATTACACTGGAAACCGGCTATTACACGGCCAATTTTACACCGGAAACAGACCGGACGGAGATACTGATTCAGGTGGCAAGCTTCCGTTGCGGCGGCTGCGGGCTTAATGATCTGATGCTTGGTACATCGGAGAATATCCGTATCCGCTCGGATGCCGTTCTGACAAGAATTCACATGACTGAAGGCGGACTGATTACGGCATTTTTTCTGTCTGCGGGGCTGTATCTGTTTTTTAACCGGCGGAGCAATCTATGGTTTGCTCTGGCGTGCATCGCGGTCTTTGTTCGTATTGCGGCGATGGAAGAGGGCAATCTCTTAGATTTTCTTTTTTCATTATCCTGGGAGGCATCCGTTGAATTAAAATATCTTTCCACCATTGCATTAGGGTTTTTCTTTGTCATGTATATCAAGGAATCCTTTCCCAAGGTCTTGCATCGCGCTTTCCTAACGGCCTTTTATGTGGGCAGCCTGCTGACTACCCTGACCGTTGTCTTTACGTCTGCCATATTTTATAAGAACGTAATCTGCCTGAGCCTTTGGGGCTATTGGCTATTTTTGATCTATGCCGTTTCTGTTTTGACCATACACCTCATACGCCATAAGAAAACACTGCGTATGGATCAAGCTCTCTCTTTCGTAGAATTCCTGCTGTTTACCGTATGCTTCCTCTTGGACATTTACTTTTACCGGAATGGCGCCTATAACATGTCCATGGGACTTGTCGATCTTGGCACTGTAATCTGTATCCACATTAACACCATTGTTCCGATCATTGATTACTCCCGAACTGCCATGGAACGTGATAAGGCACGGCTGGCAGAACAGGAGATCCGGGAAACCAACCTTCTGCTGGACCGGCTCAATCGCGTCCGGGCAGAATTTCTGCAAAACCTCTCCCATGAGCTGCGCACCCCGCTGACGGTGATAAGCAACTGTGCCGGACTGACAGCTTTACAGATCCGGCAGAATCTGCTGGATGAGGATACCTTGGAAAATATGGCGATCATCAAGCAGGAGACAGTACGCCTTGGGAACATGGTGGAACAAATCAAAGAAATATCGGTTGAAAAAGAATGGCGACTGACCTTGACAGAAACCGATATCCGTTCACTGCTGCAAAGAACGGCGGACTTCTGCGAACCCATCTGCCGCAAAAATGAGAATACGCTTGCCATTGAAGCGGATAAATATATGACCATGTATGTAAATGCCGATTCCATCTTTCAGGTGCTGTTGAATCTCATCATCAATGCCAACCGCCACACCAAACGGGATACGATCCTTTTGAAAGCAGAACTGATCGCTGAAGGATTCCGCATCAACGTCATAGACCACGGGGAGGGCATTCCCCCACACATCATGCCACGTATCTATGAGCGGCATGTCAGCGGGGACGGCGGAAGCGGATTGGGCTTACCCATATGTAAAGAGATAATAGAGCAGCACGGCGGTACCATGGAAATTCAAAGCTTACCAGGATGCGGAACCGTCATCTATTTAAACATTCCCGGTCGAAAGGAGGAGCCTGATGACCATACTGCTGATTGAAGATGATCCTGTCATTCTGAAAACCAACTGCAAGGCTTTAGAATTACAAGGTTATTCCGTACTGTGTGCGGGCACTCTTGCAAGGGGGCACACCCTGCTGGAGCGGAACAGCCCGAATCTGATTGTTTTGGATATTCTTCTCCCAGACGGGAGCGGACTGGATTACTGCGAGGAACTGCGAAACAAGAGCAGTGTCCCCATCTTATTTTTAAGTGCATTAGGCACAAGCAAGGATGTTGTAGCCGGCCTGCAGGCCGGTGGAAACTGTTATTTGTCAAAGCCATACGATATGGATGTTTTATTGGCGCAGGTGGAAGCTATGCTGCGGCATGGCAACCACGCCGATTCAGCCCTGATTTTCGGGGAACTGACACTGGATATGATATCCCGCCGCGCCAGCGTAGACGGAAGAGACCTCCTCGCCAGACCAAGAGAATTTGCACTGCTGGAGGTTCTTGTACGGAACCGGGGCTGTTTTGTGAATCAAAAAGAACTCTATCAGGCTGTATGGGGTATGGATTCAGCGGAGGATACCCGCACGGTCAAGGAGCACATTTCCCGGCTGCGCCGCAAGCTGGCTGGTTGCGCTGTCAGAATAGAATCAGAGCGTGGCAAAGGCTATCGAATTAAGAGCAGTCATGTATAATCTGGTTTAATCAGGGCTAACAGAAATTATTTAACGTATTGCATTACATAACTTCTGAAAACAAGGTAGATCCACAAGCCGACAAGTTTGAGCTTTTAAATAGTCTTTGGGGAAATATTAACTCTGCAGGTTGCCAAAAGTTTACCCAGAAGGTGCTGCGAGAACTTCCGGAGATATGCTAACCTATATTATGGTGTTGACGAGAAGGAAATCGGCTTGGATGCGCGTTTATCTAAGCCGATTTTCGTTTTTTTATGGCGCAGAAACTCTCTTCACCAGGAAAGGGTGGTAATGTTCATGAAAATAAGAGTTTTAACGTTCCTTCTGCTATTCGTATTCTGCATAACCCTGTTTGCAGGATGCAGTAAGCAAAACACCGGCAGCCAGCCCCCTGATTCGTCGCCTTCGGCACCTCCCACCGCTGCTGCCACCAAAACGGTGGTTGCAAATAATCCGTCTGTTATGACGGCGGATGGCGTTTCTCAATCAGATCCCGACAGCAATGTCGAAATGATAGAACGTCTGGTAATCCAAAAAGATGTTGACGGCGAAGATATCAGTGTTTTGCTTCGGACCGATTTACCGGCCGCGATTCAAGCGGCGCAGGTTGAATCTGCATTCTTGAGACTTAAGCGTACGGAGGGTACAAATCCCTCTCTCACAGCAAGTGGGGTCATTCCGCTGTGGAGCAGCATTGAGGCGACATGGAACCGGATAAACGAGACCCCTCCGGCCGATACCACCGTGGTCGGTGAGCAGGACGGAGACTGGTATCAGATCGATGTTACGGAAATCGTCCGTTCCTGGTTTGGCGGTAAATACGCCAATTATGGATTCTTACTCACAGAAACAGAGGCTGGGTCCAAGACTGTTTTTTTCTCTCCCTATGATTGTGACGAAGACGATGCGCCTGTACTGGAGGTCAACTATACGCCCACAGAGGTGTTCATCAATGAATATCCCTATATCGCACATGAGGACGGCAATTGCCTGTCCTTTGCACTAAGGGACGCGGGGCTCATCTTGGAGAACGATCTGGGACTAATGTCTAAAAAGTTAGAAGAGCAGTATCGTACAGCTGGGTTGGATGGCGTACAGCAATATATCCAGACGCTGTGTGAGAACTATGTAATGAAAAACAAAAACACGCTGGAGATCGAATCTTTTCGAGAGATTTCCGGTTTTGATGCGCCTATAAATGATGGTGAGTATAGGATTGCTTTCCGGGTGGGAGTGACGGAGAACGCTGACGGGACCCTCACTTACGATTATCATTTTCAAATACAGCTACCCGATGGCTCATGGGCTGAAAAGCTGGGACAAAGTGATTCGAGAATTGTTCCCGGCAGCAATTTGGATTTGGACCCCGGGCTCTTCCCATGGGACCAGAACGCAATTTGGGGAATTGATAAGTACAATGGCTTTTATGGCAGTAAAACAACCTATTATGCAGTAAAGAAAGATTCCACAAAATTTACAAACCATATGGCAAGCACTGAGTATTAGTATTAGTATTGACGCTAATATTGATCTACAACAACATAGTCATGAAAGGTTGTCAAAAGTTTACCTCGCGGGGATACAGAGATTTCCAGAGACATGCTACCATAAATAAAGTAAATATTTAAACTGCGGTGTGCAGGAAATCGGCTGGATGGGCACTCATCCAAGCCGATTTGTGCTTTGTTGGGAAGGGCCCGCAATTTGAACCAGGCTAGTTCACAGCGGGTGTAATCATCTTAATAGAACGAGGAGGTGCGACTGTGGAAAGCAAAACAGAATACACAAGCGGCGACTGTGTAGAAACGGATGGGAATTGCAGCCTTATTGGTAAGGTTGTTGTACTAGCTCCGGATAGCAAGGAAGGGCAGCTGAACATCTGTATTTGCGGAAACGGAGCCGGCGAGAATGCAAACGGCAAAGTGTTGTTTCTCATCTCACTTCATACGGGTGCGTTTGTACTGAAGACCAAAGGCGACATGATTGGTATCCTGAAACCGGAAATGCTGCCCGAGAGCGCCAAGCTGCAGCTTGCTAAAATCCGACCGATGGGGGCGTTGAGTCTTGATAGCAATACGCCCCAATACAGCACACAGGTTTTCACACCGGCAGGCAGGCACGATTCCGGAGTCAGGCTCTGCACCCTTGCAGAGGTGTGGAACTATATCGGGATGCAGATGTCATACCAACACCGGGTCACAGTCTGCGATAGCAGCGGCAGATGCATTATAGAGCTATTGGACGGTAAGATCAGTCATCCTGCAGATGGAGAAGGAGCAATTTCAAATAGGAATAAATAGACCTGCCTTAATGCGGAGAAAGGAAATCATTATGGAGCATAAAGAAAGTTTACTGGGTCTGAACGAGCTGCACATCATGGAATTCAACATTGCCGGCAGGTATTTTGGCATTGAGGTCACAAAGATCGGGGAACTCGTCCCCATGCAATACCATACGATTCAAGAAATGGCAGATGCCAAGGCATACGTGGAAGGAATGGTACGAATTCGGGATCAGTCATACACCGTCCTGGACTTCGCAGGCTACATGGAAGCCCCAACCTCAGAGACCCCCGAACGAGATATTCTAATCACGCTTGACTGTCATCAGAAGAAAGTGGCGCTCCATGTCCACAATGTAGACGGTATTCAACAGCTTTCAAGAGATATGGTGGAGGACCCCCAGCCGCTTGTCCCTGGGAGGAACTGTAAAGGAATCGTTGAAGGTCTTGCAAAAATAGCAGATCGGATTACGGTGCTGATCAACCCGGATAAGATCGTGCAGGATATTTCTTCCCCGCAGGAATAAAGAAATCATCAGCCAGCAATATTTGGCGTTTCCGGAATGCCCATCCCGGTTCGTATTCGCTTTGGATGCGTGAGGAAAGGTATTCCTTTTATTCTGAACCTGCTCATCACATATCTTGATGAGCAGGTGTTTCCTTATTTCTTTCGGGTATCATTCTTAATTTTTGTACCTAAATCTAAACAAACTGACTGTAATAAAGCCTCGCATACGCACCCTTTTGCTTTAATAGTTCGTGATGGTTCCCTTGTTCAATGATGTTGCCATTTTCCATATACAAGATGTTATCCGCATCCCTGATTGTAGAGAGCCGATGTGCGATGACAAAACTAGTACGCCCCTGCATCAGCTTCTTCATTGCCTTGCCAATCTCCATTTCTGTCCGTGTATCAACGCTTGAGGTGGCCTCATCCAAGATCAGGATGGGCGGGTCACATAAGAACACACGGGCAATGGTCAGGAGCTGCCTTTGTCCAATCGATAGATTGGCTGCGTCATTGTCCAGAACCGTGTCATACCCTTTGGGCATGGTACGAATCAGGTAATCTATTGTTGCTGCTTTTGCCGCAGCAACAATTTCTTCTCTGGTCGCCTCCGGCTTGCCGTAAGCAATGTTTTCTGCGATTGTGCCGCCAAACAGCCAGGTATCCTGCAACACCATGCCAAAGTTCCGGCGCAGATCACGGCGTGTCATTTCGGCAGCAACAACGCCGCCTACCTCGATTTTTCCGTCGTTCACCTCATAAAACCGCATCAGCAGATTGACAAGTGTGGTTTTTCCTGCACCGGTACTCCCGACAATGGCAATCTTTTGTCCCGGCTGTGCAGAGAAACTGATATCCTTCATTAACAGCCGGTTTGTATCGTAGCCAAAGCTAACATGTTCAAACGCAACCGATCCGCTTGCGTGTTCCAGCGATGCAGGACGCAGGGGGTCAGGACGTTCCTCCGGACTGTCCAGAAAGTCAAAGGTGCGCTTGACGGAAGCCAGTGCAGCCTGAAGAGAATTGATCATAAAGGCACCTTCTGTCAGAGGCTCCGCGGTCTGATTCACATATTGAAAGAATGCCTGCACGACACCTACGGACATGGTTCCATTGATCATGGCTTTGCCTGCAATCACGGCGATGACAACATGGGACAGACGGGTCAGCAAACGGATCATCGGGTTGACACAGTGCGTCAGGAAGTCTGCTTTTTTTGATACGATACGGTTCTTTTCCGCAGAGAAAGCGACCTGCTCCCGGCTTTCCTGTTCATGGTTATACGCCTTAATAACGTTTCTCCCGGTATAGTACTCCTCCACGATACCGGTAAGCTCACCGATGGACTCCTGCCGGAGGGCGGCGTACTTTAGGTTCTTCTTTGCTACTGCCTTGGTAACAAGCAGGCTGAGCAGAACGCTTGCAAGGAAAATACAGGTCAACGGAACGCTGAAATAAAACATGACAACCAGTGATCCTGTTACAGTGCCAATTGCAACAATCAGCTTCAAAAGACCGGTCTGCAGGGTTTCGGATACTTTATCCAAGTCGCTGGTTGTCCGGCTTAAAATTTCCCCCGCCTTGTTCTGATCATAAAACCACAACGGCAAATGATTGAGCTTGCGGCTGATTTGCTTGCGAAGGGTTAAGGTCAGGGTTTCCGCAACAACAGCCATTAAGTAGGATTGAAGGTAGTAAAAAAGCCATATACCCACATACTGAACGGATAGACGAGTCAATGCGGCCCCTATATTGCTCCAAGTGATGGCAAACGGAACCCCCTGTGCCTTGGCCGTTTGAATGCTGCTCCACAGCATGTCAACAACCTGTGCGCTATAGAGTGGAGTCCAAATCGTCAGGACGGTGTAAATCAGGATGGAGGCCATAATAATACAAAGGCGGACACGCTGTCCCTTCAGCCTCCGCGCAAGGCGAAGCAGCGTACTTCCAGTGTCTTTCGCCAAAGTTGCTTTATCTGAACTGTACAAGCCCTTGGACTTGTTTTTATTTTGGTTTCTGTTCATACTTCCTGCACCTCCTTGGTCTGGGATTCATAGATTTCAATGTAAACGGGACAGTTTTCCATCAGTTGGTCATGGGTCCCAATACCTGCCACCTTCCCTTCGTCCAGTACAATGATCTGCTGTGCATGGCGAATGGAGCTGACGCGCTGCGCAATAATCAGGACAGCTGCGTCTTTTGTTTCCGGTGTCAAAGCCTTGCGCAAGGCTGCATCCGTTTTAAAATCCAGAGCGGAGAAGCTGTCGTCGAAGAGATAGACCTCCGGCTTTTTCACCAGTGCGCGTGCAATGGAAAGGCGCTGCCTTTGACCACCCGAGAAGTTCGTTCCTCCCTGGGCCACAAAGGAGTTTAATCCATCAGGCAGGGAACGGATAAACTCACCAATCTGTGCCACATCAGCGGCGTGCATCAGTTCTTCTTCTGTTGCATCGGCATTGCCGTAATGAAGGTTTTCTGCAATGGTTCCTGAAAAGAGCATCGCTTTTTGCTGCACATAGGCTAAGTGATTGCGCAAATCCTCTTGGCTCATCTGGCGGATATCACGGCCATTGAGGAGAATCGCTCCCTCTGTTACGTCATGGAACCGCAGAATCATAGCGGCTATGGTGGATTTTCCGCTGCCGGTTCCGCCTATGATCGCTGTTGTTTCACCACGACGGCATGTAAAGTTCAAATTGCTTAACGTATCTTCCTCCGCATCAGCGAATCGGAAAGATACGTTTTGGAATACCAGCACTTCACTCCGGCTGTGTTCCGTGTTAATCGACAGCGCAGAAGCCGGATCAGAGATTTCCGGTGCATAGTCCAGAACATTCTGTATACGGCTGCAGCACTCCAATGCACGCGGCAGCGTTAAAATAACCATTTGCGCCATCATAATAAAGAACAAAATGAGATAGGCGTATTCGATGACAGCAGTAATATCTCCGATCTGGAAATGCCCCGCGGCAATTCTTCCTCCGCTGAGCCAGAATACGGTAATGATAACAAAGTTGATGCAGAAAAACGACAACCCATCCAGGTTTGCAAACTGTCGGTTCGCTTTGATAGAGGTATTGGCATAGTTTGCAAAGGAGACATACAGCCTTTCCTGCTCTTTGCATTCATTGTTGAATGCACGGATCACGCGAACGCCTGTGATGTTTTCGAGCAAAACAGTGCTCATACTATCCAGCAGCTTTTGCAGGCGCTTAAACAGCGGAGAAGCGCCTTTGATAATGAAATAGGCCAATGTCAAAATAACAATTACAGCAATCAGCAGCACCATGCCGATTTGGGTGTCCAATCGGAAGGAAAGTATCAAAGCGATCACACAGATAACAGGAACCGGCACAACCATCTGCATAAAGCTGATGAAGGCGGTCTGAATATTGGTGATGTCTGAAACGGTACGGGTTGTAATAGAGGCTGTACCGAATTGACGGAAATCATGAATGGAAAGCCTCAGCGATTTTTCATACAGGTCAACCCGCATGTCCTTACCGATTCTTGCAGTAAGCGTTGCACAGGCATAGCCGCCAATAACAGCGCACAATCCGGCAACCAGGGAGCCAATCGCCATTTTCATACCCGTATTGAGCAGTACCTCAAAAGAACTGCCCGAAACGCCCTGATTCATCATTTCAGCCGCCAGTGTCGGTATGTACAAGCCACCGGTAACATCTATAATCAGCATCAACATGGTAATTACGCATAATTTCCAGTGCGGTTTAATAAAACGAAACATCAATTTCATATGTTCTCCTTCCTTTTTGAAAAAGTCCACAAAAATACACCCAGCTTATTATTGAGCGTACTGGGACTTCTTTGCGGTTAGCAATGTAGTCTGTCAGCTAATAAGTCTTGATGTGTATGTCAAGCAATCTTGCCGATCCAGCACTTTTGCCGCTTGTTACGATTTCAACTCATAACCCATTCTTCACATAACATCACCTGTAATTTTGAATTGTTCAAGAAAAACAAAAAACGCCGGACAAGAAACTAACAAAGTCAGTCATCTTGTCCGGCGTTGAATCCGTGCTGCTTCTCATTAGCACAGATAGTCCTCCGATGAACAGGGAGCATTGTATCACTTTCAAATTATCGTGTCAAGATTTTGTGTGAAAGCCAAAGGTCAAATGGATATTACACTTTAAATTTGATTGGACCTGCCTCAAAGCTGAATGCTTCTACTTCTCCGATGGTAGGATAGAACACTTCTAACTCGGGATTTTCCAGTGTTTAATAGATGTCCGTCATAGATGGTCTGGCTCAAACATACGCTTTTTGCCTTCTAGTGCCGATTGGGTGAATGGTTAAGGCGAGTATCTTTCCTCTTATTAGATGAAAGGATGTCAAAAGTTTACCTATGCGATGTTTTCGAAGCGGCTAGAGCAATGCTAAAATTATGAAAAAGGATAATTCGGCCTAAATGATTGTTCACTTGGGCCGATTTTGTTATCCTCAGACTTGTTAAATCTGATGGAATTGTATGGAAATATAGAAGGAGAACGAAAAGCATTCATGAAAACCGGAATAACTAACAAAATCCTGGCACTTGGTTTGGCCTGCGCTCTGGCGGTTTCGGGACTACCAGCATTGGCAGCACAGGCTACAGAGCTGCAAATAGGCGAATCCCCGGGATATGCCACAGCCAGTTCTGCCGATTCGGCAGAAGCCGGGGAAGAACCGGAAGAAAAGCTTATAGAGAATAATGAAGGCGACTTTGATGAAACGGCCGAAGACGAAGAAACGGGCAAAGAAAATGCCTTGATTGAAAATGATCCGCTCTTAGATACGCCGGAGACAAATGGAGCAGTCTCATTTGGCGGGGGGATAGATGAAATAAATGATTTCAACGCGTTAAAGGCGGCCGTTGAAAGCGCCGCTTCCGGAGCCACTATTGTAGTTTCACAGGATATTACCTTCGATGATACCATTACTATAACTATGGATGGCGAGCTGACCATTATATCCGATACCGGCAGTGAAAGAATATTTTCCATGAGTAATAACTACAGACATTTTACGATAAACTCCGCGGGTGATTTCACTTTGATTTTTGAGGACATCATTTTAGACGGCACCGATCATGCCGGCGGCATACAATCAAAAGCTGAGAATTTTACTCTGGAAGGTGCTCATATAAAAAATTGTATAGCTAAGAATGGCGGCGGCATATATGCAGACGGAAACCTGAACTTAAAAGACTGCAACATTGCGAACAATACTGCAAATCGTATTAATAGTAGCGATGGTCATGGCGGCGGAGTTTTTGTGGCCAACAATACGAATACTGTTATAGAAAATACTGATATAACAGGTAATACAGCTTTCGGGAGTGCAGGCGGTATAAGAGCGTATTCGATTATAATGAAGAGTGGATCAATCAGCGGCAATACAGTCGATTCGTCAGATAATACAAACGACAATGCAGGACGGGCCTCAGCGGTATTGGCCCATACATTTGAACTGTATGACGGACAAATCAATGGAAATGAGATTGAAAACACACAGGTAGATTCCGAAGTGTTATTGGCCCCGGCCACAATTGGTGTGTCCGATTTTAAAATGTATGGCGGAGAAATAAAAAACAATTCCGTTCCTGCCGGCGCTAGGTTGTACGGCGGCGGTGTCATGGTTATTCCTAGGGCTGATGATCATGGATTTTATATGAGTGATGGAATAATAGAAGGCAACAATGCTCTTTATGGAGGCGGCGTAGCGTTGGTGGTCGATATATTTGATACGTATAGTAATAACCTGATACACATAACGGGAGGAACAATACGGGGTAATGCAGCAAAAACCGGCGGCGGCGGCATTTATTATAAAGGAGTTGCTGCATCTGCTGAGCAGGGGCATAAACTTTTGTTAGAAGATGTTAAGATTATAAATAATGAAAGCGGTAATTATGGCGGCGGCATCTATAGTTGGGCAACGGTAGTTGAAATTAATGGCGGATCTGTCCGGAACAATGAGGCACAGCGCGGCGGCGGAGTATATGCATACGGTAATTCCCTTACTACAGTAGAAGTAACAGGGACAACCATAGCCGATAATACAGCGTCTGTTAATGGGGGCGGGCTTTTGGTGTTCGATGGGTCCTGTTCAGTGACAGGAGGGGCCGTCATATCCGGTAATAGCGCCTTTTCGTATGGGGGCGGGTTTTATGCCGACTGCGATGTGTTGTCGGTGACAGATACAACCATATCCGATAATCATGCCACCGATCCTTCCACCGATTTTTCCACCGCGACTGCGTATGGAGGCGGGTTTTATGTGAACAACGGTGTGCTTTCGGTGACTGATACAACCATATCCGACAATACAGCCTGTTTTGGAGGCGGTGGGTGTACATTCGGCGATTCCTTTACGGCAACGGGAGCAATCATATCCGGTAATTCTGCCGGTCTTTACGGCGGTGGAATTTGTCATACTGTACTTGACGGATCAGTCCCCCTGAATGCAAGAATAACAGATACTGTGATAAAAAATAATACGGCTGGGGAGTATGGCGGTGGAATATATCTGTGGCATCGAGTTGCTCACGAGGATGATTTTGCTGAGATTTCAGGAGAAGTAACCATTTCCGGAAACGAAAGCACAGAGGTGGGTGGCGGCCTTATAGTGATTAATGTGGACACAGTCCTGGAAGGCAGCGGAAACGGAATTTACATCTTCGACAATACTGCGCTCTATGGCGGCGGTATGTTTATTGAGGATGGCGAACTGGAGATAAAAGGAAAGGTCCGGTTTAATGAAAATACAGCAAAATATTATGGCGGCGCAATTTTTACAATGGATTTAACAACACTTCGCATAACAGATGAGAACGTGACCTTCTCAGACAACTTTTCGGAATACGGAGGATGGATCATTGACGACGGGGATAAAGCACAGCATGACCAGCTGATCCGGACGAAAACATTTACATATCCGTTCACGTATGGATATAACAATTATGATATTTATTACGTTGGAGAAACCCCTCATACACCTGATTATATTACGGTTACATTTGAGTCAAACGGCGGTTCGGAAGTACTCGGACAAAGGAGACTGATGGGCGACAAAATCATTGAGCCTGATAACCCTGTCAAAAGTGGTTATCTATTTAGGGGCTGGTATATGGATAATGGAACCTTTCTTGTTAAATGGGATTTTGAGAACCAGACACTGGATGAATCCATTGTTTTGTATGCAAAATGGGAAGCGAAAACACCGGAAACCTATTCTCTGACGGTTAGTGCTGGAACCGGCGGCAGCGTATCCGGTACGGACAGCGGTGATTATGAAGCAGGAACGGCAATCAGTGTTACCGCTGCTCCCAACAGCGGCTACCGCTTCACAAACTGGGCGGTGGACGGCGTCACACTGCCCAGCACAACGGCAAATCCCGCCAACTTTGATATGCCGGAAAACACAGTCGCTCTGACGGCTAACTTTGCAGAGGATAAAAACACACCGGACCCGCCTTCGCCTAAAGCCTATTCCCTGACAGTTACGGCAGGCAGCGGCGGCAGCGTATCCGGTACGGATAGCGGCAATTATAAAGCGGGAACTCCAATCAGCATCACAGCCGCCCCCAACAGCGGCTACCACTTCACCGGCTGGACGGTGAATGGCGTTACACTGGCCAGTACCACCGCAAACCCGGCAGCCTTCAATATGCCATCAAATGCCGTAGTTCTCACAGCCAACTTTGCGAAAAACAGCGGTGGCGGTAGTAGTGGAGGTGGCAGCGGAAACGGCGGCGGATCGCAGGCCGAGAACAACACCCCTCCGTTCATTATCTCGATTAAGGCTACCCCTTACGGCACGAACAATGCGATTTTAGAGGTTACAGCCACAGGCCGCACCCCTCTCACCTACCAGTGGCAGGTGGCATCTCCGTGGAACGATATCGTAGGGGCAAACAGTGCATATTACGATTATACCGGGCTTGT
>JAEWCL010000016.1 GCA_023390655.1 Bacillota bacterium | reverse complement strand
CCCCGTTCGACTTGCATGTGTTAGGCACGCCGCCAGCGTTCGTCCTGAGCCAGGATCAAACTCTTGAGTTCAATACTCAACAGTTCTAAAACTGTCTCTATCTTTTCTTACTTCAACTTCCACGCTTACGCGCTTTCGTTGTCCGTACTTTTGCTGGTTCCTCAAATTAATTGCGTTCGTCTTCTTCTCTCGCACTATATAGTTTTCAAGGTGCCCTCGCGCTCAATGTCCGTTTTTCGTTTGCCCGGTGTCTTTGGCGCTCATCTATAATAACAAACCGTATGCCCTCGGGCAAACCAATTTTTTGTCGAATTCTGCCCTTATTTTATAATATCTGATTTTATTCCGTCATATTTTAAGATTATATTCAAATTCTGATCAATATCTTTATTTTTCTTTTGTTTTATATTGATATTTTATGTTACATTTATATACAATTGATTTCCCGGCTCATAGCGCCTTATTCTCGGATTATCATTCGGGATTATTCCGAACATTAGGCAAATATCATCCTTCCGCTTCCGAATTTTACATCCGCCTTTTTTTATTTCCATTATACCCCAATCTCTGCGTGCCTTTTTCGGCACATTCCCCACAGCCTGAACTGCGGGGATTATGCCGGTTTCCGGCTGTTTGGAGGAAGGATACGCTTGAGCCTGCGGCATAAATGCGGTACCATACCATCAAGAAAACAGGTTTGGAGGCATGCATTATGTGCGGACGTTATTCTCTGCTGCCCGAAGAGGCATTCGGTCATATCCTGCAAGCGCTCCTTTCCGATGCCGGTATGGCGCTGTGCACAGGAGAGATTTTCCCGACCAATGTTGTCCCTGTCATCGCAATGGACGGACGGCCGCAGGCAATGAAATGGGGATTCTCACGCCCGGATATGGGCGGCGTTGTCATCAATGCCCGCAGTGAAACGGTTGCGCAAAAGCCCATGTTCTTTCGAGCGCTCCGGGAAGGCAGGTGCCTTATACCGGCCTCCGGTTATTTTGAATGGGAAAGAAAAAGCATCTATAAAAAGAAACACCGGATTTCCAACCATGACGCTGCACCTCTCTATATGGCAGGCCTTTACCGCTGGGAGCCCAATGAAACGCTTCCCAGGTTTGTGATCCTGACCAGGCAGGCGACGGAGGAGCTTAAATTCCTGCACGATCGTATGCCCGTGCTGTTGCAGGCGGATCAGCAGCGCCGCTGGCTCAAAGGCGATATTGATGTACTATCTTCCCCTCCGGGCAGCCTTCGCTGCGATGCCGAACCCATGCCGCAGGAACAGTGCATGCTGGATCTTTCATCGCTGCTCCCCGATGCGCAGCAGGAGCATTAACCGTTCTACACTGAAACGCGGAGTTTATGTCCCCAATGCTATCCTACCTACATTGGATCGCACCAACTCTTGTTAATGCTAAAGAAAACCTTGATCTGCCACCGATAATTAGGCCGGTTGCAGGGAGGTGTCTTAAATGTCTCATAACGATATCGAGGATAATATAAAGCGGGTAGACGGTAATTTCCGCTTAGAGAGGATGTCCTTGACAACCGATGATAAGGACAGAATTCGTAATTGTCTATCTCGCAAAGTTTCGTTCGAGGCTGAAGCTCAAAGCTTAATTCGCAAACATACCGCAAAAGGTTTTGTAAGATGAGTGGCTTTTATTGTTATGAATTTGATTGGGATAGCAAATACTGCTATCCTAATTCTAATGCACTCAAAAACAAGTTGAGCTTAACGCATGAAGAAGATTTGGCAACAGCAGAGCGCGAATTAGCGTCATTACGCAATGCTGAAACATACGCTGCGCCGATCAGCGGTAATTTCGACCTTCAGCATCTGTAGAGCATACATCGTTTCCTTTTTGATGATATCTACGAATGGGCTGGCGAACTAAGGACTGTAGATATCACTAAGGGCAATAAATTCCGCCTAGTTCAGTATATAGAAAATGCTGCATCCCAAACATTTGATGATTGCGCAATGAGCATTATCTTATTGGGCAATCTTTTGATGTCTTTATCAAACGAATCTCTTATTATTTAGGTGAGATCAACGCGATTCATCCTTTCCGTGAAGGAAATGAAAGAGCGCAGAGAAATTTTATTGAATGCCTTGGCAAAGCAAGATCGGGAGCTGTACCATGTCTTAAAAACAATCCTTCTCCACCCGGAGCTTCCCCTGCTCAGGCCAAAGGCCCCTGGTATTTGAGTTTGCGCCTATGGGGCAGCAACTGAATAAAGAAATCTAAAGCCCTCCACAATTTCTGCGGAGGGCTTTAAGACTGTCAAGCTGGTCATCGAATCTCTCGCTATTTATTATGGTACGGCCTGTGTAGTGGGCTTCTGAATCCTTTGATAGAGTGCTTGAGATTCATAGATATTTACACCCATCAAAGCATGCTGTTTTTGCGTTGGATTACTGGTTTCGTTAGAGGTACGATAGGTCACCGTACAGTACCCCCCCGGAAGCTGAGCGTCCCACCGAAATGAATTTTCACCATATGGAAGTTCTTTGCCTGCAAAAGCCTGATAAATCTGTTCTTCATCCTCGAAACCACCATAAAGTAACGTAGCGAATACGATTTGTTGTTTCCAGTCCTCCCACGCCATTTGCTCTGAGACATCTATCTGATCAAATACTGTAATTAACACCCGTTCACCCTCGGTGGTTGCAGAGGAAATACCAGCAATTAACAATCTTGTGCTGGGATTGGCATAAGCTTCCTCTGTACTAATTATATCTGAATAAGTTATAGTTGGGCTGCGCACAACATGCATTCTTTGTCCTTCAACCGAAGAAGTGGTTTCTGATTCGGAGAGTATTCCTGGCAACCCAGATTTTTCCAACGCAACAGCAATCACTTCCTCATCTAACGGGAAAGTGGGTTGAGGCAGTACGTCTTTTTTGTAGATAGAAACAAAGCAAAGCATGAGCACGCCAACAGCAAGAAATACGAATATCAACCGCTTCAAATAATCACCACTTTGTATTCCTTCATTCATGACGAATTAACCCTACAGTTGTGGAGTGGATTCTTCTGTAAGTCGCCTAATCAATAGCCCCATATT
This sequence comes from Bacillota bacterium, assembly GCA_023390655.1. Lineage (GTDB taxonomy): Bacteria > Bacillota > Clostridia > Christensenellales > CAG-138 > JAEYLA01. The sequence continues at coordinate 33,629 of JAEWCL010000016.1, read as the reverse complement.
GACATGTCTTCGTGCATGTCCCAACCATTGCGCCAGCTTTGGCCTGGCCTTGCCCATTAAATATGATCTCCCCAAGTTTCAACATGGCATGCAATTTTCAGCAATTTGATCCCCTGGTAAGTTTAAGAGGTCTTGTACCCGCATGTCCTGCAATCTGACCAAGTATATGCTTATAATACGTACAGACATCTAATACAAAATCAGGAGACGTAGGACAGCCCTTCCCGTCAGCACCCCATTCTAAATCTTCAAAACGCCCTTGATACGTGTTGTATCCACAACTAGGACAGAGAATTCTTGGTTGTATTGGATTTGTATAAATGAATGAATAGCGGTAATCAGGATCATATTCTGAAGAATCATAAAATTCCATTATCTGATCTTGATTCTCTACATAGATTTCGATCAACTCACGTTCATCTTCAATGTCGGTTACCGATATTAGAAACTCTTTATCGCCTTGGTGATCATGATCGCAAAACCCGTATTCATGCTCATCGACCTCTTCAGGTGCTGCGTAAACTACCGCTGGAAAACTTAACAACATAACAAGAATTATTGCCATAGAAAACATCTTTTTCATTTCCGTAACCGCTTTATAAATTTGTGTTTATGTTTTCGTTCGATGTGAATACTCGCGAGTTTTCTTAAAATAAGTATATACTAGAACGATGGAATTATAAATATTAAACATATTCTTCTGAAAATAACATCTTCACATACTATCCTCGTGGATAACACTTTCCCGTAGAACGTTCGCATTCTGCTTTGCTTTTTGTCATGCGCGATGGGCGTCCGGATTTTGAGGCTATCAAGCCACGGATCGTCTTATCCAAAAAACAGCGGATTGAAGACGCCGCGCGGCGCGCCCCGGCGTCTTTCGTCGCTTTTGATATCCTCTATACCGGTGATAAGATGGTCACGTCTGTGCCGCTTATAGACCGAAAAAATTTACTGAGCGCCGTTGCAGCTGATACTGAACGCATGGCCGTGTCTCGTTTTGTCCTGGAGCATGGGATTGACCTGTTCAACTTAACGAAAAACGAAGGGCTTGAGGGAGTGGTGGCCAAGCGCGCCGACAGCTTATATTATCCCGGTAAAGCCGTAAGTACCTGGCTGAAGATAAAAAACCTTATCGAAGAAGAATTCCTCATTTGTGGCTATACTCTCCCCTCTCCCCCACTGCCGGTTCCAGCAGGTAATGAAAGGCCATATGGGTTGTCCCTAAACTGATTGGTTCAGTGCAGTACCTGGAGCAGACGAGCGGAGGAAGCATGCGGCATGCTGTTTTGAAAGATATAATCAGTAATAGCATATAATATTTTAATAAAATGTAAACGTATATAAATATTGGAAGCTTTATGGAAATAATTTCATCTATATTATAGGAGCTAAATTACCAAGGAGGCGAATTGTGGGAAGCAGCTCCCTACCTTCGATTAACAAAGGAGGATATTATGAAGAAGATTACAAGCCTAATCCTTGTATTGGTTATGTGTCTAAGTCTATGTACTCCAGCATTTGCGGCAGAACGCGCAAGAATTGAAATCATTGTGGAGAATGAAGCTGAAATCGTAGAATTTGTTCATTCCCCAGAGTATGACCCAGATAACCATTATTCGTTCATTATTCTGAATCAAAGACAATTAAGAGCTCTTTGTCCAAGTTGCAGGAATAACAGTTATCGAGGCTGGACTGAATACAGAGATACGCATATTCATCCGAGAATGTGCCCTTCCTCTCCAGATTTCGCGAACGATATATGCTCTGAATACGATGTCTACACATACTCAAAGTGCGATTATTGCGGATATCAAACTTCGGCTGTTTTCCTTAATAGATATTGGATAGTAGCGTGCCATGTAGAGGTATGGGATGGTGGGGGTACATATATAGCAAGGCCAGGCCAATCCTGGCGGCAGGGTTACGATTTACACGAGGACCCTGTCTATATGAATCTAAGTGCTTGCATACCATGAATCTGAGTGATTGCATAACGGGAATCAATCGCTCGCTATAAATGAAGACAGCCATGAGCGAAACGCAGGACAGAAACAAGCGGATGATTGGGCGTGAGTCCAAACATGAAAACAGCCCGTCATAAAACTTGGCCTTGGGTGTCCTGTATGGTTTCCTGGCGATAGATAACGGTCAGCCCCTTTCGGTGTGGTTTGCCATAACAATATACCATTGCGGGCTGGCTGTTTCTATTTTTTCGTAGTGACAATTGCATGTTGCCCTGACGCGAACGCGAAACCTTTGATTGCACTGTGTTTATCAGGTTTGCTCACGGCTAAAAATGAAGATCATTGTGAGGTGATTGTTTGAAGCGATTGATATATTTATTTCTTGCGGTTTGCGTGCTTGGTATACTCTGCTCTCTGGCCGGCTGTAAAAAAGACGCACGGTTTCAAACTACTTTTCCATTAGAGAAGGAAGCGATTACCGCTACGCTGGAAAAAGCCGGGCTGCCGGGGATTATTTCCGAATCAGAAACGACTTCGTATACAGAAGGACATATACATTATGTAGTTCGCATCCCAACGGAAATTCATGACGTCACCAGCAATAGCGTGTTTCTCGCAGATATCTCCTCTGTAAATTATGAAGGTGAACGGATGTTATTGACAATATTTGATCAGAGCGTTGATTCGGATCAAATTGAGTGGGCGGACTGGAAGCAGCAAATCGTGTTCGCTACGCTGCTTTACGGCGGTTTCGAGAATGAAGAAGACGTTTATCGGGCGTTCCTCGAAAAAGAACTTCCAGATGGTAAAACTTCATTTGGATGGGACGCTCAACTTTCAGGGGGATATTGCATGGTGGCCTATTCCTCCCGTAGTCATACAACTTATAACGAAGACGGTTTTCCTATACGGAAACAATCCGCTTCTTTGAGAGTAAACATCTATGAGTCCTACGAGCTTTATCAAAAGCTCGAACAAAATATGGGGGATGCGAAAAAGGCATTAGAAGGCAGTCCTACGGAGTCTCCGAATTAAGCGGTTTTGCTCAAAGTTCTCAGGAGGGTGGAGCTACGCTCCACATCAATAATTCCATCTATATTATAGGAACAACATTACCAAGGAGGTGAATTGTGGGAAACAGCTCCCTACCTTCGATTAACAAAAGGAGGATATTATGAAGAAGATTACGAGCCTAATCCTTGTATTGGTTATGTGCCTCTCCTTTGCTTCCCCGGTACTAGCAACGGAAACTAGAGTAGTGGAGATTATTGTGGAGAGCGAAGAGGAAATGTTAAAGTTTATTGATTCTCCACAATATGATCGTAATAAAGCCTACAGTTTTATTATCTTGGACACAATTGCCATGAGGTCTCTATGCCCTAACTGTCGTGGAAATAATTTTAAAGGAGGCACAGAGATATATCTCGGCAACACCATTATATGGCAATGTCCGCACAATGGAATGGTTGATGATTTTCTTGAGCCATTTAAATATTATGTCGTTGCAAAGTGCACAGACTGCGGGTATAAAGATAGAATGCCAAATCCTTACGAGATTAGGTACAGAGTAAGCTGTTACTCGGGGACTGTTTATTGGGCAATTGACGGGCGAACAATGCAAGGCGGCTATGAAATACACGAATGCAAAAGCTATTGGAATCTGCCGTAAGTGTTGAAGGGGCGTGATTGCTGATGCGGCGAAATGGCGGTCTCAAGCGGGTAATTTGTGTAATTCTTGCGTTCGGTGTAATTTGCTTTATAGGTTGTCAAAAAAAAGAATTGCCTCAACCAGATTTCCCGTTAAGCGAAAAAGTGGTTAACGATACACTGAAACAGCTTGGCTTGTCGTGGATTATTTCCGAATCTGAGACTTCTTCAAGTCGTGAAGGACATGTGTCTTATGCTTTGCGTAATCCGGAAAAATTAAATGACTTCACAAATGATCCGCTTTTGATGGCTGGGATTTCAAGCGCAGACATTGAAGAAGGTCGCTTGCTACTGACGACTTTCGCTACTGATTCCGTTTCAAAAGGCGTCGATCCCAGAACGCTGCCCTTTAAATGGGAGGACTGGAAGCAGCAGATTGTTTTTGCCACGCTGCTTTATGGCGGCTTTGGGGATGAGGAAGAAGTATATCGTGCCTTTTCAGGAAATGAGATACCGGAAGTCGAGGGAATGATCCGTTGGGATGCGCAGCTACAAGCTGCGTATTGCAGGGTAAGCCTAACTTCGCTGGATTCTGATATACCTGGCGCGCAACGATATATTCTGTGGGTAGAATTCTATCCGTCAAAAACAGTCTATCAAAAGCTCACACAAGATATGGAGGATGCAAAAAAGGCATTAGAAGGCAGCCCTACGGAGTCTCCGAATTAAGCGGTTTTGCTCAAAGTTCTCAGGAGAGGTGGAGCTTTACGCTCCACCCTGGTTTCTTTTGGGGATTAAAAACGGTGCATCTTTGACGGAGAGCTTTTTTGGAGCAGACGAGTGGAGGAAGCATGCGGCTTTTGAAAGATATCAGGCAGTAATATTATGTATTATATAGTAATATATCAATGAAATGTGAACATATTAAAATGTCGGAACTTATAGCAATAACTTCGGCTGTTTTCCTTAATAAATATTGGATAGTAGCGTGCCATGTAGGGGTATGGGATGGTGGGGGTACATATATTAGCAAGGCCAGGCCAATCCTGGCGGCAGGGTTACGATTTACACGAGAACCCTACCTATATGAACCTGAGCTAACGCAATTGCATAATGGGAATCAATCTCGCTATAAATGAAGACAGCCATGAGCGAAACGCAGGACAGAAACAAGCGGATGATTGGGCGTGAGTCCAACATGAAAACAGCCCGTCAAACCTGGCCTTGGGTTGTGAGATGAACAGGTTAATGTCCTGTATGGTTTCCTGGCGAAGATAACGGTCAGCCCCTTTCGGTGTGGTTTGCCGTAACAATATACCATTGCGGGCTGGCTGTTTCTATTTTTTCGTAGTAACAATTGCATGTTGCCCTGACGCAAAACCTTTGATTGCACTGTGTTTATCAGGTTTTGCTCACGGCTAAAAATGAAGATCATTGTGAGGTGATTGTTTGAAGCGATTGATATATTTATTTCTTGCGGTTTGCGTGCTTGGTATACTACTCTACTCTCTGACCGACTGTAAAAAAGACGAACGGTTTCAAACTGCTTTTCCATTAGAGAAGGAAGTGATTACCGCTACGCTGGAAAAATCCGGGCTGCCGGGGATTATTTCCGAATCAGAAACGACTTCGTATACAGAAGGACATATACTTTATGTAGTTCGCAGCCCAACTGAAACTTATGACGGCACCAGCAATAGCGTGTTTCTCGCAGGTATTTCCTCTATGAATTATGAAGGCGAACGGATGTTATCGACAACATTTGATCAGAGGGTTGTTTCGGATCAAATTGAGTGGGAGGACTGGAAGCAGCAAATCGTGTTCGCTACGCTGCTTTACGGCGGTTTCGAGAATGAAGAAGACGTTTATCGGGCGTTCCTCGAAAAAGAGCTTCCAGATGGCAAAACTTCATTTGGGTGGGACGCCCATCTTTCAGGGGGATATTGCACGGTGTCCTATTCCTCCCGTAGTCATACAACTTATAATGAAGACAACTTTCCTATACGGAAACAATCCGCTTTTTTGAGAGTAAACATCTATGAGTCCTACGAGCTTTATCAAAAGCTCAGGACGAACCAGCAAGGCAAAACAAGCCGTTAAGAATGCTCAGTTTTTAGATATTCAATTAGTGTATAGGGCACTCCTGCTCTATGCTAATGAGTATAGGAATATGCGGATGAGAGTCGCAGAAGATACAAAGGCCACGGATGCCTATGACGCAAAATTATATGGCACCATATTATGGCGGCAAGCGCTGTGATAAATGCTCTAAGCTCAAATATCCCAATGTGTGCGGTTTACATAGGACTATCTGTTACATTTCTTTGTTTGGGAATGTTGTATAGACGCCGCTCAAAAGATAATTCAGACAATTCCGCAGATAAATAAGCGAAGTTACTTTGATTTGCTGGTTATGAGCATAATAGGCATTTACTTGCTATATGAATACGCCCAAGTCATATTGGGCGTTTTTTGATGCCCGAAAACGCGAATATCCATTTTTTGAAAACATTACTTGACCTGTCGTAGTAATCGTGTTATCGTTTATATACCACGACAGTCGTAGTATTCTGTGACTGAGCGTCGGAGAAAGGAGGGGAACGATTTGATCAGCAGCGACGTCATACGCGGCTATAACGACACCATATTGTTGTGTTTGCTGCTGGATGCGCCGTCCTACGGGTATGAACTTTCCCGCACCATACGCGAACGCACCAATGACGCATACATCATTAAGGAAACAACGCTCTATTCGGCATTTGAACGCCTGGAGCGAAACAGATATATCGTCTCCTACTTTGGGGAAGAAACGTTTGGAAAACGGCGCACCTATTACCGCATTACGCCAGAAGGCCGCGCGTACTATGAAGAAAAATGCAAAGAGTGGGAAACCACCAAAGAAGTAATCAACAAATTTGTGAAAGGGTAAGGACATCACAATGGATACCATACGCAGTTATTTGGATAATCTGTTCAACGGGCTTCCGCGCACCCAGCGGGTGGCGCAATTGAAACTGGAACTGCTCTCCAATATGGAGGAGCACTATCGGGAACTAAAAGCCGCCGGAAAAACGGAAAACGAAGCCGTCGGCATCGTCATTTCCCAGTTCGGCAATATCGACGAGCTTTTAATGGAGCTCAATATCCAGCGCGATGAGCATGCGCTGCCGGAAGCGGAGGATGGTGAAATTGACGGTTATCTTGCGGCTTCCAAGCAGGCTGCGCGCAATGTATCGCTGGGGACATTTTTCTGCATCCTCGGGCCTGCACTGCTCGTATTTTTCAATGAACTGTCTGAAACAGGCGCATGGGATATGGGGCCAAACGCAAGCACGCTTGCGCTGATCCCGATGTTTTTGAGCATTGTGTTCGGCGTCGGCCTGCTCATCTACGGCGGCATGCGGATGGAGCCCTATAAAGCATTGGAAACGGGCATGCTGTTCTCCGCCTCCTCCCGTGCAAGGCTGCAGGCGGGATATGCCGCGCTACGCGATACCTATATGAAGAGCGTGATCTTCGGCGTATGCCTGTGCGTCATCAGCCCTGTTCCGCTGTTTGTGATGACTGCGCTGGGCTCGGAGACTTTCGGCGTGCCGCTGATGCTGTTCCTTGTTGCCTGCGGGGTGTATATCCTTATCCGCGGCAGCATGCCCCGGTCTTCCTACCAGAAGCTGTTGAAAATTGAAGACTATACGCCTGTCAAAGCCAAGGAAAACAAGGTGGTGGGCGCGGTTGCGTCCGTCGTCTGGCCGCTTGCGGTCGCACTGTTCCTGTTCCTGGGGTTTGTTTACCAAATGTGGGACATCGCGTGGATCATATTCCCCATTGTCGGCCTGCTCTTTGGCATCTTCAGCAGCGTCTATACCACCCTGCATGATAAAGACGCTTCCCATAAATGATAGATTGGAGTTTGTTATGACAGGTGCAGAGCTGACCCGATACATGAACGGCAGCATCACACGTATCGTCAAAGACGTACTCAGTGAAACCGTACGCAACCCGCGTGAAACCGCGTATCTTCTCAAGCTGATGAACTACAGCAAAAAAAACGGGCAAAAGCGGCTCAAACAGGAGGCAGCAGGCAGACACATCCCCGCATTTTTGATCTCCAGCATCACGCAAAGCTGCAACCTGACATGCGCAGGCTGCTATGCCCGCGCAAACGGCACCTGTGCGGATACTTTAAGACAGCCGCTGCTGACAGCCGAAGAATGGGGCGGCATCTTCCGTCAGGCCGCAGAGCTTGGAGTTTCATTCAACCTGCTTGCGGGCGGCGAACCGATGCTGCGACCGGAGGTATTGGAAGAAGCCGCAAAGGCAGAAAGCATCCTCTTTCCCGTATTCACCAACGGCACGCTGTTCCATGAACAATATCTCTCCCTGTTCCATGCGCACCGCAACCTTGTGCCGGTGTTGAGCATGGAGGGCGGCAGCACGCGCACGGATGCGCGCCGCGGCGCAGGCATGTATGCGCGGCTGCAAGAGACTATGGGGAAGCTCAAAGAGCGCGGCATCCTCTTTGGCGTCTCCTTAACGGTAACGCGCGAGAACGTACAGGAATTGACCTCGGACGCATTCCTTACAACGCTCAAAGGCTATGGGTGCAGGCTCATCTTTTATGTGGAATATGTGCCTGTTGCAGAGGGTACGCGGCACCTCGCGCTCACGCCGGAGGAAACCGCCTATCTCGAAGAGCGGCTCAACGCGCTGCGCCCCGGCTACCCCGGCTTTGTATTTCTTTCCTTTCCGGGCGACGAAAAGTTTTTAGGGGGATGCCTTGCCTCCGGCCGCGGCTTTTTCCACATCAACCCCTATGGCGGCGCGGAACCCTGCCCCTTCTCCCCTTATTCCGATCGGAGCCTCAAGGAGTGTACGCTTCTGGAAGCGCTCAATTCCCCGTTCTTCCGCCGCCTGCAGGAAACCCATCTGGTGGGTGGAGAACATACAGGCGGCTGCGCGCTGTTTGAGCAGGAAAGCAAAGTCCGTGAGCTTCTGGCCGCGCAGGTATAGCGCCAAACGGCAACGATTATGGAAACGTCCGGGCACACTGCCCGGGCGTCGTTTTTTCTGCTCCTACCCACTAAAACAGGCTGATCTGCCGCTGGCCTTGCTCCGCCTTGTATGCTGCGATGATATCCTGCATCTCATAGCGCAGCCCCAGCCGCCCGCATTGGACCGCAACTGTTTCCCACAGCCGTTTGGCATTTGGGCTTGTACACATATATTGTGTGCCGTACGTCTGCATGTATTGCTGTTTCACGCCGGGAAAGTGCGCATCAAGCTTCTCATAAAAATATTCCCGGTTGCCTGCGCGCAGCGTCACGCCCATAGCCGGGTACAGGAACTTTGCGCCCGCGTCCGCGGCCCTTGTGATGATCTCCCGGACGTTCTCCTCCGTATCGTTGAGAAACGGCAGGACCGGCGTCATCAGTACACCGGAAAAAATGCCGCCGTCTGAAAGCGTGCGGATTGCCGCAAAGCGTTCCTTCGGACTTGCGGCATGCGGTTCAATGTTGCTACACAACGCTGCATCCGCCGTTGTGATCGTCATTTTTACAAGCACCGCCGCCTGCTTTTTGATTTCCTGCAGCGCGTCCACATCCCGCGCGACCAGCATGCCCTTGGTATCGATGGCAACGCCAAACCCAAACCTTGCGATCAACTCCAGTGCCCCGCGCGTGAGGCAAAGCGTTTGTTCCAGCGGGTTATACGGGTCGCTCATGGCGCCTGTGGCGATCACGCCGCGCGTGCTTTTTCGTTGCAGTTCCTCCCGAATGATCCGCAGCGCATCCTCTTTTACCTTCACCGTATCAAAGTCGGGATTCCCATAGCATTCGCTCCTGCTGTCACAGTAGATGCAACCATGGGAACAGCCGCGGTAAATATTCATATTGTAATCCGTGCCAAACCAAGCGTCCGGATGCTTGGTTTTCGACACAATGCTTTTCGCGGGTATCAGCTGCATGGCGCTCCCTTCCTGCGTGACAATCGCCCGAAGCCTGCTGATGCGCTTCGTCGCCTTATTTTACCACGCGGGATACCTCCCTTTCTACAGCGTCCGCTTCGCTTCGAAAATTGTGCTATGAAAGCATATCCGGATTGCCCTATAATGGTTGCGAAAGGGAGTGTTGTTATGAAGATGAACGGAAACACCATACTCATCACCGGCGGGTCCAACGGAATCGGCTTTGCTTTGGCGCAGCGTTTTGTTTCGCTTGGCAACCGCGTGATCATCTGCGGCAGGGATGCCCACAGGCTCTCCGCCGCCGCCGCGGCGCTTGGTGCGGACTTTATCCAATGTGACGTCGCGCAGGAAGCGGAGCGCACGGCCCTGTATGAACAGGCGGTTGGGCGTTTCCCGGAGCTAAACGTACTCATCAACAACGCGGGCATTCAGCGCCGGATGGATTTAATGGACGCTGAGATCGGCTGGCCGGAAATTAAGGAAGAGCTTGCCATCAATCTCGAAGCACCCATCCACCTCTCACGGCTGTTTACCGCGCACTTATTGAAGCAGCCCAATCCCGCCATACTTAACGTTTCGTCGGAGCTGGCGTTCCTGCCGCCCATCTGGGTGCCTGTCTATGGCGCGACCAAGGCGGGCGCGCATTCGTTTACCTTCAGCCTCCGCAAGCAGCTTGAGCATACGGGCTTAAACGTCATTGAAGTCATTCCGCCCGCTGTCAATACGGACCTTGGCGGGCCGGGCCTGCATACCTTCGGCGTGGACGTCAACCTGTTTGCCGACGCCGTGATTGAAGGGCTCAACCAGGGCGCGCTTGAAATCGGCTACAACAACCTGGACGCGACGCGCCTGCCGCGCACAGAAATTGAAAAAAACGCCGTCGCCCTCTGGCAGCGCAGGAAAAAGGCATAGCCGAATACGTTGAGGGCTCTGCCTGCGGACCCACAGTTTGCAATGGTCGTGCAATCCCCTATGGGCTTACACTCCCTTGCGCACTGAGCCTCCGCTTCGCTTGCTCCGCCACTGGCGGCGCTCAGCTTCGGCTCCCAAACACCCGCTTAGGGCCGTAACGTCCCTAAGAACCCATCATGGAAATGCCCTAAAACGACCGTTTTCGGCGAAAGGGATTCCCAAGGGAATGTCCCTTGGGTAAGGTTCAGGGGTAAAGCCCCTGAAAAAGGTTTATGACTAAGAGGCCTGCGGCATAGCCGCAGGCCTCTTGTTTGTTTTTGTATATTGCGTTACGAAAGCTCAAACGCGCCGGTATAGAGCTGATAGTATTTGCCGCGCTGTGCGAGCAGGTCGTCATGATCCCCACGCTCAATGATATGCCCCTGTTCGAGCACCATGATGGCGTTGGCGTTTCGCACCGTGGAAAGGCGGTGCGCAATGACAAACACCGTGCGTCCCTGCATGAGCTGATCCATGCCCTTTTCAATGAGCGCCTCGGTACGCGTATCGATGGAGCTTGTGGCCTCGTCGAGTATGAGCACCGGGGGATCGGCAAGCGCCGCACGCGCAATGGCGAGCAGCTGCCGCTGCCCCTGGCTCAGGTTCGCGCCGTCGCCGGTGAGCATTGTATCATAACCATCGGGCAGGTGGCGGATAAACGAATCGGCGTTAGCGAGCTTTGCGGCGCGCTTTACCTCCGCTTCCGTTGCGTCAAGCCTGCCATAGCGGATGTTTTCAAGCACGGTGCCGGTAAACAGGTGCGTATCCTGCAATACGATCGCGAGTGAGCGCCGCAGGTCCGCTTTTTTGATCTCCCTGACGTCGATGCCGTCATAGAGGATGCGCCCCTCGTTAACATCGTAGAAGCGGTTGATGAGGTTTGTAATGGTGGTTTTCCCTGCGCCGGTGGAGCCGACAAACGCGATCTTCTGTCCCGGCTTTGCGTAGAGGGACATCTCATCGAGCACCGGCTTTTCCGGCACATACCGGAACCCCACATCCTCCAGCCGCACATCGCCCATGACCTCTTTATAGGTAATCGTGCCGTCTTCGTTGACCCGCCTCCACGCCCAGGTGCCGGTGCGCGTTTCGCTCTCCGTAAACGTGCCGTCCGCATGTTTGCTTGCATAGACGAGGCTTACTTTCCCTTCATCCACCTCGGGCTCCTGGTCGATCAGGTCAAATATCCGTTCCGCGCCCGCGAGCGCCTGCATCACGGCATTGAACTGCTGGGAAACCTGGACGATCGGCTGCGAAAAGGAGCGCGTATATTGCAAAAACGCCGCGAGCGTGCCAAGGTCAAGCCCGTACCCTACCGCCAGCAAGCCGCCCGTCATGGCGGTCAGCGCATAGTGCACATAGGAAAGGTTGTTCATGACCGGCATCAGGATGCTTGCAAACGTATTGGCCCCTCGGGCCGACTGGTAAAGCTCCTCATTGAGATGGCCAAAGTGCGACTGCGCCTCCTGCTCCCGCGAAAAGACTTTCACGACCTTCTGGCCTTCGATCATTTCCTCAATATAACCGTTGGCGGCGCCGATTGCCTCCTGCTGCCTGCGGAAATACATGCCGCTGCGCTTTCCAAGCGCCTGCACGGCCCACAGCATGACGCCGAGCATGACCACGACCAGTACCGTGAGCACCGGGTTTAACAGAAGCATCACGATGAACACGCTAATTACCGTCAATGTGGAGGAAAGGATCTGTACAAAGCTTTGCCCCAGAAACTGCCGCAGCGTATCGGTATCGTTCGTGTAGCGGCTCATCAGCTCGCCATGGGTGTGCGTATCAAAATACTTGAGCGGCAGCTGCTGCATCTTGGAAAACAGATCGTTGCGGATGTTGTTGAGCGTCCCCACCGAAACGTTGATCATCAGCCGGTTATAGAGGTAGGCCGCCGCCACGCCCACGGCGTATACGCAGCCGATGCGCAGCAGCATGTGCGCAAGGCCCGAGAGGTCCGGGTTCTTCTGCCCGACCAGCGGCAGGATATAATCGTTGATGAGCGGCTTCAAAAAGTACGAGCCCGCAACGGAAGCACCCGTGCTGATGAGGACGCTGACTAGTACAATGATCAATTGGACGCGGTACGGCTTGAGGTATCCCAGGATGCGCTTGAGCGTACCCATCGCATTCTTGGGGCCCCTCCCCTTCCCGCCCATCTTCTTCATGTCAGGCTTTGGCATATTCATCCACTCCTTTGTGCTGGGAGGCGTAGACTTCCCGGTAAATCTCGCTCGAACCGAGCAGTTGTTCATGGGTGCCCACCGCGCTGATGCGCCCTTCATCCAGCACTACGATCTGGTCCGCATCCATGATGGACGCGGCGCGCTGCGCAATGATGATGGTGGTCATCCCGGACAGCTCCTGTTTGAGGCCGCTGCGGATGCGCCGGTCCGTCTCGGTATCCACAGCGCTTGTGCTGTCGTCCAATATCATAATCTTGGGGCGCTTCAACAGCGCCCGGGCAATGCAAAGCCGCTGCTTCTGCCCGCCGGAGAGGTTCACGCCGCCCTGTCCAAGATCGGTATCATATCCTTCGGGGAAGCCCATGACAAATTCATGCGCCTGTACAATGCGGCAGGCTGCCGCAATCTGTTCATCCGTCGCGTCCTCATTGCCCCATTTGAGGTTTTCCCGTATGGTGCCCGAAAACAGGACGTTGTTTTGCAGCACCATGGCGACCGCGTCGCGCAGGGCCTTCAGATCATAGCTGCGCACATCGTTTCCGCCCACGAGCACACGCCCTTCGTTGACGTCATACAACCTTGGAATCAACTGCACCAACGTCGTTTTTGCGGAACCTGTTGCCCCCATGACGCCCACCGTCTGCCCGGGCGCAATGTGCAGGCTGATATCGCTCAACGTGTGTTCACCGGAACCCGCGCTGTAGCGGAAGCGGACGTTTTCAAACGCCACGCCGCCGTGGGGCACTTCCTTGACACCGTTTTCCGGGTTTACGATACCGGGCTTTTCATCGAGCACTTCCGCGATACGCGCGAATGACGCGCGGGTAATGACGATCATCATGAACACCATGCCCATCATCATCAGGGACATCAGAATCTGCGTGGTGTAGCTCACAAAGCTCATCAGATCACCCGTGAGCATCGTGCCGTTGATAATCCGAACACCGCCGAACCAGGAAATTGCGATCATACATCCGTACATCACGAACATCATGGCAGGCATGATGAAGATCACGATACGCTCCGCGGCATACTGCAGCTGCATCACACGGGTGGACGAGCGGCGGAATTTTTCCGTCTCATGGTCCTCACGCACAAACGCCTTGACAACGCGGATGCCGATGAGATCCTCCTGCACATTGCGGTTCATCACGTCATACTCGGCCAGCATCTTTCTAAAGCGCGGATAGGCGGAGGTCATGACGATGATGAGCGTCACCGCGAGCACCGGCACCGCAACAAGGAACACCGTCGCAAGCTCCGTGTTGATGGATACCGCCATGATGACCGCGAACACCAGCATCACCGGCGCGCGTACCGCAAGGCGCAGCGTCATCATGAAGGTGTTCTGCACGCTTGTAACGTCGGTCGTCAGCCGGGTAACAAGGCTTGCGGTGCTAAACCGGTCTACATTGGAAAAGGAAAACTCCTGTATGCGCCCAAACAGCGCTTCCCGGATGTTTTTTGCAAACCCCGCGCCCGCCGTAGACGAAAGGCGGGAGGTCAGCATCCCAAAGCACAGCGAAAAAAACGCCATGCCGATCATGAGCAGGCCGATTCTCGCAATATAAGCGGTATCTCCGTTCGCCACGCCGATGTTGATGATGCGAGACATCAAAAACGGGATCGTGACCTCCATCGCCACCTCCAGGATCATCGTGATCGGCGCAAGGATGGCTTGCTTTTTGTATGCACCCAAATGGCGCAGAAGCGTTTTTAGCATCTTTTCTTCTCCCCAAGTTTATCTGCATGCATTCTATGCTTGAACTGCATGAGAGACTCAAAATCCATCTGTTCCACATCAATGCCCGCCAATTGCGCCGCATTGCCGATAAGCTTTCCCATCAAACGGGTAAACGTCTCCCGTTCTTCCTCGGAAAGCACGGAAAACACTTCCGCATCCGTCTCCACAAAGCGCTTCCGGCAGGTTTCGGAAACCGCCTCGCCATGTTGCGTTAAGTAGAGCCGGTTGCAGCGCTGGTCCTCCTCGGTCTGTTTCTTCAAAAGTTCGTCCCGCTGCATCCGTTTTGTGGACTGCGCCACCGAGGATGGCGAAACAAGCAGTGCCTCCGCGATCTGCACCTGCGTGCATCCGGGATTTCCACGGATATATTCAAGCACCGGCAGTTGTCCGCGGTGCAGCAGCGTCGTTTCCGCCGCTTTGCGCTGCAATACGCGCCGCAGGCAGACCAATTTTTCAATCTGCAGCCCAACGCCAAAGTGACGTTCCGGCATCGCAACTCCCCCCTTTATTTAGTGAAGTACTTCATTATTACGCACTTCACTATTATGCGCCCGCAACTTTTTATTGTAAAGGGACAATAATGGCACAAATGTTAAAAAAGCGCGTCATCTGATTTTTAGCATAGAAAAGGGCGCTGCAAAGCGCCCTTTTCTATGCTGCCTGATGTGCAGCTACAAAATATGCGTGAGCGGCATAATGCAAATACCCGCGATTGTGGAAAACAGCGCAAGACGCGTATATCCGTACTGGCGGGAAGAGGGAATGAGTTCCTCAATGGCGATATAAAGCATAATACCGGAAACAAGCCCAAACACAAAGCCCAGCAGCAGATCATTGATAAATGGCCTGAGGACTAAAAACGCAAGCAACGCGCCTAATGGTTCTGAAATGCCGGACAGGAAGGTGAACCACAACGCCCGTTTTTTGTTCCCCGTCGCATAATAGACGGGCATTGCAACCGTGATGCCCTCGGGAATATTGTGCATGGCAATCGCCACCGCAATGGAGAGCCCCAGCTTCGCGTCGGAAATCCCGGCCATAAATGTTGCGATCCCTTCCGGGAAATTATGCACCGCGATTGCCAGCATGGACATCATGCCCAGCCGGTACATATTGCCGTGGGACTGCTCCTGCCCCTCCAAATGCTCATGCGGTACAAAATGATCGATCCCCGCCGCAACGAGCACGCCCGCAATCAGGGCAGCGATCATATAAAGGATGCCAAGCTGCGGCCCTGCCCATTGGGAAAGCGCGTCCGCCGCACCCGGCAGCATATCCAAAAAAGAGACGCTGATCATTACCCCTGCCGCAAAGCCCAGGGAAGCCGTCACCGCCTTTTCACTCTTTCCTTTTACAAGAAAAACAACCAGCGCGCCAAGCAGCGTGGAAAGCCCCGCCGCAAGCGAAAACAGCAATGCGCGCCCCGCGTCCAAATACTCCATATGCGCCCCCTTGTAACCATCCTCCGGTGATACCTACTATTGTATCCTGTAAACGGCGGGCAGTTCAAGCATCGCTTACCCGCCGCATACAAAAATGGCGTGCGCCCTTTAGGCGCACGCCGTTTCAATCACATCATCAGTCTTTCTTGCTCTGCTTGCTTCCAATAGAAACCATGATCTTAGCAAAGAAGTAGAACAGAATCAGGGATACGAATACGCCCACAAGGCCAAAGCCCATCAGCGTCCAACCCGCTTCAATAATCGACATTGCTTTTGCCCTCCTTATTTAATCAGTGACGCAAGCCAGGGGGTGATGGAAAGAATCACGCCGCCCGCGATGACGGAGCCGATCTGCCCGGAGACATTCGCGCCCATCGCCTGCATCAGGATGAAGTTCGTGGGATCCTCTTCCTTGGCCATGCGCTGCACGATACGCGCAGCCATGGGGAACGCGGAGATACCCGCGGCGCCGATCATGGGGTTGACCTTGTTTTTCCTGGAGAACACGTTGATGAGCTTTGCAAACAGCACGCCGCCTGCAGTATCAAATATAAACGCGACCAAGCCCAGCGCCAGAATCGCCAACGTCTGCCCCGTAAGGAATTTTTCAAAGTGCATGGACGCACCGATGGTGATGCCCAGCAGCAGCGTAACGATGTTGGACAGCTCCTTCTGCGCCGCCTGTGCAAGCCGTTCCACAACGCCGGCTTCCTTGAGCAGGTTGCCGAACATCAGAAGGCCGATCAACGGTGCGCTGATGGGAGCGATAATGCCTGCGAATACCGTAATGCCAATGGGGAAAAGAACCATGACCCACTTGGGCAGCGTCACGTCGCTGTAGGTCATGCGGATCCTGCGCTCTTCCCGGGTGGTCAGGAGTCTGATCACCGGTGGCTGGATGATGGGCACCAGGGACATATAAGAATATGCCGCCACTGTGATGGGACCTACCAAATCATTGCTCGAGAACTTGGAGAACGCAGAGGCCACCACGATGGAGGTCGGGCCGTCCGCCGCGCCGATTACGCCGATCGCGGCAGCGTCATACAGGTTGAAGTTCAACACGGGGAAGGCGGCGGTCAGGTAAATCACTGCGATTACCGTGAAGAAAATGCCAAACTGTGCCGCTGCGCCAAAGAACATCATTTTCGGCGTTGCAAGCAGCGGACGGAAATCCGTCATCGCGCCAATTCCCACGAAGATCAGCGCCGGGAACAACTCCGTAAGGATACCGGAATTATACACGATTTGCAGCAAGCCGATTTCACCGCCATGCCCCCAGATCACGCTCAGCGGCAAATTGACAAGGATCGCACCGAATCCGATGGGGAGCAGCAGCATCGGCTCATAATCCTTCGCTATGGCAAGATAAATGAGCAACCCGCCGATGGCATACATGATGAGATATTCCCAATGGAATGTGAGTATGCCCTCGAACAAACTTGAAATACCGTTCATTGTTCTACTGTTTTCCTTTCTGCTTTTGTGATAGCAAGCCCAAAAGATTGTTTCGCTGATAGGATGATTCACAGACGATATTGCTTTTATTGTAGCATATTGCCGATTTTCTTGCATCTTTGATGTGAATTTCGTGTGAATTCTTTTTGTTATACGATATCTGCCTGATATAAGCGCAGCTTCGTAACGCCAGAAACGGGCAAAGGCGCATTTTCCCTTGCACCACAAGAAAATTAGGGGTATACTGGTAAAAAAGAGAGTATGGTTGGGGGTTATAAGGTACATGCAGAAGACGCGTGTCACTGTTCATGTAGCCGGGCAAACGGTTCATTTGTGCGGTACCGAGGAAGAAACGTATATCAAAAGTGTCGCAGCCTATGTGGATGAAAAGGTCAACGAAGTACAAAAATCCCATCCCGCATTGAGCACAAGCACCTGCGTGATGTTAAGCGCGCTCAATATGGCGGACGAGCTTTTTAAACTAAGGCAGCAGTATGCGGAGCTTGATCGGCGGATTATGGAGTTGAGGAATCTTTCCTCCCCTGTCCTCCCGCCGCGGCGCGGTGCAAAAGCGCCCGTGAAGCATCCGTTTGAAGAAAAGCAGGCTGTGGCGCAGGAAATCGGCGAATAGCGGCAATAAAAATCAAAAAATCCCCAAAGGGATTCCTGCCATCGGCAATGCGCCGATGGCTCTTTTATTCATAAGAGCGTTGATATCATATCCTATAATGATTCGTAAGGGGTGCGTTATGGATGATTCTACAAAGAACGATAGGGAGGGAGCCCTCCTGGCTATCGCTTCCATGATTCATAGGGCTGAGAAAGCCAAAGAGAAATTTGCACAGGGCACTTCCCAGTACACGTTGCAAACGAACAGGATCAACGCACTTAAAATCGCTTCCTCTTTGATAGCAAACGAATTGTTGGCAAGCCATGCAGCGAATGACGCCGGTACCAAGGAGGCTTTGGAAAAAGCGCTTGCGCCAATCGCCTCCCTGATCAGCAAATCTGAGAAAGCGCAGGAAAAGTTGGCGCAAGGCACCTGGCAGCATACGATGCTAAGCAGCAATCTCAAGGCGCTCTATATCGCCTCGCCATTGCTGGCAAAGGCGTTGCGCGAGAAAAGTAAAGGAACCGGGCAGCCGGAATAATGCGCTTGTTTGCTCAAGATATCGTCCCCTACATCGGCGCGTCCCCGGGGGATGTCGAAGGAGGACACCGGCACGCCAAAAAAGCGGCAGCGCCCGGGGGGAGCCGGACGCCGCCTTTTCTAAGGATGGTTGGGGGTATGTCATCGCCTTGTGGCGTTATGACCATTACTCGGGAACGTACTCGCCGAAGGTTACCGTAAGTGAAATTTCCTTTGTATCCCTCTGCACCCTTATTGTTGCCGTATCTCCGGCTTTATATTCACTGATTGCCGCGGCAAGCTCCGTTCCGGTGGAAATTTCGGTATCGTTGACTGCGAGAACCAGATCGCCCGTCTCAATCCCGGCCTTTTCCGCAGCGCTGCCCGCTACGATCTGGGCCACCTGGACGCGGGTCTGCACATTTTGCCCGGAGCCGAATTCAAAGATTCCGAACAGGTCGCCCGCGCCGCTGCGTCCGTTGGAGGTATCCGGCTGAATGGCAACGTTCTGCGTGTACACCCCAAGGTAAGCGCGCCCACTGACATACCCAAGATCGATCAAATCGGAAATCACATTCTTTGCGTCATTGACGGGGATCGCAAATCCCAGCCCTTCTGTGGAAGAAGAAGCGACTTTTGCATTGATGATGCCGATCAGCCGGCCCTGCGCGTTAAAAAGTCCGCCGCCGGAGTTGCCGGGGTTGATGGCAGCATCCGTCTGTAGCAGCGTCATCTCCTGGTTTTCAATCGTAATAGTGCGGGAGAGCGCGCTCACCATGCCGCTGGTCGCAGTGCCCCTGAGCTCGCCAAGCGGGTTGCCGATCGCTACGACATCCTCGCCCACCACCAGCGCGTCCGAGTCACCCATGACGACAGGCGTCAGGTTGGAGGCCTCGATCTTGATGACCGCAAGGTCCGTCTTCTGGTCGGAACCAATGAGGGTCGCATCATATTCCGTATCGTCCGCAAGATACACCTTGATCTTCTGCGCACCTGAAATCACATGGTTGTTGGTAATGATATAGCCGTCCGCCGAGACGATGATGCCGCTGCCGCTGCCCATTGTTGTCTCGTTCCTGCCGTACCAGCCCTGCTGCGTGCCTTCCACGTCGATCCCTACAATAGAGGGGGCTGCAAGCTGTACGATCTGCGCCTTGGTGTAGGTTCCGCCGGATGCTACCTGCGTTGCAAAGCTGTTGGCGGGTTTGCTGTCCTCTCCCGCAGATGCTACCTGTCCTTCCGCATCGGTGGCAACAGGCGCGGGAGTTGCCAGGGATTGCTGCGTGAGGTTCTGTCCGCCCTGCACGGCATAGCCGCCAACAGCGCCGCCCAAGAGCGCCGTCATCAGCATGCAGACAACCAACGTGGTAACAGACACCCTTCTGCCGCGCTGCTTTCTATCTGCATCGCTGAAATGCTGCTGCTTTTGTTCCTCAT
Organism: Bacillota bacterium; assembly: GCA_023390655.1. Lineage (GTDB taxonomy): Bacteria > Bacillota > Clostridia > Christensenellales > CAG-138 > JAEYLA01. The sequence continues at coordinate 13,700 of JAEWCL010000016.1, read as the reverse complement.
ACCAATATTGATTATCCATCATTCCAGCCTCCTTTTTTTCTTGTGGAACCTTATGCTATTGTTATACACAACAATTTTGAACGGGCAACCGACCAATTGCGTTCATTTTATGGAAAATCATGTACCAATTTTGACACCCCTCTTCTGCCTGCCGGGTTTACATGCATTGACAGTGCACGATAGCGGGGGGTACAATCAATACGGTAACAATTCTCAAAGGAGCACAGTACATGCGGTTTCTGCTCAAGCTGCTCAAAGGTGCGCTCATTGGTATAGCGGTGGTTATTCCAGGCGTGAGCGGCGGCTCCATGGCAATGTCCATGGGCATCTACAACCAGATTATCGATTTCTTTTCCGGCGGAAAGGGTGCTAAGGCGCATGGGCGCATTCTGCTCCCCTACGGCATCGGCGTGCTCATCGGCGTAGGCATTTTTTCCTATTTAATTGAGCTGATGTTTGCAAGCTTTCCCCTGCAGACTTCCTGCGCCTTTGTCGGTATGATTCTTGGCGCGCTGCCGATGCTTTTGAAAAAAGTCAAAGGGAAACCTTTTCGCGCAACGCATGTGTTGCTGATGCTGGGCACCGCCGCCATTATCATTACAATGACCATCAAAAGCCAAAGCACGGGCGCAGCCTTTACATTAAGCCCCACGCTGCCTTATGCCCTGCTTGCGCTTGGGCTTGGCTTTGTCTCCGCCGCCACCATGACGGTGCCCGGTTTGAGCGGCTCCATGCTGCTGATACTGCTCGGGTATTTTGAACCCATGCTGCAGTACGTCAACGGGTTCACCGGCGCGCTCTTCCGGCTGGATTTTGCGGTGCTTCTGGAAAAAGCCATTGTGCTGCTCCCATTTAGTTTGGGCGTTGTGCTGGGCATTATATGCATGGCGCGCCTTGTGCGCGTACTGCTCAAACGCTACCCGCTCTCTACCTACTACGGCATCATCGGCCTTGTGCTGGCCTCCCCCTTTACGGTGTTTTACCAGCAGCAACTCCGTACGGCATCTCTAGGCGGGTTGCTTTCAGGCCTGCTCTTTATCGGCGCAGGGTTCCTGCTTGCAATGCTTCTTGGAGGGCGTGAGGAATGAACGAGACGCTCACACTTTCCCATAAGCTGCTGACAAACGATGTGGATGCCTTTGGGCGCTGGCGGATGGACGCGATGTTCCGTCTCCTGCAGGAGGCCGCCGGCACGCACTCTATGGAACTTGGCTTTTCCCGGGAAACGCTTGTCAAAGAACATGGCTATGTATGGATGATCGCGCGGGCGCAGACCGTCATACACAGTGCGCCAAAGCATCTGGATACCATCCGCATTTCCACCTGGTATGGGGAGCCCGGCAAAATCACATTTCCGCGTTATTTTCATATATATGGCGGGGACGATACCCTCATTGCCTCCGCTTCCACAGCATGGACGCTGGTGGATCTTGCCGCGCGGCGCATTGTGCCCCCGCCAAAGTCCCCGCTTTCTTTTCCGCCGGTTGCGTCCCTTACATCCGAACTGCCAGAGCCGGGCAAGCTACGTTTAAAAAAAGAAGGCGCGCCCACTACCATTTGCCGCGCGCCGCTGTATGGCGAGATCGACGTCAACGGGCATATGAACAACGCGAGCTATGTCGGCTGGGTCATGGACCTGTTCCCGATGGAGCACCACAGGCAGTTCCGCCTGCATGCGTTTTCCATCGGATATCTGTCCGAAGCGGTCCCTGGCGAGCAGGTGGAACTGCACCTGTACCGCAATGGCGATGCATTTGAGGTGTATGGCGTTGACTGTATGGACAAACACGCTGTTTTTGAAGCACAGGGAGAATGGCTCCCCGTCATTTAAGATAAGGAAGAAGGAGAACATTTTATGGTTATTATCACAATGGAAAATGGCGGCCGGATCGAGCTGGAACTCGACCGGGCAGCCGCACCCAACACGGTAAAGAATTTTTTGCACCTTGCAAATCAGGGCTTTTATAATGGGCTCATATTCCACCGCGTGATCCCCGGCTTTATGATCCAGGGGGGGTGTCCCGATGGCAACGGCATGGGCGGCCCGGGCTACGGCATCAAAGGCGAGTTTGCCTCGAACGGCCATAAAAACCCGCTTCGCCATTCCCGCGGCGTCATTTCTATGGCGCGTGCGGCGAGCCCCAACTCCGCGGGCTCCCAGTTCTTCATCATGCACAAGGATTCCCCGCATCTGGACGGACAGTATGCGGCCTTCGGCAAGGTGACGGGCGGCATCGAGGTTGTTGATGAGATCGCTTCCGCGCCCACGGACATGCGCGACCGCCCCAAGACCGAAATGCGCATCAAATCCGTTGAAATCGTGGATGAAGGCGAAATCACGGAACCCGAAAAGGTCTAAGGATATCCTGCCGCGTCTGCCCCTGTGCGGGCGCGGCTTTTTTTCTATCGGCAGATGATGTGGAAAGGGGAGTATACCATGCAGCGCTGTGATTGGTGTGGAACGGACGAGCTGTACATGCGGTACCACGATGAGGAATGGGGCGTGCCCGTACATGATGACAACAGGCATTTTGAGTTTCTTGTGCTCGAATCCGCGCAGGCGGGCTTAAGCTGGTACACCATCCTCAAAAAGCGGGAAAACTACCGCAAGGCGTACGACGGGTTTGACCCGGAAAAAGTCGCAAAATATGACGAAGCGAAAGTCAACGTCCTCTTGGAGGACGCAGGGATTGTAAGAAACCGCAAAAAGATTGAAGCCTCCATCACAAACGCACAGGTTTTTTTAGCGATCCAGCGGGAGTTCGGCAGCTTTGACAATTATATCTGGGGCTTTGTGGGCGGTCATCCCGTTGTCACCGACTATGCCTCCATCAGTGATGTGCCCGCCACCACGCCGCTTTCCGATGCGGTCAGCAAGGATTTGAAGAAACGCGGCATGCGTTTTTTCGGCTCCACCATCGTCTATGCGCATTTGCAGGCGACAGGCATTGTAAACGACCATACAGACGGCTGCTTCCGCAAAGAAGCGTGCGCGGCGCTGGGATAAGCGTTTCAACTTTCACTGATTTTAGCAGGGCGCGGCTTTAAAAGCCGCGTCTTTTCTTTCAGCTTGCACGGCGGGCGCCGCTGTCGCCACATATCATCAAAAAAAGCGCATCTGCTAAAAATCGCCATGCCAACATTTGCTGTCCCTGTTCTTCAATAAGCGAAAATCCTCCAAGCCATACTATAGACCGGACCACAGCGCTTCCATTTGCTCCGAAGCAAACTTAAGCGCTGAACCTTTTTTTCGGTTTCCCGCATAGTATGGGGTATGCCGGTGCTTTTTTATTTTGCGCCGTCTTGCCAAGGAGAGTGAACATGTGCTCACACGCAGGATTGAAATAGGAGAATATGATATTGATGTCAAGCGTCTGCTCGAGCGCAGGCTGCATCAGACTGCCCATCCATTCACGCTCATCCCCAATGGGGAGAGCGTAATCGCCGAGCTCAATGATCCGGGAGGCCTTGACGCGCTTTCTGTCGCCCTTGCGTTGCTCTTGTGCCGCGACCTGTGTCAATGCGAGCTTGCAAAGCTGACCAATCGCCTTCCGCTGACATTGGTGGAAAAGCAGGCGGTGCTTTCGGACGCCATCCGTTGCGCGCGCAAGGTGGAACGCCCGGGCGCTGTGCGCCGCGCGCTCAAAACGTACCTGGAAGAGGAAGAAAGCCTGCATCTTTCGGGTTATATGCGCTTCCGGATGCCGGATACGTTAAATTCCTGGCGGCTATGCGTGCAAAGCGCATCCGAGGAATTGCTGCTGGAAAAAGAATATTTGGAGCTTATGGGCGTGCTGCGCGCGTTTGTGCAGGTAAAGCCCACCCGCGTGCGCGAGGTATCGCTGCTGCTGCATCCGGACGGCTCCTGTACGCTCACGGATGAAAGCGACGCCCGCATCGATTGCGATGCAGGGTCCGATCCGGACCGGCTGATCAGCATGCTGGTTGACCTTGCGCCCGAACGCCTGACCGTATACGATCTTTCGAGCGAACAGGACTCGGAACTCACAGAGATGCTCGCCCGCGTGTTTGCGGGACGGGTACGGTTTGTACGGTAACCATTCCATCAGATTGGGGCTGTTCTCACGAATCGCGCGCATTATGAAATAATCTATTTAAAAAGCGCGACAGACGGCCCCATTTTTTTGTTGTCTTTTGCTTTCGCATTCCCTATACTGTGAGTATTACCAAAGGGAGTTGAAAAATATGCCAGTTCGCATTCGGACATACCGGTATGCCCCCCTTGCCACAATACTCAACGTATTTGGACGCATTATTGGGTATCTTGCAATCGTTGCGGGCATTGCGTTACTCATTGGCGCAATCAATGACGGGGGGCTTGTAACGGGGATTTCGGCATTGCTCCTTCTTGGCGGCGGGGGTGCCGGCATCATTGCGCTGACGAATCTTCTCACCGATAAGCTGGCGCAGAAGCTCCTGATCAACAAATTCCTCCATAAACCGGAGTTTGCGCAGAAGCTCTCAGTGGAAAATCCGGCGCTTTACCAAAAGCTTGCCGCGGCGTTTGCCCACGCCTGACGCTAAAACATCCGTTTCCTGGAAACTTTGGCCTGTTGTTTGACGGCGCAGCAGGCCGGGTATATAATACGCAATATGAGATGACTTTGGAAGAGTACCGCCTAATAACGGCATGTCAGAGAGGATGCGCCCCGGCTGCAAGCGCGCCTGCCCTTTAGGACGGGAAGACCACCCAGACGATCATAACGGGTTGCGCCGATATCCGCAAAACGAGTGATATAGAGCAGTTTTTAGAATTCCGCTCTATATAACTAGGGTGGAACCGCGGGAATTGATCATCCCGTCCCTTGGCAGAATTGTCAGGGGACTTTTTTTATTGAACACGGCCAAAAAATTGTTAGGAGGATGCATATGAAGATCACGTTCCCGGACGGAAGCATACGCGAATATGCAAACGGTACAACAGCGCTGCAGATCGCATCGGACATCAGCCCCCGTCTTGCAAAAGCGACTCTGGTATGCGAGCTGGACGGCAAGCTATCCGACGCCTTCCAGCCCATTGAGGGCGATCATGCCATCAAGTTTTTAAGCTGGAACGAAGAAGGCGGGCGCTGGGGCTATCGCCATACCGCTTCGCACATCCTGGCGCAGGCGGTCAAACGCCTGTTTCCGGACGTGACGCTCGCTATTGGCCCTGCGATCGACAACGGCTTTTATTATGACTTTGATAAGCCAGAGCCCTTCTCCGCGGACGATCTTTTAAAAATCGAGATGGAGATGGAGCGCATCTCCAAGGAAGACCTCAAGGTGGAGCGCTTCGAGCTGCCGCGCGCGGATGCCATCTCCTACATGCAGGAAAAAGGCGAGCCCTATAAGGTAGAGCTGATTAACGATCTTCCCGAAGACAGCGTCATCAGCTTTTACAAACAGGGCGACTTTGTGGACCTTTGCGCAGGCCCGCATATGCAGAGCACCGGCAAGGTGAAACACTTCAAGCTGATAAGCCTGGCGGGCGCCTACTGGCGCGGCAGCGAAAAGAACAAGATGCTCCAGCGCATCTATGGTACAGCCTTTGAAAAGAAGGCGGACCTTGACGAATACCTGTTCCGTATGGAGGAAGCGAAAAAGCGCGACCACCGCAAGCTGGGCCGCGAGCTTGATTTGTTTGACATCCATGACGAAGGTCCGGGCTTCCCGTTCTTTTATCCCAACGGCATGGTCATAAGGAACGGGTTGGAAGACTTCTGGCGCACGGAACACCAAAAGCGCGGCTACAAGGAAATCCGTACGCCGATCATCCTCAACCGCGACCTGTGGCTCCGCTCCGGGCATTGGGACCATTACCAGAACAACATGTACTTCACCAAGATCGACCACGCGGATTACGCGGTGAAGCCCATGAATTGCCCGGGCGCGATTTTGACCTACAAGCGCAAAATCTATTCCTACCGCGATCTGCCCGAGCGTCTCGCGGAATTGGGCCTTGTCCACCGGCATGAGCTTTCCGGAGCGCTCCATGGTCTCATGCGCGTACGGTGCTTCACGCAAGACGACGCGCACATTTTCATGACGCCGGAGCACATCAAGCCCGAGCTTTTGGGCGTGATTGAAAAGTTCCAGTTCTTCTACGATACATTCGGCTTCAAGTACAGTGTGGAGCTTTCCACCCGTCCGGAGAACAGCATGGGCACCGACGAGCAGTGGAACACCGCCGTTGAAGGCCTGCGCGCGGCCTTGGATGAAAGCGGCCTGCCCTACAAAATCAACGAGGGCGACGGCGCGTTTTACGGCCCCAAGATCGACTTCCATCTGGAGGACGCCATCGGCCGGACTTGGCAGTGCGGCACCATACAGCTCGATTTCCAGATGCCCGAGCGGTTTGATTTAAGCTATGTGGGCGCGGACAACGAGAAGCACCGCCCCGTCATGATCCATACCGCCATGTATGGTTCCATCGAGCGCTTTATCGCCATCCTGACGGAGCATTGCGCAGGCGCGTTCCCCACTTGGCTTGCTCCCGTGCAGGTCAAGGTGCTCACCATTACCGACCGCGTGGGTGCGCGCGCGGGGGAACTCCGCGACCTGTTGCGCGGGCAGGGCATCCGCGCGGACGCGGATCTTCGCAACGAGAAAATCGGCTTCAAAATCCGCGAGGCACAGATGCAGAAGGTGCCCTACATGCTCGTCATCGGCGATAAGGAAGCCGAGCAGGGGCTGGTAGCCGTCCGTTCCCGCAGCGAGGGTGACCTTGGCGCCATGACGTTCGAGGCGTTCTTGGCCCGGCTCAACGGTGAAATCGCATCGAAGAAAAACTGATCTTGCGCTTAGAGGCGCCGTACAATTTTGAAAACCGTTCCGGCATCAACATGCCGGAACGGTTTTTCAATTACAAGCGCGCAACCCTGAACACGCTCATGTGTTCTAGGGGGAAAACGCCCAAATATCATTTGTTGTAGTTGTTTTCACCCCCCCATCTCCGTCTTATAATAAGGTATGTTCACATTTGGTACATAGATTTGTTACGATTTATCCAATGTGCAGACATGTAATTCGGTACGGAACAAGGAGAGTGGAACGCATGGAAAAAAGAAGACGATTTTCGAGACTTGCCATACTGCTCCCTGTTTTCCTTGCGCTTATTTCAGGCTGTGCGGGCAACGCATATGCGCAAATAGGCAATGATTTATCGACCATGCAGGAAAACATACTTGCAACAGAGGACATTTCCGCCCGGCTTGTAGAAATCTGCAACTGGCAGATAGAAGATTCCAAGCAACACTGGGCGGATTACGACAAGGCGATCAAAAACGGTACCACCTTTGATCGCGGCGATAGCGACGATAAGGACGTAGAGGAAAAATACGACGAGCCTTCGCAGCAAATACAAGTGCTTGAGACCATTGCATCCTCTTTTACACCCGCAACGCCCGCGGGACAGGATGCCTTTGATCAGACTGCCGGCGTCTATACGCAATATCTCACTGATCTGAGGCTTTCTGCCGCGGATATGAAAACCATGTTTGACTATTATTTTGAAATGCGCGAGGCGCTCAAGCCCTTTGAAGAGTTCGCCTACGCGGAAAGCACGACCGGTTATACGGACTACGCCTTAATGGCAGGGCAGCTCTCTCAGATCATCACCCAGACGCAGAAGGCGCTAAAGGACGTTGCCTGCCCGCCGTTTATGAAAAGCAGCCATGACGCACTGGTACTCCGTATTGATGAAATGCAAAGCTTCAGCCAGGATTTCTCCATTGCCGTACAGATGGGAGACGTGCTCCGTCTCTCTTCAAGCGTCTACCGCTCAGAGCGTATTTCCAAACTGATCGATCAGGGAGACCGCAGGCTGGACGAAGATTTTTCCCTGCAGTTTCAGCAGACTGCCGACCGCCTCACCGGGCGTGCCGCGCAAATGCGGGAAGAGCTTCTCAAAAACATCGCCGTCCTCAACGCGGCCATCGCCTAAGGAGGGAACGATATGCATTGCACGAATTGCGGCAGCCGGTTGCCGGAAACCGGCAAATTCTGCCCCAGCTGCGGCGCGCCCATAGCGCAGCAGGCGGCCCACGCCGAAACGGAGCCGGAGATCGTGTCTTCCGTGCCCGTTGTAGAACAGCCTGACCCGTATCCCCCTGCTGCCCCGGAACCTGAGCCCGTTCCTGTTGCCGCACAGCCTGTGCAGGAGCGGATCGTACCCGTTCCGCAGCAGCCCATCAGTACCGTACCGGCCCCCCAACCGCCGATTTACGCGCCCGGCGCAAACATCCCCATTATGATTGCCCCACCGGCGCAAAAAAAGCGTTCCAATCTGCCGGCAATCCTCATCGCCGTGGGCGTGGTCGCCGCAGCGGCCGTTGCCGCAGTGCTGCTGCTGGGCGGAGGGCAGTCCAAACTGCCGGATGTGGCCTATACGGATTTTCGCGCAGCCACCAAGCCGGAAATCAACTATACTGTGCAGGAAACGATCTTCCCTTCCCTGTACAGGACATTAGACGCTGTCGTCACCTTTACGGGCACCAATGAAGTCGGCGAACGTGACGTGCTGCTGCGTGTAGAAATTCCGGGCTTTACCCAGCCATATGAGCAGACGGTAACGCTCAGCCGTCAGATTACAAAGATCGACGTCCACCCCCCGCTTTTGACAAGTGAGCTGAATCTCAATTCCGAAAAGGATGCGCAGGTCGTGCTTTCCGTAAAGGACCTTGATACAAACGCGGTACTGCTGCAGGAAAGCCGCAACATCCGCATCATGAGCAAATACGACGCCGTCTGGTGGTCTCCCGAAATGGGAGAAAGCAACATCGACAACATCCTTGCATGGATGACGCCGGAGGCGCAGAGCGTATTGGAGCTCAAGCGGCAAGCGGTGGATTATCTGGCCTATATTTCCGAGGGCAGCGCCAACTCCATTGTCGGCTATCAGGACTATGGCATTTGGGAAAATCCTATGTGGAATACGTGGGTGCAGGCAGTGGCCATACAGGGCGCCATGAGCGATATTGCGCTGGTCCGCTACAACAACGCGGCTTTCTCCATCAGCAATGAGGCGCAGCAGCGCGTGATGCTGCCCGATGATGTCATGAAGACCCAGAGCGGCATCTGTATTGAAACGTCGCTCCTCATGGCGTCTGCATTACAGTCCGCAGGCATGCATGTGATGCTGATCTTCCCGCCGGGGCACGCGCAGGTCGCTGTGGAAACCTGGCCCGGCACCGGAGACTATTTCCTGATTGAAACGACGACGCTCCCTATGGATATGACCGAAAAAGCGTGGGATAACACGGTTGCATTCTTGTCCAAGGATCAGTGGCAGGGATATATCGACGGTACTGCGGATTACTCGCTGGGACAGTGCTATGTACTGGATTGCGACCTTGCAAAGAAGCTCGATATCCTGCCCATGAGCAACTAACGGCGCTTTTATCCCACCAGGGCTGCAAAGGGAGCGCGGGCAATGCCCGCGCTCCCTTTTTTGCTGTGACTGCTGCCCGGTATCCAAGAAAAAAGGGCTTGCAAACCGCCCCCGGTTTCGTTATAATATCATCGTTGCCCTGAAAAACAGACATGCTGATGTAGCTCAGTCGGTAGAGCACCTCATTGGTAATGAGGAGGTAGGCAGTTCGAATCTGCTCATCAGCTCCAAAGAACCCTTGTGGTTAGCGGCTTTTCGGTCTTGACGGATGGAAAGCCGCTTTCCTTTTCTGCTAATAATTCGCTGTTTCCTGCTAACAAAACGCCTGTTGTCCATTGCATAAATTTCGCCTCCTTTTGTATATTCGCTCCCATTTTATTGCTTAAAATCATGCTACAAATTCAAAACAATGTCCTGTTTCGCATGGACTGCACCGAGCAGCAATGTCTGCAAAATCTGCATGGATAGCTCGGGGTTGTTTTGAATTGCCTGCAGCATGGCGTCAACCTCATTCCCTTGTTGAGAAGCTTTTACACTCTCTGCGCTTTTCTGTGGATAGAAGTTGGTTTCGACCATGAGGGAGAGCGTCCTCTTCTCGGAATCCAAAGCCTCGTTATAGTTGCTCATCAGCACTTCCGGGGATTGACCGCTATTTTCAGCCACAAGCTGGTAATTGTTCCTGGGCAATCGCACTTTGTGCATCTGTCCGAATTTTCTTAACCCCTGAAATTCGATCTGATTCTCAATCTTCATATTGGCTTGCCATCGCTTGAACGACTTGTTAAGCGACTTCGGATCAATCGGCTTCCCGTCGGGCTGGCAAATAAGTAGGCCGAAATCGTGGTACTCCTCACCGAAAAACTCCTTGTTGCTTTTGATCTGGTTCAGCCTGTCCCTGATCTTAAGCAGCAGTGGGGTTGTAAGGTACTGCTTGCGGACGCTTCCCTCGGTTTTAGGGCCTTTCAGTATCAGGCTGCTTTTTGCACTGGGCACCGTCTTGGGGAATATCCAAATGATCTCGTTACGCGGGATGACCGATAGCGCTGTGTCCGAAACACGCTGTACCTCCTGTGTAACCCAGAAGCTCCTGTCATGGAAGTCGATCTTCCTTGCATCGATACCTGCCGTTTCTCCCGCGCGGAGGGAGCACACGAACGCGAGATGTACCGCCAAGTGAAGCAGCTTATCATCCTCCATTCCTACATGAGCCGCGTAAACCTGCTTCGGCTCCCACGCCCTGCGCTTTTGGGTTTTCTCTGCAGGAGCCTTTGTGGACGGAATTTCCGTAACATACCGCCATTGCTTGGCTACCGGAAACCCTGCCATCAGGATCGTATAGCACTTTTTGATCGTAGCGGAGCTAAGCGTAGGGATTTCATCCGGGTTCTTATGGAAGCTCTTAGACCCTCTGCAAGGCTTCCTGCTCAAATGGTCTATGAAGTTGTCCACGTCCTCCGACGTTATCGCGCTCATGATCCTATCGCCAAAGTACGGAAGAATATGAACTTTCAGGTTTCCGCTGTAACTGTCATAGGAATTGGGCGAAAGCCGTTCCTTTCGTGCATGGAAAGGCAGCCACTTTTCCGCAAACTCCCGGTAGGTCTTGTCGGTGTTGTCCGGATTCGCCGGAGCCACAGAGACGCCTTCTGAGGCCGTGTAGGCTGTTTCCTGTGCCCTGCGTTCCTCGGCGCGCTTTTCTGTGTACTCTTTAACGGCCTGTAGAAGCTCGTCCTGCCGCTTGTTCTTTTGCAGGTAATCTATATAGGTTTTCCGCTGCATCGCCTCCAGTTCGGTCGTGTAACTCTCCCAATGATGTTTGTGCATACCGTCCTGTGCTTTATAAGTGTAGATGACATTATGGGAATTTCCCCTGATTTTATATGTTGCCATAATAGCCTCTCCTTTCTTTGGTGTAACTTAGGAAGTGTTTTGCATTCCATTGAACCATTTGTCAAATGATTCCTTATGGATTCGAATGCAACGCTTGCCTAACCGAATTACTTTGAATTCATCCGCGCTTTCGCAAAGGGCATATGCTTTGCGAACGCTTGCACTGCGGCTTTTTTCTTCACGCAGCTTCAAGCCCTTCATTTTGGGGACAATACAAAAGGCATCCTGTTTAATGCCTTTTGTATTGGTGGGGATGGATGGGGCTTTAACCCGCAAACAACTGGTTTCATGGGTGAGTAGTTGAAGTTTAGGTTGTGGTGTTTTAAGCGGGTTTGCAAATGGGTTTTGAGATTAAAAACACCTTGTAATAGCTTGGTTGCAGAAAAGCGTGAAAGGGCTCGGGATACACCAACACCTTTCAACAAACCGTTTTAGCCGGATATCACCTTGACAAAGGTCTCCTGGCGTAGCCATCTGGAACCGTCCAACACTTGTCCTCCGACTTTACATCTGTGGCGTATAGAGTTGGGTATTCTCGACCTCCTTATGGGTTATAACAAGTCACTCCAAAAGTCAACATATCGAGCATTTGTTTGTATCAGCTCCCCATATTGTTTAAGGCCGAACTCAATTTCCAAATATGAAACCAGGTCTACGCCATAATAGATAATGTCTGACTGCATTATGGAGAATACGGGTATATTTGTTTCATTTGGTAAAAATGGCATATATCTATGTCCATATATAGGGATCATTTGAGGTGCTCGCTTATAATGCTCTACTAGCAAATTTCGAGCATCATTAATGTCTTCTGGTTTCTTCCCAAATTCATCACACCAAAAATTGTTTGACTCTAAGTCAAAAATTAACCCTTGCAGTGGCATATTTAGCACCTCTTTAATCCGGGTGATATTATCTTCATTTGTATTGCGCCAATCATAGAAACCACCTGATACAGGCAGTCCAATAGAATACAGCCGTACAAGTTCAATCGGGAAAGTAATGTTAAACTTTTTCTCTATCTCTGTTCTTTCCAATAATGACAACCCTTTATCAAATTGAATTCCTTTATTAATCAAATTGCCAATAATATCTTGATATTTTTTCATCTTTGTGTCCCCTAATCAATTCTTATAAATGATTCGTAATGATTATTCGTGTACCAAATCGAACCATCATCGCCCATGACAATTCGTTCAGTTCCTCGATTTTGACCTTTTAAATAAGGATTTACATCGTATTCCTTGTAATTGACCCCGTCAGGTAACTTTTGACTACCATTTATAGGTTGGTTTCTATATGTCGCTCCTCCTTTATATCCTTCCGGGGGAGTACCATTTTGAGACTTAATCTTGTTAGCCACATCTTTAACTTTGTCGGGGATTTTATTTGCCGCACCGTTAGTACCGCTATCAAATGTTATATTGGAACTATTATTTATTGCATTTGAAATATCCTTACCAGCATTTATTGCTCCAGATGCAAGAGCGCCATAACTAACACCCGCAAAAGCTAGACTTACTGTACTTGCTGGTACTCCTATAGCAGCCCCCACCCCTGTAGCCGACAATGTGATTCCCCCAACCGTGCCACCAGCTGCAAGGATTAATCCTATTACTCCCGCAGCTACAACACCTACATCCCCCAATGCTTTTCCCAAGTTATAAGCAAGTGAATTGCTATGATAAAATTCCGGAAGTAATCCTACTCCAATACTATTTAGTGCTCCATACACTACTCCAATTATAATTTCCGCCTCTATCTGGTTCACTATGTTTATGGCAGCGGAAATATCCTTTAGTGTAACTGTGTTGTATTGACTATCTAGGCTTCTTGAACCTCTTGAGGATGATGTTTGATTCCCTGTTACTACTGCCGTTTGTTTCTCAGCTTCAATTTGTGCCTTCTCATATTCCTTATAGCGAGGTGATATTGCATCTCTGCCCTTGTTCATCATGAGCAGCGATTGTTCTCGCTCCATTTCCGTTTCTTTTTCAACACTGGTTCCAATAATTTCTCTATGCCCCGTGGGATCACTGTACATCAGGGGTTCGTTGTGGCAATACGTATACAGATTCAGACTTAACGGATCATTGTATTGCCCCTTATGGCTATCTTGTTGGAGGAACCGCGCGCTGACCGGATCATACATGCGGGCATTGAGGTAATAAAGCCCCGTCTCTTCATCATACTGGTAGCCGCCATACAGGATACTGTTCTCTGCGGTACCCGTCTTTTCCAGGATGTTGCCAAATGCATCATAATAGTATGTTGCAACAAGTCTGCCATTGTTGTCAAGCAGCGCTGTCACATCCGCATGGCCATTGTACATGTAGGTAAGCGAATCCGAACCAACGTTGCGCATAATGAGGTTGGTTCCATACACGTTCCAAGCGGTCTGGCTCCCCTGCCCATCCTG
>JAEWCL010000014.1 GCA_023390655.1 Bacillota bacterium | reverse complement strand
GCCACGTTGTTTCCTCCTTATCAGCCCTGGATGAAGGGCATGCCCATGAGGCTCAAGAGCTCCTTGGCTTCCTCGTCGCTCTTCGCGGTGGTCACGAACACGATATCCATGCCGCGCACCTTATCCACATCGTCATAGTTGATTTCCGGGAAAATGAGCTGTTCCTTGAGGCCCATAGCGTAGTTGCCCCGGCCGTCGAAGGACTTGGCGGAAACGCCCCGGAAGTCGCGCACGCGCGGGAGAACGATGTTCATGAGCTTGTCGGCAAAGTGGTACATGCGATCGCCGCGCAGGGTAACCTTTGCGCCGATGTTCATGCCTTCACGAACCTTGAAGTTCGCAACGGACTTCTTCGCCTTGGTGATGATGGCCTTCTGGCCGGTGATGATGGAAAGCTCTTCCGCTGCGCTCTCAATACCCTTGGGGTTATCCTTATCGGAGCCAAGGCCCATGTTGAGGACGATCTTTTCGAGCTTGGGGATCTGCATGACGTTCTCGTAATGGAACTTTTCCTTCATTGCGGGAGCGACTTCAGATGCGTACTTCTCCTTGAGGCGCGGTGCACCGGAGAAGGACTTCATTTCTTCCTGGGACGCCTTCTTTTTCTTGGGCGCTGCAGCTGCTGCTTCTTTCTTAGCCATTGGTCAGATATCCTCCTTTCCGGTTAGTCCATGGACTTGCCGCACTTCTTGCAAACGCGGACTTTCTTATCTCCTTCAAATGCATGGCCTACGCGGGTAGGCTTATTGCACTTGGGGCAGACGATCAATACGTTAGAAGCGTGAATGGCGGCCTCCTGTTTGATGCGGCCACCCGGCTCGCCCTGCTTACGGGGCTTCTTGTGGCGTGTGACCATATTCACGTTCTGCACGATCACGCGCTCTTCCTGCGGCAGGGAAACGAGCACCTTACCCTTTGTGCCCTTGTCCTTGCCGGAGATGACGAGCACCGTATCGTCTCTTTTGACGTTGAGTTTATTCATCGTTCTCCCTCCTTAGAGCACTTCGGGCGCAAGAGACACGATCTTCATATAATCGCGTTCGCGCAGCTCACGTGCGACAGGCCCGAAGATACGGGTGCCACGGGGCTGCTTTGCGTCGTTGATGATGACAGCTGCGTTGTCGTCAAAACGGATGTGGCTGCCGTCTGCGCGGTGCGTGCCGGTAACGGAGCGCACAATAACGGCCTTAACGACGTCCTTCTTCTTGACAGCGCCGCCGGGAGACGCGCTTTTCACGGAAGCGACAATCACATCGCCGATGTTCGCGGTCCTACGGAACGAGCCGCCCATAACGCGGATGCACATGATCTCCTTCGCGCCGCTGTTATCCGCGACCTTTAACCTGGTCTGTGGTTGAATCATGCTCAGTTCCTCCCTTACTTGGCCTTCTCGATGATCTCAATGAGACGCCAGCGTTTGTCCTTGGACAGAGGGCGGGTCTCCATAATGCGTACGGTATCGCCGATGCCGCAGGCATTTTCTTCATCGTGTGCCTTAAATTTGGTTGTGCGGTTGACCATCTTGCCATAGAGGGGGTGGCGAACCTTGGTCTTGATGGCAACCACGATGGTTTTATCCATTTTATCGCTGACGACCACGCCGGTGCGGGTCTTGCGGTAGCCTCTTAGGGTCTGTTCCATGGTTTGCTCCTCCTTCCTCACTTGGCGACCGCCTTGAGTTCGCGCTCACGGATGAGCGTCTTAACCCGGGCGATGTCCTTCTTGCACTGGTTGATCCGCTGGTAGTTATCAAGTTGACCGGTGGCCAGCTGGAAGCGGAGGTTAAAGAGTTCCGTTTTGAGCTCGCGCTCTTTTTCCGTAAGCTCCTGCATTGTCAGTTCACGTATTTTATTCGCTTTCATTGCTCGCACCACCTTCCTCAGCGGTTTCCTTTTTGACAAATTTGCACTTTAGCGGCAGCTTGTGCATGGCAAGGCGCAACGCTTCACGCGCGGTTTCCTCACTTACGCCGGCGATCTCAAACAAGATCCTGCCGGGCTTGACAACCGCCACCCAGTATTCGGGCGAGCCTTTACCGGAACCCATGCGGGTCTCAGCGGGCTTTTCTGTCACGGGCTTATCAGGGAAGATCTTGATCCAGACCTGACCGCCGCGCTTAATAAAACGGGTCATCGCAACACGGGCAGCCTCAATCTGGTTGCTGGTCACCCATGCGGGTTCCATTGCGACCAAGCCGAATTCGCCGTTTGAGATCACGTTGCCTCTGAGGGCCTTGCCCGTCATGCGGCCACGGAATACCCTTCTTCTTTTTACTCTCTTAGGCATCAACATGGTTATTTGCCTCCTTCTTGCCTGCGGGCCTTCCCGAGAACCTCGCCCTTGTAGATCCACACTTTGACGCCGATGCGGCCATAGGTGGTGCGCGCTTCCGCAAAGCCGTATTCGATGTCGGCGCGCATGGTCTGCAGGGGGATGGAACCTTCGTGATAGCCTTCGCTCCTTGCGATTTCCGCGCCGCCCAGACGGCCTGCGCACAGGAGCTTGATGCCCTTGGCGCCCGCCTTCATGGAGCGGCCCATGGCCTGCTTCATCGCACGGCGGAAGGAAATACGCTTTTCAAGCTGTGCCGCGATGTTTTCTGCAACGAGCTGCGCATCGGTATCGGCGTTGCGCACTTCGATGATGTTGACGTTGACGGCCTTGCCGACAAGCTTGGAAACATCGGATTTAATCAGCTCTACGCCTGCGCCGCCTTTGCCGATAAGCATACCGGGGCGGGAGGTGTGGATGTTGACCGTAATCTTGTTGGCGGCGCGCTCGATCTCGATGCGGGAAACGCCTGCCGCGAAGTATCTGGCCTTGACATGGTCGCGGATTTTTCTATCCTCGACGAGATAATCGGCAAAGTCCTTCTTGGATGCATACCAACGGGTATTCCAATCCCGGATAACGCCGACGCGGAAACCGTTCGGATTTACTTTCTGACCCATCGTAACCCTCCTTTACTTTGCCTGATCCAGAATGATGGTGATATGGCTGGTGCGCTTCCTGATGCTTGACGCCCGGCCCTGCGCCCTAGGCCTGAAACGCTTGAGCGTGGGGCCCTGGTTCGCGAACACCTCTGCAACATAGAGGGTATCGCTGCTCATCTCGAGGTTGTTCTCCGCATTTGCAATCGCGGAGTTGAGCAGCTTTTCCACAACGGGAGAAGCGGCTTTGGGCGTATACATCAGGATCGCCTGCGCTTCTTTGACGGACTTACCGCGGATCAGGTCGATGACGACCTTGACTTTGCGGGAGGAGATGCGCACGTAGCGGGCGATGGCCCGGGGGCGCCTGTCTCTGTTTTCACGGCGGGCAGCCGCTTTTTCTCTAGACCTGGTTGCCATTTTACAATACCCTCCTTACCTTGCGCCCGAGGAGCGCTCGGAACCCTTGTGACCGCGGAATGTACGGGTAGGCGCGAATTCGCCGAATTTGTGGCCGACCATTTCCTCGGTGACGTAGACGGGCACATGTTTGCGGCCGTCATGCACGGCGACGGTGTGGCCCACAAAATCCGGGAAGATGGTGGACGCACGCGACCAGGTCTTGACGACGGTCTTTCTGCCGGTATCGTTCATATCTGCGATGCGCTTGTACAGGCGCTCACTTACATACGGGCCTTTTTTGATTGACCTGCTCATTCTTTACTCCTTCCTGGCTCACTTGCCGTCACGGCGGCGGATGATGAACTTGTTGGTGGGGTTCTTCTTGCTGCGGGTCTTATAACCAAGCGCAGGCTTGCCCCACGGGGTGACAGGGCCGGGGCGGCCGATGGGGCTCTTGCCCTCGCCGCCGCCGTGCGGGTGATCGCACGGGTTCATGACAGAACCGCGGACGGTAGGCCGGAAGCCCTTGTGGCGGGTGCGGCCCGCTTTACCGAGCTTGATGTTCTCGTGATCCACATTGCCGACCTGGCCGATGGTGGCCTTGGCGTTCATGGGGATCAGGCGAACTTCGCCAGAAGGCAGGCGGACCTGCGCGTACTTGTTTTCCTTCGCCATGAGCTGCGCCGCGTTGCCCGCGGAGCGGACCAGCTGCGCGCCCTTGCCGGGCTTGAGCTCGATGCAGTGGATCATGGTGCCCACGGGGATATTGCGGATTTCAAGGGCGTTACCAACCTTGATATCAGCGCCTTCACCGGAAACGAGCGTGTCGCCGACCTTGAGGCCGAGCGGAGCGATGATGTAGCGCTTTTCGCCGTCCGCATAGTGCAGCAGGGCGATATTCGCGGAACGGTTGGGATCGTACTCGATGGTCGCGACCTTTGCGGGTACGCCGTCCTTATTGCGCTTGAAATCGATGATACGATATTTGCGCTTTGCGCCGCCGCCGCGGTGGCGGACGGTGATGCGGCCATGGTTGTTACGACCGCCGGAATGCCTCAAATCCGTCAGAAGGGATTTTTCGGGCGTAGTCGCCGTGATCTCGTCATAAGCGGAAACCGTCATGAAGCGCTGACCCGGCGTAATGGGGTTGATTTTCCTGATCGCCATTTAGGATGCCTCCTTACTGGGCCATGCTGTCAAAGAACTCGATACCCTTGGAGTCCTTCTTCAGCTTGACGTACGCCTTTTTGGTGGAAGCGCGGCGGCCTTCAAAACGGCCCTGGCGCTTGATCTTGCCCAACCTGTTCACGGTGTGGACGCTGTCTACCTTAACGCCGAACACGGCTTCCACAGCCTGGCGGATCTCGGTCTTGTTCGCGTGTTTGTCCACGATGAAGGTGTAGGTTTTGGAGGGCAGATAGTCGTAGCTCTTTTCTGTGAGCACCGGCTTTATGAGCACGTCATGGGGATCTTTCATCAGTTGTACACCTCCTCAACCTTTGCAAGCGCATCCTGCGTGAGGATCAGCTTCTCATATTTCAGAATTTCGTACACGTTGAGCGTGCCGACGAGGGTCGTCTTAACGCCGGGGATGTTGCTTGCGGCGCGTTCCACGATCTCATCTTTGTCCGCGAGGACGATCAGCGCGCGGTCTACGTCGATGGCCTTTAAGACCTTGATCATTTCCTTGGTCTTGGGGGCTGCGATGTCAAGGGCGTTGAAGACGATGAGCTCGTTCTCATTCACCTTTGCAGAGAGCGCGGACTTCATCGCAAGGCGCTTGACCTTCTTGTTAACGCTGATGCGGTAGTCGCGCGGCTTGGGCGCGAATACAACGCCGCCGTGCCTCCACTGCGGGGAGCGGGTGCTGCCCTGACGGGCGCGGCCGGTGCCCTTCTGACGCCAGGGCTTGATGCCGCCGCCAGAAACTTCACTGCGGGTGAGGGCGCTCTGGGTGCCCTGACGCTGGTTCGCAAGATATGCCTTGATGACTTCATGCATCACGGCGGTATTGACAGGCGCTGCGAAGATTTCTTCGGACAGGGCGACTTCGCCGACCTGGGCGCCCGTTATATCATACAATGCAACCTTTGGCATGTGTGGCTTCCTCCTTCTCTCTTACTTACTTGACCGTGGATTTCACCACGACCATGCCGCCCTTAGCGCCGGGGATGGCGCCCTTGATGAGCAGCAGGTTGCGTTCCTTGTCCACGCGCACAACCTCCAGGTTATGTACGGTGACCACCTCTGCGCCCATATGACCGGGCAGCTTCTTGGTCTTGAATACGCGGGAAGGATCCGAGTTGGCGCTCATGGAACCCACCGCACGGTAGGAGTGGGAACCGTGGGTCTTGCGGCCGCGGGCCTGGTTGTGGCGCTTGATAACGCCCGCAAACCCTTTGCCCTTGGACTTGCCAACGACATCCACATGATCGCCCACTTCAAACATATCCGCAGTGATAACGGAACCCACTTCATAGGAAGCGGCGTCATCAAGCTTGAGTTCCTTCAGGTACCGGGTGACGCGTACGCCGGCCTTTGCGAAATGGCCCTTCTTGGGCTTGTTGGCCAAACGTTCACGAAGCTCGCTGAAGCCAACCTGTATGGCGCTGTAACCATCGTGTTCCACGGTCTTCTTCTGAACAACCGGGCAGGGGCCTGCTTCAACGACGGTCACGGGGATCATGGTACCGTCAGCAAGAAACAACTGCGTCATACCGACCTTTTTGCCTACTATGGCTTTCTTCATCTATTTACACCTCCGATAGATCAAAGCTTGATCTCAATATCCACGCCTGCGGGGAGATCGAGCTTCATCAGCGCGTCCACGGTCTTTGCGGAGGGCTGGAGAATGTCGATCAGGCGCTTGTGCGTGCGCATTTCGAACTGCTCGCGGGAATCCTTGTACTTGTGCGGCGCGCGGAGTATGGTGACGATCTCCTTCTCCGTGGGCAGGGGCACAGGGCCGCTGACGCGGGCGCCGGTCCTCTTGGCCGTTTCCACGATCTTCTCGGCGCTCTGGTCGATCAGATTGTGCTCATAGGCCTTGAGCTTGATACGGATCTTCTGGTTTGCCATGTTATTAGGTTCCTCCTTTTTGTATTGGGCTGTACACTCTGCCGTGTGTTTCCTCTTCTTATGTTCCGCCGGAATTTCTTCCGGCCGTATGTAAGAGGACTGCGCGGCAACCTGCCATCACCCTGTAGGTGGTTGCTGGTCTGCGAAAATTACCCGGATGGCTTGCCGGCAACCTTTCGCTTCATCCCTGCATTTGGCGCACAAAAACGTGCACGCCAACTGCGCAACGTTGATATCATACCGTATCTGATAAATGATTGCAAGAGAAATTTTCAGGTTTTTTGTGCCTTTTTTCTTGGATTTGCAGCACATTGGGAAGAAACGCCCGGACGCGTTGCCTGCAGAATGAAACCATAAGTTTTTGTTGACATCCAACTGCGGGTTACGCTATACTAAGTATCGCACTGTTGCGGCGTGGGAGCATAGCTCAGCTGGGAGAGCATCTGCCTTACAAGCAGAGGGTCACAGGTTCGAGCCCTGTTGCTCCCACCATCCGCGGCCCGGTAGTTCAGTTGGTTAGAATGCCAGCCTGTCACGCTGGAGGTCAGGGGTTCGAGCCCCCTCCGGGTCGCCAAAAGTTTGCCTCGGTAGCTCAGTTGGTAGAGCAAGGGACTGAAAATCCCTGTGTCGGTGGTTCAAGTCCACTCTGAGGCACCAAAGCCTGCGTTTATCATATAATAAATGCGGGCGCTTTTGCGGGAATAGCTCAGCGGTAGAGCACTGCCTTGCCAAGGCAGGGGTCGCGAGTTCGAATCTCGTTTCCCGCTCCAGAGATACGGCGCCATAGCCAAGCGGTAAGGCAGAGGTCTGCAAAACCTTCACCCCCGGTTCAATTCCGGGTGGCGCCTCCAGAAAAAGACACTCCGTTCGCGGAGTGTTTTTTGTTGTGAGGCCCACCCTCCATCGAACCGATCTTCACAAGGAAGTTCCGCATCGGGAGACGATGCGGAACCTTCCCGCCTTCGAGCCGGTCGCCGGGCACACGCCTCCAATCAAAAAACACCCAGTGATGGGTGTTTTTTCTTTTAGGCTCTATCCGAAATCGAACTGATTATTTTGTGGCATCCTATCGGCCCCTAAGTAGCTATACATACCTTTTAATAGAAACCGTAAGCTTTCCCTTTTTCGTTTTGCCGGACACCCCGCCGTATAGAAAACGCCCATAGCCGCGCGCTGAAATGATATCTCCCGCTTTGGGCGCGTAGCTGCAGCTTTCCTGCAGCCTGTCGTTGACAAAGATACGCCCGCCGCGGAACAATTCCTGCGCATCTGTACGGGAAAGCCGATACAGGTGCGCCAATACCGCATCCAGCCGCTCGGAGGCTACCTGCAAGGATACATTTTCTGTGGATATCGTCGCAGTCTCGGGCAGCGCCTGCACGATCTCGCAGGCAACGGTGGTATGCCGCACCTTTGTAAGTTGCTCAATAAGAAAGGATGCGATGCGGTTCAGGCAAAACACATATCCTGTTGTTTCTATAATACGGATATCGCCTATCAGATCCCGCTCAATCCCAAGATTCATGATTGCGCCAAGGAAGTCCCGATGCGTTAGCGCATCCGCGAATTTCGCATTTACCGCCTGGATACGGATGCAGGCAACGGGGCTCTCTTCCTCATACCCGCACATTTCATCATTGCCGAAACGTGCCAGCTTGCGTTCACAGTCCTCTGCGCCGCCCCAAAGCGTATGCGGCACATGCCGCAGGGCATTTTCCATGCGCGAAAGCATGTCCAATTCCATCAGATTCAAAAAGTTCGTGTAGGTATAACGCCTGCTGTGATAGGCCCGCTTCGCAAGCTCTATAAACCGATGCTGTAATCGTTGCTCTTCCATGGTGATGCTCCCTTTGGTATCTAAATGATACAGGCTTTCCAAACAGATAAGAGTATACCATATTTTCGCAGCGCCTCGCGCCACGCAAAGCGATGCCGGGAGCAGGATAGCCGCAGTCATGATCGAATAAGCGCGGATACTTGAAGATGGAGGACAATTATAATGAAAGACTATAAAGCCGTCATTTCCGTACTGATAATTGCGTCGTCTATCGTGCGGCAGCGTTTATCATCGGCGGCGCAATCCAAGATGCCGCGGTGGATATCGTGCATGGGCTGATCAACGCCGCAACTGCTTCATAATGCGAAAAGCACTCCGCAGCGGAGTGTTTTTCGATCAAATTAAGAATGGCAGGGATGCCTTTGCGCCCGCTCTCCCAGCCGCGTTACATCCCCGTCAACGGTTTCATGAGGTTGAAGCTATGGTCCCCCACACGCTCCAGGTCCGTCAGCAGGTCCGTGAACAGCATGCTCGAATGCGGGCTGCAGTCCCCTTCATTCAACCGCTGGATGTGATTCTTTTTAAATGTCTCCTCCATGCGGTCAATCCCGCTTTCAATCCGGTTCGCCTCTCCAATTCTGCTAAAATCACGCTCCAAATACGCATGCGTGCAAAGCTCGTACAACTTCACGACCTCGTCCACCATTTGCCTGATCTCGACAAGGCCGCTCGGGGTAAAAATAAGCTTGTTCTTCACCGCAATCTCAACATATTCAATAATATTTTCCGCATGATCGCCAATACGCTCCAGATCGGTTATGGTATGGTACATTTCTCCGATAATTTCGTGATCATGCAGAGATAACTCATAAGAGCTGGCTTTTACCAGCAAATGCGTCAGTTGATGGGTTAGAAAGTTGATAATCCCTTCACGCTCCCTGAGCGCATTGCCTTCAGAATCGTCCATATTGACAAAGGCATCCGTGGCGCAGGTCAGGTTCTTGAGCACAAGTTCCATCATGCGCTGAAGCTCCTTCGTCAACTGGGGAACGATCAGCGCGGGGGTCATAAACGTGCGCTCGTCAACGAACTTCAGCTTGCGCTCTTTCATCGCTTCGTCCTCGTGCATGGGAATCAGCTTTTCGGCGATCCATACAATCTTGTCGGAAAAAGGAAGAACCAGTATCGTGCTTGTCACATTGAACAGCACATGAAAGAAGGAAAGCTGCCATTGCGTTTCGGGCCCCGCAATCGCGCGCATGGCATCCGGCCAGTTAATGACGATGGAGAGCAGCAGGAAGAGTATGGTCCCCCCGAGGTTGAAGGCAAAATGCATGAAAGCCGCACGCTTAGCATTGGTGCTTGTGCCAATGCTTGCAAGGGCCGCTGTGATACATGTGCCGATATTGGAACCAAGCACAAGCGGGAATGCCGCATCCATCGTAATGAGCCCCTGAAATGCCAGCGCGATCAATATGCCCGTAAACGCGCTGGAGCTTTGGATTACAGCCGTAAGAGCCGCGCCGACCAATACGCCCAGCAGCGGATTGCTCATCCTGGTGATCAGATTAAGGAACCACGTCATCTCCTTAAGGGATTCTAGGGAATTCGCCATCAGGGTCATGCCGAGAAAAAGCATGCCGAACCCCGCCGCAACATAGCCGATATTCTGTACCGAACGCTTTTTCACCAGCAGGATCATGATCACGCCGGCAAGCAAAACAACCGGCGCTATCGCTGTTAGCTTTACGGCGATAATCAGGCCGGTAACCGTAGTACCGATGTTGGCGCCCATAATAACGCCAATCGCCTGCTTAAGCGTCATAAGGCTTGCGTTTACAAAGCCAACCACCATCACCGTGGTTGCGCTGGAGCTCTGTATAACAGCGGTTACGCCCGCCCCTACAAGCACCCCCCGCAACCGGTTGCTCGTAAGGCTTTCCAGCCAGCCGCGCAGCCGGTCTCCCGCCGTTTTCTCAAATCCGTCGCTCATGAGCGACATCCCATACAGAAACAGCGCCAAGCCGCCGCACAGCATGAAAATTTCTGTTATATTCATAGGGCTCCCCCGATTCTTCGATTTGTGTTTTATCTTTACAACGCATCTGCCCGCCGAATCAGGTACGGCCGCATCGCGATCGCCATTGTCATCGGAAAGCGCAATAGACCCCGTACAGCGCCGGGCCGCCCTCTGCCAACGTATGGGCGGAAACACGGCCTGTCCGGCCACACCTTGCTGTTCTTTGAAATACTATCCGGAGTGGATGTACCCAAACAGCTTCAACCTTTTAAAGGCCTTCAAACAGAGTGTGCCTTGCATCAGGCATTCGGTATGGCGCGCTAAGACTAGAAAAACATACAATGCGCAGAAAAGCAAGGATAGCATGCCGCTCTATCTATTTGCCTGGGCGGCACCACGATTGGAACGACCGCTGGCACGGTATAGCGGCCCCACTACCACTTTCGCAACAGTCAAAGCGCTCCGGCTCCATATGGAGCCGGGGCGCCTGCACTTATTCTCTTGCCGCTGTTTATTCTTATTTAAACAGGGAAAGCAAATTGAACTTTGAGAATACGGTTGCCGTAACAAGCGAAATCGTCGCCATGATTTTAATCAGAATATCAAGAGAGGGGCCAACCGTATCTTTGAGAGGATCGCCCACGGTATCGCCTACGACGGCCGCATCATGCGACGCGGAGCCCTTGCCTGCTCCCTGGATGCCGCCGCCTTCGATGAACTTCTTGGCATTGTCCCACGCCCCGCCCGCGTTTCCGGTGAAAATCGCCAGCATGATCGCGGACAGCGTTGCGCCGATGAGAATGCCGCCTACAAATTCCGGCCCAAAGATAAAGCCGCAAACCACGGGGAAGAGTATGGAGATAATGGAGGGCTTGCGCATTTCGCGCAGGGAGCCCTGCGAAGAAATCTGGATGCACGTCTTGTAGTCCGGCGGCGCGGTGCCTTCCAGAAGGCCCGTGATTTCACGGAACTGACGGCGCACTTCCTGCACCATATGCCTTGCGGCGCGCGCCACAGCTTCGATCAGCATGCCGGAGAACAGATACGGCAGCGCCGTTCCGACCAGAGCGCCGGCCAGCGTCAGGGGATCCACCAGATTCAAAAGGATGCTTGAGGAAGCCTCCGTGTAGGAGAACAGGTATGACACCATCATGGAAGTGGCCGCAAGCGCGGCGGAGCCAATCGCAAAGCCTTTTCCAATTGCCGCGGTCGTATTGCCGACCGAGTCCAGACGGTCGGTGATTGCGCGGACGGATGCGTCCTGACCCGTCATCTCCGCAATGCCGCCCGCATTATCAGAAATCGGTCCATAGGTATCCACAGAGACGGTTGTTGCCACAAAGGACAGCATTCCCAAAGCGCCAATTGCGATGCCGTACATCCCGCCGATGAGGTATGCGCCGAAAATAGAGGCCGCAAGCACAACAACAGGCGCCATCGTGGACGTCATGCCCAGCGCAAGTCCCTGCGTGATCGTAAGCGCCGCGCCTTCCTGTGACGCGGTTGCAATTTCTTTTGTGGGCTTGTACTTGTCACTGGTATAGTATTCTGCAAACATGCCGATCGCAATACCTGCAACCACGCCGACCGTCGCGCACAGCCAGGGCGAAATCACGCCAAGCTGGAACCCTGCGCCCGCAAGCTCCTCAGCGGTATGTCCGCCATACATCAGAAAGGTAACAAGTCCGCCGAGCACTATGGTAACGCCTGCGGAAATCCAGGTAGCCCTGTTAAGCTCCATTTGTGGATTTTCAGAAAGCGTCTTTTTATGCAGCACCGACCAGACTCCGATGACGCAGGCAATCAGCCCGCAGGCCGCAAACGCGAGCGGGAAGGTCAGCATGGTGCCAAGCAGCGTTTCCGTAACCGGCGTTGCATGGCTGCGGAACAGCTCCGCCGCCAGGATGGCCGCAGACAAAATAGACCCTACATAGCTTTCCAGCAAATCGCTTCCAAGGCCCGCCACGTCGCCAACATTGTCGCCCACGTTGTCGGCAATGGTAGCCGGATTGCGCGGGTCATCTTCGGGGATATGGGCTTCGGTCTTTCCGACAAGGTCGGCGCCCATGTCGGCTGCCTTGGTATAAATGCCGCCGCCGATACGCGCAAAAATTGCGATCATGGAGCAGCCAAGCGCATAGCCTGAAAGCGTCATGGTATAGGGCGCATGCAGCCCAAGCCAGTTTGTATTCAGTTCTCCTACAGCCAGCTGTGCGATCTGTCCTAACGCATGTCCAAAGATCAGGTAGACCAGGAAAATACCAAGCAGCGCAAAGCCGCCCACGCAAAGGCCCATAACGCTGCCGCCGCGGAACGCTACCTGCAGGGTGCTGCCAAGCTTCTTTGTTTCAATCGCCGCATTGGTAACGCGCACGTTCGCATAGGTTGCGACCTTCATCCCAACCCAGCCCGCAGAAGCGCTCATCACCGCACCTATGGCAAACGCCACCGCCGTCTGCCAGGAAATCAAAATGCTCAGCAGCACGGCAATTGCGGCTGCAACAATCGCGATAACCTTGTATTCATACCGAATGAAGGTGTTTGCGCCAAGGCGTATCGCTGCCGCAATCTCCTGCATTTTTGCGCTGCCCTCTTTCAGCTTCTTCACATAGAAAAAGTTGAAAGCGGCATACCCAAGCGCGCCCAACGCGGCCAGCAACAATAGTCCCAGTACTACGTTCATCGAATTCTCCTTTGTGCTGTTAGATTTGTATGTAAAATGCCAAAAGAAAGGCACTTCTATTATCAAAAATTATACTCAGAATGTCAAGATTCGTTTATAAAAAGACATAAAAGCAATCATTTTGTGCAAATTCGGCATACTAACCTGCAATTTATGAAATTGATTACTGGAAAAGCCGAGCATATTGTATAAGCAAAATCAATATCATATAGATGCAGTGCATCTTTCACGAATAGTACCAGATACTTTGATGCCACCCCATTTTTTTACTTAAAATAAATATAGGTATACAGCGCTCTTCTGAAATATAAGAAATTCCCCGCCGGGAAACGGCGGGGAACCGATGCGACGACCCGCAGGTCAGGGGCCGATTGGCCGGACGCCTCCACAAAAAATGAGCGTTTTTTGCCGGAAATGAACCGCTTTATATTATATCTATATAAGAAGGTTCTCCGGCCTGCTTTGTTTTAAACAGAAGCTGTTTGATAGCCGCTATACCCTTGCGCATAGCAGCCGTATTCGTCATGGCCGCAACCACAGGAGTCTTCGCAGTGACAAGGTTCTTCACAGCAGCAGTGGCTCTCCTGTTCACAGTAGCAAGGAGCTTCGCAGCAGCAGTGCTCTTCCTGTTCACAACCGCAGTCTTCTTTATGGTCATCCTTGCCGCACCCTTCTGCACAGTTGCCTTTTGCGCTGACCTCACCGTCCTGGTTTGCGTTCTGTCCGCACTTTCCGGAAATCTGTCCGCCCTGATTGGCATTTTTTCCGCCTTTGCCGCTGATCTGCCCGCCGGTTTCCGCCTTTTGCTTGAGTCCGGCTTCGCTCCCCTCGTTGGCATTGTTGTTTGTGTTGTAAATTGTGATATGAATGGAAAGCCCATCTTTATCATGCTTGAACACAACGCCGTTTTCCTTCGTCCCCGCAGTTTCCTCTGAAACAGCGGGGTTTTCGCCCAGCCCCGCATTTTCTGCCGCAGGATAGCCGGCAGGCTGATTCCGGGACGCAAAATCGGTAAGCTCTTCATAAAAGTTCGCAGGATTGCCGGTGGCACGATTCATACGATTCATACAATTCGAACATGGTCTGTTATAGCGATACATTGGGATAAACCTCTTTCCTCCAGATATGTTACATGTATATGCGCCCCCGTGATGAAGTGCTTTTAAACGAGGGAAATGTTTCTCGCCTCAATCTTTTTTGGTTGCTTTTACACCACATATTTAGGAGTGCTGTTACTAAATGAATATATGCTTTTATAGGATATAAAAAATGCCACACGGCTTCCCGTGTGGCAAAGAGCATCTTTCGTTTCTTTATACCGACTGCAGCACCTGTGCAATAATCGCTGCCGCGCGGTCCATCTGCTCAAACGTATGGGTCGCGGTGTAACTTGTGCGCAGCACGCACTGCCCTTCGCACACTGCGGGCGGGATGACGGGGTTAACATATACGCCGTTCTCAAAGAGGAGCTTGGCCGCAATAAACGTCCGGTCCATCTGGTAGGTGAACACCGGTATGATCGCGGTCTCCCCTTCCATGATGGGCACATTGAGGTCCGTAAGCTTTTTACGCATATAGTTGGCAACTTCAAGCAGCCGGTCCTTGCGCGCCGGCTCCCGTTTGATGATGCGCAGCGCCTCAAGCGCCGCAGCCGCATTTGCGGGCGGTATGGACGCGCTGAAAATAAACGGACGGGAGCGGTGTTTGATGTAATTGATGACCTCTTTGCTTGCGGCGATGACGCCGCCCAACGAGCCAAAGGACTTTGAGAATGTGGTCATAATGATATCCACATCCGCCTCAAGGCCGAAATAGGAGGCCGTTCCGCGCCCGCTTTCCCCGATCATGCCCGCGCCGTGCGCATCGTCCACCATCACGCGCGCGCCGTACTTCTTTGCCAGGCGTACGATTTCAGGAAGGTTTGCAATCTCGCCGGACATGGAGAACACGCCGTCCGTCACGATCAGCTTGCCTGCTTCCTCCGGAATGCGGGCGAGCTTGGCTTCGAGGTCCTCCATGTTGGAGTGCTCATACTTGACGTCTTTTTTGCAGTAGCTCAGCCGCGTTGCGTCCACAATGCTCGCATGGTTTTCCGAATCGTTGATGATATAGTCATGCCGTCCCATGATGCCGGAAATTGCTCCAAGATTGGTCTGAAACCCGGTAGAGAAGGTCAGTGCGTCGTCCTTATGAAAGAATTCCGCAAACTCGCGCTCCAGCTCCTCATGCAGCACCAGCGTGCCGTTTAAAAACCGCGAGCCGGAGCAGCCTGTTCCAAATCGTTCGATCGCCGCGATCGCAGCCTTTTTGAGCCGTTCATCGCTGACGAGCCCCATATAGTTGTTGGACCCGAGCATGATGATGTTCTTGCCGGAAATGACGACCTCCGTATCCTGCGCGGTCTCCAGCGCGTGAAAATAGGGATAGATGCCTGCTTCCATCGCGCGCTGCGGTTCGTCGTAGCGGATGCACTTTTCAAATAAATCCATGTTTCGTCCACCTTTAATCAAGAATTATTCCAAAGTAAA
The DNA here is from genome assembly GCA_023390655.1 of Bacillota bacterium. Classification (GTDB taxonomy): domain Bacteria; phylum Bacillota; class Clostridia; order Christensenellales; family CAG-138; genus JAEYLA01. The sequence goes on along the minus strand of JAEWCL010000014.1, from coordinate 181,676 downwards.
AGATGCCTTATTATACGATGATTCATCAAAGAAAACAATGCGGGGCTGCTGCGCCAATCGCACATACTGCATTTTCATTCAATGACACTTGGCGCTGCAGCGGGCTCGGTGCCCTGAATGGGCAAAAAAGGCGCCAATGACGCCTTTTTAGAACCCCGGGGTTTCTCCACAGGAGAAACTTCATTATAAAATGCATAAAAATGTATTTTCATCCCCCGCCAAATTGCTGCGCCTAAAAGGCGTCTCCTTCTTCAATCATCCGCGCAAAGAGCTCCGCAAGCATCGGGTCAAATTGCCTGCCCGCATTGTCCCGCAGCTCCTTTAACGCGTCCTCTCTTGTCCGTGCCTTGGTGTTATCCGAATCATGCGTCATACGCTCGTAGCTTTCCACCACGGCGATGATGCGCGCAAGCAGCGGAATCTCTTCCCCCCTGAGCCCCTTAGGGTATCCTGTTCCGTCCCATTGCTCGTGGTGGGCAAGCACGGACTCCGCCAAATCCACAGTATCGTCAAAAGAATTGAGGATACGGTAGCCGATAATGGGATGGCGCTTGACCTCATTCCACTCTTCCATCGTGAGCAGATGGTTTTTATTGAGGATATTCGGTTCCAATACGATCTTCCCGATATCGTGCAGCCGCGCAACCTCTTTGAGTTTTTTGAGCTTCCCTTCCGAAAGCCCCAGTGCGCGCCCAAGCTTCACGCTCAATTCGCTCACGCGCTCTGAATGCTCCTGTTCCCTCTGGCTGCTCTCATACAATGTGCTGGTGATCGCGTCGATCGCGCGGGTTCTGACAACATCCCGGTTGAGCGACTTTGCGGAATACATGTTTTCTTCTGCCGTCGCGAGCACGCGGTTCATCGGCTCGTCCAGAGAGAATTTCGTAGCGTACCCCATGGAAATGCTGCCGCGGACGGCACGGATCTGTTCCTTTGCGAACGCCTCCTGCACGGCATGGATCGCGGCCTCCGCCTGCTCCGACGCCGCCCCGGGCATCAGGATAACAAATTCGTCCCCGCCCCACCTTGCAATGACATCCTGCGGCCCGAATACGCTGCGCAGCACTTCGGACACCTTTTCAAGCAGCATGTCGCCAAACGCATGGCCAAAGATGTCGTTGGTCAGCTTCAGGCTGTTGACGTCCCCCAATATAATGGATACAGGCAGCATGCCGGCGCTCTCCACGCGCTGGATTTCCTCTTCAAAATATCTGCGGTTATAGAGCCCGGTGAGAGAATCATGGAAGCTCAAAAATTCAATCCGCTTGCGCTGTTCTTTTTTATCGGTGACGTCGCGGAACACCAGCACCACACCCACAACGTCCTCGTGTTCATTTCGTATGGGCGCCGCACTGTCCTCCAGATAATATACCATGCCGCTGCGTGAAGTCAGCATTGCGTGGTTGCCAAGCTCCTGCACTTCGCTGGTGCGCAGCGCGTCTTCGATGGGGTCCTTAATGGTAAAGCCGGGCTGCTCATGGGAAAGCACGAATACTTCTTTGTAGTGCCGGCCCTCCGCCTCCCTGCTGCTCCAGCCGGTGAGCCGTTCGGCAACTCCGTTGAGCATTTCAATCATGCCGTCCGCGCTAACCACCATGACGCCGTCGCCTATGGAAATGAGCGTCTGCAAATACTTGTTGCGTTCAAACGACAGTGTTGCAAGCGCCTGCCTGCGCTGCATCGCGTTCCAGACGCTGTCCATAAGCAGCACGAGTTCATCCGCTTCGTCTTCTTCAAACATCCCATCGCGGTTGAACAGGCCCACAGCCGCTATGACAGTGCCGTCAATGATAACGGGAAATCCCATATAGTTTTTGATGCCTGCATTGTGCGCCAACCCATCGCAGCAGTCTCCCGTGGCTTCCATAAAGTCATTCAGGATCACCGGCCTGCGCCCGGTAATTGCGCTGCCCAGTATCCCGATCTCCGCTAAAGCTGCCTCATGGCAGACCGGCGGCATGCCGCTTTCCCCGTCCCTGCGCTGCGCGAAGGTACTCAGCGTAAGGCGATGCGCCCTTTCGTCATACAGATAGATGTACCCAAATTTACTTCCTGTAAAATCGATCATCTGCTGGAGCACAAATGTGAGCTGTTCATGCATGCTTTGGGTGCTGTTGTTGATCACATGCAGGGAGACCTCGCTGCGCCAAAGCATAAACGCGCGCTTTCTTTCATACAGGCGCTCCTGCGTAATGTCATTCGCATAGCATCCTACACCGGTAGCGCCGTTGAGCAGCTCCACCGGGAATTTGGTAATGCGGAACATGCTGCCGTTGATGAACACCTCTTCGACCGCAGTGGTTCTGTTTTTTAATACATTCGTGTCGACGAGCCTGCGGTCCCTTGCGAACGCTTCATCGAACAATTCAAAGTCTTCCCTGCCGATGATCTCGCTTTCCGGCCTGCCAAAGATTTTGTACGCGGCCTTGTTCGCAAACACGTATCGGAAATTCTCATCTTTGAGATAAAGATGGCTTTCATCCGCATCGTTAAAACGGCGCATCAGGGCATTGGATTTTTCAAGCATGGCCGCAACCTTGCTTAATTCTCTCCTGCTCAGCGCAATGCGAAGTGTGAGCAAAAACAGCAGCAGCGCGATTCCGGTTCCGAAAATAATGAGCGTCTTTGTCTGCTCGCGCTCATTTTCGAGCAACTGCATTTTTTGTGTGACATCCTGGACAATGAGCATATTCATCAGGCGGCTGTCAACCGTCACGATCCCCGCCGTAATTTCCACCGAACGGATGCTGCCGTTTTTCAGGCGGTGCGTGAGCTGCGTAACGCCATTGCTCCCGCCAAATGCCGCCTGCACGTCTGTGGAAGGCGAGGCGTTGATTTCGCTGATATTCATGGATGCAAACTCTTCCGCGCTGTACCCGTAGTATTGGATGGCGGCCGCGTTCACGCTTTTGATCTCACCGGTGTATGCGTCTACCAGCAGCATCACGGCGGGGTGCGCCCGCATCATATCGATAAACCCGCTGGAAGCCGCCTGCGCCCTGGCAAAAGGCGCCACCAGCCCAATGAGGAGGATTGCGCAAACCAGCATTTTTTTCATGTTCGGGTTCCTTCCTGACATACCATGTCCGCTCAAAGCCAAGTCACTCTATTATACAATCGATAAAAAGCGCCGCAACGTAAGGATCAAATTGCGTACCGGCGTTTTTCTTGATTTCATCAATCGCCTGCTGCCTGGAAAGCGCCTTGCGGTAAACCCGGTCTTCGGTCATCGCATCGTACGCGTCCACTACCGCAAGAATACGGGAAAACAGCGGGATTTCCTCCCCCGCAAGGCCAATCGGGTAGCCGCCCCCATCCCAGCGCTCGTGGTGTGTCAGGATCAGCAGGGCAATATGCTCAAGTTCCGGCGAGGCGCTTGCAATGCGGCAGCCGATATCCGGGTGCCGACGCATGGTCACCCATTCCTCGGCCGTGAGCTTGCCGGGCTTATTGAGGATATGGTCGCCAACGCCGATTTTTCCGATATCGTGCAGCATCGCAAACAGCTCGAGTTCGTCCAGGCTGCCTTGCGCAAATCCCATACGCTCGCCAATGCGATTGGCAAGCAGCGCAAGGCGCTTCGCGTGCGCCTCGGTTTCCTGGCTGCGCGCATAAATCGTCGCCATGACATAGGTGAGGATCGAATGATGAGAGCTTTTTCTTGTAAGTAGCTTGCGGCTGTATAAGTGCTCCGCCGCAGCTTTTGCAACGGACTCCATATCGTCCTGCTCCCGCTGTTTGGCCGCCAGGCCAAACGACACGCTGATATCGTATCCGAGCGCGGAGTTGTTTTTGTTGTACGTCGCAAACGCGGCGGCAATGGTATTGACAAGCGCCGCCGCCTCATCCATCCCCGCGCCGGGCAGCAGGATGCTGAATTCATCTCCGCCGGTTCTTGCGAGCACGGCAGTTTCAGGGCAGCAGCCTTTGATGAGTTGCGCCGTGGTGATAATCAGTTGATCGCCGCATGCATAGCCGAGCGTGTCGTTGACCAGTTTGAGGCCGTTGATGTCTGCCACGATGACGGCAAATGCGTTAACCGGTTGCGTCCGGTCATAGATGCTTTTTTGCGCTTCAAAACAGATGCGGTTATGTAAGCCCGTCAACACATCATGATCGTGCATGTACCGGACCCGTTCCTCAAACGCACATTGCAGCTGCACATAACCGGTCATATCCTCCACCACGGTCATGCAGAGCCACTCTCCATCCTGCTCCATGGGAACCCCGGTCAGTTTCAGGCAAATTCCTGCGCCCTGCGCGTTGTTGGCCTGTACCTGCATGCAGTACTGTGCTATGTCCCCACGGAAAAGCGCCGCAATATTCGCCTGCAGCAGCGCAAGCTCCTGCGCGTCCAGAAAGCAGAACGGGTCCTTGGCATCTTTTCGGTATTGCCCCGTCATCCGTTCAAACGCCGGGTTGATATAGCATGCCGGCCCCCACGCCCTGCTGATGACAACACCGCAGGGCATCTGTCCGAATGCAGCTTCCATCTGTGTGGAAACAGGGGCGTCCTTGCCGCCGTCGGGTTTCTTCCCCGGCAATTGCGGTGCGGTCCCCCCGAAAAGTCCGAAAAAAATAAGCATGCCCGGAGAAATAGGCGCCAGCCATCGCAGGACGGTACGCGACGCAGCGTCCCGTGCCGCCGGCATTGACGCCACAGGCGGTACAAGAACGGGGCCGGACATAAAAAGGGCATAAAAAAGCAGGGTGAGCGGAATAAAAATAAGGCGAAGGGCCACTATGTACTTAAAATCGCCAGCGGAAGCAACCATCGTTCCACCTCGTCTCTATATTTCCGCGATGGCTCAAGATCGTTGACGGTGGAGATCCACGAAGAAAACCGGGCTTTCCTTTGGGTAAAGAAAAAAGAAGCCCATGTGCATATAAAGGCTCTTTTAGGATCAATTTCCCGATTCGTGTACCATTATAGTATATATGTAATAAGACTACAATCAAAAATCCCGGTCATTGGCTTATTTTTTAACACATCCTTTTGCGTTGCAATGGTTATAAATTGCCTACGCTTACAGCGCATTGCTATGGAAGCGGACGCATATTATGCTATACTGTTCTATATTGGCTATTGCATCGAATCAGGGGGTCTTTTATGACAAGCGGCATGAACTTCTGGGACAGCAGCATATGGGAGCTGATGGTTGAACTCGCCATTTTGATGGCAGGCATGATGGTTGCAAACATGCTGCGCCGCACCATCAAGCCCCTGCGGCAATCTCTCATCCCGAGCTCCGTCATCGGCGGATTTCTGATTTTAATCGCAAGCTCCATTTATGAGAGCATCACCGGTACGCCCATGTTCCACAAGGTCACGATGGAAACGCTGACCTATCACGGGCTGGGTCTGGGATTTATTGCACTTGCGCTCAAGGCCTCCGAGAAGCAGTCGGACAAGGGCTCCAAAACCGATATTTTCAACACAGGCCTGACGGTTGTTTCCTCTTATCTGCTCCAGGGGCTCATAGGGCTTGCCATTACGCTCGGCCTTTCCTACCTCATCGGCAACTGGCCGGCATCCGGCCTGCTGCTGCCCATGGGCTATGGGCAGGGCCCGGGCCAGGCCTATAACTGGGGCAACATTTATGCCACCGCCACAGACTACCCCGCGTTTTCAGGCGGCGCAAGCTTCGGCCTGACGGTCGCCGCCATGGGCTTCATTTCCTCAGGCATCGGCGGTGTCATTTACTTAAATAATATGAAGCGCAAGGGCCGCATCAAGCAGCAGATCCTAAACGCCGACGAGGTGGAGGATCTCTCCGCGGAGATGGTCACAAAGAAGGGGGAAATCCCGCTGACCGAGTCGCTCGACAAGCTTACGGTGCAGTTTGGTTTTGTATTTCTTACCTATATCGCCGCCTACCTGCTGATGCGCGGCGCTTCCATCGGGCTTGACTCCTTAGGCGGATTCTTTGCGGGCACCGTAAAACCGCTCATCTGGGGTTTTAACTTCCTGATCGGCTCGTTCCTCGCCATCGCGTTCAAAAGCATCCTGCGTGGGCTCAAAAAGGTGAATATCGTTCACAGGCAATACCTCAACAACTTCATGCTCAACCGCATCGCGGGTGTGATGTTCGACCTAATGGTGGTTGCTTCCATCTCCGCCATCGATCTTTCGGCATTCTCCCATAAGGAATTCATCGTCCCGCTGATCCTCATCTGCGCCGTAGGCGGACTGATTACCTACTGGCAGTGCAATTATGTCTGCAAAAGGCTCTTTCCCACATATACGGATGAATCCTTCCTTGCACTTTACGGCATGCTCACGGGTACCGCGAGCACCGGCGTAATCCTGCTGCGCGAAATCGACCCGCTGTTTGAAACGCCCGCTTCAAGCAACCTCATTTACCAGCAGACCTGGGCGATCGTATTCGGTTTCCCGATGCTCATGCTCATGGGCATTGCGCCTATGAGCAACGCCTGGTCCTGGTTTACGGTGGGCGCGCTCTTTGTCCTCTCGGTGCTTATCAACCTCCTGCTCTTCCGCAAGAACATCTTCGGGCGTGGTAAAGGCCGAAGCGGGGCAAAATAGATTCGCACTCTTTTTAGGGGAGGGAATGGCGTGCCTGAGCGGAGATGGCTCTATCTGGCGGTTTTCTTGATTCCTCTTGTGATAATCCCTCTCGCTGTACGCTTCCGCATCCGGAGCATACGGCTGCTTGGATGCGACGTGACGGGCTTATGGCTGTGCCTTTTCTTCCTGGCGGTATTGCTTGTGGAGTTCATCCTGCCCGCGCCGCAGTATTATATCAATGCCCGGGACCCCAGGTACGGCGGCAACCTCAACAAAATCCTTGAGCAGGAGGCGCTCAATGCGGGTATTGATTATGAGGAAGGAAGCTTTCGCATTTTGGAAAGCCGCAGCCTGCACCTCCAACACCTGTTCCTCTGTTCTTACCGGGTTAACGGCAGTGATGAGGCGCGTATCTTCCGCTTGGAAAAAAATATCTTCGGCAATATGAAACCTGCGGAGCCTTTTCTTAATGCGCAGCCGATTCCCCAGGACGGCGACCCGGAACGCTTCTACCGCAGCTTCGCGAACGATGGTTTCTTCGGCACATATCTTGTTACGGCAGGTTATGCGCCTGCGGATACCGTTTGGGGCGGCCGCATTGCAAATGGATTTTATATTGAAGCAATCCATTTGCAGGGGCATTTTCTTATCGTGGAGCTGATAGAAGAAAGTTGGAAGGAATTTGCCGTTCGTCTGCTCCTGTATTTTCTCATCCTGCTGATTGGACGTATCTTTCATAAAAAATATAAGGCGGAAAAATTCTATACCGGATGGAAAAAGGGTGATAGGCTCTTCCAAATACAATATATCGATGAGGAACAGACAAACTAAGCGGACCCGCACGATGCGCATCTGCCAGAGAGGAATAAGTTATGCGCCGGATTTATCTTGATAACGCAGCGACCTCCTTCCCCAAGCCGGAAGGCGTGAGCGCGCGGATGCGCTATTATCTGGACGAGGTAGGCGCGAGCATCAACCGCTCCGTTTATGCGGAGGCGGCGGACACCGGGCTTATGGCGCTTACGCTGCGCGAGCGGCTGTGCAGGCTCCTGGGCCACGGCGACCCCACGCACTGTGTGCTGGCCTCCGGCGCTACCGCCGCATTGAACATGGCGCTCAAGGGCTTCCTGCATCCGGGCGACCATTGCATTGTAAGCGCTTTGGAGCACAACGCCGTCATGCGCCCGTTGGTGCAGCTGGAGAAAACCGGCGCATGCTTTGACCGCATCCCCTGCGATGCTTCCGGCCATATGGATATTGACGTGTACCGGGCGTTGTTCCGCCCCAACACACGCCTTGTCGCCCTGACGCACGCGTCCAACGTATGCGGCACGCTCCAGCCCATCGTGGAAGTCTGCCGTATTGCAAAACAGCACGGCGTTCCCGTGCTGCTTGACGGCGCGCAGGCCGCGGGCCATTTCCCCATCCATTTTAAAAACCTGGGCCTTTCTGCCCTTGCCGTTCCCGCCCACAAGGGGCTATTAGGTCCCTCCGGCATCGGCGCGCTGCTGCTCTCCCCCGCGTTCGCAAAACAATTGACGCCGCTGATCACAGGCGGCACGGGCAGCTATTCGGACAGCGAGGAGCTTCCGCCCATCATGCCTGACCGTTTGGAAAGCGGTACGCCCAACCTCCCCGGCATCTATGGCTGGGAGGCGGCGCTTTCCTTTATAGAAGAACGGGGCATACCCTCGCTTCGCGCGCACGAAAGCGCACGCACCATGCGGTTTCTCCACGGCGTCGAAACGCTCCCCGGTGTGCGCATCGTGGGTTCGCTTTTGCCGGAGGAACGCGTCGGCGTCGTATCGCTGGATGTTATCGGGCGGGATAACGCGGAAATTTCTTTTGCGCTTGAGCAGGAGTACGGCATTTTGACGCGCTGCGGGCTGCACTGCGCGCCCAACGCGCACAAGGCGCTCGGCACATTTCCGCAGGGAACGGTGCGGTTCTCCTTCGGCTGGGCGACGACGGAGGAGGAGATTGATGCGGCTATAAAAGCAATTCGGAATTTAATTGAACAATAAATGAATTTATTAGACCATGCATCAATCATGTATTTGGGGATAAATAGATAATAATAATTAAATTATGAATGATAATTCCGGCGGAAATTTTCTTTTATTTATTTCAGAAAAAGCGTTCCTCCCTCTTTTTACCCGTAAACTCTTCATTATATAATGCGAATTACAGGAGCGATCATCCATTGCATATAAGAGGCATTTTATGGAAAGATGTTATATGCCATTCTTTTCAGCAGCAATCATCGGATGTATGCTGCTTTTTACATCATGCAATGCTCCCGAAAACAAACCGGATACGCTGCTGGTGGAAAATTCACTGGACCCCGCCGAACGGGAACATTGGATATTGCACGGGAGGCGATCGCCCCTCTCTATTTGCCATCAGGGCTGTATCCGGGTTACCACAAATCCGGTTTAACAGCTACACTTGAGGCAGACAACAATATCATTGCGAATTTTGATTTCTGCGAGTTAACGACCGGCGCATCCAGTGAACATTTTCCTTCGCCGGCGGAAGCACTTGTATCCGAAAGCAATGATTACGATCGTAATCTACTACAGGATGTCGGATTCCTATGGATGTATCATGTCAAAGCAAGAATTAGAGAAAATCATAAATTCATTTACAATTCGTTCTGTCCCTATATCCTTTTCTAATTGAAAATCACGCTGGGATTTATGATTTTAATTGTAATTATTCAGCTTATCGAAAAGCATTAAAAGCCTATTTAACAAACGCGCCGGAACAGGGCGTTTGTTAAAAAATAATTTCGATTTTAATTCAATTAAATTCTTATCCAATTATTTATTGCATGATTTATTTATCATTTCCGAAACAAGCCATGCAATAAATTCAATGTTTATTTTATTATTATTTTAGATAAATTCTTTTTTCCCTCGAAGCGGTTACCACGCCCACACGCTGCGCAGCGGGCACAGTCACCCTCAATTCTTCAAACAAGGCGTCCGCATCGTCAGGATGCACCGCCATCAAAAGGCCGCCCGCCGTCTGCGGATCATAGAGCGCGTCCTGCACATGCAAAGGAACATCCCCTTCCTCCACAGCGCATTGCGCAAAGGTGCGGTTGCGGTACATGCCTTCGGGCAGGATGCCATACTTCGCAAATTCCAACGCTTCAGGAATGATGCTGATACCCTTTGTATCAAGTTCCACGCTCACGTCCGACCCCTGCGCCATCTCATAGAGATGCCCCAGCATGCCAAAGCCCGTCACATCCGTGCAGGCATGGACTCGGTATTTGACCATCGCGTCCCGCGCGGCTTTGTTGAGCGTTGTCATCAGCGTCCGCGCAAGGGCTTTGCCCGCTTCGCTCGCAAGCTCCGCCTTTGCGGCGGTGGTGAGGATGCCGATGCCAAGCGGCTTTGTAAAGAGCAGCACGTCGCCCGGCTTTGCGCCGCTGTTTTTGAGCACCTTGTCCGGGTGGATAAAGCCGGTCACGGCAAGGCCGTACTTCGGTTCATCATCCAATATGCTGTGCCCCCCGGTGATGATTGCCCCCGCCTCATACGCCTTTTCATACCCCCCGCGCAGCAGCCGGTGTACGGCGTCCTTTGGCATGTCCTCCGGGATACAGAGGATGTTGAGCGCGAGCTTCGGCTCCGCGCCCATGGCGTAAATATCGGAAAGCGCGTTTGTCGCGGCGATCTGGCCGAAGAGGTACGGATCGTCCTCAATGGGCGGAAAAAAGTCCACGGTCTGCACGATGGCGAGCGTATCGCTCACCTTATAAACGGAGGCGTCGTCGCTTTTGTCAAAGCCGACAAGCAGGTTCGGGTCATGATGAACCGCTATACCCTCAAGCAATTGGGAAAGCACGCCCGCGCCCACCTTCGCGCCGCAGCCCGCGCATTTTGCAAGCTTTGTGAGTTTGATATCCTGTTCCATCGTTTCTCCTTACCGTAATCCGATTGCTTTGAGCGGCGTCAGGCGGAGAATCGCTTCGAGCACGCCGCCGCCAATTGCAAGCGCCTTATCCGAGGCCGTGTCGCAATGCTCCGCCTTTCCCCGCGGGTCCACATCCCCGCTTTTCATGCCCGCATACACCGGCGTGCCGTCCGGTAATATGCCGCGCAGTACGCCCGCAATCTGTGCCGTAACCGGCATATCCCCGACATACCCTACGGTATCGCCCGCCGCCACCAGCGCGCCGATCTCTTTCTCCTGTTTGAATACGCCGTCCCTTGGCGCGCGCAGGATGCGCTCCACCGTATATCCGCCGATATTCCCGGGCGCGCCGGTATCCGGCAATGCGGAACCCGTGAGCAATACGCGCCCGAGCGTATGCCCGCGCTGTGTCTCTATAACCGCGTGGCAGTCCTCCCCCGCCGTAAAGCCCGGCCCCACGCCGATCACGACCGGCGCATCCGCGCGGGAAGTGCCAAGATTGCGCTTTGCCAAAATCGCATCCACTACAGCGTCCGGCTGCAGTTCCCGGATGCAGGCGGCATCGGGGTCAACAAGCACCGCGATGCGTCTGCAATGCATGATGAACCGCGCCGCGCGGCAATCCTTTGCAAGCTCCGCGGTTACATCCTCCACAACAGCCCGTCCCTCCGTTACGGCACGGGAAAGACTCACCGATCTGCGTATGGCGGTGGGATGGGCAATGTCCGTCATCACAACGTCCATCCTTGCGTGAAACAGCCGGAGCGCGATTCCGGTGGCAATATCGCCCGCGCCCCTTATGACAACAAGCATGGTGCTCCTTCCGTATGCAGCGCGCCCGCAGCAACCGGGCAGCCAAGATATCTTGCCGCGTCCCTTGCAGCGTCCCATTGCACGCCCGTTTCTACTTTATTGATATAAACAATGTCATGCAACGCTTCTATGCGCGCCACATTTGCCGCATCAAGCGGCGTCACAGTATGGTAAAGCCCCACATTGAGGAGCCTTGCGTACAGTTCCGGCCGGTGCGCCGCTGTAACAACCGGTGCTCCGATGCCGTCAATCCCCATCACCAGTATGGTTTTGTTTGCTTCGGGCGGAATCACGGGCTCGTTTTGCGCATGCGCCTTTAATGGCCTGCCCTTGGAGCCGTCCGCCTCGCACAGCACATAATCGGCCTGGCGCACCAGCATGGGAATGTCTGAGAGCGGCAGCGTCAGCTTTTCTTCCGGAGTTTTGTTTCCCACGCAGATCAGGCTTTGCGCCTGCAGCGCGTAAGCGATTTCCTGTTCCGTTGGAGCAAGCAGCGTTTGTATTCCCTGTGGCGGAAACATTTTCGCCGTGGCGCAGATGATGACGCTGCCCTTTCCCAAGAGCTCCGCGGCAAGGCGCAGCATCAGCGTGGTTTTTCCCCCGCCGCCGATGATTGCCGTGACCCCGCGCGTGATATGAAGAACTTCCGAAAATCCCACCTGTTCCTCCATGCGTTGTTCTCACTTCAGGATAGCACCCGCAAATCCTGCTTGTCAATCGGACCGGATTCGTATTAAAATCTACAATATGAGCAAGCAAAAACAGATGCATCCCGTACTTTCCGTACGGCTGTACACGGATGAAAAATGCTTCGGCCCCGGCATTGCGGAGCTACTTTCCCGTGTCCGGGACATGCGCTCGCTGCGCTCCGCCGCCATATCCATGAATATGGCGTATTCCAAGGCGTGGAAAATTGTAAAGGAGAGCGAGGACGCGCTTGGCTTCAAGCTGCTTCTGAGCACCACCGGCGGCCAGCACGGCGGCGGCGCTGTGCTCACCGAGGAAGGCAGCGCGCTGCTTGAGACATACAGGCAATACGTTCTGGATGTGAAAGCGGCGGCCCAAAAGCTCTTTGACGAGCGGTTTGGCGCGCGGGAGGCAGGCAACGGACATGACTCGATATGACCGTCTGTCCATCGACCCTGCGTTTCGCGGCTGTATCCTGATTACACAGCGCGGAGAAGCACTTTTTTCATATGCTTCGGGTGATGCCGACCTTGCAAACGGGCGCCCCAACACGCTGAATACGAAGTTCCCCACCGCATCCGCCGGGAAAGTGTTTGTTGCAACAGCCATCCTCCAGCTTCTCGAACAAGGCAGGCTGCAAGGAACGGATACGCTTGGGCAGCTCTTGCCCTTTCCGCTTCATTGCATTGACCCTGCAATCACAATACGGCAGCTCTTGACCCACACCTCCGGGATACCGGATTATTTTGACGAATCGGTCATGCAGGACTACAGCGAGCTTTGGAAGGATATCCCGAATTACAGCATTCGTTCCTCCAAGGACCTGCTGCCGCTCTTCTGGGACAAGCCGATGTCGTATGTCCCCGGAGAACGCTTCCAATACAACAACGCAGGCTACGTCATGCTGGGGCTAATTATTGAAGCGATCACCCGCATGCCGTTTGACGCGTTCCTGTCCGAGGCTGTGTTCCGTCCGGCAGGCATGTGCGATACCGGGTATTACGAATTGGACCGGCTTCCGAAGAACTGCGCCAATGCCTACCTCTTTGACGAAGCAACAGGCGAATTCTATACCAACATCTACAGTGTGGATGCAAAGGGCACGGGCGCCGGAGGCGCATTTACAACCGTGGCGGATATAAGCCGCTTCTGGAACGCACTCTTTGACGGAACGCTGCTGCGGCCGGATACCGCAATGCGCATGATAACGCCGCAGGTTGCGGCGCATACAAGCCAGTATGGATATGGGGCCTGGCTGCACAAGGATACCCGCATCCCCTACATCCAAGGGTCCGACCCGGGCGTGAGTTTTTTCTCCTCCTATGATCCTGCCGCGTCCCTTTGCATTGTACTGGTGAGCAATTACGCCGATCATGTGTGGAAATTACATAGAAGGCTCCTCGAGCAACTGGGGTAAACGTTAGGGCGGCAATTGCCGCCCTTGTTATATGATAATCATACTCCGTAGTTGTTCTCTTTGTTCGCCCAGCCGAGCGTACGGATGGAATACGTTTTGTACCCGCCGCTGACAAACGGATCGTTTTTTGCGGTGGCGTGCGCCTCCTCCAGAGAACCTGCACGGATGAGCACCATGCCGCCGGGATAATCTGTGAACGGGCCGCAAACCACAAGCCTGCCCGCTTCATCAAGCGCCCTCAGATGCGCCGCATGGCCCTCTATCGCCGCACCCGTCAATGGCTTGCTGTTTTCAAGCAGGATCAGGTACAGGCGTTGCTCCTGCATATCGCTTATGCCTTTGCCGCCGCAAGCCGCTGCTTCATGGTCTTTTCCACGGCGTTCAGGATATTTTCATATCCCGTGCACCGGCAAAGATGGCCGGCAAGCAGCTTTCTGAGTTCATCGCGCGTATACTCGTGGCCGGATTCTAAAATCTCCACAGCCGTCATGATAAAGCCGGGCGTGCAGAAACCGCACTGGACGGCGCCTTCTTCAATAAACGCCTGCTGGATATCCGCAAGCTCGCCATTGGGGCCCAACAGGCTCTCCAGCGTGCGGATACTCTTGCCTTCCGCCCAGACCGCGAGATAAATGCAGGAGTTGAAGCACTCGCCATCGATGATGACGTTGCACGCGCCGCATTCGCCGACTTCGCAACCCTTTTTCACGCTGGTCAGCCGGTATTCATTGCGCAGCATATCCGTAAGCGAAGCGCGCACATCCACATAATTGGCCACTTCTTTGCCGTTTATGGTACAGCGCACCAATTGCATCTGTTTCATAGCGTACCTCCCGCAAGCTCAATGGCGCGGATAAACGCGCGCTTGGTCAATTCCTCTACCAGTTGCAGGCGCAGCTCCTTGCTGGCGCGCCAGCTCGTGCGCGGGTTGACGTCAAGAAGCGACGCGGTTCCGGCGGCTTCCACGGTTTCCATGGAGACGGGCTTTCCATTTGCCGCAGCCTCCGCGCTTGGCGCGCGCATGGGCACGGGGCCCGCGACGCCGAACGCAACGCGCATGCGCTCCACCGTCTTCTTATCCCCCGACAGGCGCACGTTCACGGAGCAGCCTAGGGTGGCAATGTCCATGGCGTTTCGCATGGCATACTTGATATAGTTCCCCTTGCAGCTTTCGTAGCTTTCCCGGGGGATGCGGATAGCCGTTAAAAGTTCCGCAGGCTGCAAGGCTACCTTGCCCGCCTTCACGTAAAACTCCTGAATGGGGAGCTGACGTACGCCCTCAGGGCCGGTCAGTTCCATAATGGCGTCCCAGGCGACCAGCGTCGCGCCCGAATCGGCGCTTGTGACGCCGTTGCAGGTGTTGCCGCCGATTGTGCCGATGTTCCTTACCTGCGGGCCGCCCACTTCGTTGACCGCTTCACCAAGAACATTGATGTATTTCTGGATCAGCGGGTGCTTGGTGATGTGCGTAAAGCTCGTCAACGGAAGAATGCGGAGCGTGCCGTCTTCTTCCATCGTCACACCGCGCAGCTCATCAAGCCTCTGGATGCTCACAAGCGTTGCGCCTGCTAAGCGCCCTTCGCGGATCTGCACCAGCACGTCGCTGCCGCCCGCAATGATCTTTGCCTCGGGATGCTGCTGGAGCAGTTCAATGGCGTGGGGTACGGAAGTCGCCTCATATAATGCTTCGATATCGTACATACTGTTTAGCTCCGTCCTTCCTTGCGCGAAATAAGGCCCGCCTGCTGGAATGCAGGAAAGAGCACGTGCGGGGTGAGCGGGATTTTGTTCACCGAAACGCCGGTCGCGTTCAATACGGCGTTGCGGATCGCGGGCGCGCCCGAAACCGTGGGCGGCTCGCCCAGCGCCTTCGTGCCATACGCGCTTGTCGGTTCATAGTTTTCCACAAACTTCGCTTCCAGATGTGGATGATCCATGAACGTGGACAATTTATAGTCGAGCAAGTTGTCGTTTAAAGGCTTTCCTGTTTTTTCATCAAAGAGCATCTGCTCGCCAAGGCCGAAGCCGATGGCCATGCTCATGCCGCCGTGTACCTGCGCCTCCGCAAGCTGGGGATTGATGAGCTTGCCGCAGTCATGCACGTTGACCATATCCAGAAGCTTTACCTTGCCCAGGGGAATATCTACCTCCACCTCCGCGAAGGTGCACCCAAAGCTGTAGGCGTTGGTCTTACACTGGTAGGTGCTTTCCGCCGTCAGATGCTCGGAGTGTACCATGCTGTAAAGCACTTCCGTCGCAAGCTTGCCTAGAGAGGTA
Organism: Bacillota bacterium; assembly: GCA_023390655.1. Classification (GTDB taxonomy): domain Bacteria; phylum Bacillota; class Clostridia; order Christensenellales; family CAG-138; genus JAEYLA01. The sequence continues at coordinate 166,026 of JAEWCL010000014.1, read as the reverse complement.
ATCACCTTGTTGTTGTTGGATTTGTGCACAATGTTGCCGTCCGCAATATCAAGATCAAGGATCTGGAAGCGGTAGAGCTCATGCGCGTGGCCAAGGATCTTCCGCTTGAGCAGTTCCGCCGTCTGCCGGACGGCCATGCCGCCGACATACGTCTGGCGGGACGCGTAAGCGCCCGTACCGAACGGGGTAATATCCGTATCCTGCGTGCTCACGACATGCACATCCTGAAACGGGATGCCTAACGTCTCAGCCGTCATCTGTGCAAACGCGGTATCCGCACCCTGGCCGATCTCGGTTTCCGCAAGCTGAATCTGCACGGAACCGTCCTGATTGAGTACCATGCGGCAGGAGGAGACTTCAAGGGAAATCGGCCATACGGCGGTGTTGTACCAAAAGATGGACATGCCTACGCCGCGGCGAATGGGCCCCGTCTGGTTTTCATAGAGCTTGCGCTTTTCTTCCCATTTGATGTATTCCTTGCCCTTTTCCATGCACTGGTTGAAGCTGTCAAAATAGTTGACGTTCTTGGAGAAGGGATCGCAATACCCAACGGGCATCATATTGAGTTTGCGGAACGCCATCGGTTCCATTCCGATGGTTTTCGCAATATCGTCCGTGTGGCTCTCCACCGCAAACATGGACTGCGGGATGCCGTAGCCGCGCATAGCACCGGCCGTAGGCAGGTTGGTGAATATTGTGTAGCCCTCCACCTTTTTCGCTTTTTCATCGTTATAGAGCTGCTTAAAGCCGGACATCGCCTTCGCGCAGATGCTGTGTCCGTGCGACGCGTATGCGCCCTGGTTGGAGAAATACTGCGCGCTGCGCGCAACAATCCTGCCGTCCGGACGGACGTAGGTGGTCAGGTGGATTTTCATCGCATGGCGCACACGGGTAGCGAAGAACGTCTCTTCGCGCGTCAATTCCAGCTTTACAAGCCTGCCGCCCACCTGCTGGGACAAATAGGCGTTGAGGGGTTCATACAGAACATCCTGCTTGTTGCCGAACCCGCCGCCGAGGTAGGGCTTTATGACGCGCACGCTGCCCCAGGGGATTCCCAGCGCCTGGCCGATCACGCGCCGCGTGATGTGCGGAATTTGCGTGGAGGAGACGACTGTCATCTTGCTGCCTTCCATATAGGCATAGGAAATCGGCGGCTCGATGTGGCAGTGCTGGACAATGGGCGTCTCATACCAGCCTTCTACCTTAATGAGCCCTTCCTCCTGAATGGCCTCTTCAAAATTGCCCTCTTCCGAGCCGGTGTGGGCAAGGATATTGTTCGGGTACGCTTCATGCAGCTGCAGCACGCCATCCTTCATCGATTCAAGGGGATCAGTCACCACCGGGTATTCCTCATACTCAACCTTGATAGCTTTGAGCGCGCGGGAAGCGGCGACCTCGTCCTCCGCAACAACGGCGGCAATGTTATCCCCATACAGGCGCACGCGCTTGTTCAAAAGCAGCATATCCGCAACGTCCTGATGGGACGGGTCGGTTGACCACGGATGCCCCGCTACGGGGAACGGACGCTCAGGCACGTCAAAGCAGGTGATGAGTTTCACAACACCGGGCACCTTGAGCGCTTCGCTGATGTCCATCTTCGTAACAAGGCCGTTGGCGATGGTGGAATGCAGCACCTTTGCAATCAGCGCATTTTTTTCCACAAGATCGTCGGTGTATTTTGCCCTGCCCGTTACTTTATCAAATGCGTCTATGCGCGGAACGCTTTTTCCTACGCTCATACGCCAACCCTCCAAGCTAACAGATTTTTTTGGCCGCTTACATTTTTTGATTATAACATTCTTTATAGCAAAAACCTAGTAACCACGCTATCCTATTTTATATATAACGCGCGCGTATGGCGCGTAACAGCCCCGGCTTTTGTAGCACCAAATATTTGATTTGCACGCGAAAACACGGGTATACTCAAGGTAGGAATTCACAAAGGAGGCCGCCCATGGAAGAATCCACGCTTCGTATCGGCTGCATACTCATGGCTGCGGGAAATTCGCGCCGGTTTGGCAGCAACAAGCTTTCCGTTACGTTTGACGGACTGACAATGGCGGAACATGCGCTAAACGTCATCCCTTCCGAAATTTTTTCGAGCGTCGTCGTTGTGACCCAGTACCCGGAAATCGCAGAAATGGCAAGAAGCCGGGGATTTGTAGTGAAAATCAACCAGGAACCGGAAAAGGGGCTTTCCAACACCATCCGCATCGGGATCGAGGCGCTTTTGGATATGGACGCGCTGCTGTTCCTGGTGGCCGACCAGCCCATGCTGCGCCAAGAGACCATTCAGAATGTGGTTGCGCTTTACCGCGCGCATCCGGACCGCATCGTCATTGCAGGGCACGAGGGCAGGCGCGGCAACCCCTGCATTTTCCCGCGGGAATTCAACGAAGAACTGCTTGCGCTCACCGGGGATATGGGCGGCGTTGTCGTCATCAAGGCACATGAGGACCGCATTTTGTGCTACCATGTGGAAGATGTGCGGGAACTGATCGATATCGATACGGAGCACACGCTTTCCGAACTGATGCGGACGCCGTGAGCGGGGTAATGGCTAATGGCTATGGCTAACGGGTAATGGCTAATGGGTAATAAATAGTTGTGGTGGAAAGCCCCTTGCGGGGCTTTCTTTTTTATTTCTTTTTGCTGTACGCCGTGCTTTCGAGCGGGAGTTTGGTGCGGAAGATGCCGTCCCGGTTGTAATAGGCGAGCTGTACGGCGGGCGGCGTGGGGATGGAGCAGATTTCGCCGATACCCTTTGCGCCGTGGGCAAGCTTTCCGTCGCCCTTTTCAATGATCTCCGAAACGATCTTGGGCACCTTGTCGGCTTTGAACAGGCCGAGCGTGCCGAACTTTGCCGTGGGCTTGCCGTTAACAAGCGGGAAGTCCTCCGTCAGCGCATACCCCAGGCTCATCACAACGCCGCCTTCGATCTGCCCTTCCACCGCAACGGGATTGATGGCCCGGCCAACGTCATGCGCCGCGACTACGCGGGAGAGCAGGCCGTCTTCATCCAGTTCCACAAGGTGCGTCGCATAGCCGTAGGCAATATGGCTCACGGGATTGTCTTTCTGTTCCCCGATCCTATCGGTAACGCCGGTATACTCTCCATAGAAGGAGCGGCCTTCAAGCGCTTCGAGCGAGCCTTCCTCCTCCATCGCTTCTTTGAGCGCGCGCGCCGCGCGCACCACGGCCTCGCCTGTAAACAAGGTCTGCCGGGAAGCGGTCGTATTGCCGGAATTCGGAGCAAGCGCGGTATCCGGCGCTTCATACGTCACACGGTCGGGCGTCAGGCCCGTGGTCTCACAGAACATCTGTACCTGAATGGTGCCCATGCCCTGGCCGATGCAGGCGGCGCTGCTGTGTAAGCGCACCTTGCCGTCTTTTACCTCAATGCGGCTGCGTCCCGTATCGGGAATACCCACGCCCAAGCCGCTGTTTTTCATCGCGCAGGCGATGCCGGCCTTGGGGTTCGCTTCATAATACGGCCGTACGGCGTCGAGCGTCTCGATCAATGCCGTGGTCTCATCCGCAATCTGGCCGTTGGGCAGCACCTGCCCCGGGCGGATGGCGTTGCGGTAGCGGATTTCAAACGGAGAAATCCCAACAAGCTCCGCAAGCTGGTTGAGGTTGCATTCCGTCGCAAAGCAGCTCTGCGTTACGCCAAAGCCGCGGAACGCGCCGCCCGGCGGGTTGTTCGTATACATGGCGCGGCCCAAAATGTCTATCACCTGGTAGTTGTAGGGGCCCGCCGCGTGCGTGCAGGCGCGCTGTAGCACGGGTCCGCCCAAGGAGGCGTACGCGCCGGTATCGGAGATAAGCACCGCCTTCATGGCCGTCAGATACCCATTTTCATCGCAGGCCGTGGTAAAGTCCATTTCCATCGCGTGGCGCTTGGGGTGCACCAGTATGCTTTCCTGGCGCTTGAGCTTGACTTTGACAGGACGCTTGGTGTGGTAAGACAGCAGCGCCGCATGATGCTGCACGCTCATATCTTCCTTGCCGCCAAAGCCGCCGCCCACCATGGCCGCGGTAACGCGCACCTTTTCGTGCGGGATATTGAGCATATCCGCACACTCGTGCTGGGTCTGGTAAATACCCTGGTCCGCGCTGATGATGCGGAACCCGTCCCCTTCCGGGTAGGCGACCGCGCATTCCGGCTCTAAAAACGCATGCTCGGTAAAGGGCACGCTGTAGTGGTTGGTTACCACATATTTGCTGTTTTTGATGGTCTCATCCGCGTCGCCGCGCGCAAGTTTCTGCTCAAACAGGAGATTGCCGCCTTCATGTACAAGGGGCGCGTCCTCCTCAAGGGCGCGCTGCGCCGTAAGCACAGCCTCCAGTTCTTCATAGTCCACTTCTATCAGGGCAAGCGCCGCCTCCAGCGTCTCCCGGTCTTCCGCCGCCACAAGCGCCACGGCGTCGCCAAGGTAATGGGTGATGCCACCCACGGGGGTGAGGACATCCCAATCCTTCTTGATATGGCCGATCTTGCTTTCACCCGGGATATCGGCTGCGGTCAGCACGGCGTGCACCTTATCGAGCGCCCTTGCGGCATCGGTATGGATTGCAAGCACCTTTGCCCGCGGATACGCGCTGCGTTTTGCGGCGCCGTAGAGCATACCTTCCATGTAAACATCGTCCGCATAGATGGCGGTACCCAGCGCCTTGTCTTTTGCGTCCACGCGGTGCATGCTTTCCCCCGCATGGCCCGTAAACGTACGCTCGGGGATTTCCGCATCCGTGCGGAACAGCTCCGCCGCGAGAAGCACGGCGTCCTCTATCTTTTTATAGCCGGTGCAGCGGCAGATGTTGTTCTTGATCGCCTCTTTGACCTGTTCGCGGGTGGGCGTAAGCGTCGTGTCAAGCAATCCTTTTGCGCTGATCACCATGCCGGGCGTACAAAACCCGCACTGTACGGCGCCGGCTTCTGAAAACGCATAGGCGTAGACCGCCCGCTCGCGCGGGGTGAGGCCTTCTACCGTAACAATGCTTTTGCCGTCAAGCTTATCGGTTTTGAGCACGCACGCCTTCTGCGCCTTTCCTTCTACAAGCACCATGCAGGTGCCGCAAGCGCCTTCCGTACATCCGTCCTTGACGGAAGTCAGCCCAAGGTCGTCACGCAGATAATAAATCAGCCGCTTGGACGCATCCACCGTGTGCATTACGCCATTTACGAAAAAAGCGGACATATTTGTTTCCTCCCTTAAGGGTGTCGTTCTATAATTCTGTTTTGAGGCGTCATTCAATTCTCTTGTGTCTCACTTAAGATCGGAAAGTCAAATCCCAGTGTTTCTGTAAAGCATGCCACATCTGAAAATACGCTATGCAGAAGCGTTATCTATGATCTGCGCTTATTATTCCACAGTTTTTTCTCACGTGCAAGAGACGCTCCGCCCGCGATTCCCGCGGCAAAAAACGTACATATCGCGAAAACCCGAACATTAATATTGCTTATAGGAATATCTTTTGGTATTTCCGTTTTTCCAAAAAACATGGCGGATTCATCGTATCTATGTTACAATTCCAAATATCCGGTGCATCTTTTGCGTATATTCTGCCATTTTTTATGGAGACGCACCGGGCGCGATATTTCGGAAAATGGCAGCATTAAAATTTTTTTGTTGCCAAAAAAAAATTATGGAAATTTACAATACCGTATGATACACTGGAGCAAACGTCCGGGAGTTCCGACGCATCAAACGTCCTTTCTGATATTTTTGGTACAAGCTATGTTGGTTCAGCGGGAAACGCGGATTTCTTAGTAACGTGTTGCCCTGAATAATATTTCTTGAAGGAGAAAGAGAAATGAAGAACCACGTCAAAACCATGGCCCTTATCCTGTCTCTTCTGATGGTATTCGCAGCGCTCGCCGGTTGCGCTCCCTCCACCCCCGCGCCCCAGGCTACGGAAGCCCCCGCGGCGAACACGGAAGCTCCGGCTGCCCAACCGGAAACCCCCGCGGAAGCTCCGGCTAAAAAACCCAAGGTTGCCCTGATTCTCGAAGGCGCAATTTCCGACATGAGCTGGAACGCCACCGCCTACAACGGCCTCATGAAGATTGAAGCCCTGGGCGCTGAAGTCAAGTATGTAGAAAACACGCCCGCTTCTTCCGTGGCCGATGCCATCCGTACGTTTGGCGATGAAGGCTATGACGTCATCTTCCTGTCCACCAACAGCTATGCGGATGCCGGTGCCGCGACTGCGACCGAGTATCCCGACACCCAGTTCTTCTTCATCAACTCCGGTGTGGTTTCTGAAAACGCATCTTCCTTCGCCATCCAGGACGCCGAGCAGGGCTTCCTCATGGGCGCTCTTGCGGCGCTTCTGACACAAAGCAAGACCGTCGGCTTCATCGGCGGCCTCGAAATCCAGCCCATCAAAAACGGCGGCAAGGGCTTTGAGCAGGGCGTCAAGTATGTCGACCCCTCCATCAAAATCCTCTCCAACAACACCGGCAGCTTTGACGATGTCAACGCCGCGAAAGAACTTGCAAAATCCTTCATCGGCCAGGGTGCGGACGTTCTTGCTCCCATGGCGAACCAAGCTTCCCTGGGCGTAATGGAAGCCGCGCAGGAAGGTAAAGTCAAAGGCATCGGTTCCGGTCTCAACCAGGAAACCGTAGCGCCCGACGCTGCCGTCGTTGCGATCGTAAAGGATACCTCCATTGCGTATGAAGCTGCCTACAAGGCATACTTGGAAGGCACGATCTCCGATCAGGTCCTCAAGATGGGCGCGGCGCAGGGCGTTGTCTACATCGGCGACTATTACATTGAGGTTCCTGCGGAAGCCAAGACTCAGCTCGAAGACATCTATAAGAAGCTCGCCGCCGGCGAAATCACCATTACCCTCGACTAAGCCTTTCTAATTGATCATAGGGCCGGGTAATCCCGGCCGCAGTTTCGGATAAGGACGCTCCGGCTGCTGCTTCTTAAGCGGCCGGAGTTATCCTATCCTCCGGAAGACAACCACGAAGGAGGATCACGATGGCTATCAGCAGCCTCGCTAAACGCTTGCTTTCCTTTTTAAAAGATCTTTACTTCCCTGTCATCGCGTTGATCACCTCGCTTCTGATCGGAAGCATCGTCATTATTTTTACATCCAATAGTACGCCGATGGAAGCCTATGCAGCGATGCTCAAGGGCGCTTTCGGCAACGTGAAGGCGTGGGACGAGACAATTGTCAAGGCCATCCCCTTCATCTTCACCGCTTTAAGCTTTGCCATTGCCCGGCGGTGCGGCATTATCAACCTGGGCGCGGAAGGCCAGTTCCGCATGGGCGCACTTTTAGCGACCATTGTGGGTGTGAGCTTTCCCAACCTGCCCATGCTCTTGCACCTGCCGCTTACATTACTTGCCGGCTTTGTTGGCGGAGCGCTTTACGGCATAATCGTCGCGGCGCTGAAAATCCGCTTTGGCGCAAGTGAGCTGATCACCACCATCATGCTCAACTATGTGGCGATCAGCATCATCGATTATGCGGTAACAGGGCCGTTGCGGGACAGCGCTTCGACCTCTTATCCGCAGTCTGCGCCGATTTTTGAGAGCGCGCAGCTGCCCAAGCTGTTTGAAGGCACTTCCCGCCTGCACTGGGGGCTGATGCTGATGGTGTTGGCGCTCTTCTTCTACTATTTCTTCCTGTGGAAGACCACAAAGGGCTTTGAAATGCGCGTTGTGGGTCTCAACCCCACTGCGGGTTCCTACGCCGGCATGAGCATCAACCGTTCAACGCTTTTGTCCATGTTCATCGCGGGCGGCTTTGCGGGCCTGGGCGGATGTGTGGAAATCATCGGCATCCAGTTCCGGCTGATGCTGACCTCCTTCTCCATTACCTACGGTTTCACCGGCATTGCCGTGGCGCTCATGGGCAGCAACAATCCTCTGGGCATCCTGCTCTCAGGCGTGCTGTTCGGCGGATTGCAGTCCGGCTCCCTGAAGATGCAGACGCTTACCGATGTCAGCTCTTCCGTGGTGCTGGTTGTACAGGCGCTCATCATCCTCTTCATCGCCGGGCGCTCCATGTTCCAATTCAGGGCGCGCAGGGATTGCGTGAAGACGCAGGGCCCCTCCGACCCGACCAAACCCATACCGGACGAGGGGGTTGCGTAAAATGGATAACCTTGTAGGCTTTCTTTCTTCCGTCATTATGCTTTCCACGCCGATTTTGCTTGCGGCGCTCGGCATCGTGTTCAGCGAGCGGGCGGGCATTGTCAACATCGGTACTGAGGGCATGATGCTCATCGGCGCTTTAACAGGCGTCATCGGTTCCTACATATTCGGTTCCGTATGGCTTGGCCTTCTGTTCGCCATGCTCATCTGCGTGCTGTTCGCGGCCATATTCGCCTTCTTTACCGTATCGGTAAAGGCGGACCAGACCGTTATCGGCACGGGCCTGAATATCTTGGCGTCCGGCCTTACCATTACGGTAAACCGCGCGATGTTCGGCGCAAGCACCAGCCCGCCGAAGATCGAGTCGTTCGCTCCGCTGGCTCTTCCTGGACTAAGCAAAATCCCCGTGCTGGGCGATGTGCTTTTTAACCAGCCAGTGCCGGTCTATATCGCGTTTTTGCTTATCCCCATCGCCTGGTTTGTGATGTTCCGCACCAACACGGGCCTCAAGCTGCGCGCCGTCGGCGAAAACCCGCGCGCCTGCGATACCGTGGGCATCAATGTGACGCGTACGCGCTATATGAGCATCCTCTACAGCGGCGTGATGGCGGCATTTGGCGGATGCTTTGTCTCCATGGGGCAGATGAGCTTCTTTACAGAAAACATGATCGCGGGTGGCGGCTTCATGGCGCTTGCCGCGGTGGTATTCGGCAACTACACGCCGGTTGGCGTGATGGGCGCTGCACTCGTGTTCGGTGTAAGCAACGCTCTAAAATTCCAGCTGATGGCGCTTGATACCGGCATCCCGTTCCAGTTCCTCGTGATGCTGCCTTATCTCATTACCATATTGGCGTTGTGTGGCCTGATCCGCAAGAGCAACAAGCCTGCTTCCAGCGCCATCCCCTACGTCAAGGAATAGGAGGGAAAGAGAAGTATGGCTCCTTTACTTGAAATGCATCATGTCACCAAGCGCTTTGGCTGCGTGGTTGCAAATGAAGACGTCAGCCTCTGTGTAGAACGCGGCGAGGTACATGCGCTTCTGGGGGAAAACGGCGCCGGCAAATCGACGCTGATGAACATTCTCTACGGCATGTACGCGCAGTCCGCAGGTGAAATCTACTACAACGGCAAGCCCGCGCAAATCCGCGACCCCAAGCAGGCGATCGAGCTTGGTATCGGCATGGTGCACCAGCACTTTATGCTCATTCCCGCGCTCACCGCCATCGAAAATGTGGTGCTTGGCTACAGCGGCAACAAGGAAGTGCTTGATCTCAAGGCCGCCGCCGCCCGCTTTACGGAAATGGCGGAGCGCTACCATATGCAGATCGACCCGTGGATGCGCGTGGAGCAGCTTTCCGTCGGCCAGCAGCAGCGTCTGGAAATATTGAAGGCGCTTTACCGCAACGTGGATTTGCTCATCCTTGATGAGCCTACGGCGGTGCTCACACCGCAGGAGGTCGAGGGGCTGTTCGGCATGATTCGGCAATTGACCAGTGAAGGCAAGACGGTCATCTTCATCAGCCATAAGCTTGCGGAGATTATGACCATCTGCGACAGGTGCACCGTACTGCGCCTTGGCAAGGTCGCCGCCTCCGGCATCCCGATCAGCGAGATTTCCGACAAGCAGCAGCTTGCAGCCCTCATGGTCGGGCAGGACGTCAACCTGGTTACCGCCAAGGAAGAAGCGCAGCCCGGCCGTACGGTACTCACCGTAGAAGGCCTGACCTGTGAAAACTCACGCCGGCTTACGGCTGTTAACAACGTATCCTTCACGGTACAAGCCGGAGAAATCCTTGGCGTGTGCGGTGTGGACGGCAATGGGCAGTCTGAGCTGATCCGCGCAATTGCGGGGCTGGTCAAAGTCAAGAGCGGCAAAGTGCTGATCGAAGGCGAGGACTGCACCAATAAGTCCCCGCGCGAAATCCTGATGCACGGCGTCTCGCACATCCCGGAGGACCGCCACAAGATGGGCATGGTCGCCAAGATGAACATCCGCGAGAACCTCACGCTGATGAGCTATGACCAGAAGCCGTTTTCCAAGCATGGCGTACTGCGCTGGAAGTGGATCGATCAGCATTCCGCCAAGCTGTGCGAACGTTACAATGTCAAGACCCCCAATGTGGCGGAATTCGCAGGGAATCTTTCGGGCGGCAACCAGCAGAAGTTTGTTGTCGGCCGTGAGCTCGACCGTGAGCCGAAGCTCCTCATTGCCGTACATCCCTCCCGCGGGCTTGATATCGGCGCAACCAAGTACATCCAGTCCCGTATTGTCGAGGAACGCGACAGGGGTGCAGCCGTCCTTCTCGTATCTACGGAGCTTGATGAGATCATGGAGATTTCCGACCGCATCCTCGTCATATACGAGGGCAAGGTCATGGGCATTGTGGATCAGAAAGACGCCACAAGAAACGGTCTGGGCCTGATGATGGCGGGCGAGGCCTGCGAAATCTGACGGCAGGCAGGCATTGCACTTTCCGGGCTTCCGGCTATAATAAAGGTAAGCTTTCTTTGGCCCTTTTCTTTCTCAAAAGAAAGAAAAGGGTCTTTTATAATTAGCCTTACTTGGGAGGCGCTATGGAGTTTACGGGAAAAGCCGCCGTCATTACAGGCGGAGCGAACGGGATCGGGCGGGCGCTGCTGGAAACGCTCATTGCCGCGGGCGCTGTTGTCGCCTGTATGGATACGGATGGGGAGACCGGCGGACGCTTGCAGAAAGCATACGGAGAGCGCTTGCTGTTTGTTGCGGGGGACGCCGCGGAAGAGTCTGATTTGAAGCGCTTTGCGGATACGCTTCTCGCGCGCTTTGGCACTGTAGACTATCTCATCAACAATGCATGTGTCTCAAAGCGCGGCCTTCTTTCCGGCTGCTCCTTTTCGGATTTCACATATGTACTGCGCCTGGGCGTCACCGGTCCCTATTATTTGAGCCTGCTGTTAAAAGAGTCCTTCCGGCCGAACGCCGCAATCGTCAACATTGCTTCCACCCGCGCGTTTCAATCCCAGATGGATACGGAAAGCTATACGGCGGCAAAGGGCGGCATCCTTTCGCTCACGCATGCGCTGGCCATGAGCCTTCATGGCCGTGTCCGGGTGAACGCCATCTGCCCCGGCTGGATCGATACCACCGCCCATCACGGGGAGGGCCGCGCGCCGGGCACGTTTTCGGGGCCGGATATCGGCCAGCACGCGGCGGGACGCATCGGCTGCCCGCAGGATATTGTGGATGCGGCGCTGTTTTTATTGAGCGACGCCGCCGGCTTTATTACCGGCGCCAGCCTGACGGTGGACGGCGGTATGGCCAAGCGTATGATTTACCACGCCGATGAAGGCTGGACATATCATCCATAAAAGGAGGAGGCATTACGATGTCGGATTTAACAACACTTCCCAACATTGCAAAAACGATGGAGCAGCAGCTCTTCCAGGCGGGCATCCACAGCGCGGAGGAACTGCGGCAGGCCGGCTCACGCGAAGCGTGGCTGCGCATCTTTGCGTTTGACCCTTCCGCCTGCTACAACCGCCTGTGCGGGCTGGAGGGCGCGATCCGCGGCGTACGCTGGCGCGATCTCCCGGAGGACGTCAAGGCCGGGCTCAAGGCGTTCTACCGGCAGCACCGCCCGGGGAATGACTAGCGCTCCCCCAATCGGCATGCAGATTGCCGTTTCCGCATAAGCTATGCTTGCAACTGCAACAAAAAAGCGGCAAACGCCGCTTTTTCCCATGCGAAACGCACGCTGCCGGTTACTTTTGTTTATAGGAACCGCACAGCGTTTCATCTTCCGGGTTGCCGGTGTTGCAGCTATGACATGGCTTGACGACGATGCGGTTCAAATCGCACATGCCGCCGTCGTGCCAATATGAACAGCTGTGCACCTCACATCCGATGGTTTGCTGCCCTGCTTTGTTGTCATGCATGGTGTTTACCTCCTGTTTTCTTATGATCGGGTTTCGATCGGTTTTAGTATGCGGCATGGCGGTACACAATATACGAAAGAAGCGATTGCTCTCCCGGCGAAACATGCGCTGGATTTTTTGTGTCCGGCGCAGCAAAACGCACGCGAGCCCACAAGTTCGGCAATGCCGGGCGCGAAAATGACCATGAAGATGTGCAAAATTTTGTTGAGAGCGTCATCAGAAGGGACGTATGCATGCAGGTACTCTACAGCCTTCCGCCGGCGGCGGATGCAACCGCACGCCTGCTGCTGTTAGGCTCCATGCCGGGCGCGCAGTCCCTTGCGGCAGGGCAGTATTACGCGCATCCGCGCAACGACTTTTGGCGGCTGATGTTCCATGTATTAAGCCGGCCCGATCCGCGAAGCTATGAAGCGCGCATTGCTGCGCTCATCGAGTCCGGCGTCGCGCTTTGGGATGTGATCTACGCGTGCGAGCGCGAAGGCAGCCTGGATAAAAACATCAGAGCCGCGGTGCCAAACGACATCCCCGGCTTTCTCATAACACACCCTGCCGTGAAAACCATATCTTTCAACGGTACGATGGCGCAAAAAACTTATTTTCAAAATTTTAAAAAACAGGACGGCATCGCCTACGTGCTGCTGCCTTCCTCCAGCCCCGTGCCAAGGCGGTACATTCGTACGTTCGAAGATAAGCTCACAACGTGGCGCGAAATAGAACGCTACCTCTGATCCTTCTTCTCCTGATGCGTGCATGCATCGCAATATCCGTAAATCTCCAGGTTGTGTCCCACAACCTGAAAGCCTTCCTCGGCCACCTTGGGCGTAAAATGCCCCAGCGGGCAATCATCCACAGGCACAATGCGCCTGCATCCCATACATACGGCATAGTGCCGGTGCGCACTGCGGTTTATGGCGTATACCGCCATATCGCTGTTGGCGACGGCGATCTTGTCCACAACGCCCTTTTCCACGAGCAGCTCCAGGCTTCTATAAACAGTGGAGAGCCAGACGCTCTCCCCCGTTTTTTCAATTTGAGAGAAAATCTCCATAGCGCCAAGCGGCTGCTGCGCTTCCTCAAGCACCTGCATGATCAGCGTCCGGGGCCGGGTGCGCTTGATCTCCTTGGGCCAGCTTCTCTGCTCCTTCAAGCGGGATCGCCTCCTTTTCGCGCATGTTCTTTGTGCGGATGCGAAAGCAGCGAGCGTACCGCAAGCAGGATGATGAGCGTAATGACGCCAAGCAGGACGATGGTGCCGCCGGGCCTGAGCCGCGCGTAATAGGCGATAAACAACCCCGCTACCGTAAAAAACACGGCAAAGCCGATGGAAAAAAAGAGCGTCGTCCGGAAGCTTTTTCTAAGCTGCATGGCGCAGGCGACCGGGATCACCATCAGGGACGACACCACAAGCGCCCCCACCGTGCGGGCCGCAATGGAGACGGTAACGGCCGTGAGGATGGTAAACAGGAAGCTGACCGTTTTGACCGGAACGCCTGCAAGGCGCGCGGAGCGTTCATCAAGCGCCAGATAAAACAGCTCCTTGTACAGCAGCAGAAATGCCAGCATCACCGCCACGCTGATGGCGACAACCAGCAGCAGTTCAAAATCGCTGATGGAAACGATGCTGCCAAACAGGAAGCTGTTGAAATTGGCGGCGTTTTTGACAAAGCCGGAAAGCACGCCCGCAAGGCCGATGCCAGCGGACATGATGATGGCGATAGACATCTCCGCGTATTGGGGGATGCGTTTTCTCACGGCCTCAATGCCGAGTGCTGCAAGAATGGTGGCAACTACCGCGCCCAGTATGGGATTGACGCCCATCACAAGCCCGCCCGCAACGCCCGCAAGAGAGGTGTGGGAAAGCGCGTCGCCGATCATGGACAGGCGCTTTAACACCACGATGATACCGATGCAGGGGATGATGACGGCAAGCAGCACGCCTGCAAGGAGCGCCCGCTGCATAAACAGATACTCAAGCATCGAACGCCCTCCTTAGTGCTGGCAGCAGGCGGGATGCTTGTGCTTGTGTGCAAGCTCATGCGCCACCTGTTCCAATCCCAATTCTACCAAAGACCCTTCCTCCAGGCAAAGCACACGCGAAACATAGCCGCTCGCCCGCCCCATATCATGCGTCACCATCACAACTGTGACGCCTTTTTCCCGGTTATAGCGGGAAAGCAGCTGATAGAGCGCATCCACCGTCTGCGCGTCGACACCCGTGGTGGGCTCGTCCAAAAGCAGCAGCTCCGGCTCGTTGACCAGGACGCGCGCAAGCATCACGCGCTGCTGCTGCCCGCCGGAAAGTTCACCGAACAGCCGCTTGGCATATTGCTCCATGTGCACCTGCTCCAGCGCGCGGTACACCGCTTCCCGATGGCTTTTGTTCGGCATGCGGAGCGGGCCGACTTGCGCATACAAATTTGCAAGCACAATTTCCTCCACCGTGGCGGGAAAGCCCGTATTCCCCCGGAAGCCGTTCTGCGGCACAAACCCTACCCTGGGCCAACTTCTAAGCTGTGCGAGCGCCTGCCCAAACAGGCGGATACTGCCCTGCTTTGGGGTCAGTTCGCCCAGGATCAAGCGCAGCAGCGTGCTTTTGCCCGATCCGTTGGAACCGATAATGGAGACAAAGTCCCCCTTGTTAACGGTAAAGTCCGCATGGTCAATAATCCGCTCCCCGGTATAGCCAAAGCAAACATCCCGTACTTCGATGATGGAGGCCATGCCTCCTCCTTCCGCCCGCGCAATCGCCGGGTTTTTGTTATAGAAGCGCCGCCTTGAGCGCCTCCAGGTTTTTGTACATCACGCTCAGGTAATCGTCCCCGGCCCCGCGTTCGCTGTCCGTCAGCCCTTCAACAGGGCTTAACACCGCCGTATTCGCGCCGGTTTCCGCGGCGATGGCGTTGGCGACATCGGGGCTTAGCATCTCTTCAAAGAAAATGGTCGTCACATTCTTTTCGCGGGCAAGCTCAATGATTTCCGCCATGCGCTTTGGATCCGGCTCCGAGTCGGGGCTGAGCCCCTCAATGCCGATCTGTGTGAGCCCGTAAGCGGCGCACAGATACCCGTAAGCCTCATGCGCAACGATGATCTCCTTATGGGGCACGCCTGAAAGCGTGTCGCGGAACGCCTTGTCCAGCGCATCCAGCTCCGCCGCCCATTTTTCATAGTTTGCCTCATAGTAGGAAGCATTCGCGGCATCCGCCTTGATAAACGCGTCCTTAATGGCCGCAAGCTCCAGCTTCGCGTTGGTCGGGTCCAGCCACACATGCGGGTCAAAGTTGTGTTCTTCGCCTGCTTCTTCTTCCTCCGCGTGCGCCTCTTCTTCGTCCTCATGCCCGTGGCCCTCGCGCAGCTCGATACCCTTGGAGGCCTCCACCACAAGGAGCGTATCGTTGTTTAAGGACGCGAGGATATCCTCCGCCCAGTGTTCCATCCCAGCCCCATTATAAACAAACACGTCCGCATGCTCAAGCCCGGCAATATCGGAAGCCGCAGGCTCCCAGTCATGCGGTTCCGTTCCATCCGGCACCATCACAAAAATATCCGCTTTTTCTCCGCCGATTTTCTTTGCAAAATCATACATGGTATAAAAGCTCGTATAAACGGAGAGTTTGCTATCCTTCGCCCGGCCCTGCACGTCGGGTGCTCCGCAGGCTGTCAGCAGCGCTGTAGCGAGAAGCAGCGCAAGCATTTGCAGTATTTTTTTCATCATAATCTCCCGTGGATGTATTTGCGAACAATTCGCATTCGCATTATATATCTTCCGTAAGATGAAGTCAAGTATACCGTGTTCTCGGCTGTTTCAGGCGCTTCTATCGAAAGCTTACAAAAAAAACAGCCGCAGGGCGCTAAACGAAAACCGAAAATTACCGATATAACTATAACAGTGGAATTACAGGCAGTTGCATGTTGAGAGGTAAAATATGGGCATTGCCACGATTATAGGAATCGTATTCGCGTTCGGCGCGCTACTTATGGGCTTCATTCTGGAACATGGCGATGTCATGTCCCTATTTATTCTGAGTCCTGGCGTTATCGTCATCGGCGGTACGATTGGCGTGCTGTTTATCGCGTTTTCCATACAGGATATTGCGAAAATGCCCGCCTTGATTGGCCGCGCAATGAGCAACCCGAAGGTGGATTTGCAGGGTACGATGGATACCATCATCGATATTGCGGTGCAGGTCAAAAAATCCGGTATGCTTATTTTGGACCAAATGGTACGCGACCCCGCGTTTATCAAGCAAAACGATCCGTTGCTCGTAAAAGGGCTTACGCTTTTGATGGACAAGCTCGATAAGGAAGAACTGCGCGAGATTCTCGAAAACGACCTGCGCGTCGAAGAGCAGATCAAAAAAAGAGAGATTTCCATATTTGAAGCGGCGGGCGGCTACTCCCCGACGCTCGGTATCATCGGTACGGTTCTGGGGCTGATTCAGGTACTCTCCAACATGGGCACGCCCGACGAGCTCGCAAAATCCATCGCTGTTGCGTTCGTGGCGACGTTGTACGGCGTTGTATTTGCAAACCTTGTTTACCTGCCCATCGGCAGCAAGCTGACCATCCGGATGAAAATGGAACGCGTTACAAAGGAAATGGTCATCGACGGCGTCATGGCAATCAACGATTTTGAAAGCCCGATCGCCATCCGCGAGCGCCTGAATTCCTACCTCAAGTTCAACGGCAAGAAGGGCCAGTCCGCAAAGGGGACGGGTGGAGCCGATGAGTAGGCGGGACGCCCACGAGGAGGAGCAGCATGAGGGCGGCGGCGAACGGTGGCTCATTACCTACTCGGATCTGATCACGCTCCTGCTCGCGCTCTTTATCATGATGTACGCAATGAGCTCCGTGGATGCGGACAAATACGCGGCGCTTTCCGAACAGCTTGGGCAAACGCTCAATCCCAGCGCCCAGATGGGGAATGGAAACGGGAACGGAAACGGGAATGGCAATGGGAACGGAACCGGCACCGGCGGCTTCTTGGAGGGTACCATCATCGGCATCTCGGGCCAAACGGACCAGGCGCTCGCCTCGGTTGGCCTGAATACCAAGACCATCAGCGTCAATGATCTTCAGAAAGAGCTCAACAACCTGATTACCACAAGCGGCCTCAACGCCTACGCAAGCGTACATAAGGAAGACCGCGGCATCACATTGAGCCTGGTGGAGGGCATGCTCTTCCAATCCGGTTCCGCGGACATCAACCCCAGCGCAAACGAAGTGCTCAGCCAGTTGATCGTGATCATCCGATCAGTGGACAATTACATCCGCGTGGAAGGTTCTACGGACAACATCCCCATCCGCACGGCAAAATTCCCCTCCAACTGGGAGCTCGCTTCCCAGCGCGCCATCAATGTGGCAAAAATGCTTGTGCAGGAGGGCGTTGATCCCACCCGTATTTCGGTGGTCAGCTACGGCGAGTACCGCCCGGTGGCACCCAATGATACGGAGGAAAACCGCAAGCTCAACCGCCGCGTGGATATCGTGTTCCTGAACCAGGCGCTCGACAAATACGAAGTCGGCAACGAAGGCAACACGGAAACAAGCGATTAAATTCTTTAATGCATAGCAACAAGCAGCCCGCATGGAACCATGCGGGCCGCTTTCTGTTTGCCTGGAACGCCCCGAGACGGAAAGATGGCGGAAAGAACCGCGCCCGCCGCAGCAAGATTTGGATCACCATCAAGTTTTCCTTCCTTCCCGCATAGTATTGCATAACCGCTATTGGGGAAAGGACTGGGTGCGATGGAACAACGCTACACCGCCACACAAACTGTCAACCGGCTGAACGCGGCGTTTGAGGCGGACGGCTTCAAGATCATGAAGGCGTTCACCTTTGAGGGACGGGTCGGCGTTATGGCCGCACACCGCCACATGCTCAGCTACGATACGGGCCGCGGCAAGCGGTGCTTCTATGTGGAGGGCTCGCCCTATGAGCGCGGGTACCTGTTGGGCCTGCTCGCCGAGCGCGAAATGGCGGAAATGGCCGTGCGCTTTACAGACAATGTGGTGTTTGATTTTCTGGATGCGGAGCTTCTAAATCGCTTCCCGCTGGTCCAGAAGCTGCTGGTGGAGCTTTTATACGAGCTTTCCGGGCGCACGTTTGACATGCTGCCCGGGCATATCCACGCGGAAATTTCGGGCATGCTCGACGGCTGTAAAAAGGCAAACCCACGGACAAAGGTCACAAAAAAACGTCTTGTTGTGATGAACGTGGCGTTTGACGTCTTGTGCGCCATCGCATATTCCGGGGACTTCTTCAAAAAGCACACACCGGACATCAAGCCGGAATCCCTAAAGCTTAGCATGATGTGCAACGCCTTTTCCGCATTCGGCGCCGCAGCAAACGGCGCGCATTACTTTGGGCGGGATTTCATGTTCACTTCCGGCGGCGTGTTCCAAAACAACCTGTGCCATGTCATCCATGTGCCGGCGGAGCAGCCGGACGTCACCTTGACGCCCTATCTCAGCGTAACGGCCCCCGGCATGGCCGGCAGCATCAGCGGCATGAATCAAAACGGCGTGGCGGTAGGCGTCAACATGTCCCCCGGCGCAAACTCCGATCCGGCAAATGTCGGACTAAACTCGCTGCTGCTCGCGCGGGACGCCATCCTCTATGGCCCCGATATCCGCGCGGCGGCGGATGTGATCGTCAACGCCCAGCGGGGCGTTGCGTGGAACTACATCCTGTCCGACGGCACGCTGGACCTTGCGTGCACGGTGGAAGCGGGCATGTCCGCAAACACGCTGGACTTTTTAAGCTATCCTGCGCCTTCCCTGCGCCCCTTCCTGCCGGATGAGCGGTTCCTTGCCGCCCACCCCGGCGCGCCGCTCAAAAACGGCGCAATGGTCCGCTGGAGCGATATGCCATACCCCAAGGAATACCTTGCCTACAATCCGGACCTTTGGAAGCATTATAAGAAGACCGAAGACGCCTCCATCGTGCTCTACCCGGACGCACTCACAGCGGATGGGTTCATCAACCGTACGCCGCAGCAGAAGAACTGCCCGTCCAGCTTTTACTTTGCCCCCGAGCGGGTCAATGGAGATATCCACATCACCGGCAACAGCTTTATCCTGCCGCGCATGCGTTTTTGCACCATGGACCCATGGACGGCCATGGTGGTGCGGGGAAACGTCAACGACATCCAGTGGCGATATGATGCACTCAACCACGAACTGCGCACAACGCTCGCCCAAAAAGGCAGCCTTGATGCAGCGGAGGCACGGCGTATCGCAGACTTTCTTGCGCCATACGGCAATTATCCCGCTTATTATGAAAAGAACCCCCGGAGTGAGGATGGAAAGCAATGCCGCATCGAGGGCTGCGTCTCCTTCTTTGACCTTAAGGCAAAGACAGCGGAGAGCCATTTTGGCTATTATGAGGACGGCTGGATAAAAACGACGCTAGAAAATTATCTGCCGCAGTAACGGAACATATAAAAACAACGGGAACCCGTTTTGACAGGTTCCCGTCTCATTTTGCGCCGGTCAGGGCGCATATTTTTTCAAATACGCCTTAAGCGGGGTTGGGGGAGCCGACGGGACATACTGCTGCGCAAGCGCCGCAATCGGTGCACAGATCAGCGTCGATCACGTACTTGTCGTCGCCCTGGGAAATTGCGCTTACGGGGCATTCGCTTTCACATGCGCCGCAGCTGATGCATTCGTCATTAATTACATATGCCATTGGTTGTTACCTCCATCTATCTTTTGTATTATTGTAACACGCATACTCCAAATTGCAATGTACAAAATGTGAACCGAGGCCGCCATTTGTTGCGTTAGCTGACCCTTACCGGCTTTATTATCACAGGCCGTTTCCGCCGGTCAATCCGCAAAATCGCCCTGAATCCGCCGTTTCTTCATCAATATCTTATAAAAAGCGGGCACGGATGTGTCGGTATCCGCGCCCTGATTTTACAGATATTTACGAACCGTTCCTGCATTTGCAAGAAGACGGTATTATCCTTCCGTGGGCGGGGGTGGCGTCCCCGCACCCGCAGGCTTCCTGCGGCGGCTGCGGTGGTTGCGGTGGTTACGCGGCTTTGGCGCCTGCCCTTCCGGTGTTCCTTCCGTTTGCTGCGGATTGGGCTGCTGTGGACGGGGCGCCCTCGGCGGGCGCGGTTGCCCATTCTGCACGCGGGGCTTCTCTCCTTCGTGGGGAGGCTTATTGCCCTGCTGCGGGCGCTGGCCATCCCGGCGAGGCTGGCCGCTCTTCTCCTGCCTAGGGCCATCCTGCTTTTGCGCCTCCTGCTTGGGGCGCTCCTGCCTCGGCTGGTCATCCCTGCGGGGCCTGTTTTGCCGCAGCTGCTGAGGCCGCTGGCCCTGGTCCTGCCTGCGCGGTGCTTGCTGCTGGGCAGGTTCTTTTGCGGGTTCCGTTTCCTGCAGCGCGGGGCGTACCTCCGCCACATGCCCGGTGACAAAGCGGAATTCCTCTTCTTCGGGCGCTTCTTCCGTTTCCCTTGCCTTGGCGCTTGCCGCAAGCTCTTTGCGCATAGCCTCTTCTTCTTCCGGCGTGCCGGGCTTGCGCACGACGGAGAAGTGATATTCCCTTAATTCCGGCGTGCCGTCCGGCATGGTGATACGGACTTTCGTTTTCTCGGTGATGACGTTGTTGTCGATGACAATGCCACGTCCATCGGGTGTAATAACATCCTTTCCGACGCGCGGCATCAGCTTGCGCATGCTTTCATACGCATCCTGCTCGTATTTGAGGCAGCACATCAGCCGCCCACAAAGACCCGAAATCTTTGTGGGGCTCAGGCTGAGCTTCTGCTCCTTTGCCATTTTGATGGAGACTGGCTGGAAATCCGCAAGGAATGTCTTGCAGCACACAGGGAGGCCGCAAGAACCCAAGCCGCCGAGCATCTTCGCCTCGTCACGGACGCCGATTTGCCTTAATTCAATTCTTGTCTTGAAGACGAATGCAAGGTCCTTGACCAACTCACGGAAATCCACGCGGCCTTCGGAAGTAAAGAAGAAGGTGATTTTGCTGCCGTTAAAGGTGTATTCCACATCCACCAGCTTCATATCCAGCGTATGCTGTGTGATCTTTTCCTGGCAGATGGAGAAGGCCTCCTGCTCAAGCTGCAGATTCCGCTCATGGATTTCCCGGTCCTCCGCGGTAGCGACGCGCATGACTTCCTTTAATGGCGCAACAATCTGCTCTTCTAAAACATCGCGCGGGGAAAGCACCACATCGCCGTATTCCACGCCGCGCGAGGTTTCCACCACAACGCCGTCGCCTTCGCTGATTTCCAATGTCCCCGGATCAAAATAATACATGCGTCCGGCCTTGCGGAAGCGGACGCCGACCACCCGTTTTGTCATATGTTATCCAAGCCTTTCCATGGTCAACGCACTTTTTCTATACGATTTGCCGACAGCGCCAAGCCCGGTGACGAGCGCATCCAGCGTTAAGGACGGATGTGCCGCAATGGCCCGGATTTGCGCTGATACTATCAGTTCAATCATATCCTGAATTTGGCGAATTGTAAAGCGCTGCGCCGTCTTGCCGAGCGTTTGCGCCTCATCCGTGAACACAAGAGGGTCAAGCCCCAGCCTGACGCGCAGCATGTCGAGGCTTAACGCCTCAAATATGCGCAGGCAATCGCGCAGCGTCTGCCGTTTTTCCTCCGTGGGGGTACGCTTCTCCTCGGAAGGCACTATCACCTGATTGAGTAGCTCCGCCGCATCCCCGTAAGGCGGCAGCGCCGCGGTACAGGCTCCATAAAACAGCCGTACCGCCTGCGGCACAAAAGCGATATGCGCGTCCAGCGCAAGCTCACGGGCAAGTGCCGGCGCAAAACCGGAAAGCCTTGCCGCAAGCCGCGCCGCTTTTTCCTGTACGCCGGACTGCATAAGGGCGGATATGAGCTGTTCCTCCGGCTCCGCGCCAAGGCGTACCGCCACACAGCGCGAGCGGATGGTGGGAAGCATCCCCGCCTCCAGCCCGGTCAGCAGCAGCAGCGTGTTCGCGGGCGGCTCTTCGAGCGTTTTGAGAAGCGCATTCTGCGTCGCCTCCGACAGATTGTGCGCATCGAAAAACACCACAGCACGCCTGCCGGAAACGGAACGCGCCCCAAGCTCAGCCTGCAGGGCGCGCAGTGTATCGATCGGCACGGCTTTTGGCCCGAGCCTGTTATAATCCGGGCAACCAGAGAGCGCCTGTTCCGCAGGCAGGCCCAGGTGCGCCGCAGCCGCTTTTTCCGCAAGCGCAGCATACGCGCTGCCCTCCGGCCCGGTCAGCAGGATGGCGTGCGGTATGCTTCCATTGGCCACGGCATTAATCAGCCTTTTTTCTGTCAGCGCATTGGACATAGTACCCTCTTTTATTCCGCAAGGAGCAGTTCGCGAAGCGCTTCCACCGTCTCGGGCAGGTGGAGCGGCGCATAGGAAGAAAGCTCCTCATATGAACCAAAGCCGTACAACACGCCGATGGCGGGCATATTGACAGCCTTCGCGCCGATCATATCATACATGCGGTCCCCAACCATGACGCACTTTGCCGCGTCAAACCCGGTGCGCTTCAAAAGCGCCTCCAGGATGTCTTCCTTCTCTAAAATCCCCTTTTCGGGATCAGCGCCGCTGATATAATCGAGGTCTTCATAGATACCCAGCATCTTCGCCTGCTCCTCACAGGTGGCCTGCACCTTGCAGGTGGCAACGCCCGTGGGGATACCGGCCGCTTTGAGGGCTTTTAGCATCTCCGGGACACCCGGATACAGGCAAAGCAGCGGGACTGCCTTCTCCGCAAATATTCTGCGGTAGACCTCAACGGCGCGCTCAAGTTGTTCGCCTTCAAAGCCAAACAACTCCGGAAAGAACTTATGGATGGGCGGGCCCACACACGCGCGCAGCTGCGCTTCAGGTATGGGCGCGTGGCCCATTTCCTGCAGCATCAATTCCAGCGTTAAAACAATCCCAGGGCCGCTGTCCACCAGCGTGCCGTCAAAATCAAATATGACCGCCTGATACTTTCCCATATTGCAATCTCCCAAACTCTATTTGACGTGCAGCGTTTACCGCACGACGATTACTTTTTCTTCCCGCAGGCCAAAGAGGTCCGCCCCCAGCGCGCGCTGTCCGGATAGAAACGCGACCGCCTCTTTTGTAATGCGCTCCCCGGGCGTCCACAGCGGGATGCCGGGCGGATAAATGCCGACCGAATCGCCCGCAATCCGTCCTGCACAGTCCGCAAACGGAATACTCTCCTTTTTCCCAAGGACCGCTTCGCGCACAGGGATTGCCCGCTCAAGCGCCGGGTACGCTTCCGGCATCTCAGGCGGCAGCGCTATTCCGTACGGCAGCGCGCATAGGCCATTTAAGAGCATTTCATACCACATGGGGTCGTCCGCAGGGGTGCAGATGCATACCACCCGGCGCATATCGGAACACTCCACATAAATATCGCGCCGCTCGAGCGACTGCTGCGCCGCAAAGCCCGTAATCCCGCGCCCGCTCACATCTATCGTCACGCGCGTCGGATCCACGGCGGCAATCCCTGCCGTGCCCACAACCGCCTGCGACACCGTGGAAAGGCCCAGCACCTTCTCAATGCCTGCCATAAGCGTACGGCATGCATTGACCTGCTGCGTCCAGCACCGGGCTTGAGATGCCGTATACAGCGCCCAATCGAGCGAAGCCAACATCAGATAAGACGGCGAGCTTGTCTGCACCAGCGAGAGCGCCTGCTGCACCGTCTGCTGCGGCATGGAGGCCGCAATGTGCAGCAGTGCCGCCTGCCCAAGCGCGTTCATGGTTTTGTGCGCGCTGTTGACCCATGCGTCCGCATATCCTGCGGGCGAGGGCGGCAGCGCCGTTGAAAACGGAAAATGCGCGCCATGCGCAGCGTCCACAAACAATAGCGCGCCATGCGCATGCGCAATGCGGGAAAGCGCTTCAATATCCGCGCACAGCCCATAGTAATTGGGCGAGGTCACAAGCACCGCATCTGCAGGTTCTTCCAAGAGCACCGCATCAAGCGCCTGCGCCGTCACACAGCCCCAAATCCCCTGCGTGCTCTCATATTCCGGCTGTAAAAACCTACAGGTATGCCCCGCAAGCGCAATGCCGGATATTGCGGAGCGGTGGCAATCCCGGCCTAAGAGCACACGCGCGCCCTGCGGCAACGTGAGCATCAGTGCAAGGAGCCCCGCGGTTGCGCCATTCACGAGAAAAAACGTATGGGCAGCGCCGTATTGCATGGCATACCGCTCCTGCGCCTCCGCAATCGTGCCCTTGGGGTTGTGAAGGTTGTCCGAAAAGGAAAGCTCCGTGATGTCCCAAGACGCAAGCTCCGGGCATACAAAGCCCGCCATTCCCCTGCCTTTATGACCAGGCATATGGAAGCGGGCCACCTGCCTCTGCGCATACGCGCCAAGCGCTTCAGGCAAACGCGAAGGCTGTTGCATGCTTGCTTCCTTTCCCGTACCAGTCAATTTGCAGAAAATGTGCCGTTTCTATAGCCTTACTGCTGCTTTTTATGATATAACAAGGCTTACCCACCGTCAACCAAACAGAAAAATCATTTAAAAGAGCAATTGAGAGCATTCTAGAGATTTGCTTCATAATATAGAGATAATTTTAATATTTGATGAAGGGCAGATGTTGCGATAAGCGCCGTGCTGCGGTAATATGATCTACGCACCGTTCCTCAGTAGCTCAGCGGTAGAGCATCCGGCTGTTAACCGGAGTGTCGCAGGTTCAATCCCTGCCTGGGGAGCCAGAAAGCCCGTAAACACGAAGTTTGCGGGCTTTTGCTTTTAGTAAACCTTGCCGATAAAATATCCACGTAGTATATAAGGAGAAGAAACTGCGTGGTCTGAGGCTCTTTTTAAGTCTCGATGAAGTTGCGATTGCATTTACGGCATGGCACAGGCTTATTGGAGTGCCGAAACGCTACCGGCTAGTAATGAGATGGCAAGGAGGCGTAGACACAAAAGGGCAACGAACGAACAGCACAAGAGCCTCTACGGGAATGTAGCTGCCATATATCCGCCGGATGCTAATCGGCCCCGCTACCGTAATGGTGGCGGGGCTTTATTTGGGGATCGGCCTCTATGGGTGACCGTTCGCCGGTCTTCTATCTGCCGTTCCTAAAAGGCTCGGAAATCAATCTCCAAGAAGCGCGAGACTTGCTTCTTCCATCTTTCGGCGACAAAGCTTTGATGAACAGGGTGACTATTATAAGCTTCGTAATCCCCGTCGCTGTCAAATACCATAGAAAAGCCAAAATCATAATCATTTTTGCTGCTGACCTGACGGAGCACCTGAAATTCTTTTACTACCGGAATAGAAGTTAAAAGGGTCTGGCCATCGGTCAGAAATTTTTTAGCCTCGGATGAATCCTTCTCATAAATCAAATTGAAAATAACCATATGCTTGATTTGTGCCGCCATACTTACTTCCCTTTCCTGAATAGAAATCCATAACATAAAATAGTTGATCCAATATAAGAAGATATCGTGTGCTACTATTTTTTATTATAGTCTTTCTAATGTCTTGAGGCAATCCGCTGTAAGCTGATATAGCGCCGCCTGATGATGGCCATATTGGGAACTGGCCGAAACGCCATTCCGGGCGTCGCGGGAACCCGACGGCAAAGGGGAGAACATGCCGCCCATTCGATATATGATTTTTTATTGCTTTTCCAGATTTACCGGCCTTTAATCCGCGGAATATACAATAATACCTTATATGGAAACTACATCCAGATGAGACTGCGCCATATCGTAATCTGCATTCCGCCTTGATGCAGGCAAAATGAGTAAGCAACAACAGCGCCCCTGTCCGAGGCTGCACGGACAGGGGCGCTGTACAAAATAAAGGATTTACTTGAGAATGTCGCGGGTGTTGGAAAGTTCCAGTTCGTTCTTTACATAGCGCCTGGCCGCATCATAGAGCGCATCCTGCGCCTTTATAATGCTGCCCGCGCTTTCAAACGCCATCTGGTAGGCGCGGCGCAAATCCGAGCCGACATTGATTTTTGCAATGCCGTTTCGGATGCCGTCAAGAATGTATGCTTTCTTGATGCCGGACCCACCGTGCAGCACCAGCGGAATATTGCAGGCGCGCTGAAGCGCTGCGATATGCGCCACATCCAGCTTTGCCTCCGGCTTCTTTGCAAAGCGGTTGCTTTCCGCGATGGCACCATGAAAATTGCCGACCGCAACGGAAACCCAATCGCACCCGCTTTCCGCAACAAAACGGGTGAGTTCTTCTTCCTTTGTAAAGCCCATCTTCTTTGAAAAAATTTCTTCATAGGGCGGCATTTCACCGCCTTCATGCCCCATAACTGCGCCAAGCTCCGCCTCGCAGGGGACGTGATGCGCATGGGCAAGTGCCACGGCCTCCGCAGTTGCTTCCATATTCTCCAGCAACGGCAGGCGTGAGCCGTCCACCATAACGGATTGGTATCCGGCGCTGACCGCGCGGCGGATGATGGAGGTAAAGTCCACACGCAGCATATCCTCATCAATGACGGGCACATGGTCCAGATGCAGCATCACATGGTCCGTATTTGCATACTTTGCGTACTGCTCCGCCACAGCCTCCAAACTGACGGCGTCCATCTTTTCCCATTCCAAGCGCGCAACCTGGATCATGGCGACAGAGTTTTCATCCACAACCGCGCGGATGATGGGCTCCACCATATTCAGGTTCGGCACATTGAACGCGGGAACGGCTACACGATGCACCAACGCTTTTGCTACAATACTTTTCGGATCCATACGGCTCCCCTTTCTGTTATGCAAAAATCTGTTTGACTGCGGGATAAATCCGCTTGTATGTTTCATATTTGTCCAAATACCGCTTGTGGCGCTCCGGGTTCGGTTCAAAGGTATCGCCCTTTTTCACAATGGCTGCAACAGCCTCTTCAACGGACCCGTATACCCCTGCCGCAATACCCGCAAGCATGGCGACGCCCATGGTCCCCGCCTGATCGCTCGCAATGGTGTGGATGGGCCGCCCCATCATATCCGCCTTCATCTGCAGGAATGGACGGGAACTTGCAAGCCCGCCTGTCGCCACGAGCTCCCGGATGGAAACGCCCGCACGCTCCAGATGCTCCACGTTGACCATGCTTTCAAACGTGATGCCCTCCAAGAGCGCCCGCACGATATCGGGCTTGGTGGTTTCCAGCGTCATGCCCACAAGCGCGCCCTTGCTGCGATAGTCCATATACGGCGTCGCCGCGCCCGCAAAATAGGGCAGCATGAACAGGTCGTTTACTTCCGGGCTCATCTCTTCGATGAGCAACTCGTAGACATTGCGGTTATATTCCTGCGCCTGCGCGCATTCTTCCCCGCCCAGCGTATCCCGGTACCATTTGAAGAGCCTGCCTGCGGTAAATGTAAATGCGTAAGTAATGTATTTGCCCGGCAGCACATGCGGCACGCAGGCAAACGACCCTTGCGCCATCTGCGCGTTGAGCCGCGGTTCGTCAAACGTGGGGTTGATGGACTCCACAGAGCCCAGGCCATCCGTCGCCAATCCGGAATAGATCGCGCCCGCGCCCAAGGAAGCACAGGGCTGATCATGCCCACCGCTGACCAATAAGATCCCTTCCTGCAGACCCGTCAGCTTTGCGGCCTCGCGGGAGAGCTCGCCTACAATTGTACCGGAAGGTACCGCCTCCGGGCACAACGCGGGATCAATCCCCGCTATGCCCAAAATTTGATTGGACCACTGCTTGTTCACCACATCAAACGCCATGGTACGCGCCGCAAGGGAATAGCTTGTGTGCGGCTTTGCCCCAAGCTTTGCTAACGCAAACCCGTCAAAGGGCAGGAATGCGCGCGCTTTGTTGTATGCTTCCGCCTTGTGGCGTTTTAACCACATCAGCTTGGGCAATGAGTACATCTTGCTTGGTTCAACGCCCGCAATCCCCATGTATGCTTCCTTGCGCATGCCCGAAAGCAGCGCCTCAATTTCAGCATCCCCGCGGGGATCGGTATATAAAATGCCGTTGCTGAGTACCTGAAGCGTGTCGTCTACCAACGTCACCGCCTCTCCAAACGAGGATACGCTCAGTGCGATGATCGGCTCGCCCTTATGCTTTGCCGTGCAGTCAGCAATGACCTCCACCGTGCAGCGCCATACTTCATTTGAGTCAACCTCCTGCCACTGGGCGGCTTCCGCCTTACTCTTTGCGTATTCCCGATATGCCTGCGCCAAAATGCTCCCGGATTCCCCGACGACCGTCGCCTTGGACCCAGTTGACCCAATATCAACGCCAATTACAGCCATATTCATTCACCTCTTTTTAGAAAAAGCGGCTTACCGGCAGCTTTCTGTGCCGGTAAGCCGCATGCCGACTGTGGTTTCCTAAGAACGGGCTATGCCTTTTTCCTGGTGCGCAGGAAGCGGTCAAAGCCCACTGCCAGCACAAGGGTGCCGCCCTGCACAACCCACTGCACATACTCCTGTACGTTCAATTGGATCATACCGTTGCTCAGCACGCCCATCAGCAGCACGCCGATGACGACAAAGCCCAGCTTGCCTTCGCCGCCCGCAATGCTCACGCCGCCCAATACGGCGGAAGTGATGGCATCCATTTCATACTTCTCACCGGCCTTTGGCTGGCCGCTGTTGACACGGGCAAGGAGCACAATGCCCGCAAGCGCCGCAAGCATCCCGCAGATGGCATAAACCATGTACTTGATGTTTTTGACATTGACGCCGGAAAGGCGGGACGCCTCCTCATTGCCGCCAACGCCGTAGATATAGCGGCCGTAGCGCGTCTTTTCCAGGAAAATGATGCCCACGATGAACACCAGCGCCATAATGACCACCGGGATGGGGATAGGCCCAAGGTAGCCTTTGCCGATAACGGTAATCGCCTGATCAAACCCGAACACCGGAAGACCGCCCGTGATAATGTACGCAACGCCGCGGATGGCCGTCTGCATAGCGAGCGTTGTAATGAGCGGCGGAATGTTGAACATGTTGATAAAGAAGCCGTTAATAAGGCCAACCAGCACGCCCACCGCAAGGGTAATGAGCACAGCCAAGGCCGGAGGAACGCTTGCCAGCAGCAGGTTTGCCGTGAGCACGCAGGACAGGCCTACAATGGAACCGACTGAAAGATCGATACCGCCCGTTAACAGCACCATTGTCATGCCTACTGCAATGATGCCGTTGATGGCAACCTGCCTGAGGATATTGAAGATGTTGGTGGATTTTAAGAATTGCGGGGCGCGCAGGGAAAAGAATACGACCAGCGCAATGAGCACCAGGACGATCGCATACTGCGCAAGGAAGTTTTTCAGGTTGAATTTCTTGTTTTCCATTGCTGTACCTCTATAGAAAATTAATTGGAAGCGATATCGAGAATCTTTTCCTGCGAGAACTCACACTTGTCAAGCTCGCCCTTGACGGTGCCGCCGCCCATGATCAGTATCCTGTCGGACATGCCGATCAATTCCGGCATTTCAGACGAGATCATGATGATGCTGACCCCTTCTTTTGTGAGTTGCTGCATTAGCGCATAAATTTCCTGCTTTGCGCCGACATCAATGCCGCGCGTGGGTTCATCCAGGATCAACACCTGGCAGTTGACCGCCAGCCATTTCGCGATGACCACCTTCTGTTGGTTACCGCCGGACAGGTTTTTGACCAATTGCTTGAAGGAGGGCGTCTTAATGATGAGTTCCTTCTTCATTTTTTCCCACACCTTTTTTTCACGCATGGCGTTGAGAAGGCCGAATGTGGAAAGACGGTCCAGAATACTGTGGGTAATGTTCTCGCCCACGCTCATTTCAAGGATTAACCCCTGCCCCTTGCGGTCCTCCGGCACAAGGCCGATTTTGTTTGCGATCGCGTCCCGCGGGGATTTTAACGCCAGCGTTTTGCCGTTGAGCGTAAGGGAACCGGAAACGATGGAATCTGCGCCGAAAATCGCGCGGACGAGTTCCGTACGCCCTGCACCCACCAGCCCGCCAAGGCCAAGGATCTCGCCTTTTTTCAATTCAAACGAAACATCCTTTACTGCATGGGTGCTCAGATGCTCCGCCTTTAATACGGTTTCATCCGTGCAGCCCGCGCCGCCGGGGAAGTTTTCGCCAAGTTCCCGGCCGACCATATCCGCAATCATGCGCTGGCGGGTGATGTTTGCAATCTCCGTTGTGCGGATGTGCTTGCCGTCACGCATAATGGTGACGCGGTCGCAAATCTCAAAAATCTCCTCCAGTCTGTGGGAGATATAGAGTATGGTCACGCCCTTTTGCTTGAGTTTTTTGACCATTTCAAACATGACGGCTGTCTCGTTGTTCGTCAGCGGCGCGCTCGGTTCATCCATAATCAGAATTTTTGCATCCTGAGACATAGCCTTTAATATTTCAACGATCTGCTGGTATGCTACGCCCAGCCTGCGCACCTGCGCGTTGGGGTCGATGTTCATCCCCATCTCACGCGCATAACGCGCCGTTTCCTCGTACATTGCTTTCTTATCAAGAAAAATGCCCTTGTTCTTTTCACGGCCGAAAAAGATGTTTTCAGATACGGTCAAAAAGGGCACGAGATTAAATTCCTGGTACACTGCGCTAACGCCAAGTCCCATTGCCTGGATGGGCGTAAGGCCGTTGTACTCCTTGCCAAACAGCTCGATAGTGCCCTTGGTGGGCATGTGTGCGCCGGTAAGTATTTTGATGAGCGTGGATTTTCCCGCGCCGTTTTCACCGATGATGGCATGGACCTCGCCTGCGCGGAACTCCATGGAAACATCGTCAAGCGCATTTACGCCCGGAAAACTTTTGGAAATGTTCTGAAACCTCAATATGACGTCATTCATAACGGTTCTCCTGCTTCGGATTTGCCTGGGGATGCCTCAATTGCAGCCGCTGCCGCAACACTGGGAATGGACCTTTTGTATGGCATCCATGCCGCCGGAACCACCCGGCGGCATGGATGCAACGAACGTTACCGTTCTTTAAGCTTAGAATTCACCCTGCCACTTGGCTTCCATGGTGAAGTAGTCCGGTTCGGTCTTTGCGCCGTTCTTGAGCACTTCAAGAATGAGGTCTACGCACTTTTTGCCGGTTTCATACGGCTGGATGTCGATGGTGTAGCGGTAGAAGCTGCCCTCTTCCTTGATCTTGGCCTGTGCTTCCGCGGTGAAGTCTGCGCCGCCAACGAGGAAGTTGGTGGTGTCGATGCCCATGTTCTTCACGGCTTCGTATGCGCCCAAAGCGCCGGAGTCGTTCACGCCAACGATCACATTGACGTCAGGACGGGACTGCAGAACGGATTCCGCGATCTTCATACCCATTTCCGGGGTATCTCCGGCCTGACGGGCAACGATTTCAGATTCGGGCGCAAGTTTGAGGATGGCATCCTGCAGACCGTTGCCGCGCTGGATAACGGCTTCCACGTTATCCTGACTGATGATGACGACCTTGCCCTTGCCGCCGAGCTTCTCATTGATCCACTTCGCAGCCTGGGTGCCGTTGAGATAGCCATAGTCATACTCATTGACGATGCAGTTTGCGCTGGCGTTATCAATGGGCTGCGCTTCACCGACAACCGGGATACCGGCGGCCTTCGCCTGCTCCACGATATCGGTGAGGCTCTTCTGATCGATAGGATCGGCAATGATGCCGTCAACGCCCATGGAAATGAAGTTTTCAAAGTGGCTGTACTGGGTCGCTGCATCGTAGCCTGCGTCGCTCACGATCACTTCAATGCCCAGTTCTTTGCAACGGTCTTCCACACCCTTCTTCACGGAAATGAAGTACGGGTTGTCGATGTTCATGATGCTGTAGCCGATCTTTGTGACGGTCTTCTCAGCATCTGCGGGTGCCTCGGTAGCAGGCGCTTCAGATGCGGGTGCCTCGGAAGCGGGCGCTTCGGCGGCAGGGGTCTGCGCGGGTGCGCAAGCTGCGACCATGCCCAACACGAGCATTAGCGCAACGATCAGTGCGAGGGAACGTACTTGCAGTTTCATCATTCTTTCCTCCGGATTTATTATTCTCTGGCTGTTACGCCAAACAAAAGACTGTTTTACTTGGCCGCCGGGTATTCGTTGCCCATGAGGTAGAGAGGCGCTTCGTCTTCCTCGATCTCAGGGAAGCGTCCTGTCTTTTCTAAGAAGCGGTTGTCCACGCGGTCGTCATTGACTTTGGAGACCTCTCCGACAAGCACCGTACCCTTGCCTTCCTCACCCCAGAAGGAGTGGTACTGGCCGCTCGGCAGCGTGATGCTCTCGCCCGGGGTAATGCGGATAACGGTACCCGCGGGGACTTCCCGTTTGCAGCCATCCACATAAACGGTAACCGAGGTATCGGCAAGGCGCTCGTCTTCTGTGGAATTATAGACCTTCACCATAAGGTTGCCGCCGCCGCGGTTGATAATATCCTCCATTTTGCTCCAATGGAAGTGGTAGGGCGTCACCTGGCCCTCTTTTGTAATCAGGAGTTTTTCCGCATACGGCTTGATGTACTTTTCTTTATCAAAATTGCCGTTGCGGATGGTGATCATCAGCAGGCCGATCTTTTCAAAATCGCCGGATCCAAAATCCGTAATGTCCCATCCGAGCATATTATCGCGGATTTCGTCATACTCATGGCCCTTGTCCTTCCATTCTTCCGCGGGCCAGGTAACAAACGGCGGCAGTGCAAAGCGGTGTTCTGCAATAAATGCAACCGCTTCTCTCATGATCTGGTTGAGTTCTGAACGCTTCATTGTTTCACTTCTCCTTTTTGATGCTGCTGCGCGATGCGGGGACTTACGTATTATCACACAGAAGACGGTAATTCTGGAATTATTTATTAATCGTTTAAGTATCTATATTTATTAATCGTTTAAGTAAATAGATATTTCCTTTTCAGGGAACTTTTTTGTGTTTTACCTGGTTGAGCTTCTGATTTTTAATACGGGCGGCAGGAACAACTGCTTTTGTATTTCCGTGCCATTCTCGATGTGGGTTAGGAGAAGGTCCACCGTGTGGCGGCACATCTCCTCCACCGGCTGTTTGACGGTGGAAAGCGGCGTTTCAAGGAGCGAGGAATACAGCAGATCGTCATATCCTGCAACAGAAATATCATAGGGCACCTTTGCGCCCATATCCTGCAATGCTTTTAGTACACCCATCGCCATAAAATCATTGATGGTGGCGATTGCGTCCGGCTTTAAACGCCAAAGCTGCTCCGTAATTGCGTAACCCTGTTCAAAATTGGGGAAGATCTCAACAATCCAATCCTCCTCAAAGGTTTCCCCCGCCTCTATATACGCCTGCTTGAAGCCCTCGATACGGAGCCTTGAAAGCGCAAGGCTTCTAGGCGCGGTGAGCAGGAATATTTTTTTCATGCCTTGGCCAAGGAGGTACCGTATCATCTGCTTTTGACCGTCCCGAAGGTCGGTCATGACGCAGTTTGCTTTGACGCCTTCATAAAACGTGGAGCAGAATACAAACGGGATGCCGAGTTTCTCCAATGGTTCCAAGTGTACCGGGCTTTTCCCGTTTTCTATGGAAGGGACAATGGCAATGCCCTCCACGCCCTTGGCAACGAACATGCGGATGTATTCGGCCTCTTTTTTGACGCTGTCGTCGGAGATGCCAAGCATCACCCGGTAGCCCATCTGTTCCGCATAGCGGTTGAATTCGTGCACAATACCCGCAAAGAACGGGTTCCTGATATCGGTGACGATCAGGCCAAGATAGCCGCTTTTCTTGGTTTTCAGGCTTCTGGCGTTTTCATCAATAAAATAATTGAGTTCTTTGGCAGCGGCAAGCACGCGCTGCTTTGTTTCTTCGCTCACGCCGGGCTTATTATTGAGCGCAAAGGATGCGGCGGCGGTGGATACGCCTGCGGCTTGCGCAATTTGTTTGATCGTCGTTCTGGCCAAGAAATCCTCTCCAACAGCGATGCTATTTTCCGAACATCTTTGTTTGAAAAAACGTGTTTAATATAACGATTAAGTTGACTTGCTTATTGTATCGTACCTGTTCTTAGAATACAAGTATTTCTTTCGGATTCATCGCATTTTAAAAACGCCAATAAAGCATTACCGCGCTCAGGCCTGTATGAAGTATAATAAAAATTACGGCTGAAAAAAGGCATCTGCAGAACCGTAGGGCTTGCCATCTGCGCGTCTCCGGCTGAATGATTTGCCTCATAGCCTGGCGATTAAAGGCAGCGCTATGTACGAAAGGAGTTTGACATGAACACAAACGGATATTTGTCCCCGCCTGAAATTGCGGAAGCGACGATACAAACTGGCATCAAGAAAACCAGGATGCCTGTCATCAATATGATTCTATTGGGCGTCTTAGCAGGCGCGTTCATTGCGTTTGCTTCGGAAGGTTCCAATATGGCGGCATTCAATCTGTTTGCCAATCCCCAAACCTATGGGCTTGGCAAGGCGCTTGCGGGCGCGGTATTCGGCACCGGGCTGATGCTTGTCATTATCGCGGGAGGAGAGCTTTTCACGGGGAATACCCTGATCCTTACGGGCGTGCTCAGCAAAAAGATCCGCGTATCCGCCATGCTCAAAAACTGGTTTTTTGTCTACGTCGGGAATTTGATAGGCTCCGTATTGATCGCGTATATGATGAACGAATCGGGCCTTTTCCACAGCGGCGCCGATGTCTTGGGTGCGATGTCCATTAAGATTGCCGCCTACAAGGTCGGCCTGACTTTCTTACAGGCCTTCTTCCTCGGGATCATGTGCAACTGGCTCGTATGCCTGGCGGTATGGATGGCCTATGGGGCGCAGGATATCACGGGAAAGATATTCGCCATATTCTTTCCCATCTGGCTTTTCATCACCTCGGGCTTTGAGCACAGCGTAGCGAATATGTATTATATCCCGGCCGGCATCTTCGCAAAGGGCAATGCGGTCTTCGTTGATGCCGCCATGGCGCTGGGGGTAACGGAGAACATGCTGTCCAGCCTGAACTGGGGAACCTTTTTTACGGGCAACCTCATACCGGTAACGCTTGGGAATATCGTGGGCGGGGGCATTTTTGTGGCCGCTGTCTACTGGTTTACCTACCTTAGAGGCAGCAAAAGGAGCCCGGCTTAACGTACGGTGTGCTCTTAGAACCGCCGCACCGCGCTTGGGAGAAAAACGGACGAAAATTTTGAGAATTCAGAATTAAATGAAACAGGCTTGTCGCATACGGCAGGCCTGTTTGTTTGCAATCACATTGCAGCGCACGCCCTTTTTATCCGTCAACCTGTTTTTCAAAACGGAATGTAAACAGATACGTCCCGTAAAGATAGGTCCGCTGCTCCCCGCAAAGCGCGCCAAGCTGCCGTGAGAGCTCCTTCTCCTCCTCCGTCAGGGTGGAGTACCAATGGAACACGAACGGCTCTTTGTAGCCGCACTTTGCCGCAAGCGTGGAAATATCATCCCTTGCGTACTCATTCCGGTTCGCGCTGTTGCGCACATCCTGCGGCCCATACCGCCATTCGCCCTTTAACAGCGCTTTTACAACGCGCACATGCATGGGGTTTTGCAATTCTCCAATGAGCACGCCGCCCGGCTTTAAATATGCCCGCAGGTTCTTTAAGAACGCTTCCGGCTGCGCGACGCTTCCAAGAAGATCGCCAATCAGAATACAGTCAAAATACCCGGGCTCCACCGCAAGGGAAAACGCGTCTACCGGTGCATGGACGACGGTTGCGACACATCCCGCAATTTTTGCTTTCGCGCCATCTGGCTCCACGCCGTACAGCTCCGCGTCTGGATGCTCCCATTTGAGTTTTAAAAGCGTTGCGCCGATGTTGCAGCCAAGTTCCAGCACGCGAAACGGCGCTTGAAAGCTTGGTTCTTTCATCAGCCTCAAGGAAGCGAACCGGATTTCATCAAACGCGAATGCGGAAAATCCCCACTTGGCTTGAAATATGGCCCTGTTTTTATGAAGCACCGGGTAAAACCGGTTTAAATCCTTTCTGAACTGGGACCCGAGGTAGTGGTGGATAAAGCAATCATGGCACAGCATCAACCGATAGCCTGCCGTCAGGATGCGCAGGGAATAATCGTTGTCCTCCACATAACCGGGCGAGTACGCTTCATCAAGCGGGCCTACCGCATCAAATACCGTCCTTTTGATGAGGACGCAAAAGCCGATCAAAAACAGCTTTTCCTCCCACCTTGCGCTGTCCGGGCGGTTGTTTTCCTTTGCAAGCGCCTGCATCTTTTCAAAGTCATCGCCATAGGGCAGGTTTTCCCACTGCAGGTTCTCATTGTGGTTGCAGACCGCGCCCGCAGCGCCGATCTCCTCCGCGCTATAAAGGCAGCGCTGCAGGTTCTCCAGCCAGTTTGCCGTTACAATGGTGTCGTTGTTTAACAGCAGGATATCGCTGTCCTTTTCCGCAAGTGCTGCGCCCATGTTGCAGCCTTTGGGGAACCCGGCGTTTTCTTCGTTGAGCAAAAGCTTGATGCCGGATTGTTCCTTGAGCCATTCCCGCGTACCGTCGCTGGAGCCGTTGTCCACCACGATCAGCTCATACGCATCGGGCGCGGTATACGTGCGGATACTGTTGATACAGTCCTTATTATAGGCAAGGTTATTATATGTCAATATGACGATTGCTGTTTTATGGGGGTCAGGCATATTCCTTTACTCCTTCTCTTACACGGCGGCGTTGACGCCCCAAAAGGCAAACGGCTGCCGTCATAGTATTGTATGCCCGATCCTTCCTGCGGGTTAGTTCTCCCGCCGCAAAAGCCGTCTGACCCATGAGATTTTGCGCGTTTCTGCTCTAATTTTAGCGGACAAGCATGTTTCGCCAAATTCTTACAAAATAAGGCAAATAACAAAATGACAAATGTGATACCTTTAAGAATGACAAGTATACATGTCTTCACTCTCCCGAAAAACTGATCAAGAGGTAAACAGCTTGAAAACAGTACGCTTTTCAGGAAAGGTAATTGCCATCACAATCCTTCTTGCGGGCTTTATCGCACTTCTTTTTGTGCTCAACCAGCCGCAGGAGGGCGCTGTGCCCACGGCTGCAAGCCTGCTGCAATTTGCCCGCGCGCGCGTAACGGAAATTGCCGTTGACGATGCCTATCCCGACACATGGACGGAGGGCCGCCGCCTCGGCACGCAGTACGTAACCGTACGGCTTGAAAGCGGCGCATATAAGGGCTATGAACTTCCTGCTGTCAACTATTTAAACGCCTATACAAACGTTGACCTGAATGCAGGCACGCCCATCATTGTACGCCTGGACTACGATGACGCCGGCAGCCCCTATGTAGCCTCCATATCCAACTACAGCCGCGATGGCGTGATGTTCGGTCTTTTGGCCGTTTTCGCCGCCCTTATGGTTGCCTTTGGCGGCAAGAAGGGCGTTGCGTCGCTGCTTGGCCTTATATTTACGGTGGTTTGCATCTGGTTTCTCCTGATTCCTCTGATACGGCGCGGCTTCCCCGCTATTCCCGCGGCCATTATACTCGTGGCCGTCACCACCACCGTTTCAATGCTGCTTCTCAACGGCTTCAGCGCAAAAACGCTGTGCGCTATTATCGGCTGCGTTGGCGGCGTGCTGGTGGCGGGCGTTACAGCCGCCGTAGCGGGCGTTCTTACACCCATGACGGGCTTCAACATGCCTGAGGCGGAGGATATCATTTTGCGTGCGGGCGATCAAGGCCTCAAACTCAGCGGACTTTTGGTCAGCGGCATTTTGATTTCAGCATTGGGTGCTGTCATGGATACCTCCATGAGCATTACGTCTGCGGTATTCGAATTGCACGATATGAACCCCTCCATTGCGCGTAAAAAGCTGTTTCAGTCCGGCATCAACATCGGGCGGGATGCCATGGGCACCATGTCCAATACCCTCATACTGGCCTTCGCGGGCGCTTCGCTCAACACCCTGCTTCTGTTCCGCGTGTTCGACTACCCCTATTTGCAGATTTTCAACAGCGATATGATGGCGATCGAGGTCATTCAGGGGCTTTCCGGCTCCATAGGCATCGTCTTGACGGTTCCGCTCGTTGCCGCGCTCAGCGCGGCTATGTGCGTAGCCCCTAAAAAAGCATTAACTACCCGCAAGGAGGTGAACCCGCCCTTTCGTGCTTCCTGACATGGCGCGGCGCGCAGCGTGCGGGCCATGTCCTGTGTTTTCAACGAACGACAATGCATGGCAGAAACACAAAAAGTAAGCTTACGACCGGAGGTTATTATGAGCAAGGGTATGAAAAAACTCCTCTCCCTGGCACTCTCCTTCATGATGTGCCTGAGTATCATCACCATTCCCACCACGGCGGTGGCTGTTGATGAAGCCGACCACTTGGTCATCAGCCAAGTTTACGGCGGCGGCGGCAATTCGGGCGCTCCCTACAATAAGGATTTTATTGAACTGTATAACCCGACGAATGCGCCGATTTCCTTGTCCGGTTATTCACTGCAGTACTTTGCCGCCAATGGCAATCCCGGCGGCAGCGCATATGCATTATCGGGCACCGTTGCGCCTAAAGGATATTTCCTGGTGTCGCAAAGCGGAGGCGCAACCGGAGTAACCCTTCCCACGCCTGACGCGGAGGGCTCCTTTAATATGAGCGGCACGAACGGAACGGCCGCCCTGCTCAAAGACGGAGCCGAGTTCGACGTCGTGGGGTATGGTACGGCAACCAAACGTGAGGGAACCGCAACCCCCGCGCTAAGCAACACCACCGCCGCCATCCGCAAGGGAGTAGGCGATGGCCGCGGAATAGATACCAATGACAACGTTGCCGATTTTGCGGTGAAAGCCCCCGACCCGCGCAACAGCGCCTTCACCGGCAGCGTTCCTGCCACCGAATGCGCCACGCCCACTGCCAACCCGAGCCCCGGGACGGTGAACGTTGGTACCACTGTGACCTTGAGCACCACTACGTCCGGGGCTTCCATCTATTACACCACGGACGGCAACGAACCTGTGGCCGGAACCTCTGCGCTGTACAGCACGCCTTTCGCCCTGCCCGGCAGCGCGGGAACCTCCGTTACCGTGAAGGCCCTAGCGTCCAAGGACGGCTTAACCAACAGCGGCGTCGCGACCTTCACCTATACCCTCTATGAGGCCAATGCAGTAAAGACCGTTCAAGAAGTGCTTGCGCTCAATATCGGTACGGAATGTACCGTTCAAGGGCAAATTGTTTATTTTGCGACAACAACTCCCACGTATGCCAACCCTGTGCTCCAGCAGAAGACGCCCGATGGTAAAATATACTCGCTGTATGTTTACGGTAGCGCACCGCAGGGAGCTAAGATTGGCGACATCGTCAATTTCTCCGGCACGTATACTGTATACAATGGTTTGCCCGAGCTTACGGACTTGAAATCGGCTTCCTCCGAAATAATCGATATCACACAACCCACTATGGGGCCGGAAACCGTTACCATCGCACAAATCAAGGCCGATATCCAAAAGTATATCGCCCACTTTGTTAAAATTGAGAATGTAACGCTGGGTACTTATAACGGCAACACCACCAACACGCAGACCATCGTTACGGATTCAACGGGCAACATTGGAATTTATAAGCCTGTGGCATACCAACCGGGCGTTGCAGCGAATGATGTTGTAGACCTTTACGCCATGGTGGCCTGTAACGGTATTACCAACCCGCAGCTCTATACCGGAACCTATGCGGCAAATGGCTTCTATTCCTATGATGTTGTAAACGATACAAAGAATCCTGTTGTTACGCTGCCCAGTCAATTTTTACACGCAACGCCCGGCATGGATTATCTTGTCTCGACAGAAGCTTACGACAACAAGGGGCTTCAATCCGTTGAGCTTACCTATACCATAGGCAGCGCAACAAAGACCGTGCCCATGGTGAAAAATACGGAAAGCGGAAAGTACGAGTATACGA
This sequence comes from Bacillota bacterium, assembly GCA_023390655.1. Taxonomy (GTDB): domain Bacteria; phylum Bacillota; class Clostridia; order Christensenellales; family CAG-138; genus JAEYLA01. The sequence continues at coordinate 126,181 of JAEWCL010000014.1, read as the reverse complement.
TCCCCGGTGCGGAGATTGTTTCTACCGCAACCAGTATTGCCATTTTCATAACGGCAACGGATGTAACGGGGCTTACGGCCTCCGAGCAGGCTACCGTTACCATCAGCAACAAGCCTGTCGTAACGGCCGTAACGCCCGCACGCAACAGTGCAACCAAGGGGGACAAAACCCCCGTTATCTCCGTAACGCTTGAAAATGCGGGCGATGCGCCCACCGTCACGCTGACATTAAAAAATGAGCAGGGTACGGAAATCATCAAAGATGCTGCGATGGCGCTGCAACCCGGCACAACGACATACGCTTACACCCCCGCCAATCCACTCTCAGACGGCAAGTATACGGCCATCGTAACCGTCACAAAGCAGGGCGGCATCAGCATTACCGAAACCTGGAGCTTCTATGTGGGCGAATCGAAGTACACGACTTATTTTGGGCAGCTCCACTCCCACACCGCGGAATATTCCGACGGTTCGGGAACCTTGGCGAACGGCCTGAATTATATCAAAAACATTCCTGCGCAGGACAATGTGGACTTTGTGGCCTTTACAGACCACTCGAACTATTTTGACAGCACCAGCAGCTCCAACCCCGCAGAAGCGCTCAACGACATCAACAAAATGACAGCCGCAAGCCGCGCAAAGTGGGAAAAGTACGCTGGCGATATGCGCGCTTTCAACTCCGAAAACGCGGGTGCAGTCGTAGCGATCCCCGGTTTTGAAATGACGTGGTCAGGCGGACCGGGCCACATCAACACGTTCAACTCAAACGGCCTGGTCAGCCGCAACAACACGGCGCTGAACAACAAAACGGCCGACGCCGGAATGAAGCTGTATTACGAAACGCTCATTAAAAACACGGATGAACTTGCAAACCTTTCACAGTTCAACCACCCAGGAAAAACGTTTGGTACCTTTACCGATTTCGCCTACTATACGCCCGCGTATGATATGAAGATGGTCGCGGTGGAAGTGGGCAACGGTGAGGGGGCCATCGGCTCCGGCGGTTATTTCCCCAGCTATGCCGAGTACACAAAGGCGCTCGACAAGGGCTGGCATGTAGCGCCCACCAACAACCAGGACAACCACAAGGGACAGTGGGGCAACGCAAACACCGCGCGCACGGTCATCATCACGGATGATTTTTCAGAGCTTGGCCTGCTTGAGGGTCTCAAGAACATGTCCGTCTACACCACTGAGGACAAAAACCTCAACATCAGCTATACGCTCAACGACCAGATCATGGGAAGCGTTATCGCTGCCGTTCCCACGGATCCGCTCAAGTTTGCCGTTCATGTGGATGATCCCGACGCGAGCGATGTGATTTCCAAGATAGAAATCATCACAAACAACGGCCGCGTCGCTGCAACCAAGGACTTTAGTTCCAACGCGGCTGACTGGGAATTTGATCTGACGGCTTCCGCCGGATACTACTATGTGCGCGTAACGCAGGCGGATAAGAACATTGCCGTAACCGCCCCTGTGTGGGTGGGCTCGGGCGCCCTCATCGGCATTAACTCGTTTGAGGCCGACACCAAGATGCCTGTTACTGGCGAACCTGTTAAGCTCACCACAAAGCTGTTCAACAACGAAACCTCCCCCGCCATGCTCAAGTCCATTTCCTATAAGGTGGGCGATGTTGTGCTCAAGGAGGAGCAGCCGGGGACAGCGATTCCCTCCATGGGCCAGCTGGAGAACTCCCTCGAGCACACGTTTACCGTTGCGGGACGCGTTACCGTTACGGTTCTTGCCATCATTACTGTTGGCGACAAAGATCTGGAATTCAGCCAGAGCCTTGAGCTTAATGTGCGCGAAAGCGAAAAGCTTGTGTATGTTGGCATCGACGCGAGCCACTACAACGAGTATGTAAGGGGCAATTACAAGGATAGCATGGGTAACTTCGCCAATATGGCGGTGGACTACGGCGTGCGCGTTGTAGAGCTTGAAACCAAGGAGGCGCTCATTGCCGCCGCGCAAAATCCCAAGTACAAAATGCTGGTATTGACCCCACCCACCCGCCGCGACGGCAGCAACTTCAAGCTGGGTTACAAGAGCTACGACACGGAAGAGATTGCCGCTGTAAAGGCGTTTGCCGAGCAGGGCAACACTCTTATCCTCACCGGTTGGGGCGATTACTACGAAAGCTATACGAAGTATACCGACAATACGCCCCATACCCTGCCGGCAAATCAGCACATGGCAGCGCAGCAAAACAGCATTTTGAAGGCCATCGGCGCTTCGCTTCGCCTGACCGACGATGAAATCAAGGACGATGTGAACAACGGCGGCCAGTCTCCGCGCCTGTATTTGAACACCTACAATATGGAGAATCCCTTCCTTGCCCGCGTCGATTCGGATAAGCAGGTGTATTCCAACTATGGCGGCAGCACCGTCCACGCTGTGAACGCAACCGACAGTCCCGTCACAACCCTCCCCCCCCATGTGAGCGCAATGGTGTTTGGGCATGAAACCAGCTACTCCGCCGACGACGACAAGGATGGCATCGGCGGTGCGGGCACCCCCAAGTACAACGGCAGGTATATGGTCGCCGCATCCGAAACGGTAGCACATGGGAACGGAAAGACTTCTACCGTTATCGTCGCCGGCTCTGCTTTCATGAGCAACTTTGAAATTCAAGCGGAGCTGGACAACTGGGATACACCCGCATATAGCAACTTCACCATCCTTGAAAATATTGTAAAGAGTATAAACCCCGTTGAAATCAGCAGCATTGCCGATGTGCACGCCGCGCCCGAAGGAAAGGATTTCACCGTCCGCGGCACGGTTACCTCCAACGCTTCCGCCCATAATAAGGAGACCGCCTTCTTTGATTGCATCTATGTACAGGACGGCACCCGCGGCATCAACGTGTTCCCGGTGGCAGGCGACTTCAAAATCGGCGATGTGGTAAGCGTAACAGGCGTCACGAGCTCCTATAACGGGGAACGGCAGCTCGACGTAAGCAAGGGCAGCATTGAAAAAGTCGGCGAAGGCACCCCCCTCGCTCCCGCCACAGTAACGGCGGCAAGCGCCATGAGTGCCTCCAATACCGGGAACCTGATGAAGGTAGCCGGTACCGTCTCCGATCTTGCCTACTCAAACGGCATCCTGGAAACCATACTTGTGACCGACGATACCGGCACCGCGCGCATATTCATCGACGGCTATATCACGCCGGACGATACGGGCCTTAAGAACCTGAAAAAGGGCGATGAAGTCGAGGCCATCGGCTTAGGGTCCATCACGGCGGATACGAGCGGCGAGGGTACCTTTATCCCGCGGCTACGCGTAAGAAACCGTGCGGAGATTCAGATTACAGGCACTTCCCCTGAACCTACTCCCACTCCTACTCCCCCGCAACCCACGCCTAGTTCCAGCAACGGTTCGGAACGGAAGACATTGTCTCCCAGCGGCGGAATCCCGATGGGCGGCAGCAATGTGGAAGTCAAAGGAAGCTTCTCTTCCGGGTCCAGGCTGCAGGCAGCAGATCTGTCCCGTTCAAGCAAGGCGGGTGCCGCGCTGACAGCAGCTGCACTCAACCATACAGTAGTCAGCATGCAGCAACTCTCCCTTTCCGGAAAGAATTTCGGACCCATGCAGGTCTCCTTCCAGGTAGGCGCAGCGTATGAAGATGAAACCCTCACGGTGCTACAATACAACGAGGCGACCGGCCGCGTGACCAAATATACCGGCAAGGTCGTTCATGGGACGGTCACGGTGCAGGTTAATGCCCTTGGAGCTTTTGCAGTCATTACCGATCTCGTGCCGCTATCCGCCATGCCGCCCAAAACAGGCGATACTGGCGTTGGAATCGGCATGGTCCTCCTGCTGCTGAGCGCTTTGGGCGCGGCATACGCCATAACCAACAGAAGGAAGCGCTTGCGGTAAACGCCGCAGCAATACAACAACAAGGCCGCCATATGGCGGCCTTGTGTGCTGCTGTAGCGGTTTGCACCGCGTGTTGTTTTTGCACGGCCAGGAAGCCTTTAAAACTGCGCCTGCCGGGGGAATCGCCAGCGCCATTTCGTCTTCCATCTATTCGCATGGTGCACCCTAATGTGTTCTTAATATTGGAGCCAGAGTACATAATTTGGCGGATCATAAATGCCGCAGATACAAACACTGCCGCGCAGGGTTTCCCTGCGCGGCAGCGCTACATCCTCCAACTCCGCCTGCCGGCCCATAGACTCTATTGCGGCAGGTAATCGATCGGATCCATTACATCTGTGCGGACTCCTCCGCCTGTTTTTCCTGCTTCTTGTTCTTTTCAAGCCCAATCGAAAGCAGGAGGTTCAGTAGAATGCCCGCGACCGCAGCGGATGCGATGGCCGGCAGCTTTGCGCCGAACATGGGGATCATGCCGCCTTCAAAGCCATAGTGCCCGCCAAGGCCAACAACGAATATGACGGAAATGACGGCCAGATTGCGTCCGTCAAACATATCCACGTTCTGGTTGATCATGATCGCCACGCCCTGTGCCGCAATAACGCCGAACAGGAAGATGCACGCGCCATTGATAACGGCCGCGGGCACGGTGTTGACGGCGTTGGACAGCGGGCTGAGGAACGAAAGCACGATGGAAATAACGGCTGCAACCCCGAGCATCTTCGCGGAGAAGTTCTTTGTGATGGCCATAGTGGAAATGTTCTCTCCATAGTTGGTGCCCGCGGGGCCGCCAAAGAGTGCGGAGACGATATCGCCAAGACCGTCACCGATCAGGTTGAGCCCCAGCTTATCCGCGATCTTGTAAACGCCCTTGCCCTTCTTCTTTGCAAGGTCGTTGACGTAGATATCAAGCTGGAACAGATGCGCGGCAGATTCCGGAATGGTTGCAAGCGCAATCGGCATAATGGCGAGCACCGCAAGCCAATTGACGGAGGGCAGCGTGAAGTGCGGTACGGAAACCACAGTCCCCGTCCAGACCTTGGAAAAGTCCACAAGTCCAAACGGAATGGCGACAAGATACCCTGCCAATATGCCGAACAGGATCGGCAGCTGCCCCAGCACGCCCTTGAGGTAGACGGAGAACAGGATGGTTGCAAGCAGCGTAACAAGCGCCACGATGATTGCGCTGTTGGGCATGATGCCGGGGATGGCGGGGTCCGTAAACGCCTGGGTGATGGCCGTTGACGCAAGCGAGAGGCCTATGATCATGGCGATCGGCCCCGTGATGGTAGGCGGCAGCACTTTTTCGATTTTTTCCATGCCGAACCGGTTCACGATAAGGCCTGCCGCTATGGAAACAAGACCTGAACAGATGATGCCAAACTGGGCCTGCGAAATGAGCGTATCCGGCGCAAGCTGCCCAAAGCCCACGCCTCCTGTGATACTCACAATCGCAGCGATATAGGAGAAGCTTGATCCATAGTACAGGGGGATTTTTCCGCGTGTAATCAGCAAAAAGCTGATGGTGGCAAGGCCGCTTGCAAATATCGTGGTAGAAACATGAAACCCCGTGAGCAGCGCCACCGTGACGGTCGCCGGGAACATGACGAGCACCTGCTGGAACGCAAAAATGATCAGTTTGCCGATCGATGGAGTTTCATCGGGCAAATAGCCCAGGACTGCCGCTTTGTTTGGATCCTTTGCCATATCTTTCACCTCTTCAAAAAATGTGTGTGACCGGGGCATGTTAGGTATGGGATCCTCTTTTCAACCAATCGTTTTCAACAACCGCCGCTTTTGTGCATACATCCCCTCCCTTTTTTGTGTTTTACAGGCAATTGCGGAATGGTGTTGTTTTGCGGGCGAATACCGTTTGCCCCTGCAGGTTGTATTTTGGGTTACTACCCTTCGTAGGGTCCTGTAGCCGCCCACACATTCGCAATCGTCTGTTCCCCCTACTCCTCACCGTGCAGCCGCAGATATACGCGGTCCGCCGAGAGCGGAAGGTCATAAAACTCCGCGCCGGTGGCATTTGCAAGCGCGTTCGCAAGAACCGACGTTACCGCAATGAGCGGATGCTCGCCGCAGCCGCGCGCGCCGTACGGCCCGTCAAGCTGGGGTGTTTCCACGCAGAGCACCTCAACCTTCTTTGGCACATCGCGGAACGTGGGGATTTTATAATCCGTAAAGTTCCGGGTCAACAGCCTCCCCTGCCCGTCGTAACACACGGCTTCCGAGAACGTGGTGCCGATGCCCTGGAGGGCTCCGCCCACCACCTGGCCGCGCAGGAGCGCCTCGTTCATGACTTGGCCGATATCTAGGGAGCTGACCATATGCAAAATGTCGATATCGCCGGTGTTGGTATCCACCTCAATCTCAACGGCATGCGCGCCATACGTCCAGTCCAGCGCGGTCTTGCCCTGCCCCGTTTCGGCGTCAAGCGTCGTGAGCCCCTGGGCGATGGCCTTGCCGCGGCCAATGAGCGGGCCGCCGATGGCGTTCCCGTTTTCAAACGTATAGCCCATGGCAAGCTGAGAGAGCGGTATGCGCTGGTGCGGGTTCTGCTTGACATAGACATACTCCTCGCCGAGCGCGATCTCATGCTTCGCCGCGCGCAGGATGATGCTGCCTATCTCCATGATCTGTTCTTTCAAGTCATCGCATGCCTCGCAGACCGCGTTGCCGCAGAGGACCGTCATGCGGCTTGCGACCGTCTGCCAGTCATACGGGCTCAAATTCGTGTTGATGGTATGTGAAATATGGATTTTCTCAACGGGGAAATTGAGGCGTTCCGCCACGATCTGCTGCATGACCGTATAGGTGCCCTGGCCATAATCCACGCCGCCCACACTCAGGCGTATCGTCCCGTCCTCATTCATCTGCAAGAGTGCCGAGGTTGCGCACCATGTAGGGATGGCCGGGGATTTTTGCAGCACTGCCGCCGCCTTGGCGCGGTACTTGCCCGTCCGTTTGAATTCCGCCTGCTCTTTGGGCGTGTAGGGCGTATATAGCCCAATTGCGTCCGCAACCTGTTTGAGGCAGAGGTCCACCCTACCCGTGTTCTCGGTGATAAGTTCGCCCGTAATGGTCCTGCCGCCGGGCATCAACAGGTTTTTGAGCCGGAACTCCAGCGGGTCCATGTTGAGCGCCTTTGCCATAAGGTCGCGCTGGCGTTCAATGCCGAAGAACACCTCCGGATGCCCAAACCCCCGATATGCGGTGCCGAACACATGGTTGGTGTAGACGGTCTTCGAGTCCACCTTTACGTTTTCAATGTCATACGGCCCGCAGCCGGTCACAGCGCCGGCTCTTCCGATGTTGACGCCGTAATCCGCGTACGCGCCCGCATCCCAGAGGTACTCTACCTCTTCCGCGATGATGCGGCCGTCCTTCGTCGCGCCCGTCTTGATGTGCGCCACCAGCCCCTGTCTGCAGGGAAGCGTTGCGCATTCCTCCTCCCGGATGGGGATCAGCTTAACGGGACGCCCGCCCGCGGCCTTTGATAACAGGCCCACCAAAGGTTCCATATGGATGCCGCTCTTGCCGCCAAAGCCGCCGCCCACATAGGGCACGTTGACCTCGATATTTGTTTTAGGCAGGTTGAACGCCACCGAAAACAGATCGCGGATGGAGAACGGGGATTGCGAGCTGGAATGAATTTTGATTTTATCCCCAATGCCCCACTGTACGATGGTGCCGTGGGTTTCCAATGGGATATGGAATACCTGCGGCTGCTCGTAGGTGTGCTCGATCACCACGTCGGCGCGCCGGAACGCTTCCTCCACATCGCCTTTTCGCACTTTGATGTGGCTTGCGACGTTGGTGCCGGCAATCGGGAAAAATACGCCCTTGATGTGCGAGTATTCGCCGAGCTTTTCATGCACCAGCGGGCTGTCCGGCTGTACCGCGGCCTTGACGTCAAGCACGGCAGGCAGCGGCTCATAGGTGACCTCAATCAAATCTACGGCCTGTGCCGCAATCTCCGCGTCCTCGGCGGCCACCGCCGCCACGACCTCTCCGTAATAGCGCACCTTATCCGTCGCGATGATGGAGCGGTCCACCATGTAGATGCCAAGCTTCTTCGCGCCCTGCCTGCCGGTAATCACGGCACGCACACCGGGCAGCGCTTCGGCCTTGCTGGTATCGATGGAGAGGATGTTGGCGTGCGCGTGGGGGCTCGTTTTGACCCGAGCGTGCAACATGCCGTTCATTTTCAGGTCCGCCACATAGGTGGCGGTGCCTGTCACCTTTTCAAAGCCGTCGTGCCGGGACACGCTTTTGCCGATGTATTGATACTTATTCGCCATCATGCTCACCTGCTATCGCCTGAACTGCCGCAAGGATGGTTTCATAGCCCGTGCAGCGGCAGAGGTTGCCCTCCAGCGCCTCAATGATTTCGCCCTTGGTCGGGTGCGGATTTTTGTTCAATAGCGCCCGCGCGCTCATCACCATACCGGGCGTGCAGAACCCGCACTGGAACGCGTTGTGCGTGAGAAAGCTTTTCTGGAGATCGGAAAGCTCGCCGTCCTTCACTTCGCTCTCAATGGTGTAAATCTCAGCGCCCTCGGCCTCCATCGCCATCACCATGCAGGCGTTGACCGCGTTGCCGTTGAATATCACCGTACACGCGCCGCACTCGCCCGCACCGCAGCCCTCCTTGGTGCCGGTAAGTTGCAGTTCCTCCCGCAGCAGCGTAATCAGCGTTGCGTTTTCGCTGCACATAGCGTCATACTCGATACCGTTGACCTTCACATGGATATCGCGCTTCATGCCCGCACCTCCAACTTCTCGCCGGTTGCAAACGCATCTATTGCAAGCCCTGTAAAGTATCCGAGCATCGCCAGCCGGTACTTCTTTGAACTCCGCACATCGGAAATGGGCCTGGCATATCCCTGCACCTTCGCCTTGATCTCTTCCTTTGCGGCTAACAGCCCTTCCGGGGCATACGCGCCGATCCCGTCGATGAGCACCGGCGTCGGCCCTACCGCTGCCGCGGCGAACGTGAGGCGGCCGTCCTCATGATAAAACCCGGCAAGCCCCACCTGCGCAAGGTCATGCCCGCGGATGCGCCGTTTTTTGAGATACAAGCCGCGCCCCGGCTGGTTAGGCAGCGTCAGCTTCACCGCAAGTTCGTCGGGCGTTAACACATGTTTTTTGACGCCGGTAAAAAATGCATGAAGCGGAATTGTGCGTTCCCCGCGCGGTGATACGGTATGCACACTTGCATGAAGCACCAGGCACGCCGGGATCATATCCCCGCCGGGAGAGGCGTTGCAGATATTGCCCATCAGCGTGGCGCGGTTGCGCAGGAGGGTATTGGCTAACGTGATTGCCGCTTCCTGCAGGACCTTGTGCTCCTCCTTTAGAAAGTCCGCGTGCAGGATCTCATTGCAGGTGACGGCAGCGCCGATCGTAAGCCCCTCGGGCGTATAGGAAAACGTATGCAGTTCCTCAATGCGTTTGATGTCCATCAGATACCGGCAGTCCACCACGCGGTTGCGCAATAAAATGATCAGGTCCGTACCGCCGGCTAGGAATTTGACGTCCTGTTTTTCCCGCAACAGGTCCATTGCCTGCGTCAGGGATGTTGGCTGTAAAAACTCCGGCATATTGCCACCCCCAAAGATAAGATGGGAAAGATTGCTGTGGCTTTTGTAACGGGGTCATGAATTGTTTCGGGATGTGCGGCAGGGGTATTCCCTGCCGCATACTACAAACACTTGCGTGGGGATACGGCGCTTCAGAACGCCGATGCTCTTTTTGCTTTGAGGGAACTTTTACGTGCCCTCTCTATGCCCAACAGACACAGGCTTGCCGCAACGGCAGGGGCAATATCCTCTGGAACGTCCTAGGGGGCGCGGGGGGGCGAAGCCCGCCCGCTATTAAATAAAATAACTTACTGTCGCCGCCTAGGCGGCGATACCTTATTCTATTCCTCATCAAACGCGACCACGCGGCAAATGCAGCTTTCGCCGCCCACAAAGCGCCACGGGAAGCAGCCGATGATCATGCGGCGGTTGAGCACTTCCTCGATCTGCCCGCCGATGTTTTCCACATGGATGATGTTCTTGGGGAAGAGGGGGATATGCATCACCTGGTAATCCTCATCCGGCATAAGCTCTTCCATGGATTTGCCGTATTTCTCGCGCAGATACCTGTCGCACTGTTTCGCTTCCCGCGGCTGCCACTCGCGGATTTTCGTGTTCATTGGGTGGTCGGCTGAGCCTGCGTCCACGCCGATCCATTTGATCTTCTTTTCAATCAGCCAGTCCGCAAACTCGCGCAAGGGCCCCGGGTGTTTGACCATATAGCGAAGCTCGTCGGCTTCGGGCTGATCCCAGGAGTATTTTTTATAGCCGGTATAGATAATGATAATGTCGCCCTCTTTGACCTCCACGCGGTCCTCAATATCCTTTGAGGTATAGATGCCGTAGTCCTCACAGATATCGCTCAAATCCACGATCACGCCCTCGGAGCAGAGGTAATCGAGCGGCAGGCTTGCAATGTCCCCGCCATGCGTGCAAAAATGCAGCGGGCCGTCCAGATGCGTACCCACATGGTTGGAGTGGGTCAGCACCTGCCCGTTCGCGCCGTTGGGAGAGAGGCGCTTGAAGAACTTGATCTGCAGCGGTTCATATGTCGGCCAAGGGGGCGTGAGGTGGCTGATGGGCTGGGTCAGGTCATACATTTTGATGTTGTTCCAATTGCTGATCATAACGGTACCTCCCTTATTTTGCATGTGGTTTCCATTGGTTGCTGCTTACTCAAAGAGCTGCTCTGAAAACGCAAGGAGCGCGCCTGTAAAGCAATCCCACGGCGGTGTAACAAGCCCCGCGCCGACCTGGCCGATGCCCGCCTCACGGTGGGCAATGCCGGTGTTGATCTGCGGCAGGATGCCGGTGGAGATGACCTTCCGGATATCAATGCCGGTGGGCGCGCCGCGAAAATCCAGCACGGGGATGGAGAATACGTTCGATTCCCCTGCGGTAATGCGATACATCCGTTTGGAAAAACCAATGGCGTCCTCCGGCTGGCCGCCCACAAACTGCACAATGGCGATTGCCGCCGCCATACAGAAGCCGCCCAGGCCCAGCGTTTCCGTGATGGCGCTGTCCCCCATGTCCGGATTTTTGTCCATATCCGTAAAGCCGGGGAACAACAGGCCCTTGACGTCCCCCGCGGGCCCGGTAAACCAGCGGCCGGATAGGCCGCTTACCCGGATGCCGAAATCCGTGCCGTTGCGGGTCATCACCGTAACGATGGTGGAGTGTTCAACATTGTCCGCGGCGTCGAGCATGGCTTTTGCCGCTGCCATGGAGAGATTCAAAAAGAAATGGTCGTTGCCGTTGATAAAGCGGATAATTGCAATGCGCTCGGCTTCCTCTAACTCCGCTTCAAGCAGGAACGGCAGCAGTGTGCGGATTAACAGCGAGGTCGCCGCCTTGTTACGGTTGTGCACCTCATCCCCCATGTGCAACGCCTGCGCCATGATGGACTTGATATCGATGCCGCCTGAAATCCGCACGGCTTTTTGGATGCCCGGGGCCAGCACATCCCGCATCCACTTTAAGCGGGTGAGCACCTCTTCGCTGTAAGCGCCAAAGCGCAGGACCTTACCCAAGCCTTCGTTCATGGTGGTGTAGCTGCGGTTGCCGCCGCTGCGGTTTTCCACGATGAATACCGGCATGGAGGGCGAAATGACGCCCGCCATGGGGCCGACCGCGGCGTGTTCATGGCAGGGTGCAAACGTGATTTTGCCGGATGATGCAAGCGCCTGTGCCGCCTCGGGCGTGGTTGCCCGCCCTTCAAACAGCAGCGCGCCGATTACCGCCCCGCGCAGCGGCCCGCTCATGCGCTCCCAGGCGATCGGCGGCCCCGCGTGCAGCAGTGTATCCTCCGTCATGCCCGGGATCACATCGCGCGCAATCCCGACATCTACAAGGTACGGGTGCGCCTCATGGATACGCTTGAGCGCCTCATGGTTTGCGGCCTCGATTTCAGGGTGATTCTCCATGCGCTCAAGCGCCTGCAGCAGCGCCGCGTCGCCGTTTGCCGCAGGCTTCCAGTCCAGATGCACGGCTGCAACGCCCTGTTTGACGAGGTCTTCATAAAAATCACGGCTGCCGAGGTTGACCGCCTTGATGGGCTGCCCAAACAATCCGCTCATACCGCGCCCCCTTCCCGCACGATGGACGCAGCCAGCCGCGCCGCGCGCACATTGCTCAGCGTCACCACAAACCCGGCATCCACAATCATCCGCATCTGCTGCGCATATCCCTGCGGATCCTCCGGCGTTGCGATGACGGATGCGATCCAAAGGACTTCCCGTTCTCCCAGCTTCTCCTTCGCCTCGCGCACAGCTTCCAAGAGTACGCCCGCGGGGTCGGGATGGGAGCCATAGCCAAGCTCTACGTCAAGAAGCATTACCGCGGTATCGGGAAGCAGTGCGTCCGCAACAATCCGCCTGTTGCGCAGGCCCGGGTCAATCATGGGATGCGGCTTGCCCTTGGTGAAGTAATCGTCGCCCATATCAAGGAACGCATTCCCCTCGCTGCGGTGGATATCGGTAAGCGCCTCCTCCTTTGAAAGCGGGATGTTGGAGCGGATGGGAATCCCAAGCGCGCGGAACGTCACCATCGCCTCATCGCACACGGTGCCGCCGCCGAATATACCGCGCACATGCTTCTGTTCGGGCCTGCGCCGCTTTTGAAAGCGCTCCACGGGCGCAAGATCAAAGTACGTATCCGAAAGCGCAACGGGATGCCCAAGCGAGAGTTCCGCAGCTTTCATGGCTGCCTGCTCCATATCCGCGCAAAGCGCGATGCCGCCGAAGTCCCCCGCCATCTCCCTGCCGAACAGGCACAATACGACCGGCTTATTGAGGTTCTTTGCCTTTTGAAGCACAGCCTCCGCCACCTCAGGCGCGGGAGGCTTCGAGAGGATCATGATGACCTTCGTCTCTTCATCCTCATTGAGCGCATCAAGTGCAAACAGCATCGTTTTTCCGCCCACTTTTGCGGAAAGGTCGCGCCCGCCCGTGCCGATGGCCTGCGAAATGCCTGCCCCCATGTGGTGCAGCAGCGTCGTCACATGCTGCAACCCCGTGCCGGATGCCGCCGCAATGCCGATATCCCCTTTGCGCACCACATTGGCAAACCCCAGCGGTACGCCGTTGAGGATGGCGGTGCCGCAATCTGGCCCCATCATGAAGAGCCCGCGCTCTACGGCAAGCTGCTTGAGGCGGATTTCATCCTCTATGGCGACATTGTCGCTGAACAGGAATACGTTCAGGCCGTTCTTTAACGCAATGCCGCATTCCCGCGCGGCGTAAGCGCCGGGTACGGAAACGATGGCAAGGTTAAAGTCTTCCTCCTGCTCCACCGCGTCCAGAATGGTCTCGTACACTGCGCCCTCCTTCGCCTGGCCCGGGGCTCGCTTCTTATTCTGTAGCAGTGCGCCGATCTCCGTAATCGCCGCGGCCAGATCTTCCTCCGTCCGCGCGACGACGCCGATGATCAGATCGTTTGGCCCGGCGGCTTCGGCCTCCGCAGTCATGCAGCCCATGTTCTGCAGCAACTCTTTGTTGAGTTCCGTCGCCATACCCACAAGCACATCCTCCATTCCGGGAAGCGATGCCGCCTGATTGCCGATGCGCATCAGGCTCACCGAATCGGAATACAGGTTGCGCCGGACAAGCGTTGTATGTTGCAACTGTCATTCCCCCGTTTCGAATTGGTTTCAAGGTCGCGCCGGATGGTCCTAAATCACCAAATACCCCAGCAGCAGGTAATCTCCCGCCGGGGTAACTTTAGAAAGGCCGGGCCCAATCGGGCGCGCGTGGTCGCGGTATATTCTGATGGTTGTGTTTCCGATTGTAGCCGATTTCCTCGAAGAGGTGCGCCGGCTGACCCGGCACAAAGGGCGTTTCAAGCAATACTGTGCGCGCCGTTAAATTCCGGCGCAATTCTTCATAAAGGAACTGCCGGTCGCCTTGCCGGAATACGCTTTGTACTGCGCCGGAAATTCCCGGCGCAGTACGTCAAACACCCTGTTCCCTCAGGCTCCCCGGCAGTCCGCCATCGTACCCGCAGTTTATGCGGGTTCAAATATGAACCCGTAGCAGTCCTTTCCGACCGCTTCTTTGACCACACCCACCGTTGCGCGCACGCGCATGCCGGTCTGCGGCCGGTCCACATTGATCTGCCCGCTCACCGCCAGTCCGTTATCAAACTGGGCGATACAGAAGCAAAGATACGGCTTCATATATCCTTCGGGCAGGTTATAGACCTTGGTCCAGGTCACGACCGTCGCTTCGCCGTTTAACGGATGCTCAATCCACTCGGTTGCGCCGCATTTACGGCACACAAAGTGTTTGGGATGGTGCAGCTCGCCGCATTGGGCGCATTCATAATAGAAGAGTTCCATCATGACACCTCCTTTGCAGCGTCCGTTTCATCCTGCGTGAGAATGACGGCGACCACATTGTTGCCAAAGCCGCCGAAGTTTACGGTAAGGCCGGTTTTCGCGCCCTCTACCTGACGGCCTCCCGCCTCAGAGCGCAGCTGCCGCACAATCTCCACCACCTGCGAGACTCCTGTCGCCCCCAGCGGATGGCCCTTGGATTTTAAGCCGCCCGAGGTGTTGATAGGGATTTCCCCGCCGACCCTTGTCTTGCCTTCGCGCGCGGCGAGATGTCCCGTGCCCTTTTCAAAGAAGCCGACCTCTTCGCTTTCCGCGATCTCAAGGATCTGGAACGCATCATGCAGCTCCGCAACGTCGATGTCCTTTGGCCCCATGCCCGCCATCTCATACGCGCGCCTTGCGGCCTCGCGCACCGCGAACAGGTCTGTGGGCACCTCCCGCTCCGCCACCACATGCGTATCCGTCGCCTGGCCGATGCCGGCGATGCGCACGGGCGCTTTTTTAAACTTCCGGCCGCTGTCCATAGCGGTCAGCAGCACGGCTGCTGCGCCATCCGATACCGGGCAGGTGTGATAGACCCGAAGCGGCTCCGCCACATAGGGGTTGATCACATGGGCGTCTTCGTCTTCCGTGATCGCGTACAGGTCAGGAACCAGATGGATGTGCGCCACAGGGTTGTGCATGGCGTTTTCATGGTTCTTGACGCTGACGATGGAAAGGTCCTTTTCGGTCACGCCGTATTTGTCCATGTACAGCCTTGTGAACATGCCCGCGAATGCGGGGAGCGTAAGCCCATAAGGATACTCCGCCTCCGGGTGGCTCATGGTGGCCACAAAGTCCGTGCCTTCCCAGCCGCTCACCACGCGCATCTGCTCAGCGCCGATGACAAGCGCGGTATCGCATATGCCGCTTGCAATGGCCATGTACGCGAGCTTGATGGCGGAAGCGCCCGAGGCCGGACCGTTTTCCACCGTCTCCGCCATGGCGGGGCGCAAATTCAGGGTATCCACGAGTGCCGACGCCGCGCCGCTGATATGGTTGAGCGTGCCCGAGCCCATAGAAGCTAAAAAGAGTTGATCAATGCCATGACCGGCAACCGGGCGTACACCCGCATCGTCAAGCGCCTCCTTGCCCGCCATAGCGGCAAGCTCCAGGAATGAGCCGTTGTGCTTGCCGAATTTGGTGTGCCCCACACCGACAATGCCGACAGGTCTCATATGTTTCTACCCCCTTTTGAAGCCAGGTATTTGTGGATACGTGTTCGGCAGGATTGGATTGCGCGCACTTTCCATGAGTTCATCGGGTACAGGCCTGCGGCCGGTGCACTTTGCCGCCTTATGCTTTTCCCAAAGCTCGCGGGTGAGCACGTAGGTGGGCACGCCGCCAAGCTCATGCCAGGTCTCCGGCCGGGAAATGAGCTCATATTCGATCATCCAGCGCTTGAAGCCGTTGGGGGATTCGGCTACGATCCAGACTTCATCCTGATTGAGATAATCAAAATGATATTCCATCTTGGCCGCGAACAGCTGCGCGCCGATGCGCAGGCCCTGCCTTATGGTAATCGTGTGGTAGCTCATGCCCACTTTTTCATCGAGCATGCGCCCATTCACCACGCCGACAATCTCACCCTTGATGGTGCCTAAAAATACATATTCGTCCTTGACACGATGGCGCATATAGCCCAATACTTCAGAATAGATGCGGGCGGCCACGATATCGTAAAAATCGCGCTCCACATTCATAAGGGGTTTGACGGTTTCCAATACGATGGGGCATTCTTCTCTGGTAAGCTGGCGTACCACCATTTTTTCGCCGCTGGCCAACGTAATGTACTTTGCCGGGTAGGGAGCCATGCGTGTTTCCGCGGGACGCAGCTGCTGCTCCTGCTTATCAATGAATGCCATAAATCAAACATCCTCCCTGCTATTCTTTGTGTGTCCGATATGTTTATTATATAGAACCGTTTTCTTCCCAAACAATGTAGTTCCGTACAATAATTGGGTGCTATTCCGATTGATTTTTGTAGCCTTGCACAATATAATAAAAGCAGCTTTTCCAGCATAAACTCTTTGAAATGAGAACTGTCCACCGACTTTCCCCATGTGACGCCATTCATTCTTTTTCGCCAAGTTTCACATCCAGCTACAAATGCAAGAGGTGAACGCTATGGTCATTACACAGGAATTGGCTCAACCCATCGTGGATAAGCTCGAACAGGTCATGGATACGCCGGTGAATGTCATCAATCATGACGGCATCGTCGTCGCGAGTTCCTCCGCCGCGCGCATCGGCACCTTTCACCAGGGTGCGATCGAAGCCATGGAAAAACGAAAAAATCTGCTCGTTTATCCACAGCAGGCAACCTCGTTTGCCGGCACGCGCGAGGGCATCACCGTGCCTCTGGAGTTTTACGGGAAGGTGGTGGGTGCAATCGGCCTTACGGGCGAGCCGGACCTCCTGCTGCCGATTGCTGCCATCATCAAGGTGGCCGTCATTTCTTTGATGGAGCAGGCGCAGCTTGCCCAGCAGAGCAACTACAAGCGCAAGTTATTGGACAACTGGGTCAGCAACCTCATCGCAGAAAAAGTGGAGGATTATGAGAACCTTCGGGATCAGGCGCGCTTTTTGGACATCGATACCGGGAAAACCTGCAGCATCGTCGTCATCCGCACATCCCCCGTCATTTACAACGAATTTTCCATGAACGAGCAATCCATCCATTCCATGATCTATGCGCATCTGCGAATTCATTTTTACGCGTATGTCGGCCAGGGGCAGTATGTGTTTGCCGTGCGCGCAAAAAGCAAGGAAGATGTGTCGGCCATTGAACCGATGTGCAAAAACGTGATTGCGCGGCTCAACGCCTGCGGGCAAAGCTGCTACATCGGCGTGGGAAAGCCCTGCCGGGAGCTGACGGGATACCGTATGAGTTTCTTTGACGCCGCCCAGAGCGTGCACATTGTGGAACGCCTGGCCGGGGAAAAAAAGATCATCTATTATTATGAACACCAAATTTTCCGCCTGCTTGACGGCGTGCCGGACCCCACCAAGCAGTCCTTTTTGGATAACTTTTTGAACGGGCGGGAAATCGACGCCGTGCTGTTTGAAACGCTGCAGACGTATTTTGAGCAGGATAAGCGCATCAATGAAACGGCGGCGGCATTGCATATCCACCGCAACACGCTGATCTTCCGTCTGAACAAAACAAAGGATTTATACGGTCTGGACCCGCGCCGCTTCCGCGACGCGGTGACGCTGCAAATCCTTCTCTACATGCTCAAGTTCCCGGAGCTTGGCATGGGAACGGAAACAGCCCTTTATAAGCAGCCAAAGCGCCGTGCGCAGTAATCGCCGTCCACAAGTTGTAAGAACACGCTTACATGTAAAAAGCCAAGAAACGCCGCGCAGACAGCGCGGCGTTTCCCTTTACGATATCGTTGATTTTTCCCTTCTTTTGCATATATATATTGTTGCTTTTACGGAAAAGCCAATCAACAATATGCCCGTACAACCCAATATCGTACTGTTGAGTTCCGGGTGGTAGGCAAGCAGCCAGCCCCAGCTAATGTTGTAATAAGCGGGGATTGCCGTTAGTGCAAGCAACGGCAGCAGCGCATCCGCCAGCACCCCGGCAACCGGGTATTTTACGCGCTTGCATACCGCCCCTGCGCTGTACACAACATAACCACCAAGGCACCCAAACATGGCCACGGGCAACGCAAGCCGCGCATATGCCTCCTCCGGCGCCGGACGTTTGGGAACCGTTCCCGTTTTTGCATAATACAACACATCCTGACCGATGGTTCCTGCGCTAACGCCATTGGCAAAAAACTGATCCTGGTCGTTTGCATTTGCCAGCACCACAACCGCATACCCGGATTGCCGGTCAATCCGGATGGACGATGTGCCTTCGGGCATAGAGCCATCATGGAACAGTTCCTTCTGCGCATCGCTGCCGGGTACCCAGTAAATATCAAAAACATCCCCCGTATCGGACGCTTTGCCGTTGCCGGCATAAAGGATGGATTGATTGAGATACCAGCCGTTCTCCAGATAACATGCCAGAAGCCGCGTTAAATCCGCCGCGTTTGTATAGATGCCGCCTGTTGGCAGCAGCGCGTTGGGCTCCGGGTATGGAAGGCGCAGGGGCTGCCCGTACAGCAGGGTATATCCCTGCGTCCTATCCCCTTGCGGAATTTGACCCTCCCGAAGATAGGTATGCGCCATTTGAAGCGGTGCAAGTACATGCTTCCCCACATATGCTTCATAGGTCATACCCGAAGCCGCCTCAAGTACGGCTGCCAGCAACAGGTAATTAAGATTCGAGTATTCGTATTCGGTACCGGGCTGGCGAACGAGTATCAGGTTGCGTTCCCGCTCCACAATGTCCGCAAGCGTAATGCTCTCACCATACAGGTACGGAGCGCCTCCCTGAATTTTAGCGATACCGCTCGTATGTGTGAGCAGCTGATGCACACGCATCCGTGCGGGCTGCCCCCGGAATGTTGGGGAAAAGCCGGGCAAATACGTCCGAACCTCCCCATCTTCTTCCAAGATCCCTGCGTTGATCATCTGGCGCGCAGCCAACGCAGTAAATACCTTGCTGACAGAAGCGATAGGAAACACGGTACCCTCCGTCACTTCCACGCCATTCCCCGCGGTCCCATACCCTTTTATCAAAGCAGCTCCGTCTTTTGATACAATCCCCAGCGCAAGGCCGGGAATCCTTCCCCATTCCATTTGCTGCGTAATGTAAGCATCCAATGTCTCCTGTTTGTAAAAAGCTTGCCCGTTGCTCTGGGCAAACGCCGGAATCTGTATGCCGATCCACACAAAAAGCACAACCACTGCTATCAAACGTTTCATCCAATCCGGCTCCATCAAAAGATATTGCAAGGCTCTGTTATTGTAGCACGCCTTTCTTTTATTTGGAAACCGGAACAGAAAAGGCGGCAGAACGATCTGCCGCCTTTTGGCTATCGGCAAAGTCCCCAAGACTTTGCCGATACGCCTAGAGCCTCTATTGTCGATTGCTCAGGAGCCAAACAGCGTGAGCAGGATGCCCGCCGCAACCGCAGAGCCGATGACGCCCGCAACGTTCGGGCCCATCGCATGCATGAGCAGGTAGCTGAGCGGATTGGCCTTTTGCCCTTCTATCTGGGAAACGCGCGCCGCCATGGGCACCGCGGAAACGCCCGCGGAGCCGATCAGCGGGTTGATTTTTCCCTTGGTTAACCAGCACATCAGCTTGCCCAAGAGCAGCCCGCCGATGGTGCTGAAGATGAATGCCAAGAGCCCAAGGCCGATAATGGCAAGCGTTTCCGGCTTTAAAAACGTTTCCGCCTGCGCCGTGGCGCCGACCGTAATGCCCAGGAATATGGTAACAATATTGATGAGCGCGTTCTGCACAGTATTGGATAACCGTTCCACCACGCCGGATTCTTTAAACAGGTTGCCAAGCATCAGCATGCCGATCAAAGGCGCCACAGAAGGCAGCAGCAGGATGCACAGAACGGAAACCACGATCGGAAAGCAAATTTTCTCCAGCTTGGAAACGTCCCGCATCTGCTTCATAACAATTTCCCGTTCCTTCTTGGTGGTCAACAGACGCATCAGCGGCGGCTGTATGACGGGAATAAGCGCCATATAGGAATACGCCGCAATCGCGATTGCGGGCAGCAAATGAGACGCCAGTTTTGACGTCAGATAGATGGCCGTAGGGCCGTCCGCCCCGCCGATAATGCCAATAGAGGCCGCTGCCTCTTTGGGAAATCCAACCGCCACCGCCAGCACAAACGCCACCATGATGCCAAGCTGCGCGCCCGCGCCAAGGAACAGGCTGCTGGGCCTTGCGATCAATGGCCCGAAATCCGTCATAGCGCCGATGCCAAGGAAAATCAGGGACGGGTATATGCCCTTTTTCACGCCCAAGTACAGATAATACAAAAGCCCGCCCGATTCGTTGCCCACGGCTTCTGCCATCAGCCCCGTCAGCGGCAGGTTTGCAAGCATCATGCCAAACGCGATGGGCAAGAGCAGCAAAGGCTCGAATTTTTTCGCAATCGCAAGGTAAATTAAAACGAATGATACCGCGAGCATAATCGCCTCGCCGCCGGTCAGCGCGGCAAAGCCGGAATTGGTCCATATTTTTGCAATTGTCTCCCCAAACATCTTTTTCCCTCCTTCTATTAGGCGTTCCGCTTTTCTCTTTTGCGCCCCACGCCCGAAAACAACACAGAAAACAGCTTGAGTATCAGGTACAGGCAGAACAGCACCATGAATACCATAGCAAAACAAAAAAGTCCGATTACGACCGCATTGGAAACTGTCACGACAATGACCTCCTTTATTCAATATTTTGAAAACGAAAAAAACAAAATAAAAAGCGTGGCCGCATCATAAAATATGAAGCTTCCACCCTCAAGCCACAAAGTCTTGAAACAGACAGCAAGAATACCATCCGCCAACCGGAACCGTGCCATATTCTACTGTTGAGTAGCCTACTATACCTGCGGTAAAAAGTCAAGTTATGCCGGCATCCCCATATACTGCACATGCCTCCGCAGACTTTCTGCGGAGGCATGCCTTTTGTGTGCTGATACGCGAAGGTTATTCATCCTGCAAAGCCGCGTAGCCTTCTTCCCCGGTGCGCACTTTGATGACATTTTCCACATCGTAGATAAAGATCTTGCCATCGCCGATGTTGCCTGTATAGAGCACTTTCTTGGTTGTTTCCACAACGGTCTCCACAGGAATTTTGCATACCACAATTTCTAGGCGCACCTTGGGCAGCAGATTGATCTCTACCGGAACACCGCGGTAGAACTCCGTTGTGCCCTTTTGCATGCCGCAGCCCATGACATTTGTAACTGTAATCCCGGTAATGCCGATGTTGCTGAGCGCATCCTTAAGCGCGTCAAACTTATGCTCGTTGGTGATAATATCCACCTTTGTCATCTTCACATCGGAGCCTGCCGCAGGCGCACTCCTGTGTACCACAGGCACCGCTTCTTCCACCGCAACCGTGGGGTGTTCGGAAACCTCCCCGGAAAGATGGATGGTTGCCGTACGGGCAGGCATAAAGTCTGCATAGGCACTGGTCAGGCCGTGCTCTTCCGCATCAAGGCCCGCAATTTCTTCCGCAGCCTTCACGCGCAGCCCAACCGTCTTTTTCAATACGGTAAATAGGATAAACATCGTCACCGTTACCCAGGCCGCTACCGAAAGCACACCGATTGCCTGCACGCCCAACAGCTTTGCCCCATGTCCGTAAAACAGCCCCTCGCTTACGGAGAACATCCCAACCATAAGGGTACCGGCAGCGCCGCATACGCAATGCACGGCAACCGCACCCACCGGATCATCCACCTTGAGCACCTTATCCAGCAGCTCTACCGCAAATACAATCAGTACGCCGCCTATGGCGCCAATCATCAGCGCGCCGAAGGGAGATACCGCATCACAGCCTGCCGTGATTGCCACAAGGCCGCCCAGTGCGCCGTTTAATGTAAGCGAAACATCCGGCTTCTTATAACGGACCCAGGTCAGAATCATGGCGACCGTAGCACCCGCTGCCGCGGCCAGGTTGGTAGTCATAAAGATATTGCCGACGGAAATAAGCGTTCCATCGCCGGTTGCCGAAAGGGTGGAGCCGGGGTTGAACCCGAACCAGCCAAACCAGAGAATGAATACGCCAAGCGCACCAAGCGTGACACTGTGCCCAAGAATGGCCTTGGGCTTGCCGTCCTTGCCATATTTGCCGATGCGGGGCCCGAGGATTGCTGCACCGATGAACGCCGCAATACCACCTACCATATGCACCGCTGTCGAACCGGCAAAATCATGGAAGCCAAGCTGGCTCAGCCAGCCACCGCCCCAGATCCAGTGGCCGGAAATCGGATAGATGATTGCAGTAATTGCAACACTGTAAATACAATATGATATGAACTTTGTGCGCTCCGCCATCGCACCGGAAACAATCGTAGCCGCCGTTGCCGCAAACACCGTCTGGAAAATGACGAATACGGGCGTTGGAATGTTGCCCGGGCCGTACTCGCCGCGGATGAAAAAATCCACCTTTCCGATGAGGCCGCCCAATGATTCTCCCTGCATCAGGCTAAAACCGATGATCCAGAATACGATTGCGCCCAGCGCAAAGTCCATCAGGTTCTTCATAATGATGTTGCCAGCATTTTTTGCCCTGGTAAAGCCGGTTTCCACCATGGCAAACCCGGCCTGCATAAAGAACACCAGCACCGCTGCGAGAAGAACCCATACAGTGTCAATCGATGAAAACATAGAAACAATCTCCCCTCAATTTTTGTGTATATAAAAGAAAGATGTGCATTGGGATACTCCCAATGCACATCTTTGTGCTCCAACAAATTCTTACTCATAGAACGTAAAAAGGGCGCAAGGCTTCAACATATGAAGCCCCCACCCTTAAGCTTCCAAACTTGAAAGCATCCGACACCGTGTTTCATGCACGCTTGTCATCCGCCCAACCGGAATCGAGAACAATATGAATTTCAGTAATTAATTTCTTTCATTTTATGCGTATTATGCAAATAAGTCAATAGAGATTCTGCAATTTTTATTTTATGATCATGCATTTCGATTTTAATGTATCCGGCTAAGCCATCTAGTCACAACAAAGAGCGCCATGCATCGCTGCATGGCGTTCCTTTAAAAAATTCTTTTTCGCCTATCAGCCGTTCCACGCGCCGACTTGCTTACGCAGCCAATCCGTCCACATGTCAAAGCCCTCACCAGTTTTTGCAGAAACCTCGATCACCAGGATGTCCGGGTTGAGCTTTGTCACGCGCTCGCGCACGGCTTCCACATCAAACTCAAAATACCCCAGGCAGTCGATTTTATTGATAAGCAAGACGTCAACAATGGAGAACATCAGCGGGTATTTGAGGGGCTTGTCGTCCCCTTCCGGCACGGAGAGGATCATCGCGCTCTTTGAAGCGCCCGTATCAAACTCCGCGGGACAGACTAGGTTGCCCACGTTCTCGAGTATGACAAAATCAAGTTCTTGTGTGCCCAAGGCCTCAATGCCCTGTTTGGTCATCTCCGCGTCAAGATGGCACATGCCGCCCGTGTGGAGCTGTATCGCCTTGACGCCGGTCTTTGCCACCTTTTCCGTGTCCACGGCGGAATCGATATCCGCCTCCATCACGCCGATCTTCAGGTCATCCTGCAACGCCGCAATCGTTCTAAGCACGGTGCTGGTCTTGCCGGAGCCGGGTGCTGACATCAGGTTCAGAAGGAAGGTTTTTTCCTCCTTCAAGCGCCCCCTAAGCGCATCGGCCTGCAGGTTGTTGTTTTCAAAGACGCTTTCCTTGACTTCAATAATTTTAAACGTATCCATCTATTTTCCTCCCAGGAGCAGCCTTTCTTATAGAAGAAGCGCTCCATTCTTTACTGCAGTTCTGCCGTTTTCGCATTTCATTTCAATTATACCGTGTATGGGCGCATTTGCAATGCCCCTTGCCGTCTCCTCTACAGTTTACCTGCACAAATCAAATTTTGCATCCCCTGCCGGGGGTTGTGCTTCCATAGGGTGTTCTATAAGATACTTATGGACGGCGGCAAAAACGCATAACGCTGCACACTTTTACCCGTCACATAGGAGGTATCCTTTATGCATATGGCAGACGCGCTGCTCTCCCCTGTCGTGGGGCTTACGATGTCCGCGGTGAGCCTTGGGGCGATCGGCTATTCCGTTATGAAGATCAAAAAAGACGATCTTTGCGAGAAAAAGGTGCCCATTATGGGCGTTGCGGGTGCATTTGTATTTGCCGCGCAGATGATCAATTTTACCATACCCGCCACCGGGTCAAGCGGCCATATCGGCGGGGGCATCCTGCTTGCGGCCATGCTTGGCGGTTTTCCGGCGCTGCTCACACTTTCCGCGGTGCTCATCATCCAGGCGCTGTTCTTTGCGGATGGCGGGCTGATCGCGCTCGGGTGCAATATTTTCAATATGGGCGTTATTCCGTGCCTTCTTGTTTATACGCTGCTCTGGAAACCCCTCATGAAGAAGGGGCTTACCTATAAGCGCATCACCATCGCTTCCGTTGCCTCCGTCGTCATCGGCTTGCAGCTTGGCGCGCTGGGCGTAGTGCTGGAAACGCTTGCTTCGGGCATTACGGAACTGCCGTTCAAATCTTTTCTGCTGCTGATGCAGCCCATCCACCTCGCCATCGGTATAGCGGAGGGCATCATTACCGCGGCGGTACTTTCGTTTGTATTCCGTATGCGGCCGGAGCTGTTTGAAAGCGCAGGGACGCGCAGCGCGCTTCCCTCCGGGTTATCCATGAAAAAGGTGCTCGTTTCCCTTGCGGTCGCCGCGGTGCTCACAGGCGGCGTACTGTCCCTGTTTGCATCCTCTTACCCGGACGGCCTGGAATGGTCCATGGAACGCGCCGCCGGTACCGCCGAGCTTTCCACAAACGGCGCCGTGTTTGACAATGCCGCGCAGGTGCAGGAAGCGACCGCGTTCCTGCCGGATTACGATTATGCGGATGGCAGCGGCACCGGAACGAGCGTTTCGGGCATCGTCGGCGGCGCGCTCACATTTGCGCTTGCGGGGCTGACTGGGTTCCTGATTTCCAGAAGCAAAAAGAGAAAGCGCGAAACCGCAGTATAATACGATATCTACAATTTAAAAAAGCCGCAATGCGGCTTTTTTTTGTGTATCTATTTTGCTTCAATATACATATTTTCTGTTTGCCGCTGTACGCTCTGCAATAGTATTTGCGCCCTCATTACCTCCGGCGGTTTATCACATATGCTGTTAAGTACAAAGAGTGCATTTGTAATTCCATTGAACAAGATTTTATAGGCTTCCTGATAGTTCATAATGGATAATCCTTTCCTCTTTTATGTCCAATATTGATCATAACGGCATATGTCCATTATAGGGCATACTGTAGGAAAGTAAAGGGGGGATTACGCTGATTTCATATGCCCCGCTATGGAAAACGATGAAAAGAAAAGGCGCAACAACCTATACGTTAAGAAATAAAGGTAAGGATGAAAGCATCAGCGGCTCCACGATACTTCGATTGAAAAATAACGAATCGGTTTCCACAAATACGTTAAATACACTTTGTAAAATTCTTAACTGCAAATTATCGGATATCGCGGAATATCTGCCTGACTGATATTGTTCCTGCCAGGTTGATTGCCTTTATCTGGGTAAGTGGTTTCTCTTGTATATCTCTCAACAAAAAGTCCCTGTAATCTCCGTAAGAAGAACAGGGACTGTATGTATGTGCATCTGCTGTTCATCCGCAGTTCTATTGGCTCTACAAGTCGCGCATATTAGAATGATACATACGCATTTCTATAAGGGGGAATGAATATGGAACAGTCCCGCACAAGGATGTTTCTGGAGCTCCAGCAGCACGAGCTTGACGGAGCGGCGCTGTATGCAAGCATTGCGAAGATGGCGAAAACGCAGGAAGAGCGCGAGACGCTTATCGCCATTTCCCGCGATGAATACAAGCACGCCGCCACATTTGCAAAGTATTCCGGGCAGGCGCTCAAGCCCCGCAGGATGCGGGTAGCGCTGCGCGGGCTTGCCGCACGGATGCTTGGATATACGTTTATCATCAAATACCTGGAGCGCGGGGAGGACAAGGACATCGCGCTTTACCGCAGCGAAATCGACCGGATTCCGGAGCTTGCGGCGATCCTTGCGGACGAAGAGGCGCATGAAGACCGGCTTCTCGGCCTGCTGGATGAAGAGCGGCTGCATTACGTGGGCGATATGGTCTTGGGCATGAACGACGCGCTTGTGGAACTGACCGGCGCTTTGGCGGGATATACGCTTGCCATGCAGAATACGGGCCTCATTGCCATGGCGGGGCTGATCACCGGCGTTTCCGCAACGCTTTCCATGACGGCTTCGGGCTATCTTTCCTCCCGGGAGGCCGGGGAAAAGAACCCGGTGAAATCCTCCGCCTATACGGGCGTCGCCTACCTCATCACGGTGGCGCTGTTGATTATCCCCTACCTGCTGTTTCCGGCACACAGCTATTTCTGGGCGCTTGGTGTCACGCTGCTCATTGCGCTGCTCATCATTGCTGGATTCAATTATTACACCTCCGTCGTCCGGGACCGCCCCTTCCGCCGCAGCTTTCTCGCCATGGCGGCCATCAGTCTGGGGGTCGCCGCCATCTCGTTTGGCGTTGGCATGCTTGTAAAGAACGTATTGGGCATCGACCTTTAAGAAAAGCGCACTGTGGCAAATCCGCCGCCGCCCTTTGTGGCAGAAAGCCAGTTTGCAACATCGATCCGTTTGATGATGCCTTCATCCAGGAACGTGATTTCCGCAGCGCCGCCGGGCGTATGGGAAATAGACACGATCACCACCCAATGGTGGGAATACAGCCCTTTCTCTTCGCCATTGTTATGGTTCAAAAACGCTACGGGCAGATCCTGCTTTAAGGCGTCGAACAAAAAGCGGATGACGCTATCACGGGAAGGACGCAAACCTGCCTCTCCCGGCACATCAAGGCGTGCTGTTTCCGCCTCCAACCCCCTCGCCTGCGCAAACTGTGCTGCGCCGATGCAGTATTCCTCCGTCGTGTGCACACCGCGCATTGTGGGCGTGATATACCCCCACAGTTCGTTCATCAGAACAAGGCACGCATCCTTTGCGGCCTGCGGCACACCGAGGTTTGCGCGCTGATGGTATAAAAACAGGCTGGCGGCCGTCGTCGGCCCGCAGCCCGACAGCCGCCGCCACGCCTTTTGAAACCAGCGCTGGTCGCAGCCGTGGTAGATCGTCCCTTCTCCGGCAATCTGCAGCAATTCTTCGCGTACGGACGCTTGCCCTGCGCCATACGGCGGAAGATTTCCCTGCTGTATTCCTGTTCTATTTTTCAAACCAACTGCCTCCTGAACATGCCATTTGTACTGTTGTGATACGCGCTCCGGAGCTCGCGGCGTGCTGTCAGGTGTTCCGCGCAAGAAATTCCGCAAGCTGTGCGGGCGTATGCAGTACCTGTTTTGCCCCCGCCTGTAAAAGTGCCTCCGCATCCCGAAAGCCCCAGTCCACAAACACACCGTCCAGCTCCGCGTTTTGCGCGGTGAGAACGTCCACCTCGGAATCGCCAATGTACAGCGTGGTTTCCTGTTTGGCGTGTAGTTCACGCATCGCTTCCAGAACACTGTCCGCCGCGGGTTTGTTCCTGATCCCCGGACGCGCGCCGATCGCTACCGGTATGCTCCCTTTGAAATACAGCTGCGCCAGATCCTTCACAATCGCATCGCCCTTGTTGGATACGATCCCCATCTTGATCCCTTTTTGCACGCAAGCATTGAGTATCTGTTCAATGCCTTCATAGGGCTTTGTTTTGTTGCGGCTGTTTTTGGAATAGTGCGCAACAAAACAGCCGCTGACCTGTTTAAACTGCGCATGCGCCTTGCCGCCCGGTATGGAAAGCTCCATCAGCACGCCTATGCCGTTGCCCACAAAGCTGCGCACCTCTGCGCGCGTACGGGCAGGCAACCCAAACTGATGCATCGCTTCGTTCACACTGTCTAAAATATCATCAAGGGTATCCAATAATGTCCCATCCAAATCCCATATAACCGTATCGTACTTTTTCACAAATGCTCCTTCAGATATCCTGTCACAACCCGTAAACACGGCACTGTTACGCCCATCCATTGTCATTATGATGGATCGATGCGCAAGAAGCAAGCAACTGCAAAACACCCTGCATGGTACCTTCCATGCCCCGCGCTCTGGAGGTGCTTGTTCTTTATAGCGCCGCCTTGCATCAGGAGGCTATAGGAAAGCAGTGCGGTTTTCCCCGGCCAACGCCAAATTGCCGAAAATACGATCATGTGACCGGTTTCAATCCCTCCTTGACAAAAATTGTTCCGCACATTACGATGCATCATAGACAGTAGGCATTTGGAGGCAGTTTATGCAGTTCACCATACACGATATCGCCCGCCGCGCGGGCGTCTCCCATACAACGGTTTCCAGAGTCATCAACAACTCGCAGAATGTCGGCGAGGCCACGCGCCGCAAGGTGGAAGAGGCCATCAAGGAGTTCAACTATATCCCAAGCGCGTTCGCGCGCGGGCTTTCCAGAAATGAAACCAACATTATCGGCCTTGTTGTGCCGGAAATCCGCAACCCCTTTTTCGGCGATATCATCGAAGGCGTCACGCAGATTGCGGATGAAAACAACCTCAATGTCCTCCTCTACAATACGGATGAAAAGGTGGAAAAGGAGCAGCGGGTATTGCGCATCCTGCAGGAGCACCGCATCCGGGGGCTGATCATCACCCCCGCCACCGGCCAGGAGGAATACAACGAGGCGTATGTGGAGGCGTTTGAAAAGATGGACGTCCCCATCGTGCTCGTTGACCGTAATATTATGGACAGCAATTTTGACGGCGTGTATTTTGACGATACGCGGGCAATCTACGACGCCACCGTGCTGTTATTGAACGAGGGCCATCGGGATATCGTGATATTGGGCGGTAACAAAAAGCTCAAGCTGGCCGTCAACCGTGTCAACGGCTACAGGCTCGCCTATGAAAGCATGGGCCTTGCCTATGACGAACGCAACATCTTCTTTGACGATTTTACAAAGGAAAGCGCCTACGCGCTCACCCAGCGCATTCTCGCAAGAGAAAAGCGCCCCACGGCCATCATTGCCGTGAACAACATGCTTACGTTAGGCTGCCTGAAGGCGCTCTTTGAGCAGGACATCCGCATCCCCGAGGACATCGGCTTTGTAGGTTACGATAAAATCGAGCTGCTCGATATCGTCAAAAGCAACGTCTCCATTGTGGAAAAGGACGTTATCCAGATGGGGCGCAACGCCATGCGCCTGCTGATGGAACGCCTGAACGAGGAACGCGCCGACCCGCGCAGCATCATGATGACGGCACAACTCGTGGCACGCGGTTCCGAGAAGCTCACGCACAAATTCTCACAATAAATATTTGTCATCTTCTCGGATCGACCGCTTGACAACCGCATATGGTCTGGCTATAATAATTTTAACCCGATATGTTACCGGTAACATTATTCTGCAGTTACCGACAGAATTCCACCATATTTTCGTTCTTTTTTCTTTTTCCGGACGCGCGGCCCCTATCCATCACAGAAAAACAATTTGTCCTATTTCCAGCCCATACACGCGGCCTTTGTAATCTTTAGTTTTATACCCTAAATTGTTACCGCTAACATGCGTTCCCTCCCCACGGCTTTCGGATGATTTTGAATTCGGTGTGAATTCAAAAAAAGATAAAACAGGAGGAACACAATATGAAACGGACCCTCGCTTTGTTACTGGTTGTGCTCATGATCTTCTCCCTGGCCGCCTGTACGGCTGCCCCGGCGCAGACTCCCTCGGAACAGCCGGCTGCACCCGCGGAGCAACCCGCAAAGCCCGCAGATCCCGCGGCTCCTGCAGAAGCACCGGCGGGTCCCACCGATTATAAGACGTTCAAGATCGACGCTTCCAAAATCCCGCAGGAAAAGCTCAACACCACGCTATATGTGGCGGCTTCCGTGCGCGGACTTGACAACCCCTACATCGTGACCATCATCCAGGGCATGGATATGTTCTGCCAGTATCTGGACACCATCGGCCAGAAGTATGAAAAGCAGACGCTTGACTCCGGCGGCTCCAACGACAAGGAAGTAGACAACATGAAGCAGTTTGCCGCAAAAGCGAACGGCAACGCCATCGCCTACTCCGATCCGAACGAATCCGCCATCGCTCCCGCCCTTGCGGAAGCCATGGCCTCCTCCGGCGGCTACATCGGCACTGCATGGAACAAGCCTGACGACGTCGGCCCCTGGGACTACGACCCCAACTGGGTCATCCACACCTCGCCCGACAACGTGGTAGGCGGCTACAATATCTCGAAAGCGCTCTCCGACGCTATCGGCGGCAGCGGCGAAATCTTCGTTCTCGAAGGCATGCTCGGCAACACCGCGGCGACCGACCGTGCAAAGGGCCTTGAAAAGTACCTCGCTGAAAACCCCAACATCAAGGTCGCTGCGCGCGATACCGCGAACTGGGACACCAAGCAGGCGCTCACCCTTGTTGAAACCTGGCTGAGCCAGACACCGAACGTCAAGGGCATCTGGTGCGCAAACGACAACATGGCGACCGGCGCCATCCAGGCGCTTGATAAAGCGGGCCTCAAGGGCAAGGTTGCTGTCGTCGGCATCGACGCCACCACCGATATGATCAAGGCAATCGACGAAGGCTTTGCAACCGCCACCGTCAGCTCCAACGGCTACCTCCAGGGCGGCTACACGCTCGCCATCTGCTATGCCGCATGGGCAGGCCTCATCGATCCCACCGAAATGCCGCAGGAATTCCGGCAGTTCGCCACCCCGTCCATGCTCGTTACGTCCGAAAACGTCAAGCAGTACATTGCGGATTATGTCGAAAAGCAGCCGTCTATGGACTTCTCCGAAATCTTTGCCTGCAAGGCGGACTAACGCAAACGCTTTCGCTTCTTCTCTAACCACTTGGGGGAAATGCAGTTCCGTGCGGCGGGGAAGTTCCCCTGCCGCGCGGGACGCAACAAAGGCTTTCCATCTCTATTTGGAAATAAGTCCTTATAGAATTCGGCCGGAACGGAGTAACACAACATGAGAAATCCAGCTTTTAATGATCTTACGATTACGGATGAATTTGCTTTTAAGGTGAAGGCGGAGCACCGGCAGGCGCAGATCATTAAATGGGCCCCCATCGGGGTACTGTTGGCCCTGTGCATCATCTTCTCCATCACAAGGGGCAACGCGTTCACTTCAGCCAACAACATCACCGCGCTGTTGAACCAGCTTGCAATCCCGCTGCTGGTGTCGTGCGGCCTGACATTCGTCATCATACTCGGAAGCATCGACCTGTCGATCGACGGAACGGTCGGCATGGCAGGCTCCCTGCTTTCAGTTTTTGTATTAAATACCAAGAACGCAAGCGATCTGGGCATATTCGGCATCCTGCTTGCTGTCGGGGCCAGCGTGCTTGCAGGCCTTTTGATCGGCACGCTGCACGTGAAGCTCAAAATCCCTTCGTTCATGGTTTCCTTCGGGTTCATGTACGTGTGCAAAGGCATCGCCACCCTATCCTATGGCGGCATCCCCGCACAGATCGCCGACCCTGTGCTGGTACAAATCCCAAAGACATCCTTCCTGGGTCTTCCCCTTATCACCTGCGTAGCGCTCATCATGCTGCTTGTCTCCTATTTCCTGCAGGAGTATACGCCGCTTGGGCGGCACATCTACGCCGTGGGTACGGATGAAAACATCCCCCGCAGCGTGGGCGTCAACGTAGACCGCGTCAAGGTACTGGTGTTCACCTATGCCGGGCTGATGTTTGGCATCGCGGGCGTGCTCGGCGCAATCAGGCTCGGCCAGGGGCAGGCGCAGATCGGCCAGGACCTGATGTTTCCCGCGCAGGCGGCGGTGGTTGTGGGCGGCACCTCGCTTTCGGGCGGCAAGGGCGGCGTTGTGAATACGCTCGTCGGCACGCTCATCATGGTGGTGCTCGATAACGGCCTTGCGCTCCTTGGCGTCAACCCCTACATCAAATCCGGCATTCAGGGCCTCATCATACTCACCGCGGTTGCGCTGACCATTGCGCGTGGCCGCAAGGTCATCAGTAAGTAGCCGCGAAAGGAGGAACATCATTATGAAACAGCAACCGCTTTTTTGCGCAAAGAATATTGCAAAATCCTTTCACGGAACGCAGGCGCTTGACGGTGTGGACCTGACGGTATATCCCGGCGAGGTCGTAGGGCTCATCGGCGAAAACGGCGCGGGCAAGTCCACGCTATTGAAGATCATCATCGGCGTACAGCCGCCCTCCTCCGGAGAAATGACGATGCATGGTAAGCCCTATGCGCCCAAAACTCCGCGCGAAGCAAACGCGGAGGGCATCGGCATGGTGTTTCAGGAGCAATCCCTCATCACCAACCTGACCGTGGGGCAGAACATCTTCTTCGGTTACGAAAAGCAGTTTAAAAAGTACGGCTTTGTCAACTGGAAACGGATGTACCTGATGGCGCAGCAGGCGCTCGACAACGTAGGCGCCATCGGCATCCCGCCGCAAAAGAAGGTATCCGATCTCAACTTTGCGACACGCCAGCTGGTGGAAATCGCAAAGGTCGTCAATGTGGCAAGCTCGTCTGGCAGCGAGCATTGCCTGATTCTGCTTGACGAGCCGACCTCGGTATTGAACGAATCGGAAGTGCAGCGGCTGTTTACAGAGATCAGGAAGCTCACAAAGGCCGGGCATTCTGTCATATTCGTTTCCCACCGTTTGGATGAAGTGCTTGAAATCTCCGACCGGGTGTACGTCTACAAGGACGGCAAAAACGCAGGCAATATGCTTACCTCCGACGCGGATGAGGCGACGCTCTATGAAATGATGGTGGGCCGCACCACCACCACGGAATACTATAAGCTCGAGCAGCAGGCGGCCCCAAGCGAAGAGGTGGTGATTGAATGCCGCGACCTTGGCCTCAATGGCATATTCAAGCATGTGGACTTCAAGCTGCACAAGGGCGAAATCCTGGGGCTTTGCGGCGTGGTCGGCTCCGGAAAGGAGGACATCTGCTCCGTACTGTGCGGAGACGAGATGCCAACCTCCGGGGAGCTGTATGTGCGCGGAAAGAAGATCAACTTTTCTTCCCCTGCAGACGCGCTCAGGCACAGCATTTTAATGGTGCCCAAGGAACGGTGGGAAGAGGGGATTGTCAATTCCCTTTCCGTATGTGAAAACATCGCGCTTTCCGACCCAAAAAAATTAAAGAGCGGCCCCTTCATCTCCAGGAAGAAGCTGCGCGGACAGGCACAGGATTGGGTGAAGACGCTGCGCATCAAAACCAAAAACATCGATGAGCTCGCGATCCAACTTTCCGGCGGCAACCAGCAGAAGGTGGTCTTTGCCCGAGCGCTCGCAAGCGAATGCGACATCCTCATCCTCAACCATCCCACCCGCGGCGTGGACGTGGGCGCAAAGGAAGAAATCTACGGCCTGATCCGCGATATGGTCAACAATGGGAAGTCTATCCTGCTGCTTGGCGATACGCTGGATGAGTGCATTGGCCTAAGTAACCGGCTCATTGCCATGCGCGACGGCCTGATCACCGGAGAACTCGACGCTCCACGCGACCTGAAACCCAGCCAGGTCGATATCGTGAGCATTATGATGTGAGGAGGAAAAAGCGCATGCAGTTACAAAAAAGTCCGGCTCCCGCGGCCCCAAGAACCCGCTTCGATTTTATGCGCTATTTCAGCGTGACGGCCGTGATCCTGCTTGTGGCCGTGTTTACCATACTGGACCGCAATTTCGTCAACCGCGCGAATCTATCAAATTTGCTCAGCGACACCGCCCCCTTGATGATCATGGCCTGCGGCGCGACGCTGGTGTTGCTGTTGGGCTCCGTCGATCTTTCCATCGGCGCAACGTGCTCCGTTGTCAATGTGCTCATGGTAAAGGTGCTCTCCCAGACGTTTGCGCAGACCGGGAACCTCTTCCTATCCACCGTGTTCTCGTTTGGCGTTTCCCTCGCATTTGGCGCTGCGGCGGGCTTTGCGCTTGGCACCATCCATGTGCGGCTCAAAATCCCCTCCTTCATCGCATCCTTAGGCTTTATGTCCGTCTGGAAATCCACCGCGCTTTTGATCAGCGAAGCGCCGGTCTCCATCCCCAAGGCGCTGTGGCCCTCCATCAACTGGGCGAAGGTTTCCTTCGGCGTATTGGGCCTGCCGCTCGTACTCGCGGGCGTCGTGATTCTCGTATTCTTCCTGCTGCAAAGTAAGACCGGCTTTGGCAAGGCGCTCTACGCCATCGGCGGAAACGAGCGCGCGGCAAGAATGGCCGGTATCCACATTGACCGGTGCAAAATCCTCACCTTCGTGCTTTCCGGGCTATGCTCGGCGCTTGGTTCCATATTCCTTGCAGCAAAGCTCAAGAGCTCCGCCCCTACCGTGGGCGATCCCTTTACACTCCTCGTCATCGCCTCCGTCGCTTTGGGCGGCACGGCACTTTCCGGTGGCAGGGGCTCTGTCCTTGGCACGGTCCTGGGCGTGTTCATCGTTTCCATTATAAGAAATGGCCTCAATTTCGTAGGGGTAGACGTCTTCTGGCAGAACATCGTCTTCGGCATCGTCGTTATCGCCGCGGTGGCCATCACGGTGGACCGCTCCGGCCGCAACATCGTCATTAAGTAACTTCCACCCAAATATCACATAAAGGAGCATACAACAATGAAAAGCCTGGCAGTAGAAAAAGATTTGAGCCTGCGGATCGTGGATGTGCCCATGCCCGCCTACGATGATTGCAGAGTGCTCGTTAAGACGCTCAGCTGCGGCGTGTGCGCCGGTACGGATACCAAGATCGCCCACGGGAAATTTAAGAATGTGGACCAGTATCCCCTGCTCCTTGGACACGAGGCCGTGGGCGAGGTGCTTGAAATCGGCAAAAACGTCACCCGCTTCAAGGTGGGCGATCACGTCCTGCTTCCCTTTGTAGAGGGCGAGCTTGGCGGCTACGCTTCCGCCTGGGGCGCGTTCTCGGAATACGGCGTCTGTGGGGATTGGATGGCGATGGCGCAAAACGGCACAGGCCCGTATACGCCCGGGTTCGGCGATTTTTACAGGACCCAGACCGTTCTCCCGAAAGGCTTTGATCCGGTGGCGGGCGCCATGATCGTTACGTTCCGCGAAGTGCTCTCCGGCATCCGCGCGTTCGGGTTCAAGCATGGCGAAAGCCTTGTGGTGTTTGGCGCAGGCCCGGTCGGGCTGTGCTTTGTCAAGTTCGCAAAGCTCCTTGGCCTCGGCCCCGTCATCTCCGTTGACATCATGGATGAAAAGATCAAGGAAGCGGAAAAAGCGGGCGCTGACTATGCCTTCAACAGCAAAAACTGCGATATCGTCTCCGAAATCAAGAAAATCTGCCTGGAGGGCGTGGACCATATGGTGGATGCGGTGGGCGTCAACGAGCTGATTTTGACCGCCATGCAGTTCGTCAAAGACGGCGGCCAGATGTGCACCTACGGCATTTCCCCCAAGCTCAATATGCAGCTTGACTGGAGCCAGGCTCCTTACAACTGGAGGCTCAGCTTCCTGCAGTTCCCCTACAAGATCATGGAGGCCGAGGCCAACAGCCAGATCATCAACTGGATTGAGATGGGCATATTGGACCCCAACGATTTTGTCTCCCATGTGTTCCCGTTTGACCGGATACTTGATGCGTTCGATATGATCGAACAGCGGCAGCCCTGCAAGAAGATCGTCATCAAATATTAAGGAAAGGAGCGGCTTACAATGAGTATGCTCACACGCCATGTTAGAGGGTACGGCTCTCCCGGCCGCTATTTTCAGGGGCCCGGGCTGCTGGACGAACTCAATACGTTTACCGCACTCTATGGAAGCAATGTCTTTGCGGTGATCGATCCTTTCTTTATGGACGCTTACACAAAGAAGTACCAGGCGCTCTACGCGGGTACTGGCGGCTCCATCCTGACAGAGCAGTTCGGCGGCGAAGTAACGGAGCAGGAAATCCTCCGCGTTACGGAAGTTGCAAAACCGTTTGTACCGGATGTCGTCGTCGGCATCGGCGGCGGCAAGACGCTCGATACCGCAAAGGCGGTAGCAGACAATTTCCATGTGCCCGTCATCATCGCCCCCACCACCGCCTCGACCGACGCGCCGTGCAGCGCGCTCTCCGTGATCTACAAGGAGAACGGCGAACACAGCCATGCGCGCCACTATGTCGGCAGCCCCAACATTGTGCTGATGGACAGCGCCGTGATCGCAAAAGCGCCGATACGCTATCTTGTGGCCGGCATGGGCGACGCGCTCACGACCTATTTTGAAGCGAAAGCCAACGAAGCATCCGATTCGCCCAACTACATCTCCGGCGGATACCGCAGGCCCAAGGTCGCCATGGCGATTGCCGAGCTGTGCTACAACATCCTTCTTGAAGACGGCCTCAAAGCAAAGCTTGCCGCAGAGCAGGGCCTTGTGACGGAGGCCGTGGAAAACATCATCGAAGCCAACACCCTATTGAGCGGCCTTGGGTTTGAAAACACCGGCTGCGCTGGCGCGCACTCGGTTGGGGACGGCATTACCGGGCTCAAAGAGGGTGCCGTGACCCTCCATGGTGAGCGCTGCGCGTTCGGCGTACTTTGCCAGCTCGTCGCGGAAGGGAAGACGACGCAGGAGCTTGAAGAGGTCATCCGCTTTAACCTGAGCGTTGGCCTGCCCGTGACGCTCAGTGACCTTGGCGTCCCCGTTACGGAGGAAAACCTGCAGGTGATTGCCGAAGTCTCGCTGCACTCCTTCTGGGATGCGGAGCCGTTTACGATTTCGGTACCCGAAATCATCCAGGTCGTCAAGGCAGCGGACCGCCTGGGGCAGTATTATAAGAAACACCGCGAGGCCCTGTAACCCCAACTATACCAGTGTGAAGGGAAAAGCATATGCCAAAATATCTCATCGCTCACGATATCGGAACCTCCGGCAATAAGGCCTCCCTGTTTACAACGGACGGCCAGCTGGTCAAAAGCACCGTGAGCGTATACCCGACCGACTATTTTTCCTCCAATTATGCGGAGCAGACCCCCGAAGACTGGTGGCGCGCCGTATGCGAAAGCACCAAGGAGCTACTGCATGGCATCGACAACAAGGAGGTGCTTGCCGTTTCCTTCAGCGGGCAGATGATGGGCTGCGTATGCGTGGATAAACAGGGCAAGGCTTTAAGAAAAGCGATCATCTGGGCGGATATGCGCGCGGAAGAAGAGGCGCGCTACCTGCAGGAGCGCATCTGTATGGACCGGTTTTACCGCACCGTGGGCCACCGCATCAGCAGCGCCTACAGCATTGAAAAGCTCATGTGGGTCAAAGCCCATGAGCCGGACGTATACCGGAACACGCACAAGATGCTGCTCGCCAAGGACTATATCATCTACAAGCTGACGGGCCAGTTCTTAACGGACTTCTCCGACGCTTCAGGCACCAACGCGTTTGATCTCAATACCTTCCAATGGTCGGAAGAAATCCTTGCCGCCGCGGGCATTGACGGCGCACTGCTTCCGGAAGCGGTGGCTTCCACCACCATTGCAGGTGAAATCACGAATAAGGTCTCCCAAGAATGCGGCCTGGCGCCCGGCACCATGGTGGTGGTGGGCGGCGGCGACGGCATGTGCGCCTCCGTGGGCGCAGGGTCCATTGCAGAGGGGAAGACCTACAACTGTCTGGGCTCCTCCTCCTGGATCTGCACCACATCAAAAGCGCCCATTTACGATGACCAATACCGCACCTTCAATTGGGCGCACATCGTGCCCGGCATGATCGGCCCCTGCGGAACCATGCAGGCCGCGGGCGCTTCCTTTAGCTGGCTTAAGAACGAGGTCTGTACGCTGGAAACCGAGCGCGCGCAGGAGCGCGGCATCAGCCCGTATGAGCTCATCAATGAGCAGATCGCAGGCTCCCAGCCGGGCGCAAACGGGCTGTTGTTCCTCCCCTATTTGATGGGCGAGCGCAGCCCGCGCTGGAACGCGAACGCGAAGGGTGCGTTTGTGGGCCTGAAGATGGAGCACCGCCGCGCGGATATGCTCAGAAGCGTAGTGGAGGGCATCGGCCTGAACCTGAACATCATCCTGCAAATCCTCAGGCAGCACATCCCCATTGAGGAAATGACGGTCATCGGCGGGCTGGCCAAGGGTGGTATCCAGCGCCAAATTTTAGCCGACATTTACGGCATGCGGATTTTGCGGCTGAACCATCTGGAGGAAGCGACTTCCATCGGCGCCGCCGTGACCGCAGGCGTCGGCATCGGCGTGCACAAGAGCTTTGACGACGTTTACCGCTATATCGAGGTGGACGCCATAGAAGAGCCCACGGCCGCCAACACCGCCGTATACCAGAAAATGCAGCCGATATTTGACAAAGCATACTTCGATCTGGTAGATGTATTTGAGGGGCTTTGCCAACTATAAGCAGTAGGAGGGACTTATGCAGACACCACAGCTATTTTCCCTGTTACCGGAGTATGTTTCCACGCCTGACGGCATGGCGATCAACCCGGAGGGGAACCTCATCCTCGCCTGCCCGAACTATGCGGATACTTCCATGCCCGGCTGTCTGTTGAAGATTACAAAGGATCGGACCATCACAAAATGGGTAGACGTCCCCGTGCACCCGGAAACCGGCTGCGCGCGGCCCATGGGCATCGCCTTTGGCCCCGACGGCGACCTCTATGTGTGCGACAACCAGGGCTGGTCCGGCAAAGAAGATCTGCTTGAAAGGGGGCGCATGCTGCGGCTGCGCATCAAAGATGATCAGGTCATTAAGACCACCGTCGTCGCCTACAACATGGAGCATCCCAACGGCATCCGTATCCAGGGAGACTATCTCTACGTCACCCAGAGCCTGATGCCCAGGGTAAAAGACCCCAGCGGCAAGCTCGTAAGCTGCGTCTACCGCTTCCATCTGGACGACGAGGGCATCCGGGTTGAGAACACTTTGGATGACCCCAACATCCTCACGACCTTCCTGACCCACAATCCGGATTGCCAGTATGGCGCGGACGGCATTGAAATGGACGCAGACGGCACCCTCTATGTTGGCAATTTCGGGGATGGCGCGGTGCACAAAATCACATTCCATACGGATGGCAGCGTCAAGGAAAACGCCGTATGGGCAAAGGACCCCGCACAGCTGCAGACGACCGACGGCATGACGACGGACGCAAACGGCAACATCTATGTGGCCGACTTTTCCGCAAACGCCGTCGCCAAGATCGATAAAGGCGGCAAAGTCACCCGCATCGCGCAAAGCGAGGATACGGACGGCTTCAACGGCGAGCTCGACGAACCCGGCGAGCCCTGCTTCTGGAACGGAATGCTGGTGATCTCCTGCTTTGATCTTGTAACGGGGCCGGATAAGGTGAATACCGCCCACGAAATGCCCGCCACCCTCTCCCTGCTCTACCCCGAACCATAAGGAGGACAATATAATGCAATGGCCGAACGTAACGCTCCACAACGGCGTTGTGATGCCGCAGCTTGGATACGGCGTATTCAAAATCGGCAATGAAGAGACTGCCCGCTGCGTGCGGGATGCCGTGGCCGCAGGCTACCGCAGCATCGACACCGCCATGGTGTACGGCAACGAGCCGGGCACCGGCGAAGGCATCAAAACCTGCGGCGTGCCGCGTGAGGAGCTCTTTATCACCACGAAGGTCTGGAATACCGACCAGGGCTATGCCTCTACGCTCGCCGCGTTTGAAAAGAGCCTACACAACATGGGCCTCTCCTATCTCGATCTGTACCTCATCCATTGGCCGGTACCGCAGAAGGGCCTGTGTGTGGAAACCTGGAGGGCTTTGGAAAAGCTCTACCAGGACGGACGTGTGCGCGCCATCGGCGTGAGCAACTTCAACATCAGCCATCTGGAAACGCTGCAGCAGGAATGCGCCATCGTCCCCATGGTCAACCAGGTGGAGCTGCATCCGTTTTTCAACCAGGCCGAGCTTCGCGCCTACTTAAAAGAACATGCCATTCTCCCGGAAGCCTGGGGCCCGCTTGCCCAGGGCAACCGCACGGATGATGAGACGCTTGTGTCCATCGCCAATGCCTACGGCAAAAGCGTGCAGCAGATCATGCTGCGCTGGCACCTGCAGCATGCCGTCGTCGCCATCCCGAAATCCACAAAGCCGGCGCGCATGAAGGAAAACACCGAAGTATTTGATTTTGTGCTGAGCGCAGAGGACATGGCGCGTATCGATGGGCTCGATACAGGTGTTCGGTTTGGACCGGATCCAGAAACATTTGTTGGGTAATCAAAAGCTTTCTTCTAACTGTTCTTTCCTCTCTGTCCTTGCACCGGGGGTGCAACACAACAGGCTTGCCGAATGGCAAGCCTGTTTGTGGGTAATAACGTTAAAGGCAACAAAATTCATCGAGCCCAATGCTTAATAATAAATAGCACGAAGGTTTTTAAAAAGCATTCATCCTATTAATAACATAATCTATTTCGTCCTCTTGCATACCGATATATAACGGCAAACTTAATACCGTTTTCGCCAATTTTTCAGCGATTGGAAAATCACCCAATTTGCAGTTTAGATCGGCCAATGCGCCCTGGAGATGCATAGGAATAGGATAATGTATTACGGTTCCAATCCCATGTTGTTTTAGATATTGCTGCAATTTATCCCGTTCCTCAGAGCATATCACAAACAAATGCCAAACATGGTTATTCATGTTCATAACGATAGGCAAAGTTATTTTGGGGTTGTGAATTCTATCCAAATAAATCTGTGCGATTTTCCGTCGTTCTATAGTCCAGCTTTCTAGCTGGCGCAGTTTTATCCTGAGAAACGCAGCCTGCATTTCATCAAGGCGTGAATTCATACCAGCAAAATTATGCACATATTTTTCTGATGAGCCATAGCAGCATAGCGCATGAATCTTTGCCCCGAGTTGGAGATTTGATGTGGTAACGGCACCACCGTCGCCTAAGGCGCCTAAATTCTTCCCCGGATAAAAACTAAAAGCTGCGGCATCACCTAACGAACCGGCCCTTTTCCCGTGATAAGTAGCACCATGCGCTTGGGCGGCATCTTCTATAACATATAGACCATGCTTCCTCGCAATAGCATTGATCACATCCATATCCGCAGTCTGCCCATATAAATGTACCGCAATGACCGCTTTTGTCTTTTTAGTAATGCGCTCCTCGATTAGATCCGGATTAGTAAGGAAGTTTGATTCATCCACTTCACAAAACACAGGAGTGGCTCCCGCATATTTTACCGCCAATACCGTTGCGATAAAGGTATGCGATGGAATGATCACCTCATCACCCGCACCGATTTCCAACCCACGCAGGATAAGATAGATTGCATCCATGCCGTTTCCAACACCAATACAGTCGCTTGTCCCACAATATGCAGCAAATTCCTGCTCGAATGCTTTATATTCTTCACCTTGAATAAACCAGCCCTTTTCATAGACGCGCTCAAATGCGGACCTCATATCCAACTTAATATCCTCATGCATATATTGAAAGGTTGAAAAAGGAATATTCATAAAATGCACCTTACCCCCATTGACAATTTATTATTACTATCTGTCTATGTCTACCTATCATTTTTGTGATTAAAGTAATTTAAAGCCTCATTCTTGTAATTGGCATAATCTCGTAGATAATCGTTCTCATTATAATGTTCTGAGGCAAGAACCAAAAGCACTGCTCCATCTGAAAAATCAAACATTTCTCGCCAAATCATAGGCCCTATATATAGACCTAATGCAGGGTCGTTTAATTCTATGACTTGTTCTTCAAAAGGAGTCTTTACTCGAATCTTTACACTTCCATTTGGACAGATTAGGACCTGCTCCAACTTCCTATGTGCATGAAAGCCCCGTATTGTGTCGTTCGGAACATGAGTAATATAATATATACGACAAATTGAGAACGGGATATCACACTCAGACTCTATTGGCGTCAAATGTCCCAATTGATTATAAATATCTTTAAATTTAATTATTTTAATATTTAGCATGATGCTTAATCTTCCTAAAAAGGTATGTCGATTTCTTGAATTTCATTATAATATCTATCAGCATGCAAATATTTAGGATCTCGTAGTCCTGTAACAATCGCATAAAAAGGAATTTTTAATAAACTTGCTGTACACATGTCCTCTTCCGAATCGCCAATAAATAATCCTCTTTGATATTCTTTATGTTTTATTGCATGATACTTTGAATTCTTCATCCGATAATCGCAACATAATATTTCATCGAACAAGTGAACTATGCCCAGTACATTTAGTTGATATATTAATTCCTCTCTTGACTGTCTAAGTGTAACCAATACCAATTTATAATCGTCCGCCCATTTGGTAAGGGTTTGTAATGCACCTGGCTTTAATTTATCTAATGCTAAATAAGTTCGCTGCTCAATTTTAGCAATCCAAGCATCAAAAAACTCGTTATAGCTCAATTGATATCCGGATAGTTCCAATATTCTGTCACGTTTCACCATATTACGTTTCAATTCCCAATACTGATCTAACGGTATTGGAGTACCACCGCCTTGTTGAATGATATCTTTATAGCACCCATAGTGTCTTTCTTTCCCTTCTAGTATAGGTCCATCCAAATCAATAAATATAATATTATCACTGTTCATTTTAAGATTCCTTATTTAGAAAATGTAAATATTCATTCCTGATACCGTCTTGAAAAGAAGTTATCTCCACACCCAAATATTGTTGCATTTTATTGTTCTCAAAAATTAAATCTTGACCCGAAGATACATTCTCTACTACATCCATCTGGATATCACGTCCGCCTAATTTGATAATATCTCCAACTATATCTCGAATAGAAAAAATTTGCGAAGATACTATATTAATTGGATCTTGCCCCTTTGTCAGATCCAAGGCTCGATTAATAAGCCTTACACAGTCATCAATATATAGAAATGATCTTTTCTCCTCTCCTATTGTAAAGAGTCTCGGGTTCTCTCCTCGCAAGACCCGCCTTATAGTAACTGGAATCAGCTTACTATAAGCCTCTTCACCAGGCCCATAAATATGTCCAAGTCTCAAAATCTGGTGATCAACACCATTTTCAAGACACCAAGTTTTTATCAGGATTTCACAATATACCTTTGACCATCCGTAAAGAGTATCAGGCCGTAACGGAGTCTCCTCATTCATTTTTTCTCCGCATCCTTTGCCGTATACATCAGTAGAACTTATAAAGATTACCCGGGAAGGCATTGATGGCAAATTATTCAACAGCCATAAAGTGTTCTGAATATTTGACGTAGTTCTGTTAATATCATTTGCTTCTTTGGCAGATTTAGGGATAAAAGCACCTAGATGTATAACTACATCAATGTGAGCAACTCCATTATTATAAAAATCTTGTTTTGTAAATGAATAGTCACCATGGGGTATGCTTTTTATTCCCTGAAACTGTTTCGTAGTAAGCAAAACCAGCTCATGGGATCCAGTCTTTAAAATTTCATTTACTAAAGCTTGACCAATAAACCCGCTTGCTCCCGTAAGTAAAATAATCATGCTAGCATTACCCTAACCTACTCTTATAGTTTGTTTCATTTCCGCTTCCGTTGTTAATATTGGTTCACGATCCATCCCCCGAATCCAAAGAAGCCCGTCAGGTAGCGGATTAATCTTTTTATCAAACGTCGTTATTTCTTTGCCAAGAGCTATATTTGCATACACAGCAGGCATATTCAACCCTGCTTTTGTAAAAAAGTAAACAGTTGTAAAAAAACGGGAAATATTAATTTCAGTCGGATTTGGATACCCTTCAAAATCGTAAGCCATATCAACACCAAAGATTCCATGCGGCCGTTTATCAATAGAATGAATTGCATCTAACGCGACTTTATTAACAGTGGGATCCG
The DNA here is from genome assembly GCA_023390655.1 of Bacillota bacterium. Taxonomy (GTDB): domain Bacteria; phylum Bacillota; class Clostridia; order Christensenellales; family CAG-138; genus JAEYLA01. Next base: position 82,414 of record JAEWCL010000014.1, on the reverse strand, counting down.
AAAATGTTTCACCTACTCCCGTGATACCCGTAACACCAGACAAGGTCCTATTTCCAAAATTCCAGGACCTTCTTAAACGAGTTTGTGCAACTACTAATTCACCTTCATGCCATAAGGAAAGCCATGTCACTGTTTGCGGTGTAAGCAATTGGGCAGCTGTAAAAGCACCCCATCCTCTATATCGATCAATCCAATGCTTGGCAAAGTCATAATTATCAATCGGCAATGCGCCCTTACCCCCACCGCCTTCTGTTGCCCTTAACCAAATTGCCCCATCTCTATTGGCAAGCTGGGAAAAAGCCCTTTTCAAATCTTCTTCTTCACTTATTAACATGGTTTTAGGAATTTTAACACCTTCTTTTTCCCATATCTCTGCCGATTTAGCTTTATCAACGCAAATTTCGACCGTTTGCTTTGAAGGCATGAATAATTTTGTACCGGTTGCTAGAATGTCGTCACGCATCCTGGATATTTCACGAATTTCGATATCATTTTGAAAGTGAAGTAGCTCCGGCCCCTCCTCTTTGATTATTTGAAATAATCTTTCTTTATATCCCTTCTTCACAGCATATGGGACCAAATACTTACGTTCAGCATATGACAACATTAAATCTGTTATCTCACTACCAATACCAATAATTTCTGCATCCATGCCTTCCTTAAGCGATTTGATCACATTTTCGCTCGGCGCACCACCTGCTCCACCAATTACCAACTTAGTCATCAAATATACCTCATCTTGTAAATTATTTATATCTTGTCGCCTAATATATACAATATTTTCTTGCCGATATTTAGCAAAAAACAAATGCACTTAAATGCGCTATTCAATATGTAAATAAGCCCAAGTATCAGAGTTACGTTTCCTATCCAATTCCCATATATAGAAGTAACCAGTATAAAGCCCAACCCTATGGCCATCTCTCTCACAATTACCTTAATGGTTATTTTATTCTTCCATTCAATCAGGGAATTCCGCAGACTCATATAAAAAGCCAACAATAGGCGTCGAATATTAAACGAGATTTTTCTGGAAATACTAAATGAATCATATTCAAAATCTCTATCATAAAATATCTTCAAAACGAAAATTGCCAATCGTAGTTTAATAACGGTTTTGAATCCTAATAAACGCTTAAAATATAAAAGCTCATTTTTATATATATCAAAATACTCGCTCCAGCATCGCTGGCGGAATTTTTTAATCTGCGGTGTATTATCAGTAGAATTAGAGATACCTCCCAATCGATATCGCACTACGATATGATTCGTATGATGGATCTTATATCCTAATCGACATATTTTAAGCCACATAGGCCAATCTTCAATTATGCTATATTTTTCGTCAAAGCCCCCCAACACTTCATAAAAACTTCTTCGTAAGCAAACGCCGGGAGAATGTATGATATTTGTAAATGCCAAAGCATTAAATAACTCCCTTGGTGTAGCACTAATAATTTTATTAAAATGTTCTTGGCTCGGATATTGTCGCTGATATGAGCCAAATTTGTCATATGCTTTGCAACGACCCACAACAATATTTGCATTATCCCGCGTAAATACTTCGCAAAATGCCGATAATGATTTTTCATCATATAGCAGATCATCTGCAGCATGTAATTTTACAAATTCGCCTTTTGCTAGAGAAAACACTTTATTTGCATTTTTTACAGTATCTAAATGTTCTTTGTTATTAATAACAATTACTGATTTAATATTTGATGATTTTTTTTCTTCAATATATTTTTTCACTGACTCACAATCGAAATCGTCAGAGCAGTCATTACAAATAACTATTTCGATATTAGGATATTCCTGCATCAAAATAGAATCTATGCATTCATAAATATAGCGATATTGCTTAAATGCAATAATACCTACTGTGAATAATGGTTTCTTCATATTCAACTCCACCCTAAATACCACTAATAAATAAGTGCTCCAAGAATGAGCTTATATTCTGGAACTTAAAATGACGCAACCATATGCGTACCGTATAAAATGCATTATATAAAAATTTCAACAAAGCTAATAGTAAGCCTATTATGCATATTGTTGCACCAATATAATCTATAAAGTTAATTCTCATATTAAAAAATGTGCCATTAACTCCGTCAAAAATTAACAACAACAGACCGATCCATATAACACTTAGGCTATCTTGGGACAAATCTAGAAACAATTTCGCAATTGATTTTACCATAACATTTGATGGGCTTGATGCTTTTGCGGCAGTCATATATCTTTGTTTAAATCCTTCATATGTCTTTTCTGCCTCTAATCTCCTATCTTCCGTAAAAGTATCTAGAAAAGGAAGTATCTCTTTTTCACATATGCGAACTAAATCATTATAAAATAGCTGATGAATTTTTTTATCATTAGCTTTATTTCCATGGCTCACTCCTCCGTCCCGATGCATAAATGATATAAAGTCAAAGTAGCGTATTGATATACCGTTCCGCGTAAGCTGTAAATACCGTGACCAATCTTCAACTAAAAAATAACTTTCATCAAAATATCCATACTTTTCAAAGAATCTGGATTTATAACATGTACCGCAGCTTGGTATAAATATGCTGGAGGCAAGTTGTTCATAAACTTGTCGAGCAGTGCCAACATTTAAGAGATTGGAATAATACGGTTGTAAAAACAAACCAAAACAGTGAGTTAACGTAATATCGAACATACCAACTTGCGTTGTTAGTAAATAATCGTTTTCAGATAGTTTTTTAAAAGCATCGACAATTTTACGAATAACATCTTTATGGTATATTTTATCATCAGCTGCAAAAGGTATTATATATTCACCTTGCGCCAATCTAAGCGCAATATTCATGTTTTTAACGGTGCCCAAATTTATTTCATTTTGCGTTATAGTATAATGCTTTAAATTAGTCGCTCGATTGGCTTCTATATGGTCGATTATACTATCTCTATCAAAATCATTAGAAGCATCATCGCTTATAATCAGTTCAATGTTAGAATAACTTTGAATCAATACAGAATCAATTGCATCAAAAATAAACCTATAATTATTATAGGAGAGAATAATTATGCTTACCAATCGCTCATTTAGACTGTTTTTTGTAGTATTCTCAGTTTTATTCACCATGCTCCTCCAAGGTCAAACTTAATCATAATTTATATTTTCAAATGCAGAGTGATTGTTTGCCCAATCCGCATATTCATTACAGATATCAATTGCATTCCCTTCCGTGACTTTTACGCCTTGCTTCAACCATATGGCTCTATCACACAACTCACTGATCTGTTCCTTAGAATGGGAGACAAAGAGCAGTGTGGTGCCTTCTGACCTGAGTTCTTCCATCTTCTTGGTACATTTCTTCTGAAAAGCCACATCTCCTACAGACAATATTTCATCAATAATGAGAATATCAGGCTTTACTAATGTCGATATAGAAAACCCTAATCTTGCACCCATACCAGAAGAAAAATTCTTTACCGGAACATCCAGAAAGTTATGCAGTTCCGAAAATTCAACTATCTCATCAAACTTTTCTTTAATAAATTCGCGTTTGAAACCCATTACTGCTCCATTGAGGAATATATTTTCACGCGCGGTAAGCTCCGGATCAAACCCAGCTCCCAATTCAATCATAGGTGCGATCGTACCGGATACTGAGATAATACCACTTGTCGGTGGATAAATCCCAGAAATACACTTCAGCAATGTAGATTTTCCGGAGCCATTTGCCCCAAGTATTCCCATTGCCTCGCCCTTTTTTACAGAAAAGCTAACATCATTAAGTGCAATAAATTCCTTGTAGAAAAGCTGCCGCTTAATTAATTTTACAAAATACTCCTTTAAGCTATCAGTCTTTTCCGCCGCCATATTAAATTTCATAAAAAGATCTTTTACTTCAATAGCAATCATAACCCACCTATATATGCAGCAGAAAATTCCGCTGATGCTTTTTGAAAACTACCATGCCTAATAATAAAGCACCAAAACTGAATACAAAGCAAACGGCATTCGTCTGTAATGTCGGTGTAATCCCATAAATTAAAACATTGCGAAAATACGTGATCAAATGGTACATTGGATTTAGTTTGATCAAAATTTGTACATTTTGCGGGAGTGCATCAACCGGATAAAAAATGGGTGTTAAGTACATCCATGCCTGCAGAATAACGGTATATAAATAAACAGTATCCCTAAAATAGGTAGCGCACACCGACAATATCAATCCAATGCCTGTGGACATTAAAAATAGATAAAATAAAGGAATGGGAAACAGCACCATATTCCAAGTAGGTTTTACGCCAAAAAAAATCATGATTACCAACAAAGCAAGTAAAGAATACAGCAATGTAACGAAACTCGAGCACACTTTCGAAAACGGCAAGATATACTTTGGAACATATACTTTTTTAATTAGACCAGCACCATATATGATTGAGGTCATAGCGGAAGCCGTTGCTTCCGATAAAAAAGAAAATAGAATTTGGCCACTCAACAGATATACCGGAAAATTCTCTATAGAATATCGAAATACATGCGAAAAAACCACCGACATCACGATCATCATGAGCAATGGGTTTAAAAGCGCCCAAAGCACGCCCAAAAATGAGCGTTTATATTTCACCTTAATATCTCGGGAAACTAGCTCCGAAAGCAGGAACGTATACTTTTTCAGTCCCCTAATCTGCTGTAATATTTTCACAGTTTATTCCAGCCCCTAATTTACTCCAGATATCATACCATATTTCTGCTTCAAAGGCAAAAGGCCATCGCTAATCATTCAGTGAGCCTCCAGATCGTTTCCTTAACAAGTTTTTGTAAAGATATTGCCTTAAAAACAATGGCGCTATACCAACACAACCCCTAATACAAGCATTTAAAACAAGTCGGGGCAGTGTAATATATCCTGTTTTGTATATCTCCCTTTGCAAATTCATCATGTATCTTACATACTGCCATCCACCCCGGCGTTCCATCATACCCTCGCCTACCCTTGCGTAAACAAGTACGTCTGGCATATTGGCTGCTTTTTTCCCCAAATAAAGCATACGTATCCACAGATAGTAATCCTCGGCAAAGCGCATATCAATATAATTGCCAGCTGCAAGAACCGCAGATCTTCTAAACATTACCGTCATATGATTAAAAGGGTTTCTTTTTCGCGCAAATTTTCTAATTTCCGCATCCCGCAACGGCATTCTGCGGATATATTTACCGTCGGTTATCGAACGATCAAACTCCATCGCCTGCCCACCTAAAATACTCAGTGCTGGGTTCTTTTCAAATTCCGTAATCTGTAAAAGGAACCTATCCTTTGCACAAACATCATCAGCATCCATCCGCGCAACTAACTCAAAGCGACAATGCTCGACGCCAATTTTCAACGCATTGCCAAGCCCAACATTTTGTTCAAGCACAACTATCTTCATAATAACTGGATAGCGGGTATTCCAACGCTCAATTACAGAATCAAGCTGTTCTCCCAATGGACCGTCCTTAATAAGTATCAATTCTGTCGGTTGCAGGGACTGACAGAAAACACTTTCAAGACATTCCTCCAAGTAGGGAGCGCTGTCCTTCTGATAGACCGATAGTAATACACTAAAATCCGTCATCTGTTCTCATACATCTTTTCATAATAAGCACGATATGCGCCGCTTGTAATTGTTTCCATCCAAGGCTTATTGGATACGTACCATTCAATCGTCTTGACGATCCCTTCCTCAAACATGGTGTTGGGATACCAGCCTAGTTCATTTTGGATCTTAGTAGGATCTATTCCATACCGCCTGTCGTGACCCTTTCTATCTGTTACATAGCGAATCAAATCCTCGCTCACAGTTTCATCCATATTCGTCCAAATATATTCAAGAATAGTATTAACAATAAAGAGATTAGTCCGCTCATTGTTTCCGCCAATATTATAGACCTCGCCAATCCTCCCTTTCGTAGTAACCAAATCGATGGCCCTACAATGATCCTCTACATACAACCAGTCACGAATCTGCAATCCATCCCCATACACTGGAAGCGCGCGATGATTCAGAGCGTTATTGATCATCAGCGGAATAAGTTTCTCAGGGAATTGATAGGGCCCATAATTATTAGAACAACGCGTAATATTAACAGGCAATCCAAAAGTATCGAAATATGACTTCACAAATAAATCTGCAGATGCTTTACTCGCGGAATAGGGGCTATGTGGATCCAGTGATGTACTCTCACTGAATAATCCTGTATCCCCTAACGAACCATATACCTCATCCGTAGAAACCTGAACGAACCTTTTCCCCTGTTTCCATGAACCATCCTCGGACATCCAAGCGTCCTTTGCATAATTCAGCAAGTTGAGCGTACCCACAATATTCGTCTGCGCAAATTGGCCTGGGTCTAATATGCTTCGGTCCACATGGCTTTCCGCGGCAAAATTGATAACATAATCAATACCATTTTCTTTAAAAACTCTCGCCACGCAATCTTTATCGCAAATGTCACCTAGAATAAAATTATAGTTTGGGTGTTGCTCTATATCTTTCAGATTTTCAGGATTTCCGGCATACGTAAGGCTATCAAGATTGATGATAGTAATATCCTTATAATTCTTGAACATGTAGCGTATATAATTGGATCCGATAAACCCGCATCCTCCTGTAACCAGATAGTTTTTCATGCACGATCCTCCTGTTCTTTTACTACGGATAAAATATACTTTCCATATTCCGTATTCTTTAGCTCTTCACCCATCCTGTGCAATTGCTCGCTGGTAATATAGCCCTTTCTCCATGCAATCTCTTCAATGCAGGCAATATAGAATCCTTGCCTGGTTTGCACGGCTTCCACGAACTGTGCTGCCTGTAGCATTCCAAAGGGCGTACCCGTATCCAGCCATGCCATACCTCTTCCCATAATTTCCACATGCAATTCACCCATGGAAAGGTATGCATTATTGATTGCGGTGATTTCAATTTCCCCTCTTGGGGACGGTTTTATCGATTTTGCTATATCCACAACCCTATTATCGTAAAAATACAGCCCCGGGATCGCATAGCGTGATTTAGGCCTGGCCGGTTTTTCCTCCAAAGAAACAACCTTTCCTTCGTAATCAAATTCTACAACACCGAACGCGGATGGATCCGCAACCGGATACCCAAATATAGTCGCGCCAATTTCCCTGTTCTTCCCTCTCGTTAACAGAGGGGTAATACCTTGTCCAAAGAATACATTATCGCCCAAAACCAGACATACACTATCGTCTCCAATAAAATCCTCCCCTATAATAAACGCATCAGCCAGGCCTCTGGGTACCTCCTGCGCCTGATACGAAAGGGAGATGCCCAACCTACTCCCATCTCCCAACAACTTTTTATAAAGCGGGATATCCTCCGGCGTAGATATAATCAATATCTCGTCAATCCGGGCAAGCAAAAGTACGGACAATGGATAATAAATAAGCGGCTTATCATATATCGGAAGCAACTGTTTTGATACACTCAATGTAATCGGATACAATCGGGAGCCTTTTCCGCCTGCTAATATAATACCTTTCATTTCGTACCCCCTACTATAGTTTAGTGTTAAATATCAGATACTTTAGCCCCACATATACATAAGCGATCAAACAGTCTGCATAACGGAGAGCAGTCACCAATCCAACGTTCTTACCGGAGTTTCGCGCAATATTTCTAGCATGCAGGAAATCAATATATCGGCTGCGCAATTTTCTGTTTAGCGACGCAAATAGTCCGAAGCGAGTATCGTTTGCAATATATACGTTTTTCATAACATGGACGTACTCTTTAAAAAATTCTCCATTCAACTCTCCACCGTTGCTGATACCCGAAAGCGTATATCTTGCCATAACCCTATTCAGAAAATAAACTCTAACCCCTCTTGCCGCAAGATACGGCCAGGTAGGCATGTCCTCCAATAGCCGATAGTCCTCTAAAAAGCAACCATAAACAATAAATATATCTCTACTATAAAATACCGAAGGCGTGGATATGATACATTTTGTCATGAGAGTGGCCTGTTGACGAGCATCTGTCATACGCGCAAGCGTCTTCATATCCTTCTGGGTCGGTACAACCAATGGCAATCTGGCGCCTCGCGCCTTAAGCCTGCCGATTATCCCAGGTTCGCCAATTGTAGTTACAGCGCCATATCCGACCGGAATTGTAAGCGTCCGTGCTGCAACAACTATTGCATCATGTTCTTGCGCAAACCATACATACGTACTGATGCAATCTGTACCAAGCAACTCGTCACCTGGAGAAATGAACCGGATATATTTACCCTGCGCAAGAGCAACAGCGCTATTAGCGTTCTTAACGGTTCCCCTATTCTCCGGTAACGAGCGGATAACAATACGCGTGATATTCTCCCTTTTATGGAGATCAATATACTGCCCTATATTTGCCTCCTCGTTACAAAAGTCAGGAGAACCATCGTCGCTTACAATAAGCTCCATACATGGATAATCCTGCCCAAGAACGCTTTGTAAAGTTTGAAAAAAGTCTTCAAACTTTCGATAAGTGAGTATAATAATGCTCACCAAGGGGGCGGCTTTGGAATCATCGTTATTCAGCACAATAGTAATCCTCCAGCCACTTTGCTTTTTCAGCAATATCATACCCGGCTTCCTTGACTTGATCGCAAGCGTCGAGCCTTGGAGCTCCTTTGTATTGTATAATCCTTCTTGCCCATTCTGTAGCAGATAGTTGTAGTGACAGATATTCAATGTTCTCTGTAACCGTTGCCTCCTTCGAAACGGTATCCGCTGTAATGCAATGCAGGCCGTTCGCTTGCGCCTCTATCAGACAAATACCCAATCCTTCATAAAAAGAGGGTAAAACAAAAACATCAAAGATATTCATTAGGAATGCAACGTCAGGCCTCTCTCCAAGAAAAACAACATCTTCAATCAATCGCTTCTCCGCAACGTATCTCTTGATATCGTCTTGTAGTTCTCCTTTTCCGACCAATACCAATTTTGATTTTGGTTTAATATATCTGAGTTTATAAAAGACATCTATTAAAAACTTATGGTTTTTTACCGCTGAAAATCTTCCAACATGTCCAACCACAAAATCATCATCCCTGAGGCAAAGCTTGTTTCTCTCCTCCTGCCTTCTATTTAGAGAGAAGCGATATTGTACGATATCAATTGCATTATCCAACACTAGCGTCTTGGCATTCCTGCCGAACATAAAGTCGCCTGCTTCCTTCGAACATGCAAAATAATCCGTTGCAACAAACTTTAACATTTGCTTCGATAATAACCGAAAGGGTAGCTTTCTGTCATTATCAAATGAATTACAGTGGCTATGTGCAATCCGCACTGGAATATGATTCTTTTTTGCCCTCCATAACGCAAAAGTCGAAAGGCTATCCAGATGAGCATGAACAATTTTATATTCAACATGATCCCGAAAAAAAGTATCGAGCCACTTTAAATAAGCCGGCAAGCTTTTTAGCTTGAGTGGATAAGTTCGATATATTTTTCCACCCAACGATTCAATTTCATCATCATAAGCACCACGTTCGCTGCGGTGCACCAAAAAATCAAACTGAACTTTTTTTCGATCTATGTGACGATAATAATTCATAAGCATGGTTTCAAGCCCTGCTCGATCCATCTTGGTAACTATTTGCAATACTCTAATAGATACCATCTAAATATACCTTCATTAATCTTCTTTACATATATAATACAATATTTCAAGGCAAAATGTTTAAAATCTTTTATAACAATAGTAAGTTGGTAAGCTGAGGTAAATAGTTAATTTCTTTAATCAGTATGTGCTCCTCTCTTATTGAACCGAACCCGAATCATTAGACGGTAAAAAAGAATCCTGTCGTATAATACCAACGGTTTCAATTTTGTTTTAGTCTGATCCGCTCATTGTTGTAGAAATAGATGTAGCCACGGATGAGTAAACGAGCCTGTTCCAGCGACCTGGGTTTGTGTGGGCGATGGCACTCAACTTTGAGAATGCCGAAGAAATTCTCAGCCATGGCATTGTTATAACAATTTCTCCGCCTTGTCATAGAGGGCGTAATACCGTGCTTCTGTGTGTCATGAGATGTATTGAAACCCTTGGTCACTGTTGAGTTGTACCTCTGCAGTGACCGCTTCTTTTCTCCTGGCCCGTTGGATGGTGCGGAGCACCAGTTGTTGACTGCTCTGTCCCCGTCTCGTAGGCGACGATACTGTTGTCAAAAGATCGCGGATAATAGATAGATACAGACTTCCTTGAGGAAGTCGGCTGTAGGAGATGTCGGGAACAATTTCATCATATGGATCAGGTATCCATTGCCTCATTGGCTTGACAAATGAAAGCAGCTCCTAGAAGGAGCTGCAGCTTGTAGGATATTTAAATAGAGAACTGCACTACATCAATCGCTCCATAACACGTGAAAGCATCACGTCCCTTTTACGATCTGCACGGATTTGCTGCAGCCGAACCGGTTGGCCCCGGCCTGCATCAACTCCAGAATCTTTGCGGCGTCGTTGATGCCGCCGTCGATCTTGATGCCGATCTCCGCACCCACGATGCCGCGCACAAAGCGTACGTCCTCCGCTTCCGCCTTTTTGCCGCTCAAGGCGTTGGATATCTTGATATACGCAGCGCCGGAGGCTTTGGCGATGCGCAGCGCCTCAAGCTTTTCCGCCTCTGAATAGAGGCTCTGCTCATAAATCGCCTTTACCACGGCGCGTCCCCTTGCAATGTCAACAAGTTCCACCAGTTCCCGCAGCGCGTCTTCCCCTTTGCCGCTTTTGATAGCGAGGATGTTCATGGTGATATCCAATTCCTGCGCGCCGTTTTTGATGGCTTCGCGCACCTCCGCCGCCTTTGCGGCAGCCGATGCTGCGCCGTGCGGGAATCCAACTGCCGTACATACCTTTACAGTGCTGCCGGCAAGGCCGTCCGCAGCGAGCGGCACAAAGTAAGGCGGTACGCACACGTTTGCAAGCCCACATTCCTTCGCCTCGGCGCACGCTTTTTTAATCCGCTCTTCCGTCATGTCGGGGTTCAATACGCTGTGCTCTATGGTATAGGCAACCTCCGCCCCGGACTGAGCGACAGGCCGCTCATTGAGCGCGAAGAGCACCTCTTTTGTCACCCTTGCAATCATAGCCTCCAAATCCAAAGCCCGCTCCCGCCTTTCTTTTGATCCGCCCTTGGAATGCTTCCCCAGGGACCTCTCCTGATTGTTTACCCAACGCTTACATGGTCGATCACACCGCAGACGGTCAGATCGACGATCACGCGTTTGTCGTTCAAAATCATCAGCGCAGCGCCGCCGTCAATGTTGACCAGCACCGTATCGCCGATGCCCGCGTCCGCGGCGTCGATCGCAATCTGGCGCGCGCCGCAGGGTTCGCCATCGAGGCCGATCGGCTGTACCAGAAGCAGTTTTTTGCCATGGTGCGACGCGGGCTTGATTGTAGAAACCACATTGCCCGCCACCTTTGCCAGCAGCATGCGCGCCTCCTTTTTATGGGTTGATCGCGTTTTACAGCGGAAGAATACCCTCCACATCGTCATGCGGACGCGGAATGACGTGAACCGCAACCAGCTCTCCAATGCGCTTGGCCGCAGCAGCGCCCGCATCCACACTCGCCTTGACTGCGCCGACATCGCCCCGTACCATAACGGTAACCAGGCCGGAACCGATGCGTTCCTTGCCAACCAATCTTACATCCGCCGCCTTTACCATGGCGTCCGCCGCTTCAATCGCGCCGACCAGACCCCTGGTCTCCACCATGCCCAATGCCTGTTTATCCATATTGAAAAAAAATCCTCCTTCTTTACTCGTTGATTCTGTCAATAAATCCGATAATTGAGGAATCGAGCGGCACCATCCCGTGGTCTGCAAAAGGCAGGCAGGCTTCCTTGCTGCCAATGAGGTAAACATGGTCTCCCTTTCCGGCCTGCCTGGTACCGTCCGCAGAAACAATGAGCCCCGCCGGCTTGCCGTTTTCCATCTTCTGCACGACAAGCAGCTTGATGCCAACCATGTTTTCATTTTTGACGGTGCTCACCACCGAGCCTACGACGACGCCCGTATACATACTTTACGCCTTCTTCTCGGCCTTCTTGGGCGCTGCGGGTAACAGCCCTTCCACATCCGCATGCGGACGGGGGATGACATGCACGGATACCACTTCGCCCACGCGCTTGGCCGCGGCAGCGCCCGCGTCCACAGCAGCTTTTACAGCGCCCACATCGCCCCTGACCATGACGGTAACCAAGCCTGCGCCGATCTGCTCCTTGCCCATCAAGGCAACGCTCGCCGCCTTCACCATCGCATCCGCCGCTTCAATCGCGCCGATGAGACCTTTTGTTTCTACCATGCCCAACGCCTGCAGTTCCATCGTAAACACTCCTTTATAGTAAGTTTGTTTTATGAGAGTTGTAAAAGAATCCCCTACACGATGCGGAAGTCCCCGTACAGCACGCACCTGCGGCTGCGCGTAAATGTGCGGGCGCTGGTAATGCCTTCTCCTGTGGGCGTTGCAATGGTCAGGGAAGCAAATCCCTCGCCATTGAACCCCAGGCCCGCATAGGAGGGCGCATTTTTTACAAATATGGTCGTATTGAGCGCTTTCGCGGCCATGGAAAGATGGCTGACATTCTGCGAATGCATGATGGCGGTATGCTTGCAGCCATCCTCAGCCGCCACCGCCTTTTCGATGGCTGCACGGATATCATGCTTGACCCGTACAATCCCAAGCACGGGCATGAGCATTTCCATCGTGATGAACGGGTGGCATTCCGTTACCTCGGCGATAACGATCCGCGGATCGCCCGCAAAGGGCACGCCGCTTTCGCGCAGGATATAGGTTGCGGGTTTCCCGACAAACTTCCGGTTGAGCGTATATTTGCCGTCCTTTTGCGTGAACACGGTGTTTACGATCTTTTCCGTATCCGCGCCGCTTGCCCGGTAAGCGCCGTTTGCCTGCATGGCCGAAAGAAGCGCATCCGCCACGCCTTCAAAAACGAACACTTCCTTCTCGGCGATGCACAGCACATTGTTGTCAAAACTCGCGCCGTCCACGATATCCTTTGCCGCTTTTTTGATGTTCGCCGTATCGTCCACAATCACGGGCGGGTTGCCAGGACCCGCGGCGATCACCTTTTTGCCGGTTTTCATGGCGACACGCACCACCGCTTCCCCGCCGGTAATGGCCAGGAGCGGCACATGTGGATGCTCCATAAGCGCCTTGCCCGTTTCAAGCGTCGGCTCCTTCACGGTGCAGATGAGCGTTGCGGGGCCGCCCGCCGCCTGGATCGCCTCATTCAAAATCCGCATCGCCTCGGTAGACGCGCGCTTTGCCGCGGGATGGGGGTTAAATACCACCGCGTTCCCCGCCGAAATCATGCTGATGCTGTTGTTGATGACGGTGGACGTGGGGTTTGTGGAAGGCGTGATTGCGCCGATCACCCCGAAAGGCGCCTTCTCCATGAGTGTCAGGCCAAAATCGCCCGAGACCGCATCGGGATGCAGGTCCTCCACGCCCGGGGTTTTTTCGATGGCCAGCAGGTTCTTGAGCACCTTATGCTCCACGCTGCCATAGCCCGTTTCCTGGTGCGCCAGCTCCGAAAGCTGCCGTACGTTCTCCCGTGCCGCGCGGCGCATAGCGTCTATTATGTTCGCGCGCTCCGCAAGCGTATGCCCCATCAGCGCACGCTGGGCCGCGGCGGCCGCGGCGACCGCTTCTTCCATCGTATCGCAAAGCCACCGCGCCGCCGCTGTTCCCCCGTGCCCCAACCGCCTTTGTGTATCCTCCACAATGCGTTGTATTTCTTGATCCGTCAGGCCCATACCGCCACCTCTTTCCTACCCAAACGGGCTTTAGCTGTCGCCCTGCTCATACTTTTTGAATACCGTTTTGCCGCCGATCTCGATCGAGTCGATGATCGCCACGATCGCCATATCCGACGGCCTGTTTTCCGTCAGCGGCGTTTGCCTGGACGAGCTTCCCCCGCAAAGCATAACGACCTCCCCGGGGCCCGCGCCCACGGTATCGATTGCCACAATGGGGGAACCCTTTTCCTCAAACGCGCCAAGCTCTATGGGTACGACAACGAGCAACTTTAAGCCGTGCAGCTTTTCCGTCTTATTGGTGCTTACAACGCTCCCTCTGACTTTTGCAATCTGCATGCCGTTTCCTTACCCTTCTATTCTCACGTCAAGTTCCTTTGCCGTATCGGCTGCAAGATGCGTCACGATCGCGCCCGGCGCGATACGGATATAGCCGCTTCCAGCCGCGGCATCCCGGACATCCTCTGCGGTAACAATCTTCTTTGCTTCGCCGCCTTTTGCAGCGTTGTGCTGCTGCGGCAGCGTTTCAATGATCGCCCCCATCTCCCCGAGCGCTTCCAGGCTATCCGTCAGGCGCGCAAATCCGCGCTTGTTTTTGGGCGGAACAAAGTCCAGCAGCAGCACGGTTTTTTTACGCCATAGCAGCGGACGCAGCAGCAGCGCCACGTCCAGGCGCGTGTCGTCCCCTTCGGCCGCCGCGGAAAGATACTCAAGCGGGGGCGTTACGGCGGCGACCGTTTCATACCCGGAAAGTCGTTCAACAAGCCGTCGTCTTTGGGCCTGCGTGCCGGTTTCCAGCAATGTAAGCGCGGGGTTACTAACCGCCGCATCCCCAAAGAGCGCGCAATCCGCGCTGCCATACTGTTTTGCAAGATGCTCCGCAACCCGGGCCTGCTCATAGGCGTAGCCCGCAAATACCAGCAATGTCTTTTGCTGCGGTGCATCCGCGCCGTTAGGAATGCGGGAGAGAACCTCCCGCGTAATACGCGCAATCAGTTCTTCTTCAACCATGTTTCCTCCCGTCATGGCCCGATGAGTTCTAAAAGGCCGCCACAAAAAATCCCCGCCGCATTGGCTTCATCCGTGTCCAGATGCAGTTCCATCTCATGCCCTTCTCCCGCGCGCACAAGTACGTTGGAGAAGATCACTTCACGCGGCCCTGCGGCCTTCACGTCCACCATATCGCCGTCTTTCAAGCCATATAGGGCCGCCTGCGCCGCTGAAAGGTGCAAATGCCGCGCCGCTACAATCACGCCCGCCGTGAGCGTAACCTCACCCATAGGGCCAACCAGCGTTCCGCCGGGGGTCTCCCGGAGCGCTCCGGACATCCGGATTGTGGGCAAGATCCCTGCCTTGTAGCAATCCGTCAGCGAAAGCTCCACCTGCGTCTGTCCGCGCAATGGCCCAAGCACGCGTATGCCGTCGATACGACCCTTCTTCCCAACAAACGCCACCTTTTCCGCACACACATATTGTCCGGGCTGCACAAGCTCCCGCTCTTTTTTCAGCACATATCCTTTGCCGAACAATGTCAGGAGATCCGCCTTGCATAGGTGTACGTGGCGCGCGGAAATCGCCGCAGGCACATACCGTCCCTGCCCGCTCTGACAAAGCTCTTTTGCTACGGCAAGCATCACCTGCCGCCTGATCGCCTCATGCTCCATGGGCTTTCTTCGGCTGTCCATAGGTTCTGTGGATGTTTACGGCATCCTCCACCTGCTCCGCCGTCATAATGGCAGGCTCGCCTGCCGCCTTGGCGGCAAGATAGGTGATCGCCGCATCCTCCATATAGACGGCCGCGTAAAGCGCCTCCTTGAGGTCCGCGCCCACGGTGATGACGCCGTGGTGCTTGAGGATGACCGCGCGGCGGTCCCCAATGTACCTGACCGTCTGTATGCCCATATCCTCGCTTGCGGCGGAGCAATACGGCGCTACGTTGACAGGCCCCAGGGTGACGTTTGCAAGCGTCGTCACCGCCGCGGGAAGGACATCGCCAAGGAGTCCCGCAGCCGTTGCATACGGCTGGTGGGTGTGTATGATGGCATTGACATGCGGCATATGCGCGAAGATGTAGAGCAGCGCCACAGTATCCACCGATTCGCGGAGCGTACCCTCTATGCGGTTTCCCGCCGCATCGATGACGATGATATCCCCTTCCTGCATGCCCTCGTAGGACATGCCCGACGGCGTCACAAGGATGTGGCCGTTTGGCATGCGCATAGACACATTCCCGCCGGACAGGCTGATGAGCCTGCTAAATTTCATCTCCAGCGCCGTATGGATCACCTCACGCTTTTGCGCTTCATACATATCCCGCACACTCCCGAAAAAGATGTTTTTAGGTAAGACAAGACTTGTTTTAACCGGGCTTTGACATTTGCCATCTCATTTGTTATTCATAGAATAACATGCGTCATGACATATGTCAATCCATTTTCAAGGGTTACCGGCCGGCCTGTTTGTTCCGTTATATCAGCATGCCGCCGGTCACATCCACACAGGTACCGTTGATGAAATCCGCCTTATTGGAAGCGAGGAACGCCACCGTATAGCCTACCTCCTGGGCGGTAGACACGCGCCCGGAGGGAATGCGCTCGACATAGGCTTTTAGAATTTCCGGCTTGGAAAGCTTATCCTCGTTGAGCGGCGTCCTGACCATACCGGGCGTTACGCCGTTGACGATGATGCCGTATTGGGAAAACTCCCGCGCCAGGGCCTTGGTGAGCAGCACAAGCCCGCCTTTTGCGGACACGTAATGTGCGTGCGCCTCCGTATTCACGGCAAACGCGGATTTTGAGATGATGTTGACGATACGCCCTCTGGTGCCGGACTCCTTATAGTGCACGCAAGCCCTTTTGCTGAGCATGAATGGCCCTGTCAGATTGACGTCTATGACCTTTTTCCATTCGTCGTCCGCCATGTTTTCGATCAGCGTTGTCGGCCAGATGCCCGCGTTGTTGACGACCACGTCCAGATGCCCGTACTCCTGCACGGCTGTGGCGATCATATTTTCGATATCCCCGGCATTGGTCACATCGCCGTAGATTGCCATGTGCCGCCCGCCAAACCGGTTGTAGAGCGTCTTTGCAAACTGCCTGACATCCGCTTCGTTGTTGATATAGTTGACCATGATGTTGGCGCCCTCCTGTGCAAACACCTCACAGATGCCCGCGCCAAGGCCCGCGCCCCCGCCTGTCACCAGCACGGTCTTCCCCTTTAATGCCAGATCCATAGTGCCCTCCTTACAGTACAAGCCGCCGGATTACTTCGCGGGAATGATCTTTTCCACATCCTGATGGGGCCTGGGGATGACATGCACGGATACAAGCTCACCCACGCGCTTGGCAGCGGCAGCGCCCGCATCCACACTCGCCTTGACCGCGCCCACATCCCCCCGGACCATCACCGTTACAAGTCCGGAGCCGATCTGCTCCTTGCCGACAAGCGCCACATTGGCGGCCTTTACCATAGCGTCCGCCGCTTCGATGGCAGCGGTAAGGCCTCTCGTTTCCACCATGCCCAATGCCTGTTTATCCATATCGCTTTATACTCCTTTTAATATTCGTTTTTGGTAATCGTAACGTTTCCGCTGGGGCAGGCGGCCTTGCACTTGCCGCAGTTGGTGCATTTCTCTTCTTCTTCGCCCATGACGATCTTCGCGCCCTTGCTCGTCCCCATGCGGACGGCCCCAGCGCTGAGCATCTGATCGCAGATGCTGCGGTCATTGATGCCGGTGGAAGCCTTGACAAGCATGCTGTCCCCCACGGTCCGCTTCATCAGCCGGATATCCTCCACCGTAGCGCCGCCCGCGCCAAACCCGGTGGACGTCTTCACAAAATCCGCGCCCGCCTGCTTTGCAAGCTCACACGCGCGCACCTTTTCCTCATCCGTAAGCAGGCAGGTTTCAATGATGACCTTGACCAGCGCCTTGGGATGCGCCGCGTCCACAACGCCCTTGATATCGGAGAGTACCAGCGCGTATTCCTTATCCTTGAGCGCGCCCACGTTGATGACCATATCCACTTCTTCAGCGCCGTTCTTGACGGCTTCCATCGCTTCCACAGCCTTGACAAAGGGGGTGTTTGCCCCCAGAGGGAAGCCGATGACACAGCAGGTTTTCACACCCGTGCCGCGCAGCTGCTCTGCAACATACTGTACATGCATCGGGTTGACGCATACGCTGGCAAACTTCCACTCCTTTGCCTCGTCGCAGAACCGCTTGACGGTGCTCCTTGGCGTTTCCGGCTTCAATACGGTATGATCCATGTATTTGGCGTAGCTCGGATCATACTTAGAACCCGTCTTGGGCTGCTGCTGCTTTTCACCGCCCTGCACTTCCTTCAATACCTCGGCGGTAATTTCCCTGACCAGCTTTTCAATATCCATTGCGTTCCCCTTCCTTTAATGCATTTCGCGCCCGCCGGTGATGTTGAACGCCTGGCCTGTGCAGTAATCCCCGGAGACCGTAAGGAAAAACACAAAATCCACCACATCTTGTTTATCGGTCAGGCGGCCGAGCGGCACCTTGGCGGTAAACTTCTTCACCACCTCATCCTTGGGCAGGTTCAGGTTATCGATATACCCGGAGCTGACGCTGGACCACACGCCCGTGGCATCCGTAATGCCGGGGCACACGGAATTGATTTTGATGTTGTAGGGCGCGTATTCATAGGCAAGCGCCTGTGTCAGCACAATCACCGCGCCCTTTGCCGCGCTGTAGGGGGCCATCAGGGCGGAGCCGGTTTTCCCGGATTTGGAAGCGAAGTTGATGATGCGGCCTTCCTGCTGCCGCTTCATGCTTTCGATTGCGCCCTGGATGCAATATGCCGTCCCGTATACATTGACCTTGAACATCTTGTCAAACACGGCCTCGTCGTTTTCCTCAAAAGGACGCTGATCCACTACGCCCGCGTTGTTGACCAGTGCGTAAATTTCCCCCTGCTCCTCTACAATGCGCCTGAAGCAGTCTAGCACCGCCGCCCGGTCCGTAATATTGAGCACAATCCCCGCCGCCCGGTATCCCTTTTCCCGGAGCTCCGCTGCGGATTGTTCCACCAGCGGGTCGATGTCGATCAGCACAACCTTGGCGTTTTGTTCCGCATACTTTTGCGCAATGGCAAACCCGATGCTCTTTGCCGCCCCTGTCACCACGCAAACCTTATCCTTCAGATGATCGGAATACAGACTCATGCCACTTTCCTCCATTTCAAACTATAAAATACGCCTTTTATTCCGGCGTTGCCGCCCGCAAGGATTCTGCCGCCGCCCGCATATCCGCTGCACAGAACAGCGCGGAACCCGCCACAAGCACTTCTGCGCCGCATTGTGCCGCCGTTGCGGCGGTTTCAAAGGTAATGCCTCCATCCACCTGTATTTCGTAGCCGTATCCGAAGCGTTCCTTGTAGGCACGGAGCTGCCGCAGCTTTTCAAAAACAGGCGCAATAAACTTCTGCCCGCCAAATCCCACGCATACGGATACCTGCAGCACGATATCCACTTCCGGAAGCGCTGTAAGCACCGCCTCTACAGGCGTTTCAGGCGTAAGCGCAATGCCTGCGCGTATCCCGGCCTTTTTGATCTCGCGCAGCAGGCGGATATGATGGGGCGTGCTCTCCGCATGTATGGTGATGGAGTCAACGCCCGCACGGATAAAGGGTGCAATCATCGCTTCGGGATTGGAAATCATCAAATGCGCATCCTTGCGCAGGCGGGTCTCGTGCCTGAGTGCCTCTATGGTACACAGGCCTACCGCAAGATTGGGTACAAAATGGCCGTCCATCACATCGAGGTGCATCAATTCGCACCCGGCCTGCACCGCTCTTTCAATTTCTTCTCCAAGGCGCAGATGGTCGGCAGAAAGGATAGACGCAGAGAGCTTCATAGCCGGCTTCCTTTCGGAATTAACATTATTCATGACATTTGTCAGGGTTGCTTTTATCATAATCCTGCGATACACTCTTGTCAATAATCCCAACATATATTGCACATATGTTCACATTGTGAAAAATCAGCCATGCAAAGCGCCAGAAAAAGGCGGGTTCCAGCCGGAACCCGCCTTATCCATATGATCTTCTCTTTTTCCAAGACTGCGGCGCACCGTGCCGCTAAAACCTACCGGTATTCCAGCGCACTCTCCGCCGCCTTTTCATCGGTAATCAGCACATCGATATACCTGCCGCGCAGGGCGGCCACAAGAATGTCCGCCTTTTGCTCGCCCGCCGCAACGCCGATCACGGTGGGAATTCGCTTTAAGGTGTCCAATGAGACCGCGATCATTTTATCGCTTAACGACGTATGGCATTCATGGCCGTTGATGTCCACATACCTGCCGCAAATATCCCCCACGGCCCCTTCGCTGATGAGGCGCGCGGAATCCTCCATATTGATGTGCCCGGAGCGGAACTGTGCGCTTAATTCCGCCTTGGTGGAGCCAAGGCCGACGATGGCGATATCCGTATCCTTGAGCCGTTCAAAATGGCTTTTGATATGGGGTTCTTCCATCAGGAGGTCCCGTAAAATCTTGCTTTGCACCATAAACGGTGCCTGCAGCAGGTACGCATCCCCGCCAAGCGCGCGCGCAAGCGCAAGCGCCATGGAATTTGCGTCCGTATCGCCGGTCTTGCTGCCCGTTCCGCCAAGCAGCTGTATGACATCCGCCTTCATCAGGTTGCGCCGCTTCATATTCTGCACCACGCTGTGTATCGTCGTTCCCCAGGAGATGCCGATCATCATCCCGGGCGAGAGCGCCTCCTCAAGATAGCCCGCGGCGGCCCCACCCACCTTTTCCTTATCCGCCTCCACGCTGTGTCCCTGCGGCACCACGATCGCCTTGCGGATCCCATAGGTCTCCGTCAAACGCCTTGCAAGCTCCTTCCCCCGTGAGGAAATATCGTCGATCTTAATCTTGACGATGCCCTCTTCCACGCAGGCTTTGAGCAGGCGCGATACGCTGGGCCTGGACAGGTGGATCTTCTTTGCGATCTCCTCCTGCGAAAGGCCTTCCAGATAATATAGCTTTGCGACCATAATTTTTGTATCTCTTCTGTCCATACCGCTCACCCTCCTGTTCCCATGATACCTGTGCGCAAAGAACGAAAATCAACTAATTTCAGCTTTTCCATATGGAATGCACGTTTGTTCATGAAGAACCTGCAAAAAAAGCCCGGTGGCCCGGGCTGCAATCCATCAAAAACGCCGTCATTCCCCCGCGATGCGCATCACACGCTCCGCCGTGTTTTCATCGGTAATCAGGATATCCATAATATCCGCGCGCAGGGCGCCCAATATGGAAAGCACCTTATGGTCACCTGCAGCCATGCAGATGACTTTTCCCGCGTTTCTCAGCTCCTGCTCGCCAATGCCGATAATGCGCTGGTTGTACTGGTTGTTCAAAAACTCGCCCCGCATGTTGAAACGGCGCGCGGAGATGTCGCCGACCGCCAGCGTGGGATCGGATTCAAATTTGTGTATGGCTTCGTCCGGGTCAAACTGGAGCTTGCTGTTATAATACTCCGGCGGCGCGCCGACGCTCACGAGCGCCACATCAAGCGTATTCCATTTTTCAATGATGGGCTGCATATAGGCGCTCTTCATATGCAGATTTTTTTCTTCAATGTTCTCGGCAAGCGCAGGCGCGTACATAAACGAAGGCAGGCCCTGTAGCTTTTCCGCCATCATGCGCACCATTTCATTGAGCTGGTATTCTGACGCGATGCGGTTGGTGCCGCCGATGAGCGGAACCACATGCACATCAAACAGGTTTTCCGTGTTGCGGAAGGAGGACATGCACTCATAACAGGTGGTGCCCCACGCAACCCCCAGGGAGGAATGGCTGCGGATTTCACCCGCCGCAATCACAGCGCCCTGCGCCGCCACGATCTTTGTCAATATACGCTGCAGCTTTGCGTTGACGGGGATGACAAAGCACTTTTTGAGCCCAAACCGCTCCACCATCCTGCTTGAGAGCACCTCGTTGTTGATCTGCGGATTTTTGATCCTGATATCGACGATGCCGAATTCCCTCGCCTCCGTCAGTATCATGGACACAGCCGAACGCGACATGCCAAGCTGCTGCGCGATCTTTTCCTGTGTCAACCCATCCATATAGTACATCTGTGCAGCCTGCACCAGAATGTGTATGTCATGTCTTGTATCCAACTGTCCACCGCCTCACGAGAAATCTTCATTGTTACGGGTTTCGTCACTTTATCTTAGTCTGTATGCATTTTTCTGTCAAGAATCTTTCATGGCAAAAGTCACGCACCCGCCGCCATACGGGCGGCGGGCACATATTCCCCCGTTATTACGCGTCTTCTGTCCATAAGGACGCAAGGCAGCCGATCGCTTTTTTGTAGAACGCATACTTGCGCTCATACAGCGTTTTCTTCGCGCCGTCAGGCTCGCATACATAAGAAATCTTTGTGAAGACCTCCGCCGCTTCCTGCATGGAAGCGTATGCTCCCGCCGCTACACCCGCGCACATGGCCGCGCCCATTGCGCCAAGCTCCTCGCCCGCCGTGACCTCCACGGGCATCTGCAGCACATCTGCAAATATCTGCACCCAAATCTCCGACTTGCCTGCACCCCCCGCGATGCGTACCGCCTGCGGCCTGTCGCGGTAGCGGAGCAGGCGCTCCACATGCATCCTGTGCGAAAACGCGATCCCTTCATAGATTGCGCGCAGCATATGCGCCTTATTGTGCCTGCCGCTAAGTCCAAGGAAGCAGGCGCGGACATCCCCTTCCACATTGGCGCCGTACAAGAACGGCAAAAATACAATGCCTTCTTCCTCCGGCGCAACGGAAGCGACAAGGGCGTTTGCGGCATCGTATACCGTATTCCCCTGCGCCTGCATCTCTGCCCGCTCCGCCTGTAGAAATTCCTGTACAAACCACTCCAGGTTCCCCGCAGACGTCATGCTTCCATCCGCGACCAGATAATAGCCGTCAATACAGTAAACGGATGCAAGCAGCAGTTCCCTCGCCAGGGGCGGCTCTTTCGTGATATATTCATTGATGCTCCAGGTCCCCGCAATCAGGCAGAGCCTACTTTCATCGGTAATGCCCGCGGCGATTGCGCACGCCGTAATATCGATCATGCCTCCCGCGACCGGCATCCCTTCCGAAAGCCCTGTCTCCTGCGCTGCGCGCGCACTAACAACGCCGCAAATCCCGTTGGAGGGCAACAGCGGCGGGAAAAGGCGCATGCAGCCCGGAATCTCCATTGCCGCAAACAGGCTTTCCTCATAAAGCCGGGTACGCTGGTTGAGCACCCCCGCGGCCGACGCGTTGGTAAGCTCCGCAAAAGCCGTTCCTGTCAGGCAAAAGCGGATATAATCGTTGCATCCAAGCGCCCATCGGGCCTTTAAAACGGCATCCGGCTCCGATTGCTGCAAATGATGGAGCAACGGCCCCGGCTGCCCGGCATACGCCAAGAGCATGGTCTTTTCGAACATGCTGTGGCTGACGCCTGTTTCCTCAAGCCTGCGCATAAATGCCTTTGCGCGAAGGTCGGTCGAATAAATGCCGTTCCTGACGGGTTCCCCGTCCACATCCACCAGGTACAGGCCATTGCCATGCCCGGAAACACTCACGCCCAGAATATCCGCGCGATCGATACAAGCTTTTTCCACCACTTCGCGCAGTACGGCGCAGTTCGCCGCAAAGAGCGCCGCCATGTCCCGCTCCACCTCGCCGGATGCGCCGAGTATGGTCCGGATACCGGCGCGCGCGCAGGCAAGCATATTGCCCTCTACATCATACAGCGCCGCTTTTACCACTGTCCCGCCATTGTCCAGCCCCAGCAGATACCGTTTGCTCATGCCCGCTCCTTTTTTAGCTGAAGGCGCGCCGACATGTTTCAGGCGGGCGCATCCACCACTTTGATCCGCTTTTCTTCGGGTATTGTTTGAAATACGCAGTCGTTCACATACGCACGCTCCGGCAATGCGCACAGTATATGTACTTCGGCGCAGCCATACGGAAATCCTGCCTGGTGCCATACGCCGGGCCGGGTAACGACCAGCGTGCCCTTGGGGATCAGGAATACCTTTATATCGTCCCACGGCTCTTCACCCTCCTGGCAGGCGGGCGCGACATGCATGAGGTAATCTCCATCCAGACAGAGAATTGCCTCGCAGGTATGGTTGTGATACTCCGCATTTTCAATCACCCATTCCTCCTTCGCGCGTACCACGCAGCAGGAATAGGAGACCATATCGGCGCCGCCAAGCGTCTGCTGCGCCATGTCCCGGTAAAACTCCACCGGCGGCCCGCCAAAGTGCGCGCCCTCCGGCGCAAGGATGCCGGCATAGGACCCATACGGCGCAAACGCGTCACGGGTCAGGCGATGATAGCCAATCGTTCTCATGCGTTTGCCCTCCTAGAAGGAAGCCTCAAGAACCTTGCGCACATCCTCTGCGGATATGGGCGCCGCGGGGTCAATCTCGCAGCCGCCGCTCATATAGCCGACAGTACCCGCAATGATCTTGTCAAAGTCCTCACGCCGTACGCCCTGCTTGGAAAGCGGGGTATCCATGCCGATATCGCGGATCAATGCTTCCACCGCCTGCACGGTTTGTTCCGTCGTCCAGCCTTCGGGCACAACGTCATAGCCGGAGAGCCATGCGCCGATGCGCTTGTATTTTTCAGGGCTCCTGTCCATGCTGTGCCGCATCGCCGCAGGCGTCATGGCGGCCAGGCTCTCGCCGTGTACGGTGTTGCACACGCCGCCCACCGCGTGCGCCATCGCGTGGCACATGGTGATGACGGCAATGGCAATGCCATAGCCGGAGAACGTATCCGCAAGCGCCATCATTACGCGCGCTTCCACATCGCTTCCGTCCATGACCACCCTGCGCAGGTACTTGCCGACCAATTTAATGGACTTCTCGCAGTACAGCTCGGAAAACGGCGTCGCGTTCTTGCTGGTATACGCCTCAATCGCATGCGCCAGCACATCGTACCCGGTAGAAGCCGTCATCTTCACCGGAAGGGAAATCATCAGCTCCGGGTCCACAATGGCGACCTTTGCAAACAGCAGCGGCGAGCCTGCGCCGGGTTTCTCCCCCGTTTGGGTATTGGTGATCACGGAATACGGCGAAATGTGGCTGCCGGTGCCCGACGTCGTCGTCACGGCAATGATCGGCAGCGCCGCATAAATCGGCTTCTCTCCCATCCAATAGCTCCACAGGTCCTCACCCCCCTGCGCTACCGCTACTGCAATGCACTTGGCCGCGTCAATCGCGCTGCCGCCGCCCAAGCCGATAACGACATCGCAGTTTTCCCGCTTTGCAAGCTCTGCGCCGGCAAGCGCTTCATGCAGGTGGGGGTTGGGCGACACATCACAGAAAAATACGCTGCCCACACCGGCTTCCCGCAGGTATGCCTCTATTCTCCCCGCCAGGCCGCTGGTTCTAAAAAACGGGCCGGTGGTAACAAGGAGCGCCTTTGTTCCGTGCGCTTTTACATGCGTCCCGATCGTTTCAAGCTTTTTTGACCCGAAGATCACATTTACCGGTACAAAATTCTCAAATTCCAACATACTGTTCTCTCCTTTACATCCTCGTCATACATGCTTTTTCTTTTAGTCATGATCTCGTCAGGGTCATGCGGCATCCGGCTTCCTCCTGCTTACTGAGCAAGAATTCCCTCGCCCGTTTGACGTTGGGAATCGAATTCAGATCGTCGTCAGACCACATTTCCACCACAAACGGCCCTTTGTAGCCGATGCTTCCAAGGAGCATGAAGAATTGCGTAAAGTCCACAATCCCTTCCCCGAATTCCACGCGCCTGAACTCGTTCTCCCGCGTATCCTTCAGATGGATGGCCGCAATATGCCCGCATCCCGAGCGGAAATCCGCTTCAATATCCACCTTGCGCGAGGACAGGTTGCCGATATCCGGGTAAATGCTCAGCCAGGGCGAGCCGATCTCTCGGATATACGGCATAATGTTCGCGATGGAGCCCATCAACTCGGTATCCATCGTTTCAATGGCCAGCATCACGCCGTAGCGCTCCGCGGCGTCCACACAGTCCCTGAGCGACTGCGCAAACAACGCCCGCGTGACCTCGTCCGATTCGTTGTAATATTCATCGTATCCGGCAAGCTGCACCACACGGATGCCCACGCCGACAGCAAGCTGTATTGCAAGCCGGATCATCTCCATGCCCTTGCCGCGCACATCGCTCTCCCTGCTGCCGATGGGGTAGCGCCGGTTGCCGCTCAGGCACATCGTCAGCACCGGCACACCCGTCTTTGTAATGGCATTGCGGATGCTCTCCTGCGTCTGCTGCAGCCGGTACAGCCGTTCGAGCCGTTCATCCGACTCGTCCACACTCATTTCCATAAAGTCGTAGCCGGCATACTTTGCAAAAGAAAGCTTTTCTTCCCATGTCAGATATGCGGGCAGCGCTTTTTCATATAATCCGAACAAATTTACCTCAGCCACAAAAGCACCTCAGCATCAAACTATTTTATTGCACTGCGTCCCTTTTCCCGGCATTGACGCCCGTAAGCTATGCGCATACCTTCTGCCTGACCAGAAGATGGTTGAGCGTAACCGCCATAATGAGCACAGCGCCTTTTGCAAACGCCTGATAGTAGGGTTCGATGACTGTCATGAGGCCAGTCGTCATGCACATGATGATCAGCGCGCCGATGACCGTCTTCGCCACCGAACCTTCCCCGCCGGCAAACGCCGTGCCGCCCAGCAGCACCGCGATAATACAATCCGTTTCCATGCCGTCCCCGGAAAGCGGATCGCCCAAAGACATGTAGCTGGCCCGCGCAAACCCCGCGAACGCCGCAAGCACACCCACGATCGCATATAAAATCCACACGATTTTGACCGCGTTAATGCCCGAAAGCTCGGCAGCGGTGCGGTTGCCGCCGATTGCGGCGGCATATTTGCCCAATATGGTTCTCCGCTGCACGATAATGAGTATCACAATCAGCGCCAGCGCCACATAAAACGCGGCGGGCAGCCCAAGCAGCAGGGGTTTTCTCGCATACTCGTTGATATATGCGGGCATCGACTGGGTAGCGGTGCTCTTAATGGCCGATATGCCGTCCGGCACAATCAAAAGCGCCACCCCTTTATACACGTTGAGCGTTACCAGCGTTGCGATGACCGGCGTAATGCGAAGCTGCATCACCAGGTACCCGTTGATGAGCCCAAGCCCTACGCCTAAGAGCACCGTGACCGCCATGGCGATGACAACGGGGACGCCGTTTAGCACCAGCCAGGAAAACACGACTGCGCTCAGGCTCATCGCGCTGCCCACGGAAAGGTCGATATGGCCTGAAATCATCAGCAGTGTAAACCCGCCGCTGAGCGTCATGATGGGAACCGACATACGCACAAGATTGATCAGACTGTCCGGGCTTAAAAAGTGCCCTCTGCCGAACAGATCGACCTCATCGAGCCGGATGACCGAAAAGATGACAACGATCAGCAAGAGAACGGCATAGATGTATGTGTTTTTCGCGATTGCCTTCCAGTCTGTACTCTGGCGGCGCGGAATGTTGATGGGATCTGTCATGAAGCAACTCTCCTTCAAAATTGTCGCCCGTTGGGGGTATACGAATGGGGAACCGTTGTACCGCTGCGCGGGAATCCGTATTACCCCTTTCGCCTGTTCAACGCAATGCCCTGTGCAAGAATGGCAAGGAAGGTCACAATACCCTTGATCAAAAACTGCCAGTCAGGAGAGAGCAGCAGTCCTGTAGCCGCGGAAGTGACCACGGAGAGGATCAGCGCGCCAATCACCGTGCCAAGCACCGACCCAAAGCCGCCCGATATGCTGGTGCCGCCCAGGAGCGCAATCACGAGCGCGTCAAACTCATACCCGAGCGCGCGGTTCGAAAGGCCCGCCTTATATTCGGAGGCCATCAGCACCCCGGTAATTCCCGCAAGCAACGCACTCATCAGGTATAACAGCGTCAAGTGCCGTTCCACCTTCACGCCGGAAAGCCGCGCGGCCTCCATATTTGCGCCGATGAGGTAGGTGCGCCTGCCGAACACGTACTTTTTCTCAATCACGACAGCGATCAATACCAACGCCGCCATGATGAGTACAGGCAGCTTGATTGCCGTCCCCGGCACAGCCGCGTTTCCAATCATCCCAAAGCTGTCCGGGAGATTGGTGTTTCTCTGCGCGCCAAGTGCCGCGATCTGCGCAATCCCGCGTGCAATGGACATCGTGCCCAGCGTCACAATAATAGAAGCAACCCTGAGCCGCGCGATAAAGAACGCGTTGATGCCGCCAATGACAAGCGCGCACAGCAGCGTGAGCACGACCGAGAGTCCGTAAGGCATCCCTAGGCCGCTTGCAAGCTCCATCCCGCCGTTCGGGCTTTGGCAAAAATAAACGGACAATACCCCGGACATGGCGATAACGCCGCTCACAGACATATCAAAATTGCCCGTGATCAGCAAAAATGTCACGCCGATGCCCAGTATGATGACGTGCCAATAATTTGTGACGAGGTTGAGCATGTTACGGGGGAGAAAGAAATTGGGCACAAACGCGCACGCAACGCCAAACAGCACGACGAGCACAATTCCCATGAACAGCGTAATGTACGCGTCGTTGCTCAGCTTGCCTTTGATGGACTTTGGAATCGAGTTGCTTTCCACTACTGTGCCCCCCCTGTTACAATGTGAATGATCGTTTCGTAGTTGATATCGCAACCGTTTTGCAGGCTGGCCTTCATCTCCCCGTCATACAGCAGGTAGATGCTGTCGCACAGGTTCACAATTTCGGGAAGCTCTGAGGAAAAAATCATGATGGACTTTCCTTCCCGGGAGAGCTGCCGGATGATGTTGTAGATTTCGCTCTTTGCGCCGACGTCGATACCGCGCGTCGGTTCATCCAGCATCAGAAGGTCCGCATCCGCAAACAGACACTTGGCGAACACCACCTTTTGCTGGTTGCCGCCGGACAGTTTGGAGGTCTCCTTCTCGGTGCCCTTCGTGGCAATGCTGAGCTGATCGATATAATCGATGGTGACCTGTTTTTCCATAGCGGTATTGATAAAGCCTCTTTTGGAGATCTTCTTCATATTCATTACGGGCACATTGCCGCGTATGGTGAGTATGGTAAACAGCCCCTGCGAGCGCCGTTCCTCCGGAACAAGCGCAATCCCCGCCTCAATCGCCTTGCTTGGGGACGGCTGGAGCTTCTTCCCTTTGAACAGGATTTCACCCTCGTACGGGTCCGCGCCGTAGATCGCGCGCGCAAGCTCCGTCTTGCCCGCGCCGACAAGGCCGTAGAACCCTACGATTTCGCCCTTTTTTACCGTCAGGGAAACATCCCGCAGCTTGTGGTTGCAGAGGTTCTTCACCTCCAGGATCGGCTCCGTTGCAGCCACCTCCGGCGGCGTATACGCTTCAAACACGGCCTTGCCGATCATGAGGCGTATGAGCTCGGCCCGGTCCTTCACCTCGCTCATGGGCTTTGTTTCAATATGCTTTCCATCGCGCATGACCGTGACATCATCGCCCAGCGCAAAGATTTCATCCAGCCTGTGGGAAATATATATAACGGTAACGTTTTTCTCCCGTAATCCTCTGATGATTGTAAAAAGCCGGTTGATTTCCGCCTCCGAAATGGCGGCTGTCGGTTCGTCCATGATGATCACGTCAGCATCGCTGGCCACCGCTTTTGCGATTTCAACAATCTGCTTCTTTGCTACGCTCAATGTAGAGACACGCTGCCTTGGATCGATGGAAGGTTCCAGGCTTTCAAGCACCTTGATGATTTTCTTGATTTTATCCGTGTTTTTCAAAAAACCAAACGCGGTGTCTTCCATGCCAAGCGTGAGGTTTTCTTCCACGGTCAGCTGATCCACCACGTTGAGCTCCTGAAACAACGTGCTGATGCCTTTTTGTTTTGCTTCCTTGGGGTTGCTTGCGCAGTATTCGCTGCCGTTTAACAGCACAACGCCGCTTGTGCGCGCCACAGCGCCCGTGAGGATTTTAATCAGTGTGGATTTTCCCGCGCCATTCTCGCCAACCAGGCAATGGACGGTGTTCCTTCTGATGGAAAAGCTGACGTCGTTTACCGCCCTGACGCCGGGATAATCCTTGACAAGATTTTTGATCTCAAGCACAGTATCACTTCTCATAAACAAGCCCTCACCTTAGAAAAGTAACGCGGGAAGGGAAGCGTCCCTTCCCGCGTGCAGGGTTTCCGTTTTCTTCCTTTATTGTACGTCCACGCCGAACTGGTCTTTCAGCCAGCGTGCCGCTTCTTCACGGGGCATCGTCCAATAGGAAACGTTGTACGCCTTTGCAAAGGTTTCTACTTCCGTATCGCCAATCTGCTTCAATTCGCCGTTGCGGATCGCAAAGAGATTGTCAATTCTCGCCCTTGCGGTTTCAACCGGAGGCAGACCCATGGAGAGCTTCAAAGAACTGTTGGGATCATACACATCCTTCATTTCCACCGCGTCAAAGTCCACGCTGCAGACGATCTCGGTGAGGGGCTTGCCATCCTGGAACTTGCCTCTGCCGGCCTCCCTGAGCGCGGCCATGGTGCCCACGGTCAGGTTGGAGGCTTCGGAGTAGATGAGGTTGACTTCGGGATGGGTTACGCAAAGATCGGCAATGATCTGCTTGGCGGCATCAGCGCCGGCGCTCGCATCGCGGCAGCCGAGGTCTGTCGCCGACGGATCCACAGAGAGGACGCCCTTTACGAACGGATCGGTACGACCGGATTTTACTTCGGTATGGTTGGGCCAGCCAAGCTGCACCATCACGATGGGCTTATCGGGGTAAGCGCTCTTCCACTGCGTCGCCATTTCCACACCCATCTGGAAAGAGGTTCCCGCCTCATCGCTGCGTACAACCGGCATGCCGGTTCCGGGGAACGGCCCAAAGAACGAAGCCATGGTGATGCCCGCTTCCATCGCAGCCTTGATGCCGGGGATGGCCGCTTCGTCTTCCCACACATGCAGCGTAGCCATATCCATGCCCTGTGCCAGAAGCTGGTCGATGTTCTGGGTCATCACGGTGCCGTCGGACTGGCCGTCGAACACATAGACTTCCGCGCCATACTTCTCTTTTGCATACGCTTTTGCTACCGCAGCCTGCCCCTGATGGAACACATTGCTCATATCCGATACGAAGAATGCAATCTTAAGGGGTTTTTCCGGCTTCGGCGCTTCGGTTGCAGCGGCGGGCGCTTGTGTGGCCTGCTCCGCGGGTTTTGTGGGTTCCTGCACCGGCGCGGTCGGCTGGCATGCCGAAAGCGCGGCGACGATGAGTAGCAACGCAAGTACGAAAGAAACTGCTTTTTTCATGGCTCTTCCTCCTTATTTATGTGCCGCCTTTTTTGGGCGGCTAAAACATGCTGTATCAAGTTCTGGAGAATAGGGGGACTTTTTATGGATCGCAGGCCGGTGATACTTTGAATCGGGGTGTTTTGACATTTGATTTGGCGTTTGTCACGGGTATGAATAGAATATAACATGCGTTTTGACGTTTGTCAAATCATATGTTAAAAATATTTTTTGTTGAATTTTGTCTGAACGTATGCTTCTTTCAGCTTACCTCTTTCGCGTTGCGCGGACAATCATTTCTTTCTGGGAGCAATCCAAAAACGCCGCCGTGCAAGAAACCGCAGCGCCGCGCTTGACCGCATTCCTGACAGAGGATACGATAGTGAAAGAACAATCAGCGCTTTCCTCTTCTTTATAAGACATTACCGCAATGGAGTTTCGCTATGAAACGAGAATACGAAATCATTCCCCATCCGCGGCTCAAGCACATTTGCTGTTTTATCGTCGACATTGATTACCGTACACCCCACCTGCACCGCGAGCTGGAATTGAGTCTGATCTTAAAAGGCGGCATGACCATTACCTCCATGCGGGAAACCACCCGCATGCAGGAGGACGATGTCTTTTTGCTCAATTCCACCCAGGTGCACGAATACAAGTCCATCGGCGCTTATGCGCGCATGCTGTGCGTGCAGTTCTCCCCGCAGTTCTGCAAGGACTACTATCCGGCGCTCCAGAACATCACGTTTGACGCCATGCAGATAAAGGAGCATTTTTCCGAGGAAGACCATGCGCATCTTCGCGCCCTGCTCATCGCGCTGACCTACCGCTATTTTCACGCGGGCGCAGGCTATGAATTTGTCTGTGAGAGCCTGCTGAATATGATTTTACACGGGCTTCTTCGCAATATTCCGTATCATACGGTGTCCGATGAGGCGCTGCGCCGGTCCCGCGTGCGGCTGGAGCGGCTCAACCGGATTTTAGACGACATCGATGCAAACTACATGCACAAAATCCTGCTTTCGGATATCGCCAAGAAGGAGAACCTTTCCCCCTATTACCTGTCCCATTTCTTTCAGGAGAATTTGAACCGCTCGTTTCAGGAGTATCTGACGTATGTCCGGTTCAGCCACGCGAAGAACCTTGTGGCGTTTACGGACAAAAAGCTGATCGATATCTGCCTGGAGTGCGGATTTTCCGACTACCGCTATCTGTACAGCACATTCTTAAAGCAGCTTAACTGCACGCCTGCCGAATACCGCCGACAAATAGACGCCGCCTGTGATTTGGAGCGTCCCGGCGCTCCACACTCCATCGAACGGTTTTTGACGGGCGAGGAGGTATTATCGAACCTTGCCCCGCTCCGCAAAGAGGCCCTATGTTTCCCGCCGGATTTTTGCTAGAGAAACTGCCGTATTTTACGCTCCGGAACAGCATACTTGTAGGATGGAAACCGCAAACTTCGCATAAGCGCGGCTTGCCCGTTTGTGGTACATTGATGTTGTAAACATCTGTCAAGTCCGATTCAGACCGCAGTTCTTTGCGGCGGGAGGATCAGTATCCATTACACTGAGCCGAATTATGCGAAGGAGGAGCACTATGAAACGTTATTCCGACATCACCAGCGTACCTTTTTTGGGCGCAGCGAGCCGCGATCCGTTCTCGTTCCGCCATTATGACGCGCAGGCCGTCATTTGCGGAAAACCGATGAAGGATCATCTGAAATTTGCCGTGAGCTGGTGGCACACCATCAATGCAAGCGGTACGGATATGTTTGGCGGCAACACCATGGACAAATCCTTTGGCCAATCGGACGAAATGGCAAAGGCCAAAGCAAAGGCCGACTTCGCCTTTGAGCTGATGGACAAATTGGGCATTGAATACTACTGCTTCCATGACGCCGATGTCGCCCCCGAAGGGCGCACCCTGCAGGAAAGCACCGACAATTTAAACGAAATGGCGGAGTACCTGCTGCAAAAGCAGCAGCAGCACGGCAAGAAGCTGCTTTGGGGCACCGCCAACATGTTTTCGGAGAAAAAGTTCATGGCAGGCGCCGCGACAAGCTGCGCCGCGGATGTGTTTGCGCTTTCCGCAGGCAAGGTCAAGGCGGCGCTCGACGCCACCATCCGCCTGGGCGGCTCGGGCTATGTGTTCTGGGGCGGCCGTGAAGGCTATGAAACGCTGTTGAATACGGACGTGGCGCTGGAGCTTGACAATCTCGCCCGTCTTTTGACCATGGCGCGCGATTATGGCCGCGCGAACGGCTTTACCGGGGACTTCTACATCGAACCCAAGCCCAAGGAGCCCACCAAGCACCAGTATGACTTTGACGTTGCCACCTGCGTCAACTTCCTGCGCAAATACGGCCTGATGGAAGACTTCCGCATGAATGTGGAAGCCAATCACGCAACGCTTGCGGGGCATACCTTTCACCATGAGCTTTGCATGGCCCGCGCAAACGGCGTGTTCGGCTCTATCGACGCCAACCAGGGCGATCTTTTGCTGGGCTGGGATACGGACCAGTTCCCCACCAACGTCTACGACACCACGCTGTGCATGTATGAGGTACTCAAAGCGGGCGGCTTCACCAACGGCGGCCTGAATTTTGACGCCAAGGCCCGCCGCGCCAGCAACACGTTTGAAGACATCCTGCTCGCCTACATCGCGGGCATGGACGCGTTTGCGCTGGGCCTCAAGAAAGCCGCGGCGCTCATTGAGGATGGCCGGATCGACGCGTTCGTCGCCGAGCGGTACGCTTCCTATCGCGAAGGGGTCGGCAAACGCATTGTGGAAGGCCGCGAATCGCTTGCTTCGCTCTACGAGTACGCCAAGGACATTGAGCGCTTTGACGTCCCGAGCGGCAGGCAGGAATATCTGGAGACCGTGCTCAACGACGTGTTGTTCAGTTAACGGCAACAAAAGAAAAAGAAGGCAGCTTAAAACAGCTGCCTTCTTTTGTCTATTAACAAGTCTTTGCAGGGACATTTGCCCCTGCACCCCACCCAAGGGACACGTCCCTTGGGAATCCCTGACGTTTGAAATGCTCTATTTTCGTACATTTCCAGAGATGGGTTCTTAGGGTCGTTACGGCCCTAAGCGGGGCTGAGCCCCTGCTCAATGATCACCCACAGCCTCGCACCCGTCATCCTGTGCCACACAGTACTTTCTCACAACGGGATTGCCGATATACACCGCGGCATACCACATGGTGACAGGCAGGAACAGCAGCACGAGCAGCAGCGACGCCGGGAACAGCAGCAGCACGCATGCTGCGCCAATAAGCCATAAGAGCAGGATCAGCGCATTTTGCCGGACGGCAACAACGCTTAATATCAGCGCATTTTTCACGATCTGCCGCAGCGTAAGCGCGACGGAACCAATCAGCATCACCGCATACAGCCCGGAAAGGGCAATACCGAAAAACGCAAGCAGCATGACGCCAAACAGCGCATACGCAAAAGGCACCTGCTGCGCCTGCAGCAAATAAAAATAGGCAGCGTAGCCCGTTAAGGCAAGCGGCACAACATACAATATGGAATAGAGAAGCCCTGTTTTGAAGCAGGCGCGAAACGTCTCAAAAAAGTCCGACCAGACGTAGGTCAGCTTCTCCTCAGAGTAGCGGCGCAGAATAGTCGCCATGGCGATGGTCGCCGGGCCTATCGTTATCACCGGAATGCAGACAAGCACATACAACAAATTCAGGGATACGAGTTTCCAAAACCGCATCCCATATATCAGAAAGAACGTTGCAATTCTGCTCTTCTTGGGTTCATTGGGCAAGACGCCCTTTCCTTCCTTGAAAAAATCGATCTGCATGCAGCCTCCGGATTGCGGCGCGCTTTATTCCTCCGCAATACGCGCGCACGATTCGCGCGTAATGAGCTTTGTGGGCAGGCGGTGCACCATGGGCTCGCCCACTTCCCCGCCCTCAATCAGTTTCACCAGCATGTCCCCCGCCATCTGCCCAATCAAGCGGCGGTCTTGGCGGATTGTAGTAATGCCCGGGGTTTCCGCAATCGGCAGGTCGTCAAAGCCGATGATGGACATATCCTTGGGTACCCGGAACCCGCGCGAAAGCAACACCGTCTTTGCCGCACACGCAAGCTCGTCGTAGCCTGCGAATATGGCGGTGGGCATATCATCCCAGCACTGCTGGAGCAGCTCGGTCGTCGCTTTAACGCCCTCATCCTTGCGGAAGTATTCCGCCTCCACCACATATTGGGGGTTGTATGGGATGCCCTTCTGGGACAGGAAGCTGACGTACGCCTCATAGCGCTCACGCCCGGCCAGACGCTTTTTCGGGCCTGCGATGTGGGCAATTTTCCTGTGGCCTAAAAAGTAAAGGTATTCAAGCGCCTGCATCGTGCCCGAGAAGTTGTCCGAAATGACGGTATGCCTGCCGGGATAAATCTCCTCTACAGATACGCAGGTATACTCGCTGTCCAGCACACACTGTATTTCATCCGTGAAATGCGAACCCGCAGCAATCAGCACGCCGTCCACGCCGCGGTAGCGGCAATGATCGAGATACGAGACATCGTCCTGCCCCAGACGTTTGTTGACAAACACCACGTCATATCCGTGGCCCTGCACCTGCGTGATGGCGCTCTGCAAAATGCCGCTGAAGTGTGGGTGAGCAATACCGCTGCCGATATCCTCCGAAAACAGCAGGCTGATGAGCCAGGATTTTTTGGTGACCAAAGCGCGCGCGTTTGTATTGGGCATATAGTCCATTTCTTTTGCCGCCTGCAGCACAGCCTCCCGGGTCTTGCTGCTTACGCCCACATAATTGTTAAATACTTTGGAAACCGTTGCAGCACTCAGGCCAGTCTTTGCCGCAATGTCATATATTGTGACCACTATAATGCCCCTATCGCGTCAATTATCTGGTTCATTGTACCGCAAAAAAACCGGTTTCGCAATCAGGCGTGATACGTGAACGAAAGAAAATCCGCGTATGCCGTCTTATTGCACATATCCACGCAGCACATCCCGACAAACGCGCCGGTAAAACCGGGGGGCGTTGCGTATTCGTCCGAAAGTTTCGCCGCGTCAACCCGGTACGGAATTTCATGATACAGGCTGCCATCCGAGGAATAGGAGAATGCACCGTAACGCCCGTTCATCGAAACTTTCAGAAACACCTCGTCGCCAACGGGAATTTCACGTTCTCCCAGCGGCAAGGAAAACTGGAATTTATCAAACACCAGAATGCCCAGCGTCTTGCAGCCGCGCGCTTCATCGTACGCAACCCGCAGAAAATACTGGTTCTCTTCATTATAGCGGCAGATCAACCCCGCCATCTGCTGGAAATGGTTGAACGGGAACCTGAGCGCCGTGACCGCCTCAAAGCTGAAATCACACTGGCGGCGCGCCAACAGATTCTGGTCGTGCCGCGATGCGATGGATTCGCCGCCGTACAGACGCAGAGCTCCATCCACAATCTCGTATTTTGCGGGCGTGCGCAGGGATAAAAAGTCCATCTGAAAATCTTTTGACGCAAAATCATACTGTGTGGTCTTTGTCTGCGTTGCCTCTCCGTATCCGGTAAATGCCTTGGGCGGAACCATTGTGCCGTTTTTCAGGTATGGCCAATCCCGCTTCCAGACAATTTCGCTGATTGCAGTCTCCCGCCCCAGCGGGCAGGACATGGTGCGGTCAATCGGCCTGCCGCATAAAAACGCCGTCCACCAGCGGCCATCCGGCCCCTCACAGATGCTGCCATGCCCCGTTTTTTGCAGATACGCGCCCGGCGCGTTCTGTGTGCTGACAAGGTAGCTGTGTGGGTGCACCTCATACGGCCCCCAAATATCTTTTGCGCGGCAGACGGACTCCGCGTGCTCATAGGAGGTGCCGCCCTCGGCGCACAGGAGGTAATAGTACCCGCTTCTCTTGTAAATGTGCGGTCCTTCTACAAGGCCCCTCGGCGTACCGCGGAATATCTTGCGGGTTGGGGAAACGGGCTTCCATGTCACCGGATCAAGCTCTGTAAGCAGGATGCCGGAGAACCTGGCGTCCCCCGCTTTGCGGTAATCCCACTCCATATTCACAAAATACTTTTTCCCATCCTCATCATGGAACAGCGAAGGATCAAACCCCGAACTGTTGATATAGACAGGATCGCTCCACGGGCCAGTGATTGCAGGCGCCGTCGTTATATAATTGTGCGTATCCTTGAACGGGTCCCTCGCCCAGGTCTTGACGTCCGTATACACAAGGTAGAATACGCCGCCGTAATGACTCAAACACGGCGCCCATACGCCGCCGGACTGCGGGTTGCCGCGCATATCCAAAAGCCGTTTTTCGTTGAGCGGATACGCGACCGTTTCCCAATTGGCGAGGTCTTTTGAGGCGGAAATCGATACGCCGGGAAAATATTCAAATGTTGAGTTCGCCACATAAAACGTGCCGTCCACGCAAATTATGCTCGGGTCCGGATGGAACCCGGTCAATACTGGATTTTTTATCAATCAAATCACCCTGCCGTTCAAAAATTCTTATTCCTTGAGCGCGCCCATGGCCATACCGTTGATGATGTATTTGGAAAAAATCGCATACACAATGATGATGGGAACAATGGAAACCGCAAGTCCCAGATAAATGCTCCCATATTCCGTACGGTAGGTATCCCCGCGCAAAGTTGAAACCATCATGGGCAGCGTATATAGCTTTGTTTTTGAAATCATGATAAACGGCGTAAACAGGCTGTTCCAAGACCCCACAAACGAGAAGATGCCAAGCGTAAACGCACCCGGCGCCGCAATCGGCATCATGATGCGGTTGAATGTGGCGAATTCCCCGCATCCGTCGATGCGCGCGGCGTAGATCAAATCCTTGACCACGACCGATTCCAGATACTGTTTTGCAAAGAAGATGGCCGTCGGCGACGCGATGGCCGGCAAGATCAAAGGGATATAGGAGTTTGTCAGCTTCAGTGCGGACATGTACTGGAAATAGCCGATGATGGACGCCTGCATTGGGATGAGCACCAGAACCAGGATAAAATTATACATCGGCCGCTTGAGCTTGAAGTGATATACCTCCAGCCCATAAGCGGCAAGCATGCTGCAGTAGACCGTGAGTATCGTAGAGGTTGCCGCAATGAACAGGCTGTTCCAGAAGCCCTGGAGCAAGTTTAGCCCCCGGTTTGCAAGGTTGTTCCAGTTGATCACCATGTTTTTGCCGGGCAGTATGCTCAAGCCCTGCTGGATTTCAGGCGTGGAGCGCGTGGCGTTGATAATCAGGATATAGAGCGGCACCACGCAAATAAGCGTAATGATGGCAAGAAGGATGTAGATGAGCACGCGCATCAGCTTTGTCTTATTGGCATATGTCATACTTCGACGCCCTCCTTTTTCTGCCGCGCAGCTGCTTTCTTTCCCCGGCCGCATCCTTATCCCGCAGCGCATA
This sequence comes from Bacillota bacterium, assembly GCA_023390655.1. GTDB lineage: Bacteria > Bacillota > Clostridia > Christensenellales > CAG-138 > JAEYLA01. Next base: position 43,908 of record JAEWCL010000014.1, on the reverse strand, counting down.
GAAGATTCCCAGCGCAACAACGCTTGTAATCACGAATATCATTACGCCCACGGAAGCGGCGGAGCCGATCAAGCCCTTGGTGCTGTTAAGCTTCATATACATCAGCACGTTCATCGTCATGACCGAGCCGTTGGGCGCGCCGCGCCCGCCCGAGATCATGTAAGGGATATCCCACATTTGCATGCCGCCCACAAGCGACGTCACCAGCGTGTAAATGAGCACCGGCTTTAAAAGCGGCAAGGTGATATTACGGAACATCTGGCCGCTTGACGCGCCGTCCATCATGGCGGATTCATACAGCGAGGGCGAAATGGAGGTCATCCCCGCCATCAGCAGGATGATGGTGGAGCCAAACCACATCCACCATTGAATGAATATGACAATGCCGCGCGTGGCCCATTCATCCAGGAAAAAATTGAACGCTTCCGGGAGGATGCCGCCCCGCACGAGAATCTGATTGACAGGCCCGTAAAAGGAGAAGAAGTTGAAATAGAGCACCGCAATGGTCGCTGGCATCAGAAGGTTGGGCAAGTAAAACAGTGCCCGCCAGAACCCGACGCCGCGTATCCGGAGCCTGAGGTTTGTAAACCACACGGAGAGCAGCATGGCGATGCCCAACTGCGGAATGAAGTTCAGCATCCAGATGATCCATGTATTGCCGAGGGCTTTTAAGAAAAACGCATCGGCAAACAGCGCCTTAAAATTCTCAAGCCCGATGAAGTCGCCGGAATTCTTGACCATGAGCATCTTGTCGGTCAAGCTTAAATAGAACGTGTTGATGAGCGGATACAATCCGAATATCAGGAATCCTAAAATGAACGGAATCAAAAAAATGTACCCATAATGGTTCTTTTCGATCCCCATCCCCCGCTTTTTCGGGAGAGTTGCCTGCGTTCCTTCCAAAGTTGATACCTCCTTTTTTTCAAATAGGAGAGCTTCTTCATATAATATTCTTCATTTTATTGGGAAAGCCTGCGGCACAGCGCCGCTATGCCGCAGACTTCCGTAGGAGGACCAGAGTCTTTTGATACTATACTATTCCACAATGAGATCCGGCAGCGCGTTCTTCACGGCGTCCTTCAATGCCTGCATGGCTTCTTCCTTCGTGCTGTTGCCTGCGGCATAGTTGGTCAATACGTCAACCAGCGCGCGGTCCACCGCATCGTCAATGCCCTGCATCAGCTTCGCGCTGACAGCGGGCGCTGCTACCGCAAAGCCTTTGTAGGAGTTCTGCCCATTAAGGAATTTGCTGGTGTCGGAGCTGTCAAACTGCGGGAGGATCTCCTCTACCACCTTCTGGCTGGAGACGAAATCGCCTGGGGCCTGCGCAAGCTCATCGCCAACGCTCGGATCGATCTTCTTGAGGTATTCGTTCGTATAGGTGCCCAAAGCCCAGTTCTTGAGGGTATCCTCATTGAGCGCTACAAACTTGACGAATTCTTTTGCAAGCTCGGGATTCGCCGCATCCTTCATAGCGCCAACCCAGGTGCCGCCCCACTGGTACGGCATGGGACCGGTGATGCAGGCCCAGTCTCCGGAGGTGTCCTTGCCGCTCGTAACGCCGTCCGCTTCCTTGGGCTTGGCGTTGGGGGCAAGTACATACGGGAGGCCCCAGGTGGGGAGGAAGTAGCAGAATACCTGCTTGGGGTTGCCCTGCGCGTCCATCAGGGAGTCGTTCATGCCGGCAAACCAGCCTTCCTGCCACTGCACGGCCTGCGCTTCATAGCCGTTCTTCCGGAAGGTCTTGGCGACTTCAAAGAGCTGGTCTATACTCGGATCAATTACAAACTTGCCGTCCACATCCCAGGGCTGCTGGCGGTTGGGATAGTAGATCTTTGCAAAGTCCATGGGCGAGCAGACCATGTAGGTGTTGCCGCTGGACTTGTCATGCACGGTCTTTGCCGCTTCCGTAAACTTGTTCATATCGGAGAGGATGCCCTGCATCTTGGCGGGGTCGTCCGTGCCGAAGTATTCCTTGGCAAGGCTGCGGCGGTAGAACAGCGCGCCCGGCGTCGCCTGGTAGGAGAACGCCTTTGTGATACCGTCAAACGTACCGACGTCGATGGTGGACTGATAGGTGCCCAATTCCTTTGCAATGGGCAGCAGGTCGTTGAGGTCCATCAGGAAGTCGCTCTCAACGTAGGATTTTACGAAGGATGCTTCGAGCGCAATGGCGTCGGGGACTTCCCCGCTGGCGATGGCGGCCTGGATCTTGGTCTGGAACTCGCCGTTGGTCATGGGCACCATGACATATTCGAGCTCCACACCCGGGTTCTTTTCTTTGAAGGCGGTTGCGAATGTTTTGAGCTCATTGGTGAACGACCAGATCACAAGCTTGCCCGTGAGGCCGCCTTCTTCCGCGGGAGCGGCGGGCGCGTTGGGCGCCGCTGCGGGGGAGTTGGGCGCGGTGTTTTCCGTGGGCGCTGCGGGCGTGCAGCCAGCCAGCAGCCCAAGGACCATCAGGCAGGCCATTAAAACTGCAACGATCTTCTTCATGACTGTTCCTTCCTTCTTTAATTTTGTTGAGAGAATTGAGAGAATGTTTCTTTGGGCATGCCAAGCAGGCGTATTGAGAAGTCTGGTGCATTTGCCCAAACTGGTTGTACCGCTTTGTACAAAGGCGCTGCGTCCGCCGGGAAACAAGATTCTTTTTACAAAAGGCGTCTGGAAGGTTATTACATCAGCGACGAAAAAATGAATTTGATATTGTTTACGAAATCGGTTTCTTATTTCAAACACATTATATCATCGACATCCGCCGCCGCGCAAGCCTGATTTCAAAATATTCTTTTACCATTGTACAATATTGCGAGCATTTCTGATGATTTGCTTCTTCAGTCTGGAGAATATTATTTGAGCCTGTTGGAAATCGGTTTCTTTTCCCAGGATACATGCCAAATCATTTTAAATCGACAACGGGAAAGTCGGCCAAAATCAGCATGCTTTATATTCAGAGAAGCATGCTGATTGGAGGGATACCACAAAGTCCGGCGTTCATCACATCGCCGCTTTGCCTGCATTTGGCGCAGACATTAAAAAAGCTACAATCACAGTGCCATGCTGCGATTGTAGCTTTTTTCTTTTCTTCAAACCGGGACGCTCTCGGGGATGCTTCAAAAAGGCCGTCCGGGAGAGCACGCCCCGCATGCCCTTTCAGATCACCATGATTCCCCTGGGTTCATCTGGGGTTCCAACGTGATAAATGCATACCTGCCCTCGACTTTTTCCAATAGCCGTTCTATAATCAATCTGGCCGCGTTGGAGCCAATCTCTACCGCCGGCTGGTTCATAGAAGATATCCTGGGGGAAATGAGCCCGGTATCGTCCACGCAGTCAAATGCGGCAATTGCCATGTCCTGCGGAATCTCATATCGGTTCTCCCGCAGTGCATGGATGGCGCCGTATGCCATATAGTTGTTCGCAATCACCATTGCATCCGGGCGCCGGGGCAGCATCAAAATTTTGCACATCTGGTCATAGCCCGATTGCATCTTGAAGTCGCCCTCTCCTATCCAGCTTTCTGTAATTGGAATGCCCGCAGACTCCATCGCCTGCTGAAAGCCCCTCAAACGGTCGGTGCCGGTGCTTTGATAAAGCGGACCTGTAATCATGCCGATCTTCTTGTATCCTCTCAATAGCAACTCCTGCGTCAAGTGCTTTGATGCGGAAATGTTATCGATCGATACGCAATCAGAACCCGAAAAATCCGGCAGAATATTGTCAAAGCAGACGACCGGGACATCCGCTGAAATATAGCTCTTTAAAAGCGCTTCATTCTTGCCTACCGAAGCAATGATAAGGCCTGATATTTGCTTTTTCAATAATACCCGGAGCGCGTCTTCTTCACATTCCGGGCTTTCGTCCGTATTGCAAACCAGCACGGAATACCCGTTCTCACGGCAAATGGATTCTGCGCCCTTAATAACAGCCGAATAATATGTGTTTGTAATATCGGGAATAACAATGCCAATCGTCTTTGCGTCCTTCAGGCGCAGAGAACGGGCTACCTCGTTCGGCTCATAGGCATGCTCGCGCAAAGCCCGCTGCACCAGTTTCCGTGTATCGGGGTCCACACGATCTCTTCCGTTTACTACTCTGGAAATGGTGGAAACGGACAGCCCGAGCTCCTTTGCAATGTCCTTCAGCTTTACCATATCTAGCGCACCCCTGGTATTTGATATACGCCATCGTATAAGAACGCTTTTACATGATAGACAGTCTTAATTTAGTATGCATGATAAGTTGTTCATCCGTCAATGAAAAGATGGGTTCTTTCTGCCGGGTGATGCCGAACCGGTCCAATTTCGATAGGGTAAATCAGAATCGGTCACGCCGCCCCCACATCGCCAGCAAGAAAACGGCGTGACCGGCACGAGCTATTTCAAAGCATCGTTGGAATGGAATATCTTTGTTAATTCACTGGCGGTTTTAAAATCCAGCCCTCTTGCCTGCATGCCGTCAATCAGTTTTCCCAACTCGTAAAGCGCTTTCTCGCCGCAGTTCTCGGTAATAAAGCGATCCGGAATAACGGTTGCCTCGCCGAAGTTGTAGCTTTCCTCCATCGGCCAAAACTCCCATGGATGGATGTACAGGCAAATGAACTTGGGCAGTCCGTTCGCATCGCAGAACTCCAGGAAAGAGTCGATGCGGGAAAGGAGGTATTCCGCGCCCCTGGTGCGAAACAGCGGCCACTGGTCACGGTCGCGCTCTAAACCGGGGTCCTGGCTTTCCATTGCCATATCCGCAAAGTTCGGGATCTCAAGGACCGCAGAATTCCCTTCCTGCGTCCAGTCCTCCCGGCTGGGATGATAGGGCATAAAGCGCTCCCGGTAGAAATACATCGGATACGTGGCGTCGGACGTATAGCCCAACTCCTCCAATGCATTGACAACCGCCGTAGAACCCCACAAGCGCGGCGCGCGAAACGCCGTGGGACGCACGCCGGACGCTTCCTCAACCCACTCGGTGGCTAACGCAAGGCGCGGTTTCACCTCATGGGGCAGCAGCGGCTTGACGCCGGGCAGGGGGAACAGCTCATCGCCGACGGTCTCATGATACAGGGAATGGCAGCCCACCTCATTGCCGCTGTCCGCAACCAGTTTCACGATATGCGGGTTTTCCTTTGCACATTCCCCTGTAAAGTAAAAGGTTGCCTGAATGCCTTTTTGCTTAAACAGCTCGACCATCTTCGGCGTCGCGTTTTTGGTTCCTTCATAAAACGGCGTAAAGCTTCCCACGTCCGTTTCCATGTCCACGCCGATCATCGCGTACATTTTTTCACTCATATTGATCTCCTTCCTGACGGAATATTTCAACGCGCCCACAAGGGATACGTTGGAGGTGCTGGCCCCACAGGTCGCAATGGTCGCATATTTATGCTACCTTGCTCACTGGGACTATGCCACGCTTCTTCCGCCACAGGCGGCGCTTGGCTACGTCCCCCCAAACCTCCGCTTAAGGCCGTAACGGCCCTAAGAACCCATTCCCGGAAACGCCCTTGCATATGGCGTTTCCGACATCGGGATTCCCAAGGGATGTGCTCCTTGGGTGGGGGTTCGGGGGCAAAGCCCCTGAAAAAGGTTTGTCGATACTCTGCATTACTCCTGATGAAACAGTTCTTCCATATCCTCATAATAGATGGCTTCCTCATGCCGCAGGAAGCAGGGCTTGGTATGCTGCCACCACTGCCGGGTCACAGGGTCCGCGGCCATCTTTTGCATGTCCTTTTCGTAATCCGCACCCGTATACTCAAAATACGAGACAACCTCGTTGCCCATCCTGTAAATCGAGTAGTTGTGGAGGTTACACGCTTCGATGGTCTTTTTTACATCCGTCCATACCGCCGCGTGCAGCTTTTTATATTCCTCAATCTTTTCGTTTTTGAGATACGCCCTTTGGCAGAACCTGCGTGTATTCATCGTCCGGACCCCGCTTCACCGCATTTGCCGCACATGTCTCAATCGCGCTTGGTGTTGCAATCCACCAGCACAACCGCGAGCAGTATGACACCCTTGACCACCCATTGCCAGAAGGTGCTGATGCTCTGCAAAACCATGATGTTGCTGATGACCTGTATGAACAGCGCGCCGATTGCCACGCCGAAAATCCGGCCGCGGCCGCCGCTTAAGGATGTACCGCCAAGCACCACGATGGTCATCACATCAAAGAGCAGGTTCTCGCCGATCATCACATTGCCGGAGAGCGTTTTTGAGGTAAGGCCGAGCGCGCCGACCGCGGAAAGCAACGCGCACAGTACAAAGGAAAGGATGCCGATAAATTTCACGTTGATGCCGGAAAGCTTGGAAGCCTCGATATTGCCGCCGATCGCGTAAAAACTCCGGCCCACCGCCGTGTGCCTCGTAACAATATGCAAGATCACGGCAATGATCACCATCAGAATGACCGGGAAAGGAACAAAGCCTACATACCCGGCTCCGAGGAAATTGAAGGACTCCGGCAATCCGGAGATGGGCAGGCCGCCCGAATAAATAAAGTAGATGCCTTTGATGATGTTCATAACCACCAGCGTTGCGATAAAGGACGGCAACCGCCCGTATACCACCAGTACGCCGTTGATTACGCCCAGCGCGCCCGCCATGAGCAGCACAAGAACCACCGCAAACCATACCGGCATCCCTATATTGACCGCAAAGCCCGCAAAGAAAATGGATACCATGCCGATGATGGACGTAATGGACATATCCATATTGCCGGTCAGGATCACAAAGAATTGCCCCATTGCAATGATAGCGATAAAGGAAGCCTGGCGCAACACGTTCATGATGTTGTTGGTGGTACGGAAATTGGGGTTGATGCAGCAGATAGCGAACAGGACCAAAAACAGGAGGAGTATCATCCATTCCTGAAAAAACGCCTTGACCCCTCCATCATAGCGCTTGAGTTTTGTATTGCTTTCGATGACCGGATTACTCATTTTCGTTTACTCCTAACAAGCTGTTAATAATGACTTCCTGGGTCTTGCGCTCGCCCTCGACCACATCCATCATTGCGCCTTCAAACATGATGTAGATCCTGTTGCAAAGGCCGATGAGCTCCTCCATCTCCTGGGAAACGAGGATCACCGCTTTGCCCTGCCTGGTCAGCTCATTGATCAGCGTATAAATCTCGAACTTCGCGCCGACGTCGATGCCGCGGGTGGGCTCATCCATCAGGAAGATTTCGGAGTCCCGGAGCATCCATTTGGCAATTACAATCTTTTGCTGGTTGCCGCCCGAGAGCTTCTTGACGTTTTGCCACAACGAATAATACGCAAGCTCCATCTTCTCGTTATATTCGAAGGCCGCTTTTGCCTCGGCGCTGTGATTCTGAAAAATGCCCCACTTCCGGAACCGATTTAAGGACGGCAGGGTCGTGTTGTCCTTGATGTCAAAGAGCATATTCAGCCCCAGGGTCCTGCGTTCATCGGGTACCAGTCCAAAGCCGAGTTTGATGGCCTGCAGGGGGTTCTTGATTTTGACTTCCTTCCCCCGCACCTTAACCGTACCCGACACCACTTTGTGATTGCCGAAGATGGCCTGCACCAGCTCGGTTTTCCCCGCGCCTAACAACCCCGCAATACCGATGACCTCGCCCGCGCGGACGTGCAGATCGATATCCCGGAACGCTTTGGGCGCTGTGAGTCCCTTGACCGCGAGAAGCGTGTCGCCGAATTTCTCATGAATGGGCGGATACACCTGTGTCAGCTCGCGCCCGATGATCATTTTAATGAGCTGCGGCTTATCGATATCCTTTACGCGTCCGCTGTTGACGTATTTTCCATCGCAGAGCACCGTGTAGGAGTCACAGCAGTCGATGATCTCATCCAGCCTGTGGGAAATGTAGAGGATGCCCATCCCCTTTTCCTTGAGCACGCGGATGATGCGGAAAATGTTCTCGATGTCCTTTTCCTGCAACACCGCCGTCAATTCATCGAAGATGATGATCCTGGGGTTGGTCAAAACGGCCTTCGCCAGCTGGACGATCTGCCGCTCCGCAGTGCGCAGCTGCCGGACAGGCACATTGAGATTGACGTCGCACTGCAAAAAGTCCATGAGCTGCTCGGCCCGCTTGCGCAGCGATTTCCAATCTACCAGCGGCCCCTTGCTCTCGTAATGGCCCATGAATATGTTTTCAAGCCCGTTCATGTCGGGCATCAGCTGGAACTCCTGATGCACAATAGCAATGCCCAGGCTTTGGGACTCCCGTATTCCGTAGGAGGAAAGCTTTATTTTCTTGCCCTCCACATACAGTTCGCCCGCCGTCATATGATTTTCGCCGGTGATGCATTTTGAAAGGGTCGATTTGCCCGCGCCGTTCTCGCCCACAAGGGCATGGCACTCGCCGGGAAGCAGCGTGAAGCTGACATTGTCCAGGGCTTTTACGCCCGGAAACTCCATTGTACAGCCCTTGACCTCAATCAAGGGCACAAGGGTACGCGGTTCAGCCTCCGCGGTTGCGTTCATCGTATGAATGGTCTCCATCTCCTTCCGTTTTCAGGAAAATAGCTTTGCTCATCCGCGCTATGGGTATGAATGCGGATTTGTATTACAGCCACAGCCACCCCAACGCCTCGATTCCGGAGCAGACAATATCATCGTCCGGCGCATCGGGATGCCGGATGTTGTGGATCAGGCGCTTGATTTCGTGGTACGGGAACATGCAGCTTTTTACGCCGGTCTCTGATACCGGGTTGATGTCAAAAAACATCTCTTTGGCGATATCAAAATCCTTTTCGTTGAAATACAGGATTTCATCGAGAATCGCGTCTTTCTTCACGGGGTCCGTCTCGTCTTCGTACCGGAGCGCGGCGAGCGCCAGATCGTAAATCACCGCATTCCTGCGCTGCGCGTTATGGAGCTTATCAAAATGCGTTAACCAGGGGCGCAGATGCGGGTCCCGATCGCAGCGCGCCTGCAGTTCCTCAATCAGCGCTAAGAGCTGCGGATGCAGCGCCTTCGCGCCGTTGATCGCCGGAATATCCGCGTTGGTGATCTTATTTTTCTGGAACGGGAAGGGTGTGGTGTACAGCGGAATCTGGCTTTCGTGGATGGTCACCATATTCTGCATCACATAGAGAACCTTCTCCCCCATCTCTTTGCCAAAGTTGTATGCGCACGCACGCGCAAAGAACTGCTGCTGCGGCATCACCCCGCCCCAACCGTAATTGCCGTGTGCGAACAGATGCATAAACAGGCCGTACCACTCAAACATGTAGCCGTTGATGCCGTGCACCTTCATTTCCACACTGCCGATATGCTGCTCGATATCCCGCTCGATCACCTGTACGTTGGCCTCGTCGTGATAGCGGATCATATTGGATGCAAACGTCCTGTACAGCCGGCCCATCGTTGACGTAATGGAATTGGATTCGGTATCCCTCGCCCAGATGCGGTCCCTGCCGAAGGCATCGCACCACTTGGGAAATTCCGTCTCGGGCACATAAAGCCCCGGCGCCCAGAAGAGCATGATGTCCTTGGGCATGGAATTGACGCATTCCTCTAAGAACGCAGGGTCCTTCTCCAGCGGGGGCTGGCGGAACGCGCGGATGCCGATGACGGCGGCGGAATTGACTGAGCGTACCGCCTCATAAATCTGATTGAGCAGCCACATGTTGGCCTTGTGCTTCGCTTCAACGGGGGAGGGAGCGGTTTCATGCCAGCGCTTCGTGCAGCCCTCGCACTCGCAATACCAGAAGCCTTCCTCGGATTCTTCTAGCGTATAGCCGTCAAAGCCCAGCCGGGCGATTTCCTTCATGCAGTCCAGGATATAATCCACCGTACCCGGGCTGCTCAGGCAGAGCGAATCGAAATCGTTGAGGAACGCGCCGGTATCCGGCGCGTTTTGCCGTGCCTCGGGATGCTTGATGCTGTAACCGCCGTTGTAGGAATTCAGCCCCACATAGGCAAATATCTTGACTTCCAGCTTATGTGCAAGCCGGATGAATCGGTCGAGGTATGGTTCCTCCAGGTTGGGATGGGTGTAGCGGACGGTCAGCCATCTGCGGTTTTCCGCATTCCATATCTTCATGGGTATGTTGCGAAGCACCGTTTCCGGGTAAGCCTCCATTTCAAACGGCCAGTAGCCATACATGACCATATTGAACTGGTTGATTTTATTATCCAGGCAGACGTTGAGGAATTCCACCCACTCGTCATAGCCCCAAAGCTGGCTGTCAAACCCGAGCCTTCCGTAGCCCGCGTACCAGGAGAACGTGGGCGCAACCGCGCGTACCGGCAGCGACGGGTAATCGATGATTTCGCAGCACGGCAGCCGGTAGGCCGTACCGCCCCTGATCAGAAGTCCCTTTAAGCTGGTGATACCGTTGATATAACCGGCGTTGTTCTCATAGTGCAAGGTTGCCTGCTGCTGTGTGATAACCAGTTGATACCCCTGCGCCCGGAACAAGTCTTCCCGTTCGGTTTGGGCATGAAGCCCGCGTACCACGGAAACGGGATACCCTTCCCCGCAAGCGCCGCAGCCGCAGACCGAAATGTCCCTATAATTCCAAAATCGCATGCTTGCGATAGAAAGGAGTTCCCCGGCGTTCTCCCGGTCCTCAAACGAAAGGCATAACGAACGGAACGGTGCGGAAGTACCTTCCCGTTCCTGCAGGAATTTGGGTTCAGGCAATAGCGTGATCATGTTGCGAACCTCCGTTTATCCGGCGGACGGGCGCAGCCCGCCCACCGGATCGCTTGATCAAAAGTCTGTAATTGTAGTTGCTTAAAGCTTACAGCCAGGACCAGGTCTTCCAATCATAATCGCCGATGTTGGCGGGCGTGATGGCCTCGGGAGCGGGCAGTTCATAGTCTGCAGGGAGCTTTTCGCCAAGAATCTTCGCCCTGTAAATCGCATCGGTCGCCTGATAGCCAAGCACGACGGGATCCTGCAGCACTTCGCCGATCCAGGCCTGGTTGCCTTCGGCGATATAGGTCAGCACTTCGATTGCGCCGGCAATGCCGATGAACTTGATTTCACTGCGGTTGGCAGCAACCGCCGCATTGTACGCGCCACGCACTTCGGCGTCGTTATGGCCGGATACCACGTCGATGACCGGTTCCCTCTGGAGGATGTTTTCAACAAGGCTCTGCGCCGAATCCGCGCTGCCCGCGCCAACATCGCCTTCTTCAATAATCTTGGCCTTGGGGAAGGCCGCAAGCACGGTTTCCTTGAAACCGTCAAAGCGGTCCTGTGAAACCTGACCGGAGGTGGGGCGGGTAATAAACAGGCAAACCGGGTCTTCCTTGCCGAGTGTCTTGAGATAATCAACAGCAACCTTGCCCGAAACCTGACCAAGCGCTTTCATGTCATGGCCGACAAACGTCTCCCAGACCACGTCGCTGTCGTTTGCAACCTCCTGCTTATAGTCGCCAATGACAAAGGGAATGCCCTTTGCGACATACTGCTTGATGCTGGGGATCGCAGAGGAGGCATCGGCCGGGAAAAGAATAATGGCCTCCGATCCGGCGGTGATCATGTTGTCTATGTTGTTGAGCATGGTGGCGACATCCGAACGGGAATCTTCAAACTGAAACTCGATCTGCACATCGGGATGATCGGCCGCCCACTTCTTGCAGCCGTCAATTACACCCAGGTACCATGTATAAGCGGACAATTCCATAATACTCACGCCTACCTTGAGCGGCTTGGTGGCAGGCGCTGCATCAGGCGACGCATCGGGCGCTGCGGCCGGGGCTGCAGTCGGCGCCGCATTCGGCTCTGCGGCAGCTTCGTTAGGCGCGGCGCAGCCAATCAGGCTGACCACCATCAAAACAACGAGGAGGAGCGACAAAAGTTTTTTCATGTTCATTCTCCTTTGCTTTTATGCTACATACGCATGGCGCGTAGGTATTCGGATTGAAAATTCTGTAATAACGTTATTACAATTTCGTAATCTTTGCCCTCATTGAAAAAGCCGAAAACCGCCGATATACTAATTGCTCAAAATGAATAAGTTGCTTTATGCCGAAACATGTTTTTTGTCCGTAGAGTGCAGGATTGAATGCTGTTTTGCTAACATTTCAGCTGAAGCTTCTCACCCCTGATCAAAAAGCCTCCTGCGATATGCGCCAAAACGAATGCGAAAAGTCTGAGTGAATTTCTGGAACCTTTAAGATGGACCCATTATAACTTTATCATAACGATTTTACAAGAGGTTTGCAGAATATTTTTGTGGCCTCCTCCCGCCACCCCGCCGTTTCCGGCTGGAGTTTCAGCAGAACCAGTGCGCACAACGCTAGATGTTTCATAAGCCTGTCCGTTTTATAGATGCCTTTGTCGTTTGTTCTGCTGCTCTTTTTTTTAAATACCACTTGTCAAATCGTTATTACAACACTATAATCAAGTCATATCCGGGAAGCAAGTGCCTCTTCAACTGCAACCGCGGCAATCTATCAAAATTTATCTGTATTCACTAACTATTTTGTGCAATTTCAACAATCTGTAATTTCGGCAACCAAAACAGTACTTGGAAAATTCCTCTAATTTATTTCCAGTTTGCGGTAACGTTATGATGATCAAATCACTTTGAGGGGTGAACAACATTGGCAGAAGAACTCATTCGAATGGAACACATCTCCAAGTCCTTTCCGGGGGTAAAGGCGCTTGACCGCGTTTGCTTTTGCCTCAATGCGGGAGAGGTGCATGCGCTTGTAGGCGAAAACGGCGCGGGAAAATCAACCCTGATGAAAGTACTCACCGGCGTTTATCGCATGGATGAAGGCGAGCTCTATGTCCACGGAGAACGTACGGACATCGCAAATGTACGGGCAGCGCAGAAAAAAGGAATCATCATGATCCATCAGGAGCTCAATCTGATGAATCATCTCACCGCAGCCCAGAACATTTTTATCGGGCGTGAAAGCAGGCACAAGGTCCGGCTGTTTTTGAATGACCGGGAGGCCAACCGCAAAGCGGAGGCGCTTTTCCGGCGGCTGAACGTAAACATTGCGCCGGACGTGCGGGTGGAGGACCTGACGGTTGCAAAGCAGCAGATGGTTGAAATCGCCAAGGCGCTTTCTTACAACTCCGAAGTGCTCATTATGGACGAACCGACCGCGGCGCTGACAGAAAACGAAATACATGACCTCTTTGCGGTCATCCGGATGCTGCGCGGGGAGGGAAAAGGAATCATCCACATTTCCCACCGGCTCGAGGAGCTCCAGCAGATTTCCGACCGGGTGACGGTCATGCGGGACGGCACCTATATCGATACGGTGGACACCAACGCCACAACAACGGATCAGATCATCAGTATGATGGTGGGCCGCGAGATCTTTGTCAGCAAGCCGGAAAACCACATAAAGCCGGATGCCGCCATCGCATTGGAAGCCAAACATCTCAACCGCGGAAGAATGGTCCGGGATGTGAGCTTCCAGGTGCGCGAGGGCGAAATCCTGGGCGTTGCGGGCCTGGTCGGTGCCGGAAGGACGGAGACCATGCGGGCCATCTTCGGTGCGGACCGGCTCGATAGCGGAGAAGTCTTTATCAAAGGCCGGAAGGTAGACATCAAAACCCCTTCCGACGCTGTCAGGCACGGCATCGCTTATCTTTCGGAGGACCGCAAGCGGTACGGCCTGCTATTGGATCTGGATGTGGAAACCAATACGGCGCTGGCCACAATGAAGGAGTTTACAAAGGCCGGATTCTTCCTGAATTTTAAAAAGACCACGCAGAACGCGGAAAAAATGAGGAAAGCCCTGAATATCAAAACGCCCGGCGTCAAAAAACGGGTGAAGCATTTATCCGGCGGCAACCAGCAAAAGGTGGTGCTGGCCAAGTGGCTGACAAGAAACTGCGACATTTTAATTTTTGACGAGCCGACGCGGGGTATCGACATTGGCGCGAAAAACGAAATCTATAAACTGCTCAATGATCTGGCCGCGGAGGGAAAAGCGATTGTCATGATTTCTTCCGAGCTGCCTGAAATCATGCGCGTCAGCAACCGGGTGCTGGTGATGTGCGAGGGCCGGGTGACCGGCGAGGTTGTAAACGAGGAGATCAATCAAACGACAATCATGAAATATGCGACCAAACGCCATTGAGGATAGGTTGGGAGGAAATACAAGCATGAAGCAAGCATTACACAGCAAAACGGCAACCCAAAAACTGATCATTGTCATTACGCTATTTGTTTTGTTCGGGTTCTTTACGGTGATGCGGCCTGCCTTTGCAAGCTACGACAACATTATGACCATTGCCCTTTCCACCTGCGTCAACGGCTTCCTGGCGCTGGGCATCACGTTTGTCATCACGTCGGGCGGCATTGATCTTGCGGTAGGCACGGTGATGACCTTTTCGGTGGTGCTCTCGGGCGTATCCTTTGCGCGGTGGGGGTGGCCGCTGCCGCTTTCCATCCTGTTCGGCTTTTTTGTGGGCGGAAGCTGCGGGGCAATCAGCGGGTTTTCCATTGCAAAAATGAAGCTGCCGCCATTTATCGCGACGATGGCGATGCAGATGATTACAAAGGGGCTCTCCCTTGTAATTTCGGGCATCAAGCCGGTCTATTTTACCGGCAGCGATACCTACCAGAAGATCGCGCTTGGAAACTTCCTCGGCATTGAAGGGTTTTATAATGCGTTTTTCCTCTTCATCGTCGCCATCGCGGTTGCCTATGTGCTGTATTCCAAAACACTGCTCGGCCGCTATACACAGGCCATCGGTTCCAACGAGGAAGCGACCCGCGTCTCAGGCATCAAGACGGATACCTGGAAAATTCTCATCTATGTCGTATGCGGGCTGTTTTCCGCGGGAGCCGGCCTCATCATGTCCTCGCGCCTGAATTCGGCCCAGCCGCAGTTGGGCGTAGGCTATGAGCTTGAAGCCATTGCCGCCGCGGTAATCGGCGGGACGTCGATGTCCGGCGGCGAGGGCAGCATAATTGGCACCGTGATCGGCGCATTCATCATTGCCGTGCTGACGAACGGCCTGCGCGTTATGGCGGTATCCGCCGAATGGCAGAGCGTGGTAACGGGCTTTGTGCTGGGGCTTGCGGTCTACATCGATATGATGCGCAGGCGCAAGAAGGATTGAGCGCCACACCCTGTTTGTATACCGGCGCCTTTAAAAAGAGGCGCGGATGATAAAAAAGGAGGAACTTCGTAATGAGGAAACTGATCTCTGTTTTGCTGGCAATGGCCCTTATGCTCTCCATGGCGGCCTGCGCGCCCGCCGCAGCCCCGGAAGCGGGTAAACAGCCGGACGCTCCGTCCGCACCTCCGGCGGAAACTTCCGCTTCAGGGGAGGAATTGCCTTATATTCCGGTCATCGCCCTGGGCTTTGGGCACCAATTCTGGCAGGCTGTGAAGATGGGTGCCGAACAGGCGGCCAAGGAGTATGGCGTCCAGATCACCTTTGAAGGGCCTGAAACCGAAACCATGGTTGACAAGCAGGTCGATATGCTCAAAACCGCGCTTTCCAAGAATCCTGTCGCGGTATGCCTTGCCGCGATCGACAACGAAGCCGTTGCGGCGGATCTGAAGGCCGCCAAGGAAAAGGGGATCAAGGTCGTCGGTTTTGACGCCGGCTGCGGCGAGCTGGCGGATACGCATTGCTCCACCAGCAACTACGATGCAGGCGTGTTGGCGGCTGAAAACGCGGCGCGGCTGATGAATGAAACGGGCGTTGTCGCGGTTGTCGGCCACTCCCAGACCGTTGTGGACGCGGTTGCGCGCGTGGAAGGCTTTGTGGACACCATCAAAGCGAAATACCCCAACATGTCCATCGCGGACATCCAGTATGGGGAAGGCGATCACCTCAAGAGCGCGGATATCGCCAAGAGCATGATGACGGCGCATCCCGAAATCGGCCTGATTTACTCTTCCAACGAAGGCGCGTGCGTAGGCGCTTACAACGGCCTCAAAGAAATCAACAAAATCGGCCAGGTAAAATTGATCGGCTTTGATTCTTCCGCGGCGATGAAGGACGCGATCCGCAAGGGCGAAATTTCCGGCGCTATCACGCAGGATCCCGTGGGCATGGGCTATAAATCGGTGGAAGCCGCCGTCAAGCTGATGCGCGGGGAAACGGTGGACGCGGTCATCGATACCGGATGCTATTGGTACGACGCAAGCAACATGGATGCGGAGCACATTGCGCCTCTTCTTTACGACTAACCCCATACATATGCCGGGGCTGCCGCATAACGCAGCAATGACGCGCCGCGGCCGCCCCGGAAGATACAACTATGCGTTCGCCAAGGGCGAACGCAATGCGGAGGTAGAGCAAAATGGAGTACGGAAAAAAAGTATGGTTCTTCCCTGACGGCGACCGCCCGCCTTTTGGCGAGAGCGAATTGAAGGGGCATGAATCCATCGTCATCCTCAACCCCAATCAACGGGACGCGCACGTGAAGCTTACCTTATATTTTACGGACCGGGAGCCGATCCGCGAGATTGAAATACTGGTAACCGCCGAACGCGTCAGGTGCATTCAAACCCATAACAGCCATGATTTTGGAGATCACACGCTGCCGCTTTGCACGCAATACGCGCTCAAAGCGGAGAGTGATACCCCCGTTATCGTTCAGTATGGCAGGCTTGACCCAAGACAGACAAATCTGGCCTATTATACAACGATGGGTTATAGCGAGGAATAGCGTTTGTACATTACAGGTAAGGAGAAAGCAAAAAAATGAAACACGGAACAATCTGTATCCCCACCCCCGAATACAACGAGCGTATTTTAAAAGCGGCGGCTATCCTGAAACGGGAAGGACTGGATGCGATCATTGTCAACTCCACCGATGGCGATTATGCCAACGCCCGTTATTTTTCAGGCTTCTGGCCGTTATTTGAACGCTGCGGCGTAGCCATTGCGGCAAGCGGCGAAGCGGCGCTGATGGTTGGCCCCGAAAGCCGGTATTTTGCGCAGGACCGTTCGAAGATTCAGCGCATCTTTGTATTGAAGGAATACCGGGAATCCGCGGACCCCGCCTATCCCGAACTGGTGCCCGACACCTTCCAGGATGTGATGAAGGCCATCGGCGTAACCGGCAAGAAGCTCAGGATCGGCGTTGCAAGCTATCTGGATACGACCGTCGTCATCATGGAAGGCATCAAGGCGGCGTTCCCGGAGGCGGAAATTGTCCGGGCCGATTCCATCATGGTGGAACTGCGCTCCGTCAAATCCGCAGCGGAAATCGCCTGTCTCAAAGAAGGGTACCGCATTGCGGAATTGGCGACCAGGCAGGTCATCAAGGAAATCAAACCCGGTATGACGGAACTGCAGATGGTCGGCGTTGCCCAGCGGGTGATCTACGAGCACGGCGCGGAATACGAAGGGCTGCCCATGTATGTGTTCTCCGAGGCTTCCACAAGGCATGCCATTTCCCGTTCCTGCTACAGGGAGTTTCAGAAGGGGGATATCGTGCAGTTGAATCTGTCCGCTAAGATTGACGGGTATTCCGCATCGGTCGGCCTGCCGATCGTACTTGGAAAGCTGGAAGGAAGGCGCAGGGATGTCGTTCTCTTTGGACTTGAAGCGCATAACTGGACGGAAAAGCAATTGAAATCCGGCGTGCTGGCAAGCGATGTAGCCAAGCGGTTTTTCCAGTACTATGTGGACAACGGCTACGAAAGCAACTTTGTCTACGGCCCGCTGCACGGCACAGGATTGTGTGAAGTGGAGGCGCCCTGGGTGGAAACAAGCTCGGCTTATCCGTTCCAGCCGGGGATGTGCTTCCAGGTCGATACCTTTATTTCCACGGACTCCTTTGGCGTGCGCTGGGAGAAGGGAATTGCGATTACGGAAACAGGATGCGAAGTGCTCAGCGCGCCTATCGGAACGCTGCATGAGCTGATGTTCTAATCATCCGCCAACATCATGCGGAAGTCCCGTGCCGGGGCTTCCGCATCTTCTGTATTTGTGGTGGAAGCGGCGCAAAGGCTCCTGAGATGGTACAATGCGCCGCAAAACACCTCGAACATGCTATGATACCCTCCATAGCAAAACAACAGATCAAAAAACAGGAATGGGGCAATACCGTATGAAAAGAATTCAGGTTCAGCGGCTGACGGAGGAAGTATTCCGCCCGTTCGGCAGCGTCATCACGACAAAAGGGCGTTCCTATGGCGGGCAGGACGGCGTATTCCGGTGGTATGAAAAACAGGCGGCAGTCGATAACGCCCAAACGGTCTCCATCAATTTGCTCACAGCGGTTGCGCGGGACTTTCTGTTTGACCGCTTTGAGGCGCATGCGCGTACCACAGAAACGCTCCTACCTCTCACAGGAGGCGTGATTGTCATCGGAATGCCGGTTGGAGAACCCAATGTGGAGCTGTTGCAGGCATTTTATGTTCCCGTGGGCGAGGGCGTCTGCTGGGATGTGGGCGCATGGCATTACGCGCCGTATCCTTTGGGCGAAGACGCGCTGTGCGCGGTCATTTTCCGGCATGGCACCGGTGGAGATGACGCGGTCTTCTTTGATTTGGAGCAGCCTATGGGGCTGGAGTTGTAACGCAGGATGGAGTTTAAAAAACGGATGCTGGTGCCCGTTTCGCTGGGCATCACCTTTTTTCTGGGCTTTGAGGGCGGCGGCTTTCAATTGGTCTTGCTGCAGGTGGCGGAGGAATTCCATCTGAATCAGACGCTGATGGGGTTCCTTGTTGCGGCACAGTTCATCGCCGTCATGCTCTCCCCTCTTGTGTTTGGGCCGATTGCGGACAGGATCGGAAAAAAGCGCGTGCTGCTGTTTGCGATGCCCATATTTATCATTGGCTGCTTGTTTGCGGCAAGCGCCTGGTCTGCCGCCACCTTCATTATCGGCGTATTCATCATTGGATGCGGCCTGGGCGTCTGCGAATGCCTGGTGAGCGCCAATATGACGGACAACTTCCCGGAGCAGGCCAACCGCTACATGAACATGACGCAATGCACCTTCAGCCTGGGCGCGGTCGTCAGCCCGATATTGACCAGATACCTGATGGATCAGTTTGCGATGAGCTGGCGCGGCGCGTTCTTTATGGCCGGGCTGGGATACGTCGCCCTGCTTCCGCTGATGGCGCTCACACATTGTGTATCCGTCAGGACGCCGAAACAAGCAAAAGTATCCGGAGCTTTGCTGCAATTGGGGAAACAGAAGTTTTTTATCGCGTTGTTCCTTTGTATTTTCCTGTATGTCGGCATGGAAACAGGCATCGCCTATTTTGCGGATTCCCTTTTTACCGTTGAAATCATGCGGCCGGAATTGGGCGCTTACGCGATCTCGACATTCTGGCTTGTGATGTCGGGCTCACGGCTGCTGTTCTCCTTCATAAAGGTTCAGGAAAGAAAAGCAATTCTGGCCGGGTACGGGTTGAGCGCCCTTGCGGGCATCCTGATGCTGGTCCTGCCTAATGCGTCCGTTACCTTGCTCGGCATCGCGCTGATTGGATTTTCGTTCGGCCCGATCTGGCCCATGATCATGGCGATGGGGACAAAAAGCTTCCCGGAAATGACGGGCCTGGTCTCGAGCCTTTTGATGGCGGCGGGCGGGCTTGGCGGCGCCTTGCTGCCCGTTATGATGGGCGCGTGCGCCGACAATGCGGGGCTATACTGGGCGTTTGGAATTTTAATCGCCTTCATGATCGCCGGGCTATTTATCCTGATTTGGGGTACGGCAAGGAAAGGCGCTCAAAATACGGAGGGTGCAGTCACCCGCCAATAACAGTCCTATTTTGATAAAAGCTTTGCAGGATTACTGCGCGACCAAAGGCGCATCAGAACACGAAGGCCCGGAGAAACTTCCGGGCCTTCGCGTATATCCGGCCAATAACTTGTGGATCAATACTCCTGTATCGGGAGCCAGCCTGCCTCCACGAACTGGGAAAGCGTCTTCTGGCTGGTGCCATAGGCAATAAATTCTTCGGGACGCATGCCATCCGGCTCGTAAGCGCGCACAAACTCACGCATCGTCATGAGCCGGGCAATCACATCGGGCGCGACATCCTCCCCGATCCCCTCTGCATAGGGTTTTGGTGCGGTAAGCAGCATCTGCTGAATGCCTGCGCCGATGGACATGGACATGTCCGCCCCCGCAAGCTCCAGCGCATGGTAACCGCCGCGCATGCCCGCAGGCATCAGCTTGGCGCTGTATCCGCGCTCCCGCACAATGGCATAGGCGCGTTTGATGACCGCCGTGCCCGCCTTGCGGATATCGCTTTCCAGCACTGCGGCATGATTGTCATGGACCACATCGCGCAGATAATCGTCAAGGCGGCCCACCATTACTACGGAAAACGTCTTGCCCGGCGTGACGCCCGCCTTCTTTGCGCGCTGCTCCCCCATCCACTGCCGCCGCGCGATCTCCACCGCCTGCGGCACTGTAAAACTCACCGTGCCTACCGTGGTAATGCCAAGCGCCGCGCATTCTTCCATAGCGTCGAGCCCTGCTGCTGTAGCGGGCAACTTGACGGCGATGTTGGGCGCCCACTTATTCAGCCGTTTTGCCATATCCAGCATCCGTTCGGCGTCGCCGGGATAACAGGGATTTACCTGCGCGCAGACGTAACCCTGTACGCCGTTGGTGGCATGATAGATGGGCTCAAACTTGGCTGCAACCTGTACGGTAACGCGCCGGATCAGTTCTTCCGCCTTCTCGTCACCCTTGAGGCCTTGATCCATATCCGCAAGATAGGGCTTCCAATCTTCCCGGAACCCATACAGCGAGCGCTTGACAAGCAGCGGGTTTGTCGTTACGCCTGTCGCCCCGTTTTCAATGGCCTGCTCCATTTCGCAAAGGTTCGCACTGTCATGCCACCAGCAGGAGCCGATTGTACTCAACCATTTCATGTAATCATTCGTAACCATAGCCGATCCTTTCTCATGTTCCGTTCCGGTCTTTGGAACATGGCCGGTCTTAAAGAGCGCCGTCCCAGGTGCTGACCTTCTTTACCTTCTTTTCTTCCTCATGGAACCAGCGGGTGGTAACGACCTTGCTTTCCGTATAGAACCGCATGCCGTCTTTCCCCAGCGCGTGCAGATCGCCAAAGAAGGAATCTTTGTGGCCCGCAAACGGGAACATCCCCGCCGGCACCGGAATGCCTACGTTGACCCCTACCATACCGCCATCCGTACGTCTGGCAAACTCCCGGGCGTAGTATCCGCTCTGCGTGAAAATCACCGATCCGTTCGCAAACCGGTTGGCGTTCATCTGGGCTATTCCATCCTCAAAATCCTTCACGCGCTTCACGCACAGCACCGGCCCAAATATCTCGCTCTGCCCCACCGTCATTTCGGGTGTGATATGATCAAACACCGTATGCCCCAGATAGAACCCGTTCTCATACCCCGGCACTTTGACGTTCCGCCCATCCAGCAAAAGCTTCGCGCCCTCGTCTATTCCCTTCTGAATCCAGTCCGACACGAACGTCTTGTGCGCGGCGGTCACCACAGGCCCGAGGTCTGTGGCCTTATCGTACGCAGGGCCCACCTTCTTGGTTTTAATCTGTTTGAGGATCTCTGCCACCAGCTCATCCGCGATGCTCTCCTGCACCGCAATGGCGGGCAACGCCATGCACCGTTCCCCCGCGCAGCCAAAGGAGGAATTGATAATCCCCGCCGCAGTCCGTTCGATGGGCGCATCCTCAAGCACCAGCGCATGGTTCTTTGCCTCGCACAGCGCCTGTACCCGCTTGCCGTGCGCCGCCGCCGTCGTGTAGATGTGCTTGCCAATCTCCGTGGAGCCAACAAACGTCACGCCCTTTACATCAGGATGCGTGAGCAGCAGCTCCGCCTCACGGCGGGAACAGGTGACGATATTCACGACGCCGCCGGGCAGGCCCGCTTCCTGCAGAAGCTCCACCAGGCGCAGGCTCGTCATGGGCGTCATGGACGCCGCCTTCAATACCAGCGTGTTCCCGGTGGCAATGCACATGGGCATCATCCACCCCATGGGAATCATAGCCGGGAAATTGAAGGGCACAATGCCCGCAAATACCCCCAGCGGCTCCCGGTACAGCGTGCTGTCAAACCCGGACGTCACGTTCATGAAGCTTTCGCCCATCATGAGGCTTGGCGCGCCGCAGGCCACTTCCACAGGCTCCTTCACCTTGAGCAGGTCGCCCTGCGCCTCATCCCAGTTCTTTCCGTTTTCCCGGCACAGCAGATAGGTCAACTCATCCATATGGGCAACGAGCAGGTCCCGGAAACGGTAGAGCACCTCCACGCGTTTGGCGCAGGGTGTATCGCGCCACGCAGGAAACGCGGCCTTGGCAGCCAAGATTGCCTGTTCCACTTCTTCCGCGGTACAGCAGGGCGTTTTCGCGATCACGCTTCCCACGCTCGGATCGTAGATGTCCATATACCGCCCGGCCTTGCTCTCTACAAACTTGCCGCCGATAAACGGCCTGAGCACCTGAATCTCCATCTCCTCGTTCTCCTTTATCATTTTTCAAATCGCCTGTGTGCTGCCACAACAGGTTCAGTCCAATACATGCAGCCGCTCGCGCCGGGCCATGATGTAAGCGTCAAACGCTTCAAATTCGTAGTTGAGCACCAGCTCGGGCGGAAAATCCACCGCGGCAAGCGCGCGCAACGCCATCGTAAACTCTCCGATCATCGTATGGAAATGTGCGTCTGTACCGACACAGATGCGCACAGAATGGGCCTTGCACAATGAGAGCATCCGCTTGGACGCCTCCATATCGCCATGCAGGTACCGCTGCATGGTCTGGTTGTTGAGTTCCATCATCTTATCAAAGCGCTTTGCCGCTTTTACCACCGCTTCCATATCGCAGGGCGTCCGGTCGATATGCCCGAGCACATCCACATAGGGATTTTCAAGTGCCGCAAGATAACACGCGGTGCGCTCCTGCAATGTGGACGACCTGCCGGGCTCGTTTCCATGGATGCTCGCAATACAGAATTCAAGGTATTTCAGGTACTGCTCGGGCGGCGTAATCCTGCCGTCCATAGAGAGGATATCCGCTTCCATCCCGCGGTAGATGCGAACGCCTTGATAAAACCGGGGGGGCATTACCTGGCTTTCGGGCATCCATTCGGGCGGCGCATTTGGCAAAAGCGCGCTATGCTCTGTCACGCAGATGCCGCGGTGCCCTAAAAGCCTTGCCTGTTCCACGCACTCTGCAAGCGAACTCCAGCTATGGCCGGAAAGCATGGTATGGACATGCGTATCCAGTCCAAACACATGCTCGTTATTCCACAACAACGCTTCACGCTTTCTCCATCACTGCGCCTTTACAGCGTGGCAAGAATGTTATCGATTTCGTCGAACACGATCTGCGGCGACTTGGCGCGGATCATATAGTAAGGCATGCTGGAAGCAAACTTCGCGCAGAATTTTGCTCTTGCCTGCCTACGCTCATCGCTATCGACAATGGGCATGGCAAGGCCGGTCTCCCCGCACAGGAGCTGATTCAGTCCAAAGAAATTCATCAGCGAGTGATAACTCTGATAGGAGGCCTCGAACTGGTTCATGCGCGTGACCTGCGTATCAAAGTGTCCGTCGATGCCCGGCATGATAGCAAGATCGATATGGCATGGCTCGTAGCACATCTGCATTTCAGGTTCTTTATCAAAGAATTTGAGTACGCCCTGGTCCTGATCGGGCAGGTCGCTGCGCTCCGTCCCTTTCGCGCGCTTGCGGATATACAGGTTCTTGGAGCCGTACAGCGCAAGGCCATTTTCGTCTGTGACGGTGGTCTCGGTAGAGAATATCTTCCCGCCGCGGCGGCAGCCCTCAAGCTGGCTCATGGATTTGCCATGGTTGTTCTCCCCGCCCACCAGAAGGATCATTTTTCCGCGGTAGACTACGCTCGAAGAATGAAACGGATGCAGGCCGCAGCGATCCATTTCGTTGGCGAGCATGCTGACCATGATCTTATTGAGCTCCCCTTCCTCCCAGAAACCGGTAAGGAGAAGCTGTCCGTCCACGTAGCGGATGGTCTTTTCCTTTACTCCAAGGTTCCATAGGATATCGGGCGCGGGCTTCGTAATCTCCGCGGAAACGTCCACCGAACCCAGCCGGTAATTCAGGAACGTATCGTCCTCTACAAGACACGACCGTTCGGGGCCGTTTACAACATCGATACGCACAACGGCCTTACTGCTGCTGATTTGGGTAGAAAAAGTATTCAAATTGCGCCTCCTGTCTGCTGTTGCGGTTTTAATACAATTTTCAGCGTGCCTTCCTGCCTGCCTGTAAACTTCTTGAACGCCTCCTGGTACTGGGAAAGCGGGTATGTGTCGGTGATAAAGCGCTGCAGCTCCTCCCGGTAGCGGTAGGCGATGGTGATTGCCTTTTCAAGTGTATTGGGATTGGCCCGGTTGCCCACAAACTCGATCTCATCAAGAACCAGGCGTTTTACCGGGATGGGAACATCCTCCTTGGGGAATCCGACCGCCGAGATGACGCCGCCCCTCGCCGCAGAAAAACAGGCGTTGCGGACCCCTTCCGCCGTACCGGAGCATTCCATGATGCGTTTGGCGCCCAGTCCCCCGGTAAGCTGCATCACGCGCTCCACCACGTTCTCGGTTTTATAATCGATGGGGATAGCGCCCAGACGCTCGGCCTCACGCAGGCGTCCGCCGCTGCCTGCGCACAGGATAAAGCCCGCGCCCATGCTTCTGGCGCAGAGTATGGACATCAGCCCCTGCGCGCCCGCACCCATGACCAGCACAGAATCGCCCGGCTCAATCCGGCTGTGCATCACCACATGCAACGCAATGCTCAGCGGGTCCATGCAGGCGGCAATATCAAAGTTCATATCATCGGGGATTTTTGCAATGGAACGGATATTGACGGCCATATACTGCGCGTATGCGCCCTGCGTGATGTGGCCATACATTTTGTGGACCGCCTGCTTGCCGTAATTGAGGCAGATTGTGAACCTGCCTTCCATGCAGTTTTTGCAGTGACCGCACCCCAGATTCGCGATGCCGCAGACGCGGTCGCCGATTTTCCAGCCGAAATTTTCGGCCTTTTCGCCCAGCTCCACGACGACGCCCGCCCACTCGTGCCCGGGAATGAGCGGGAAGGACTGCGGCCAGAAACCGGGAAAATCGCCGTTGATAATGTGCGGGTCCGTACCGCAGATGGAGACGGACTCAATCCGGCACAGCACCTCATACATCGCGGGCACGGGTTTTTCAACCCGGACGTACTTCAGGTCGTTGGGAGCGTCAAGGCGTATAGCATACATCTGTTCAGGCATACTTATCCCCTTTTCAGCGTTGATTCCAGTGCACCATCGGCAGGCCCGGCACGGGCGAACGAAACCACGGGATGTCTGAGGCGCGCAGGGAGCCGATATATACGTTTTGAAGGTCCGGCCCGCCGAATGTGACGCTGGCCATCCAAGGCGCAACGCCGCGGCCGGTCTTGAAAAGGATTTCATTGGTGACACAGCGGTGATAGAACGCGTCGTCAAGCGCCTGCACCAAAGTATGATCGCCCTCGTCGAGCAAAATAAGCATCTCGCCGTCAGGCGTAATGACGAAGAGTTTATCCGAATAAACCATGGTGCCCCACAGGTTGCCGTAGCTGTCAAACGCGATGCCGTCGGGATACGCGCCCTGCCCCATATGCGTCGGGCCAAAGATTTCCCGCCCCGAAAGCCCGCCTCTCTCATCGCAGCGGAAGCGCAGCACGCGTCCCCCTGTCGTTTCCACCACATACAGGTACTCTTCGTTCGCGTCAAAACGCACCTCGTTTGTAAAATGCAGCCCATCGGCCACAATATGGATGCCGGTCTCATCGTACCGGGCGATATATCCGTCCGCGAGGTCCGGCACAAGCGCGTCGATCCAGTTTTTCTTCATGGTGGTGATTGTGATCCACAGCCTGTCTTGGGAATCCCGCAAAACGAAATTCACCTTGCCGATGGGTCTGCCATCGATGGTGTCAAACATCACTTCCGTCTCGCCGGTGCGCTTCATCCGCTCCAGACAGTCCGTGCCGAAATTGGAAATGAAGAGATCGCCGTTTCCTGCGAACGCCAGGCCGTTGGGCAGCGTCCCCTCAAAAAAGCGGTTGACGTCCGGCGAAGCAAGGTCGATGCCCGCAACATGCTTTTGGGTGATAACCTTCTGCGTGCCGTCCGGACGAATGTGCACCACGCCGCCGCGGGCATCGGCGCTCCAAAGGCTGCCGTCAGACTCGGCCAGAATGCATTCGGGCCGCTGGAGGTCCTCCCCCACAAAGCGCAGCGCCTCAGGGTCTATAGAGAACCCACGGATCGGATTGTTTTTTAACATGACGCGCCTCCATCAAACGAAGCCTCGGGATGAAACTCATACTCCGCCAGCGTGGTGGCGGGCGCAAAAAAGCAAACGACCTTCATTTCCGTACCGCCTGAATTCCGCACCATATGGATGGAGCCCCGTTCGAACAATACGGCGCTTCCCGCCCGTATGGGGGCAATTTCGCCATCCACGTTGACTTTTCCTTCGCCCGACATGATGTAGATCAATTCCTCGCCATCGGGATGGCAATGCGCCGGCTGTACCGTCTGCCCCGGGAGCACCCGCATCACGCAGCAGGAACAGCATTCGGACGGCAACCCATCCTTCCCGTCCACAATCCAGCGCAGGAACCTACCCGGAACAGCCTTTTCTGGGACTTCACTTTCATGTATTGTTTTCATACGATCCTCCGGATTGATGTGAAGAGGAAAACATCAGATAGTTTCGATAATCGATTATTTATGATATAAGTATAACATACATCGGCGCGCTGTCAAGCAGTTCCAGCCGATGTATGTTATTTATTCTTCAAAGCTAAGATCGGGAATGTTCTCTTCAATATGCTCGCGCATCAGCTTTTCGGCCCTTGCCGAATCATGATCCCGGATGGCGTCCACAATTTTCTGATGGCGAACGGCGATATGCATGGGATCGGTGACATAGTAGCTGCCCTTCAGATGCGACCAGCTTGCAAAACGCAGGTTTTTAGACAGCTTGATCATGTATTGATGGTCGGCGATTTCCATAATCAGGTCATGGAATTCATCGTTGATGCGCATGCGGCTCACCGCGTCATTGTCCATGGCGGTGTTGATCATGCGCTGGAGGATCTCCTCAAGATGCGCGACGTCTTCCGGCGTCGCCCTTTTGGCAGCAATGCCCGCGGCCATAGACTCGAGTGCCGCCCGAACGGTGAACACCTCCCAGATATCCCGGTTGGTAATTTGCCGGATCGTCGTGCCCTTATAGGGTTCCACAGTAACAAGCCCCATCTCCGAAAGGCTTTTGATCGCCTCCCGGACCGGGGACTGGCTCACGCCGAAGGTATGCGCGAGCGTGCTCTCTACGAGGCGATCGCCCGGCTTGTATTTTCCGCTGAGGATATTCTCAATGAGAATTCCCTTGACGTGTTCGCTCAGGACCGTTTTTTTGATCCGTTCTGTCCCGAGTACATCTTCCTGTTGGCTCAAGGCTGCATCCCTCATACAATCTACCTGTTTCCCTGTTATTTTAGCATATTGCGCAATCTGCTACAAGAACAACGCCGCGCCTCCGCTTACAAAATTTTACGGTTCCATGCCGGCGGCGCAAAAGGAGTGCGCCGCCGCGCAGCCCGCCCTTACATCTTGGATTTGGATACCCAGCCGTTGAACAGTATGGTGAGGTATCCCGCCACAAAGCCCACCAGCACGTATACAAGCTCCGCCAGGCCCACTATACAATAGGTTCCCAGCGTGAAATCCGGAAAAGCGCCCGCGGCGGAAAGGGAAAAGTACATACCGGTGCCCACAAATACAGCCGCCACATTGTTAAAAGGCTTCACCCGTTCGCACAGCATCATGGGGATGACCATGATCACAACCGCCAGCGGCACCGCCCACCAGGGGGTGAATCCAAAGGCAATGGAAAGCACAAACATGAGTATGGCCGCTATGATACCCGCAATAATGGACGTAAACGCCCTTAATGCCGCCTTGGGGTTGGCGCCAAACAGGAAATAGCACGCCCAGGAGATGAAGGAGAGGTAGGTAAGCGGCTTTCCGGCCGCGGCCGGCCAGCCGTTCAGCTGCCAGGTCAAGAGTGTCACAACGCCTGCGAGTACCGCCGTCAGTACGGCATAGACGATCAGCTTCTTTGTATTCATACAATCCTCCAAAATCATTCATATTTGACGGGATCCTGTCACTTGATCGCTGACCGCTACCCTCCTTTCCGCATAGGATACCAACGCGCCTGTTTTCGGTACGCCAAAGAAGTCGATGCTCTTGTGTATCGGCGTCATGGAAGCAGTGCTGTTTCGTATGGCAGAATGCCCAATGCGGGCAGCTCTGCCGCCCTTTTGTCAGTCCTCGGGCAGGTTCCAATCGAAGAATTGCAGGTAGGGTTTTGCCGCGCGTTTGCGGAACGCATCCATATCCACATTTGTCCAGTCAAGCACCCCGCGGCCTGTCTTTGCGCCAAGTTCGTTGGCCCTGACATGGCGCACCACCAGTTCCTGCGGCTGTTCGTCGTTGCAAAGGCTCCCAAGAAGGGATTGCTGAATGCTTTCAATCATGTCAAGGCCCGCGTAATCAAAATGCTCGAATATGCCGATGGACGTATAGCGCGGTATAAAGCTGGTGCGCATGGAAAGATCGATATCCCGGGGGGATGCGATGCCCTGCTCCACCATGTAGGCCGCCTCCCGGTACAGCGCATGCTGGAGCCGGTTGGCGACAAAGCCCGGCGCGCTTTTTTGCAGGACCACGGGTGCGCGGCCCACGGATGTAAGCACGCCGAGCAGGAACTGCAGCGCTTCCTCGGAGGTCTCGGGCCCGGGCACCACCTCCACGCAGGGCACCATATGCGGCGGGTTCCACGGGTGCGCTACAAGGAACCGGTCCCGATACACCGTCATTCCTTCGGCAAGGCGTTCCACCGGCATGGCCGATGTGCTCGACACGATGGCGCGCACGGATTTGCAGTGCTTCTCCAGTTCCCGATAGACTTCCCACTTGATCTCGGCGCGTTCCACCACGCACTCATAGATCAAATCCGCATCCGAAAGCGCGTCATAGCAAAGCGCGATGTTCAGCTTCTCTTCGCAACGTTCGGCCTGCAGGTTTGTTACCAGTCCCTCTTTTATCAGGTCCGAAAAAATGTCCCGGTATCTGGTCAGGCACCGTTCCTGTTCCTGCCCGTTAACGGCATACATGCTCACGCTGTAGCCATTGCCTGTAAACAGGGCGGCAAGGCTTGCGCCGATCATGCCGGTACCGACGATTCCAATGTTGATCTCCTGCTGCAACATGTTCCTGCCTCCTACCGTTTCCCGGTCAGATAGTCGTATGCAACCCGCACGTTGCAGGTCTGGATATAATCCATCTCTTCGGGCTGGCCGATATCCACCGGGCAGCGGTCCGCAAAGCTGATGCGCGCAACGCATTCTTCCTTGCTCCAGCCGCGGCGGATGCCGTCGGACACGGCGGAGAACCAATCATAAAGGAACTGCTTCTGCTCAAATATGCACGCCTTTCCCACCACCGGCCCATGGCCGGGCACGATATAATCCACGTCCAGCGAATTGATCGTATCAAGCGTATGGAACAGTGCATCCGGCTCCACGGTATGCAGCCAGATCTGGCAGCCCGCAAATATGGTATCGCCCACGAATACGACCCGCTCTTCCGGTATGAATACGCTGACGTTGGCATCGGAATGGCCCGGCGTATAGAGGAGCTTGAAGGTATGCTCGCCCAGCCGGATCGTCATGCGGTCACTGAACGTGATGGAGGGCGGATTTTGAATATAGTCCTCCTCCTTGGGCATCAAGGGCAGTCCTTCCGGGTCCTGCCTGCTGATGACATCCACCATGTAGTCATACGTGGTCTTGTTAAAGGCCGCGGGTATCTTCCAAAACGTATCCTTCAGCTTCTCATGGCCGATGACGGGACACTCGTTTACAAACCAGTGGTTGCCAAAGATGTGATCGATATGCGACTCCGTGTTGATCAGATAGCGGATGGGTCCCCGCTCCTTTGCAAAGCGGATCATCTCAAGTAAATTGGTAATCCACTGTGCGGTATCGATAAATACGGCGCCTTCAGCGGTAAACACAATCCCGGGGTTGCACCCGCGTATCTTGGTTTCCGCGTATACGTTCTTTGTAATTTGCTGCATACAGTACGCCTCCTTATCCTTTGACCGTCGTGATGGGCCGGGATTGCAGCAGGTACAGCTTATCGCCTTCAATCGCCCATTCCAAATCCTGCGGAAGTTGATAAAAGCGTTCCACATTCACGGCCATATCTACGAGCGCCCTGCGCTCCCCCTCGCTCAATACCGGCGCGCAGCGCATGTTTTCGGGTACCTCCACCTCTTTTACGCCGCCCCGCTCGCAAAGGCGTACCACCATGATCTCCTTTTCAGAGATATACTCCGTGGCGATATCATAGGTATCTTTGACGATGACGTAGTTGTCGGGCGTGACGATGCCCTGCACCACGCCTTCGCCCAGGCCCCATGCAGCCTCGATCATCACGTTGCCTCTATCGTTCGTAATGGGATTTGCTGAAAAAATAACGCCCGCCTTGTCTGCGTTGACCATGCGCTGCACAACCACCGCAATGGAGATGGCATCCTCTTCAAACTGCTTGCAGCGGCGGTAGAAGATTGCCCGGTCATTGTACAGGGACGCCCAGCATTCCTTGACATAATGGATGACTTCTTCCTCGCCGATGACATACAGATAGGTTTCCTGCTGGCCGGCAAAGCTGGCGTCTATTAAATCCTCCGCCGTTCCGCTCGAACGCACCGCTACAGGCGGGCAATCGCCAAGCGCACGGTAATGGCCGCTTAGCAGCGCCATGAGGTCGTCCGGCATGGGTGCAGCCACAATCATATCGCGGATCTGCTGGGAAATATCACACAGGCCCTGCTGATCGTCGCAGTCGATCTGGCCGATCAGCTCCATAATCCTGGGTTTGAGGCCGCTTCTTTCAAGGAATGCATCGAACATCTCGGAGCATACAATAAAACCCTCGGGGACAGGATATCCATTCCTGTGCATACGGCAGAGGCTTGCGCCCTTCCCTCCTGCTTTCTGCGCAAGCTCCTGATCGGGAATCTCGTTGAACCACGCAATAAAACGCACGCTGTTACACCTCACTGTTTGATTAGAGCATGGGATTGCTTCAGGCGGCGCCCATACGGGCGCCGCCACAACCGATTACATTATTTGATCACTTCGACCACGCCGGTATTGCCGTTCACGCGGATGCGCATCCCGGTTTCCAGCGCCTGTGTCGCCCTTGTGGTGCCGACGACGCAGGGAATGCCAAACTCACGGGAGACAACCGCCGGATGGGAGAGCGCGCCGCCTGTATCCGTGACAAGCCCCGCGATTTTCGAGAAGCTGACGATCCATGCGGGATTGGTCATCTTGCAGACCATGATCTCTCCTTTTTGCAGCTTATCAAAGTCCTTAGGGGTGCTTACAAAGCGGCAGATGCCCTCGGCAACGCCCGCAGAACCGGGAATTCCCTTGATCAGCGTCTTGCTCAGCGGCTTTGCTTCTTTCTTTTCCTCCATCTCGCGCTCAAAAATCTCGGGATAGCCCCAGAGCGCATGCTTATACGGCTCCACATAGAGCTGCCAGTGGGTGGCGGTGCCGTACCAATAGCGGGGATGCCGCTTTGCGGCCTGTGCCATTTCGGCGCGCCGGGATGCAATCCTCTCCGCAACGGGATAATCCGAAACGCCCAGGCAACGGATTTCCTCATACTCAAGCATGAAGATATCTTCCGGGTCGTTCAGCTTGCCCGCCTGGACATACGCCTTGCCTACTTCAAGGAACATCAGGCGCATATGCGCATAGATGGCCTGGTCGATATAGAAGTGATGGTCGGGCGTAAGGGGCATCATCTTCAGGCACAGCTCGAGAGATTTGTTGAATTTCTCCAGCATCGCGGGGTCCTTGATCTTCGCAACCGCCCGGTCAATGGCATCCTGCTGGGTCTTCATGCAGCTGTTGTAATTTTCGTAGAAGTTGTAATCGGTTTCCACATAGCCCTTGACGGCTTCGTAGATGGGGGTGGGGTCTTCGATCCAGGTTTTGTAGATGTATTCGTGGGAGTAGATCGCCTTATAGCCGTACTCCTCCTGATAGGCTTTTACCAGCTCCAGCAGCTTTTCGCCGCCTTCGGCGGAAGAGGACTGCGCCATGATCTCCTCAATACTGCCTTCCAGGAACAGCATCTTGAGCGCGGGCACGGTGCCGATATATTCCTTGATGCTCCACAAAGCCTTAAGGGAATCCCAGTTCCTGTCGTCCCGGGAGATGGTGATTTTAGAGAGGTCATCGTCCGCGCTGCCGACCGCTTCCGCGTACACGTTTGCAAAGTCCGTGGAGGCCTGCACCTGCGCGAGGTTGATGATCCAGTGGATGCGGAATGCGCGCTCCTGCAGGTCCAGACAATCCTCCATATGAATGAGGATCTCAGGAATGCTCTTATGCGCAAAATCAAAGCCGATCATGTAGTTGCCCGCATCCTGAAGCTCCTTGATATAGGAGTTCTTCCACCTGTCCAGGAATTGATCGGCGTATATGGGCATAACGGCCGAATAATAGTTGAACAGTCCCCCCACCTTATCCGCGTCCGTCTTAGGCGGTACAACGGCGCTGTACACATAGCCGCCAATTTTCTTTGCGAGCCATTGCGAGCCAATCGGCGCGCCGAACCGTCGGTACATGTATTCGCAGGTTGGACCCCACCAGCCGCCCACATCAAAATAGAGCGGGGAAATGGGGTTGGGGCAGTGAAGATCGTCATAGAACCACATCAGACCCTTTTCTTCCTCGTCCTTCCATTCCACAGGGAGTTCGGCGTCGCCAAAATAGGTTGCATAGATCTTGTTGTCCTCGCTCATAATCGGCCTCCTGTATTTTTCTAGTTTTCATGACAGCGCATGAAAAACGGGCTTCCGGCAGAACTTAGGTTCATAATCAATTATGTAAAATAGAGAATCGTTTAACGAAACGGTAAAATCGCTCAAAAAGGAAAGCAAAAGATATCCGGCGCCTATCCGCCGCCGGCGCAAGAAAAAAGCGTTTATTCGGCGATGGGTTCACTCATGCGTTCCGCCGCCAGCAGTACGGCGTCTATAATGCGGTTATAACCCGTGCAGCGGCAGATATTCCCTTCCATGTCCTTACGGATCTGCTCTGCTGTCGGGTGGGGGTTGCGGTCAAGAATTGCCTTGGCGGTAAGGAGCATGCCGGGCGTGCAAAAGCCGCACTGCACGGCGCCAACATCCAAAAACGCCTGCTGGAGCGGATGGAGCTGTTCGTGTGCCAGTCCCTCCACGGTAAGCACTGCCCCGCCGTCCGTTTCGACGGCAAGCACCAGGCAGGAATTGATCGGTTCTCCGTTAAAAAGCACGGTACACGCGCCGCATTCGCCCTCATTGCAGCCGATCTTCGTGCCGGTAAGGCCAACATCATATCTGAGAAATTCGGCAAGCGTGACGTTGACGCAAACCCGGCGCGTATACAGCTGCCCATTGATGCGCACATTGATCTTTTTCTCCGTCATACTTTAAGCCTCCTTTGCCCGCTCAACAGCGGCCATGACCGTACGGGCCGTCAATTCCCCGGTAAGCCGAAGCCTGAATTCCGCAGAGGAACGCCAGCTGCTGCGCGGGCGCGCCTCGGTCCTCGCACATTCGCCAGCCTCAGCCGCCAATGCGCCGTCGGGGACGCGTCCAATCAACACCTTCTCCGCTTCATACGCCCGTATGGGAGTGGGGGCGGCGGTGGTCAACGCGATCCGCGCGGACGCGATCTTTTCATCCTGGAGCGCGATATAGCAGGACACCCCATACAGCGCGATATCCATCGCATTGCGGCGCGTAAACTTCGTATAGCAGCTCCCCGCGTGTTTTTCCGGCCACGGAAGCAGGATACGCTTGAGAAGCTCCCCTTCTGTAAGCACGGTGCGTTTGGGGCCGGTAAAAAATTCGCAAAGCGGTACGCGCCGTTCTCCCTCCGGGCCGGCGACGACGCAGACCGCGCCCAGTGAGAGCAGAGGGCCGGTACTGTCCGCGGACGGCACGGCATTGCAGATGTTCCCGCCCAGCGTGCCCCGGAAGCGGATCTGCATGGACCCTACCTGTGAGCACCCTTCGTAGAGCGCCGTGTACCTTTTACGGATTAAGGGCGAGACCTCCATTTCGCGGTGGGTCGTCAACGCACCGATGTCGAGCCCTTCTTCCGTTTCCATGACGCCCCTGAGTTCAGTAAGCGCCTTGATATCGATGAGCGTGCGGGGCCGAAGCACGCCGCCATGCATGGATACCAGCACATCCGTACCGCCCGCAAGAATACGCCCGCCCTGGAGCTTGAGCGCGCAGGCTTCTGCAACCGTCTCCGGGAAAATCAGGTCAAACTCCGGCAGCATGTTCTCTCCCCCCTTCCTCCAATAAAATTTGTTCGGGCTTGATGGGGGTGGCGTGGAACCGCCTCCCGCAGGCCGCGGCAACCGCGTTGGCGATAGCGGGAGCCGTGGGAGCAACCCCCGGCTCACCAATCCCCTTGACGCCAAACGGGCCTTCGGGGTGCGCGCATTCCACCAATGAAATTTCGGTTTCAAAATCGGCATCCATGAATGTGGGCACCTTGTAATCCACCATATTGCCGTTTTTCAGGATGCCGTCCTGGTAGATCATCTCCTCAAGCAGCGCATGGCCAACGCCCATAACGAGCGCGCCCTCGATCTGCTGGAGGCATCCTAGCGGGTTTACGGCTTTCCCGACGTCGTGCGCAGCGCCGATTTTGACGACCCGCACACGGCCCGTTCCGGGGTCTATCTCCACCTCGGCTGCCTGCGCGCCCATCATCCACATGATGGTGGGGCGTTTTGACGCGTGTGTTTCAGGATCAGGCGCATCAAAAATATCAGAGGTGCCATAGGAGCCTGTGGCGATGACCGGCAGCTGTTCCTTCATAATCCCGCTGGCCTTGATGTCGCTGATGGAAATGCTGTGGGATGGCTCGGACGGATGGCAAATGAGTCCGTCTTTGAACAAAACATCTTCCGCCGGGACATCCCATTTTTTTGCGGCCAGCACGCAAAGCTGGCGCTTGATGCCTTCCGCTGCGTCAAGCACGGCCTTGCCGCTGTGGAATGTTGAACGGCTGGACGTCGTTGTTTTATCATAGGGTGTAAACGCCGTATCCACCGGTGCCATCTTGATCCTGCCCGGGTCCATGGAAAGCGCCGCCGCCGCAATCTGGGGCAGCACCGTCATAACCCCCTGCCCCATCTCCCTGCTGCCCGAAAGCAGTGTGAGCGTTCCGTCCTCATTCAGGCGCAGAATGCAGGATGTGGTGGAGGGCGTCCCCGACAGCTTGATGTAGCAGGCAATGCCCTTTCCCCGGAGCTTACCGTCCTGTGTTTCCCATTTGAGCGGCTTTTCCGCCCAACCGATAGACTTTGCGGCCTTCTCAAGGCACTCGGCCACCGCTACGCTCTGCATGCGCTCGCCGGTAACGGAAATATCCCCGTCACGCAGCACGTTTTTCAGCCGGAATTCCAGAGGGTCCATCCGCAGCCGTTCGGCGATGCAGTCCATCTGCATCTCATGGGCATTGGCAACCTCGGTAACGCCAAACCCGCGGTAAGCGGTCCCCAGACTTTTGTTCGTCACCACGCAATACCCGTCCACATGCGTGTTCCGGATTTTATAAGGGCCGTTTGCCGCATAGCCTGCGTTGTAGTTCACGCGCGGGCCGAATGTGGCGTACGCGCCCGTGTCCCAATAGATTTTCATCTGCTGTGCAACCAGCGTGCCATCCTTCTTCGCGCCGGTTCTGATTTTAAACAGCACCGGTGCGCGCGTAAACGTAGCGCCGAATTCCTCATGCCGGTCATAGAGCAGCTTGACCGGCCGCCCGGATGCGAGGGCCAGCGCCACCGCGATCGGTTCCGCCTTGGCTTCCGCCTTGCAGCCGAATCCGCCGCCAATCTCGGTACAGGTAACCCGCACGTTGTCCTGGCTGTAGCCAAAGGCGTTTGCAATCACGCCGCGTATGGCAAAGGGGGACTGTGCGGGGGAATAGACATGGATTTTTTGTCCGTCCGCGACCGCCGTAGCGCAATGGGGTTCCATCACAGCGTGCTGGAGCATGCCGCAATAGAATTCATTTTCCACGACAATATCGGCCTGTGAAAATCCCTCTTCCACATTCCCGCACGCAAGAACGAACCGGTCCACAATATTGGAATCCGGGACCGGATGGGTTGCGCCGTATATCGTGTAATCGTTCCAGTTTTCATGCAGAAGCGTGTCGCCTTTGAGCGCTTCTTCGATGGTATCCACCACCGGCAAAAGCGTATAATCTACCTTAATAAGCTTGGCGGCCTCATGCGCCGCATGCGGATCGTCCGCCGCTACCGCGGCGACGGGCTCCCCCCAATAGCGCACCCTGCCTACGGCAAGTATGGGCTGATCCGCTATGAACTGCCCGAAATACTTCCTGCAGTTTTCGCCCGTAATCACCGCCCGCACGCCGGGATATGCGGCAGCTTCTTCGGTATGCACCGCCAATATACGCGCATGCGGGTGCTCGCTGCGGCGCACGGCGCCATATAGCTGTCCAGGCAGCGCAATATCGTCCCCATAGACCGATTTTCCGGTCACTTTATCCATGCCGTCGGCGCGCGGTAAAGAAGTTCCGATCGGATATCTGTGTGACATGGGCGCTCCTTTCCATCTTGCAATAAATCGGAGGAATGTCCGCTCGCAGGGTATCTGTTCTTATCCAATATTACCGTTTACGCGCAATGCACTCCAACGCTTTTCGATAGATAAAGGGTGCTGAAAGTTCAAAGCGTTCCATCAGGTACTCCACGGTGCCAACCTCCCCGAATTGATCCCGTACGCCGATGCGTTCCATCGGAACAGGCAGGCTTTCGACAAGCGTTTCCGCCACGGCGGACCCCAGGCCGTTCATATAATTATGATTCTCCGCCGTGACAATAGCGCCGGTCTCCCGCGCACAGGCAAGCACGCAATCCCGATCCAGCGGCTTGATTGTGAACATATCCACCACGCGCGCGTGAATCCCCTGCTCCAACAGCATATCGGCGGCAAGAAGCGCCTCATAGACCAGCATGCCGCTTGCGATGATGGAAACATCCCTTCCCTCGCGGATGACATTGGCCTTGCCAATGATAAACTCTGTGCCGCTTTCGTACATGCGCACCGCCTTCCTGCGGGGCATACGCAGGTAACTAAGGCCATAGTAATCCGCAAGCTGCGGCACCAGGGCGGCCATAGCCGCGCCATCCGCCGGTTCCGCAATCACAGCGCCGGGTACCAGGCGCAAAAGGCCGACATCCTCAAAGGGCATATGCGTACCGCCGTTTGACGCGGTGCTCACGCCCGCGTCCCCACCCACCAGCTTTACATCAAGGCCCGCATACCCGCAGGACAGGAATATCTGATCATAGATGCGCCTGGTAAGAAACGCGGAGAACGTATGGAGAAAAGGTTTCCACCCCATGAGCGAAAGTCCGGCGGCGGTGCCGCAGGCGTTCGCCTCCTGGATACCCAGATTGAACGAGCGCTCCGGGAAACGCTTCACAAAGGGGTTGGTCCCCATGGACGTGCTCATATCGCAGTTGAGTATCATAATCTTTTCGTCGCGCTCCGCGGCATCGATAAGCGCGTTGCAATAAACGGTGCGCAGCTCCTGCGCCTCTGGCGTATGCGCCCTGCTTTCGATCACTGCCATAGAAAATCACCTCGCGGGAAAGTGCCCGAAGCGTACCGGCGCTCAATCTCGGCAACTGCGGCCTCGGCCATCTCCGAATTGATATTCATATAGTGGTTGAATTCCTGTTCCTCGGCAAAGCTGCACCCCAGCCCCTTGTAGGTGTCAAGTATGATCGCGGTGGGCTTATCCTTTTGTTCCCACGCCCACGAAACGCCTGAAAATATGTCCTCTGTATCATATCCTGCGACCTGCCGCGCATTCCAGCCAAAGGCGCGGAATTTTTCCCCAATATCGATGGGATCCGCGATATCCGCGACCCTCCCGTCGAGTTGCTTCTTATTATAATCTACGAAGAGAATCAGGTTAGCCAGCCCCTGCTGCGCCGCAGCTGCCGCGGCTTCCCAGACCTGCCCTTCCTGAATCTCCCCGTCGCCCGTGATGCAATAGACGATATTGCTCTTTTTGAGCATCCGGATGCCCAGCGCGATGCCCGCCGCGCAGGATACTCCCTGCCCGAGGGAGCCCGTCGTCATATCGATCCCCGGGGTCTTGCGCCTGTCGCAATGGCTGGGAAGCCGGGTGCCGGGCTGATTGATGGTACTAAGCCAATCCTTTGGAAAATAGCCCGCAAGCCCGAGCGCAGCATACACGGCAGGCCCGGCGTGCCCCTTGGATACCACAAGATAATCCCTGTCCTCCCACGCCGGCTCCTCGGGTCTAATCCGCATTGCGCCGCCATACAGCACACCCAGCACATCCGCGATAGACATGGCTCCCCCGATGTGGCCAAAGCCCGCGTGTGCCAGCGCCCGGATGGTTTCGATGCGTATGTCGGCGCTCAAACGGCGCATCCGCTCCATATCCGCTTTACGTTCCATGCTGAATACCTCTGAAGGTTAGTGTAAGAAAAGAAGGTGTGCAACGATAGATGTTCAAGGAATGTTGTCTTTTAGATAATCGATTATATTTTATATTGCCAGTATATCGATTGCGAGATGCTTTGTCAAGCATTTATCTATCAAACATGCCATAAAAAGTATCCATAAATCCAAGGGCTTGTATATAAGAATGGATACGCCATATAGAAAAGCCACCGGGGAATGAGACCCGATGGCTTAGGCGTATGTATAGCGCCCAGGGAATTCCGTTTAAGAAATTTCCTATCAGATATTGCTCCTCCCCCATGCCCCACGCCTCCCATATTCCGGGCAAGCTGTGTCCCAAAGTGGAGTTTTACGCGGCAGTATGCTATACTTTCTTCCGGCAGGAAAAGAAACGAAGGTGTGAATCGGATGATGTACAATGCGCTTAGCTGCCACAAGGATCTATTGGAGCTGCTGCACCAAGACCCGTTTGAAGGCGTTGTGCACAGCGTCTTTCGCCGGGTGTTGAATATTCATATCCCTTCGGGGGATTTTCTTTTCACCATCGCAAGCGATGCGCTCGACGACGCGCCCTTTACCATCCGCGTGCGCTCGGACGCTTCCTCCGATTTCCGACCACTAATCCGGACTGGCACCCATGTAGCAGCCGGAAAAGAAGGCGTCCGCCTAGGAGAAAGTCTCTTTGTCGCGTTGGAGGATCCCGCGCTATGGCAGCCAAAGCTTCTTGCGTTCCCGCCGGACAGGCGGGTGCTGGATGGCAATCTGCAACTCCTGCGGGAAAGACTTCGCGCGCTGCCGGATGGCTGCGGCATGGCGGGGCTTTTTGGGGGCGGCAGCGCCGGCGGCATTTTTGAACGCACCCTATCTGAGCGCGCAAAAAGGCTGCTGGAAGCGCTTAATGAAGAGAATACGAACGGCATTCATCAGGCGATCTTTGGGTTGATTGGCCTGGGGCCGGGGCTGACCCCATCCGGAGATGATTTTCTTGTTGGGATGATTTGCTGTGGCCACGTGCCCGGCGCGCCTTTTGCGGCATATGCCGATATCTTTTCATCGGCAGTCCTCAAAAACCGCCTGCGCACAAACGATATCAGCTACGCCGCCCTGTTTCATGCTACAAGGGGACAGATGCGCGAATATGTCGCGGCATGCATCAATGCTTTGATGTATGAGGAAGATATTGTATCACTGCATATGGCAATCGACCGGGTCATGCAGATTGGCAGTACGAGCGGGAGCGACATTTGCGCGGGGCTTTATTTTGGCCTGCTGGCGCGCTGACCGCTCTTTCGAAAGTAGATTTTTAATTTCTCTTTTTAGGCGCGCGGAGCACCCTGCATGTTTCTATGGAGGACGCATGGAGAACTGGAAAACGAAATTTGTATTCCTAGGGATCGGGCAGGCGGTATCCATGCTCACCAGCTCTATCCTGCAAATATCGATCGTATGGTACCTGACCCAGAAAACGGGCTCGCCCACCATTGTCACACTCGCCACCCTGGCAGGCTATCTGCCCAGGGCCCTGCTGGGCCTGTTTACCGGGGTGTTCATTGACCGCTTTGACCGGAAGAAAATCCTGATCTTTTCGGACCTTACCATTGCTTTGGCGGCTCTGGTGCTTGCACTCGTCGCCCTGTTTACGGAAATTCCTCTGTGGTTCATATTCATCATCCTGTGCATTCGGTCTGCGGGCGCGGCATTCCACACCCCGGCCTTAAATGCGGTGGTTCCTTCCATCGTGCCTAAAGCTCAGCTGACCCGCTGCGCGGGGATTACCCAGGGCTTTGAGTCCGTATCCCTCATCCTCAGCCCTGCACTCGCTGCCATGCTCTTTCGCGTATGGGATTTAAGCGCCATCGTATTCCTGGATGTAATTGGCGCGCTCATCGCCATTACCATCGTTTCCATCCTCTCCATCCCCCACCGCATCCAGCGGGGAGAAGGAGAGAAGTTACACATCCTGCAGGATACAAAGGACGGCTTTGCCGTGCTGCGCAGGGAAAAGGGCCTGATGGCCATCATGGTGGTCAGTACCCTGTACGCATTCATTTACTTCCCCATCGGTTCCATGTACCCTTTGATCACTATGACCTATTTTGGCGGTGGTGTGACGGAGTCGGGCATTGTGGAGATCGTATTTTCCAGCGGTACACTGCTGGGGGCGCTGCTCCTTGGAATGGCGGGGAATAAAATCAATAAGATCGGCGCGATCACGACCTCCATCGGCATCTATGGGTTGGGGGTCATGTCCACGGGCCTGCTGCCGCCGGGCGGCTTGAAAGCGTTTATCGTTCTATCCGGCGTTATGGGCATGACGCTGCCGTTTTTCTACGGCTTGCGGACCGCAATCTTCCAAAGCCGGGTGCCCGGCGAGTACCTTGGCCGGGTGCTTTCCTTCTTATACAGCACAAGCCTGTTTGCAGCCCCCCTTGGACTGCTGCTGGGCGGCACCTTCTCCGAACTCATGGGTGTGAACAACTGTTTCTTCATCTGCGGCGTGCTGGCGATTTGCCTTGCAATTGCCATGCTAGTGCTGCCTTCCATCCGCAACAGCAGAATACAGTAGCTGCAAGCAAAACAATAGGGCGCCTGAAAACGGGCACTATTTCATCGATTCTTTTCGCAACGCAAACATGAACATTTCTGAACGCGTCCTAAAATAATGATACGTTTGCCATCAACGCAATCTGCAGCTCACGTTCCTCTTTAACTTTGTCAAAGTTGTTTGGATACATGAGATTGACCATCACAATTGCGTACTCCGAGGCGGCTAACGCATGCCATCGTACATGAGGCGTTGCCGCAACTTGCCCCATAGCCCGTAACGCCTTTGCTTTGATTGGATTTTTTTCTTCACGCGCAAGACTGTTTATCATACCGGCAACCTGCAGCGCATCTTGGAATCTTGCCTCTTTATCCTGCCATTTTGCAACAACGGAAAAGCACGCATCAATCACTGCGGAACGTTCCATTCCGCTGATGTTTAAAATGTGTTCCGCAAGTAAAAGGGCATACTTGGACAGTTCTATATGTGTTTTTGACTCGCTGAGCGTAATCAATCTGTTTTTGAGTTCAGGAATATCATCTGTTCTTCGAATCAGTCCTGAATTGACGTATTCCATAAAGTGAAATCCATCTTTAATGATTTTACCCATACATACCCCTGCATACTATAAACAATCCAAAGTCCAACTCATATTTAAAAAAGAAGCAGCCGATATCCAATCAGGACTTCTGCGGTACGTTTTTTTTCACGCGGCATCGGACTTCCTTTACATTCCTGAGCAAACACAAAAGATCGCCGAATGGCGACCTTTTGCGTTGGTGGGGATGGAGGGGCTCGAACCCGCAAATAGCTTGTTTCATAAAGATTTTTGTCTGTGTGTCTGTAAATAAAAGTCCTATGATTGTGGCATTTAGGGCAATTTTTTATTTGCTCAAACAACTGAAATTTACAACTGTCGTGTTTTAAGTGGGTTTGTAAATGGGTTTTTGGTTAATGTATTTAATTGGCAGCTTCAAGCATAATCCTGCATCCCATCAAAAGCACCACAGCCGAGCATAACACTTTTCATTTTGGAAAAGGTATGTTCGATGTGGTGTTCAGCTTTTAAGACCCACAAGTCAGAATTTAGCACATGCTCGCTCTCTCACTTGGGGCGTTTCGGTTAGTAAAAGCATAAAACTATTACGTAGACCTAATACCTGACGTTGTTATTAATCACAACTAACACCGATTACGGAATTTCATTTAATACTCTCGCTGTATTCTCTCCCAAAAATGTCAGTAGATAGGGTTGTTCTCTAAAAAGATATGCGGTACTTTCAAGTACGCTAAACGCAACTACTTCTTCAGCATATTTATCATTTAGCCTCAATATTTGCTCAAGAAAGTTAAGAATGACAACCATTTCATGTCTATCGTCCTTTGAGATACACTCAACGAAATATGGTGTAAGTACATCACCATAAACAGTGTGAGATCCAGTGGAATCTCCCTCCTGCCAACTAACTTCTTCTAAGTATTTTCCCATCAGATGCGGGAAATGCTTTACCAGCAGTTTATTCAATTCTTCGCTAGTCATATTAATAGCCTCCCAATGCGCTTTTGAGATCATAAAGCAACTGATTGGCAATTTTTAAATCGCTTTGACTCAAATTTTGTTTTGCCATAATATTTTCAAGATTAGTTACTCTTTCCGCCGCTTTTTGGATATGTGATTTTCCACCAACAAGTTCACCGGTTGATAGTTCATGCCTTACCGCATCAGCTAATCCACCGTCGCCGGTAGTTGCACCGGGTCTATATATTTCATTTACTGCATTTCTTAATTTATCATTTTGTGCAGAACTAAGCAACTCATCTCTTTTGCTAGATTTTCCTGTACCCTTAGATCCACTATCAAATGTTATATTTGAAACATCTTTACCTAAGTGCGCAGCAGCGGCTGCAACAACGGATGCTCCATGCGTTACAACCACCGTACTGCCCGCCATTACCAGCGCACCCGCGCCTCCTGCTGGAATCGTTATTACTCCAAGCCCTTCACCTGCTGCGCCAACAACAGTTTCTACCACACCTGCAATTATTGCAATGACATCACCTATTGCTAGCCCAACTTCATAACATGTCGAATTGCTCTTTGTTTTCGGCAATAATCCGTAAGTATAGGCATTTGCGACCCCATCAATTATTCCCACTAAGATATTGTAGTTAGCTACAAACCCCGGACCTACGAAATCTATGTATGCTGATATAGCTTGAGTAACCCCATTATTCGGAGTTGCCTTGCCGGAATCATTCTTATTTGTACTCGATTTTCCCGAGGCTTTACTCTCAGCTTCAATTTGTGCCTTCTCATATTCTTTGAAACCAGGAGCTATTGCTTTTCTGCCCTTGTTCATCATATAGAGCGATTGTTTTCGCTCCATTTCCGTTTCTTTTTCAACACTGGTTCCAATAATCTCCCTATGCCCCGTTGGGTCACTGTACATCAGGGGTTCGTTATGGCAATAGGTATAAAGATTCAAGCTTAATGGATCATTGTAATATCCCTTATGGGTATCCTGCTGCAGGAACCGAGCGGTGACCGGATCATACATGCGGGCATTGAGGTAATAGAGGCCAGTTTCCTCATCGTACTGGTAACCGCCATATAAGATGCTGTTTTCTGCGGTACCCGTCTTTTCCAGGATATTGCCAAATGCATCATAATAGTAGGTTGCCACGAGGTTGCCACTGCTGTCAAGCAGCGCTGTCACATCCGCATGGCCATTGTACATGTAGGTAAGCGAATCCGAACCAACGTTGCGCATAATGAGGTTGGTTCCATACACGTTCCAAGCGGTCTGGCTCCCCTGCCCATCCTG
>JAEWCL010000021.1 GCA_023390655.1 Bacillota bacterium | reverse complement strand
GTTCACCGGGACTTTGCCTTGCTTTTTCGGCCGCTGGCCGCGCTCGGCTCCGTCCCTCAGGCGGGACAGCTTGTTTATTATAGCAAGCACTCTCCCCACTGTCAACACCCTTTTTTAAAGTTTTTTGTATTCCTATTATCATGCCCATTTTACAAGGGGCTCGCATGCTTTACATGGATTTTAAGCCTACTTTATGTATTCCCGCTTCCTGACACATTCGTCTGAATTGTTGCCACAGCCCTTCCATTGCAACGCCATACGCGTTTGGTTTAATAGCCGCAACAAAGCAACCACGGAGGTGATGGCAATGGCACAGAACGTATTCCGCAGGGTAGAGAAGAAGTATGTATTGGACGATGCCGCCTACCGCGCGCTGATGCTGCGTATCCGCCCGCAACTCAGACAGGACACGTTCTTTTCCTATCCCATCTGCAACATCTATTATGATACGATGGACGACACGCTCGTGCGAAGCTCGATTGAAAAGCCCGCCTATAAGGAAAAGCTGCGCTTGCGGAGCTATGGCACGCCGAAGCCCGAGGATAGAGTGTTCCTCGAACTCAAGAAGAAGTATTGCGGCACCGTCTACAAGCGCCGCGCGGAGTTTACCCTGAGGGAAGCAGAGCGGTATGTGGCAACCGGCGACCACGGCAGCAGGGACGGACAGATCCTAAACGAGCTAGACTACTTTCTTTCCTTTTACCATCCCGTACCCAAGCTGTATCTCGCCTATGACCGCGAAGCCTACGTGGGCCGGGAAGACAATGACTTGCGCATCACGTTTGACACTTC
This sequence comes from Bacillota bacterium, assembly GCA_023390655.1. Taxonomy (GTDB): domain Bacteria; phylum Bacillota; class Clostridia; order Christensenellales; family CAG-138; genus JAEYLA01. The sequence goes on along the minus strand of JAEWCL010000021.1, from coordinate 152,267 downwards.
CATCCGCAGCCGGACGGAAGCCCTGCGCCTGCATGCGGGCGATTGGGGCAAACACCTTCTGCCCGCGGGGTTCCGCCTGATGGAAGTGAAAACAACATCAGCGCTGCCGCTTTGGCTGACCCATGCGCTGAGCGAATGCAACATTTATCCGGTATCTTTTTCCAAATACGGGAACATTTATAAAGAGAACATTTTAACAGAAAGGAGTGTGTGCGCCTGTGTTTGAAACCGTGCTGACCACAACCGCAACATTGACCATCGGCAACGCACTTTTGTGCACCGCAGCCTCCCTTGCGCTTGGACTTGTCATTTCTTTTGTATATATGAAGAAAGGGAGCTACACCAAACACTTCGTTATTGCGCTTGCGCTGCTTCCCGCGCTTGTGCAGGCGGTGGTCATGATGGTAAACGGCAACCTTGGTACCGGCGTTGCGGTGCTTGGCGCGTTCAGTCTGGTGCGGTTCCGTTCCGTCCCCGGCGGCGCGCGGGAGATTATCGCGATTTTCTTTGCGATGGCGGTGGGCCTTGCCACCTCCATGGGTTACCTCACGTTTGCGGCGGCCATTACCGGCATCATCAGCCTTTTTATGCTGCTGCTTTCCTACACCCGCTTTGGTGAAGCGCCGCAAGCCGAAAAGGAGCTTCGCATCACGATCCCGGAAAACCTTGACTATACCGGCGTATTTGACGACCTGTTTGCCGCCTATACAACGGAAGCCAGGCTGGAACGGGTAAAGACGGTGAACCTTGGCAGCATGTATGAGCTGCGCTACAAAATCCGCCTGCGGGATACCTCCCAGGAAAAGGAGCTGATCGACGAGCTGCGCTGCCGCAACGGCAACCTGACCATTGTATGCGGCCGCGAACCCACGGGAGATATGTTATGATCTCCCATAACAGGAAAGACAGGTGAACGATATGCAACAACATTCACGGCCATATCGGCGTATTCTCTCCGCCGTGGCGCTGATAACCGCGCTTATGCTCTCCGGGTGCAGCGCCGCAGGAGAAGCGCCGCTGCCGACTATTATTACAGCGCCGGAAGAAACGGCGCAGCCTTCTTCCGCCTCCCCTTCCTCCACGCTTTCCGGCAGTATCACGATGGAAAGCGCCGGCATCGACGAAGCGGACCGCTACACCGATTGGGCAGGCGATGCGTATACCGAAGTTTCGCTTTCCCCGACAGGCTATACCGTCAGCGGACAGGGCGCCGCGGCGGATGATACCGTGCTGACCATTTCCTCCGCCGGCACGTATGTGTTAGCCGGCAATATGCCAAACGGTACGGTCGTGGTGGACGCTGCGGATACGGATGAGGTGCGCATCGTACTCAACAATGCCGGCATCACCTGCGCGGACGGCGCGGCATTGTTCGTAAAAAACGCGGATAAAGTTATTCTTTCCTTAGCGCCCGGCACACAGAACGCTTTGGAAGACGGCGCAAGCTATACCTATGCGCTCTATGACGCGACGGAGGATGAGCCCTCCGCAGCGCTGTTTGCAAAGGACGACCTCATCATCAACGGTACCGGCACATTGACCGTAACCGGAAACCATAACGACGGCATCGCGGGCAACGACGACATCAAGATCATCGAAGGCGCCTTCCTCATTACCGCTGCGGATGATGGCATCGTCGGCAAAGATATGGTGGCCATCAGCACCGCGGATATGACCATTACCGCTGACGGCGACGGTATCAAGTCCACAAACGAGTCAAAAGCGGATAAAGGCTTTGTCGCCATCGGCAACGGCACCTTCAAGATTACCGCCGGTGCGGATGGCATCCAGGCCGCGACCGAGCTGTTCATTGCGGACGGCAGCTTCACCATCACTTCCGGCGGCGGCGCGGACTCCGAGAACGCACCGCAGCAGACGCAAGGCCCGGGCAGGCCGGGCGGGCAATTCCCGCAGATGGAAGATGGCCAGTTCCCGCAGATGCAGGGCGGACAACTCCCACAGAGTCAGGATGGGCAATTCCCACAGGGACAGCCGCCGCAACCGCAGGACGGGCAATCCGCACAAGCGCAGACGCCGGAACAATCCGCAACGCAAACATCCGGCACCGGCAGCTATAAGGCGCTCAAAGCTGCAACCTTCCTCACCGTACAAAACGGTACATTCGCAATCGACAGTGCGGATGACGCGCTGCACACGAACGGCAGCATGGCGATTATGGACGGCACATTTACCATTGCATGCGGCGACGACGGGCTACATGCGGATCAGGCCATCGCAATCTCCGGCGGCACGCTGACGGTTACAAAGAGCGTGGAGGGCATTGAAGGCTTTGTCGTGAATATTTCCGGCGGCACGCTGGATATCACCGCCGCAGACGACGGCCTGAACATTGCGGGCGGTAACGACGCTTCCGGCACGCAAAACGGCGACGCGTTCGCCACCCTGGAAGGGGCAAGCTTTACAATTTCCGGCGGCGACATTACCATCAACGCCACCGGAGACGGGCTGGACACCAATGGCAGCGGCTATATTACCGGGGGCACCGTATACGTAAGCGGCCCGGAAAGCAACGGCAACGCCGCGCTGGATTACAATGGCGAATTGATCGTTACCGGCGGTACCCTGGTGGCGCTCGGCAGCGCGGGGATGGCAACGGCACCTTCGGACGGCACCACGCAGCCGACCATCGCGGGAAATCTTGAGGCCATACAGACGGCCGGCAGCACGTTTACGCTGACCGATGCGAAGGGCAGTATCATCGTATCCTATCCCTCGCCAAAGGCCTTCCAGAACGTTGTCATCAGCAGCCCCCTTCTGGAAAAGGGCGCTTCCTATACCTTGTCTGTTGACGGCGCGCAGGTACAGTCCCTGACGCTTGCCGATACCCTGACCACATTCAACCTGAATGGCGCAGGCGGCTTTGGCGGAGGCGGGCGCGGCGGCATGGGGCCGGGCAGGGGCAACGCACAGCAGGCGGGTACAGACACACAGCAGAGTACGGGAGGTGATGCCTAGCGGATAGCTTACACGCAAGCCTTCTTCATTCTGTTATCCTCAAAAAATGCCCCGGCGTGACAATCTGCCGGGGCATCGTTGTATGATTTTCCCTCCCTCAGCCGGCAAAGCCGGCAGCGCCCTCATCAGAGGGAGCCAAAAGAATGCTTCCGCGCTCCTTACCCGTTGCGCACCGTGATTTCCCCGCAGAGATCGCGGGCCATGATGGCACGGATGCCCTCCATATCGCTGCTTTGTCCCAGCGCCCACATCAGCTTTGTGACGGCGGCCTCCGTCGTCATATCGTTGGCGGGGAGGATGCCCGCTTCGAGCAGCGGACGGCTGACCTCATAAAGCGCGGGGGTACTTTCTTCATATAAACATTGCGAGCACAGCACCACGGGCATGCCCGCTTTTAACAGGTCAACAATCGCGCGGGTATGGTCGCGCCGGATGCTGTGCACACCGCCCAGACCGAACGCCTCCACCACAAGCCCGTGGTAGCCGCAGTCCGGCAGCGCACGGAACAGCGCCGGGGAAGCGCCTGGCACAAGCTTTAACAGCGCCACGTTTTCATCAATGGCATCATTATAGGAAAACGGGCCCTGCGCCTGCGGCAGCACAAGCGGCAAAAACCGGCCGCCCGCACATACGCCCGCATAGGGGCGGTTGATGCTTTCAAACGCGTTCCTTGAGGTGGTGCGCACCTTCACGGCGCGGCAGCCAAGCATGACGCTGCCATTAAAGGCAACATAGACGCCGCCGGGCAGCGCGCGGGCGGCAAGGATGGCGTCAAACAGGTTGGCGCGCCCGTCCGAATCCGGATAAAACATGGGGTACTGCGCGCCCGTGAGCACTACAGGGATCTGTAGCCCCTGCAGCATAAAGGAAAGCATGCTGGCGGTATAGGCCATGGTGTCCGTACCGTGGGTGATGACAATCCCCGCATACGACGTCTGCGCAGCATGGATCTCCCGCGCCATCAGCCGCCATTCCTCCGGCTGGATGTTGGAGGAATCCAAGGCGAACAGGTCGCGGCAGTCAATGTCAAACACCGCCTCGGGCAAAAACGGCAGCAGTTCTGCCGCAGACATCTGCGGCGCAAGGCCGTCCGCTGTTGGCAAACATGCAATTGTGCCGCCCGTACCCATCAATAAGAGCTTGCCCATAGCACCGCTCCTTTTTTTAATTAGAGTATACCACGCGGGCGCAGGAAACAATATATGCCATTGGGCGGGGCAAGGAAAAAGAATTGCAATTTTGCATCATGGGAATCTTTTTCTTGCAAAAATATAAAAGTTTCGCTTGTCACGGGTGATGTTTTCAGGTAAAATATTTCAAAATGGGTGATTTTCGACTAACCACCCGTGATTTACGGCAAAACACACAACCAATGCAATATTAGGCCCGGCTTCTATAATGTATGGTTATAACAAAGGCGTTATAATACCAAATAACTGGAAGGAGTAAGCAAACAGAAAATGAAAGACTATTGTGAAAAACTTGGCATCATCGCTCCTAAGGCCGTTTACCGCAACCTGTCCCCCGCAGTGCTCACCGAAAAGGCGCTCGCACGCGGAGAGGGCACGCTCTCGGAAACCGGCGCGCTGGTCATCTACACCGGCAAATACACCGGCCGTTCCCCGGAGGACAAGTTCGTAGTGGACGTGCCTTCGGTACATGACGAAATCGAATGGGGCAAGGTCAACGCACCCATCTCTGCCGAGAGGTTCGACGCCATCTACGGCAAGATGATGGCATACCTCCAGGGCCGCGAAATCTTCATTTTTGACGGCTATGCGGGCGCCAACACGCACTATGCCACCAACATCCGCGTGGTCAACGAATTGGCAGTGCAGAACCTGTTCATCCACCAGCTGCTGCTCCGTCCCACTGAAGACCAGCTGGCCTCCTTTGATCCGGACTACACCATCATCGCGGCGCCCGGCTTCAAGTGCGTCCCCGAGATTGACGGCACGCATTCCGAAGCCGCGATCCTCGTCCACTTCGAAAAGAAGATGGTGCTCATCGCCGGTACCGCTTATTCCGGCGAGATCAAGAAGTCTGTCTTCACCATCATGAACTACCTGCTGCCCAAGAAGGGCGTATTCCCCATGCACTGCTCCGCAAACATCGGCAAGGATGGCGATTCCGCCCTGTTCTTCGGCCTTTCCGGCACGGGCAAGACGACCCTTTCCGCCGACCCGGACCGCAAGCTTGTTGGTGACGACGAGCACGGCTGGTGCGACGAGGGCATCTTCAACTTTGAGGGCGGCTGCTACGCAAAGTGCATCAACCTTTCCAAGGAACATGAGCCCCAGATCTGGGACGCGATCAAATTCGGCGCGGTGGTTGAAAACGTCGCGATGGACCCCGAAACCCGTAAATTTAATTTCGACGACGACAGCATCACCGAGAACACCCGCGTGGGTTATCCTGTGGAATACATCCCCAACTGCGTCATTCCCGGCGTAGGCGGCCAGCCCAATACCGTTATCTTCCTCACGGCGGATGCGTTCGGCGTACTGCCTCCGGTCGCAAAGCTCGGCAACGACCAGGCCATGTACCACTTCGTTTCCGGCTACACCGCACGCCTTGCGGGCACAGAGCGCGGTGTAAAAGAGCCGCAGGCGACCTTCTCCACCTGCTTTGGCGCACCCTTTCTGCCGCTGCGCGCTTCCGTATACGCGGAACTGCTGGGTGAGTACATCAACAAGTACAACGCCAACGTGTACCTCGTCAACACCGGCTGGTCCGGCGGCCCCGCAGGCGAAGTGCCGCGCATGAGCATCAAGTTCACCCGCGCCATCGTTTCCGCGGCCCTCAATGGTGAGCTTGAAAAGAGCGAGTTCGTGCTTGACCCGAACTTCAACGTGCTCGTCCCCACCGCCTGCCCCGGCGTTCCTACCGAAGTGCTCAACCCCAGGGAAGCGTGGAAGGACAAGGCCGCATACGACGCAAAGGCGAAGGATCTCGCCGGGCGCTTTGCAAAGAACTTCCAGAAGTACAAGGACATGCCCGCGCACATCGTGGAAGCCGGCCCCAAGGGCTAATGCTCTATCGTCTCAACAAACAGGAGCCCTTCTGCATTCCTGCAGAAGGGCTCTTTTCTTTTGTGCTTATATTCCCCGCGCAGCCTTGCGCTTTGGATACGTTTTTTCATCGGTGAGCTCCAGGATATAATCGACGCTTACCTCATGATAGACTGCCAGCGCCTTCAATACATGGGGCGGAATCATACGTTCTCCGGATTCGTAATACGCGTATGTCCGCTGTGGTACATTGATCGCTTTTCCCAATTCCTCCTGCGTTAGTTCTTTGTTTTCCCGCAGGAACCGGATGCACCCGTACTTCATGTACCTACAAGTTGCAACGCATTCCAATCCCTGCACTTCCGGGTGTGATTTCCCCGCACAGGCAGGCGGAAATGCAGGCCGGTTTTCTCAATTATGCAGGCGTTCTTTCTTTTTAAAAACAGAAAGCTGTCGGATACGCCCGAATTACACAGCCCTTTCTTCTATTGGAAAATGTTTCAAGCGATAAGATTCGTCAAAATAACAGCAATCCCCCCTGTTTTCTTCCTCGACTCCAGCGCGAATTTGCACTAAACTAATACGGTGAGGTGGTGATGAAATTGCAGGATTATGAGACGCTCTATTACCAGTTGTTTAACAAGATTACGGACGTGATACAGGAGCTGCAGGAGGTACAGCGTCAGGTCGAGGACGCTTATATTTCCATGGGTTCAAAGGCAGAGCCGCAGGACAAGCTGACGCCTCCCCTTTTGTATTATCCGGTCAAAGACAAACGTCCCCCCGTCCTCTTTGATCAGGCGGACTGCCGCTGATCAAGGCTATTCTCCCCTTGAAAACGCCGCTATGCACCATCGCCAATGCAAAGAAGGCGTTTTTCTTTTTTGCCTTTCTTGCATGCAGCAAAGCCCTAACGTATAATGGGAGAAATTTCTTTATATAGGAGGGGCTATATATGCTGCTTCCCGAAAAGCAGGCCGTATTAAAGGATGGTACCGCATGCCTGCTTAGGATACCGCGGCCGGAAGACGCGGTGCTCTTTTTAGAATACTTAAAAACTACGGCAGAACAGACGCCGTATCTACTGCGCTATCCCGAGGAGGTCACATTGACCGTGGAGGAGGAGCGCGCCTATCTGGAACAAATATGCGCCCAGCCCCAAAGCGCGTCCCTCTCCGCGTGGGTGGACGGCAGGCTCGCTGGAAACGCGTCCTGTTCCCCGATAGGAACGCGTCTCAAAGTGCTGCATCGCGCCGTTTTTGGCATCGCCATCAAAAAGGACTACTGGGGGCTTGGCCTCGGCAGGCTCCTCACGCAGGAAATCATCAGCGCCGCGCGGTCCATCGGCTATGAACAGCTTGAGTTGGAAGTGGCGGCGAACAATACCCGCGCCATTCGGCTGTATGAGTCCTGCGGCTTTGCCCGTTACGGCACGCGTCCGAATGCGTTCCGATATAAAGACGGCAGCTACGCGGATGAGCACCTGATGGCAATCAACCTGTAGCCGCCGATTTGCTTCTGTTTTTCTATGGCGCTTAGCGCTTCATATGTTAGTGGCGTTTAGAGCTTCATGGCTGCTGCCAGCTTGTCCGCGAGGAAGGAGACCTCGTCAAGCGCCTCAAGCGTAGGCTTGAGCCTTGCGCGCGCCGTGCCTGCCACCTTATAGCCAAGGCCGATGAGCCGCTGTTCCACCATGGGCACCGCTTCCCCGCTCCAGCCGTAGGAACCGAAGGCGGCCGCCGTGCGTCCGCGCACAATGGGTATTGAGACATGCGTGAGCGCCGTCCACACAGGTGGCAGAGCGTCCGCATTCACGGTGGGGCTGCCGATTGCCAGCACATCCGCCCTATGAATCCGCGCCACGGCCTCACCCGGCGTGAGTTCCGATAGATCCGCCATGTCCACGTCCGCGCCGCGCGCCTTTAACTCCCCTGCGAGTTTTTGCGCAAGCGTTCGCGTATAGCCATAGCAGCTTACATAGCCGATAAACACGCGCTTGCCGTCATGGGGCGCGTCTTTTTTTGACCATTCCCGGTAAAGGGAGACCGCTTCCTGCGGGTCTTTATCGAGCACCGGCCCGTGGGAAGGAAGGATTGTGTTGATCCTGGGCAACTGCAGCTCTTCGAGATGCGCGACCGCGCGCGCCACATGCGCCGAGAACGGATACATGATGCAATCATAATAGAAGCTGCGCGCCTCTTTGAAGCGGTCATCCGTCAGGCTTTCAAGAACATGTTCCGATGCGAAATGGCTGCCGAACGCGTCGCACGTAAAGAGCGCGCCTGCAAATTCATCGTAGGTGAAAATCGTATCCGGCCAGTGCAAAAACGGCGCCATGATAAAGCGCAGCGTATGGCCACCCAGGTCGATCACATCGCCTTCCTTGATGACGTCGATGGGCAGCTCACGGTTTGCAATATGCGGCAGGTACAGGGACGCGGGCTTGGAGCACAGGATGCGCGCGTTGGGTGCAAGCGCAATCAGCTCCGCAATGGAGCCCGAATGGTCCGGCTCCGTATGCTGCAGCACGATATAATCGAGCTTGGAAGGGTCCGCAAGCTGCCGCACAAGGGCCAGCGTCTGTTCCAGAAATCCGTCCTTGACGGCGTCGATCAGTGCGGTCTTTTTGCTGCCCTGCACCAGATACGAATTGTAGCTGGTACCGTACTTTGTTTCCATTACAACATCAAAGCGCCGGAGCTCCGGATTGAGCGCGCCCACCCAATGGATCCCCTCCGCGATTTTTACAGGTTTGTTCGGATATTGCATGTGATCCCCCTCTTTCACTGATCGGCTTTTTTTGTTTTCGTACACCTATAGTATAAACACCATTCGCGTGAAAACAAACACTTTGTATCGGCCTTGTTCCTTTTCTATGACCGCATGCGCCGTTCCCTACCCCAAAAGAATGGCTGCACTTTTTATGCGCGGTACATTGGCCAACGGATTTCCCAGAACAGAAAAACTGCGCCCGGCATGCTTGACAACCCATCCGGATCGCGCTACAATGGAATCATAATCGGTCAGCCGACCGACAAAACGAGGTAAATTTCATGGCGCAAAAAAACGCAGAAGTCGAAAGTACGCGGCAGGGCATCCGCCAGACCGCATCGTCGTTATTCATGACCGGCGGCGTGCATGCCACAAGTTTAGCGGATATCGCGAAGGCCGCGAAGCTCTCTAAGGGGACGCTTTACTATCATTATCCCACCAAGGAGTATCTGGTGCTGGATATTGCGGAAGAGCATTTCGGCCATATGACCGATAGCATCTTCGCTTGGATTGATTCTTTGACGGAGGGTGTGCACGCTGAAGCGGCATTACGGTCTCTAACGGATGCATTGCTGCAGGACCCGGATTCCATGCGGCTGCATTTTGCGCTGATGAGCGAGGCCTTGCGCGAGGAAGGCGCTTTACGAAAGCGCGTCGCCGCAAAGCAGCGCGAATGGGCCGTGATGCTGGAGGTAGGTTCGCTCCGCATGACGGAGCCGGGCGCGCAGCGCTTCCGCACCTACAGCCGCGCGTACCTCGCGTTGCTGGACGGATGTGCGCTGCACCAGCTGCTCACAGGGCAGCTGGATGTGGAAGTATTACTCAGACTATTGACGGAGGGATGAACGAATGCAGCAGATTCCTTGTGACGGCACCATACTGGTGGCCGGTGATTCTATCGCTAAGGGCGTTTGCTATGACTCCAACCGCAAACGGCACGTCCTACTGCCCGGCGCTTTCTGCGCACAGGTATCAAAGCTGATTAAACCCGCTGTGGAGAACATCTCCCGCTACGGCTACAAAAGCGGGGAGCTTTTAAATGCCCTGATTGAAAGCTTGAAGAAAAAGAAGGAGCCGCCCGCGCTTGTGCTGCTTGAGGTCGGCGGCAACGACTGTGCGTACGACTGGGACGCTGTCGCCAGGGAACCGCTCAAGCCGCATGTTCCCAATACGCCGCTCGAGGAGTATGAAGAAAACCTGCTTGGAATGATCGACGCTGTCAGGCAGGCGGGCTCCCAGCCCATCCTGTGCAACCTGCCGCCGATTGACGCGGAAAAGTATTTCAACTTCATCTCAAACCGCGAGCCGGAGCGCTCCAAACAGATTTTGAAATTCCTGGGCGATATCGGCCACATCTACTGGTGGCATGAACGCTACAGCATGACGGTGGAGCGCGTGGCGCAGGCGACCGCAACGCCGCTGATGCTCCTGCGCGCCTCCATGCTCCGGGATGAAGATTACCGCAGCTGCATCTGCGAGGACGGCATGCACCCCAATGAAACGGGACACCAGAAGTTGACCGCCGCCCTGCTCCACTACATCCGCAGCTATGCGCCCGCCATGCTGGCGTAAGGCGCTTTCCTACCGCATTCCCCATGGCTGCCCATCAGAAGCACAGAGGGGCGAAAAGCAGTGTCTTTTCGCCTCCTTTTTCATGCCGATCCCGGGTTTTTGATTGTGTCTCTTCTTAATTATATATACAAGGCGCGCTTTTTGTGGTATACTTTTCAGTAGACCCGGCGGGCTTTTTTTGTGTTATGCCAATGGAAAACAGGAATGCAGCTAAAGCGGCGAGAGGGTTTCGATGCGGGGCAAGGAGCCGGAGCGAAGAGCAGCTACGCTAAGGCGACGCCCTGCGCGAAAAGAACCGCCGCAATGATGCATTGCAGAGTTGGAATTGGCATCAAGCCTGCGCGCGGCCAAAGTTTGTAAAGGATGGCCCATGCAGATCACACTTGCTCGCCTGCAGCAGTACCGCAGTTATGAGCGCCTGATTTTTCAGCCCGCACAGGGGTTATGCGTGCTGCTTGGCGAAAATGCCGCAGGCAAGACCAATGTGCTCGAGGCGCTGTTTTTGTGCGCGCTGGGCCGCAGCCACCGCACGCGGCACGACGCGGAGCTGATCCGCTACGGAGAGGCAACCGCTTCTGTGGGGCTGGAGCTTCAGAAGCGCACCGGCACGCACCGGATCGAATGCCGCCTCTTAAAGGAGGGCCGGCGCGAGCTCAAAGTGGACGACATGCCGCTCACCCGCTCCGGAGAGCTTCTTGGCACACTGCATGTGGTCATGTTTTCACCGGAGGACCTGCGCCTCATCAAGCAGGGGCCGGTGGAACGGCGGCGGTTTTTGGACATGGAGCTTTCCCAGCTCCAGCCCGCCTATTATTACCGCCTGCAGCAGTACAACCTTGCTTTAAAGCAGCGTAACGCGCTGTTAAAGAACCATGCCGTCACCCCCAGCCTCCTTGCCCCGTGGGATGAGCAGCTTGCCATATTGGGCGCGGGCCTCATCCATGCGCGGGCCGCGTTTATGGAACAGCTCTGTGTCCTTGCGGGAGACCTGCACAAGGAGCTTTCCGGCGGGGAACGGCTGCACGTACGGTATGAACCGGCGTTTGAGCCGGGCAGCGTGCAGCAGACGGCGGAGCGCATGCAGCAGGGGCTATCAGCCTCCTTTGATCGGGACCTGCGCACGGGCGCGACACAGCAGGGGCCGCACCGGGACGATATCCTGCTGGAGCTTGACGGCGTTGATGTGCGCGCCTACGGCTCACAGGGGCAGCAGCGCACCGCGGCGCTTGCATTAAAGCTTTCCGAGCTTGCCCTGATGAAGGAGCTGGGCGGTGAGCCGCCCGTACTGCTATTGGACGACGTACTGTCAGAGCTTGACGGTGCGCGCCAGCGGATGCTCGCCTGGGCCATGCAGGGCTCACAGACGTTTTTAACATGTACGCAGCTTGCCGGGCTTGCAACCGCGGGGATTACGGATATGACGGTATACCGGGTTGCAAACGGCGCTGTTACAAATACGGATATGGGGAATACTTGACACGCGGAAAGCACGGCGCTTTTTTGCCCGTACAGTACCGCAACAGAGGAGAACACAATGATTGTACACATCGGCTGGGAAGTCTGCGTCCCGTCCCGGGACGTGATCGCCATACTGGATAAAAAAAGTGCGCTTTCCTCCCCGGAGACCGCGCAGTTTATCCGCCTTGCCAAGGAGCAGAAACGCTTTACGCCCTGCGCCGAAGGCGAGCGCGCGTACCTCTTGGTACAGCAGCCTGAAAGCGATACCGTACAGGTCATCGCCTCCGCCATCAGCCCCGCGACGCTGCAAAAGCGCTTTATGAGCGATGGGCTTAACGAGCTTGTGAACGCATAAACCGACATCCCTTAAGCGGCCTGAAATCCGCTTCCCCAGTTTCACCACCAAGCGTCCGGCGCCGGACGCGCGAAAGGATAGATTGCCTCATGGAACAAAACGCAACACTTCAAAACGGACAAAACGGTTCCTCCTACGACGCCTCGCAAATTCAGGTGCTCGAGGGGTTGGAGGCCGTACGCCGCAGGCCCGGTATGTACATCGGTTCTACGGACACCCGGGGCCTGCACCACCTTGTGACCGAAATTGTGGATAACTCCATCGATGAAGCGCTGGCAGGCTACTGCAAGCATATTTCCATCGCCATCCACGCGGACAATTCCGTCACCGTACAGGACGATGGGCGCGGCATCCCCGTGGGCTACCACGAAAAGACCGGCAAGGACGCGCTGGAAGTGGCGCTTACCATCCTGCACGCGGGCGGCAAGTTCGGCGGCGGCGGCTACAAGGTCTCCGGCGGCCTGCACGGCGTGGGTTTAAGCTGCGTGAACGCGCTTTCTGAAAAGCTCGTCGTCACCGTCTGCCGTGAGGGTGAGGTCTTTCAGCAGACCTATTCCCGCGGCATCCCTACAACGGGCGTTGAAAAGATTGGCGACTGCCCGATTGAAGAGCACGGCACCACCGTCTGGTTCCTGGCGGACAGTACCATATTTGACGAGGTCAATTTCCACTTTGAAACGCTCGTCACCCGCCTGCGGGAGCTTGCGTTCCTCAACGCGGGTATCAAGATTTGCGTGGAGGACCAGCGGGAAGGTCAGACGGCCAACAAAGCGTTCTGCTATGAGGGCGGCATCGTCTCCTTTGTGCAGCATCTCAACAAAAACAAGGAAGTGCTGCATCCGGAGCCCATCTATATCTCTGCCGTGCGCGAGGAAGAGGGCGCTGAGACCGCCAGCGTGGAAGTGGCGCTGCAGTATAACGATGGCTACAACGAGACTATCTTCACGTTTGCCAACAACATCTCCACCATAGAGGGCGGCGCGCACCTGGTGGGCTTCAAGAGTGCACTCACCAGAGTCATGAACGACTATGCGCGCAAATACAACCTGTTAAAGCCCGCCGATCCCGCGCTTTCGGGTGAGGACATCCGAGAAGGGCTGACCGCCATCATCAGCGTCAAGCTGATGGAGCCGCAGTTTGAAGGGCAGACCAAGACCAAGCTTGGCAACGCCGATATCCGCCCCCTGGTGGACGGCGCGGTTGCAAACGGGCTTTCCACCTACCTGGAAGAAAACCCGTCCATCGCGCGGCTGCTGATCGATAAATGCATCACCGCCTGCCGTGCGCGTGACGCGGCGCGCAAGGCGCGCGAGCTGACCCGCAGGAAAACCGCGCTTGACAGCACGGCGCTCCCCGGCAAGCTCGCGGATTGCCGCGAAAAGGACCCCAGTAAGTGTGAGCTGTTTATTGTTGAAGGCGATTCCGCGGGCGGCTCCGCCAAGCAGGGCAGGAACCCGCAGTTCCAGGCCATCCTCCCCTTACGCGGCAAAATCCTAAACGTTGAGAAGACGCGGCTTGACAAAATCCTCGCCAATGCCGAAATCAAGGCCATGATCACGGCCTTCGGCGCGGGCCTCGACACGGACTTTGACGTCAACAAGCTCAGGTATCACAAGATCGTCTGCATGACGGACGCGGACGTGGATGGAAGCCACATCCGTACCCTGCTTTTAACCTTCTTCTACCGGCACATGCGCCCGCTCATCGAGCATGGGTATGTATACGTGGCCCAGCCGCCGCTCTACAAGATCAGCCGCGGCAAGATCGAGCGCTACGCGTATTCCGATGAAGAGCTCGAAGCCACCCTCACCGAGATCGGCCGCGATCCCAAGCCCAATATCCAGCGTTACAAAGGCTTGGGCGAAATGAACCCGGAACAGCTTTGGGAAACCACTATGGACCCCGACCGCCGCATCATGAAGCAGGTGCAGCTCGACGACGATATGCTGGTGGACGATGAAATCTTCACCATCCTGATGGGCGATAAGGTGGAACCCCGCCGCGAGTTCATTGAAGCGAACTCGAAGCTCGTAACGGATCTGGATATATAAAAGTACGTTACTTTTCTTTTGCAAAAGAAAAGTAATAAAAGAAAACCAACGCATTATGACCCCATAAAAGGGGATTCCAAAGGGACGACGTCCCTTTGGTAGGGGTTTGGGGGACGAAGCTGAGCGCCGTCGGTTATGGATGAAGCGAAGTGTAGTCCCAGTGAGTAAGGAAGTACGAGGAGCATGCGACGCAGTACGACCATTACGAACTGTGGGCCGAAGGCAAAGCCCCCAACGTACCCTCAAAACAGCAGAAAGGTACGTAAGACTTTATGAGCGATATCCTCCGCATACAGCCCTTGCCCATCGAGCACGAAATGAAGCACTCCTTCATTTCCTACGCGATGGCGGTCATCATCAACCGTGCTTTGCCGGATGTGCGGGACGGCTTAAAGCCCGTACACCGCCGCATCCTGTACTCCATGGACGAGCTCGGCTTACAGCCGGATAAGCCGTTCCGTAAATCCGCGCGTATCGTGGGCGACGTGCTGGGTAAATACCATCCGCACGGCGACAGCTCCGTGTACGACGCGATGGTGCGCCTGGCGCAGGATTTTAATACCCGCTACCCGCTGGTGGAGGGCCACGGCAACTTCGGCTCGGTGGACGGCGACTCGGCAGCGGCCATGCGTTATACGGAAGCGCGTTTTTCCAAGCTTGCCGCGGAAATGATGGCGGACATTGAAAAGAACACCGTCGATTTCGTGCCCAACTTTGATGAAACGCTGCTGCAGCCAAGCGTACTGCCCGCACGGTTCCCGAACTTGCTTGTCAACGGTTCGGGCGGTATCGCGGTGGGTATGGCGACGAACATCCCCCCGCACAACCTGACGGAAACGATCGATGCGCTGTGCTACCTCATCGATAACCCGGACGCCACGGTAGACGAGCTGATGGATTATATCCCCGGCCCGGACTTCCCGACGGGCGGCGTGATCATGGGGCGCTCGGGCATCGCCTCCGCGTACCACACGGGGCGCGGGCGCATTGTGGTGCGCGCCAAGGCGGAGATTGAGCAGCTGCCGCAGAATAAGAGCCGCATCGTGGTGACGGAAATTCCGTACCAGGTGAACAAAGCGCGGCTGGTGGAGCGCATTGCGGAGCTCATACACGATAAAAAGGTCGAGGGCATTTCCGACCTGCGGGACGAGACGGACCGCACGGGCATGCGCATCGTCATCGATCTCAAAAAGGACGTCAACGCCAACGTGATATTGAACCAACTTTACAAGCACACGGCCATGCAGGATACATTTGGCGTGATTATGATCGCGCTCGTGGACGGCGAGCCGAAGGTACTCACGCTGCGCGAAATGCTCACGCACTATCTTGCGCACCAGAAGCAGGTTGTCACCCGTCGTACGCAGTATGACCTTGAGCGCGCGCAGGAGCGCCTGCATTTGCTGGAAGGCCTCATTAAGGCGCTCGACAACATCGATGAAATCGTAGAGCTGATCAAATCCTCCCCCAACGGGCCGGAAGCGAAGGCGCGCCTGATGGCGCGGTTCGATTTCTCCGAAAAACAGGCGCAGGCCATCCTAGATATGCGCTTGCAGCGCCTGACGGGCTTGGAGCGGGAAAAAATACTCGCGGAGTTTGACGAGCTGACAAAGACCGTGGCGTACCTCATGAGCATCCTTGCGGATGAAAAGCTGCTGCTTAGTATCATCCGGGACGAGGCGCTTGAAATCAGACGCAAATACGCCGACAAGCGCCGCACAGAGATCACGGACATCATCGAGGATATCGATATGGACGACATCATCCAGGAGGAAGAGATGTGCGTCACGCTCACGCACTTTGGCTACATCAAACGCCTTTCCTCCGATACATACCGCGCGCAGAACAGAGGCGGGCGCGGCGTGATGGGCCAGGGCACGCGCGAGGAGGACTTTGTGGAGCAGCTGTTTGTGACCTCCACACACGCGCACATCCTGTTCTTTACGAACTTTGGGCGCGCCTTCAAGATCAAGTGCTATGTTATTCCTGAAGCGGGCCGCTCCGCAAAGGGTACGGCGATCGTGAACCTGTTGCAGCTTTCGGGCGGCGAACGCATCACGGCGATGTTCCCCGTTACCAAGGACGACCCGGGCGAATACCTCGTGATGGCGACCCGGCAGGGTGTGATCAAGAAGACGCCGATTTCGGACTTTGACAACATCCGCAAGGGCGGCCTCATTGCACAGAACCTGCGCGAGGGCGACGAGCTGATCGCAGTCGAGCTTTCGAGCGGCAAGGACGAATTCATGCTGGCCACCAGCAAGGGCAAATGCATCCGCTTTGATGAAAACGATGTGCGCGCCATGGGCCGCGGGGCAACGGGCGTGAAGTCCATATCGCTTGACGAGGATGATGTGGTGGTGGATATGGTGCGCGTGGTGCCTGAGGTGGATGTGTTGACCGTGACCGAAAACGGCATGGGCAAGCGCACGCCTGAGGATGCCTACCGCGGACAGAAGCGCGGCGGCAAGGGCATTATTGCCATGCAGATCACGGAAAAGACCGGCGACCTCTGCGGCATTGCCATGGTAACGGGCGATGAAGACCTGCTGCTTATCCGCGACGACGGCATGGTGATCCGTATGCCGGTGGAGCAGATCAGCCAGACAGCGGGCCGCGGCACACAGGGCGTACGGCTTATGCGTGCGCACGAAGGCACGCGCGTGGTCAGTATCGCAATCGCGCCCAGGGCGGAGAATGTCGAGGACGAAGCCGGGGAAGCAGAACTTGACATCACGCAGATGGAAGGAAAGCTGCTCGATGGGGAAGACTCGGAATAAACGAATGCTTCTGGGGGCGTTGCCCCCAACCCCACTTCTTTTCTTTCCGGAAAGAAAAGAAGCAAAAGAACGCGACAATATGTCTAACGATTGATGGGATTCCAAAGGGATGTATCCCTTTGGTAGGGGCATGGGGGCAACGCCCCCATACGTTCCCAAAGGAATGGGGCCATGACCAACACACAATATCCAACCGAACTGACACAGCTCGCCCGCTTATTTTTTGAAGCGGGCGAGGTTTTATATGCCGTTGGAGGTATGCCAAGAAACGCACAGCTCAATCTGCCGCCAAGCGATATGGACATCTGCTCCAAAATGCTGCCGGAGGATGTGCTGTCCTTTTGTAAAGCGCATAGGTACAAGTGCATCCCAAAGGCGCTGGAGTTTGGCACGGTGGAAATCCACGCGGGCGAACATCACTTTGAGCACACGACGTTCCGGGGCGATGTGTACGGCGAGGGCGGCACGCACAGGCCGGAAGCGGTGCGCTTTAGCAGCACCATAGAAGACGACGCGTTCCGGCGGGACTTTACGTGCAACGCGCTGTATGCGGACATCCTCACAGGCGAATTGATTGACCCGACGGGCGGCATAGCGGATATCGAACGCCGCTTGATCCGCGCCACCTCCAAAGACCCGGCGGTCATTTTGCGAGACGACGGGCTGCGGGTGCTGCGGCTTGTGCGTTTCGCATGCGAGCTTGGGTTTGACATTGAAGAAGCGACATGGCGCGCCGCGTGTGAAAACGTGGGCGGCTTAGAAGATATCGCCTGGGAGCGCAAGCGGGATGAACTCAACAAAATCCTGCTCTCGGATGTACGGTACCCAACGCTTACGGAAGGACAGCCCTCGCCTGTGCTGCGCGGGCTGACGCTGCTATACGAGATGGGCGCTTTGCCCTACCTCATCTCCGAACTGCTTGAGGGCGAGCATATCACGCAGCGCCCGCAATACCACGCCTACGATGTACTGCGCCACAACTTCCACGCCTGCGCGGAAGCGCCGCCGACGCTTACGATGCGCCTTACT
This sequence comes from Bacillota bacterium, assembly GCA_023390655.1. Taxonomy (GTDB): domain Bacteria; phylum Bacillota; class Clostridia; order Christensenellales; family CAG-138; genus JAEYLA01. The sequence goes on along the minus strand of JAEWCL010000021.1, from coordinate 134,263 downwards.
GGGTTGCTGCACGACATCGGCAAGCCCGCGGCGCTCAGGGAAAAAGGCCTGCCGCCCGATGCGGGCGGCCACACGGAAAACCCCAAGGCCCTGCTGCCTCATGGCACCACGCCCATGCTCGGACATGATATCCTGGGTGCACCCATTTCCCGGGAAATAATGGAACGCCTGCGCTATCCCAATGCGCTGATAGGCGAGGTCGCCTTTTTGGTAGGGCAGCACATGTACGACCTCAACGGGCGGGCGCGGGAAACGACGCTCCGGGCCAAGTTCGCCTCCATTGGCTATGAGCGCGCGCAGCGCCTGTGCGAAATCCGGGAAGCGGATGTACGTGGCTCCGGGCTGTCCCCGTATTTTGAAGCGACCCGCTGGCGGGCGGTATTGCAGAAGATGAAACTTGAGGGTGCGCCTTTTTCCGAAAAGGAGCTCAACTGCACGGGCAAGGACATTATGGATTGGCTGAACCTGCCGCCCGGCGAGAAGGTGGGGGAGTTAAAGCACAAGCTTTTGTTGCACTGCGCGCGCCATCCAAAGGATAATACGCCCGAACGGTTGAGGAGGATCGCCATCGGCATGATGCACGATAAGGGGTAACCGTCGGGCATGGGGCAAGCACATAATCCTACAAAGGGGAGCTTTCATACAGTTGTGTGAAAGCTCCTTTTGCTATCGGAATGAAGGCACAGATTCGCACTTGCGTTGACAGCTGGCGGGCACTGAGAGTAATTGACATCAGAATGGGAAAATGTTTCAATAAACTCATATCATAGCAACATTCGGAAAGGGAACAGCCATATGAAACTGCATCGCAAGCTCTGCGCTCCCATATGTGCAATTCTTTTTATCTGCACCGCGATAGGATGCGCTGTGCAGCCCAATATGGCTGTTCCCAATCCGACTTCCACGCCTGCGGTAGTTACTCCCGCCCCATCTTTTACGCCCGCCCCGTTAATTGAAACAACGGATACTTTGGTGCAGTCCGCCAAAGAGGAATTGGCCAAGGGGGAGAAGGCGGCGGCGCTTTCCCTCATTGCGCAGGCAGTGAGAAGGGAAGGTTCCGCCCCCAAACAGGAAGATTTGCGGGAATCCTGGTGGAACAGCATGGCGGATGTTACGCACGTTCCCAAGGAAACGCTCACGGAAGATGAACTTAAGGCGCTGTCTGCCGTAGCGTATCTTGTTTCCTTTACGGATTGTTTTTTTGATGCGCGGGAGCTGAGCAAAGAACAACTTCTTACAACGTTTGAGATTTATTATGGCGATTCGATGTATCTCCCGCTGTATTCCCGGCCGGGTTGGGATACATTTTCTTTTCAGGACGCTTATCCGCCGGATGTTTTAAGTAACGGAGACTCCCCTTTCACCGATCTATCTGTAGAAAAGGCAAACGAATTCGTAAAACAACTGCTGGGCGTTGACATTCCGCAGGCAGGCGCAGCGGGAGAATTCCGGGGCGGGGATATCGTATGCCAAAACGGGACGTATTCCATCTGTGATCAGGATATACACATGTCCGATTTTTTGGTTTCAGGATACCGGTATGTAGGGGATGGACTGTTTTATGTGGATTTTGACTGGGATGATTACGCCACGCCTGACCCGGATGAAGACCACCACGGTATTAACCGGGACGAGAAGCGGTTAATTGTAAGGCGCTCCTCCTCCGCGTGGGGATTTAGTGTGGTTTCCAAGCTTCAGGAAAAGGATGATCGTATCATTCCCGAGTCGTTTGAGCGCCCGGAGGGGATGACATACTTTATCAACCGCTCCGCAAAGTTCCACAACAACCCGCAGTCTGTGAATACCCGCGCTACAAAGTGGCTGGAGCAAAAGATAAAAAGGAATACGGAACAACAAGAACTCAGCCCGAAAGAAATTGACAAACTCAATGAGCTTACATCCTTGGTTTCCTACGTGGCCCCATACTATCGGGATGTAACAGAGCTAGATCTTATCCCTATCTGCACCTATTATCAAGACGCTCTACGCTATAACTATGAAATCGAGCAATATGAGCTACAAGAAGGACTATTCTACCCGCCCGATGGATTACGGGACCCGGATGGTTTGATGAGCGTTGTTGTATCTGCAAAAAAGGCGGCGGTATTGATGAACGATATAATGGGGATTAAAATTCCGCACAATGGCTCTAATTATGGAGATGCTATAGAAGATTATGTGTATTACAAAGACGGTAATTACTATGTGTATCAAAACGATCTTGAAATCCCAATCTATTTCCTAAGCGCATATGAATATCTCGGCGACGATACGTTTTATCTTTCTTTTGCGGCAGATGACAGATGGATGGGGAATGGTTCATTCAGCGCGACGGGCATTATTCTTGATTATTGTCGGCTGATTGTCAAGCGCTCCGGCTCCGAATGGGGCTTCACAGTGCTTTCGAAGCTGAAAGATGCGGATCAAACCGTCCTGCCGGATGATTTCACGCAGCCCCGGTTTCCCGCTTCGTATGAACTTTCAGAAGAATTGAAGCGAATTCTGAATGAACGTTATGGGAGTGTTGAATGAAACGCTATTATAAAGCGATTGGCCTAATTTGTGCTGCTTTGTTTTTACTTGCCACAGGATGCACGGAACAGCCCTATATGTCTGTTCCCGATTCAACTCCTAAGCCTGTTGTCGCACCCTTCCCATCTGTTACGCCCGCACAGCCAATTGAAACGACGGATACTTTGGTGCAATCCGCTAAAGAAAAATTGGCAAAGGGGGAGAAGGCGGCGGCGCTTTCCCTCATTGCGCAGGCAGTGAGATGGGAAGGGGCCTTCCCCAAGCAGCAAGAATTGGGTGAGCTCTGGTGGAACAGCATGGCGGATGTTATGGACGTGCCCAACGAAACGCTCACGGAAGATGAACTTAAGGCCCTGTCTGCGGTAGCGTATCTTGTTTCCTTTACGGATTGCTTTTTTGATGCGCGGGAGTTGAGCAAAGAACAACTTCTCATACCACTTTATATTTATTACGGCATCCCCATGCGTTTGCCGCTGTATTCGAGGCCGGGCTGGGACACGGTTTCTTTTCAGGACGCTTATCCGCCGGATGGCGAAATCGACAAGGGCGCTTGCTACATGTCTGCCGGGAAAGCAAACGAGTTTGTAAAGCAATTGCTCGGGATAGACATCCCGGAATTGGAAGCGGACGGACAGTTTGGAAGTGAAATCGTATGCAAAGACGGGATATATACCGTAGCCTGGAACGATATCCAAATGGGTGATCTTCTGGTTTCAGCATACCGGTATTTAGGGGATGGCTTGTTTTACGTTGACTTTGACTAGGATACTTCTTCCACGCCCGGCCCGGATGAAAACCACGGTATTCGCTGGGACGTGAGGCGCTTAGTCGTCCGGCGTTCCTCCTCCGCGTGGGGATTTACCGTCGTTTCCAAACTGGAGGATGAGAACGGGGAGGTTACCCTTCCCGATGTTTCCCGGCCCGAGGGGATGACACATTTGATCAACCGGCCCGCATTCTATGATGAACAGCAGCATATCAATGCGCGCGCCGCCAAATGGCTGAAACAAAGGATGGAGAAAGATATCACGCAGCAGGAAATCAACGCCTTGGAAAGTAAGAAACTGAACGACCTTGCCGGCAGGGTTTCTTATATTGACACCTATTTTCACCCTGATGAGCTTGAAAAATGGGATAGCATTTCCATCCTGTACAGCTACTATCATCAGGCATTTTATGCGGAACTGCCTTCTCCTCCGGATGACATAGGGAAGTATCAATTATCCCTTTCTTCTAAAAAAGCATCCGCGCTGGTCCGCAGTATCATCAACATAGATATCTCGGATGCAAATGCAAACTTTGGGGACGAAGAAGATGAGCGGATCATTTGCAAAGACGGCACGTACTATATATGGGCCGGTGATCCGGAATACCCGGAGTATTACTTGAGCGCATACCAATATGTTGGCAATGATACCTTCTATCTTTCCTTTGACGTAGACGACAGGTGGATGTCTGGTGCGGAAATCAGCAAGAAAGGGATCATCGCCGACGATTACAGGCTGATCGTCAAACGCTCCGACTCCGAATGGGGGTTCACCGTGCTTTCAAAGCTGAAGGATGGGAATGAAACCATCCTGCCGGACGATTTCCCGCCGCCGAAGCATCCCATCGCTTATGAACCGAAAAAGTTGGCTTAGGAGGATTCCATTCGCTTTCGCCGCAAACCGAGGCTACGTAAAGGCTCCGCATTTCTTATTCAGAAATGCGGAGCCTCGTATATTTGCCGGACTTTGTCAGCCTCTTTCGTTTGTTCTCCCCAAAATATAATCGACGCTGCACTGATAGTAATCTGCCAAGATTATCAGAAAGCGGCTCGGAATCTCGCGCTTGCCTGTTTCGTAGGTGCTGTAGACGCGCTGGTCGATTCCCAGTAAATCCGCAATCTCCTTTTGCGCCTTATCATGATCTTCCCTCAAATCCTTCAGCCGCCGGTAGTACATCACAATTCACCTCGTAACCATTATGTCTACTATCAAAAGATAGTATTGATTTTACTATCTTTTGATAGTAAAATAATTTAAGAGGTGATAAACAATGCCGCACTACCGTACAGAAAAACAGGTTCCTTGGCAGGCAATTCTGCGTGTACTGCGTTGGCATCTAAAAATGAAGATGCGTGATTACAGGCATTCCAAGTGTTTGCAAAATGGATTTTCTGAAAAGAGCGGCATAGAAACCGCCCAAAATGCCGTAATGGAAAGTTATCAAAGTTATCGCGCCTTACGGAACTTTCTGGGCTATCATATAAAAACCAAGCTTGAACAAGAGGCCATGGAAATGATACGAAGTAAATAGAAAGACTTGGCTCCGCTTTCCATGCAGGAAAGCGGAGCCTTTTTAGACCAAAGCAATGAACTTCCGAAGGAATTTCATCCACAATCAGCCCTTAACCGTTAACCCTTAGCCCTTAGCCATTGCTCATGCCCTGAGTCTGGCGCCTGCCGCTTCCAAGGAAGCGAGGATGGCCTTGACGGACGCCGTGATCTCATCATCATTCAACGTCCTGTCCTCCGCGCGCAGCGTGAAGGAATAGGCCATGCTCTTCTTGCCCGCGGGTACCGTGCCGCCGCGGAACACATCAAACAGCTCCGCCTGCTCCACAAGCACGCCCGCGGGGAGGTCCTTTGCTTTCTCGATAGCGTTTTTGAGCGTCTCCGCCGCAATGCTTTCTTCCGCGAGCAACGCAAGGTCGCGCTGCACCACGGGGTAACGCGGCAATGCCTTGTAGGTGCGGCCGCGGGTAGCAAGCGCGAGGAGTGCGGCAAACGAAAGCTCGGCTGCGTAGACGCGCACATCAAGATCGAGCGCGGAGGCCGTTTCCGGGTGCATTTCGCCAAGCTCACCGATGAGCGTATTGCCCGCGTACACCTGCGCCGCGCGCCCCGGATGGAAGTACGCGCCGCCGCCGCGCACAAAGCGCACGTCCGCAATGCCCAAAACCTCCAGCAGCTGCTCGACAGCACCCTTGAGGGTGAAGAAATCCTCGCCCTCGCCCATGAACAGGAGACCGACCATTTTGCGTTCTTCCGCCAGCACATCGTTGTTGTCGATATGCACGTTGCCCACCTCAAAGAAGCGGCTCTGCCCGGTGCGGCGGTTGACGTTGAGCGCGGCGGATTTGAGCATGCCGATGTAGAGCGTGGTGCGCATCAGGCTCTGGTCCTCACCGAAGGGATTCAGGATGCGTACGGTCTTGCGCTTTTCATCGTCCGCGGGCAGGCGCAGGGCGTTGATCGCCGCGGGGCCGGTGAAGTTGTAATTGTACATTTCATACGCGCCAAGCGCTACCAGGCTGTCCTTGACCGTGTCCTCCAGCTTGAAGGGCGGGGTCAGCCTGCCGCGAAACGTATCGCCGGACATGAGCGTAGGCGCGATGTTGTAGTAGCCGTAAATGCGGGCGACCTCCTCCGCGATATTCCAATCCGCCTCGATGCCGCTTTCAATATCCGTGCGGTAATGCGGCACGCTCACGCGCAACTTTCCCCCGTGCGGGGTAGCGGAAATGCTGATGGTCGCAAGCATTTGCTGCATCTCTTCACCGGTGAAGGAGGTATTCAGGATGCGGTTGATGTGCGCGATGTCCACATCAATCTCGCGGTTTTCCAAATTGACCGCGCAGGCGTCGATGGTATCGCCAACGATGCGCCCGGCCTTCAACTCTTCCACCAGCTCGATCGCGCGGTCCAGCGCAAGCTTGGCGTTGACAGGCTCCACGCCCTTAATAAAGCGGGCGGCGGCGTCCGTCATATGCTTTAATTTGCGCGCGGTGCTGCGGATGTTGCTGTTTTTGAATACGGCGCTCTCAAACAGCACGGCCTTGGTTTCCGGTTTGATTTCGGAATTCTCGCCGCCCATGACGCCTGCAATGCCAACGCCCTTCTGCGGGTCCGCAATCAGCAGCATGGAGGGGTCCACGGGCCTATCCTTGCTGTCAAGTGTGCGCACGGTCTCGTTTTCGTTTGCGTTGCGCACGATGATGTGCGCGTCCGCCACACAGGCGAGGTCAAACGCGTGCATGGGGTGGCCGTATTCCACCATCACGAAGTTCGTGATGTCCACGATGTTGTTGATGGGCCTTAGCCCCACGCTCCGGAGCTTTTTTTGCATCCAGGCGGGGGACGGCTCAATGACGATATCCGTCACCACGCGCGCGGCGTAACGCGGGCAAAGCTCGGTATTCAATACCGTCACCTTTGCGTATTCCGCGGCATGCCCTTCACCCTTGACCTGCTTGATTGCAGGCTCTTTGAAGGGCTTACCGAGCGCCGCTGCAGCCTCCCGGCACATGCCGAGGATGCTCTGGCAATCCGGGCGGTTCGGGGTAAGCTCGATGTTAAATACCACATCGTCCATCCCCAACGCCTTTGCGATGGGTTCGCCGCAGGCGTGCTCCCCTTGGATATCCAACAGGCCGTTCACCTCGCTGCCGGGATAATCCGCATCCGTGATGCCAAGCTCCTTGCCGGAGCAGAGCATTCCTAAGCTTTCCACCCCGCGCATGACGGTGGGCGCAATGGTGATGCCGCCGGGCAGCATAGCCCCGGGCAGCGCCACGGGCACCAGCATATCTTCATACACATTGGGCGCGCCGCATACGATGGTGCGGTGGCTGCCCTCGCCCGCGTCCACGGTGCAGACATGCAGCTTTTCCGCGTTGGGGTGGTGCTCCACCTTCAATACGCGCCCCGTGACAACGCCGGAAACATCCGGAAGTTCGGGCAGCACATCCGCCACCTCAAAGCCGCGCCACATCATCTTTTCCACAAACTGTTCGTGGGTTACGTCATAGTCCATGTATTCCTTGAGCCATTTCAAAGGCAATTTCATACCGGTCAATCCTCCTTACAGAGATTTAGGGAACGGTTCTTTTCTTTCCACGAAAGTAAAGAACCAAAAGAAGCGGATATCTTCTATACTTTGGGCTTCCCAAGAGACATGTCCCTTGGGCCTCCCTTTTGCTTGCTAAAACTGCTTGAGGAAACGCGCGTCGTTCTCATACTCCAACCGGATATCGGTGATGCCGTATTTCAGGCTCGTCACACGGTCCACACCCAGGCCGAACGCGAACGCGCTCCACTCGTGCGGGTCAAGACCGCAGTTCTCAATTTCGTGCGGGTTTGTGACTCCGCAGCCCAAAATCTCCAACCAGCCGGTGTGCTTGCACACGCGGCAGCCCTTGCCCCCGCAGATGGTGCAGGAGATATCGAGCTCCGCCGAAGGCTCCGTGAACGGGAAATAGCTCGGGCGGAAGCGGGTCTTCACATCCTCACCGAACAGGGCGTGCACAAACGCGTCCAGCGTGCCCTTGAGGTCCGCAAGGGTGATATTCTTGTCCACCACCAGCCCTTCCATCTGCATGAAGATAGGGGAATGGCTTGCATCCACCTCGTCCACGCGGAAGCAGCGGCCGGGAATCACCACGCGGAATGGCGGCGTGAGGTTCAAAAGCGCCCGCGGCTCGCAGTTGGTGGTATGGGTCCGCAACACCACATTGTCGTTGATATAGAAAGTGTCCTGCATATCCCGGGCAGGGTGGTCGGGCGGCATATTCGGCATCTCGAAGTTGTATTTATCGAGATCGATCTCCGGGCCGTCAAACGTGATAAAGCCCATGCCCACGAGCACATCCCGGATCTCACGGTATGTCTGTGTCATGGGGTGGAGCCTGCCGCGCGGCAAAATACGCTTACCGGGTTCGGTAATATCGAGCGTTTCGCGCGCAAAGCGCAGCTCCTGCTCCGCCGCCGCAAGCGCCGTGCGCTTCTTGGAAATCGCCTCTTCCAGCTCCCGCTTTAAGCGGTTGGCTTCCTGCCCAAGCTCCGCGCGGGCTTCCTTACTCAGCTTGCCCATGGTGCGCAGCACTTCCGTCAGGGAGCCGTTGCGGCCCAAAACGCTTACCATCAGGTTCTCAATGTCGCTTTCGCCTTTGGCTTCATTGAGGCGCGCCCACGCCTGCTCGCCAATGGCTTTCAAGTTCTCCAGCATATTTTCCTGCCTCCTTACACTGTTCCATCCTTACGGGCTTACGCGGGGCGGTACGGCCATAAAAAAAGCGCACCGTCCCGGCAAGGGACGATGCGCTGTATGCGCGTTCGTGGTACCACCCAAATTCACCCCGCAAAATACGGAGCCTTTGCCGCTGTATCGGGCTTACCCGCCGCCGACTACGCACCCAAAAGATAATGGGCTTCCCCGGGGATGCTCGGGAGAGAAAGGGCAACATCCGGCACCGCATACGCCGCTTTCAGCACGGGTTTATTCCCGGCGGCGTTCTCTTTCCATGCACAGCGGCGGATGCCCGGCTCCGTCATCGCATTTGCTATATGCACTGTATTTTAGCACAAAGCAGCCCATTTTGGCAAGCGCACGGCGGTTCTATGCGCGCAGTTCTTATTCCTCAGGATCCCTGCAGCTTCCCTGCAAACGGAATTCCGTTTTTTCGACAAACGTTTTGGAAATAACTGTTTTTTCATATGGTACAATCAGGACGATTCGGAACAACGGCAGGAGGATTGCGTATGCACCGTTCTTTTCCTCTGATGCCCGACAGCCGCGTTCTTCCCTGCGGCCGCAACTGCATAGACGGGTTGGAACTATTAAAAGCCATTCAAGACGAGAGCATTGCTGCGGCATTTTTTGACCCGCAGTACCGCGGCGTGCTCAACAAGCTCAGCTATGGAAACGAGGGTGTGACACGCGGCACCCGCCGCGCCCAGCTTCCGCAGATGGAGGACTGCGACATCTGCGCTTTTTTGATGGAGCTTGACCGCGTGCTGTTCAAAAGCGCCCACCTGTTTTTGTGGGTGGATAAATTCCATCTGTGCGAGGGCGTGCCGCCCTGGCTGAAGGATACCGCGCTTGAAACCGTGGATATGATCGTCTGGGACAAAGCGCGTATCGGCATGGGGTACCGCACGCGCCGCACATCCGAATACCTCCTTGTGCTGCAAAAGCGGCCCAAGCGCGCCAAAGGCGTCTGGCGTGACCATACGCTGCCGGATGTATGGCGCGAGCCCGCCTCCAGACGGCATCCCCACGCCAAGCCGGTCTCTCTGCAGACGCGCCTGATCGAGGCAGTGACAGCGGAGGGCGACTGGGTGCTGGACCCGAGCGCCGGAAGCTACTCGGTGCTCGAAGCCTGTACCGCCGTTGGCCGCAACTTTATTGGCGGAGATTTGCTGCCGTATGAGGAACGCGGGGGAACCCGGCCAGCCGTAAAACGGTAACCGAAATAGCCTTCTGTTGCAATGTGTTTTTGATCAGAAAGGCCTCTTCCCCAAAAAACAACGAGAGTGAAAACATCCACTCCCGTTTGCTTATTTCGCGTTCAGACAGGGAATCTTCCACCGTCCGGTATCATTCCGATACTCCCTCCACGATTTCGCCCAGCACCTCATAATTGGATGCATCCACCACATAGGAGGCCATTTCTCCGGTATCGGACACGACCATGATCTGATAGACCAGCGCGCGCGTTACCTCCTGCTCTTCTCCGCCGGAAAGCGGATGGACGGTCACCGTAACGTTGTCAAGCTGCAGCACCACTGCCGTAGCGGGGTCAGCCTTGCCCCGTTCCGCGGGAAGCGCTGCGTTGAGCGCATCAATGGCCTGCTGCTGTTCGGGTGTGAGCGCCTGCTCCATCCCGAACAAATTGGCCTGGCCTGCGCTGCCTGCAGTATCCCCTGTTCCGACGGTGGGCGGCGCGCTCTCCACCGCAGGGGCAGGGGCTTCAAGCGCGGAAGGCGCTGCGGGGGCATCCTGTGCCGCCATGGGCGCTTCCGGCATGGCATAGAGGGATGCTTCGGGCAGTGCCTGGTCCATCGGCCCTTGCTCTGCCGCAATGCGGGCTTCCTGAGGAACCGCGGATTTTTCGTTCATGCCATTGCTTTGAAACAGTTCGCTGGTTCCGACCACAATCAGCAGCGCCGCGGCAACGGTGGAGATGCCCACCGTCCATTTGCGCAGCTTGCTGCGCCTGCGGGCGGCAAGTTCATCCGCTACGGGAATCTCTTCCTCGCCGCTTTCCACCTTTTCCAGCAGCCGGCGCTTCCAATCATCCAGAGGCAGGGCTTTGTTTTCTTCCGCCGCCGCATCGCGCAGCAGCAGATCGATGTCCAGCTCGTGATTGTCTTTTTCGTTGTTACGCATACAGCCCGCCTCCTTTCTTGAGTTCATTTTTGAGCATATCGCGCCCGCGCGACATGCGGCTTTTGAGCGTGCCTTCGCCCGTATTGAGCAGCTTTGCGATCTGCTTATAGTCAAGCTCCGCAAAGTAGTACAGGAACAACGGCTCCCGGTATTTTTCCGGCAGGTTATCGAGCGCGCGCTTGATGGCTCCCTTCGTTTCATTCCGCTCCGCCTGCGCCTCAGGGCCAAGCGCCGTATCCGGCTCCGCAACGCCCGCATCCTCTACCGGGATGCTGCGGCGGTTGCGGCGGAGCATATCGATGGAGCTGTTGACCGCAACACGGTACAGCCAGGCACGCGCCTGCTCGTTCGTCATCGTTTCAATCGTCCCCATATTGCGGTGCGCGCTCAAAAACGCGTTCTGCACGGCGTCCGCCGCCGCCTCCGCATCGCGCGAGACGCCGTACGCCGCCCAGTAAACAGTCTTGGCGTGCGCCTCGTAAAGCGCCTCCAAGGTTGGCTTTTCCATACCCGTTTGTCGCTGTGCAGGATGCGGAATATCCGGTGCCATCCGCGTTCCTGCCGCGCCCCCTTCCATGCGTATTGCTAATTCCATACGTAGTTATAGCATAGCAAAACGGGTTGGGGTTTGCAAACGGAGCGTGTTCCTTCTCCATGAACGATGTGTGAACAAGTATCACAGCTGGTTCACAACGCCGGTGAAGAGCGTCTGCTCCCCGGTTTCCGCCGTCCACTGGTAAAGTACAAATACAAAGGGTTTGTCGCATACCATGGAGAACGGCTCTGTCGCAAGCGGCATGGAGGTCGGCTCAATTAGTTCCACCGTGACTGCGGCGGCTGTCGTGCCCTTTTCATCCACGTTGATGGTCGCCTGATGCAAGGAAGACCCGATGAACGCATCCGTTCCCTGCACCAGTTTACGGAGCGCGGGGCTGCTTTCATCCAGCAGCGGTACGCCCAATTCTTTTAGCGCCTCGTTCAGCTTCAGGTCGGATTGTAACGAGAACCTTGGCAGCAGTAGCTTACCCGTTGTGGGCGCCGTATCGGACACGATCCTGGAAAACGCCTCCGCGTCCATCCGCGCAAGCAGCGCATCCGCATCGCCGTCCTTGGGCAGCAGGATGTACATGCCGCTTCCGGTCTTCATCCGAAGGTTCACCGCCTGGAGCGTGTCATCCGCATAATAGGGGATGGCGTCACCCTCGCGCAGCATAAAGGGAACCGTTGCGTCCGAGCCGGTACCGTGGAATGCCATATCCTCAGTCAGCTTTTCATCAAATTCCAACGCCCAGCGGTCGCTGAAATAAACGGCGTTTGCCAAGGCAACGATGGTATCCTGCGGGATTTCCTTGACAATGTCCGTAATGAGGCCGTCTGTGTGCTCGCTTGCCCAATCGTTGATGGCCTTAATGGCCGCAGGGCTTTGCATATCCACATTCATCGCCGTACCGCGGTAGTAATCCAGGAAATTCTGTGCAAACTCTTTTTGGAGAGTTGCGGATTGATCCACAAACACCGCGTTTGCAATGGAAAGCGGGTTGTAGCCATCTGCACCCTCGTTGCCACTGAGGCTATACAGCATCCTGGAGACGGAGGCATTGAGTTCCTCCACGCTCAGGTCAACATGGAGCGCTTTTAAGAGCTCCGGCAGTGCCGCCTCATCCGTCGCGTTTGCAAGTGCCGCAAGCGTCATCCAGACGGAAAACGGGGAAAGCACCATGTTTTCGCCTTTTTTATGGAGCTTGTTTGCAAGCGCAAACGTAAACGCGTTAATGCCGTTGCCAAGCCTCTGGGGAGTTTCATAATCCGGCGCAAGCAGCGGCTTTGCCGCGCCCAGCTCCGGCATGCTTAAGGGCTTTGCGTTGACCGGCTCCGCCGACTCCGTAGGCGCGGGGGTAGAAACGGGTTGACTTGGTGCCGCGCACCCAAACGCAAACAGAAACACAGCCGCAAGCGCAAACGACAAGTATTGTCTGAGTTGTTTCATTGCATATCCTCCTGTTCTTTGCTCTTCCTGCAGCTATTCGAAAACCGCATCGTTTTTTTCTTACATTGCTTATACGCAAATGATGCCGTTGCGGTTCCGAATCTACCGCAAAAGTTTACAATCTTGTGCGTATGGGCATACTATGCCCGAATGACAGCGGGATAACCCGCAGCGTGCCTTTTTACAGGCGCGCCATCAATCAAAGGAGGAAAACCATGAAACGCTTTTTTTGCATAGGGCTTGTGTTATTTCTGGTCCTTGCGGCGGGCTGTACGCCAACCCCTGCGCCCTCGAATACCGCGAGTCCTCTGCCCAGCATGACCCCCGATATTTCCCCTTCCGCACTGCCGGATGACGCAGGCGGCACCGGAACCGGAGGCAATGCGGGCGGCACCGACGGGCTGACCATCCCCAACTATGCGGAAGGCACCGTTGTGGAAGAAAGCGAAGTGCCGGACATCAAGGCGGCACTCCAGGAGAAGTACCCGGGTGCAACCATCAGCCGTATTACACACGGTATGCAGGGTACCCAGCAGGCTTATGTGGTAGAGTATACCGCACAGGACGGCACAACCGGCACCGCGTATGTTCTGCCCAACGGCACGTTTGCGCCGGATGCAGCAGGCACCACCCCCAATGCGGCAGCTTCCCCCGATGCGGCGGCTTCCCCGGCTGTAACGGACAACGCGGCAGCCTCCCCAAAAGCTACGACCAAACCGTAACAACCGATTGTCTCATTCCGGAAAAGCCTGTGCGAGCCTTCGCACAGGCTTTTTTGTCTGTTATACATACAAAAAAGACCCGCAGAAAACTCTGCAGGCCTTTTGATGCAAAACCAAAGTTATTTGATTTCGACGGTTGCGCCAACTTCCTTGAACGCAGCGGCGATCTTCTCGCACTCTTCCTTGGAAGCGCCTTCCTTAAGGGGCTTGGGCGCGTTGTCGACGAGGTCTTTTGCTTCCTTGAGGCCAAGGCCGGTCAGCTCGCGCACAACCTTGATAACCTTGATCTTTTCGGGGCCGACTTCCTTGAGGATGGCGTCGAACTCGGTCTTCTCTTCCACTGCTTCGGCAGCGGCGGCGGGACCGGCAACGGCAACCGCGGTAGCGGCGGCGGATACGCCAAATTCTTCCTCAAGCGCCTTTACGAGCTCGGAAAGCTCCAACACGGACATCGCCTTGATATCGGCAATCAACTGCTCCTTATTCATGGTAATTCTCCTTTTATGTACTAATGTTTTTAAATTACGCGGCTGTTATTCCGCAGCGGGGGCTTCGGCGCCGCCGCCCTGTTTCTTTGCGATCTGGTCGAGCACGATAGCGAGACCGGAAATCGGGGACATCATGCTGCCCAGCAGGCGGGCGATGAGCACCTCACGGGAGGGCAGATCTGCGATAGCGTTGATCATCTCAGCGCTTTCAACCTTGCCTTCCACAACGCCGCCCTTGATGGCGCACTTCTTGACCTTCTTGACGAAATCCTTGAGGATCTTGGCGGGAGCTACTGCATCCTCATACGCGATTGCGAACGCGCTGGGGCCTTTGAGCATCTCATTGATGGAAGCGTCGATGCCCGCAAGGTTCGCTGCGCGCTCAACGATGCCGTTCTTGAGTACCAGATACTCGATGTCGGCCTTACGCATTTCGTTACGCAGGTTGGTAACTTCCTCCACCGTCAGGCCGCGATAATCAAAAACGATTACGGATTTGGCCTTTTGGAGCTTCTCCTGTACTTCGGCGACCTTGGCAGCCTTCAACTCGATAATTTGAACGTTTGCCATGGTTTCACCTCCTTCTTTTCCATACTGTATTGCTTTACCGGCTTACATAAAAGCCGGGTGACAACCATAAAAAACGCGCTCCCTATGCCAAATAGACAAGAGAGCGCGCCTATACAAAACGCTTTATGCTCACCTCGGCAGGGAATTAAGCGGCATGCCGCACCTGCTGTCTATGGCGAAAAAGGGATATGACCGGAACGGAGTATATCACAGCTCCGGCGTATTTGTCAATGCCCGGGATTTAGCTTAGCTAAAGCGCAGGGGATTGAACTTGATGCCAGGGCCCATCGTGGAGGACAGTACCACGCTCTTGAGGTAGGTGCCCTTTGCGGCTGCCGGCTTGGCCTTGATAATGGCTTCCATCAGCGTGTTGACGTTTTCCTCAAGCTTTTCAGTGCCGAAGGAAATCTTGCCGACGGGGCAGTGCACGATGTTGGTCTTGTCAAGACGGTACTCAACCTTACCGGCCTTGATGTCCTTGACGGCCTTGGTGACGTCCATGGTAACCGTACCGCTCTTGGGGTTCGGCATGAGGCCCTTGGGGCCGAGTACGCGGCCGATGCGGCCGACGAGACCCATCATGTCAGGCGTCGCGACGCAAACGTCAAACCCAAACCAGTTTTCCGTCTGAATCTTCTTGACAAGATCCTCGTCGCCTACGAAATCAGCACCCGCTTCAAGCGCTTCACGCGCTTTATCGGCCTTGGCGAACACGAGGACGCGGACGGTTTTGCCCGTGCCGTGCGGCAGAACAACCGCGCCGCGCACCTGCTGATCCGCATGGCGGGAGTCAACGCCCAAACGGACGTGCACTTCCACGGATTCATCAAACTTGGCCTTTGCGGTCTGCAGCAAAAGGTCAAGACCTTCACGCGTGTCGTACTGGCGGGTAGAGTCGATCAGCTTTTTGCTTTCAACGTATTTCTTACCGTGCTTCATAACTTCTCCTCCCCCTTAGTCGCTCACCACGACGCCCATGCTGCGCGCCGTGCCTGCGACCATGCTCATGGCGGCCTCTACGCTTGCCGCGTTGAGGTCCGGCATTTTCAGCTCCGCGATTTCCTTGACCTGCGCCTTGGTGATGGTGGCGACCTTGGTCTTGTTGGGAACGCCCGAGCCGCTCTCGATGCCTACGGCCTTCTTAATCAGAACCGCGGCGGGAGGGGTCTTGGTGATGAAGGTAAAGGAACGGTCCGCATACACAGTGATAACGACGGGGATGATCAACCCCACCTGTTTTGCGGTGCGCTCATTGAACTCCTTGCAGAAGCCCATGATGTTGACGCCGTGCTGGCCCAACGCGGGGCCGACCGGCGGTGCCGGCGTCGCTTTGCCGGCGGGAATCTGAAGCTTCACATAGCCTGTGATCTTCTTTGCCATTGCAGTTTCCTCCTACTGTAAATTGTAGTTTGTGGTAAACGGGGTGCCGCCCCCTCCCACTTTATATCAAAAAATCCGAAGGATTCTTTGAGACGAATGGGTTACAGCTTCTGGACCTGTACAAAGTCCAGCTCCACGGGCGTTTCGCGGCCAAACATGGAGACCGTAAGCTTGATTTTCTGACGCTCGGCGTCCAGCGCTTCGACACGGCCGATGAATTTCTCCAAAGGCCCGGAGACAACGCGCACGTTTTCGCCCACCTCGATATTGAGGACGATGGGGATACGCTCGACACCCATTGCCGTGACCTCTTCATCCGTCAGGGGGATGGGCTTGCTGCCCGGCCCGACGAAGCCCGTCACGCCGCGGGTATTGCGCACGACATACCAGGTCTTATCCGTCATGATCATCTTAACCATAACATAGCCGGGATACACCTTGCGCAGCATTGTCTTCTTTTTGCCGTTTTTGCCGACCTCAATGGTTTCCTCCGTCGGATACTTGACCTCCAGAATCTGCTCCTGCAGGCCCATGTTCTCCACGGATTTTTCCAGGTCTTCCTTTACCTTGTTTTCGTAGCCGGAATAGGTATGCACAACATACCACTTGGCCTCTTCACTCATAGCACTCCGGCCTCCTTTCAAAAAAGCATGCGCCGTTTATACAAAAGACAGCGCGGCAGAAGCAACACAAGCCGTTACGCGCCGATGAGCGCGATCAGCCTGACGCCCTGCGAGAACAGAAGATCCAGCACGCCGATGAGCACAGCCATGGCAACGACAAACGCAACCACCGCGCCCGTACGGGAGAACAGTTCCTTCCACGTAGGCCAGCTGAGCTTTTTCACTTCACCCGCAACTTCTTTGAAATAGTGCAGCGGGCGGAGGCGGGAAGGATTCTTCGCCTTTGCCGGTTTCTTGTCGGCTGCTTTTTTATCGGCAGGCTTTATTTCGTTGTTCGCCATGGATAGTATCCCCCATTGCAGTTATTTTCATCCAAATGTATGGCTTTATGAGAAGCGATTACTTGGATTCCCTGTGTGTGGTGTGCTTGCGGCAGAAGCGGCAATACTTGCTGAACTCCAGCCTGTCCGGGTCATTCTTCTTGTTTTTAAAGGTATTGTAGTTCCTCTGCTTGCACTCGGTGCAGGCCAATGTGATCTTAACGCGCATAATCCTTACCTCCCGGAATTCAAACGGCCGTGCCCGTGCCGTTCGTCAAACAAATTTGGCTCATCAAAAGAAAGCCCCTTGCGGGGTGACCTTTTCAAATCTAACACAATCCTTACACCGTGTCAATGACAAATTCCCACCATGCGGGCACTTTTTTACTTTAGCGTATTTTCGATTGAATGTAAACGGAACAAAAGCGGGAATGCCCCCGAAGATTCGCGTTTTCCTTTTATTGCGCCGTCTGCTATACTGGGTAAATAACAGACTTTTTACGTGCGGCGCTGGAGTACCAATGGAGCGCATGCATGCGTTTAAAACGGAATTTTTACTGCGGTGCAGGGAGCCGAAGCGAAGCGTATTCGATTGCGCCGAGCGGAAGGCGGCTGCCCCGCGCGAAAGAACCGCCGTGGCGATGCATGCATGTTGGAGTTGGTATTGGCTACAGCGCCGTGCTGGCGAGGGGAGAACATACTATGGCCAGAATGCGGCTTTTGAGCACGGCGGAGGGCGCAAACGTCGAGGGCTTTTGCATTGTTAAAAGCGTCCAAATTAAAACGAACATCAAGGGCAGCGCGTATCTTGACCTGGTGCTTGCCGACTGCGAGGGCGAGGCGGACGCAAAGCTCTGGGATTATAACGCCCAGCAGCACGGCGTATTTGATGCGGACCAGGTGATCTGGCTTAAGGGTAGCATCAACGTCTGGAAGGACGCGGAGCAGCTCAAAATCGATAAGATGCGCGGCGCAGCGCCGACCGACGATGTGGATATGGCGCTCTTGGTGCCCTGCGCGCCGTTTGACCCGGAATGGATGTATACGGAGCTGTTTGAAACGGCGGAAGCGTTTGCGGACGATGATTTAAGGCGGCTGGTGCAGTACCTGCTGCGCACCAATAAGGAGCAGCTGTTGCGCGCGCCCGCCGCCGTCAAACTCCACCACGCGACGCGGGGCGGGTTATTGCACCACACGCTTTCCATTGTGCAGGCCGCAAAGGCGCTTATCCCGCTTTATCCCATGATCGACGCGGAGCTTGTTTACGCAGGGGCGATGTTACACGATATCGCAAAGCTTGTAGAGATGGATACGGGTGCGCTTGGGCTTGCGGGCGGCTATACGCCTGCAGGGCAGCTGATCGGCCATATCAGCCTGGGCGTAAATATGGTGGGCTCCGCGTGTGAGCTTTTGGACATCCCGCAGGAGCTGTGCATGCTCGTCCAGCATATGATCCTTTCCCACCACAGCGTGCCGGAATACGGCAGCCCCAAGGGGCCGATGTTCCCGGAGGCGGAACTGCTTGCACACCTTGATATGCTGGATAGTAGGCTCTATGAAATGTTCGATGCGCTTTCCGGCGTACCCAAGGGCGGGTTCTCCGAGCGAATATGGGCGCTTGACAACCGCCAGATGTACCAGCACGGGCATGGGGATATCAAGTAAAGTAAACGTATATCTAAAAAGAGCGGAGGGCCTTGGCCCTCCGCTCTTTTGCTTTCTGCAGGGCAGCGCCCCAACCTATATTTCCTGCTTCATTTCCGGTGTTTCTTCCACTTGCTCCTCCACCAGCGGCTCCTGCACGTTCTCCTCTTTTTTCCGGAGGCGCTGCTTTGCGTGTACCAGCGTGAACGCCGCGACGCCAGACAGGAGCAGCAGGCCCGCAATCAGCCACATGTTCCGATACGCCATCCGCGCGCTCACCACATAGCCGGTCAGGGAAGCAAAAAGCCCGCCGATCTGGAGCACAAAGGAAGACAGGGAGAGGATGCTCGCCCGCCGGCTGGGCGCCACCATCCCGTTGAGCAGCGTGTTTTCCGCAACGCTCGTGCCGCCAAGGAACAGATAACTAAGCATATACACACCGACAAAGAACGGCGTTTGGAACTGGAACAGCAGGACAATCAGGCAGACGCCAAACATCGCCTTACCGGCAAGCAGCCATATCACGCCGTGTTCGGGCTTTTTGACAAGCGCGCACTCGACCGCCTTGCTGCCGAGGATGGTGCAGAAAAACCCCGCAAAGCTGACTGCCCCCAACAACCAGGGGGCAGGGGAAAGCGCATTGAGCGCGGGCTGCCAGTAGGTTTCTATCGAAAGCAGCGCAAAGCCCGTGAGGAACGCAAACACAAGCAGTACGCGCACCAGCCCCTTTTGCGCCATGAATGCGACGCTTTCCCTCACCTGCGCACCGATGCGGGAACCGGTGGTTTCCGCTTCATGTTCCGCCTGCATCCGCTGTTCTTTTACAAAAAACAGCGCCAGGAACAACAGCAGCCCATACAACGCAAGGCTCCCAAGGATATTGCCGGTATACGCCGCCCCAATGCCGGACAGCCAGCCGCCCGCGAGCGCCCCCGCCGCAAGACCTGCGCTTTCCAGTATGGAGAGCTGGCCCGTCACCTTTGCAAGGATGGCCCCGTTTGCGACCGCATCATCAATGGCCAAGGCCTCAATGCTGCCGGAAGAAAACGCGCGCCCCAAGCCGTTTACAACCATGGCAACCAGCAGCGCGGGCATGGATTTTGAAAAGAGCACAATGGTAAAGCAAACCAGATAAAGGATGGCAGAAAGCAAAAACGCCTTTTTTCTGCCGCAGAGGTCTGCAAACACGCCGCTTGGAAACTCCATAACGATCACCGTCAGGGAATATGCGCCAAGCAGCAGCGAAATGGTGCTGATAGAAGCGCCATGCGCAAGCAGTGCCAGCGCGAGCACCGGCGCCATAATGCCTATGGCGAATGTCCTGAGAAAAACGACCGCCTGAAAAATCCTACGCATCCTTTTCCTCCACAACCGGATAGGCAATGAGCGCATACTCCCATGGCGTGCCATCTTCGGTTTGCTCATGCCGATCCAAAAAATCCCGGATGAGCTGATAAAGCGCCTTTGCCTCCTCCCGGCCAAGGCGGATGACGCCCGAAAGCATATCACCATGCTGTGCGTCCGCATTCCCACGTGCCCGGTTGCTTTTGCAGTATTCGGAAAAGCCTGTGAATACGGCATTCATGGCATTTTGCATGACCGCCATGCGCTGCTCTTCATTTTCGTCTTCAATCTGGCCGCCAATGCTGATGGTCTTGGGCAGCACCTTATAGTAGCTTGCCGTGATTCCACGGATGCGCTTGGTATGGCTAAGTTCCACAATGCCAAGCTCCACAAGCTTTTTGATGTGGTGCTGCACCGCAGAGGCGGAAATGCCGATCTGATCGGAAAGCTGCTTGGGCGTCACCGGCACGCCCGCAATCCGCATACAGCGCAGCAGTTTCTGCCGCTGCGGGTTGATGTAGATATCCAGTTCCTTTTTGCCAGACAATACGATGGTGTCCATATTGCACACGCTCCTCATTTCATTACACAAATTATAACGTTACATTTTATGTAATGTCAAGTATGTTTGTGCGCACAAGGAGAAATAAGAAAAGCGGGGCACATGGCCCCGCTTGCGTATCACAGTTATTCTACAGGCACAACAGCGAGCAGCGCCGTTTCCCCCAATGTCATATCAAAGAGCAGCAGGCGGCTGCGTTCCGGGTCCACTTCCACATACCAGGTATTACAGGCGTCGTTCTGCGCTCTGTCTTCATCCGTTTCATAGCGGGGCGTATAGGGAATGGTATCGCTCACGGGTTTGCTTTGCCCCTCCCAATTGGTGAGAAATATGCGGCTTTCGTCGTGCCGCCAGGTATAGGCCCCCGCTTCGCTTACATAGAGCACCTGTTCGCGGGGTGTGGTGAGGGTAAGCTCCTTTGTCTGCTGCATGGTATCAAGGTCAAGGGCCAGGATTTTATGGCCGATGACGTATCTGATATCGTATAAGTCTTTTTCCGCATACATCTCGATCTGGTCTGTATGTCTGGATACCACCAAATACTGCATACGCCCTTGCTGGCCGGCATATCGTTTCAAAAATTCCTCGGACTTCCGAACCAGTTCAACCGCATACTTGCTTTTTGAAAGCTCACGGGCCGGCGTAATACGAATATCATTCCAGCTTGCAAATATTTCATACGGGGCATTTTGATAAAAAAGCAAATTCTCATTGCTATAAACAGGGCCCCCCTCTCTGCCCTTCCTGTCCAACCGGGCATAGCCAATGCCGCTGTATATGCCATCCTCATAGCTTCCGCATACTATCAAAGAACCACCTTCAAGCACCCAAATATCTCCCCGGTAAGCTTCGGGAATATTATATTCCTTCTCCAGCCGGGTTCCAAACAGCCGCAGGATTGCCTGCTGGTCTTTCGTTGAAATGTCCCGCCCCAGCCATTGGGGATGCAAGGCATCCAGGAGGTAAGCAAACGGTTTGCCTATGGTTTCTTCGTTAAAAACAGTCCGCAGCTTAACGCCCCCACGCCTCATATTGTCCGTGTGGTCTTGCAGGATGACTTTCCGATATTCTTCAGGATTTTTGATGGTGATCACCGGGGATGCGGCGGTATCTTTTTTCTGTAACAAATAAATGCCATATTCCGCCTGATCCGTCTGATCCGCCTGCTTCTTTTGCTTTTCCTCCTGCTCCTCCGCAGGCAGTTGGCCATATACCAAAAGGGTATCTCCCCAACAGGCAATTTCTTGAACGGGGCGCGCAAACGTATAAAGCATTTGGGGCTCCTGCCCCGGCTCTGCGCGGTATAGCTGAGCGCCGTCTTCCGTACTGCGAAGATAATAAACCGCCGTACTGTCATAGGTGATCATATCTTCAAATTTAAATTGTCTTCTATAATCTTCCTGCTGTCTTATGACAAGAAGGTTTGGGTTATAGAAATCGGGAGGACGTCCACACCCGCTTGGACCAACTACTGAAAGGCATCCGGTAAGACCGATGCAAAGTAATATCAGGCAGCAAAGCTTGAAAATCCGGGACAACCGAACGTTGTTTAAATGCATATGCCTTTACCTGCTCTCCCCCGGCATCCCGGGTACTATGTCCGATTTGTGTTTGTCATATTGTACCATAAGCACATTTGTTCGTAAAGTGAGATAAGAATAAGCTATGCAGAAAAAGCGGGGCGTGTGGCCCCGCTCCAGCGGTGTCTAAGGCTTGTTTATACAGATAGCAAACCGGAAAATGTCGTAGCTATGGTAATATTCTTCGAGAGGGCCTTCGGAAACTGGTACACTATCGTTAAAGAATCTCATCTGCCCGGAATTAACGCTCACAGGATATCCCGCAATAAAATGCGCGCCTATATTTGCCGGAACAGTTTCCTCTTCAGTTGTAATTCCAGAGCTCAAATAGCCGTATACATAAATGCTGGCATCCGATTGTTGCACTTCCCGTTCCACATCTTCTTTTGTAAAATAGATATTCGCATCATATCCTTTACGCCTAAAATAGCGGACCAGATACAGCGGATCAGTGCCCTTTTCGCCACCCATAAGCGCTCCGCTTTCCATTTCCCGCATAATGTCATAGGGCTCGTTCTTCTCACCCAATGCGTTAAGCACATTATAGGCAGAAATCCATCCACATCCGTTTGCAGCGGATGTACCTATGCCATATTTGGAATTTAATAAAGCTTGGTTGACTATGTATCCATCACCATTAAAACCATCCGGTCTTTTGCCTTCGCCTTCTCCATTCAATGCTTTTTTATCCGGGTCTTTGTCTGGTTCAGGACGTTTAGGGCGTAAAGCTATTGTATTACCTAACTCCATCCCAACTGAAAATCGATAAATATATGGATAAAGCGCGTTATAAGCGCTTAAACCACCTCCCGGCAAAAGATCATACCATATTTCTTTATATTGATCCGAAACCCATTTTGCCTGGGATTTTATTTCCCGATCCGGATCCGTCGCGCTAATCTCTGCCGAGTAGAACGGATACTTGGTTTCTCCCGTTTTTATATCCTCCAGTTTTTTCTCTTTGATACGTTGCTCAAAATCGCGAAGCTTCTCACGGATATCCTGTTGCTTCGAATAATTCCCGCGAAATGCTTCCGCATCCATCCCAAACCCTAGTTGACCCTGTAATACAATTTCCCTGGATTCGCGCTCTAGTTCTATAAGTTCCTGCTGGAGGCTTTCCTGTTCGTTTTTTAGTGCCGTTAGAGTTGGATTTGGCTTTGGTAAATCCGATTTTAATTCCTTCAATCCTGGTTGATTTCCCCCCAAATCCCTTTTCGCAGTGTTATATGTCATATATAAATCGGCAGATAGTCCCCGGCCTATCTCCACGTACGGGCCGTACTGCGGCGAGGATTGCAATGGAGAATTGGGTTGGATATAAGAACTCGCTTTCCGGGAGACTGCCGGAGCGGAATGTTTATCCTCTCCCGGACGCACGCCGTGCTGCGGCGTCGATTGCCCCAAGGCATCAGCCCTTGGCATAGGAGAAGCATACGGGTTCCTCCCGCTCTGCATCCCCACAGGCACCTGCCTTGCCGTCTGCATCCCCGCCGCGCCCTTTTGCACAGGCTTTAATCCGCCCATCCCCATATCGGAAGCCATGCGGTCCAGCTGCCGAAGCCCCGCCATCGTAACGGGTATCGGCGTTTGATTCTCCTTCTCCGCCAACGCAACCGTAATCGCGTTAAGCTGCTTTTGCCCGTTCTTCTCCCATGCCGCCCGCAGGCTCGCCTGTTCCCGGCGCATATCCTCCATTGTGGGGTCCATGTTCTTTGCCATCGCGCTTCTCCTTTTGCTTATTTCGGCAAAACAAAACGGAGCGGGGGATGGGGGAATGCCCCATGCGCCGCTCCGGATTTCCGATGGTACCACTATACCACGGTTTTTGTTTGCTGTGCTGTGAGAAGCGTTGTTAAAAGCTTGCCGAAACCAAAAAGGGATTCCCAAGGGACGTGTCCCTTGGGTGGGGTCAGGGGGTAAACCCCTGAAATCAATCCTTCCCCTGATACGCCTTGCGCGGCACGCGGAAGCCGTGCTCTTTGATGAGCCGGTCAAGCGTTTGCAGCGCGTACTCCGCCTGCTCCCGCTTATGGGCGCTGGTCAGGCAGAACCGAAGGCGCGCCTGCCCCTTGGGTACGGCGGGATAGACGGCGGGGGGCACAAACACGCCTTCCTTTAACAGCTCCGCAGAGAGCGCAAACGCGTCCATATCCCCGCCGATGAGGATGGGCGCGATGGCCGTTTCGCCCGCAAGGCAGGTATCAAACCCGTAGGAATGGGCGACCTCCATAAAGTCCTGAATGTTTTGCTGCAGGCTTGTGACCAAAGCATTGTCCTCCTGCAAAATACGGATGCCCTCAAGCGTGGCGGCGGTCAGCACAGGGGAGAGGCCGACGGAGAACACAAAACCCGGCACATTGTAACGCTGGTATTCGATAAGGGAGCGCTTGCCCGCAAGGTAACCGCCGCAGGTGCCAAGGCCCTTACTTAGCGTACCCATCTTGATATCGATATCGTCGGGCGCGAGGTTGAAGTATTCGTCCACGCCGCCGCCGTGCGCGCCGATGACGCAGGAGGAATGCGCTTCATCCACCATCAGGAAGCAGCCGTACTCCTTCTTGATGCGCACGAATTCCGGCACGGGCGCGATATCGCCGTCCATGGAGTATGCGCCCTCGACGACGATGAGCACCTTTTCATACGAATCGCGGTTGGCGCGCAGGATGTTTTCCAGCGCCACATAATCGTTATGCGGGAAGCCCTTGGTGTGGGCGGTGGAAAGCTGGCAGCCCTGCACGATGGAGTTGTGGGAGAGCGCGTCGTAGAGAATGAGATCCCGCTCGTTGCAGAAGTTGCCCACAAAGGTCACGTTTGTGCTGTGGCCGCCCACCAGCACCAGTGCGGCCTCGGTGTGCTTCCATTCCGCAATGGCTTTTTCCAGTTCCTGGTGCAGCGTCTTTTCACCCGCCAACAGGCGGCTGCCGCTGGCGGAAGTGCCGTATTTCTCCGCCGCATCCTGCGCGGCCTTCACTGTGCGCGGATGGCCGGACAGGCAGACATAGTTGTAGGAGCCGTAGTTGATGACCTCTTTGCCATCTATGAGCGAGGTATCCCGCAGCGGCGAATCGTGCGCCACAAAGTAGGGGTTGCCCATTGCCTCGGTTTCTTTCAGGCGGGCTTCGAGCGCCTGCCATTCCGGCGTTTCCTCAAATGTGGCAATTCGCTTCTTGCCGCCAAGCTTGCCGCCCTGCTGCTTTGAGAGAAGCAGCAGCGCCGCGTCCTCGGCACAGGTGCAGCTTGTGTATTCATCGTCCGTAATGAGGATTTTAAAGTGCTCCTCGATCTTGGTAAACACGCCGAGGGACGCCAGACTGTCCCCGCCCAGATCGTATACGAAGTGGGCGCGGTCGGTAATGTCCTCGACGTTTAAGCAAAGCTCTTCGGCGAAGAACTCCTTGATCTTGTTGAGGATAGCAAGGTACGCCTCGCTCTTTTCCACCTCCGCTTCGGACCCGGCGACGGAGATGCTGCCGCACACGCGGCGCTTTGCAAGGTCCACCTCAATGGCGTCAAACCGGCCCGCGGCCAAATCTTCCTTCACGCGCACGCGCTTGACCTTTAACGAAGCCGTCAGCGGCAGTGCCGCAAGCGAGAAGAAGCAGCGGCGCACCCGCTTATAGATAGGCAGCTGCGCGTTGCGCACGGAAAGGGCGTTAATGAGCGCATCCATGCGCGCGCGGTCCCGCTGGACGTTTTCCGCGTACACCACAAGCGTGATGTCCTCATACGGGCCGCCGAAATCCGCGCCGAACGCGCAGACCTGCTGGATTTCTTCGATATCGGCAAACGCATCCTCAAGTTCATCCGGGTACACGTTTTCGCCGCTCTCGTTGATGATGACGTCCTTTAAGCGGCCCTCGATCCAGAGCTTGCCAAGCTCAAACCGGGCGATATCGCCGGTGCCGAAATAGCCTTCTTCATCCAACTCGGCGGGAACAAGCTCGCCGTTTACCATGCGGCCGATGTGCATGGCGGCGGATTTGATGAACAGCTCGCCCACAGAGGGTTTATCCCCTTCGCGCGGCTTCACTTTGATTTTGACGCTCTGCATGGGCCTGCCGACACAGCCGGAAAGCTGATCGTCAATGCTGTCGAACACCTGCACCGAGGTGATGCCCACCTCCGTCATGCCAAAGCCGTTGACGAGCGGGCAGCTGATGCCGTTCAACAGCTTGAGCGTATCGGGCAGGATGCGCCCACCGCCGCTGATGCCGCAGCTCAAATGCGTGCCCAACAGGTTTTTGCGGATGCCGTAGGTCAGGTTCGCGTAATACTTGCGCCCGGCCTTGCCGAACACGCGCTGGCGTTTGATGGAACCCTCCACCAGCTTATGAAGCTTGCGCTCCTTGTCCTCCCCCTTTTGCCGCGCCGCGCGGGAAAGCTTCTGCGCAACGGAGTTCCAGAAGAGCGGCACATTGAACAGGTGCGTGATCTGGTGGAGCCTGCACGCCTCCTGTACGGATTTGCTGGTGCGGTCCTTGGGGAACACGATGGTCTTGCCGAACACCGTGTATGCCATCATCATCGTCATAAAGCCGAAGATGTGGTGGAAGGGGAGGAACGCAAGCACCCTGTGCGGCTTATCGTTCAAAAACGTGGGCGACGTCCGCGCAAGCGCTAAGAAGTCTAAAAGCTGCACGGTGAGCGCCTGGCCATCGTATACATACACCTTGGAAGAAGCCGTGGTGCCGGAGGTGCACATGGCGACGCGGTTTGCAAACCCGCCGCGCACCTGCCCGTCGCAATCCTGCAGCAGCGGCGCGGGATCAAGAAGATGCACGCCCGCAGGCAAAGCGACCTGGTCCAGCGCGATCACGGCGACCGCCTGCGTCTGCACAACAATATGCTCCGTCTGCTTGGCGTCCGCGCGGAAGTCGATGAGCACCGGCTGGTAGCCCGCCATGATAGCGCCCCAGAATACCGTCATATAATCCGGTGAATTGTCCATCCGGATGCCGATATACTGCGGTTTTTCCGGCACTCCCAAAACCTTTTGCAGCCCTGCCGCCGCGTGGCGCACACGCCTGTCATACTCGCTGAATGTGATGTAGCGGATTTCCCCGTTTTTGTCGTACTGCGCGCTTGGCGCATCCCCATGTGAGACGATGGTGTTGTAGATCGCCTCCAGCGTGTGCGTCCCCGCCCTGAGTTGGTGTGTGGTTTCCCCAATCGAATGCATGATTATTCCTCCAAATGAATAAATATGCGTTATAATGCCGTGCATGCACAAAAAAAAAGAGAGCATGCGATACGAATATATATGGAAGTATAGCATCATCCAGTCCAAAACGCAAGAAACGCGCCATTTTGAGGCGCTTTTCGAGACTCCGCACACGTTCTCCGTGAAAAACGGACGCGTATTTTATCAATATTTAAAAACGCATAACTATGAGTAATTGCTCATATACAATTGCCGCCCCGCTTTATCCCCATTTGCGCACGCCCAGCACATGCAGCGGGCGCAGCGCGGTATACGTATACGTAGAGAGGGGGCGGTCAACGGAATCGATCGTATGCGCGGCAATCAGGATATTTTCCGGCGTGGGCGGGGAACCCACGGATAATACCACCGGATTGTGCGCAAAATGCGGCCCTTCAAATTTGATTTGCACCACATCCCCGGGCTGCAGCTCTTCCAGCGGCACCAAGCGCATGAACGGGCCTTCCGCCCGGTTGTTGACCATAAAATTATAAAAATACTCCACGCCCGTCCAGCTCGGGGAACGGTCCTGCGCGCTGCGGTAATACCAGCCGAGCACAGGCTTGAAGTTCATCTGGCCCGCACCCGCGTACACGCTCTGTGAGGCAAAATTCGTACAGTCTCCGCCCAGCCCGGTAAAATCATAGTACGCCGGGTTGCGGCCCATTGCCCACAGCCGCGCATACCGCACGGCCTTTTCCCGGTCATAGGGGACGGTAATCAATGCCATGTCGTTTCCTCCCGCAGCATATAGGTTGGAGCAAGATATGCCGCCGCCGCCCGGGTTATGCAGACAAGGCCCGGCTCCTGTCCTATCCCGGCAGGATTTGTGTTATACTAAAAGAAAAATCTTGGGAGGATCTGATCCATGAGCGATATTATAAAGACCCCGCATATTGCCTGCGCCAAGGAGGACATTGCAAAAACCGTGCTGATGCCCGGCGATCCGTTGCGCGCAAAATTCATTGCGGAGACCTTGCTCAAGGACGCGAAGCTGTTCAACAACATCCGCGGCATCCAAGGCTATACCGGCACCTATGAAGGCAAGCGCGTTTCCGTCATGGCAAGCGGCATGGGCATGCCTTCCATCGGCATTTATTCCTACGAGTTGTACCATAAGTTCGATGTGGAAAACATCATCCGCATCGGCTCCGCGGGCGGTATCCACCCGAGCCTGCGGCTCAGGGATATCGTCGTCGGCCTTTCCGCGTGCACCAACTCGAATTTCGCCTCGCAGTACAACCTCCCCGGCACCTTTGCGCCTACGGCAAGCTACGCCCTCGTAAAAGCCGCCGTGGAAGAAGGTGAGCGCCGCGGTTCCCGCATGATGGTGGGCTCCATCCTCTCCTCCGATACGTTCTATGACGACAATCCCAACGCATTGAGCGACTGGCGCAAGATGGGCGTGCTGGCTGTGGAAATGGAAGCGGCGGCGCTTTATTGCAACGCCGCGCGCACGGGCAAGAACGCGCTATGCATGTGCACCATTTCAGACCTGCCGTTCAGCGGCGAAGAGTGCACGGCGGAGGAGCGGCAGAACACCTTCCTCGACATGATGCATATCGCGCTGGCCATCGCGTAACAATGCCGCAAAAGTGACTGCGTCACTTTTGCGAAGTTTTCCGTGCCGGCCTGACGCAGCAACCCGGCACGCAAGGTGTCCCATCTGACGCACATGTCGCCAGATGGGACAGATTGAAAGAATCGTTTTCTAAGTTGCTTTGGTTGGCGGGGCGGCGAAGCGCCCCGCTTTTTATAGAGCATAGTAAACTGCCGCCCCTCCAAGCAGAAAATGCCAGCAGCGTCAATTGATTGTTTGCTTGCATCGGCTGACAGGGGGCGCGGGGAGGACAAAGCCGAACGTCGCCTGTGGCGGAAACAGCGAGGCGGAGTCCCAGTGAGCAAGAGAGTATTAGGAGTGACTTTGCCGCGACGCAATACGACCATTGAGAACTGTGAGCCCTCCCGCTATTAAATAAAATAATCGGTCGCGACGGCCCGCAGGCCTAGTGTCCCACGGCGTCTCCCGCCGAGGACGCGCCGCTGCAAGTGGCGATACCTTAAAATCCATCTTTGATCATGCAAAAAGGAGGGTGTCTACCCTCCTTTTGTTTGCGTTGAAATCTTATATTTTCACAAGCGTATAGTCCATTGTGCCGACGCCGAGCATCTCTGCATGCTCCAAGCCGATGCGCCAGGAGGTGTCCGGGAACATATCCGTAAAGTGATCTCCATGCGTATGCGCGGCTTCGCCAAGGAAGCTGTTTACTACCGGCTTCTGCGCGTTCACCGCATCCGCGCACGCGATATCGAGCGCCACGGGATCGAACGAGGCAAACATCCCAAGGTCCGGCACGATGGGCGCATCGTTATATTCATGGCAGTCGCAGAAGGGGGAGACGTTCATCACGAGGTTGATGTGGAAGTTGGGCCTGTTATAAAGCACCGCCTTTGTGTATTCCGCAATCTTCTTGTTGAGCAGATCGTTTGCCGAATCCTCCGGCGCATAGATGGCGTCCACGGGACATACGCCAAGGCACATGCCGCAGCCCACGCATTTTTCGGGGTCTATGATACATACGCCGGTGTCAAATGCCTGCGCGTCATGCGCGCAAACGGTAGCACAGATGCCGCAGTTGATGCATACGTCCGGATCCGCCGCCGCCTTGCCGCTCGAGTGCATGGCCATTTTCCCCGCACGTGAGCCGCAGCCCATACCGATGTTCTTGAGCGCGCCGCCAAACCCGGTACACTCGTGCCCCTTGAAATGGCTGAGCGAGATGAACACATCCGCGTCCATGATGGCGCGGCCGATACGCGCTTCCTCCAACAGCTCGCCGCCGGGAATCGGCAGGCGCACCTCGTCCGTCCCCTTCAACCCGTCGCCAATGAGCACATGGCAGCCGGTGGAAAACGGGGAAAAGCCGTTTTCATACGCGGAGGAGATATGGTCGAGCGCGTTCTTCCGGCGGCCCACATAGAGCGTGTTGCAGTCCGTCAAAAACGGCCTGCCGCCAAGCTCCGTCACGAGATCCGCAACAACCTTCGCATAATTGGGACGGATGTACGACACATTGCCCGGCTCGCCAAAGTGGATTTTGATGGCGGCGTATTTGTGCGCAAAATCAATTTCCCCCATGCCCGCCGCAAGCAGCAGTTCCTTCAATTTTACAAGCAGGCTTTTTCCTGCCGGGACCCGAAGATCCGAAAAATAAACCTTGGACGCCATACTGGTTCCTCCCCTATTAAAAGTACCTACAGTCTCCAGTATAGACCCTTCTTTTGCCGGCGCAAAGCAAAAACAGCGCGTTTAAATTTTAACGGCTTGATTTTGCTTTCCAATGTGCGCGCTTCTTGCTATACTAGAAAAAGCCCAAGGAAAATACAATATCGTGGATGATGGGTTCGGGAGAGACCGGCAGGCATGCTTTCCTGCGGGCGCCGAAGGGGAAGTGCAAAAAACTCTCAGGCAAAAGAACCGTACCCGGACAGACCTCCGGAAAGCTGCAACAGCTTTACGCGGCGCCGATGGGGCAACCCCGATGTGGGGGAATCTCTCAGGTACAAAGACGGAGCGCGCAATTTGTTTTTTGCGCGCTCTTTTTCTGTTCTTTGCACAACATACGCATCGGGAGGTTTCTTTTATGGACGGTCTTAAACAAACACCGCTTTATGAGGCGCACGTGGCGCTTGGCGGAAAACTCATTGACTTTGGCGGCTGGGCGCTGCCGGTACAGTATTCCTCTGTTCTTGAGGAGCACAAGGCCGTGCGCGAACGCGCGGGGCTGTTTGATGTTTCCCACATGGGGGAACTCTTTGTTTGCGGTAAGGACGCAGAACGCTATCTGGACCATATTCTCACCAACAACATCGCATCCATGCTGCCTTTCCGCTGCCGCTACTCTCCCATGTGTTATCCTGACGGCGGCACGGTAGACGACATCATCGTCTACAAATTCAATACGGAGCGCTATCTCCTCGTCGTCAACGCTTCCAACACGCAAAAGGATTTTGAATGGATGCAGCAGAATGCTGAGGGCTACGACGTTACGCTTGAAAACCAGTACGCAAGTTGGGCGCAGATTGCCGTGCAGGGACCAAAGGCGAACGTGCTGTTGGCCCCGCTGTGCGACGGCCCCCTGCCTGAAAAGAACTATTCGTTTGCCGAACTGAATGTCAGCGGTTTCCCCGCTATCGTTTCCCGCACGGGCTACACCGGCGAGGACGGGGTGGAGCTGTACTGCGCCGCAACCGACGGCGCGGCGCTCTTTAACCTGCTGCTTGAAGCGGGCAAACCCTTTGGCGTTCTGCCCTGCGGCCTTGGCGCGCGCGATACGCTGCGCTTTGAAGCGGGCATGCCGCTATATGGACATGAGCTTTCCAAAGACATCACGCCGGCGGAAGCAGGCCTTTCCTTTGCCATCAAGCCCGATAAGGACGCATTTATCGGCCGCGAGGCGTTTCTTGCAGCGCCCGCGCGCGTACGCATCGGCCTAAAACTCATCGACCGCGGCATCGCGCGCGGCGGCGAGGATGTGCTTGTGGATGGCATTAAAGTCGGCGTCACCACCTCCGGCGTACCTTCGCCCACGCTTGGCGCAAGCTATGCCATGGCGCTCATTGACGCGGATGCCGCAAAAGAGGCCGCATTCTCTATCCTCGTGCGCAACCGCCCGCTGCAGGCGGAGCAGGTCGCGCTGCCGTTCTATAAGCGGAGCAAGTAAGAGATTGTTATGAGGGCGCTGCCCTCAAGCACCCGCCAAGGGTCGTAACGGCCCTTGGATCCCATTTTGAATTCAGATTCACGGGCGGCCACAGTCGGCCCTACGGATCACACCATACAACAGCAGGTGTGAACTGCGTTCACCCATAAAAACAACGACACTTCAAAATCATAAGGAGGATATTACTATGACGCCGAACGACCGCAAGTACACCAAGGAACACGAATGGGTAATCATCGGGGATGGCAAGGCGCGCCTTGGCATCACGGCGCACGCACAGGAAGCGCTGGGGGATATCGTATATGTGGAGCTGCCGCAGGTTGGAAGCGACATTAAGATCGGGGAGAGCTTTGCGGTGCTGGAATCCGTCAAGGCGGTATCCAATGTCTATACGCCCGTGGGCGGCGAAGTATTGGAAGTAAACCAGCCGCTTGAAAACGAACCGGAGCGCCTGAACAGCGCGCCGTATGAAGAGTTCCTCGCCGTGCTCGCCGCAAGCGAGGTGGACGAAGCGGCGCTGATGAGCGCGGAAGAGTACGACGCGTTCGTCGCAACGCTCTAAAGGAGAACGCACATGCGCAGTTACATCCCGAATACAAAGGAGGAGCAGCTTGAGATGCTAAAGGCCATCGGGCTAGACAGCATCGACGACCTGTTCCCCGATATTCCCGATGCGGCGCGGTTGAAGCGCCCGCTTGATTTGGAAAAGGGCAAGAGCGAGCAGGAAGTGCGCCGGATATTCAAGGCGTTCGCGAGCGAAGCTGGCGACCTGCCGCTGTTTAGGGGCGCGGGCGCCTACCGGCACTACATCCCCTCGGTGGTGGATATGGTGGCGGCACGCTCGGAGTTCTACACCGCGTATACGCCTTACCAGCCGGAGATGAGCCAGGGCATGCTGCAGGCCATCTTTGAGTACCAGACGCTCATCTGCCAGCTAACCGGGCTTGACGCCTCCAACGCTTCCGTTTATGACGGCGGCTCGGCGTGCGCGGAGGCCATGATCATGCTGCGCGGCATCACGCGCAAAAACAAGGTACTCTATTCCGCGGGGCTCAACCCGGAATACGTCGCCATATTAAAGACCTACGCACGGTTTGTCGGCTTTGAACTTACGGAAATTCCGCTGGACAGGGAAGGCAGGACGGATTTTAACGCGCTCGAAGCAAACCTTGAGGGCGCCGCGGGCCTGTTGCTGCAAAACCCAAACTTTCTCGGGATTGTAGAGGATATGGAAAGCGCCGCCACAATGCTGCACGAAAAAGGCGCGCTGTTGACCGCTGTCGTCAACCCCACGTCGCTTGGCCTATTAAAGCGCCCGGGCGACTATGGTGCGGATATCGCGGTGGGGGAAGGCCAGCCGCTCGGCCTGCCGCTCTCTGTCGGCGGCCCGTACCTTGGGTTTATGGCGACCAAGCAGCAGTATATCCGCCACCTGCCGGGCAGGATCGCGGGGGAAACCGTGGACGCGGAGGGCAACCGCGCGTATGTGCTCACCCTGCAGGCACGCGAGCAGCACATCCGCAGGGAAAAGGCTTCCTCCAACATCTGCTCCAACCAGAGCCTGTGCGCGCTGCGCGCCGCCGTCTACGTTGGGGCGCTCGGCCCCGTCGGCATGCGGGAGGTGGCGGGGCAGTGCCTGCAAAAGGCGCACTACCTCTATGAAGGCATCCTGCATATCCCCGGAATGCGCGCACGCTACAACGCGCCGTTCTTCCATGAGTTTGTGATCGACTGCGAGAAGGATGCAGCCGCCATCAACAAAGAGCTCCGGGCACGCGGGTTCATCGGCGGCCTGCCGCTAAGACACTATTTCCCCGGGGACAACGGCATCCTGTACTGCGCGACGGAGCAGAATACGCGCGAGGAGCTGGACGCATTCCTCACCGCGCTTGAGGAGGTGGCAAAATGAGAAGCACCGTACCGCTGCTGTTTGAACTCAACCATGAAAACCGCCGCGCCGCGGACCTGCCGCCGCTCGATGTGCCGCAGCTTGACAATCTGCTGCCCGAAGCACTTCTGGGCGAGCGCCTGCCGCTGCCCGAACTCTCCGAAGTGGAGCTTGTGCGCCATTATGTCCGCCTTTCCCGCCGCAATTTCGGCGTGGACAACGGCAGCTATCCGCTCGGCTCCTGCACAATGAAGTATAACCCCAAAATTAACGAGGAAGTCGCGGGCGTGTTCCGCGATATGCATCCTCTGCTGGAGGAAGACGACCTCGCGGGCGCGTTTGCCATGATGGGACATCTGCAGGACGCGCTTTCTGAAGTCACCGGCATGGACGCCTTCACCTTGCAGCCCGCCGCGGGCGCGCACGGGGAGCTGACGGGCCTGATGATCATCAAGGCGTATCACCAGTTGCGCAACGACGCAGAGCGCACGGAAATGCTCGTGCCGGATTCCGCGCACGGCACCAACCCGGCTTCGGCGGCGCTTGCCGGATTCAAGGCCGTGGAAATCCCCTCCAACGCCGAAGGCGGCGTGGATGTGGAAGCGCTCAAAGCGCGCCTTTCCAATAAGACGGCGGGTCTCATGCTCACCAACCCCAGCACGCTCGGGCTGTTTGAGCGCAACATTTTAGAGATCGCGGCGCTCGTGCATGAAGCGGGCGGCCTTCTCTATTACGACGGGGCAAACATGAACGCCATCATGGGCAAGGTGCGCCCGGGCGACATGGGCTTTGATGTGGTGCACCTGAACCTCCACAAGACGTTCTCCACCCCGCACGGCGGCGGCGGGCCGGGCGCAGGCCCGGTGGGCGTCAAGAAGGAACTCATTCCCTTCCTGCCCGCACCCGTTTTGCTCAAAGGGGAAGACGGTACCGTGCGTATCGATGCGGACCGCCCGCTCTCCATCGGCCGCGTGAAGCCGTTTTTCGGCAACTTCGGGGTGCTGGCGCGCGCGTATGCCTACATCCTTTCCCTTGGCGGGGAAGGCTTGACCGCTGCAAGCGAAAACGCCGTGCTCAACGCAAACTATATCCAGCATGGCCTCAAAGCCTGCTATGCGCTGCCGCACGACAGGGTCTGCATGCACGAATGCGTGGTGCAGCCGCGCGAGCAGCTGGCAAACGGCGTGCGCACGCTCGATATCGCCAAGGCGATTATCGACCGCGGGTTCCATCCCCCTACGATCTACTTCCCGCTGATCGTGCATGAAGCGATGATGTTTGAGCCGACGGAAACGGAAAGCCGGGAGGATTTGGACCGGCTCATCGCCATCATGTGCGAGATCGCATATGTTGCGGCGAACGATCCTGACGCCCTGCACCGTGCGCCGGTGACGACACCCATCGGCAGGCCGGACGAAACGCGCGCCGCGCGGACGCCCGTTGTAC
The DNA here is from genome assembly GCA_023390655.1 of Bacillota bacterium. Taxonomy (GTDB): domain Bacteria; phylum Bacillota; class Clostridia; order Christensenellales; family CAG-138; genus JAEYLA01. The sequence continues at coordinate 99,099 of JAEWCL010000021.1, read as the reverse complement.
GCTGGACGCCGCAGGCGTAAACTGAGTTTTCCATAGGGGATGCTCCATAACCCCCCCTTCCCCCGCGCAGGGCGCGCAGAGCCCTGCGTCCCCCTTTTCGCTCAAGGAGCATTCCCGCAAAAGCGCTAATCCAGTACAAAAGCGGCCCTATAGGGCCGCTTTGTATGCCAGGAAAGGTAACGCGGCCGGTACTTCCTGCAAAGCCTGCCGCCGCCGCACAGCGAACGGAAGCTTTCGGGGCGGCTTTTCCGCTTTGGAACCATGCCATGCGGCCCAATGGGGCATTTCCCCTTGAAAATTCCTTGCATATATCCACCGGGACCCGATATACTGTTGCTGATGGATGTTGGTTTTCCAACGAAAAGGGGGTAGGGAAATGCAGCAGCATTTTGACGTATTGCGGGAGGCGCCGCTGTTCCATTCCATTGTGGAAGAAGATCTCTATGGGCTGCTGGGCTGCCTCCGGGCAAAGCCGCGCGCCTATCAAAAAGGCGCCCTGCTTCTTCGCGCGGGTGAGCCTGTGACCTGCTTCGGCATGGTGCTTGCAGGCCGCGTGCAGGTCACGCGGGAGGACCTTTACGGTACGCGCACGCTGTTGACGCAGCTTGGCGCGGGCGACCTCTTTGCAGAAGCATTCGCCTTCGGCAACGCGCCGCTGCTGCCGGTCTCCGTAGAGGCGGCGTCCGATTGCGAGGCGCTGCTGCTTGACCATACGCGCATGCTGTCCCCCTGTGAAAACGGCTGCGCCTTCCATACGCAGCTGATTCGGAACATGATGGGCATCCTGGCGCGAAAGAACCTGACGCTCAACAGCAAAATCCAGCACCTCTCCCGCCGCACCACGCGGGAAAAGCTGCTGTCTTTCTTAAACGAACAGGCTGCGCGGCACAACAGCGCGCAGTTCATCATCCCGTTTGACCGGCAGGAGCTGGCGGATTACCTGTGCGTGGAGCGCAGCGCGATGTCCGCCGAGCTTTCGAGGCTACAAAAAGAAGGCGTCCTGAGTTACCACAAAAGCGCCTTCAAATTACATGCATCGGGCAGGGAAGAACTTTAACGGTACAGTTCCAGGAATTCCCCGCTTCTGTTGATGATGCCTGTGACCCCGTCCTTTTTTACCACCGCGTAATCGAGCAGGAACGGCCCTGCCTCGTCATATGCGCAGGGGATCACATGGTCCCCGGTCCCATCGATATATCCCCACTTGCCGTTTGCGTCCTGCACGGGCGCGCGATTCTGTGAAAACAGGCCTGCCGATTGGTACTTGGGCTGCGCGATCACCACGCCGCCGGTATTGATATACCCCCAAAGCCCGTCCTTTTTGACGGCGGCATACCCTTCTGAAAACGCGCCCGCGTTCTGATACGTTTCTGAAAACGCGCGCCTGCGCGAGGTATTGTAAAACACATAACCGCTGCCGGTATCCACCGCGGCAAAATTCTCCCGGTAGACGGTTCCCCGCTCATCCTTGAGGGTCGCGACCTTGCGGCCGATTTTATCGATGATATACCGCTTGCCTTCTCCGCTGACAAACGCCATATCGCTGCCGAACGCGGCCGCCTCCTCAAACTGCGGGGTAATCGCCATGTCCCCGTCCGCATCGATATAGCCGAACGTGGAGTTGGGCCGCACCGCCGCGCGCCCGTTTGCGAAGTCTCCCGTTTCCCGGTAGGCACAGGGAATCACAATCTTGCCGGCGGTATCGATATATCCCCATTTTTCGTTCTGGCATACGGCTGCCAAGCCCTCGCTGTAGGGGCGCACCTCATTCCACTGCGGTTCCGCCGCCCAGACGCCGCTGCGGGAAACCAGGCCATAGAGCAGCGCGCCGCCCTGCTCCACCGCCGCAAACGCATACTGCCCCTGCAAAAAATCCAGCGCGCGCAGGAACTGCGGCTGTATCACAACATCTCCCTTGGCGTTTTTATATCCCCACAGCCCGCCTTCCTCATAAGGGAAGAGCCTGCCGGTGATGTCCACATCCTGTGCCGCTGTACTTGGCGCAGGAGAGGGGTTGGGGGCCATTGCCGCCATCGCGGAAGAAGGGGATGCCGCCTGCTCCTCCTCCGCCGGAAGCCCCCGCAGGGCGGAAGCGCCGCCGCCGGAATAGAGAAGCGCAAACAGCAGTACGCCAAACAGCACCACAGCCGCGGTGATGGGATAACACCACAGGATGGGAAGCCGTTTCTTTTTTCTGTGCGGCTGCATGGACGGCATGCGTTGCCCTCCCTGTTTTTCTTTCGTTTGGCTTTAGTATACCGCAGCATAAGAGGCTCCCGCAAGATGCGGTGCATTTGCCGCAAAGCGCAGAAAAAAAGGCGGCAACCCTGCCGCCCTTTCGCCAATGTTATCAGGGATTATCATGATCCACATATTCGCAGAAATTGACCAGTTCCTGTTTGTTTTTAAAGTCGATCCCGGTCTGGACGATGGACTCCTGCAAAAACAGCGGCAGGGAACGGAAATACTGTTGCGCATCCTGCGGAAGGGCATCCTTATTGAACATTGCGTTTCTCCTTTGCTATTATGATACGGAAATGCTTGGAATTAGTTTGAACAAACCAAAGCAAAGGCATACGTCCGATTTACTGAAAAGCGCCGATTCCGGCGTATTCCTGCCCAAAGCTACATGCGTGCGCCGGTGTATTCCAGAAGTTTACATGCAACGGCATGTACCCCTGCTGCGTCTTCTTTTAAATGATTGTCTTACAAAGGATGTACTCCGTGAAAAAATGGATTTCCTGTTTTGCCTGTATCCTTTCGCTTCTCTTTCTTGCCGCATGCGCGCCGCCGCCGGACGCTCCGCTGGAGCTGCCTTCTGCGAGAACGGAGCAGCCGCGGCAAGCAGCAGATGCGGCGGCCAATGGCGCTGATGTTGTAAACCCCAACCAGACCTATACCTACGATATGATGCGCGCCGACGCACAGGAGCTTTCCGAAGCGTACCCCGGCCTTATCTCCGTATCTTCCATCGGGCAGTCTGTAGAGCGCAGGGAGCTCACACTCATCAAGCTTGGAAAAGGGGGAAAGAAGCTGCTGCTGCTGGGTGCGCACCATGCGCGCGAATACATCACCAGCACATTCCTGATGGAAACGGCGGATACCTACGCCGCAGCCTATGCGCAAAATGCGAAGGCCGGCACGCCGGATTTGCTGGATTCCGTCACGCTCTACATCGTGCCCATGGTCAACCCGGACGGCGTGAACCTGGTGCAAAACGGGCCCGATGCAGCAAAAAACCCGCAGGCCGTCAAGGCCATGCGGATGCTCAAAGAAAGCTACAGCGAGTGGAAGGCGAACATCAACGGTGTGGATTTAAACCGCCAATACCCTTGCCATTGGGAAGAAAAGGCGAGTAATACGGATGTGCCAAGCTCCGAAATGTACAAGGGCACCGCAGCCGCGACGGAACCCGAGGTGCAGGCGGTGATGCGGCTTTGCGAAGAGAATGACTTTGCGATGGCCGCCTCTTTCCACACCAAGGGAGAGGTCATCTACTGGGCGGACAGCGGCACGGAGGACGCCATTGCCGCCGCAGCGCCCATTGCGCAATCCATCGCCGAAGTGACCGGCTACGCCCTGATGGACGTATCCGGCGATCCTGCGGTATACGGTGCCGGCTTTGAAAACTGGTTCCGGCAGGAATACCTGCGCCCCGGCTTCTGCATCGAGTTAACGCCCGTCGGCAACGGCTCCCTGCCGCATGAGGACGCGCAGTTTGCGTCTCTTGTCTGGAGCCGCGCGAAAGGCTTAGCAACGGTACTGATGCAACAGGCCCTGACGCTTGAAGAACAGACCTCGTCGCCTGAAGAAGCGGCCCCGCCGCCCGAAGAAGAAGCCTTGATACTTGAGGAAGAAGACTGCCATTGAGGGTTCCCCGGGCTCACAGGTTGCAATGACCGTACAAAAAGCGCCAGCCTTTCGGCTGGCGCTTTATCAATGAAAGACGCCTTTGGAGGCGCTCCGCCGCTTCGCGCAGATAGCGGACGGTAAGGCGGACAAACGATATCATCGTTCGAGGCCGCAGTTGCATGAAAATTCCGCCGCAGCGCCCCGCGCAAAAGGAATTCCTCCTTTTGTGCGGATTACTGCGATTTTACATGGCTCCAGGCGTCGTTATAGACCTTAATGAACTCGCCAAGATCGCTGAACACCTCGCAGCGGTCCAGCACCTCCTGCGGGGGATTGTATGTTTCATCGGACGTCCAGTCCTCGGAAAGCAGCGCAACCGCGGCCTTGTTGGGGCTGGAGAACGCGATATACTCCGTGTTCTTCTTCGCCACCTCCGCATCGCAGAGGAAGTTGATGAACTTCTCCGCCTCTTCCTTGTGCTGTGAGGTCTTGGGCACGATGATGTTGTCAAACCACATGTTGCTGCCTTCCTCCGGCACGGCGTAGGCAAGGTCTTCATTTTCGCCGATGCAGTAGAGCGCGTCGCCGGAGTACACCACGGCAAGCGCCGCGGAGCCGTTGATCATGTTTTCCTTGATGGGATCGTCAAGGTATGCTTTTACAAGCGGCTTCTGCGCAATGAGCGCCTCCTGCGCGGCCAAGATATCCGCCTCGTTCCGGGTATTGACGGAATAGCCCAGCATCTTGAGCGTGATGCCGATGCTGTCCCTGAGGCTGTCATACATCAAAATCTGGCCCGCGTATTTTTCGTCCCAGAGGATCTTCCAGCTTGTCACCGGTTCCTGCACCATCGTGGTGTTGTAGAGGATGCCGACCGTGCCCCACATATAGGGAACGGAATACTTGTTGCCGGGGTCAAAGCTTAAATCCAGAAACCGCTCGTCAATGTTCTTGATGTTCGGGATGTTGGCCTTGTTGAGCTCATGAAGCATCCCTTGCGCAACCATTTTTTCAATGGTGTAGTCCGACGGGAAGCAGATATCATAGATCGAATCGGGCGCGGACAGCTTGACGAGCATTTCCTCGTTGCTCGCCGCCGTCAGGTAGTTGACCTTGATGCCCGGGTTCTCTTCTTCAAACTGGGCGATGACCGTATCGTCGATATAATCCCCCCAGTTGAGCACATTGAGCGTCACCTGATCGGACTTGCCGCCACATCCGGCAGCAGCGCCAACAAGCAGGACAAGCGCCAGGACAAGCGCAATCTTCTTCATTTCTTTTCCTCCATGTATAAAATTTAATGCTCATTGCTTCTTCCATTTAGGGACTTTGCCCCTAAGGCTCCACAGTTCGCAATGGTTGTGCTGCGTCACGGCAATCCGTATCCTTGCACGCCCTTGCTCACCGGGACTTTGTTTGCTTCGCTGTTTCCCCCACTGGGGGCGCTCAGCTCCGTCCCCACCAAAGGGACTCATTCCTTGGGAATCCCATTTCCTAAACGCTCTTATTTAGCGCATTCCAGAGTATGGGTGCTTAGGGTCGTTACGACCCTAGGCGGAGGTTTGGAGGCAGAGCCTCCAAATACTCTCACGCGCTCTTGCTGGCGACCTTTTTATTCTGTGCGGCCGCCTCGCGTTCCTCGCGGATGGATTTGAGATTCACGATCAAAAGCAGCGTCACCACTGCGATGAACATCAGCGTAGAGAGTGCGTTGATCTTGGGGTTGATGCCCTTTCGCGCGATGGAGTAGATGTAGATGGAAAGGTTCTGCACGCCCTGCGTGGAGAAGTAGGACACCACAAAATCATCAAGCGACAGCGTGAACGCGAGGATGAAGCCGGACACAACGCCGGGCATGATATCCGGCAGAATCACCTTCCACAGCGCGGAAAGCGGGGTACATCCCAGATCGAGCGCGGCCTCATAGAGCTGGTTGGAGCTCTGCTTGAGCTTGGGCATCACGGAGAAAATCACGTACGGGATATTGAACGTGATGTGCGCGATAAGTAAGCGCAGGTAACTGTCCTTTAAATTCATAAAGGCAAACAGCATCATCAGCGAAATGCCCGTGACCAGATCCGGGTTCACGACCGGAAGCTGGCTGATGTTTTCTACCGCCACCCGCGGCGCTTTTTTCATGGAGTGGATGCCGATGGCGGCAAACGTGCCGATCGCCGTCGCCGCAAACGCGGAAATGATGGCGATGGTCAAAGTGACGGTGAGCGCCTCCATAATCATGGAATCCTGGAAGAGCGCCTCGTACCAGCGCAGTGAAAATCCAGTCCAGTGGCCCATGGCCTTGCTTTCATTAAACGAATAGACGATGAGCACCGCGATGGGGGCATAGAGGAACAGGAGCATCAGCCCAAGGTAGGTGCCCTTGAAGAACGTACGCAGCTTTTTCACCAGAGCATCCCTCCTTCCTGCCCGGCGGCGCCCTCCGCCCTGCGCATAATGGCCATACTGATGAGCACGAGGATGAGCAGTATGAACGAAAGCGCGGAGCCTGAGCCCCAATCCTGCATGAGCAGGAACTGGTTCTCAATCAAATCGCCGTACATCATGAATTTGCCGCCGCCTAAGAGGCGGGAGATGGCGAACGTGGTGATGGACGGAATGAATACCATCGTGATGCCAGAGACCACGCCCGGCATGGAAAGCGGCAAAACCACCTTGAAAAATGTCTGTATGCCGTTTGCGCCAAGGTCGTTTGCGGCCTCAATGTGGGAGCGGTCCATCTTGGCGAGCACCGTATGGATGGGCAGCACCATGAACGGGAGGAAATTATAGACCATGCCGAGCATGACAGCCCCCTCGGTATACAAAAACTCATGCTGCGGGAGGCCCAGAGCCGCAAGCAGGCTGTTGAGGATGCCGCCGGAATTCAAGAGCACCTGCCACGCATACGTGCGCAGCAAAAAGTTCATCCACATGGGCACGACAAACAGCACAGAAAGGATTGTTGCCGTGCTCTTTTTCATGCGGGAAAGCAGATAGGCGATGGGGTAACCCAATAACAGGCACAGCGCCGTCGCCCGCACCGCCATCCAGACAGAGCGCAATAAAACCTCCATATACAGCGGATCGGCAGCGCCCGCCAAATTGGCAAGCGTAAACGTGCCGTCCGTCGTGAAGGCGTAATAGACGATCAGCAGCATGGGCGCGAAGATAAAGATCGCCATCCACACCACATAGGGGTAGGCGAATACCGTGCGTTTCATACTTTTTTCCCCATGATGTGGATGGCGTCCGGCAAAATCTCAATGCCCACGCGCTCCCCGACATCCACGCCGTCCGTCGTGTGCACCATCCACAGGTTCTCGCCCGTGTCCACCTGGATTTCATAATGCACGCCCATGAACAGCACGGATTTGACCGTACCCTTCATGCCGTTGTTTTTTACCCGTTCCACCGGGATGATGTCCACATCCTCAGGCCGCACCACAACCTCTACCGGCTGCTCCACGCCAAAGCCCGCGTCCACGCAGCGGAACGAATGCCCCGCAAAGCGCACCAGATAATCCTGTTCCATCATGCCGGGAAGGATGTTGCTTTCCCCGATGAAATCCGCAACGAACGCGTTCTTGGGCTCGTTATAGATATCCTGCGGGGTGCCGATCTGCTGGATAACGCCTTCCTTTAACACGACGATGGTATCGCTCATGGTGAGCGCTTCTTCCTGATCATGCGTGACATAAATAAACGTGATGCCAAGGCGCTGCTGCATACGCTTTAATTCCACCTGCATGTCCTTGCGCAGCTGCAAGTCTAAAGCGCCCAGCGGCTCGTCCAGCAGCAGCACTTCCGGCTCGTTCACCAGCGCCCGCGCGATCGCCACGCGCTGCTGCTGCCCGCCTGAAAGCTGCTCGATCCAGCGCTTTTCATACCCCTTAAGGTTCACAAGCTCCAGCATGGAAGTCACGCGCTTTTCGATTTCATCCTTTGCCATCTTCTTGATCTTGAGGCCAAAGGCGATGTTGTCAAACACGTTCAAATGCGGAAACAGGGCGTACTTCTGGAACACCGTGTTCACGCGGCGCTTGTAGGGCGGGATATGCGCAACGTCCACGCCGTCAAGGAGCACCTTGCCGGAGGAAGGCATCACAAACCCGGCGATGATGCGCAGCATCGTCGTCTTTCCGCAGCCGGAAGGGCCCAGCAGCGTCAAAAACTCGCCGTCCTTCACATACAGGTTAATATGTTTTAACGCGGCGTCTCCTTCATAATCCTTGGAGACGTCAAACAACTCAATCAGATGCTTATCGCCCATTTCGCGTGTCCTCCATGGCTTAAAATAACATAGCCACTGTCATCTAAAAAATCATAATGGAGGCTCCGCCTCCAAACCTCCATTTAGGCCGTGACGGCCCTAAAACCCATTCAGAAAACATCTTTTCAGGCCGTTTCAGAAAGGAATTCCCAAGAGGTTGGCCCCTTGGGTGGGGTCGCAGGGGCAACGCCCCTGAACAATTTACAAAAATAGCTTTGCCATTTTTGTGACTTTGCTAAAAAGTTGGAGGGGTTGACACCCAAAGGATGTGCGCCTCTTTCTTGCCGTTGTTTTCAATATAATGCACGCTCTGCGGGCGGAAATAGAAGCTGTCGCCCTTTTTGAGGCGGAACTTCTTTTCCCCCAGGTACAGCGTCACAGCCCCCTGCAGGATGTGCCCAAACTCCTCGCCCTCGTGCGGGTCGTGCACAAAGCTTTTCCCCTCCGGGGCAAGCGCAACAAGGATCGGCTCCAGCGCGTTTTTCTGCGCGTTGGTCACAAGCCAGCTGACGGAATTTTTACTCTCCGCATCCTCCTTCACGAACACGTCCGCCGCGGTGTATACCACCTTTTCCGGCGGCCTTTCCTGAAAGAAGGCCCCAATATCGCTCCCCAGCGCCTCAAGGATATCCATAAGCGTTGCGATGGAGGGTGAGGTCAAATCGCGTTCAAGCTGGGAAATAAAGCCCTTAGATAGCTCCGTACGGGCCGCCAGCTCTTCCTGCGTGAGCCCTAAGCGCAACCGCATGCGCTTGATCTTTTCGCCGATCTGCATGGCTGCTTTCCTTTCGCTTTTTTGCCCATGCGTTCGTGTATGCGGCACAAATTCCGGCATGCAGCCCCATTGCGCCGGGAGCACAAACGCTAAACTCCCTGTTTACTGTTTCTAAACAAAAACCTTACTAATTGAAACACAAACGCACCACTTTGTCAACGACGTTTTTCGCAGGCCCATACAGGAAGAATCTGCGGATAGAACGGTGGATTTCCACCTGTTTGTGCAAGGTATGCAAAATTCTTGCAAAATGCGCCTCAAGCGGAAATACGTTTTTATTAAACCCGGGGTTTAGTCTTAGAAAACAAAAGGCCGCGAAAACCATCTATGGAACTTCCATGGAATTTTCACCCTGTTTGCAGCCGCTTTATGCTATACTATCCCCATACAACCCTGGGAGGATCAAAGAATATGCGTATCATAAAGGCAACGCAGGTGGAAGACGCCGTTGCAGAGCTGTGCGTGGATGCGGTCTGCAAACTGCCCGAAGATGTGGTTGCTGTACTGACCCTTGCCTATGAGACGGAAGAGGGCGCGCCCAAAGAGACCCTGCGCCAGATTTTAGAGAACGAAAAAATGGCCCGCGCCGCCCGCCGCCCCTGCTGCCAGGATACCGGGCTTGCGGTGGTGTTCTTGGACATCGGGCAGGACGTGTTTATAGAAGGTGACGTCAACGCCGCCGTCAATGCCGGTGTACGGCGCGCCTATACCGAAGCATACCTGCGGAAATCCTGCCTCACGGCGCTTGCCCGTAAAAACACGGGGGACAATACCCCCGCAATCCTGCACGTGCGGTTTGTACCCGGCGATGCGCTCACCGTTACCGTTGCCCCCAAGGGCTTTGGCAGCGAGAACATGAGCAGGCTCTATATGCTCACCCCCAGCAAAGGGATAGCGGGTGTGGCGGAGGCGATTGTGGAAACGGCGCGCCTGGGTGCTGTCAACGCCTGCCCGCCGGTGATATTGGGCGTTGGTGTCGGCGGCACCATGGAGGCGGCGGCCCTTCTTGCAAAGCGCCAGCTGCTGCGGGAGATCGGCTCCGCTGCCGAAACGCCGGAATTGTCCGCTTTGGAGCAGGAAACGCTCGTACGCATCAATGCGCTTTCTATCGGCCCCATGGGCCTTGGCGGGAAGACCACCGCGCTTGCCGTGCACATCGGCGAGCTGCCCACGCACCTTGCGGGCCTGCCCGTTGCCGTCAACGTCCAGTGTCACTGTGCGCGCCACGCAAGCGCCATACTATAAAAGGGAGGATCACAGAATGGAAGCAAAACGTGTCGACCTCCCGTTATCTCCGGAAGCTATCGCAAACCTGCGCGCGGGCGACGTCGTTGCCCTGTATGGCACTGCCTACACCGCGCGCGACGCCGCGCATAAGCGCCTATATGCCATAATGCAGGCGGGGGAAGAGCTGCCCATCCCGCTACAGGGTGCGTGCATCTATTATGCAGGTCCCTGCCCGGCGGCCCCGGGCGAGGTGATCGGCCCCTGTGGCCCGACCACCAGCGGCAGGGTGGACGCGTATACGCCGGCGCTTCTTGCCCTTGGCATGAGTGCCATGATCGGCAAGGGCATGCGAAGCGCCGAGGTCAAGGCCGCCATGCATGGGCGCGCCGTCTATTTTGCGGCCACCGGCGGCGCGGGCATGCTGATTGCCCGGCATATTACGGAAGCCAAGGTCGTTGCCTTTCCGGAGCTTGGGGCGGAGGCCATCACCAAGCTGACGTTTGACGGCGTCCCCGCGATCGTAGCGATCGACGCGATGGGGAACGATTTGTTTGAAAGATAAGAATCGGGAGGGACTCTTTCCCGATGCAGCAACGGCTGTATGGAGGATGCTCCATACAGCCGTTGTTTTTTCAGTGCATTAAAGCCATAACGGTACTATCAGGAGAAAAAGGCGCTATTGATGTAGAAACAAGATCGTTTCAGGAGGCGCAGATGCTTAAAAAGTTTTTTATTCTAATCATCGCCGTACTGGTTTTATGCGCTGTGCCCTGTACCCTCCTCGCGAACCAGTCCAGCGAACAGCGCGGATTGATCGTTACGCTGTTTCGTCCTGCGCTCCAAAAAGCGTCCGACGAGTTTTATTCCCACTATTTATCCAGTACCCCTACCGTAGCAAACTATTCCGGCAAACTGCTCGACCTTACAAAGACCGAAAACGGATACGTTGCCCAATTCGGCATAACGCCGTATTTTGGGCCGCATATTTCTGTTGGGAATGATGAGGTTACCTATTTTGTAAATAATGCCGGGGATATCGCCCTGCTCGATTTCGCACACAAGAAAAGTTACGAGTTGCCTCCACGTCTGGGCGTTAGAGTCAAGAAGCCGATCCCTATAGACTGAATAAGGGGCCTACCATCAAAAAAGCGGAGGCGATGCCTCCGCTTTTCTTAATCTGATACTGATCTTTTACTTCTTTTCCCCGCACAGCGCGGCGACAGAAGCCGCGCCCGCGCCGATGCGCTCCGCACCCATCTCGATGAATTTTTCCACCGTGGCGCGATCCCGGATGCCGCCAGAAGGTTTGACCTTGATGCGGCCCTGCGCCGCCTCGATCATCGCGCCTACCGAGGTCATGGTTGCGCCCTCTCCATAGAAGCCGGTGGAGGTCTTGACAAAGTCTGCACCCGCCGCAATGCAGACTTCTACGCCCTTTTTGATTTCTTCCACAGTAAGCTGGCTGGTTTCAAAGATCACCTTTACGCCGACATTGCGTGCATGCGCCTGGCGGACAACGCGGCGGACTTCATCTTCTACCTTGTCCCACTCTCCGGAGCGGGCATAGCCATAGTTCATCACCATATCGATTTCCGTCACGCCCTGGTCCGCGTAGAGCCCCGCAAGCGCTTCCTTGGCGGCAGCTGTCGCGCAGCCATGCGGGAAGTCCAACACGCAGATGACTTCCGTATTCGTGCCCTTGCACAGTTCTTTGGCAAGCTCAATATCGCGGGGTTGAACGCACACGGTGGCCACATCATACTCAAGCCCGAGCTGTATGGCCTCGCGCAGCTCCTGCTGTGTCATTTCCGGTTTTAAGACGGCGTAATCGAGATATCTGCTGATTTCCATTATAGAATGCCTCCTTGAATGCTAGTCTTCTAAGGGCATTATATAACAAACGTTGTCAGAAAAACAGCCCAAACGCTATGCACGCGCCCCTTTGCGCGTTTATACTAAAAGAAACGACGGCAGCAGTATGCGGAGGGCAACTCTGTGCAGACAGGCATCATGGAACTCGACATCCACGGCATGAACACCACGCAGGCAAAGGCCTGTATCGACAGCGCGCTGCGGCGGGCCTCCGCCGCCACCTACCGCATCCGCATCATCCACGGCTACCAGCGCGGCACGGCGCTTAAAGACCTGGTGCGCAAAAGCTACCGCAGCCACCCGAAGGTACTGCGCGTGGAAATCGGCCTCAACCAGGGGCAGACGGAGCTTGTGCTGCGGGAGCTGTAACCGCTTTTGTACCATTCTTGAAAACCCATGCAAGTAGCGCCTATACCGCAAGCTCTCCCTGCAAATACAATACCGCCTTGCCGCCAATCTCCACGCGTTTCCCTTTGTGCGCGCAGCAGAGGACGCCGCCGCGCGCGGAAAGCTGCGCCGCCGTCATCTCCGTCTTCCCCAACCGTTCCGCCCAATAGGGGATGAGGTTGCAGTGCGCGGAGCCGGTAACGGGATCCTCCAATATCCCCATCTTGGGAAAGAAGCAGCGCGAAACAAAATCATGTGTGCTGCCTGTTGCGGTGACAATCACGCCCAGGCCCGGTTCCAGCGCAAGCAGCTTTTCCGCATCCGGCTTGAGGACTTTGACTTCTTCTTCAGAATTCAGCACCAGCATCAGGTCGCGGGAAAGGTGGGCCTCCACAGGTTTTACGCCGATGGCCTGCGCCATTTCCTCCGTTACCGGGATAGGCTTTGGCATGCGGGTCGGAAAATCCAGCACATAGGTTTCCCCCCGCACATGCGCATAAAGCATGCCGCTCTTGGTTGCAAAGCGCATCTGTGAAGATTCCCTGTCCACGAAGTTCTTGATGATAAACGCCGTCCCAAGCGTTGCATGGCCGCAAAGATCGATCTCCGCCTTTGGCGTAAACCACCGCAGCTTGTAGTGATCTTCCATCCGCAGCAAAAACGCGGTTTCCGAAAGATTGTTTTCCGCAGCAATCTGCTGCATGCGCGCATGTGGGACAGGCGCATCCAGAATGCATACGCCCGCAGGGTTTCCGCCAAACAGGTGCTCCGAAAACGCATCGACCACAAAATAAAGCATACATCCTCCCCAGATGGGCGCTTTGCCGCCCGCTTTTTTATCTTTCCGCAATAAAACAAAGCGGAGAGGTACCTCTCCGCAAAACTTTTCTAAAATAAAGTTGTCGGCGCAAGCCGACGCTTTGGTGTCCGACCCTTAGCCGCGTACCAGGAACTCCAGTAGCTTGGCAAAATCTTCGGGTTCGGAGACGATCAGCTCCACATCATCGATGCGGGCATCCTTGAACATCTGCGTAAGCGCAATGTACTGGCACAGCGTGCTCTTCAGGTTGAGCCTGTCGCCCTCGGACGTAATCAGCTCTACGCGGCCATGGCACTGGTTGAGTACCTCAAAAAAGCGCTTGGGGTTGTTGATGTTCTTGATCTTCACGGCAATCACTCCTCTCTGCCGGTTACAATTTGAGCATATTGCTCACTAGATTTTTTAACACATCAGGAGCATTTTGTCAAGAGAAATCTCTTCTTTTGCCCTTCCTTTCGGCGGCGGCCCTTTCATGTGCTATAATATACTTACCCACTTTACGGAGGTCTAATCATGCGTTTGTTTATTGCCATCCCCGTCCCGCCCGATGTTGTGCGCGCGCTCACCCTTGCGCAGAACCGGCTGCGCGCCATTGCAAATGGGGGGCGTTTTGTGCCGAAGGACAATTTCCACCTCACGATGCATTTTATCGGGGAAAGCAACGACCTGACGGGCGCTGCCGCCGCGTGCGACGAGGCGGTGCGCGGCATCCGGCCATTCCTGCTGCGCCTTTCCTCCTACGGCAGCTTTGTGCACGGCAACAGCCGCACGGGCTATGTTTCTTTGACAGGAGATTTACAGGAACTTTACCGCCTGCACGAAACGCTCACCGCCGAGCTTGCTTCGCGCGGCTTCCCGCTTTCGGGCGGGCACAAGCGCCTGACGCCGCACATCACGCTTGCGCGCGCGCTGCCGGAGATTGAAGACCAGGCAGCGCTAGAAACCCTGCTGCAGGACGCGAACGAAGGCATCGCCTTTACCGCAAACCGCCTTATTCTGTTTGAAAGCCGCAACGCGGACGGGCGCATGATCTATGCGCCGCTGCACAAGGCCGCGCTTGGCAGCCGGTAAGAGGGCTGCCGAAAGCTGCCGGGCAGTCTTATAAAGATAAAGGCCGTACGGTGGGACGCCCCGCCGCCCCGCCAACGCAAAACGCATGAACGCATACACAAGAAATCCGTCCCATCTGGGGACCTGTGCGTCAGATGGGACACCTCGCGCACAGGCTTGCACCGCCAAGCCTGTGCGGAAAGCCTTCAAATAAAGTGAAAGCTTCACTTTTTTGATACAAAAAGGGGGGAGCCTTTTTGCCCGCACAGGTCCGTTTTCTTCTTGGCCGCGCAGGCGCGGGAAAAACACATACGATCAAACGCGAGCTTGCCCTGTTGAAGCGGGAGCTAAAGCGCGCGGTGCTTCTTGTGCCCGAACAGTTTACCTATGAGACCGAGCGCGCGCTTGCGGCGGAGCTTGGGGGGTTATTGGGGATACAGGTACTGAGCATCGAGCGGTTGGCGGAACGTGTTGCCGCAGCCGACGCGCGCGAGCACTTAAGCCCGCAGGGGCGGCGGATGGTGGTGCGCCGCGCGGTGCACAAGGAGCACGCGCAGCTGAAGGCGTTTTCTTCCGTAGCGCACCGCGCGGGCTTTGCCGCGCATATGGACGCGTTGTTCACCAAGTGCCGCCAATTCCTGATCGCGCCGGAGCTGTTAAAAACCGCTGCGGAACAGCTGCCAGCGGGCGACGCTTTAAAGGACAAGCTTTCGGATATCGCAATCCTCTACGCCGCGACGGAAGCCTACATGGAAGAACAGTATCTGGACAGCGAGGGTGCGCAGCGCGCGCTCATCGACCGCATCCCGTCTTCCATGCTGCGCGGGGCGGATATGTATATCGACGGGTTCGACCTCCTGACCGAGCAGTTGTATGAAATCATCGCCTCCATCATGCTTGCCGCGAAAACGCTCACCATCACGCTTTGCCTTGACCCGGACGAGCACGCGGCGGATGCTTCCCTGTTTTTGCCGGAGCGGCGCGCCTATGAACGCCTGAGCGCGCTCGCGTACTCGCTTGGCTGCGCTGTAAAAACGACGGACCTGCCTAGCCAGCCCTACAATCGCCACCCGGCGCTCGTGCGGCTGGAGCAAGCCCTGTATGTGTATACCGCGCACCCCTATGAAGGCGAAACGGAGGCGGTATCCCTTATCGGCGCGGTGGACCGCGCGAGCGAGGTGGAAACGCTTGCGGACGCCGTGCTTGCCGCGGCGCGCTCCCAAATTCGCTACCGGGACATGGCCGTGATCGCAAGCGATCTTGGCGCGTATGCGGACCTTGTAACGCGTGCGTTTTCCCGCAGGAATATCCCGCTGTTCATGGATGCGCAGCGCAAGATGCAGGGCCACCCGATTGTGGAGCTGATGCTCTCCGCTGTGCGCGCCGCTGCGGGCGGCATCTCCCGCGCAGAGCTGTTGCGTATTGCAAAGACGGGATTATCCGGCGTAAATGCTGACGATGCGGACGCGTTTGAAAACTACGCGCTGCGGCGCGGGCTGTTGGGCGGCAAGGTGTTTCTAGAACCTTTTCCGCCGGAAGAGGAAGCCGCCGAGCGCGCACGCGCGGCGCTGGTTCCCCCGCTTGTGCGCCTGAGAGAGGGCATGGGCAAAAAAACGGCGGGCGAAAAGACGCAGGCGCTGTATCAGTATTTAGAGGCCCTTCACTTAAAGGAGCGCCTGCTTGAAGAGGTCTCGCGCCTGCAGGCGGAGAACCGCTTTGCCTTGATGGAAGAGCACGCGCAGGTATGGGACGTGCTCATGCAGTTGTTTGAACAGCTGTATGCCATACTGGATAATTCCGACGTAAGCAAGCAGGAGTATCTGGAGGTATTGACTGAGGCGCTTTCCGCCTATCAGGTGGGCGTCATCCCCGCAACTGCCGACCAGGTGCTCTTTGGCGACGTCAACCGCACGAGAAGCCGTGAGGTGCGCGCGCTGTTCCTGCTGGGCTGCAACGAAGGGCTGTTGCCCGCCCCGCGCATGGATGAAGACATCATTGACGATGGGGAGCTCAACACCCTCTCCAATATGGGTATTGCGCCGTGGGGCAGCACCGTATACCGCGCCGAGGCCGACAGGCTATCCATCTACCGTGCGCTTTCGCGCGCAAAGGAGCGGCTGTGGATTGGTTTCTCTTATTCCGATGGCATGCGCGAGCTGCTGCCCGCAACCCTCATTGACCGCATCCGGGAGCTGTTCCCGGGCTGCGTGGAGCAGTCTACGGCTGCCGCAGCCTCGCCGCAAAGCCCGCAGAGCGGGTTTTGGGAGCTGCTGCGCAACCTTTCTTCCCCAAAGCCGCTGCATCAGGCGCTGCACGCCTATTACGGCAATCATCCCGGCTATCAGCTGCGCTTAAGCCAGGCGGAGGCCTTTTCACGCGAGCCTGTGGTCCCGTCCTCCCTTGGCGCGCCGCTTGCAAGAAGGCTTTACGGCAAGCGCGTGTTCAGCACCGTGAGCCGCTTGGAAACTTTCCGCACCTGCCCGTTCCAGCATTTTGCGCAGTACGGCGTCAAAGCCCTTCCACGCAAAGAGTACAAGGAAAAAAAATCCGACATCGGCAGCTTTTCGCATATGGCGCTCGAAGCCTTTGTGCGGCGGTTGCAGCAGGAGGCGGACATCTCCACCCTCACGCAGGAGGATTGCAACGCGATATTGGACGGCATCCTGCCCGATTGCCTACAGCGCTATCATGACGGCATGCTCGTCGCCACCCCGCGCGCACGCGCGCTTTCTTCTTTTTATATTTCCGCCGTGCGGGAAACCGCCTGGGCGCTGTGCCAAAGCTTCCAGAAGGGCAATTTTAAACCCATCGGCCTGGAGCTCCGCTTTGGCCCTGATGAAGAATTGCCGCCGCTCTCCGTACCGCTGGAAGGGGGCGGGGAACTGCTGCTTTCCGGCATTATCGACCGCGTGGATGCCGCCGAGCAGGATGGAAAGCGCCTGGTGCGCATCGTGGATTATAAGACCGGCAGCCGCAAGTTTACCTATACGGACGTTGCCGACGGCCTAAGCCTGCAGCTGCCCGTGTACCTTGCGGCAGCCGCGGAAGCAGAGAACGCCGTGCCCGTAGGCGCATTCTATCAGCCGGTACACGACCCCGTCGTCCCCGAAGGGGAGGAGGAGAAGCGTCTAAAGCGCATGCGTCTTGTCGGCATCCTGGAGCAGGACGAGGGCGCGATCCGCGCAACAGAACGCGCGCTTGAAGGCCCCTCCGAGGTGGTGGACGGCCTCCAGCGCAAGAAGGACGCGAGTATCAAGGAGCACGCGCGCCTGTTGAGCGCCGTGGAGTTAAACCAACTGCTTTCCTTTGCCGTCAGGCGCACCGGCGAGATCGCGGGGGAACTGATTTCCGGCCGCGTCGCCGCAGCCCCCGTGCGCATGGGCAAATCCACCGCCTGCGCGTACTGCGAGTACAAGAGCGTCTGCCGCTTTGACGCGCGCCTGCCCGGCTGCCGCGTGCGGGAGGTCAAAAAACGCAGCAAGCAGGCGTTCTTTGAAGAACTCACTCCGCAGGAGTAGCTGGGAAAAAGGGTGTCGCCGCCTATGGCGACGACGAAATTTATTTTATCTAATGGCGGGAGGGCTTCGCCCCCCGCGCCCCCTGAGTACGGTGAACTACACACGCTCCCAAGGAGAGGGATTGGGGAAACGTAGTTTCCCCAAAGCAAAAAAGTTATCGTCGGCGCTCTAAAGCGCCGATACCCTAAAAACCCCCAAGCAGCTTTAATTTATACTCTGATATTTTGCTTCATTCATCTCCCACAGGAGGACGTTCCATGGAATGGACAAACGCACAGCAGGACGCGATCCTGACAGAGCATACAAACCTCTTGGTCAGCGCCGCCGCGGGCAGCGGAAAGACGGCGGTGCTGACCGAGCGCATTGTGCGGCTGATCGCTGCCGGCACGAACATCGACCAGTTCCTGGTGGTGACGTTTACGGAGGCTGCCACGGCGGAAATGAAGCGGCGCATCGCGTCGCGGCTGCATAAAGCCGCAGCGGAAGAAAGCGACCCCGAGGCCGCCGCACGCCTGCGGCGCGAGGCGCTTTCCGTGGGGCGCGCAAACATCTCTACCCTGCACAAATTCTGCCTGTACATCCTCCGGCGCAACTTCCACCGTCTGGGTCTTGATCCCGGGTTCCGCCCGGCGGACGAGGTGCAGTCCTCCATGCTGTTCCAGCAGGCGCTTGAGGAAACGGCGGGTGCGCGGTATGAAGCGGACGACAGCCCCTTTCTTGCGCTGTTGCACGCGATGGGCGGGGAAGAGGGCGCGTTTTCCCATGCGCTCTCGCTGCACCGGTTTTTGATGGCGCAGCCGGACCCGTGGGAATGGCTTATGCACGCACAGGCGCAGTATGCGCTGACGGATGCGGAATTTTATGATCATCCGGCGCTTGCGGCGCTGCTATCGGATTTCCGGGCGGACGCAAGCATACAGTATCGCAACCTGCGCCGCGCGCGGGACTTGACGCCAACAGAATATGCCGCCACCTGCACGGTGCTCGATACGGAGCTTTCGCAGATCGCGGCGCTGTTCTTAAAGCAGGTCAACACGCTCACCGCGTACCGCGCGCAGCTTGTTTCCGTTTCCTTTGGCCGCTTCACCTGGCCGCGCGGCGAGGTGGAGCCGGAGCTGAAAAAGCGGATTATGGCGCTGCGCGACGGCGCGAAAAAAGAAATCCAGCGCCAGCAGGCATTGCTTGCGCGGCCATTGGAGGAAGAGGCGCAGTTTTTAAACAGCATTGCCCCGCACATCGGGGCGCTGTGCGCGTTCGTACGGGACGTGGATAACCGGTATACGGAATTGAAGCGCGGGCACGGCGTGGTGGATTTTTCGGACATGGAGCATCTGGCGCTCAAAGCCCTGCAGGAAGAGGAAACGCGCCAGGCGCTCAAGAACCGCTTCCGCTATATTTTTGTGGACGAGTACCAGGACAGCAGCCGCATCCAGGAATGCCTCATTGACGCGGTGCGCCGCGAGGACAATGTGTTCCTGGTAGGGGACGTCAAGCAATCCATTTACCGCTTCCGCCAGGCCGACCCGGGGTTGTTTTTAGAAAAGCTCAAAACGTATACGGGAGAAGCGGGCGCGCCCGGGGCGCAGATCCACCTCAACACAAATTTCCGCAGCGAACGCCCGGTGATTGACGCGGTGAACACGGTGTTCTCCCGCATCATGACCGAGGAAGCGGCGGAGCTCACGTATGATGACACCGCGGCGCTCAAATCCCCGCAGGATCTACCGGAGCCAAGCGCGCTTGCGGGTGTGGAGTGCTACGTGATCGAACGGGGCGAGTCCGCGGCTGAACCCGCGGAAGAAGATGCGCCCGAACCCGGGCCGCTTTCCGGCGAAGACCCGGAGGGGGAGACGGACGATGCGCCTGCGACCGCGGAGGAGGAAGCCTATGTATTGAACGATGCGGAGGCGGAGGCCATGCTCGCCGCCGGGCGCATCCGCGCGCTGATGAAAGAGGGTACCTGTCCTGAAAAGGGCGGCACGCGCCCGCTAAAATATTCCGATTTCGCGGTGCTGCTGCGCGCGCACCGCAGGGCGGCGGAAATCTGGGCGCAGACGCTTTCCAAGATGGGCATCCCCGCGTATGTGCAGCTGACCGGCGGGTATTTTGACGCGATCGAGGTGCAGGTGTTCTTGAACCTCCTGCGCGTGATCGACAACCGGCGGCAAGACATCCCCATGCTAAGCGTGTTGCGCTCTCCCATCTTCCACTTTACGCTCGAAGAGCTCGTCACCCTGCGCCTTGACTATCCGGCGGACGCCATCATCGACCGGCTCACCCAGTGCGTGCAGTGCGACACGCCGCTTTCCGGGCGCGCCCTAGACGTATTGCTGCAATTAACCCGTTACCGGCGGGAATCGCTGCTGCTGCCGCTGTCGGAGTTTTTTGCGTGGCTGATGGACGAGACGGGGTATTACGACTGCATCGGCGCTCTGCCCGGCGGTAAGGAACGACAGGCGAATTTGGACGCGCTCATTGAGCGGGCGCGCGCATACGCAAACGCGGGCTTTCCGCTGGACCTGTGGAGCTTTTTGCAGTATATGGACAAGGCGGCGGCCACCGCGGACATGGGCCGCGCGCAGGCGGGCGCCGCGGATGTGGTGCGCGTGCTTTCCATGCACGCATCCAAGGGGCTTGAATACCCTGTGGTCGTATGCGCGGGGCTTGGGCAGCGCTTCAACGCGGGCGTCCTGCGGGATGATCTTGTCATGGAACAGCGTCTTGGCCTTGGTGTGCGGCTGCGTATCGGGCATGTGCGGCGGGACACGCTGTTCCGCCGGGCGATCGCCGCGCGGCTTTCGCGCGAGCAGCTTGCGGAGGAAATGCGCATCCTCTACGTGGGGATGACGCGCGCCAAGCACCGCCTGATTTTAATAGGCAGCATGAAGGATGCGCGGGAAAAGGCGGAGGACTACAGAACTGCAACGCTCTCACCCGCTTATTGCAGTAAGGCGCAGAGCGCACTTTCCTGGCTGCTGCCCGTTGCGCTGCAAACGGATGCGTTGCCGCTTTCTTTCCGCGCGCGCCCGATGGCGGCGCATACGGAGGAATCTCCCGCCCCACAGCCCGAAGCTGCGGAAACGGAAGAAGTGGACCAACTACTTTCCACCCTGCACGAGCAGTTGGACTGGGAATACCCACACCTTGCGTCCACCGTCATCCCAACCAAGCGCAGCGTGAGCGAGCTGGTCCATACCCGCCCGGTCTCCCTGCGCGAAGCCCCCGCATTTACGCGGGAGCATCAGCGCCTCACCGGCGCGGAGCGGGGGACTTATGCACATACTGTGCTCAAGGAGCTGAATCTTGCCCTTCTGCCGCGGGGAAACGCGCTTGCCTTTGTTGGGGAGGAGCTTTCCCGCATGGTACGGGAAGGGCTGCTTTCCGCCCGGCAAGCGGACGCCGTCAGCGCGGAACACATCGCTGCGTTTTTCAGCACGCCGCTTGGGCTAAGGCTGCTAAACTCCCCGCACATAGAGCGGGAGCTGGAGTTTACGGCCAACGTAGACGTAGAACGCCTGCCCCTAAGCGGGACAGGCGAACAGGTGCTCTTGCAGGGCGTGATCGATTGCTGCTTCCTTGAAAACGATGGCTGGATATTGCTCGATTATA
This sequence comes from Bacillota bacterium, assembly GCA_023390655.1. GTDB lineage: Bacteria > Bacillota > Clostridia > Christensenellales > CAG-138 > JAEYLA01. The sequence goes on along the minus strand of JAEWCL010000021.1, from coordinate 77,719 downwards.
AGACGGATGCGCTGCTGCCGCACGAATCGCCCGAAGAAGCCGCGCAGAAGCACGCGCGGCAATTGCTTCTGTATGCGGATGCGCTTTCCGTCCTCTCCGGCCTCCCGGTGCGCGAACAATATGTGGTGCTGCTGCGCGCAGGGACGGCGGTGCGGATACAGCAATGAGCCGCTTTTGGCTAGCCGATGATTGTTACCCGGTCCTTGCGCTCCGCGGCCTCAGGGAGCTCTCCCGCGGCGTAGCCAAGTACAATGGAGCTGTATGCGCGGTGCTCTTCCGGAAGGCCAAGCTCCCGGAGCAGCGCCTTGATCGGCGGGAGTTGTGTCATACCTGGCACCTGATTGAGCCAGCAGGAGCCGATGCCGTACGCATGTGCCGCAAGCATCAAACATCCCGCCGCCAGCGTGGAATCCGCCATGGCGCTCAGGTTGCTTTCCTCGTCCGTGATGATCACATATGCGGGCGCGCCGTATAAAAATTCAGAATCAGGCGACTGCGCTTTTTCAATGAGGCTGATGATGTAGGGATTGGTCTTTTCCGTAATGGGGATGGACCGTAGCGCCTCCCTGATGGCGTCGTTTACTTTTTTGATGCCCTCTCTTCCCTGGATGGCCGTCATGCGTCTGGTTTGCATGCCCATGGCGCTTGGCGCATAGCTGGCGGCGCGTAGGATTTCTCCGAGTATTTCGGGTGCGATGGGCTTGTCCAGGTAGCTGCGGATGCTCCTTCTGGTGACGATGTTTTCAATGATCGGGTTCATGGCAACAGCCTGCCTTTCCTTTGTCCTTCTGAACACAGTATACCGCACCCACGCCGTTTTTACCACGCCGTACCGTATGAAAGCCCCGCGCATGACGCGCGGGGCTTTCCTGCGATATGGGACGGCGCTTTGGGGCACAATGCTGTTATTCGCCCGAAGGCGGCTTTTTCTTTCCGATATCCCCAAGTTCCCGTCCCTTGTTGATGCCAAACTGAACCATGACGCCCAAGGCGGTCAAGATGAAGATGCCAACAAGCACATACCAGGGTAGGCCGCCGGGTGCAAAAAGCTGCGCTTTACTTAGATCGCGCACGACCGCGATCGAATAAATCCCGAGCACCGCAAGATATGCGCCATTAAAGGAACTGCCGATAATGATATAGGGCTTGATGAAGATGCTTGCCAATATCGCCCCGAGCACCGCGCCGACGATAACCGGCCAGGTGGCGGGAAGTCCGCTCCATCCTGTAAGCAGCAGGTTGACAAGGGCAGCGCCCAGCACCGCGCCTGTGAGGATGACGCCAAGCCGGTAAACGAAGTATGCGATCAACGCAAACACAAGTCCTAGCGCTATGGCGAGTATGACCGGCCAGACATCCCCCGGAAGGGCCGCCCTGCCCAGTGCCTCCCCAAAATAAGCGCCGCCGATAAAGCCCGCAACGGCAAGCCAGACGCGAAACATCCGGTAGCCGTAAAAGCAGGCCACAAGCCCTATGAGTATGGCAATCACGCCAGCGATCCAGGTCATATCCGTAGCCTCCCATCCTTTGTATCGTATCCCCTTCCCGAAAAGAAGGGGGTTGTTCTTGTTTATTTGTAATGTAGCAAAAAGCCCATGAAACACAGGGCCGGTTGACAGGAAAAGAGAAAGCCTTCCGAAAATCTGCAGGAAAATCCATCGTAACTCGCATTACCGTAAGCCCGGATACGGTACGGGATATTGCCGGATGCTGTATTGGATTGATGAAAAACAGCGCCGGGGGGAACCCCCGGCGCTTTGTTCCACATTGTGTTGTTTTTTTAGAACTCCGTCTTCGCCATGACGTAGGCGGGAAGCTCCGAAATGGGCAGGCGAATCTGCTGCATGGTATCCCTGTCGCGCACGGTGACGGTATCGTCCTCAAGCGTATCGAAATCCACCGTGATGCACATGGGCGTGCCGATTTCATCCTGCCTGCGGTACCTGCGGCCGATCGCGCCGCTTTCATCATACTCCACCATGCAGTGCTTACTAAGCTTTGCGTAGACTTCCTGCGCCTTTTCACCGAGCTTTTTCTGCAGCGGCAGGATAGCGGCCTTGTAGGGCGCAAGCGCGGGGTGGAGCCTGAGCACGGTGCGCACGTCCCCGCCTTCGAGCGTTTCCTCATCATACGCGTCGCAGAGGAAGGCGAGCGCCACGCGGTCGGCGCCGAGCGCCGGCTCCACGCAGTAGGGGACATACTTCTTCTGGTTGTCGTACGGGTCCACATATTCCATGTTTTCGCCCGAATGCTTGGCGTGCTGCTTTAAGTCAAAGTCCGTACGGTCCGCAATGCCCCAAAGCTCACCCCATCCGAACGGGAAGAGGAACTCGATATCCGTGGTGCCCTTGGAGTAGTGGGAGAGTTCTTCCTTCTCGTGCTCCCTTAAGCGCATGTTTTCTTCCTTCATACCCAAAGCAAGCAGCCAGTTTTTGCAGAAGTTCTTCCAGTATTCGTACCATTCCAAGTCCGTGCCCGGCTCGCAGAAGAACTCCAGCTCCATCTGCTCAAACTCACGCGTGCGGAACGTGAAGTTGCCCGGCGTAATTTCGTTGCGGAAGGATTTTCCGACCTGCGCGATGCCGAAGGGAATCTTCTTTCTCGTGGTACGCTGTACGTTCTTGAAGTTGACAAACATGCCCTGCGCAGTTTCGGGACGCAGGAACAGCTCGGAGGAGCTGTCCTCCGTCACACCCTGGAAGGTCTTGAACATGAGGTTGAATTTGCGGATGGAGGTAAACTCCTTCTTGCCGCATTCGGGGCAGGCGATGTCCTGGCTCTTGATGTAGTCTTCCATCTGCGCGTTGTTCCAGCCATCCGGGTGTACATCAAGGCTGTGCTCATGTGCATAGTCCTCAATAAGCTTATCCGCGCGGAAGCGCGCTTTGCAGGCCTTGCAGTCCATGAGCGGATCGGAGAAGCCGCCCACGTGGCCGGAGGCCACCCACACCTGCGGGTTCATGAGGATCGCCGCGTCGATGCCCACGTTGTAGGGGCTTTCCTGCACGAACTTGCGCCACCAGGCGCGCTTGACGTTGTTTTTATACTCCACGCCCAGCGGGCCGTAGTCCCACGCGTTCGCCAACCCCCCGTAGATTTCGGAGCCGGGGAAGATGAACCCGCGGTTCTTGCACAACGCCACGATCTTTTCCATGGTCTTTTCCATTTTGTCGCTTCCTCCTATATGATCTGTTTTTCAGTTTTTACAAAAGTCAACCGACATTTTCGTTCGTGCGAATCCAATTCGCCCCTACTCCCTTAGGGGTGCGGGGGATCGCAATCCCCTGCCGGCCTCCAACCGCCGCCAGCGGCGTGTACGGTGGCGGCGGAATGCCTTGCATAGCAAGGCTTCCTTGCAGAAACAGCCGCCCGTGCCGCAGGCACAGGTTGTTTCTGTACAGTAGGTACTTCTTCACTAAAATGCCCAAAGGGCATTTTGGTGACATAAAAAAATGCCCGCATCCCACTAAAGGGACGAGGCATCGCTCGCGGTTCCACCCTTTTTGGCGGCAAGCTGCCGCCCACTTTCACACCCAAACCGGCTCCGGGCCGCCAGACACGTTTTACTGCCGCCAGGCTTGCACCTTCCCCGGCTCGCTCAAAACAGTTGTAAAAAAACGCGCGTATTCCCATCTGCGCCGTATACGTTTGTAGCATTAGTATGCTAAAAGCGCAGCCGTTTGTCAAGGAGTTTCGGCAAGCGGCCGGCCGTACCAAAAAAGGCAAAACCCCGGCAACGTATAAAGAAAATATGAATAGGAAATAAACAAATTTTAGAGCGCATTGCCTCATGTCGAAAAAAAGGATAGAATGAAAATCAGAATATACAAAAAGAAATGCAACACTTGCATGATCCTTTCAACCTACAAAGGAGGACGCATGGCCTATAAACGCCGCAGGCGCACCCGCCTGAGCCCACTGCAACGCACCGGCTATCATTTGGCGCGCGCTTTTGCAAGGCTGATCCTGCGCATCAGGAGCGCGCTCATGGCGCTCCGCCCCGCAGGCCGCGTGACCGCGGGCGTGGTAGCAGCAGGCATGATCGCCGGCGTGGTTTTACTGTTGGCTGCACCGCCTAAGACAGCATCCGCAAGCAGGGCGGCAAACGCGCCCATCGTGCTTGCAGGCGGCCCCGCCAATCCGGGTACCGACGCGCAGAATACCGTGCTGGAGCTTCCCGCAGCAACGCCCGAGCCCACCCCGGAAGCTACCCCCGTTCCCACGCCCACGCCGGATCCGACGCTGTATGAGGGCGTTGCGGACAGCGAAGAGGTGACAAATCTGCAAAACCGCTTGATGGACCTCGGGTATCTTGATATCGACGAACCGACGCAGCACTTTGGTCCCGCCACGAAATACGCCGTACAGCTCTTCCAGCGGCAACACAATTTGCAGCAGGACGGCATTGCGGGCGCGAATACGCTTGCACTCATTTATTCCAGTGAGGCGCAGAAGTACACGCTGCTTGAAGGCACCAGCGGTACGGATGTGGACAACTTCCAGCGCCAGTTAAAATCGCTCGGCTATCTTTCCAAGATCACGGGCTATTACGGCACGGAAACCATTGAAGCCGTCAAGGCCTTCCAGAAGCAAAACGGCCTGCATGTAGATGGCAAGGCCGGACAGAAGACTTTTGACATGATCAACTCCGACGACGCGAAGCAAAGCCCGACCCTGGCCAAGGAAGCGCGGAGCAAGGCCAATATCGACACAATGATTGCAACCGCGAAGAAGCAGCTGGGCGATAAGTACATCCTCGGCAACGAAGGGCCGAACTCCTTTGACTGCTCCGGCCTTGTGCATTACTGCCTCAAAGAGGCGGGCTCCAACCGCAGAAGGCTCAACGCGGCCGGATATTCCAAGGTCAGCGACTGGCAGAATATCAAGAGTTACTCGGACCTGAAGAAGGGCGACCTGATCTTCTTCTACAACAACTCCAAGAGCAAGGTCGGCCACGTGGGTATCTACATCGGCGGCGGCGAAATGGTGGACGCATCCTCCGCAAACGGCAAGGTGGTACGCCGCTCCATCAACACTTCTTACTGGAAGAGCCACTTTGTCAACGCCCGGAGGCCCTGGTAACCCTGAAAACGGTTTTCACGCGGCGGAGGCCTTTTTCTTCCGCCGCGATTGACTGTGTTTTTCCAGCAAAAAGGACGGGTGCGCTCACAGCGCCTGCCGTCCTTTTTCAAAGCGTTTTGGATGGGAAATATTTTCCACTGCCTGCCGCTTATCCTGCGGATGCGCGCTGCCAATAAAGCGAAGCGCGCATTTGTATCAATACAATGACTGGGGAGGTGCTTTTCTGTGTCCAAGATTGCCTTTATCGGTACGGGCATCATGGGCGCTGCCATGGCGGGCCACTTGCTGGACGCGGGGCATGCGCTCTTTGTGTACAACCGCACAAGGGAGAAAGCGGCACCGCTGCTGCAAAAGGGCGCCGTCTGGAGGGATACGCCCGCCGCCTGCGTGGAAGAGGCGGAATTTGCCATTACCATCGTCGGCTACCCGAAGGATGTGGAAGAAACGTACTTTGGCGCGGACGGCCTGTTTTTTGGCGCAAAGCCGGGCACCATACTTATCGATATGACGACAAGCAGCCCGAGGCTTGCCCGGCGCATCTATGAGGAAGCGCGCGCACGCGACATGCATGCGCTCGACGCGCCCGTTTCCGGCGGGGACGCAGGGGCAAGAAACGCCATGCTGTCCATTATGGCGGGCGGCGATGAAGACGCCTTTTTCCGCGCGCTGCCGCTGTTTGAAGCAATGGGCAAAGGCGTTTCCCGCATCGGCGGCGCAGGCGCGGGGCAGCATACCAAAATGGCGAACCAGATCGCCATCGCAGGCGCTATCGCGGGCGTGAGCGAAGCGGTTGCCTATGCAAAGACGGCAGGGCTTGACGCAAAGGCCGTGCTGCAGGCGATCAGCGGCGGCGCTGCCGGCAGCTGGCAGCTCACAAACAATGGGCCGAAAATGCTCACAGGCGATAACGCCGCCGGTTTCTACATCAAGCATTTTGTAAAAGATATGAATATCGCGCTTGATGAAGCCGGGGAGGGCGGCATTATGCTGCCGGTGCTGGGAATTGTGGCCGCCATGTACAGCGAGCTTTGCGACGAAGGGCTAGAAGACCTTGGCACGCAGGCGCTGATACGGTATTATGAAAACGCAACCAACGGATAACGAAAGGCACCTGCCTTTCCGATTTTTTCCGTTTCATAAGGAGGGACGTGCATGAAAAGAGGCCGTAAAGGGCGGCAGACCCGCCGTGGGGTCACCGTAAACTGGAGACGCTTTTTGCTGTTTTTGATTTTGCTTTGCGCAATCATTGTGGTTGTGCTTATCGGCATACAGCTTTTGACCGGCGAGGAAGGCCCGCTTGATAGCGTGCTGCCCAAGCCCCCGGCAGCTTCTCCCGGCAGCGAGGTTTTGCCGGAAACATCCCCCACGCCTACCCCTGTGCCGACCTTGGCGCCGGATCTTGCGATAGCGCCCGTAGAGGAGGCAAACCCCGCAAACTTCGGCTTTACGACCGGCCTCTTGATCGACGGGCAGGAAACCAATACGTTTGACCGCGGGGAGGACATGCGTTTTGGGGACGATCAATCCTTTACGGCGCTGCCCGGCATTCTCACGTTCGGCGGCAACAACTACCGCAACACCTTCACCTACGGCACGCAGAATGTGGTAGAAAAATCCTTTACCCGCATATGGGATAAGAGCATCGGCTCGCTCAACACCTCCATGGGCACCTGGACGGGCACCGGCTGGACGGGTATGCCCGTCATCGTGGAATGGCCCGCGGAAACCCGCAAGGTATTGGGCGTATACGATGAATTTAAAAACAAGGACGGGTTTGTGGAAGTCATCTACACGACGATGGACGGCCACATCTACTTCCTGGAGCTTGAAAGCGGCAAGCCCACGCGCGATCCGATCAAGCTTGGCGTGGTGACAAAGGGCACGGCTTCGCTCGACCCGCGCGGCTATCCGCTGCTCTATACCGGGCAGGGCATCACCAGTACCGAGGACGGGGTATCCGGCGCATGGTTCCGCATCATCGACCTGATCCAGAACAAGGTAGTGTGGAAGTTTGGCGGCAAGGATTCTTTCTCCTACCGCGGCTGGCAGGCCTATGATTCGAGCGCGCTCGTCAACGCCGCGACGGATACCATCATTGCCCCGGGCGAAAACGGCATTTTCTACACCTTCAAGCTCAACTCCAGCTTTGATGCGGCGGCGGGTACTGTCTCCGTCAACCCAGGTCCGCTGCAAAAATACCGTTATAAGGGCGACGGCTACGGCTTCGCCGAAGAAGACAACAAGCGCTGGGTGGGCATTGAGAACTCGGTTGCCGCGTTCCGCAACTACGCGTTCTTTACGGACAACGGCGGCAGGCTCCAGTGCCTGGACCTCAACACCTTAAAGCTCCAATACGTGGTGGACGTCACGGACGACAGCGATACCTCCCTCGTCCTTGAAGAGGATGTCAAGAACCAGACCTTCTATCTCTATACCGCCAACGAGGTGGATAAGCAGCCCGGCGCGAAAGCCGCGGGCGGGGGCAAGAGTTACCACCGCAAGATCGATGGCCTGACCGGCAAGATCATCTGGGAAAACGAATGGGATGCGCGCTATGGCAATACCTCCAGCAACGGCGGTACGCTCACAACGCCGCACGTGGGCCACGGCAACATCAGCGACCTTGTGATCTACAACGCCACGCTCGTCCCCGTGACCTATACGGAGAACGGGGAAGAGAAGAAGGGCAACGGCGGCAGGCTGATTGCTTACAACAAGGAGACCGGCGAAGAGGTATGGCGCTATGAGCAGTACCGCGATTACTGGAGCTCTCCCGTGGTCATTTATGACAAGGACGAAAACGCCTATGTGATCCAGTGCGACCGCAACGGCATGATGCGCATGCACGATGCGCGCACCGGCAAGGTGCTCACCGAGATCGACATGGGATCCCGCATTGAGTCTACCCCCGCCGTGTTCGGCGATTACCTGGTAGTAGGTACCCGCGGCGTCTCCGGTTCCGGCGACAGCCCGAAGATCATCGGGATCAAGATCAGCTAAAAAGATCATTCAACACACAAAAGCGGAGGAAGTTCCTCCGCTTTTATTTATGTATTTATAATGGGTTCCAAGGCCGTAACGGCCCTTGGCGGGGGGTTGGGGGCGGAACCCCCAACGTCCCCATCCCAAACAGCCGCAGGCCGTTATATAGCGTAAGCTCCGCCACTTCCTCCACATCCATGCTTCGGATTTCCGCGAGCTTCTCGCAAACGAGCCGCACAAGGGAGGGATCGTTGCGCTTGCCCCGATGGGGAACGGGCGTCATATAGGGGCAGTCGGTCTCGATCAGCAGCCTGTCCATGGGCAGCTTTGCGGCGATCTCGATCGCCTTCTTCGCGTTATGGAACGTGAGCGCACCGCCAAACGCGATGTAGAGGCCCATGTCGAGGCAGGCCTTCGCCGTTTCATAGCTGCCGGAAAAGCAGTGCATCACGCCCGTCAGCCCATCCCGCTGCGCACGAAGCATGGAAAGCGCGTCGCCGTCCGCCTCGCGCACATGCAGCACGACCGGCGTCTTCTTTGCGCGGGCCAGCGTCAGCTGCTCGGAGAACCATTTCCGCTGCACCTCACGCGGGGAAAAATCGTAGTGGTAGTCCAGGCCGATCTCTCCTACGGCAACGGCCTTTTCATCGTCGAGCAGGCGCTCAAGCGCCAGAAGATGCGCCTGTTCCATGCCTGCCGCCTCATGCGGGTGGGTACCGATGGCCGCCACCACAAACGGGTATTTGTGCGCAAACGCCAGCGTTTGTTCCGCGTCCGGCATTTCGGTGCAGGCTTCAAGCATATAGGCAATGTCTTTTTCCGGCAGGGCGGCCATGACCGCCTCCCGGTCTTCATCAAACCGCGCATCCATTAGATGCGCGTGGGTGTCAAACAAACGCATGGTAATGCCTCTTTCTGTGGATAAGAGTACGCACTTTTCTTTTTGCAAAAAGAAAAGCTGTAAAAGAAAAACCGATGCCTTATATAGTTTTGTCCAAGCGGCGAATGCCGCTTGGACAAGCTGCGCTTTCTTCTGCTTCTCTTCTTTCGTGGAAAGAAGAGAAGATTATCGTACTTTCAGCCCGTCCGCCATCTCCGCCATGGTGGTGAGTGCGGACAGGTTGACGTCTTCCTTATCGGAAGCGCACAGGATCATGCCACGGCTCTCAACGCCCGCCAGCGTAATGGGCTTGAGGTTTGCGACCAGCACCACGGTCTTGCCCACAAGGTCGTCGGGCTGATACCATGTCTTGATGCCGGAAACCACCGTGCGTTCTTCCTCGCCCACCTTGAGGGTGAGCTTCAAGAGCTTCTTGCTGCGCTTGATTTCCTCGCAGGCAAGCACCTTTGCAAGGCGCAGGTCGATCTTCGCGAAATCGTCATACTCGATTTCAGGCAGCTGTTCCTCCGCTTCCGGCTCCACAGCGGGCGCTGCTTCCGCCTTTGGCGCTTGTGCGGCGGGCGTGTTCTTCGCCGCTGCCGCGGCCTGCGCCGCGAGCGTTTCCGCTTCCAGCTCCGCAAGCTCCTTCTTCACATCGATGCGGGGGAAGAGCGCCTCGCCCTTCTGCACGCGCGTGCCGGGCTTGAGCAGGCCGAAGGTTGCAAGGCTGTCCATTGCGGTCAGCGTCTCTTCCGTGATACCCAGCTGTTTGAACATCTCCTTGGGCGTTGCGGTCAGGAACGGCTGGATGAGCACGGCGACAAAGCGCAGGCTCTCCGCAAGGTTGTAGAGCACCGTACCAAGGCGCGCCTTGTTCGCTTCCTCCTTGGCGAGCACCCAGGGAGCGGTGACGTCGATATATTTGTTGCTGGCGGAAACAAGCTTCCAGATTTCCGCCAACGCTTCAGGCAGCTTTAATTCCTTCATCTGCGCGGCGACCGCATCGGGCAGCGCCTTCGCCAAGGCGATGAGCGCATCATCCTGCTCCGCAACGGGCGCTGTGGGCGCGGGCACAACCTCGTCAAAATACTTGCCGATCATGGCGACCGTGCGGGAAAGGAGGTTGCCAAGATCGTTTGCAAGATCGCTGTTGATACGGGTGATGAGCGCCTCGTTAGAGAACACGCCGTCCGAACCGAACGGTACCTCGCGCAGCAGGAAGTACCTGAGCGCATCAACGCCGTACCTGTCGCACAGCTTGACGGGATCGACAACGTTACCCTTAGACTTACTCATCTTGCCGCCGTCGAGCACCAGCCAGCCGTGGCCGAACACCTGCTTGGGCAGCGGTTCACCAAGCGCCATGAGCATGATGGGCCAGATGATGGTATGGAAGCGCACGATCTCCTTGCCGACAAGGTGCACATCCGCGGGCCAATACTTTTGATAGAGGCTGTCGTCTTCCGAATAGAAGCCGAGCTTTGTGATGTAGTTAGAAAGCGCGTCCAGCCACACATACACCACATGCTTGGGATCAAATTCCACGGGGATGCCCCATTTGAAGCTTGTGCGGGATACGCACAGGTCCTCCAGCCCGGGCAGCAGGAAGTTCTGCAGCATCTCATTTGTGCGGGAGGGGGGCTGTATGAATTCCGGATGGGCCTTGATGTGCTCGATGAGCCGGTCCGCATACTTACTCATGCGGAAGAAGTAGCTTTCCTCTTCCACCAGTTCCACAGGGCCGCCGCAATCCGGGCAGCGGCCTTCCTTCAATTGCCGCTCCAGCCAGAAGCTTTCGCACGGGGTGCAGTAATGGCCCATATAGGCGGATTTATAGATATCGCCCTGGTCATAAAGCTTTTTGAAGATCTTCTGCACGCTTTTTTCGTGGTATTCATCGGTTGTGCGGACAAAGCCGTCGTTTGAAATATCAAGCAACTTCCACAGCGCCTGGAAGCTTGCCACGATCTTGTCCACATATTCCTTGGGCGTCACGCCGTTCTGCGCGGCCTTGCGCTCGATCTTCTGGCCGTGCTCGTCCGAGCCCGTCAAAAAGTAAACGTCATACCCGGTCTGCCGCTTATAGCGCGCGATGGCGTCCGCCGCCACCGTCGAATATGCGTGCCCGATGTGCAGTTTATCGCTTGGATAATAAATGGGGGTCGTAATATAGAATGTGGACTTGTGCATACGTTCCTCCTGTTGGTAAGCCATGCGTAGGATGGCATGAAATTCCTGCTGAAAATAAGCTTTGTTTAGTATACCACGTTTTCACGCGTTCCAGTGCTGTTTCATTGAAGGTATCGATAAGGGGGGTACGTTGAGGGCTCTGCCCTCAAACACCCGCCCAAGGGACACGCCCCTTGGGAATCCATTCTCAGAAAATGAAGTGTTTGCCTTCCTTTTCTGCCTACGTAAACAGTGCGGCGCGCGTCAGCGGGGATACGCGGATGCGCACCTTGCCGTCAAGGCGCGAAAACGGAATGCACCCAAGGTCCGGATCACGGCTGTCCAGGCTGCCCGCACGGTCGTCCCCCAGGACAAACACGCTGTTCTCCGGCACCACGGCAGGCATATAGTCCGCACCGGCGGTGGGCGCGTAGGCGCTTTCGTCAAGCCTACGGCCATCGATGTAGACGGTGCCGTTTACGATATCCACCGTTTCCCCCGGCAGGGCGACAACGCGCTTGATAAGCTCTTCCCCGGTTACCGGATTTTCAAATATCACAAGATCCCCGCGTCTGGGGGAGCGTAAAAACAGCGTCAGCCGGTCAATGAGCAGGATTTCCCCCTGCATCAGCGTGGGGGACATGGACGCCCCGCTCACCCGCACCGGAAAGAGGATGACAAGGAAGATCAGCGCAAGCACCGCCGCAACCTCCACCAGCACAAACAGCCACGCGAAGAAGCTGTGGCGGGCATATTCCGCTTTCTTGTGCGCGGCGCGGCTTAACTGCATGGCGTACTCCCCGTTTTCTCCCTGTTTTTCCTGAATGTATGCCGTCAGGCGTTTTACCGTAAATGGATTTACCATGCCGAATCAACGGCGATCAATACGCAATATGCCGAACGCCGCGGGCAACGTCCGGCGGCCAGAACACGAGCGCCGCGCGGCCCAATATTTTCTCATACGGAATACATCCGACGCTTTCTTCCCTGCTGTCCGTACTGTGGTTGCGGTTATCTCCCAGAACAAATACGGAGCCTTCCGGCACGAGCCGTTCCGCCATATCCCCTGCGATCCTGTCATCCCAATACGCGCGCTCATCAAGCGCCGCGCCGTTGACGAACACCTTGCCGCGGCTGATGGAAACCCGCTCGCCCGGCAGCGCAATGATGCGCTTGACACGGCTGATGGCATGCCCCGGATAAAAACAGACGATGATGTCCCCGCGCGCGGGCTTTTGCACATAATACGTCAGCTTTTCCACAACCAGGCGCTCCCCGTCGTGCAAGGTAGGGTACATGGAATCTCCCTGCACGAGCACCGGCTCCCCGACAAACATCCGCAGCGAAAGTGCGACGAGTACCACAATGAGCAGGTAAATGATAAAGTCCGCATTCATGGCGCGGCGGTAGTGCGCATCGCTTGCGTGCAGCTCTTCCGCTGCCCGGCGCAGGTCTTTATGCACACTTGCGCTTACACGCTGCGGGCTTGTATCTATACGCCTGCTTGCATCCATACGTTCTCTCCGGTCAATACGCGCTGTGCGTGATGACGCGCGCGCTGTCAAACGGCCACATCACAAGCATGACCTTGCCCAATATCTTTTCATAGGGAATGGGGCCGACCTCGCGCATGCGGCTGTCCCCGCTGATGTTGCGGTTGTCTCCCATGACGAATATGGATTTTTCAGGAACGGTCTGCTCCGCCATGTTGCCCTCGATATAATCGTTCCAATATTCGCTCTCATTCAAAAGCTCGCCGTTGATGTACACCTTGCCGTCGAACACGCGGATGCGCTCTCCCGGGAGGCCAATGACGCGCTTGACACAGCTTACCGTAAAGCCGGGATAGAACACGATCACGATATCCCCGCGTTCAGGCGGCGTGACGTAATAGGACAGCTTTTCCGCGAGCATATATTCATGATCCTGCAGGTTTGGCAGCATGGAAGGGCCGTCCACCCGCACGGGTTCCGCAATAAATGCGCGGATAGAGAGCGCAATGAGTATCACCGTGAGTACATATACCAAAAAATCCAGATTGACGGCCCGCCTGTAATCACGGTCCGCACTGTGCAGCTCTTCCGAAGCCGCCTGCAGCGCCCGGTAATCCCGGCGGCTCATAGCCGCAGCCTTCATGCTTGTTGTCCTTTCGGCGGGAGCAGTTTCTTGCCCCGCTTGATAAAATCAGCGCGGTCCATCATCACGATGCGGCCGCACACATTGCATTTGATCTTCACATCCGCACCCACGCGTATAATCGTCCAGTCGTTTCCGCCGCAGGCATGGGGCTTTTTCATCTGCACGCGGTCTAAGAGTTCAAACGTTTCAATCATGTCTGCCTCCGGTGTGCCGCAGGGGCGTCTCTATCTCCTGCGCGGACTTCACGACCATACGGGGATAGGCAAGCGCCACGCCTTCCTCTAGGAACCGCTCCCGGATCATGCGGTTGAGGGCGCGCTCGGTCGCCCACTGTGTCATGGACTTGACGCGAAGGATCATGCGCAATGTCACACCTTCGCCGCCCATTGCGGTAACGCCAAGCACCTGCGGCGCTTCAAGCGCGTTCTCGCTCGTCCTTGCGTAGCGCTCCGCCTCCTCTCGCATGCAGCGCTCCGCAAGCGAAAGATCGGCCTCCCGGTCAATCTCCACATCCACCATGGCGAGATAATCCGTGCGGGAATAGTTGGTCAAAACGCCGATGCTGCCGTTTGGAATGACGTTCGTTTCCCCGCGGAACCCGCGCACTACGGTGGCGCGCAGCGTAATTTCCTCCACGGTTCCCGTGACATCCGCGGCGGTAATATAATCCCCCACGGCCATCTGATCCTCAAAAATCAAAAAAAGGCCCGCCACAACATCCTTGATGAAGCTCTGCGCGCCGATGCCGAGTGCGATGCCGCCCACGCCCGCCGCCGCAAGCAGTGAACTCATGGCGGAGGTCAGCCCAAGCTGGCCGATCGTCGCCGCGATGGCCAGAAAGAAGATGATGTACTTACTAAGGCTCTTGCTTAGCGTCGCAGCGGTTTCCGCGCGGCGCTGCCGGTCCGGCGCAAGCTTGTGCATACGCCTGCTGTGCGACGCGGTGATCACCTTTGCCGCAGCGCGCGTGAGCATTTGCGCAACGATCCAGATGAGCAGCACACCGAACAGATCCCACGCGTATGCGACCCAGTTCTCCTGCAGTTTTTCAAGGAGCTTCTGCACCGAATATAAGCCTCCTCACCTTTTGCGCAGGGGCACCCCCGCGCCTAGGAAGGAGTATGCCCTGCGGGTAACGTTATAAATCCACCGGAGCGGGAATGTACTCTAAAATCGCGTCCACAAAACGCTGCGCCTTTTCTTCATGCAGCAGGTGCCCTGCGTTGCGTACCACCGCAAACTGCGCGTTGGGCATAATGGCGTGGTACAGCTCGCTGCTGTCCGGATTGTGCCATTTGTCCTCGCCGCCCCAGAGAATGAGCACCGAAGCCTCGACACTCCTGAGCGCTTTTTCCACTTCCTGTTCGTCAAAGTTGGTTACAGAAAGCTGGATGGCCTTTCTGGAATAGGGATCGGCAACGGTGGAGTAGTACGAATCGAGCATTTCTTCATTGATATTGGTCAAATCGAAGAAGCATTCCGAAAGCAGGCGCTCGACAGTCCTTCTATTGTACAGCCTGCACGCAAGCCCGCCGAACAGGGGGCTTTGGAGCATACGAACGGCAAGCGGCATTTCTTGCGTGATACCGCCGGGGGAAACGAGCACGGCCTTGCCGACGCGGTCCGGATACTTGATGACAAAATCCAGCGCATAGATCGCGCCCATGGAAAAGCCTGCGATGTGCGCGCTTTCAATGCCCTTTGCGTCCATAAACATGCGGAGCGCCTCGGTCTGCTCGGCAATGGTGTAGTCAAACTGCTCGGGTCTTCCGGAATACCCGTGGCCCAGGAGGTCGATGGCGATCACACGGTAATGTTCGGAAAGGGCGTTAAATACATTGCGCCAGGTATACAGGCTTTGCCCGACGGTATGCAGCAGCAGCAGCGGCTCACCAACGCCTGCTTCAAGATAATGCACCTTGGTTTCCTCAGGCGTCGATACGCCGCTCTTATCCGGGAACCCCGGCAGGAGGATGGATACATAATCTCCCGTATGTTCAGAATTGATGAACTTCTTCATTTGCAAGGCCAGAGCCACGACTTAACCTCCCGGCGTGCGTTGTAATATGGTATGACCGGCACACGCTTCGCTATTATATCGTATAACTACTTTATTCTACAACGTTTGACGTATCATTGCAACAGCGCCGGGCAGCGCGCAACTGTGAACGTACCATGAATATTGCGCGTTCTCCATTTGCCAGACAGAAGCAAATGGGATACAATACTCCTGACGCGGTTTTGGGCCTGAAACCGGGCCTTATGGCGCGTTGATACCACTTTGGAATTGGTATGAAGCGCATGATTCAGATGGCGGGAGAGTACAATGCAAAAGCGGCGTAACAGGCGGCGCGTCCACCACACGATGGCGAACCTGCTCCAGAAGCGGTTGCGCCTTTTCCTGATTGTAGGGGCGGTGCTTGCCGTGGTGCTGCTCATCCTCGTGCTGCGCCCCCAGGATCAGCTGTTGAATACGCCGGAGCTCTTAAGCGTCCAGCATGTAGGCGTGCTGCGCGTAGGCGTGCGCACGGATGTACCCGGCTTTGCGCAGGACGGGGAGGGGCTTGAAATTGCCATCGCCCGCGAAATCGCGCAGCGGATCTTTCCTGAGGCGGAACCGGATGTCTCTTTGGAGCTTGTGCCGGTGACGGCCTACACGGCGCTTCCCAAGCTGACGAGCGGGGATATTGATTTTGCGTTTGCGCAGATTTTCAGCACCGCTTCCTCTTCCTATGCGTACAGCGCCCCTTACTACAGGGACAGCGTGCGCCTTGTCTGCCGCAAGGGCGATGAGCGGGCGGGGCTTGCGGGCGGCAGGATCGGCATGATCGAAGGCAGCGCCGCAGATTCCGCATGGAAAGCGTACGCGCAGAAGCAGACCTTCGCGGCGCCGGTCAGCTTCCAATACTATGCCTCGTATCCGGACCTTGTCACGGCGCTCAAGTCCGGGAAGCTCTCCTATATCGCGGCCTGCGGCGCGCAGCTGCCGGAGCTTCTCAAGCAGGGGCTTTCCTTAAACGAAACGGTGATTGGCGCGGCCTCGTATGTCGCGGCCTGCAGCCAGGAAAATTCCGCGTTTGCAATGCTTGCGGACACGGTCATAGATGATATGAAGCGGGACGGCACACTCGATGCGCTGATCGCGCAGTATGGGCTCACCGCCTATCAGGCGGCGTCAACGAAGTAAGGAGGGGTTTGTTTGCCCAAATACGGCGGCAGATACAAAGGAGGGCGCGGCAACCCCGTATGGCTGTTTGCACTGCTTGGCCTGGTTACAGTACTGCTGATTTTATTCTTTACGGGCATGCTTGACTTCCCGACAGGCGGCAGTCCGGCGCCTTCGCCTTCTTTCACCCCGAGCGGGACGGCCTCCCCGACGCCTGCAGCCGCAGCATCGCCGGAAGCCTCCGCTTCTGCCGCACCCTCTGCGCAGCCGGAAACGACGCCCGCGCAGGGGACGATAACGGCAGGCCTCGGCAAGCCTGCCAACGCGCCCAAAACAAGCTATGCGCTTGCCATGGAGCTAAAGCCCTCGCATGACAGGCTGTATTCCATGCTGCGCGTCAATTACGAAAACGTCACAGGGGATACCCTGTATGAACTGCTGTTCCACCTGCCCCCCAACGCCTATCAGAGCGCATCGGCCCCCGGGGCCGGGGAATCTTCCGACAGCTACAAAAACGGATTTAGCAAGGGCGACATCATCGTTTCTTCCGTGAGCGTCAACGGCAGCCTTGCGTACTTTACGCTTTCCGACGACGGGCTTTTGTTAACGGTGCCGTTTGTCAAGGAACTGCTGCCCGGGGAGCAAACGGAGCTCAATATTGAATTTGTGGTGGATGTGCCCGAGCGCGACGGACGCTTCGGAAAGACGGAGCTTGGCTACCAGCTGGGCAATTTCCTGCCCATACTCGCCGTATATCAGGACGGCAGCTGGATGAAGGACGGCTACGCGCCTATCGGCGACCCTTATTACAGCGAGGTGGCGGACTACCGCGTGGCGTTCACCTATCCTGCGGGCTATTCCCTTGCCACCACCGGGGCCGTCACCAAGACGGAAACGAACGGCGCAAACAAGATAAGCTACATCGCCGCCACACAGGTGCGCGAATTCGCCTGCATGCTTGGGCTTTCCATGCAGCACGCAACAGAAGCGGCAGGGAATGTGGAAATTCACTCCTATGCGCTGAGCGAAGGAAGTGCTGTGCGCGGGGCTGCGATTGCAAAGAACGTGCTCAATACCCTTTCGCCCATTTTAGGGAATTATCCGTATTCCACCCTCACGGTGGCGCAGGCGGATATGGCCTATGCGGGCATGGAATACCCGAACCTCTTGATGGTGCAGCGGGAGCTGTACCTGCCCGGGCGGGAGCTGGAGTTGGAACTGACCATCGCGCATGAAATCATCCACCAGTGGTTCTACGGCTTGATCGGTTCGGACCAGTACAACGCGCCGTGGCTGGATGAAGCGCTCACGGGATATATAAGCCTTGTTTACTTTGAGCAGGCGGAGAATGCGGCGGCCTATGAGGCGCTGAAAACCCGCTATCTTGTGGAGCGCGCCAAGCTTGGCGGGCAGATTGACGGGGCGCTTTCCTCCTATGCGGCGGAGGACGCTTATGTCAACGCCGCATATTGGCGGGGGGCCGCCATGTACGCGGCGCTGCGCGAAAAAATCGGCGACGAGGCGTTTTTCAACGGCCTGCGCGCTTATATAAAAGACAATTCCTACGGCATCGCCACAAAAGCCGATGTGGTGCGGGCATTTGAGGAAGCAAGCGGCATGCCGCTTGCAGACTGGTTTGATACGCAGCTTGCCGCGCCAAAGGCATAAACGCCGCGATACGGCGGCTCAATTTTCATCAGGAATGAAAAGAGGTCTTACATGAGATTGGATAAATACCTGAAGGTTTCGCGGCTCATTAAACGGCGGACGGTCGCCAACGAAGCCGCTTCTTTGGGCCGTGTGCAGATCAACGGCAAGGAAGCAAAGCCCTCCGCGGAAGTCAAGGTGGGGGATGTATTATCCCTGCGTCTTGGCGGCAAGACGCTTCGCGTGCGCGTCAACTCCATCCAGGAGCATGCGCTAAAAGCGGATGCTTCCGATATGTATACGGTGCTGGAGGATGCGCAATGAGGGGTAGGAGCATCACCGGCATTCTCCTGTGCGCGGGGGATTCCCAGCGCATGGGCTTCCATAAGCTATTATACCGCCTGCCAAACGGCAAGACGCCCATGCACATGAGCCTGGAGACCCTTGTCAAAGGCGGCGTAAACCGCATTGTCATCGTGGTCAATGAAGCCACAAAGCCTTATGCGGAGTCACTCGCGCAGCGCGCGGGCGTGCCTGTCACCGTCTGCGACGGGGGTGCGACAAGGCAGGACTCCGTCTATCAGGGCTTGCTCTCCACACCGCCGGGCATCGCCGTCATCCATGACGCGGCGCGCTGCCTTGCAACGCCCGGCCTCATCCATGCATGTATTGACAGCGTGCGCCTCTACGGCAGCGGCGTTGCCGCCATTCCGGTGCGGGATACGGTGCTGCACGTGCAGCCGGGCGAATCCGGAAAAATTGACGCCCTGCCCCGCGAGGAGCTGCTGCATACGCAGACGCCTCAGGCGTTTGACTGCGCCTCCATCCTCGCAGCCTACGAAAAAGCGCAGCAGGAGGGATTCCTTGCAACGGACGACAGCACCCTATATGCGCACGCAGGACATGCCGTGCACTTTGTGAGCGGCTCCATCGACAACCGCAAGCTGACCACGCCCGAAGACCTTGTCTGGCTGGAGGAGCATCTGTGTGCCGCCGCCGCGGGCCTTGGCGCGCATGCGGGGCTGCGGGTTGGCTGCGGGGAGGATGTACACCTGCTCTCGGAAAACCGCCCGCTGATCCTGGGCGGCGTCGACATCCCGTTTGAAAAGGGCCTGCTTGGCCATTCGGACGCGGATGTGCTGACCCACGCGCTGATGGACGCATTGCTTGGCGCTGCCGGTATGGGCGACATCGGCGTGCAGTTCCCGGACAGCGATCCCAAGTACAAGGGCATTTCGAGCGTGACACTGCTGATGCGCGTGGCAGACCGCCTGCGCGCCGCAGGGTACGGCGTACGGAATGTGGATGTGACGGTTGTTGCGGAACGCCCGAAGCTGGCCCCGCATTTCCCAGAAATGCGCGAGCTTTTGGCAGCGGCATTAAAGCTTCCTCCCGACCGTATCGGCCTCAAGGCCACGACCACCGAGGGCGCGGGCCCGGAGGGGCGCGGCGAGTGCATCCGCGCCAACGCCGTGGCGCTGCTGTATTCTCTTTAACTTTCATAGCGTGCAAAGCGTCCGTAAACGGACGCCTTTTTATGCCCTGCAATCTCCATACCAGAATTCCATATTCCTCCCATTTTCTCGTGGCCGCCTGCACTTCCAAATGTTATACTAAATATGTCCATCACACGCCCCGGGGCGGCAGCTTTCACTTAGGCTGCGCGGTGCAGGCCCGCTGGGTTACTGTATGCCGGCGTTTTTGGGCAACCGCGTAGGCCGGTATCGCCTACTCAAATTGCAAGGGGGTTCGACTCCCCCACCGGCACCAGCCGGTACCTGGATGTTCACGCAAAGAGGCCTGCCGGGCCTGCAGAAAAGCGGCGGGCCGTACAGCCCTATTTGTACCACATGGATCCCCAGTTTTCCTGTGCGCCCTGCGTACGGGAAGCATGCAAAGCCGCCTGCCGCCCTGCGGCGGGTCGGATACCGCAAAGCGCGCGCATGGGCCATACATCTGTACCGTCTGTGCGCAACCTAGCTCAAGCCCTGCCCCGTAGTCAGACGGCGGGCTCCCTGTGCCAAATCAACCGAAAGAGGATCAGCATATGAGTGTTACAATCAGCGACAAGCAACGTGGCATCCTGACGCGGCATGGCCGCTTTGTCTCCCTTTTGCTGCCGGGCAGGCGCTCTGTCGCAGTGCTGTTGGGGTACCGCGTTGAAGTGGTGGAAGCGGAGGGCGCTGTAAAATCTTCCGTACCGGTGCATGTGCTGCTGCAGGATGCGGAATTTTCGCGCTCCGTACTGTATTTGAAAAAGAGGCCGGAGCATGTGATGGTCATGTGCAGGCACGGCGTACCGCTCTATGCACCGGACATCAGCAACGGCGCTTGGTGGAATGTGGATGGTAGCCTTTCCCTTTCATACCTTCCCTGCGCCGAGCCTGAGGTTCCTGCAGAAGTTGTACGGCTCTACCACAGCGTTTTGCAATGGAAGCGCTTCACCGTACATGAAGGCGAAGCGGGGTATCTTTATTATGACGGCAAGTTTCAGCGCAGGCTCGCGCCCGGCGCATATCATTTCTGGAACGGCCCCGTACAGGTGGAAGTGCGCAGCGTAAGCCTCCGACAACAATTATTGGAGATCAATGGGCAGGAGATTTTGACCGAGGACCGTGTGCCAGTGCGGCTAAACCTGGCGGTACAATATGAAATCACCGACCCCGACTTTGTGGCGGAGCGGTTTGAAAACCATCAAGGGCAGATTTATACGCTGGTTCAGCTTGCGGTGCGCAAGCAGGTTGCGGGCAGCACGCTCGATGCACTGCTTAACGAGCGCGAGACAATTGCAAACGCCCTGTGCGAGGCTTTAAGCCAGCAGGCCACGGCGCTTGGGGTAACGTTCCTTTCTGCGGGCATCAAGGATATCATACTCCCCGGAGACATCCGGGAAATCATAAATCGTGTCTTGATCGCGGAAAAGGCGGCGCAGGCAAACGTCATTGCCCGGAGGGAGGAAGTGGCTTCCACGCGCAGCCTTTTGAACACCGCTCGGCTGATGGAAGAGAACGAGACCCTCTACAAGCTCAAGGAACTGGAATATCTTGAGCGCATCTGTGACAAGGTGGGCAGTATCTCCGTCTCCGGCGGAGACCTGCTGGGGCAGCTCAAAGAACTCTTAGGTACGCGCAACAAGGCGTAATCACACCGCTATACCAGCAACACAAGGAGGCCGCCTATGGATTACCACGCAAACGAACACCGGTACGATACCATGCTATACCGCCGGACAGGCAACAGCGGGCTGAAGCTGCCCGCAATTTCCCTTGGCATCTGGCACAACTTTGGCGCTGCGCAAAGCGATGCAGCCTGCAGGGATCTCCTGTGCGGCGCGTTTGACCACGGCGTCACGCATATCGACGCCGCCAACAATTACGGCCCGCCGCCGGGCTCCGCGGAGGAAACGCTGGGCCGCGTGCTGAAGAGTGAGCTTCGTTCTCACCGGGACGAGCTTGTGATTTCCACCAAGGCGGGCTACACCATGTGGCCCGGGCCGTACGGGGACTGGGGCTCTAAAAAATACCTGCTTTCCAGCCTCGATCAAAGCCTCAGACGGCTGCAGCTTGATTATGTGGATATCTTCTACCACCATCGGCCCGACCCGCAAACCCCGCTGGAGGAAAGCATGGACGCTTTAAGCCATGCCGTGCGTTCCGGCAAGGCGCTTTATGTGGGCATCTCCAATTACTCCGCCGAGGATACCAGGAAGGCGTATGATATGCTGCGTGGCATGGGCGTGCGGCTTTTGATCAGCCAGCCGCGATACTCCATGCTTGCGCGCGAGTTTGAGCACGGCCCGCAGCAGGCGGTGCTGGAAAAGGGAATGGGCGCGATCGCCTTCAGCCCGCTTGCAAAGGGCGTACTGACCTCCCGCTATTTTGAAGGCGTCCCCGCAGACTCCCGCGCGGGCGGATCGAGCGTGTTCTTAACGCCGGAAGCCGCAACGGCGCAGTCTTCCCTTGCAAAGCGGCTTGACGTTATCGCGTGTGAACGCGGGCAAACGCTGGCGCAGATGGCGCTTGCGTGGGTGCTCCATAACCCCGCCATCACCTCTGTGTGTATTGGCGCAAGCAGGCTTTCGCAGCTGATCGAGAACCTTGGGGCGCTCAAGAATCTGGCGTTTGCGGAAGAAGAGCTCCTTCGGATCGAGACCGTATTGCAGGATGCAATGTGATCATGAAAAGATGGCAAAAGCGCGGATGCTCCGCGCTTTTTGTATTTGTTGACAGCAAAGGGTTCTGCAAATATAATATTAGTAGATCAGTAATTTACTGAATAAGAAAGGATCTCCTTATGAAAATACCCACCCAGCTCAAGCACAAGCCGGTGATCGTGAGCGAAAACTATGAAAATGTGGACGGCCGCGCCGCCTACGCCTCCGAGGCGAAAGGGCTGTCCCTTGGCCTTGCGCAGTGGAACGAGCGCGGGCGCGTGGACGCCTCCGCGAAAGTGTGGCGCTATACCGGTGAAAAATGGTCCCGCCAGAGCGAGGAACTGCCCCTGCACCGCGTGCTGGACCTTGCCATATTGGTCGCCCGCGGTGCACAGTACTTTCGGGAGGAAAGCTACCACCACAAAAAGCTGTATGATCCGGAACAGCCGCAGATCGACCGCATCGGCCTGCAGGGCGACGCCATGACGGTCTCCGTCTGCACGGACAACGAGCATATCGATGAGGACATCGAACTGCTTTACGCCGCCCTCGCCAAGGACGGTGAGCTTTTGGGTGAACGCTTCCAGACGCTTGCGCGGATACTCGGGGAGATGGGATATCACGGGTAAGGACAGGGCTGATACAAAAAGCAGTAGCCCCATATGCTTGTATTTCTCAAGGTATCGCCGCCTGTGGCGGCGACGGAAATTTATTTATTTAATAGTGGGCGGGTTTCGCCCCCCACGCCCCCTGAATACGGAGATGAGAGACCACCGATACCTTGCCCCCAAACAGTCTCGTCCCCAACCTAAAAGGACAGCCATAGGCTGTCCTTTATGCTATTTCCCCTAAACTGCTCTTACGTTAATTTATAGCCCGCATCCTCGAGTGTGCTCAGAATTTCAAACACATGCCGTCGGTCGCGGGTTTCGAGCTCAATTTCTACCGCGCTTTCCGTCACGTTCATCTCCGCCGCCATGCGGTCATGCTGGATGGCGACGATGTTCGCGCCCGTGGACGCGATGATGGACAAAAGCTTCACCAGCTGCCCCGGCTTATCCGAAAGCGTGGTGCGGATGAGCGTCTTGCGGCCCGTGCGGATGAGTCCCTTATCAATAATGCGGGCAACCATTGTCACGTCAATGTTCCCGCCGGAAAGCAGCGCCACGGTCGGGCGATCGCACAAAAGCTGCACCTTGCCCGCAAGCATGGCGGCAACGCCGGCCGCGCCCGCGCCCTCGCTGACGATCTTGCATTTTTCCAGGAGATAGAGGATGGCGCGCGCGATATCATCCTCGTCCACGGTGACGATATCGTCAAGATAGTCCCGGCAGAACGGGTAAGTGATATCGCCCGGGGTTTTTACCGCGATGCCGTCCGCAATCGTGCTGGAGGAGGCGAGGGTAACGACGCGCCCCGCGTCCACGGAAGCGCGCATGGAGGCGGCGTTCTTCGGCTCCACGCCGATGACGCGCACGGTAGGGTCAACCGCCTTTGCCGCAATGGCAACACCTGCCGCCAAGCCCCCGCCGCCCAAAGGGACGAGTATCTGCCCCACGTTTGGGACATCCTCCAAAATTTCAAGGCCCAGCGTCCCCTGACCCGCGATCACGCGTTCATCGTTGAAGGGGTGCACAAACGTCGCGCCGGTTTTTTCAACCAGCTCCAGCGCATGGCAGCAGGCGTCGTCATACGTGTTGCCGTAGAGCACCACTTTTGCGCCGTACTGCTCCGTCGCGGTGATTTTGGAAAGGGGTGCGCCGGTGGGCATCACGATGGTGCAATTGAGCCCCAGCGCATTTGCCGCACGGGCAACGCCCTGCGCGTGGTTGCCCGCAGAAGCCGCAAGCACGCCCGCGCGCCGTTGTTCCTCCGTGAGCTGCAACATGCAGTTGAATGCCCCGCGCACTTTGAAAGCGCCGGTATATTGCAGGTTTTCCAGCTTGATCTGAAGCTCGCCGCCCAGCGGCAGCGCCACCTGGGCGATGTCCGTCCTCCGGATATAGGGTGTGATGCGCTCTTTTGCCAACCGCACATCATCGAGCGTGATGGACATAGCATGCCCTCCGATTCAAAAGATTTCATACCCGTATCATACCGCGCGAAAAGGTATGCGTGCAAGGGCGAGGCCTCACTTCCTGCAGCTGACGCAAACGAATATATAAGTTGCCCATCCATATCCAATCTTTTCTTTCCAAATTTGATTGACATAGCGGTCATATTGTATATAATGTACATATACAATATTGAGAGGGCTTATATGCACATTCTGATCAGCAACACGGGCGATACGCCCATTTATGAGCAGATTGTCTCCCAAATCAAGGCGGCGATCCTCTCCGGCGAGCTGCTGCCGGGAGATATGCTCCCTTCCATGCGCCTGCTTGCAAAAGAGCTGCGCATCAGCGTGATTACCACCAAGCGTGCGTATGAGGAGCTGGAACGGGAAGGCTTTTTGGTATCCATGACGGGGAAGGGCAGCTTTGTTGCAGAAAGCAACGCGCAATTGATGCGTGAGGAGCTCCTGCGGCGGCTGGAACAGGGTTTTTCCGCGCTGCTGCCGCTTGCAAGGCAATGCTCGCTCTCCCTTGCGGAATTGCAGGAAATGCTTGCGCTGTTATATTGCTCCGAGGGTGAATCGTCGGAACAATCGCTGCCGGAGTAATTGTCAGGAGGAACGATATGCAAACGATACTGGAGATTGAAGGATTAACAAAGCGCTATCACGATTTTGCGCTGGAGGATGTCTCGCTTTCCCTGCCTGCCGGCTGCATCATGGGGTTTATCGGCGAGAACGGGGCGGGAAAGTCCACCACCATCAAGCTGGTCCTGGGTCTGATCCAGAAGGACGCGGGGAACATCCGCCTGTTCGGGCAGGAAAACTACCTAGAGAACAAGGATATGTTTGAGCACATCGGCGTTGTGCTGGATGAAACGGGATTGCATGAGACGCTCACGCCCAAGGATTGCAACGCCATCTTTTCCAGCATGTACCGCACTTGGAAGCCGCGCGTGTTCCGCGACTATTGCGCGCGCTTTTCCCTGCCGGAAAAGAAGCAGCTCAAAGCCTTTTCCAGCGGCATGAAGCGCAAGCTTTCCATCGCGGCGGCGCTTTCGCACGACAGCCGCCTGCTGCTGCTGGATGAAGCGACAAGCGGGCTTGACCCCATCGTGCGCGACGAGCTTCTCGACGTGTTCCTGGAATTCATTCAGGATGAAGGGCATTCCATCCTGCTTTCCTCCCATATCCTGAGCGATCTTGAAAGGACGAGCGACTATATCGCCTTCCTGCACAAGGGGCGTCTGCTGTTCTGTGAGCAGAAGGACCTTCTGCTGGAGCGCTACTGCGTATTGAAATGCTCCGAAACGGAGCTGAAGGGGATTGATCCCGCACGCGTACATGGCGTACGGCGCAACAAATTCGGCGCGGAAGCGCTCATAGAGCGTAAGGCGGCCCCGCGCGGCGCGCTGACGAATCCAGCGGGCATAGAGGACATCATGCTATTTTTATCCAGGGGGGGAAAGCAATGAAAGGATTATTGCTAAAGGACCTGATTAATTTAAAAAGCACGGCGCGCCTGTTCCTTGCGTTCCTGGTTCTGTTTGTGGTGCTCATTCTCTCTACGGGCGATTTCAGCAGCTATACGTTGAGCATCGTGGTGCTGTCCGCTATGCTGCCGTTTACCACCGTTGCCCTTGACGAGCGCGCCAAATGGGACCGCACGGCGCTTGCGTCCCCCGTGAGGCGCAGCACGTTGGTGCTTGCAAAATACGTCCTGGGGCTTGGCCTGCTTTTTGTCGCGCTGTGCGCGGGACTTCTCCTAGGCCTGCTTGCAAGGCAGACGCTTGCCGTTTTATTGCCGCAGCTGTTTTTGCTGGGGATTTCCGGCACGCTGATGCTTTGCATCATGCTGCCGCTGATGTTCCGCTTTGGCGCGGAAAAGGCCCGGATTCTTTTAATGCTTGTTATGGCCGCGGGATTTGCCGCCTCGTTCGCGCTCAATGCGCCGGGCATAGCATTGCCGGGAAGCAGCGCGCTGATGGATTATGCGATCATCCTGCTCGCATCCGCCATCGCCGTGCTCGTGCTTTCCGCCATGCTGTCCATCCATATTTACAACAAGAAGGAGTTTTCCTGAGCCATTCCGGAGCATCGCGGGAAAGCCTTGCGACGCAAGGGCTTCCCGCGATATATTGCCTTTGCCGGACGCTTATGTTATAATTAACGTCAACATTTGAATATGGATGTCTTCAGGGCAGGGTGAAATTCCCGATCGGCGGTACAGTCCGCGAGCGTGTAAAAACGCAGAATTGGTGCAACTCCAATACCGACAGTTAAAGTCTGGATGGAAGAAGATATGGTGACGTTTATATGCAGCGCAATGCGAGTCTATTGCTGCGTCATAGCCCACCTAATTAAGGCAACACCTGAAAGGCACGTTTTCGGTGTTGTATTTTTTTAGGAGGGACTTTTAAATGCAAACAAGCACGAAAAGACTAACCGTACTCGCCATGTTAAGCGCATTCGCTTATATTGTGATGGCAATTGGCCGGATACCCGTCGTCATGTTTCTAAAGTACGACCCTGCGGACATCATTATCACGATCGGCGGCTTTCTGTATGGGCCGTTTGCCGCATTTATCATGTCGGCAACCGTTTCTTTTGCAGAGATGGTCACGGTAAGCGATACCGGCATCATCGGCTTGATCATGAATATGATTTCCACCTGCTCATTCGCCTGTACCGCCTCATTTATTTACAACAGCCACCGCACAATCAAAAGAGCAATCATCGGTCTTATCGCTGGCTGGCTGCTGACCACCGCCGTCATGCTTCTGTGGAACTATTTCATCACCCCGATTTATATGGGGCTCCCCCGCGAGGCGGTAACAAAGCTTTTGATGCCGGCATTTTTGCCGTTTAATTTGCTCAAGGGCGGCCTTAACGCAGCAATCACCATGCTGTTGTATAAGCCTATCAAGAAGGCATTGTATAAATCAAACCTGGTACTCGCATCCGAAGAGTCTGCGGCAGCCCCGGGAAAAGTAAGGCTCGGCACGATCCTTGTATCCTCTTTTATTATCATTACCTGTGTTTTGCTGATCCTGGTTCTCCAGGGCCATATTTAATGCATTCGGTTATAAACAACGGACGGTCGGCTTCCTGCCGACCGTCCGTCGTTTTATATTCCGTTCGCTGGTTGCTCGGCCCGGGTGTTCCCTGATCCCTCCTTATTCAGGGGATCAAGGGTCATCTTTTTGATCTTCTTTCTTTATACCAGCTCCGCCAGGCGTTCCACCGCCACATAGATGTTGGAAATCTCATACCATGTCGCAAAGTCCACAACGCCCGTCACCGGCAGCTTGAATATGGACTGGAAGGTTTCCACGGCTCTTCTCGTCTGCTCTCCAAACGCGCCGTCCACGCGCATCTTGGGGATGGCGGGATAATTGTTCGCAATTTCGTTGAGCTGCTCCTGAATGGTCCGCACGGCAGGGCCGGTGGAGCCGAGCGTGAGCGCCTGGCCGGGGTAGGACTGCGGCACGCCCGAAACGCGCTCGGCCTGCATCAAAAAGACGTTGGAACCGTAGTAGTACCGGAGGATGGAAAGCGCGTCATACCCCTGATCGCCCAGCGTCTTGGAACCCCATTGGGACAGCCAACGCGGGCATTGCACCCTGGAACCGTCGCAGTACTGGGTAAAAAGCGGCTGCCGGATGCCCGGGCGGGTGACGAAGGTGGTAAACAGCTCGTCAACGATGACGGAGATGCTGTCAAAAATATTGCGCCCGTAGGAAAACGCCTGATCATACGCGGTCGAGTTGGTGATGGTAAAATCATAGCCGCGCCCCCGGTACCACTCCGTATAAACGCGGTTGAGCGTAAACGAAAGGATGACCAACACATTCGCGCGGATGGTCTGCTCCGGCCAGGTGGAATAGATTTCGCAGCTTGCAACATTTTTGATGTAATCCTTGAACGGGATCCAGACGTTCTGCGCGGAGTTGTCCGACGGCACGCCCAGATGCACGATAATAAATTCCGGAACAACGACGTTTGGCAGTACGACCAGCCCCTGTCCTTCCGGAAGCGGCTTCACCTCTTCCTCCGGAATCTTGGGCGGGAATATGCCGTAAAGCGTGTGCTGCTCGATATAAATGTCCTCTATCGGCCGGCGGTAGACAACGCTCGGGCGCAGCGTCACGCTTTGCAGCGCGAGCGCATCCGGAAGAATCTGCACCCCTTCCACAAACACCGGCTGGAAGCCCGCCGCACTGACGTAGATGTCATACTCGCCGTAGGGGCGGGGGTTTTCAGGCGCCTGGGAATACGCCAAAGGTGGGGTGTTGAGTTCCACCGTGGGCGCTTGCCCGGAGTCATCTGTCATGAGTTCGATGAGCGTATCCGTCGATCCCCGCTCGGTGATGCGCACCTGCGCGTTCGGCACGGGATCGCCCGCGTCCACAGCAAATACCTGCACCTGCAGCAACCCTGTCGTCACCGCAATCTCCACGGCTTCATTTATCATCTCCATACATATTCACCTCCCGTTATCCTATGCGGCAAGGGCGCAGACATATGTGCAAAAAACCCTATAATTTACCGGCGCACGGCATTTGGCGGTATTCGCGCAAAACCAAGGCGCATAGGATACTATGAGCGGGCGCATGGGATGCGCCGCGCATTCTTTGCGCTTCTTTTCTTATGGGAGCGTCATAGAATATACATAATGGCGCACCCCGGCACGCATTTTACAGGGAGGAAAGAGGGAACGCAATGTATCGACACCCGCTCATCATGCAGGCAATCACGCCGCCGTCCTCCCCGCCCCCCAGCCAAACGCCGGAATATTGTGCTGCCGTTTGCGGCGTTGGAGTTGCCTATATTCCGCAGCAGCTGCATCATTATATCTACTTGTGGACGGCATCGGGCAGTTCCTTCTGGGCGTATCCTCTCGGCATCCGGGATGATCTTCTGATCGCCTATATATGGGACAATGACGCCTGGCAGCTTGCGCAGATCAATCTTTCCGTTGTAGACAGCATCTACTAGGGGGGCAGCTATGTTGCAAGGTAATTTTCCAGGCATCCCTGCCAATGTCATTGCCACCCTCGAGCAAGGGCAGGCGAACGAGCCGATAGAGGTGATCGTCAAATATTCCGGCGATCTCCTCCGAGTCGCCGCGGAACTTGGCGGCGCAGCGGAGCTGCTCACCGATAACTATGCGATCGTTACGCTGCCGCTCTCAAACCTCCTGCCGCTGTATGCCTACCCGGAAGTAGAGTACATTGAGCTGCCCACGACGCTCACGTTCGTGTTGAGCCGCAGCCTCAGCCATGCCTGCATCACCTATGTGCAGAGCGACTGGGGCTTTGGGCTTCGCGGGGAAGGCGTGCTCATTGGGATCATCGACTCGGGCATCGATTATACGCATCCGGATTTCCGCAACCCGGACGGGACAACGCGTATCGCATTTTTATGGGACCAATCCATTCCCGGCAACCCGCCGGAAGGGTTCCTGTACGGTACGGAATACACCTCCGGGCAAATTAACGACGCACTGCAGGCGATCGACCCCTACAGCATTGTACCCAGCCGCGACAATATCGGCCATGGGACGGCAGTTGCGGGCATTGCCGCCGGTAACGGCCGCGCGAGCGACGGGTTGCAGGTGGGCGCCGCGCCCGAAGCAACGCTTGCCATTGTAAAGCTCGGAGATATCGACGACACCTCCACCACGCGTTCCACGCAGATTATGCGCGGCATCAAATACCTCTATGACAAAGCGGCGCAGCTTAATATGCCGCTCTCCATCAACCTGAGCTATGGCACCAATTTCGGCGCGCACGACGGCAATACGCTCTTTGAAACCTACATCGACGATATGGCGGAGCGCGGCCGTTCCGTCATCAGCGTGGCGACAGGCAACGAGGGCGCCGCGGGGCACCATTTCTCCGCAAGGGTGCTCGAAGGCGCGCAGGTGACGGTGGAGTTTGCCACCTCCGGCCAGATCTCCGACATTTATATGCCGCTGTGGAAAAACTTTGTGGATACGTTTTCTTACGAGCTGATTTCTCCCAGCGGCCGTACGACGGGCGAAATCCTGCCCATCCAGAGCGCTGTCAACGTGGTGCTCGATAATGTGCGCGTGGATATCTATTTTGGCCAGCCCACCCACTACCAGCTGGCGCAGGAAAATTACTTTCGGTTCCGCGGGCAGGGAGGAAGGCCGATTCCCCAGGGTGTGTGGACGCTGATCGTGCGGGGGCTTGAGGTGACGGACGGCCTGTTTGATATCTGGCTGCCGACCTCCGACGCGGTTTCCAGCGAAACCTCGTTTTTGCAGCCGGATGCTTCCGTGACGCTGACCATCCCTTCCACTGTGCAAAATGTGATTTCCGTAGGCGGATACAATTCGCTCATCGGCAACAGCGCCGATTTTTCAGGCCGCGGATATACGCGATTTAACGTGTACGTCAAGCCAGACCTTGTCGCCCCCGCGGTCGCCATTACCACAGCGCGGGCGGGCGGCGGATACGACGTGTTTACCGGCACCAGCATGGCCGCGCCCTTTGTCACGGGTTCCGCCGCGCTAATGATGGAATGGGGCATTGTCCGGGGCAACGATCCGTTTTTATACGGCCAGCGCGCCAAGGCGTTTCTCCAAAAGGGCGCGCGGCGGGATCTGCCCATCAGTTACCCCAACCCCATCTGGGGATACGGCACGCTTTGCCTCAACAATACCATGAACCTGCTTGTGGAATATTTGCAAAGAGGAGGCCCCTCCGTATGATCGATTCCTCGCTTGCCGAATTTATTGATGATCCGGATACGGTGGACTTTGTTGCGCGCAACACGCAATATTTTATGGATTTCCTGACGGCCAATCCGCAGATTGTCCCAACCCAGCTCATCGCCGGGCGGTATTTGATTGTGTATGCAAACCGCAATCAGGTTTCTGTCGTCACGCAGACGCTCAGCTCCAGCTTTATCAGCGCAGTTCCTTTGGTATTGGGGCTTCTTGATACTGCGGCGCTCGAATCCGCCGGCATCCTGCAGGTACAGGAGCAGCCATATCTGGACCTGCAGGGCAGGGGCGTACTCGTCGGCATTGTGGATACGGGGATCGATTATACGCAGCCCGCGTTTATTTATGAGGACGGCTCGAGCAAAATCCTGTACCTATACGATCAGACGCAGCGCGGCAGCCCGCCCGAAGGATATTATATCGGCACGGAATACACGCAGGAGCAGATCAACCTCGCGCTGCAGTCGGATGATCCTTATAGCGTTGTGCCCCAGCAGGATACGGTCGGGCACGGCACATTTTTAGCCTCTGTCGCCGCAGGCCGGCGCATCGGCCAGAATGTGGGCGCAGCGCCGGAAGCGGATTTGATCGTCGTCAAACTGCGCAAAGCACGGCAGTATTACAGGGATTTCTACCTTGTCCCGCCGGATCAGGAAAACGCATATGAATCCACCTCCGTAATGTCAGGTGTCGAATACATCCTCCAACGGGCGCGCGAGCTTGGCAGGCCCGTTTCCATCTGCATCGGGTTGGGCACCAATTTCGGCAGCCACGACGGATTTACGCTGTTTGAGGAATACTTGAGCGGTGTTTCCAACCTCAGGGGCGTGTGCCTGTGCACCGCGGCGGGAAACGAAAGCCAGGCGCGCCACCATACGCAGGGAAAGCTGACCATCGCGGGCGAGGATCAGGATATGGACATCCGCGTCGGAGAAAACGCGGGGGACTTCCTGGTTTCGCTCTGGAACACCGCGCCCGACCGGTTTTCTGTTGCGGTGCGCTCCCCCACGGGGGAAATGGTGGGGCGTGTGCCTGCGCGCACAGGCACCACGCTTGAAGCGCGCCTGGTGCTCGAGCGCTCCATCGTGACGGTACAGTACTTTTTCCCCGTGGAGGGCAGCGGCGGACAATTGACCCTCATCTCGTTCCGGTTTCCCACGCCGGGGGTGTGGACGGTCATTGTCCACGGAGACATTGTACTTGACGGCACCTACCACGCATGGCTGCCCATGACGGGGTTCGTCTCCCGGAACGTGGAGTTCCTCACCCCCACGCCGTACTACACCATTGTCGTGCCGGGCACCGCCATCGGCCTGATCACATGCGGGGCGTATAACGGCAACAACAACAGCCTCTATACGCGCACCTCCTGGGGGCCGACGCGCCTGCCCATGATGTCGCCGGACCTGGTCGCGCCCGGCGTCAACGTATCGGGCCTGTTCCCTACGGGATACGGCACCATGGACGGTACGAGCGTCTCCACCGCCATCACCACGGGCGCAGGCGCGCTGATGCTGCAATGGGGGATTGTCAACGGCAACGATGCCGCACTTTCCACCTACCAGATACGCGCATACCTCATCCGCGGCTGTAACCGCTCGGATACGCTTACGTATCCAAACGCGCAATGGGGATACGGGCGGCTCAACCTGCTGCAGACGTTCAACCTGATGCGGGAGCTATAATAAAAGAACGAGGGGGGACTGTTCATACAGTCCCCCCTGTTGCAAGGTGCCGCGGGTCATTACTTACCTGGAAACTCCTGCTGGATCGATACATACCCCGCATGGCCAAGGCTTGCGATGAGTTCATCGCGGTAAGCCCTGTCCTGCGCGGTAACGCCCTTATAAATGTTTCCGCGTTCTTCCGGCGTGAGGTAGGAAAGAAACAGGCGGCAGTTTTCTTCCGTTGTCGCAATAGCGGCATCCTTCGCGGAACCACCGCCGCGGTTTTGCGCCGCCTGCAGATCGTTTAAATAATCCCCGTATGCACTCTGCGCGGAAGAAAACGCAACCTGCCATGCCTTTGTAGCGGCGTCCGCGTTATACATCTCGGCTTCAAACGCACGGGCGCGTTCCTGCTGCAACGCTTCCATCAGCAGGGAGGCGAGTGTTGCGGAATACTCCTGTTCCATCCTCACAATATCATCGGCCTCGTCGTCCATCTGCCGTTCCTTCACGTCCGTAAGATAGGTGCTTCTTCCCATGCCGCGTGCCCATGCGTCCACATCGAGCGCCGCCGTATTCTCCCGCGTCAGCTCCCTTCGCGCTTCAATCGCGGCATCCACCTGCGGGCGCAGCGCACTTGCAAGCTGCGCCCGCAGCGCGGCTTCCGATTGCGGCGTATAATTGACGCCAGGCGAACTGAGCATCCCCTGCATCTGCTCCGTAAACCGGCCAAGCCCCGCGCCGTACTGTGTTGCAGCACTGTTCCCGCCATTTAGCCGCAGGTACGCGGCCTCCGTTTTCGGCCCCCAAATGCCGTCCACCGCAAGGCCCGCGCCTGCTGCGTTGAGCTGGTGCTGCGCAGCCTTTACGTCCTCACGGTCTGCGATCCCCGGCGGGGGCAAATAGCCCTCCAGATAATACATTGCCGCTCCTTCCTCAATCGATATAGCCGGACAGCCATTCTTCGTTGTACAGCTTGAGTTCACGCTCCAGATACAGCTCCCACTCGGCTTTTTCTTCTTCCGTTTTCGGTTCCGGGTCCGCTGCGCCGGGGTCCGCTGCGCTTGCGCCTCCATCAAATGTAAAGCCCGGGATGCGTGCGCCCGGCGCAAGCCCCGTTACGCTGCTGGGGACATACACCTGCCTTCCATCCCTGTCACGCAAAGGCCCTTTCTTATCAAAAGCAACGCCATATTTCGCAAACTGCCAGCCGTTGCCAACATCCACATACATGCCGTTGGGGCTGATTCTTGCGCCGTCGGGGTAAAAAAAACCATCGTTGCGCAACAGCGCGCCGTAGTCCGTATAGTTGTTGCCGTCCTTGCCGGTATAGTAGCTGCCCGTATAGCCGTTGGATAGCACGGGTTGGGCAGGTTGCTGTGAAGAAGTTGCTGTGCTTGCGCCGCTTTGCCCTGAGCCCGAACCCGAGCCCTTGTATGCCGCAAGCGGGTCGGCGTTCGCGCCGTAAAGTTTATCAAGCGCCGCCTGGGATTGGTTGCCCCATGCGCCGTCCGCCGTAACGCCGAGCGCTTTTTGCAGTTCCCGCACCTGGGCAGTACTCATACCTACAATGCGGTAATCACTTCTTACTGACATGCCGCCTCCTATCCGCTGATGAGCGCAAGGATTTCCTCAAGCTCGATTAGCTTCTGATACAAAATAGAAAAGTTCTGGTTCAGGTTGTTCTCATTTTGCGCAACCTGCGTTTCATAGTCCTCCCGGCGCATGTCGCGCCTTGTCTGACGCGGCAGCGCCACCGGAAACAGCGCCTGCACGCCCGTAGGTGAATATGGCATAGGGGTCTCCTTCCTCTAAATTCAGATCGCCCGCAGGCGGTGTTCAAACAGCAATTGGACGCCGCCTAAAATGCGAAAGCGTGAGCCCGCCTCATTGGAAAACTGCAACCGGAACGTGCGCCCCTCGTTTTTGAGCGGGATTTCGAGCACATCCGTCTCGTTCTCCGGCATCAGGCAGCGGTAAACATGGAGATTGCGTCCGATGCGCGCATCCAGCAGCAGCACAGCGCCTTCGCCGCCGCCCATGCCTTCGCCGCGCAGGTAGAGTTCCTGCAAATTCTTGATGCCCGGCTTGCTGTTGAGGTCTGTCAGCGGCGTTTTCCAGTAGGCCTCGATCGACACGCCGTCATAATCCGCGCCTTCCTCAAACCGGTAGACGATACGCTGATCGTTGATGAGGTAAAGCGCCCCGTCGTGCGCGCAAAGGTCGGAAATCTGAAATCCGCGCCGGATCATGTACGCCTGCCGGGCAATATCGTAGACGATGAGCGCGTTGTCCATCGTCCTTTGCGAACCCAGCTTCTGCGGATCGCGCGCTTTTTCGTAAGCGGTAAAATACAGCGTTTCCCCGCGCTTGGCAGCGCGGCAGTTGGCGGTGGAAGCGCCCTCCAAAAACGTGCGGATGCGCCGGGCTGTGAGGCTCTTCTGCGCCGTCTGGCCATCAAAAAAGAACAGGCCCGCGCCCGTCATCCAATAGGGGACATCCCCATAGAGCGCGCAGGCGGCGTCCTGCATTTGCTCCACCTCCGCATGGACGCGGTACACGCGGTAATTGCCCGGCCTGTCCCCCAGAAGCCTGTAGAGCGAGCGCCGCTTCCAGATGAGCAGCTGGTTGGAAAGCGCGCACAGGCCCGTGATGGGGTCGCCCGACGTATCGCCCACCTCCACAAACCCGCCGCCGCTGTTTTCATTGTTGGGGTCCGCCGCCCAGTCTTCAATTGTGCGGCTGTCGCCGGGCACCTTGCTCCAATACAACCTGCACGGGTGCCCGGGATCGCCCGCGGCAAACAGGCGGCCATAGTGCATGGCAAGGTAATTGACCGGCAGGTTAGAGACTTTTTCCGCACTGCCGAACGCTTGCATGCTGCTTGCAGCGCCGTCCCATTTCATGATCTGATGCTCCCCGCAGGCGATCAGGAGATGGTCGGCACTGCCGATCTGCGCCTCGCAAAAGTCCACGCGCAGGTTTTTGACTGTCTCCGGGTAGGTGAACAGGAGCTTCCACGAAGGGGAAACGTCCGTCACCGTATAGGAATATACTTCGTTTCCCGCTACCGCGAGAAACCGGCCGCTCACCAGACCCTGCCAGAACAGCAGCCTGCGGATGGGCTTATTCCCCGGCAGCGGGGCTACGATGTGCTTGACATACCCCTTCGCCACCGCAAGACAGCCGTCCGCCGTATCCATATTGCACGCGTCCGGGCTTGCGCCGGGTGGGATCATGCCTTCGGCCGCGCTCTGGTCGATGCCCGAAAACGCGTCGATGCGGTATTCACTCAATGACATCCCCTCACCACCTGTTCACAAGCGCGTAGCCGTCCTGTTCTCCCAATGACGCGCGCAATCCGCGCTTGCCCGCGTTGTAGAGTTCAAAGTAGATGTTCGCACCACGCTGCATGCTCGGGTCCGCGCTCGCACGCTCCCGCGCCACCACATATGTGACGATCAGCCCGTGGGTAAACGCGGGCAGCTCCGGCACATCGGTGGGAGAGCTCATATCGTCCGGCAGGTAGCGGTAGTGCACATACACATCGCCATCCTCTGTCAGCACGCGGATGCGCGTGCTCGCGCCCCCCATGATAAACGGCACCCGCGCCATATTGCGGGAAACATAGAGCACCTTCACGCAGCAGCGGGGGAGCGCCGCCACATCCGCCGACCCATCCTTGACGGGCAGCGTGTCCGTTCTTCGCAGTTGCAGCATGGTAGCGATATCCGTCACCGCCTCGTTTGCGTAGCGGGTCAGCTTATCGCGCCAGGTGTCCACCGTCTGGCTGTCGTGCCCGCGGTCAAGCTGTGTGAGCGCGGATACGATGATATCGTTGAGCGTCATGCTTTCACCCCACCTTTTTGCCGCGCCCGCGGTAGGCATTCATGCTCTGCTCGCTCTGAATTTTTACCCTGGCGCTGTCGGAAATCAGCTTTGCGAGGCTTTTCGGCACCTCCACCTCAACGCCCGTCTTGATGCGGAAGAAGTGGCCGTTGATGCCGCCCTCCCAGTACCCGCCAAGGTTGTCGGGCGCAATGGTCAGCTTTACCTGCGGCTCCCCGCGGAGGACCGCGCCCGTATCGGACGCGAGGCTGTCGATCTGCTGTTCGGTCATGTAATCCATGTTGTTATTCTCCTTATGAAATGATGGGAAGCAAGGGGCGTTGCACCCCTTGCTTGGATGTCGAAAAGATACATAGTTGTTTTACTCCGCAAGGTATCGCCACCAACGGTGGTGGCGACGATAGATTATTTTATTTAATAGCGGGCGGGCTTCGCCCCCCGCACCCCCTAAGCACGGACGTTCTGGCGACGATATCGCCCCAGCCGTTGCCAATGAATCCGCACCTCTGAAATACGATCGTTTCCAAGGAAGGGGGTTGGGGAAACGTAGTTTCCCCAAAGCAAAAAAACTATCGCGACAGCCCGCAGGCTTAGTGCCCGAGGCGTCTCCCGCCGAGGACGCGGCGCTTTAAAGCGCCGATACCTTGAGCTCCACCCTTACGCCGAGACCGCGTGCTCGATGCGCACGATCCACAGCGGGTTGAGAATGGTCGCAGTGTAGGCCGCAACCTTTGCGCCCACGGTGCCGCGCTGGTCGAGCGGGTCGGCAGCACCGGCACTGCCCGGGCGCTTGATGATGGTGGTGAGCGCACCGCCGCCCATCACATCCACCACGCCATAGGAGTCAGCGCCAAACACGAGGGTCGCGTGGACGTCAAGCCCGGCCTTGGTGGTTTCATCCACCATACCCGCGTCCTCGCTATACACCTTGGTGCCCGCGGGAACGGCGGAACCGATGGCCGCGGATACAGTCAGTTCCTTGGCCGCGGCGTCATAGGACGCGACGGTATATTCCGTGGTACCGATCTTCACCTTTGCGCCCGCAGCGAGGTAACGCTCCGCCGCAAGAGACGTGCCCGCAAGCGTCAGTTTGGCGCTGCCTGCGGTATGGTTTGTGACGGTGGTATAGACGCTCTGGCGGAAGACGCGGGATTCCGTGCTTTCCACGAACACCACGCCGAACAGGCGGCCAATCTCGCCGGAATAAATCTGCTCGGCGTTTGCGTACTTGGAAACGTCCTGCCAGAGCGGATCGTTCTGGAGGTCATAGGTCGCTTCGGGAGAGCAGATGCAGATGAAATGCGGCTTTCTGGTATCGCCCTCGTCGCTTGCGGTAAAGTAGCGCGCTTTGGCCTTTTTGAGGGTACGCACGGCCTTGCGCACTTCGGAGACGGTCAGCTTATCGCTGCCCGTCAGCGCAAGGCGCGCGGTGCGGCCGCCCGCGTACTGGACGTTTGTGCCTGCGCACATGGCGTCGCGGGTGATCCACTCCACAACGGTGCCGAGCTGTTCGCCCAAAAGCTCCGCGCTGTCGGAAACCACCTCGTCATAAGCCGTGGCTTCAAGCACATCGGAGATCTCCACATATGCGCCGTACTGCGCGACCTCCGCCTCCACGCGGCTCTGGGAGAGGGACTGGCCCTCGGGCGTTACGCCCTCAAGCAGCGGGGCGGACGCAAGCTCCGGGGAAAAGAGATCGTAGCGCCGGAACTCCACGCGCTTGCCTGAGTTGCGGGGGATGGAACGCTTCTGCCCGAACTTCGCAAAAATAAGGCGTGTGCGCGCGGTTTCGAGCAGCTTTTTGTCGTAAAAATCCTTGTTGAGATACGTTGTGCCCAGCGTATTAATCGTGGTTTGGGTATTGGACATGTTGTTTCCTCCTTATTTGTTGGTTCAGGTAAGGTTTTTTACGGGTGAACGGTTCATTACAGAATGTTAAATGGGTTCTTAGGGGCTTTCCACAGGAAAGCGGGTTCGTTGCCCGGAAGGTAAAAGCCGATCCTGTGAATCGGCTTTAGAACCCTGAGTACCTTTGCTTACGGCCCTAAGCGGGTTTGAGGGCAGAGCCCTCAACGTACCTGCTTAATTGTCTGGATGGCCCGTGGTCGCTTGCCACCGCTACAGCTTGACCTTGATGCCGTTGCGCGCTTTTTCCTTGTACTCCCGCTCCAGCCGCGCAAATTCCGCGGGCGACATGCTCATGTAGTCTCTCGATGCTGCAGCCGCGTTTGCGCGGGAGGGCTTGGGCAGCCCCTGCCGCGCGTTGAGGCGGCTGAGAATATTGTGCATGGCGGTCTGTTCCGCATGCTCGGCGCGCTGCTCCGCCATATAGACGCGTACGGCGGCATAGGCGGGCAGCTCCAGCAGCAGCTTTAAAAACGCGCGGTCCTGCACGGCAGAAACAAGGTCAAAACCCGCGGGCAGCTTACCCTGTTGCAGCAGGGTGTTGAGTTCCGCGCGCAGCCCTTCATAATCGAGCCTGCGGGCACCGGCGTCCGGCCGCTGCATGGGCGCTTGCATGGCTGCCTGCCGCATTGCCGCCTGTTGCGTTTGCCGCGGGTCTTGCTGCATGCCGGACGGCTGCATGCCCGGCTGCATCTGCGGTTGGGCCGCCGGCATCCCAGGCATGGGCGTTTCCTCCTCGAATGCGGCGGGAGGGAAGGATACGGGTCTTCGGTTCATAGGTACCTCCTTTATTTGATCTGGTCAGGCATTCTTCACGCGGGAGAGCAGCCGCGCAAGGCCTGCGGGCTTTTGCTGCGCGGGCATACCTTCCGGCTGGCCTTGCATTGCAGCGCCCGCCATATTGCCCTGCGCTTTTTTCTCCTGCGCTTCGTGCGCCTTTTTCGTTTCGCGTGCGGCGCGCAGCACTTGCTCACGACCGTCAAAGGACATCAGTTCCACCGCCTGCTCGGGCGTAAGCATTTTCAGCTGCACCATCTGCAATACAAGCTCGTTGTGGCTCAAGACGCTCCAGCGGTTCTCCTTTTGCACCTTGATCGAGATGGAAAACTCCAGCGGCAGCGCGCGCCCGTCAGGCAGCGTTTTTTGCAGCAGCTTGCCGTCAAATATCTCACGCTGTATCTCCCCGTCTTGTGTAAAGGAAACGATGCGGGGGAGGAGGTTGAATTCCCGTTCCACCTCGATCTCCATCCGCACGGCGTCGCGGTAGCTTTCATGCAGCTGTCTCGACGCCATCCGCGCGCGCTTGCTGCTCATTTCCTGCAGGGCCGCGATGGCGGAGGCCGCCGTGATGCCGCCCGCCGTACCCCCGCGCGAAAAATCGTTTGCGCCGCTTTCTTCCTTGATCGCGTCGCGCATGTTTTTCGTGTACTGGAGGATGTACGCGGGCAGCGGCGGGGTGGAGAACCAGCTCACACCGCCCAACGACTCCCCTTTATGCACATCCTTTGCCCAGTCCCGCAAATCATCCGGGTCAAAGCCGCTTGCTTCGGTGATCAGCAGCTTGTTGTGCGAGGCCATCAGTGCATTTTTCAAAATGATCTGGTCCAGCTTGTCCGCATACTGCTGCTGCCCGGCAAACAGGTCCACAACGCCAAAACCCAGCGGGCTTCCCTTGCGCTCAAACAACGGCGTAACAAAGAACGGATATTGCCCGTGCGCGTAGTAGCCCTCGGGCTTTTGCGCGCGGCTGTCGGAAAGCACCTTGCCTCCCGCAAGCTGCGCCATGTGTACGCGGCAGGTGCCCGAGGTCTCGTCATACTCCCGCCACCAGTACTCAATCAAAAGCGCTGTCTTGCTGCTGTCCCCGGTGATGTGCGCGTCCTGCATCATGTTCTGGCTTGTATACCCGTCCCCGGTGCCGTCATAGGCGGGGAAGCGGGAAGCAAGCCATTCGCGCGTGCGCAGCGCAAACTTAAACACCGCCCGCCCATCTTGGATGTCCGTGCACAGCGGATCGAATAAAATCCCCCGGTTGTCCGTATGGCGGATGAACGCGCCGCCAAGCCCGTTGTTGAGCGCCGGGTCATAGCCCACCTCCTGTACGGCGTACCCGCCCACCAAAAGGTCGTGCACCATGCGCCTGTACTCGCGCTCGTAGCAGGCGGCGTCGTGGTTTTCCCGGATAAGTGCCTCCACCACGCGCGCGGCTCGCACATCCTCCGCGGTTTCCGGCATAATGACCGCCTCCGGCATCGCATCCATCAAATCCGCCGCAATGTTTTCAACGGTGGACTGGATCACCGGCGTCGCCGGGCGCGGCTCGTTCGGGTCCAGCTGGGGCACATCGTGCCAGTGCTCGCCGCAATACATCCGCTCCGCATGTTCCAGCCGCTGCCACTCGCCGGCATACGCGGAGCGGAACTCTTCAAACAGCGCATACGCGCGGCTCTTGAGCGCCTCTGTTGCCTCGCTCTTCTGCATCCATACCTCCTGTTCCATTTGTCCGTCCGATGGCATAAAGAACGCCCGCCTGAGAACGGACGCCGTCATTCGAACAAATGTTTTTATACTAGCAGTATACCACCGCGTTTTGGAGTGTACAGGTAAGAGTGGTTCTAAGAAAGACAGCTATGCTATGCTTTCAGGGGCTTTGCCACTGAAAGCCCACCCAAGGGACAAATAAGGTACCCAGGGTTCTGAAAGCAATTTACTGGATTGCTTTCTGCCCTGCGGGCACCGAACCCGCTTTCCTGCGGAAAGCCCCTTGGGTATCCCTTTTGGGAGAGCGCCTATTCCGAGTTTTTCCGAAATGGTTGTCACGACCCTAAGCGGTGGTTTGGAGGTGGAGCCTCCAAATGTTACTTCTGTTTGTTTTCCAAAATCTCTCTGTACGCGCTCGCACAGCCCAAAAGCATTGCGCTCTTTTTGTTCTGCCGATATAATCAAGACTGGATGAACATGCAAAAAAGAACGATAAAGTATATGAGGTGTTGTTATGAAGCTGGGCGTCGTAGGCCTGCCCAATGTAGGCAAGAGCACGCTGTTTAACGCGATCACACAGGCGGGGGCGCAGGCCGCGAATTATCCGTTCTGTACCATAGAGCCCAATGTCGGCATGGTGGCGGTTCCGGACGAACGCCTGAACGTGCTTGCAAAGATGCACAACCCGGAAAAGATCACACCCACCACCATCGAGTTTGTGGACATCGCGGGCCTCGTCCGCGGCGCTTCCCGCGGGGAAGGCCTGGGCAACCGCTTCCTTGCGCACATCCGTGAGGTAGACGCGGTCGTACACGTGGTGCGCTGCTTTGAAGACGAAAACATTGTCCATGTGGACGGCTCCGTGGACCCTGTGCGGGATATGGAAACCATCAACCTTGAGCTGATTTTCGCGGATATGGAAACCGTGGAAAAGCGTATCGACCGCGCAAAGAAAAACGCCAAGGGCGGGGACAAGGCAGCGCTGGCGGAAATTTCCCTGTTTGAACAGGCATACACGCACCTGGAGTCCGGGAAGCCCGCACGCACGCTGCCCGAGGAAACTGCACAGCTGTGCAGGCAGAACTTCCTTCTTACCGCAAAGCCCGTCATCTACGTGGCAAACATCCGGGAAGAGGATGTGGGAAACACCGATCTCCCGCTTGTCAATAAGCTGTATACCGCGGCGAAAGCGGAGGGGGCGGAGGCCATCACCATTTGCGCGCGCGTGGAAGAGGAGCTTGCTTCCCTGGAGCCCGAGGAAAAAGCGGCGTTTTTAGAGGAGATGGGCATTCAGGAGAGCGGGCTTGACCAGCTCGTAAAAGCCTGCTACCGCCTGCTTGGACTCATCAGCTATCTGACTGCAGGCCCCAAGGAAGTGCGCGCCTGGACGATTGAACGCGGCACAAAAGCGCCGCAGGCCGCAGGCAAAATCCACTCCGATTTTGAGCGCGGCTTTATCCGCGCCGAGGTTGTCGCCTACGATACGCTGATGCAGCACGGGACCATGCAGGCCTGCAAGGACAAAGGCCTCATCCGCTCGGAAGGAAAGGAGTACGTGATGCAGGACGGAGACATTGTCCTGTTCCGTATCAACGTATAAGTTACACGCTGGGCGGCAGGACTGCCGCCTGTTTCTTGTTTGTCCTTCAAAGGCCGTTTGCGCAACCGGGGGCCGCGGCCGCACGTTATATTGACTGTGCGCGGGCAACTCCGTTTTTCGGTTCGGGGCACGCATGCCCCGCGCCTGTATATAGGTTGCAAAAAGCCTGCCGGATATGTTAACAAAGTGAGAATATGCGGCGTTTTTCTCCACAAAACGACCACCGTTTGATACAATATATGAAACATGGACTCAGGTTTCTTTCTGTAAATTTTTGGGATACAAAAGGTAAAGGGGCGATAGAATGCGAAGAACGATTAGCGGCGTATTGCTGGCAATTTTCCTCCTCACGGTCATACCGCTTGCAGGAGCCCGGACGGCCGAGGCGGCAGATTATTCCAACGTACGCGTCCTGCTCTCCATAGGCAGCGTCAACACGCTTACCATCCCCATCAGCGGCAATTACTTCCTGCAGGAAAACGGCGCAAGCTTCAAAAACGGAACGCTGACCGTGCAGGTTGCGGGCAACCAGCTCGTTGTCTCCCATTCTTCCACCGGTGAACTTTACCGGGGCAGCAGCGTGCAGATCATGCGCGAAAGCATTGATCCTTCCGCCGGCTATTTCCGGCTTGCCACTTCCGGCGTCACGCGCACCTTCCTTGGGCACCTGACCTTAAAGTATTCTGGCGGGGCAATCCGCGCCATCAATACCGTGCCCCTGCCGCACTACCTCTACGGGGTCGTCGCCTATGAAATGAGCAACACCTTCCCCGCAGAAGCGCTCAAGGCCCAGGCAATCGCCGCAAAATGCTATGTGCTCGCCAACATGACGGGCAGCAGCGATTATGACATTGGCGATACTGCGACCGATCAGGTATACAAGGGCTACAATTCCAGCTATACCTATGTGATGAACGCGGTCGATAGCACCTACAACATTGGTCTCTATCTGGGCAGCAAAATCCTTTGCAGCTACTTTGCCGCTTCCAACGGCGGCGCCACGATACTTCCCTCAGACGCATGGGGCGGTTCCAACCGCTACCAGTGGGATGGCGCGTATGCGCGCGTTTCCGATCCTTACGATGTTGCAAATCCTTACAGCGTGCAGGAAACCGTATTCTTCCCGCGCAGCGGAGAGAACGGCATGTCGGCGGTGCTTTCTAACTACCTGCGCGTCCGCGCGGGCATGGTGCTCCAGGGCGCGAGGCAAATTGACGCCAGCAGTACCGTCATCGCCATCAATTCCATCGATGGCTTCCAGATCAGAAGCGGTTCCACCGCAGACATCGCCATGAGCGTAGTCGTCCAGCTTTCGGACGGCTCCCAGACGGTCATGAACTTCCAGTACAGCTTTGACCTTAATGAGCTTGTCTGGAACGGCATCATGACCAAGCCGAGCCTACGCTTGTTTACGATTTCGGACACCGGAAACGGCTACAACGTCGCCCGCGCCCGCTATGGCCACGGCGTGGGCCTTTCCCAGCGCGGCGCGCAGCAGATGGCAAACGCCGGCTGGAACTACGAACGAATCTTGAATTTCTATTATCCTGGCGCTGCGCTCCGGTCCATGGGCCTTTCCGCACCCACCAACCCCAACAAGCCTGCGGATACTACGCAGCCCGGAACGGGCACCGGAACCGGAACCGATCTCGGCGCGCCGATCGCAACCGCCGTGACCACGGCAAACGTCAACTTCCGCGCCAAGGCTTCGGCTTCCTCGGCCCTACTCGGCGCACTCCCCAAGGGATTGAGCCTGAACGTCTATGCGCAGGAAAGCGGCTTCTCCCTGACGCAGATCAACGGCGTAACCGGTTATGTTTCCAACAGCTACTTAAAGATAACGCCGGTGACGAGTACGCCGAACACGCCTGCGCCTGACCCGTCCACCCCTTCCACGGGCGGAACCGCTGTTGTAGCTTACGGCACGGTCAACTCCTCCACCTTAAACCTCAGAAATCAGCCCTCCACCTCGG
The DNA here is from genome assembly GCA_023390655.1 of Bacillota bacterium. GTDB lineage: Bacteria > Bacillota > Clostridia > Christensenellales > CAG-138 > JAEYLA01. The sequence continues at coordinate 33,216 of JAEWCL010000021.1, read as the reverse complement.
GCGCTATACTTGCGCGCCTGACAAAGGGCGTGAATATCAGCATATACGGCTACGCGCAGAACAGCACCTGGTACTACTGCAACGCCAGTGGTATTGACGGCTATGTCAGCGCACAGTATGTGACGCTCACTGGAACGCCCTCTACCTCCAATCCCGGCTCCGGTTCCTCCTCCTCGGTCATTACGCCGGAAACTGCGACCCCGGTCAGCGGTACCATCGGTACCGTCATCAAGAGCGAGGTCGCGCTGCAGACAAACCCCAGCGCTTCACGCGGCGGCGTGATTGCAGCCGTCAAGCAGAACACCCAGGTGGCGGTCATCGGTCAGTCCGGCGATTATTATGCCGTACAGGTAAACGACCTCCAGGGGTATATCGCAAAGGACGCGCTGGCGCTTTCCTCCGGCAATTCCACCAACAATACGGGCGGCAGCGGCACGATCAACAGCGGCGCTGTCTCCGGTACGGGCACAACGACGGGCACCGCCAACTTCCGTAAGGGCCCGGGCACCAATTACGCCTCTATCAAAACGCTGGGTAAGAACACTAAAGTGACTGTGCTCGGTTTGGATAACGGCTGGTATAAGGTTGATGTCAACGGCACCACCGGCTACATCAGCAAGGCATATGTCAAGCTGGATACCAACTCCACCGGCACGCCTACGGATACAAGCGGCTCTTCCGATACGGCGACAGGCACGGGCACGACCACCGGCTCCGTCAATTTCCGCAAAGGCCCTGGTACCAGTTACGCCTCCATCAAGATGCTTAGTAAGGGTACCAAGTTCACCATTTACGCACTGGAGAACGGCTGGTACAAGGTTTCGGTCGGCGGTACCACCGGCTATATCAGCAAGGAGTATGTCAAGGTAGATTCCGGCTCCGGCGCTTCAAGCGCCACCACCTGGGTGGGCGAGGTTTACGGGGAATATGTGCGCATGCGCTCCACGCCCGACCTCAACACGCAGAATAACATCCTTGGCGATTATCCCGTCGGCACCCGCGTGACGATCCTTGCGCAGACCGCAAACGGCTTCTATCAGGTGATTGTCAACGGCCTCACCGGCTATATGCATAAGGATTATGTAAAGATCGTCGGGGAAACGGAAGCGGCAAGCACCGCTACCTCTGCGGCCACCACTACCGCAAACGTGTATCTGCGCGCCAAGGCAAGCTCTACAGGCTCCGTCCTCACGACAATCCCCAAGGGCTCTGCGCTGACCATCCTCGGCAGCTCCGGGGATTACTACCAGGCACAGTACGGTTCTTTAACCGGTTATCTTGTCAAAAAGTATGTGTCCGTGCGCTAAGCCGGTGGTAACGTACCGGTCGCGGGCATGACAAAAGCAAAGCCCCGCTTCTGAATTAGAAGCGGGGCTTTGTTACGCTTTGGAAAAACTCTTATGTGTTTCTTCCCCGTTTACGGTATCGGATACCTCCCTATGCCGGGAAAGCCTCATTGCGCTAAAGCCTCCCGTCAGAAACGGCAAGATGCTTGTCCGTAGTAGGCGAAATGCGTCCGCCCGCACTGTTTAATCCGGTGCTTCCCCCCGGACGAACACAGTTTGTCCATAATGGAAAACCCATAAGGCCAACGCAGCTTCAGAACCCTGCTGCCTTCCCCTGATAAAGAAAGGCTGGTGCAGCAGTGAATTCCCGCTTACGAATAACAGCAGGGACGAACTATGTTTTCCCGCCCCAATTAATTCACCTGTGCGATTCTCTTCGCCGGGCTGCGTCCGCCCGTGCTGTTTCGCTCGGCGCCTTTCTTTGGACAAACGCAGTTTGCCCTAACTCCATGCGTAGGCCTAGCGCCAGTCCCTTTGACAGACCTGAGAGCGGGATACTGACCCATTACAAGCCGCAGGTCATCAGACGCCCCCAACAGAACCTCTTTTGCCCATATAAAAAGCGGCGCATACGCGCCGCTTTTGTTGTGATTCTCCGTTTGGCTCAACTCCCGATTACTTCACAGCCTTGAGGAAGAAGTAGATGCGGGACTGCGCGCTCGGGGTATCCAGGTTATTACCGCAGGTGTAAACGGTGAGGTAGATATCATCCGTGGAGACCGGCACATTGAACTTGTATTCGGACCGGTTCTTCTGGTATTCTACCCAAGCCTTTACCTGAGCGGGGGTGTAGCTGCTCAAGGGGTTGATGTTGTACTTGAGCGTGCTTGTGGGCTCGTTCGCGGCGGTCTCATACATCGCAAACACCTGCCACTGGTTGTAACCGAACAGGCTGACATTCCAGATGGCGTTGCTGGCCACCGCCAGGCTGGGGACGTTGGCGAGGGAGGCCTTCTTCACGTTCTTATCTGTTGCCTGATGCACGGTGTAGCCCAGCGTTTTTTCCTGGAGGAAGTGGAGCTGGTGGAGCATCGTGCCGGATACCCTCATGTTATGGCCGGTGATGGTGTTGTTGCGCACCATATCGCCATAGAAGGCGTAGACCGCGCCGGAGCTGGACTTTGCCTTGGTTGCACTGCGGGTCGCGTAGTAGTGGACATCGCCCTTCCTGTAGAGGATGGGTTGGGAAATGTTCGTGCCGTTGATGCTGATGTAACCGATGACGTCGGAGTTGGCTTTCTTGGCCTTATCCAGCGCGGTCTTGATGGCAGCGGGCGTGGTGGAGCCAAAAGGCGCTACCTTGATCTCGCCCTTACCCACGGTGATGGCGCCCGTATCCTTGCCGCCGACCGAGCCGGTGGTGGGAGCATTGGGATCGGTTGTTCCGGTGTTCCCTACCTGCACGTAGGTCTTTGACACGTAACCGGTCTTGCCCGAAGCGCTCACCTGATAGAAGCTGCCGCTTTCACCAAGGATGGTGACTGTGGTATCTTTGTTGAGCTTCGTCAGAACCTTGCTCTTCGTGTCCGCCTTTTCGCGCATGTTGACATAGCTCTTTACGTTATAGATCGTGCCTGTGGTCGCCGCAGCGCCGGCGGCCGCTTTCATGTTGGCAAGCGTGCCGCCCGTCACCATGGAAACAGCGGTTTTTTCGATGTATCCTACCGCAGTGCCGGTGGCGCTGGTACGGATCACGTACACATTCTTGGCGCTGACCTGGGACTCAATGCCCACGATGTCGTTCTTTGCAAACGTACCGATGACGGTGGTCTTGTCGGCCGTTGCATACACCTTGGTATCATCTGCAAGTACCTTTCCATAGGCCGTGATGTTGGCTGCAAGTGCGGGGATGGCCATGCCGAGCATAACTGCCATGCAAAGCGTGAGCGCGAGGATACGCAGCCCCTTACGGGTGGTTTTCATGTGAGATTCCCTCCTTGTCGTTGGTGAATTTTACAGAAGCGTTGTTTCTAATCCGCGTCAGTCCACGTTCTTGAGGAACACAAACAGGCGGGAGTTCGCGGAAGCGGAATCGTAGTTGGTGCCGCAGGTAATCAGCGTCATAAACTGATCCTTCTCGGATACCGGCACACCGAACTTGATTTCGGAGCGGTTGAGCTGATAGTCAATCCAGCTCTTGACCGAACCGTTGATGTTTGCGCCGAGGTTCCAGTTGTTGCGCAGGGTGGCAATAGGTTCCTTCGCCTTGACTTCATACATGGCGAACACCTCCCACCGCTGCTTGCCGAATATGGAAATGTCCCACGTACGGCCGGCGCCGGTCTTGTACCAATCCTGCTGGCTGCTTGAAATCGCACGCTTGCATGCGCCGGACTGGCACTTGGAATAGCCGAGCGCGCCCTCCTGCAGGTGGTGCAGCTGATGGAACACCTGGCCCGAGCCGCGCAGGTTGTGGCCGAAAATAACCACATTTTTGCTCAGGCTGTTGGCAAAGGGATATACGCCTTCATAGGATTTTTTCTTGTAAATATTATGGCTGGCATAATACCAGTTCGCCCTGTAGAGGATCGGTTCGTCCACATTTGTGCCCGGTACCTTGATCCAGCCCACGGTATCGGAATTGATCTTCTTTGCGCCGGCAATCTTTTGCGCGAGGCTGCCTGCCCCAACGTTGATATCGGTCTTTGTGGCTTCTCCTGCGGTGTCTCCGGTGGCGGTCTGCGCGTTTGAGGCAGTATTGTCAGCAGGCGCTGCGGTGGGCACAGGTGTTGCTGCGGGCTTGGCCGTAGCGGGAGCCGACTCTGCGCTCAGCAGGCTGTCTTCCTTCACATGCGCCATATCAATGTAGCCCGTAAGGCCATTGTAGGCGGCAGGAACCCAGGTCTTGCTGAAGCTGGCGTCGAGAATGCTCACATGCTCGCCCGGCGCAATGTTTGTTACAAGATCAAAGGAACGGCTTGGGCCGGTGCGCAGCACGGTTTTGCGTATGGTCACCACTTCCTTGGTTACCGCCGTAGAAGAGGCAGTGGTAGTGGTAGTGCCGGTAATCTTCAGATATTGTGCGGTGATGTAGCCTTCCTGGCCGGAGGCGTTCACCTTCCACCATCCGCTTGTGGCGGTATTGTCAAGGACCGTTACGGTTGCTCCCTTTGCAACCTTGTTCAGAGACGCATAGTTCGTACCGGGGCCGGTACGCAGCATGACATTCCCTGTTGTGACCGCAGTCACGGTGGCGGTGGCGGTGGCAGCTGCTGAAGCAGGAACGAGAACGCTGGTTAGGGCAAGAAACGCAAGTACGAGCGCGACATAGCGCGCAGTCCGGTGCAATGACATTGGAAGTCCCCTTTCAAAACTGTGTGAGTTGAACAAATGGGAAAGCCTGCTGCTTTAACATCAATCCTTTTTATTTCCACCGCCGGCCTGTTTATTCTTTTGAGGTCGTTTTTCTTCCTCATCAAAATCAAAGGCGGCATGCGGCGCGGGCTTTTCGCCATTCGGCCTTCCCGCGGATTGCTGTTTTTTGCTCCTGTCCGTCATGCGGAGGGTAATAATGAACAGCAGTGCGATCCCAACAAGCGTCAATCCCCACAGTATGTACAGAGGGATGCTCCAACCGCCATTGCCTGAACGGATGTTCAAATAATCAAACACCCCCAGCGCAACCATCAGCGGCCCAAGAATGAAAGACATGACCCGCATAAAATGCCGATATTGTTCTTCCATACCCTTCTTGATGTTCTCGTTCTTGAACATCTGACCCGATTTTGTTACGGCGCCATATAAAATATAGACGCCCAGCCCCACCTCGAACATGACGAACATGCTGTCCAACTGTTGCCTCCTCCCGGGTAGCCCCGGTTCCACAAAAATATCCGCTTTTTCCATAAGCGGTAAAATTGTGGCAGATGCAGCCAAACATCCTGTTCATGCGTATTATATCAACTATAACGAAGCAGGTGCAATGCTGGTTGCATCAGAACCACAATGTTCAAACTTTGTTAATAAAATCTAATTGCGGATTCAAGTTCCGGCCTTATGCCCTCCCGCAGGGCCGGGGCAGGAATCTATCGCTTTTTCTCGAAAAATGTCTGCAAAAGGGCTGCGCATTCCTGTTCGAGCACGCCGCCCGTCAACTCGATGGTATGGTTGAACCATCCGTCCGTAATATCCGCAACGGAGCCGCAGCAGCCCGCGCGCGCGTCAAACGCGCCGAACACAATGCGCGATACCCGGGCGTTGATGGCTGCGCCCGCGCACATGGCGCAGGGCTCAAGCGTTACATAGAGGGTGCTGCCCACTAGTCTTCCGCCCTGCTTACGCGCCCCTTCCTTGAGCACATTGAGTTCCGCGTGCGCCGTGGGGTCGCTTGCCGCCTCACACAGGTTATGCCCGCGGGCAATGACCTTGCCGTTGTGTACCAGCACCGCGCCCACAGGTACCTCGTCAAGTTCAAATGCGCGCTGCGCTTCCTCCAGCGCCATACGCATAAAACGCTCGTCCATGTTGTTTCCCTCCATTCCCTGGCCTAAGAATTCCATTGTCATGCGCCCGCCTGTGCGTCCCTCTCCTGACGTTTTGTATGCTGTGCAACAAAGGCAAGCGTGCGTTGTGCCACATCCTCACGCTCCTGCCCATAGGGGCAGCCGTGGGTGGACCGGTCCAGATACACCGTCGTAACGGCAGAATGTTTGATGCCGCGTTCTATCATGCCCACACTGCGCAAATCCACACGGTTGTCGTTGCGGGATTGAAACAGCAGCACCGGACAGGCGATGCTTGCAAGCCCCGCCTTTGCCAGCGCGCAGAGCTTGCGGATATCGCGGATGCGCCTGAGCGGCGTACCGGCATACCCTTGTGCATACGCGTTGCCCATGTAGGTGGCGGGCACATCGTCATACAGGTAGGGCTTGATTGCGCCAAGCGGCCCCGCGAGCAGCAGATATGCCTTTAGGCGCAGCGGTGCGCAAAACAGCACAAGCCCGCTTACTGTTTTCCGCGCCCCAAGAATGAGGGCGAGCACCCCGCCCATGGAATGGCCCATCACAAACACTTCGGTGCAGCCTGCCGCCGTAAGCTTCTCGTAGCCCGCTTCCGCGTCATTTCGCCAGTCGGAGAACCGCTGCCGGTTCATATCGCGTAAGCTTGTGCCGTGCCCGCTGAGCATGGGAGCATAGACCGTATACCCCTCCTGCGCAAGCGCATCCGCAATATAGCGGACATTGGCGGGGGACCCGGTAAAGCCGTGCATCACAAGGCACCCTACCGTACCTCCCTGGTGAAAGTACGGCTGCGCAACCGCGTCAAACGTCTGCAGCGTGTCCGGCGTAATGGTCCGTTTTCCCATCCGCGCGCCACCTCCCGGAAGCCTTCAGCGCCTTTTCAGGCAACGCCTTACCTGCTAAAACCTAAAGAGTAGTATATCATCTGCGGCAAGGCGCGTAAACGGCGGCTTGCCGCACAAGCCTCATCTTTTTGCGGGAACAATTTCCAGCCAGTATCCGTCCGGGTCCGCGATGAAGTAGATACCCATCGCAGTATTCTCATAGCAGATGCAGCCGAGCTTTTCGTGCAGCGCATGCGCGGCCTGAAAGTCTTCTACAGAAAAGGCAAGGTGGAACTCGTTTTCCCCAAGGTCATATGCCTGCGGGTGGTCCCTGACCCAGGTAAGCTCCAGCTGATGTCCGCCCGTTTCGTCCGAAAGAAATACAATCCTGAACGCGCCGTCAGGCCCTGTGACCTCCCGCACCGGCGCAAGCCCCAGCGCTTCCTGATAAAACGCGATGCTCCTAGTTAGATCCGTCACGTTAAAGTTGTTATGTATCATCCGAAACTGCATATGGCATTCCTTCCTTTTGAAAAATCCAGCATCATGCGCACTGCATGATTGCTTTTCGTTCCTTTATTATAGCATAGTTCCCGCCCGTAAACGCCCCATTTGCATCCCTTTGCCGCTTTTTGCCGCCGCGATACGGGTTTTCTTATATAGATGACGCAGGCTTTACACAATTGTATGCATGATTTTACCGTACTTGTCTCATTTTCGTATACATCCTGCCATATATTTTTTATAATAAGACCAAGGTCCATATCTTTATGAAAGAAATGAGGGCTTCCCAATGCAAACAAAGCAAACGCGGTTTACCAGGCAGGAGACCGCATGGATGCTCTATGATTGGGCAAACTCCGCCTATTCCATACTCGTCGCCGCCGTGCTCCCGCTGTTTGCCAGCGCCATGGCGGAAAACGCGGGCATCTCCGCCGTAGCCCACACCGCCAACTGGGGGTATGCAAGCTCCCTCACCGGACTTGCCGTAGCTGTCCTTGCGCCAATCCTTGGCTCCATCGCGGATTACCGTACGCTCCGTATGCGCCTGTTTGCAGCCTTCTTCGCAATCGGCGTACTCTCTACGGGCCTGATTCCGGTAACCAATGCTTACATCGGGCTTTTGATCCTCTACGGCATTACAAACTTCGGCTTTTCCGGCGCAAACGTGTTTTATGACGCCTTCCTTGTGGACGTCACTACGCCCGATCGGATGGATAAGGTCAGCGCTTGGGGCTTCGGCCTCGGGTACATCGGTGGCAGCACCATTCCGTTTCTTGTGAGCATCGGGCTGATCATGGCGGGCCCCTCCTTTGGCGTAAATGAGCTTATGGCAATGCGCATTTCCTGCCTGATCACGGCGCTTTGGTGGGCGGTGTTCACCATCCCGTTCTTCCGCAATGTGCGGCAGGTCACCGCAATCGAGCCGGAACCCAACATGCTCTTGAACAGCCTCAAGCGCCTCGGCGGCACGCTGCGGGATGTGCGCAGGCACAAGCACCTGTTCCTTTTCCTGCTCGCATACTTTTTCTACATCGACGGCGTGGGCACCATCATCAAAATGGCCTCCACGTACGCTTCCGCCCTTGGCCTTGACGCCACCAGCATCATATTGGGCCTGCTGCTGACCCAGGTGGTCGCTTTCCCGTGCTCCATTCTCTACGGCAAGCTGTGCGAGCGGTTTTCCGCTAAGCGGGTGCTGTACTTAGGAATCGTAACCTACCTGCTTGTGTGCGTCGTTGGCTTTGTGATGGCAGAGGCGTGGCAGTTTTTCCTGCTTGCAGGGCTTGTCGGCACCGCGCAGGGCGGCATCCAGGCGCTTTCACGCTCCTACTTCGGCAAGCTGATCCCGGACCGGCACCGCGCGGGCGAATTCTTTGGGCTCTACAACATCTTCGGGAAGTTTGAAAGCGTGATGGGCACGGCGCTGATGGGCGTTGTGGTTTCCGCAACCGGCCGCATCAACGACGGCGTTATCCCCGTTGCCATCACCTTCTTCATCGGCGCGGCGCTGCTGTTCTTTGTGCCGGAGGTGCAGGAGAAAGCACAAAAGGATTCTGCTGCCTCCATTTAAGCCTTACTGCATCCCAAAACCCGAAAAGGAGCGAATCCCGCTCCTTTTTATTTATGCCCGTATTCTTTATTTCGCCGCATCGCGCAGCTTGCTGATAATGCGGTTTTCCAGGCGCGAAATCTGCACCTGGGAAACGCCCATCAGCTGCGCGATTTCAGATTGCGTCTTATCCTGAAAATACCGCAGCACAATCAGCTGCCTTTCCCGCGCCTCCAATTGGCCCAGCAATTCTTTGAGCAGGATGCGGTCCACCACAAAGGCATCCTCCGCTCCCTCCTGCTGCATACGGTCCATCAGCGTGGCTTCCGAGCCATCGTCATACACATGCTCATACAGCGAGACATGCGGCCTTACGGCCTCCAAGGCCGCTGCGATATCCTCCGGCTCCGCCTCCACCTCCCGGGCAATCTCCTGGATGCCGGGGTCGCTGCCAAGTGTCCGCCGCAGGCGCTCCTGCGCAGCGGCGACGCGCGTCGCCAACTCCTTAATGGAGCGGCTGACCTTGATCATGCCGTCGTCCCTTAAAAAGCGCTTGATCTCTCCCGCGATCATCGGCACGGCATAGGTGGAAAACCGCACGTTAAACGACTCATCGTAGTTTTGGATGGCCTTGACCAGTCCCAGACAGCCGATCTGGAACAGATCATCAAATTCAATTCCCCTGCCGAGGTATTTTTTTACGATGGATTTGACAAGCGCTGCGTTGTGCCGTACCAGCTCCTCCATCGCCATGCCGTCCCCGCTCTGCGCGCTGCGTATGAGCGGAAGCACCTCTTCATGGGGCAGCGGCGCAGCGTCCATCATTGCGTCGCCTGCCTCTTGAATGTTTTTTTCATTACGACCTCGGTGCCGCCGTTCACGCGGGAGTTGACCGTCACCTCGTCCATGAACGTCTCCATCAGCGTAAAGCCCATGCCGGAGCGCTCCAGCTCCGGGTGTGTGGTATAAAACGGCTGCCGTGCCAGTTCCACATCCGGTATGCCAACGCCGCGGTCACGTACAATAAGGGTACATGTGTCCGCTTCAATACGGCCCTCGAGCACCACCTCGCCGGTGGTATTCGCATAGCCGTGGATGATGGCGTTCGTGACCGCCTCGGAAATCGCGGTGCGCACATCCGTCAATTCTTCAATAGTCGGGTTCAACGGCGTAATGAATGCGCCCGCTACCGAGCGCGCAAACGCCTCGTTCTGGGAAAGGCTCAAAAACTCCAGCCGCATCTGATTGTCATGCATGTCCATACCCCTCTTTTTCCCCTCTTGCTGGCCGTAATGCGAATCCGCGTTTCCTCCATTGCATTAAGCGGATCGGCAGATACTATGCTTCCTCAGCCGTGGACAACGATTGGCCCGCGTTTTTTTGAGAATCGTGTTATGCCCGTTCCACTACCGCATACAGGCCGGATAGCCGGAAGATCCGGTCGATATTTGCCGGCACGCCTGCAAGCAGCAGCCGGCCGCCGCGCGCATTGAGCGCCCGGTAACGGCCAAGCACCACGCCCAGGCCCGAGCTGTCCATAAAGCTCACGCCGGAAAGATCCAATATGAGTTCCTTTACCGTGTGGTCTGCAATCATCGCATCGAGCGCTTCACGCACACCTTCCGCGCTGTGGTGATCGAGCTCGCCCGACAAACGCACCTTGACCCGCTGCCCCTTCCGGGTTGCGTCAAGTTCCATGTTCTCCCCTCCTCCTCCGGGCTTTTGCACCCGGAACATCCCTCTTTGCGTACCTGTGTTGTATTCTCTTTGGACTGCTGCCGCTCCTTTGTAAAATGAACGGTGCTTTTGTGGGAACTCCACTCTCTTTGTCGAAAACGCAGCTTGCGGCCGGAAAGGCAAAAATAAAGATCGGACTCCCCCGTTTGCAGTATGCCCGCCAAAGGAACGTTTTATACATGGAAAAGGGAGGGAAGGCACTGTTTTTTTAGAGGTGCAAAAAAGCCTGCGGTAAACCCGCAGGCTTCTGTTCTTTTTGCTTCTTCTATATGTGGATTACTGCGCAAGCAGCGTGTTCTGGTCATGCACCACTTTCCACTGCCCGTCCCTGCAGCAAAAGGTCAGGTGGAGATAGTAGGAGATTGTATACGGTTCGCCACGCTCGTTGAGATCATGATAGCGTACCTTCGCGAGCACCAGCCCCAGCGCGCCCATCTCCCGCATGCTGACCAACTCATGCTCCATAGACCAGTCCGGGTCTAGAAACCACTCCCGATGCAGGTCCATAATGGCGGGATACCCTACAACAAGCGCGCCGCCGGGCATAATGACGGTGGTCTGCGCGTCGTCATCAAACAGTGCCGCAACGCCGGAAAGCTCCCGTTTGTCCAGAGAAGAAAAATAGGATTGAACCGCGTTACCAAACGGCATATCCGTTCTCCTTTCATGCGCTTTTCTTCCATCCTATCAAAAAGAGGAATGTGACACAAATACATCCTGTAACAGAAGCCCTTCCGTTTTCATATACTGCAAAGAAGAACAACATGCCCGCATACCGGGCAAGATGACGGGTGGTAGCCATGAGCACACTTTACGTAACTAAATCAACAGCGGGGTCCGTTCCGGGAGCCGCAAACGTCCTGTTCGAAAGCATCATATATTCGTTTGGTACTGCCATTACATACAGTACCATAACAGGCGAGTTTACCATCCTGGAACCCGGCCAGTATTCCTTTGACTGGTGGGTCTCCACGCAGACGACGCTCTCCCCGGGCACGGCATTTACGCTGCTTTCTTCCCAAGGGGATGCGCTTGCGGGAACCTCCCCGCTCAAAAACGGGCAGGTCAGCGGCATCGGCGTGATCGAGGTGCTGTCCCCGCCCGTTACGGTGTCCCTGCGCAATGCCGGGACGGCGCCAATCTTTTATTCTCAGCTTGCAGAAACTGCCGCCATGCGCGTTACGCAGGGTGCCGCACAGGGCCCGGCAGGTCCTACCGGGCCAACGGGTCCTGCTGGGCCTACCGGCCCCACGGGCGATACCGGTCCTGCTGGAACCCTGCAGGACTCCTCTTATTGCCTTTCCATCGCGCAGCTTGCGAACCTGTTGGAACAGGTCATCGTCCTGTATCCCGGCGTCACCATGACGATCTTTGCAGAGCAGCTCGCCACCTTCTCCGGCATCGCCCAGGAGGTATATACCGCGCCCGCCGCATCCGGGCCGGGGCTTCTGGTGCTGGACGGTACCGGCCAGTACCTGTATGTCAATTTGAGCAAGATCGTCGCATTCTATCTGGGAAACGTGGTCTACAATCCTGCCATCACGTATCTGACGCCGCCCTCACCGCTGCCCGCAGGCTGCGATACGGACCTGATTTTGGGCATTCAGGCAATCTGCCCCGTAGGACAGGAGGTTGCCATTGCAACAGCGCTGACCACCTCCGCGAGCGGGACGGTCACCATTAGTGAGTTTGGCATCCTCGTATTGACGGACGGCGCGGGCAACAGCCCTGTGTTCCTCCCCACGCCGCCGATCCGGTATGTGGTGCGCGATTCACTTGCCGCACGCAGGGGCGCCCGGGACGCAACGGTATGGATTAGAAACGAGCTTCCGTAACACCGCTTTGCCATAAGCATCAAAAAGGAGGCAACACACCTTGTGTTGCCTCCTTTTTGTTATACCCGAGCAGCTGTGTTCTTTCCTAATAATGGATTACATGGCTTGATAAACTGCCTCCAGCTGCCTGTGGCACTATCGTTTACCTTGAAATGTTGCAAGCAAATATTTCTAGCTGTTATACTTAAAGAACATGGGCGGTTTACCAACTACGTACACAGGAGGGCAACCAATGCAATCAACGGTGCGGAGAACACGGGGTATAAGAAAGCTTATCGCGGCTTTGGTGACCGCGGTTCTTTTTACTGCACTTGTCACGCTGCTGCCACAGCAGGCGCATGCGGCGGGAGAAATACAAATTGATCTTTCAGAGGTGGGCGTAACCGTAACCTCCGGAGACGGATGGCAATATACGGGAGGAAAGCTGTTTTTGACATCTGTCATAGGATCAGAAAAAACCTTTCATCTCAAAGGAAACGGAAGCGAGAAAACATTTTCTGTTCGGCCGCAGGGCGGCTGGGGCTCCGCATTTTATGGAACGATTATATTGGAATCTGTAAACATAAAAACAGCCCACGCAGCGCTGGATTTTATGGATGGAAGTACAGCCACACTCAAATTAATTGAAACAAACCGGCTTAAAAGCGAAAGTCATGCGGGTATTAATATTAATAGAGGCACTCTGACCATTGAAGCTTACGATGCCACACCCTCCAGCCTAACCGCCATTGGCGGAGGACTAGAGGCAAACGGCATTGGCACAGGGGAAGATTTTGGGGAACTATGGGAGGATACGTTTGATGAGAAACCGGCCGTGCGCATTACCGGAAACTGCACGGTAACTACGCAAGGAACGCAGGACGGGAATGCGCTGGGCGCCAAAACGCTGACGATGGACGATGGAGCAGTGCTGCTTTTGAACAACCCGGACGGTACCGGGAACGGCCTTCACGAGCGCACGGTGAAGAACCTGTCCAACTGCACCATTGGCGGCGGTGCGGCAGGGGATCTTGCCGGGAATTATGTAAGCAGTGGACAAAGGCAGGTGGCGGAACGGTTCTCCCTGACCCCCGGCGGGACATATTACTTTGATCTGGGCAATCAGGGCATTCCGGGCACGCAAGCTGCCGGTCTGCCGGACAACCTGCGGTGGGTTCCTTTCGTCTATGCGGGGACAGTTGATGCATATACACGGGACGCGGGAGGTACAAAGGTTTGGCCTGCATCTCCCACCAGTTTATTTGTGTCCGGCCAAGCAGTGACCACGGGAGTTTCCTGGGGCGACCTCGACGCGGCTGATTTGATTGTGGGAAAGCGTGTAACTTCATGGAATGTTCCATATCAATTGCGAGCTCCTTCAGGCGGGAATGTAACAGAGACGTTTCTAAATGAGTGGGATCAATTGCTCAAAAAAAATGGCCTTGCGCTTGGCGGCGGTACTGATAGCTTCTGGTGCCAGGATACGGAGGGGACAACAGCCACGGCCCGCGGCGGCAGCTTGCCGGATGGCCGGGTAGTGGCGGAAAAAAGTACGGAATACGCATTTCGTCCGGTGCTGGCGGTAGACGACGATATACTGCAGGCGAGTGCGCTCAAAACGGTTGTGTTCTCCATGGGAGCAGACGGAAGCTTGGGCACAGGCACGTCCCTGGCGGAAGCCACCGTGGTGTATGCCGGAACACTGACACTTCCCGCCGTAGTAGCAGAAAATGGCTTTGTGTATACTGGAACTGTACAGGCGGGAAACGCATTAGGATGGTGGAACGGCGGGCAGTTTTATGCGGCGGGAACAGAGTTTTCCGCTTTGAACAATAACCTGCGTTTTACTGCCGGTTATGCGTCCGATGCTCCAGTATCCGGCGGCGGATCGAGTGGTTCACCCACCCCGCTAATGCGTTCTTTGGCGGATGAAGCCACGCGCACGTTGGTGCAGGGTGTTAATATACGATCCGGAGCAGTTCTGACCGTGCGGAATATGGAAAATGACAGCGGCAAAGGGGAAGCGCAAACGGCAATCCGAAATGCGAAGGCTTCCGGGCTTCTGATGTTGGCCTATGATATTTCCATTTCCCCCACGCCCGATGGACCACTGACTGTTTCCTTGTTTGCCGGGAGGGAGTATGCAGGGCAGCATGTTGAAGTGCTGCACGTTACAGCAGGTGGAGTAGAAAAGCACCCTGCTACGATCAGCGCCCAAGGGTATGCAGTGATACAGGTAAACAGCCTGTCACCCTTTGTGCTGGTGCGTGGAATCAGCGTGCCGGATGACATTGTGATTGCCCCGCCCAAAACAGGCGGCGCACCGTCGCTGGGGACTGCAGGGCTGCTGCTTGCCGCTGCTGCTATTGTGTTTGCAAAACGTGGCAAGGGCTTGAAATCGCGGCGCGATTAGCCCATAAGGCCGGAACGCGTCTATTCATGCAAAGCTACTCCAAAACGGGCGGATGCAGGCAAAACACCGCGCGACCGGATCAAAACGAGCTTTCGCAATCTTCTTTGCAATAGGCGCGAGTAAGATCGACAACAGGGGGCAACACAATCCGTGTTGCCCCCTGCTTTCACTCTAGTTCTTCTTCTAACCCGGATACAATTCGGTTCTACGAAATAAAATCAAATTCCCATTCGCCCAGCCGTACCGTGTTGCCGTCCGTGGCGCCCGCCTCCTTGAGCGCTGCCACAATGCCGCTCTTCTGGAGCAGCAGCTGGAAGCGGCGCATGGAGGTTTCATCGTTCGGGTCGGTGGTGTCGAGGATTTTCTGCACATCCCCGCCGCTCACCACAAACGCGCCGTCATCCTCACGCGCTACCGCAAAGCCTGGCTCATACTGCGGCTTTAATTCCAGCTCCTCCTCTTCAAACTCAAGAACAGGAGGGAGGGAGTTGAGCATGCGCACCGCAGCGTCCAGCAGCGGTTCAAGCCCCTGGTGCGCCGCCGCGGAGATAGGATAGACGGCTACCTCCAGCGGCTCCAGATACTCCTTGAGCAGTTCAAGGCCTTCTTCAGCGCCTGTAATATCCATTTTGTTTGCCGCGACGATCTGGGGCAGTGCCATCAGCTTATCGCTGTATGCCGCGAGCTCCGCACGGATGCTCACATAATCCTCCACCGGGTCGCGCCCTTCGCTGCCGCTGACGTCCACCACGTGGATGAGCATGCGCGTACGCTCGATATGCCGCAGAAAATCATGCCCCAGGCCCACGCCATCGGATGCGCCTTCAATAAGCCCTGGGATGTCCGCAAGCACAAAGCTCTTTTCATACCGCTGCACCACTCCGAGGTTCGGAGTCAGCGTCGTAAAATGATAGTTTGCGATCTTGGGCCGCGCCGCCGTCAACACCGAAAGCAGCGTGGACTTGCCCACATTGGGAAGACCAATGAGCCCCACATCCGCAATAGTCTTCAGCTCCAGCTCCACCTCGCGCTCCACCGTCTTTGCCCCAGGGGAGGCGAACCTTGGCGTCTGCCGCGTCGGCGTCGCGAACCTTGCGTTGCCCTTGCCGCCGCGTCCGCCGGAGAGAAGTGTCTTTGTTTTTCCGGGCTGGTTCATGTCCGCGATCACAGCGCCCGTTTCCACATCCCGCACCACCGTGCCCACCGGCACCTTGATGACGAGGTGCTCGCCGTCCTTCCCGCGGGAA
The DNA here is from genome assembly GCA_023390655.1 of Bacillota bacterium. Classification (GTDB taxonomy): domain Bacteria; phylum Bacillota; class Clostridia; order Christensenellales; family CAG-138; genus JAEYLA01. The sequence goes on along the minus strand of JAEWCL010000021.1, from coordinate 17,322 downwards.
AGCTCCGCCTTGCCGTTCTCCCCGCGCTCCGCACGGAAATGGCGCTTGAATTTAAAATCGATCAGCGTCGTCAGCCCCGCGTCCGCAACGAATATGATGTCCCCGCCGCGCCCGCCGTCGCCGCCCGAAGGCCCGCCCTGCGCCACGTATTTTTCGCGGTGGAATGCGGCGCAGCCGTCGCCGCCGTCGCCGGATTTGATAACGATCTTTGTGCGGTCTATGAATTGCATGGAAACCTCTTTTCTTGATTGCATAGAGGCTTTGCCCCTATAACCCCACATAAGGGGCGTAACGCCCCTTATGAAACCTTCTTTATCTTTGCCCGACTTATATATCCGCTTTCTTTTGTTTCTTTTCTTTCGTGGAAAGAAAAGAAACGTATCCTCTTATCCCTTCGCCTTATGGTAATACTCGCACACCATGCTGACACAACAGTGTTCACAGTCCGGCCTTTGGGCATGGCATACCCTGCGCCCGTGGAAGATGATCCAATGGTGCGCGTCGCCCCAGTCCTCTTCGGGGATGGCGGCCATAAGCTGCTTTTCGGTGTTCAGCACATCCTTCGCCTCGGCGAGGCCGATGCGGTTGGCCACGCGGAACACGTGTGTGTCCACGGCGATGGCGGGGATATGGAACGCGTTTGACACCACGACGTTCGCGGTCTTCCTTCCAACGCCGGGAAACGTTGTGAGCGCGTCCCGGTCACGCGGGACTTCGCCGCCGTACTGCTCAAGGAGCAGCTTGCTTGTGGCGATGATATTTTTGCCCTTGGTCTGGTACAGCCCGCAGCTTTTGATGTAGGGGAACAGCTCGTCCTCAGAAAGCTTTGCCATTGCTTCGGGGGTGTTATAGTCGGCAAACAGCTTTTCGGTGCACTTGTTCACCTGCTTGTCCGTGCACTGGGCGCTGAGCATGGTTGCCACCAGCAGCTCATAGGGCGTGGTGAACCGTAGCTCCGGCTTGGGGCTCGGGTAGGCGGCGGCAAGCGCCGCAAGCGCAAGTTGTACGCGATCGTGGCTGAGCATTACGCTTTGAGCTTCCCTTCATGATTCTTTTCCAGTATGTGCGCAAGCGATACGGCATGGTCGCGGATTTCTTCCTCATCCTTGCCTTCGAGCATGATGCGGATGAGCGGCTCCGTACCGGAGGCGCGCACAAGCACGCGCCCGTCCTCGCCAAGCGCTTTTTCCAAGGCTTCGATGGCGGCCTTCATCTCTGCATCATTCATAGCCGCAGCCTTCTTTTCCTCCGCAACGCGGACATTCACGAGCACCTGTGGGTAGATGGGAATTTCCGCGGCCAGAGCGCTCATGCGCTTGCCGCTGCGCTTTAATACGTTCATCAGCTGGATGGCGGAAAGCATGCCGTCACCCGTCGTGTGATGATCTGTAAATATGATATGGCCGGACTGTTCGCCGCCCAAATTGTAGCCCTTTTCCGTCATGCGTTCGAGCACGTAGCGGTCGCCCACGGCGGTTTCCTCAATCTGGATGCCCGCCTGCTTTAAGCGCCGCTTGAGGCCAAGGTTGCTCATGACGGTGATCACGAGCGCATCGCCCTTCAATACGCCGCGCGTGTGCATATCGAGCGCGCAGATGCCCAAAATCCGGTCGCCGTCTACAATGCGGCCACGTTCGTCGGTGGCGATCAGGCGGTCCGCGTCGCCGTCAAACGCAAGGCCCACGTCCGCGCCAAGCTCATACACCAGCTGCTGCATGCGCTCCGGGTGGGTGGAGCCGCACAGGTCGTTGATGTTATAGCCGTCCGGCTCATCCGAAAAGCTCATGACCTCAGCGCCCAAATCGCAAAACACCTGCCGCGCAATCTCAGACGCCGCGCCGTTCGCACAGTCGAGCACAATGCGCATGCCGTCAAGCCGCGTATCGGCGGTACTGACTAAAAATTCCCGGTATTCATCCATGGCGCGGCGCACGCGCGTCACCCGCCCTACCGCTGCACCCGTGGGGGTGGGGAGGGGACGGTTTTCTTTCATGATGGCCTCAATTTCGTCTTCCAGCGCGTCGGAAAGCTTGTAGCCGCGCCCATCGAACCATTTGATGCCGTTGTACTCCATGGAGTTGTGGGAAGCGGAAATCATCACGGCGGCGTCCGCATCATAGAGCCGCACAAGGTACGCTAAGCCCGGCGTGGGCACAACGCCCACATGCACCACATCGCCGCCGACGGAGCAGATGCCCGCCGTCAGCGCGCTGGAAAGCATATCGCCTGATTTTCTCGTATCCATGCCGATGAGGATGCGGGGGGAGTGGACCTCGTTTGTCAGTACGCACGCGCCCGCAGCGCCGATGCGCATGGCAAGCTCACAGCTCAAACTTCCGTTTGCAATCCCGCGCACGCCGTCGGTACCGAACAATCTTCCCATATCTGTCTCCTTAAATGGATCAATTTTATTTTACCGGATGCGGGGCGGCAAGGTATTCCAGCGCCGTCGTCGCCGCAATCGCGCCGTCCGCAACAGCGGTTACGATCTGTCTGAGCGGCGTTTCCCTTACATCGCCCGCGGCGTATACGCCGTCAATGGAGGTGCGCATAAACGCATCCGTCTGGATATAGCCGCCGGCGGCCAACGGCAGCATGCCGCGTACAATATCCGTGCGCGGCTCAATGCCCACCGCAACAAATACGCCGGACGCGGAAACTTCATGTTCCTCTTTGGAACCGACATGCCTGAGCCTGAGACCTTCCAGAAGGTTTTCGCCCTTGAGCTCGGTTACCACCTGCTCCAGCGCAAGCGTGATCTTCGGCTCCTCCTGTACCGCCTTTTGGAGCATGTAATTGCCCCTTAGCTCATTCCTGCGGTGGATGAGCGTTACCTTGCTGGCAAAGCGCGCAAGGTAGAGCGCGTCGGACAGCGCCGTATCCCCGCCGCCCACCACGGCAACATCCTTGCCGCGGAAAAACGCGCCGTCACAGGTCGCACAGTAGGATACGCCAGCACCCGTAAGCTTTTCCTCATTGGCAAGGCCAAGCTTACGCGAGTTCGCCCCCGTACACAGTATGACGGTTTTCGCCTCCACAGTACCGGCGGAGGTTTCAATCCGCTTGACGGGGTAAAGAAGATCCAGTTTTACTACGGGATCATATTTGATGGAAAGCCCGAACCGCAGCGCCTGGCGCTCCATCTGGATGCCAAGCTCGCTGCCCTCGATGCCTTCTGCAAAGCCGGGATAATTGTCGATCTGGCAGGTTTTTGCGGCCTGCCCGCCCGCGAACACCTCTTCAAACAGCACGGCATCTGCGCCGCCGCGCGCGGCATACAGCCCTGCCGTCAGCCCTGCGGGTCCCGCGCCGATGATGGCGATATCGATCATAGCCCTTTTTACTCCTTATCCTTCCCCGCGCAACGTTTTGATCATCTGCGCAGGGTCCTTTGCCGTAAACACGGTATTGCCGGCCACCAGCACCGTCGCTCCCGCGTCGATACATTGCCGGGCAGTTTCGGGATCGATGCCGCCATCCACCTCGATCTCAAGCTTTAAGCCGCGGCTAAGCGCTAGCTTCCGCAAAGCGCTGATTTTATCGAGCACTAGGGGAATAAACTTCTGCCCGCCGTAGCCTGGGTTCACGCTCATCAGCAGCACCATGTCGCATTCATCGAGCACACACTCGAGCGTGGAAACCGGCGTTGCAGGGTTCAATACGAGGCCCGCAATTTTGTTTGCCGCCTTGATGCGCTGCAGCTGCCGGTGGATGTGCTTTTCCGCCTCCACATGGAAGGTGATGCAATCCGCACCCGCTTCCAGAAACCCATCAATCCAGTCGCCCGGCCGCTCTACCATCAGGTGTACGTCCAGCGGCAGCGTTGTATGCTTCTTTACGGCCGCGCACATCATGGGACCGAAGGTCAGGTTCGGCACAAAGTGGCCGTCCATCACGTCAAAGTGCACCCAGTCCGCACCCTGTGCGGTCAGAGCTTCCACAGCTACACCCATCGCCGCAAAATCAGCGGAGAGGATGGAGGGGGCTATCTTAATTGGCATAACGTTACAATGTCCTTTCATCCGTTCATCATCCATCATATATCTGTCAATTATACCTGTTTTTTCGCAATTCTTCAAACTGCGTACAAAGCTCCACATACCGTTCATACCGGCCGGGGGAGATCAGCCCGTCAGCCAGCAGCGCTTTTACGGCGCACTCCGGCTCCGTCCGGTGGGAGCAGGCCGCAAAGCGGCAGCGCGTTGGCGCGTCCCCAAACTCGGGATACGCCGCGTTGAGCGCCTCCTGATCAAGCGCTGTGAGCTCCAGCAGGGAAAAGCCGGGGGTATCGAGCACAGCGCCCCCTTCATACGGCCAAAGCTCTACATGGCGCGTCGTATGCTTTCCGCGGTCCGTACGGCGGGCAAGCCCGCCCACCAGCAGCGAAAGCCCGGGTAACAGCGCGTTTAGAAGCGAGCTCTTGCCTACCGCGCTCTGTCCTGCAAAGCAGCTGATCTTTCCCGCAAGCGCGCGGCGCAGCTGTTTTAGTCCCTCGCCCGTGCGCGCGGAAAGCGCAAGCGTCTCCACATGCGGGGCATATGCTTCCTCGATCTGCCGGATCGCTTCCCGGTCTCCCTCATCGCATTTGTTGATGACGATGAGCGGTGCGATACGCAACGACACCGCCTGTATCATCAGCTTATCGCACAACAAAAGGTCCGGCTTGGGCCTTGAGGCGGAAATCACGATCACCAGCTGATCGATATTCGCCACCTGGGGCCGCACAAGCAGGTTCCTGCGCGGCAGGATTTCGCTCAATGCCGCATGGCCTTCCTGCTGCCGTTCGATCAACACCTGATCGCCGCATACGGGAGAAAGCCCCTCATGCCGGAAGCGGCCGCGGGCCTGCGCAGTAATTTCTTCTCCGTTTTCGAGGCGGACGGTATAGTATCCGCCGACCCCCTTTAACAACAGCCCTTGTTCGTGCATCTTTTATCTAACCCAAAATGGCTTGTTTCAAAAGTAAATATCCCATCCTTTTTCTGTTGTTTCTGCAAGCAATGACCTCTCCCCGCGGTATCCCGTTATCTGAGGTAGGAGAACATCACAGTGGTCCTTCGGATCTCTTCCCCGTTCTGGTAGAAAATCAGCGTATGCTCGCCGCCTTCACTGATCACGGCGGGGAAGGAGAGTTCCTGCTCTTTTCCCGCCTTGAGCGTCGCTTCATACACCACCTGCTCATAGGGGATGCCGTTGTTGTTCACGGGAATGATGGCAAGGATCTTCGTATCGCTCTTTTCCACATCCAGCTTAAAGGCAATGTTCGCGCTGTACGCCTCGCTGCCGATGCCGGTTGCTGTCAGCTCCAAAAGCGTGGTGTTAGAAGCGACCTCCCCGGGCGCGGGGTTCTGCCGTTTGACCTCACTCGAGGAAATGTTCTCAAGGTCTGCCAGCCGTACCCGGAACGCGCGGAAGCCGCGCTCATGGAGCAGCTTTAACGCTTCCGTGAGCGGAAGCTCGGTCACGGTCGGTACCTCAATGCTGTGGCTGGGCTCGCCCGAAACAAACAGCTGCACCTCATCGCCGGGGAGTGCCGACGTATCCGGCATGGGATCCTGCTCAAACACAGTGCCCACCTTGGCGTCTGAAATGCGGTACTCCGGAATGCCGGGTAGTAGCCCCACGTCCCGCAGGGCGACCTCCGCTTGCGAAAGCGTCATGCCCCGGACGTCGGGCACCAGCGGCATCGCCTCGCCCGCGCTCACCGTAATGATGACGGTGCTGCCGCTTTTTAATTCTGCCCCGTTCTGCGGCTGCTGGTGCATGACCACGCCGCTCGGATACTCGTCGCTTTCCGCCTCCTGGATTTCCGCCTTATAGCCTCTTAACTTCAGGGTGCTGACGGCTTCCTCCTGCAGCTTACCCACCACGTTGGGTACAAAATCGGTCGTGGCGCTGGTGCGCTGGAGCACCGTGCGCTCCATCACCAGCATCATGCCGAACAGGAACAGTAAAATCATCGCCACCGCCGTAATCCGCCATACGATGGAGCGCGGCTTGCGCCTGGCGCGTTTTCCCGCCTGCGGCGATCTGGGCTTTTCTTTTGCGGGCTGGCGTGCAAAGTTTCCCTGTGGCTCCCGCAGCACGCGCAGCAAATCCTGCTTCATCGCCCTTGCGCTGTGGTAGCGGTCATAAGGCTGCTTGCTGACCGCCTTCATGATCACATCGTTGAGCGCGGGCGGCAGGGCATTGTTGAGTACGATGGGCGGGACAAAGTCCTCCTGGATATGCTTCAATGCGACGGTGACGGAGCTTTCGCCCTCAAACGGCAGCCGGCCCGTCACCATTTCATAGAGCATGACGCCCATGGAATAGATATCGCTTTCCTCCGTCACCTGTCTGCCCTTGGCCTGTTCGGGAGAAATATAATGGACAGAACCCATGACGGAAGCGCCCACGTAGGTGATGGTGGAACTCTCCGCGTTTCGCGCAATGCCAAAGTCCGCAAGCTTTGCATGCCCGCGGGAATTGACCATGACGTTCTGCGGCTTGACGTCCCGGTGGATGATGCCCTGCTCATGTGCGTGGGAGAGCGCGTCAAGCACCTGCACCGCAAGATTGATGGCCGAGCGCGGCAAAAACCGCCCCTGCGCGCGGATACAATCCTTCAGGGTGCTGCCATCTACATATTCAAGCACAATGTAGTGGATGTCCCCTTCCGTGCCGACGTCATAGGAGCGGACGATATGCTCATGGGAAAGGTTCAATACCGCCTGCGCTTCCTGTTCAAAGCGCCGGAGGAACGCGGCGTCCGTCTGAAACTCCACCTTTAATACCTTGATGGCAACGGTGCGGTGGAGCGTCCCCGCCTGCACGGCCTTGTATACATCCGCCATGCCGCCTGAGCCGATTTTTTCAATAATTCTATATTTCCCGGAAAGTACCCGCCCGATCATACGGCGTCACCTCCCGTATTTTGTGCAAGCACCACCGTGATATTGTCCGTGCCGCCCGCATCGAGTGCAAGCTGAATGAACGCCTCCGCCGTCTGCACGAGCGGCATGCGCTGCTTGAGTACGCGTTCCAGCACGGCGTGCGGCACACAACCGTATAGCCCGTCCGAGCACAGCAGCAGCAGATCGCCGCGCCGCCACTGCCTGGTAAAGTAATCCGCATCCTCGTGCGGGGAGGTGCCAAGCGCCCGTGTGATGATATTGCGCTGCGGATGGCGTTCCGCCTCTTCCTGCGTGATGGAGCCGCTTGCGACAAGCACCGCCACCAGGCTGTGGTCCCGCGTGACCTGGGTCAATTTTTCGCCGTCAAACTGGTACAGGCGGCTGTCGCCGATATTTGCGGCGATGTATTCCTCTTCGTACAACAGCGCGAAGGTGAGGGTCGTCCCCATGCCGCGGCAGCCTTCCTCCGTTTGCGCCTGCCGGTAAATGGTGCTGTTGACAGCGCGGACAGCGCTGCGCAGCGTCGGCATGGCGTCCCCCGCCGGGGCTTTGAGGCCCCCGAGCGCCTCCATCAGCCCTTCCACCGCAAGCGTGCTTGCGCGGTACCCCGCCGCGTGCCCGCCCATGCCGTCCGCGACGGCCACAAACGGAACGCCGCCGGGTCCTTCGGGGATATAGAGACTGTCCTCATTTTTGAGCCTGCGCCCGATATGCGTCGCGGCAGCGTAGATCATCCCTTGCCCTCCTGCGCCGAAAAGCGCGTGCGGATATCCGCCGCTTCCGTGCCGATGTCCCGGTGGAAGCATTTCACCGCAAGCGCGCCGCCAAAGCGGCTTGCCATCTCCTCCGCTGCGGCAACCGAGCGGTGCCGTCCGCCCGTACAGCCAAACGCCACCATCAGCCGTTGCTTGCCCTGCGCGGCAAAGCCGGGAAGCGTCCCGCGCAGCATCTCTTCAAGACGATCCAAAAACCGTCTGGTATCCTCGTTTTGGAGCACGTATTCCTTCACCGGCGCGTCAAGGCCCGAAAGCGGGCGCAGCGCACATTCATAAAAGGGGTTGGGAAGGAAGCGCATGTCCAATACAAAATCCGCGTCCACCGGAATCCCGCGCTTATAGCCAAAGCTCATAAACAGCAACAGCATGCTGTCCTTTGTTTCCAGTGCGAGCGCTTCTTCGAGCCGCGCGTAAAAATCCACGGGCTTTAATTCGCTTGTATCGATCACCGCATGCGCGCGCTCCTTGAGCGGCTGGAGTACCGCGCGCTCATGCGCGATGCCCGCCGCGATATCGCCGCCCGCCGCATGCGGGTGCCGCCTGCGGGTTTCCGCGTACCGGCGCTGGAGCACATCGTCCCGGCTGTCCAGAAACAGGATGCGGTACGCCACCCCGGAATCCGCAAGCAGCTGGAGCATCCGATCCCAGTCCACGCCAAACGCGCTCTCGCGGCTGTCGATCGCGAGCGCCGCGCGCGTAATCACCGGGTTTGCGCCGTCGCACCGATCCAAAAAAGCGGGCAGCAGGCTTGCGGGGAGGTTGTCCACACAATAAAACCCGATGTCCTCCAGGCGCTTTAACGCAAGGGACTTGCCCGCGCCGGAAAGGCCGGTGACGATCAGCAGCGTTAAGTTCGGCATACGGGCTCCCTTCTATCCTGGTTCAATCTATCTTCATGTTGCAAGTGTTTCATCTTCTCCCCAGATCTTGGGCTCGCAGTGCAGCTCTATGCCATGCGCGTTCTTTACGCGCTCCCTGACCTGTTCGATGAGCTCGAGTACATCGTTTGCGGTGGCGCCCCCGGTGTTTACAATAAACCCGGCATGCTTGGGGCTGACCTCGGCACCGCCTACACGCAGGCCCTTTAAGCCCGCGCTTTCAATCAGCGCGCCCGCAAAGCATCCCGGCGGGCGCTTGAATACGCTGCCCGCGCTCGGAAACTCCAGCGGCTGCTTTTCCCTGCGCCGCCTGAGATAGTCCTCCTGCCGCGCGCCCGCGCCGCCATCGTCTTCCGTCAACTGCAGGGTTGCCCCCAGCACCACGCGCCCGGGCGCGCAATAGGCGCTCGTGCGGTAGCCCATCTCATCTTCTGAGACTTCTTTTTCCAATATGCGGCCGTCCTCGAGATACCGCACGGATTGTATCACCTGTTTGAGCTCCCCGCCGTACGCGCCCGCGTTCATGGCGCACGCGCCGCCGAGCGTCCCCGGGATGCCGCAGGCCCACTCAAGCCCCATTAGTCCCTGGCGCACCGCTTCCCACGCAAGGTCCGTCATGGGGATCCCCGCCTCCGCAATCAGAAGCGTCCCTTTGCGTGTCACCTTCGCCATCCGCTCGCCAATGACAATGACAAGGCCGCGGATGCCGCCGTCCCTTACAATCAGGTTGGAACCGTTGCCGATGGCATACACGGGAAGCCCCAGCGTATGCGCGGCCTCTATGCCAAGGCGCACCTCGTCTTCGCTGTGCGCACGCAATACAAAATCGGCAGGTCCCCCCAGGCGGAAGGTGGTCAATGTACGCATGGGAACATTCCGTTCAACGGGCAATCCGTCAAACGGATTGATCTGCGGGTGCATCGGGCTCACAGGGCACTTCCTTTCTGCGTACACACGGCCATTTCCAAAAAGGGCATACTGCGCCGTATAGCATAGTTTATTCTACCGCACTTGCTGCCGTTGTGCAATCTTGGAGGGCGCTGCGGCGGCTGATTTCGGGCATATCCGGGCCATGCAAATACTGGATGCCACGCGGTTACGTTTGACGCCGGTTACAAACATATGCGCGTTGTGCAGGAACATGCCCGAAAGGGCGGCCCGCCCCTTTTGCGCGCTTTGCATATTCACGCATACGCCCTGATTGCGCATGCCGGACGCGGACAGGCCGGGCATAACAATATATTATCTATTCCTTCCCATATGCTGTCTTTCCGGAGTTGTGAACGATATACTTGTATATGCAGGATTTTATCACAATCCTGCATGAGCATGCATCCGTCCGCTACCAAATCCATTCCCATTCAACATCACACGGAGGACATGATTTTGAAAGAGCTCTTGCTTGGCAACGAAGCGATTGCCCGCGGCGTATACGAGGCGGGCGCGCGCGTCACATCCGCCTATCCCGGCACGCCCAGCACGGAAATCAATGAAGCCGTCGCAGGATATGACTGCATTTATTCCGAGTGGGCACCCAACGAGAAGGTCGCTGTTGAAGTCGCGTTCGGCGCTTCTTTGGGGGGTGCGCGCAGCATGGCCTGCATGAAGCATGTCGGCCTCAACGTGGCGGCGGACCCGCTGTTTACCTCCGCATATACAGGCGTAAACGCCGGGATGGTGATCATCGTCGCGGACGATCCGGGCATGCACTCCTCCCAGAATGAGCAGGACACCCGCATGCTCTGCCGCGCGGCGCATGTGCCGGTGCTCGATCCTTCCAATTCGCAGGAATGTAAGGACTTTACAAAGCTCGCATTTACGCTCAGCGAGCAGTACGATACCCCCGTTGTGGTGCGCGTGACGACACGCATCGCCCACGCGCGTTCGGCTGTGGAGCTGCAGGATCGGGAAGAGCGGGAGCTTCTGCCCTATGTGAAACGGGCGGAAAAGTACCTGACCGTCCCTTCCAACATGCAAAAGCGCCACCCCATTGTGGAGGCGCGGGAGCAGCGCCTGGCGGAAGACGCATGTACGCTGCCCGTCAACCGCATCGAGTGGGCGGACCGTTCCATCGGCGTCATTACAAGCGGCGCCGCTTACAATTATGTAAAGGAAGCGCTGCCCCAAGCCTCCGTATTGAAGCTTGGCCTTGCCTATCCGCTGCCGGAAGGACTCATCCGTACCTTTGCGGATGGCGTTTCCACCCTCTATGTCATTGAGGATATGGAGCCGTTCTTTGAGGACGCCATCAAGGCCATGGGCATTCCCTGTTCCGGCAAGGACAAAACCGGCATACAGGGCGAGCTGTTTGTAAGGAAGATCGCCGCAAAATTTTCCGGCGCTCCCGAACCCGGCCCGGCGCTGACGGAAGATGTACCCGTACGCCCGCCGGTATTGTGCCCCGGCTGCCCGCACCGCGGACTGTTTTATGTATTGAGCAAATTAAAACTGACGGTGCATTCGGACATCGGCTGCTATTCGCTTGGCGCAAATCCGCCGCTCAACGCCGCGGACAGCTGCCTGTGCATGGGCGCTTCCATCGGCATGGCGCACGGCATGGAAAAGGCGCGCGGGCGTGAAAGCGCAAAGAAGATGGTCGGCGTTCTTGGGGACAGCACATTTGCCCACAGCGGCATGACGGGCCTATTGAATATGGTCTACAACAAGTCCGTAGGCACCATCATCATTGCGGACAACGCCATTACCGGCATGACCGGCCACCAGAATAATCCGGTCAACGGCCTTGACATCCACGGCAACGAAGCGCCGCAGCTAAACCTTGAAAAATTCTGCGAGGCGCTCGGCATCCGGCATGTCAAGGTGGTGGACCCGTTTGACATCAAGCTACTCGAAAAAACGCTGCGCGAGGAAACCGCGCGCGAAGAGCTTTCGGTCATCATCACCCGCAGGCCCTGCGCACTCATCATCAAGCCAACGAAGATCAAATACTTCAGCGATCCCGCAAAATGCAAAAACTGCGGCATGTGCATGAAGATCGGCTGCCCGGCCATCAATAAGACACCCACCGGCGTATGGGTGGACCCCACGCAGTGCGTCGGCTGCGGCCTGTGCGCAAGGGTTTGCCCGTTCGGCGCGCTTGGGCCGGTTGAGTAATAAAGGATTATTTGTATCGCCGCCTACGGCGCGCCCTCGGCGGGAGACGCCGAAGGACACTAGGCCTGCGGGCCGTCGCAACCGATTACTTTATTTAATAGCGGGAGGGCTCCGCCCCCCGCGCCCCTGGGAACGGGTACTCCTGAAGAGGTTGGGAACCAACGAGCCCAGCGCCCAGTTATTTTGACAGGACGGAGGCTTTCTCTCTATGATAGGAATCGTAATCGTCGGCGTGGGCGGGCAGGGCACCCTGCTCGCAAGCAAAATCCTGGGCCGTATTGCATTGCAGCACGGCTATGATGTGCGGGTGAGCGAAGTGCACGGCATGAGCCAGCGCGGCGGGAGCGTGGTAACGTACGTGCGCATGAGCGAAACGGAACCGGTGTACTCCACCCTGGTCGAGCAGGAGCAGGCGGATGCCGTGCTCGCGTTTGAACAGCTCGAAGCGCTGCGCGCGCTGCCCTATGTAAAGCCCGTAACAGGCACCGTCATCGTCAACGCGCAGCGGATTCCGCCCATGCCCGTGATTACAGGCGCTGCCGTGTACCCGGAAGACGCGCTTGCGCGCATCAAAGCATCCGCCCCGCATACCATAGCGCTTGACGCAACGGCGATCGCCGAGGAGTGCGGCAGCCACAGGGCGGCAAACGTTGTGCTGTTGGGCGTACTTGCAAAGCAGCTTCCCTTCTCCTGTGAAGCGTGGATGGAGGCGCTCGCCGCCACCGTCAAGCCGCAGTTCCTGGAAATGAACAAAGCGGCATTTGAAAGAGGATATACGTACGCCGGGGAGTAGCAGCCCCTTTTGAACGGTACGCGTGAGCAAGTGCGTGATCCCGTCTAAATATACAATGCCCGCATGCCAAATGCATGCGGGCATTGTGTTTTTGCTTCTTCAGCAGGAGCAAGAGCTGTTGAGTATATCTCTTACCCTGTTGGGGTTCGACGGCAGGTTGCACCATGCGGCTTCCGGGCCGCAAGTGGCAACAAACAGGGTATCCTCCGGGCATGTAAATTCACGCAGGGCGTCTCTGAGTTGTACGCAATTTTGGCGGCTCTCTACCAGCCAGCAATTCTGCGCAACCTCCGCGCAGGGCATGGAACGAATGCAACGCAGGAATTCTTCACTGGGCGAGTCATTCCGGCAGTTGCCAAAACACACGATCTTTGCCATATGGGTTTCCTCCCGTATTTGCGGCCCGAAACAATTTAAAAATCAGCCGCTTTCTACCATCAGTATATGCGCGCGCTTCCGGTTGGGAATGCACCGGAAAGAAATTTCCGCAATTCCCGTGATCTTAAAGTGATCTTGGGCCGCATACAATGGAGTACCTTCTTATAGGGAGGATGAACGTATGGCATTTCCCACAAACTCGCAATCGCAATACCTGCTCAACCAGGTTGCGCTGTCCAACGCCACCCGCAGGCTTTGGGTGGACAACAACCAATGGACGCGCGCACTGATCCAGAGCACGCTGCTTGACCAGGACGGCCAAGAGGAGCTGCTTGACCGCATCCGGGAAAACGCAGAGGATTTTGCAACGCTGTTCGGACAGTTCTATGGAGACGACTCAGGACGGCAGATCGGAAAACACATCAGCAACGATCTGGACGGCACGCTGCGCCTGATTTTAGCATACAAGGCGGATGACGCGCAGGCCATCCGCAGCGCGCGGGAGTATCTATATTCCAACGCGAGCGAGCTTTCGCGCTACCTGACGCGCATCAACCGTTATCTGGATATGCCGACGCTGGAGGTGATGCTGCACGAGCTCATCAACCTGACGGAATATGAAATCATCCTGATGCGGGACCAGGAATTTGAAAAAAGCATCGATCAGCATGACGAGCTGATGAACCAGGGCTATAAGCTTGCCGATGAGCTTTCCTACGGCATCCTCAAGCAGTTCCAGGTCTGAACGCGCGGCCCGCCTGCAATCTAGGCAAGCAGAACAAAGAACGCAAAAACGCCTGCAACAAGCGAACCGATGCAGTTTCCCACAAGGTCGAAATCCGTGTCCGCAAGCCCCCGCTGGGCGTCGGGCCCGGGCTGGCCTTTTTGGTGTTTTTTCACATCGATTGCCGCTTCCACCAGTTCAAACGCCGCGCCGATCGCCATGCCGAGCGTCACCACAAACAATCCCTGAAACGCTCTGCTTCCGCCTGTTTCAAACAGGTTCTGCACCATGGAAAACGCAAGCAGCGCAAACGAAAGCGAGCCATACGCATGCAGGTAGCGGTCAAATACGATGGAGCGGTTGTACCAGTTGAAATAGTAGCCGAAGAAACAGCTTACAAATACCGCCAGCATGGCAAGCAGCAGGATATACGGGGGAACGGAAAACGAGAATATCCATATCACAAGGAAGATCAGCGTAAACATCACATAGGAGGCGATGCACGCTTTTGCGGACTGCTTGCCGCCCTTTTTATGGAGCGCGCCCGCCGCATAGAGTACAACGGCGGAAAACGCGAGAAACACAATCAGCATCCATATCGGCATGGTAAGTCCCGCCTTCTTTTTTTTAACAGTATGCGTCTAAATGCGCTCATTCTATACTGTATTTCCTGTGCTGAAATTCGCCTAGCCCGCCCGCGATAAAGAAACGCCGCCTGCAGGAGCAGGCGGCGCGGGTTAGGTTCGAGGCGGTATTGTATGTACTCTTAACAACAATATATGCACATCACAGGCAACAGGTGTATCATTTTCACCGCATACGAAAGCTACAGTTCGCGCAGTATAGACGTTCCCCGCTACAGCGGGTTTTGCTGTGTTTGCGGTGCGAGCGCGCCCAGTTTGGCTCTCACGATTCCCCCTTGCAATCCCCCGATTGGTTGGAACCCTCGGACGCGCTCACAAAAAAGAAAATAGCATATCCATCGGGCGCCGTCAAGAACATGACCGGTATCATAAATTACAAATTGACTTGTAATATTTTGGGGTGATATCATATTGCCGGTTCCCCAATCCCCCGTAAAAGCACCCGGCGCCCTGCAATTTTGCGGGATAGCGCCGGGTGTTTTTGTGCTGCGGGAAGCGGGCCTGAGAAAACGGGAAATACTTTTTTTGCGGTGCATAGGATAGGCTAGGGCACCCTTATGTGTGCGAGAGGTAAACGCCTTGCGCATCCGAGAGCTGCCCAAAAACCGTCCGGGGGTCGATTATGCGTGAATGCCAGCAATATGAGATTAAGCTGCCTTATCCCGAGGTGACCGGAGGAAATGAACCGCACGCCGTGGAATTGCTCAAGGAGGACTATGCCGGCATTGTCAGCGAAATGACGGCGCTGTGCCAGTACATATTTCAGCATTTGCTTCTGACCGAAAACGGGTACTCGTTCGCCAGGGAACTCGAATGCATCGCCATCACGGAAATGCGGCATAAGGCGCTGCTGGGCACCGCCATTCTCCGCTTGGGCGGAACGCCGATCTACGCGACCACCAATACGTTCTGGTGCGCCAACTACGTCGATTATGTCGAAGACCCGAAGCGGATGATCCTGTCCGATATCAAGGGCGAATATGCGGCGATCTATAACTACCGCTGCCATATCCAGATGATCCCCAACACCAGCGTCAAGAAATTGCTGGAGCGGATTATTTTAGATGAAGAGATGCATATCCGTATGTTCAACGACATGCTGCGTACTTTGCAATAAGCGCACACCGCCCGCGCCCACGGCCTTGAACCGCAGAACAAAGCGCGCTATGCAAAAACATGGCGCGCTAACGTTTGAGCCTTTTTTTCGTTCCACGGTGTGCCTGGTTTTCAAGTGTGCAGGCGCGCTGCGGGACAGCTTCTTACCCGCAACGGCTGTAGCCGCATTCACGGCAGATCGTGCAGCCGCCCTCATGCTCCACAGCGCCTGCGCATTCCGGGCAGGGGGAGGTGGGGCGTTCTTTTTTTTGCGCCGCACCGGGGACGTACTGTTCCGCATCCGCTTCCTGCGGGATCGCGGCGACAGCTTCCTGCGTTCCTTCCATCAGCGGCACCTGTTCGCCTTCCTGGATCAGCTTCGCCACTTTTTCAAGCACCCTGCCGATGGCGTCAGGACACGAAAGCACCTTGATGTTGCCGTTCGTACCCTTCTGCCTGAGCGTGGAGTGGCAGCGGATGCCCTTTAATTGCTCAATGAGGGTATCCACATCCATGCCCGAACGCAACGCGGTAGAAACAAGCCTGCTTGTCGCCTCGCTCTGGCTGGGGCAGCCGCCCGCGCGCCCAAGGTTTGCAAACACCTCACAGATGCCCTGATCATCATAATTCACGGTCACATACAGGTTGCCGCAGCCGATCACCACTTTTTCCGTGATGCCGCGCGTCACATCCGGACGCGGACGGGGCTTGATGCGCACAGGCCGCAGAACGGGCGAGGTTTTCTCCTGCTCCTTTGCCGCGCCCCCGACAGTCAGCACCTGTTCGTTCCGGCTGCCGTCCCGGTAAATGGTGACCCCCTTGCAGCCAAGCGCAAACGCCAGACGGTACACCGTCGCCACATCCTTACGCGTGGCGTCCGCCGTAAAGTTCACGGTCTTTGATACCGCGTTGTCCGTATACTTCTGGAACGCCGCCTGCATGCGGATATGGAATTCCGGCGAAATATCGTGCGCCGTCACAAACACCTTTTTGATGCGCGCGGGGATGCCCTCGATATGCGCAAGCGTGCCCTCCTTTGCGATGCGGCGCAAAAGCTCTTCCGAATAAAAGCCCTCCCGCTTTGCTACCTCCAGGAAATATTCATCCACCTGCGGCAGCGCGTCATGGTCCATGACGTTGCGCACAAACGCAAGCGCAAAGAGCGGCTCCACGCCGCTGGACGCGCCGCAGAGGATGGAGATGGTGCCTGTGGGCGCAATCGTCGTGCACGTCGCGTTTCGAAGCGGTTCCCCGTCTGCATAGGTACTTTCCGGGAACAGCGGGAACGGGCCGCGCTTTTGCGCAAGCCGCCTGCTTGCGGCATGGGCGCGCTCCTCGATAAAGCGCATGATCTCCTCACCCGTTGCGACGCCCTCATCGGAATTGTAGGGGATTTGCAGGCGGAACAGCAGATCCGCAAAGCCCATCACGCCCAGGCCGATTTTGCGTGTCGCCAGCGTTTGCTCCTCAATCTCCCGAAGCGGATATTTGTTGATGGTGATGACGTTGTCTAAAAAGTGTACGGCCGTGTCCACCGCTTCGCCTAACGCGTCATAATCCACCGCATAGTTGCCGTCCTGTTTTTTCAGGAAGCGCACCAGGTTGATGGAGCCGAGATTGCAGCTTTCATACGGCAGCAACGGCTGCTCGCCACAGGGGTTTGTACTTTCAAAGGCGCCATGCTCCGGCACCACATTGTCCCGGTTGAGGCGGTCCAAAAACACAATGCCCGGCTCGCCGTTGCGCCACGCCATGTCCACAATCACATCAAACACCTCTTTGGCGTTCAATTCTTGTACCACGCTGCCGCTGCGCGGATCCCTGAGGGCATACGTTTCGTTGCGCTCCACAGCCTGCATGAACGCCTCGGTCAGCCCCACGCTGATGTTGAAGTTTGTGATCTGCGCGTCGTCCTGCTTGCAGCGGATAAATTCCAGGATATCCGGGTGGTCCACCCGCAGGATGCCCATATTTGCGCCCCGGCGCGTGCCGCCCTGCTTGACGGCCTCTGTCGCGGCGTTGAA
>JAEWCL010000006.1 GCA_023390655.1 Bacillota bacterium | reverse complement strand
AAATATCGCCCTGGGTGCGCTTGGCAATATCCTGATACAGCTCCATTCTATCCATACCGGGGCCTCCTTCTCATGACATCAGACTAAAACACTAGATATATATGAGATGGATGGACAAAACAGAATGCGTATTGCACAGTTATTTGTTACGGTTTCTATTGTTTCTTTTATATAGGCGAAAAACAACGGCAGGCTTCTATGGCGGCTTACAGCCTGCCGGTCAGCCAATATGCCCAGACGGCGGCGCATTCGCGCAGGTGGTTGTTGAGGGAAAGATACCACACATCGGGCGCCGCGAGCCCTTCTATTAAAATGCCCTGCCGGGCGGCAACACGTTCTGCGCGGAAAATATGGAAGTCCGTCGTCACAAACGCGAGCTTCGCGTCCGCGCCAAAACGCGCCCTAACGATACGGTAGGAGTATGAAAAGTTCTCCCTTGTGTTGGTGGAAGCATCCTCTTTGATATAGCGCGAGGATGGGATGCCCTCTTTTTCAAAATAGCGCGCCATGGCCTCGGCCTCACTGATTTGCTCGTCATGCCCCTTGCCGCCCGAAAGGATGGCAACGGTACCGGGATTTTTTTTCAAATAGGAAATGGCGGTATCCATCCTTAGGCGCAGCACCAGCTTGGGATCCTCCCCCCTAAGGCCCGCGCCCAATACGATCAGGGCATCCGCCCCGGGAGAAGCGGCCTTGTTCGCCTGCCGGTCGATGACCGCCCACGTGATCCCAAACAGCAGCGCAGCTGCAAGGTAGCCAAAGGCAACCACTACGAGGATAATCTGCCCGAGCTTTCCCGCACTTTGCAGCTTTGGCAGAAAGACGCTCATCAGAACCAGCGGCAGGCCCAATAAGCCCGGCAGCACAACGCCGAGATTCATGGAGCTGATAAAGCTGACGGCAACGGTATCGAGCATTCCGAATGCGCCAAGTACGAACAGCAGCGCGCGCAATAGCATAGCGTATTCCGCCTTTCGTGGGGTGGAATCAGGCCATAGCCCCTTATGAGTATACCAAAAAGCGGATGCGTATGTTGAAAATGAGAGATTTGTTTACACGATTTGAAGACTTATATCACAACCCGGAAGAGAACACAAGCGGGGCCGCCGCCTGTACGATCAGCGCGATGCCGATGCTTAAAAGAAACCACAGCGCGCTGTAGAGCAGGCATACCTGCCCATAAAGGTTAAACCGGAGCGCCGAATAATCCCATACGTTCCATCCGTATTTGACATTCACCACCGCCCCGGTTAGGAATTCTAACGCGGTAATGAGCACCGCGCCGATTGCGCCTTTTACGATAAAGCGTCCCGCGCCGATGCGGGAAAATACCAGAAATAGCAGCAAAAACGCAAGCCCGCCCAAGACCCCCATGCTCCAATGGGTGCGTCTGCGCCAGAGAAGTTCGATCATCATGTAAGCGGCCCCGCCAAACAGGAACAGCGCCGGATAAACGAGCATAAAAAATTCCTCCCGCATTCAGCATGCGGGAGGAACGGTTGTTTTATGCACACAAGCTTAGTTTTCTGCGCGTTCCCATCGTTTACCGCCAATATAGACGCCTTGGATGTTCAACTCCGCATCAAGCAGCACCAAATCCGCATGCGCGCCGGGTGCAATTACACCGATTTCATGCTCCATATGGATCGCCTCCGCTGGCAGCATGGTTGCGGATTTGACCGCATGCCCAAGCGGTATGCCAAACGATACTGCGCGCCTGAGCCCCGTCATCAGGTGGATGCCCGATCCTGCGATCGTACCGTCAATAAGCGTGCACTTGCCGTTCTCCACATGCACGCTCTGGCCGCCCAGAGAATATTCCCCGTCCGGCAGGCCCGCGCCGCGCATGGAATCGCTGATGAGACAGACACGGTCAAACAGCTTAAACACCGCGCGCACAACGGCGGGATGCAGATGGATGCCGTCCGCAATGACCTCCACATAGGCGTTTGCATCCGCCGCCGCACCCACAATGCCCGGCGCGCGGTGCAAAAACGGCTCCATGGCGTTGAAGAGGTGCGTCACCTGCGTCGCGCCATTACGGAACGCCTCCGCCGCAATATCGTAATCCGCCGCGCTGTGCGCCAGGGATACGCTGCACAGCCGGGACGCTTCCCGGATAAAGTCCATGGCGCCCGGAAGCTCGGGCGCGATATCCACAATGCGCACACGCTTGCAGGACGCTTCCTGCAGGCGCTCCAAGAACGCGACATCGGGCGCGTGCAAAAATTCCGCTGCCTGCGCGCCCTTGCGTTTTGCGCTTAAAAACGGCCCTTCCAACCGCACGCCGATCACCCTTGCGCCGTTCTCACCCGGATAGGCGCAGACGTTCTGCATGGCGTGCGTGAGCGTTTTTTCATCGAGCGTCATGGTGGTGGGCAAAAAGGAGGTGACGCCGTTGTCCGCACAGAATGCGGACATCTTTTGAAGCGCTTCAAGGCTGCCGTCCGAAGCGTCCTCCCCCATTGCGCCGTGGGTATGCAGGTCCACAAGCCCGGGAATGAGGTAGAGCCCCTCGGCGGCAACCCCTTCGCCGGAGAGCGCGCCGGTTTCTATGATTTGCGTGTCAAAGCGCACATCGGTTTCGTGAAAGTTCCCGTCGGGCAGGAACACCCGCGCATGTCTGATGAGCATCTGCTTTGCCCCCTTTTTATTGTTCCTATGCATTGTATCATGCAAACAAATACGGATGAAACGGGGCCAAACGGGTATGCCATCACAAGGCACAAAATGCCAATCAGCGGCAACCCCTGTTAAGCGTTATTGGATACCATAGCGCTGTTTTGCGTAGTTCCAGCCGTCCATGCACATTGTTGCGACATCCCGCTCTGCTTTCCAGCCGTAGAGCGCCTTCGCCTTTTTCGTATCCGCATAGCAGGAGGCGGTGTCGCCCGCGCGCCGGTCTGTGATGGCGTAAGGAATCTCCCTTCCGCTCGCCGCTTCAAATGCGCGAACCAATTCAAGCACGCTTATGCCATGCCCGGTGCCAAGGTTGACCGCCTCTACGCCGGTTGTAGAAAGCACATGCTTGAGCGCCGCAAGGTGCCCCTGCGCGAGATCCACCACATGGATATAATCCCGAACTCCGGTGCCGTCGGGCGTATCATAATCGTTTCCAAACACGCAAAGTTTAGGCCGTATCCCCGCCGCCACCTGCATGATGTAGGGGAAGAGGTTGTTCGGGATATCGTTCGGGTCTTCCCCCAAAAGCCCGCTTTCGTGCGCGCCGATGGGGTTGAAGTACCGCAGGTTCGCAACGCTCCATGCAGCATCCGATGCGCGGACGTCCTCCAGAATTCGCTCAATCATCACCTTGGTATTGCCATACGGGTTGATGGCGGATGTGGGATATTCCTCCCGGTACGGAACGGGGTTGTTCATGCCGTAGACCGTAGCAGAGGAGGAAAACACCATCTTTTTGCAGCCCGCTTCCCGCATGGCTTTCAATAGCGTGATGGTGCCGCCCACATTATTTTCATAGTATGCAAGCGGTTTTTGTACCGATTCGCCCACCGCCTTCCATCCCGCAAAATGGATGACAGCTTCGATCCTCTCCTGCGCAAACAGCTTTCGCATGGCCGCCTCATCCGTAATATCCGCCTCATAAAACGCGAATTCCCGCCCGCCCAATAGGCGGATGCGCTCAAGCGCCTCAGGTTTTGCGTTGTGGTAGTTATCCGCAATGACGATATCATACCCCGCCTCAAGCAAAGCGACCGCCGTATGGCTCCCGATATAGCCCGCCCCGCCCGTCACAAGAATTTTCTTCTTTGCATCCATATTGGTTCCTCCTCAAGCAATCAGTGGAAAATGCTTCATACAAAGTTTACCTGTTCCCGGCAGGGAGCGCAACGCATATTTATAGGATGCATCCACTCTAAAACGGCGTTTTCCCCGTCTGCATGATTGACAGGATATAAAAACGTGCTAAAGTGGGGTTTGAACGCGCGCCGCTTGAAAGCCAGGTGCGCGCAGTTGAAAAAAGGAGGCTTCCATCCTATGAGCAGCGCCTGCAACAACGACTGTTCCTCCTGCAGCAAAAACTGCGGCGACCGTAAAAAATCCTTTGCAGATTTCAGGGAAAACCCCCATGCGCTAAGCCATATCCGCCACATCGTCGGCGTGGTGAGCGGAAAAGGCGGCGTCGGAAAATCGATGGTAACGTCCACGCTTGCGGTCCTTTGCCAGCGCGCAGGGTTAAAAACCGCGATACTGGACGCGGATATCACCGGCCCCTCCATCCCGCAGGCGTTTGGCCTGCATGGAAAAGCGGAAGCGACCGAGGACGGCATGCTCCCCGCCATCACAAAGACCGGCATCCGCGCCATGTCCGTCAACCTGCTCCTGCCCAACGAGACCGATCCTGTCGTCTGGCGCGGGCCGATCATCGCGGGCACCGTCAAGCAGTTCTGGACGGACGTCATCTGGGGGGATATTGACGTGATGTTCATCGACATGCCGCCGGGAACCGGGGATGTGCCGCTGACGGTATTTCAGGCCATCCCGCTTGACGGAATCGTGATCGTTACCTCGCCGCAGCAATTGGTCGGGATGATCGTAGAGAAGGCCGTCAACATGGCGCGCATGATGAATGTACCCGTATTGGGTTTGGTGGAGAATATGGCGTATGTCCGCTGTCCCGACTGCGGGAAGGAAATCTCCATGTTCGGGGAAAGCCGCATCGACACGCTTTCAAAAAAGCACACGATCCCACACACCGCGCGCCTGCCCATTGACCCCAAGCTTGCTGCCGCCTGTGATACCGGCATGATTGAGCTGTTTGACGGAGATTGGCTTGATTCTCTTGCCTCCGTCATTGCAGAGAATGCGCTCAAAAAGAATGTTTGATGTGCCAGAATCACAGAAAGCGCCTCATACGAGGTGCTTTCTTTTTGCATACCGCCGCCGGAAGCAACGCTTGCGCGCAATTTACAAATTGCCTCCCGCACACAAAAAGCCGCCCTGGTGGAGACGGCTTTTCTGGGGGAGGCAATCTATATGGGCTGGGATGCGTTAGGTAAACGCACCCGCATCATGGAGCTTATGCTTCGAGCATGCCGAGTATCGCCTGCTTGGGTTTGACGCCGACGGATTTTGAGACGGGCCGCCCATCCCGGAACAACACCAGCGTCGGAATGCTCATCACGCCAAACTGTGCCGCAAGCTGCGGTTCATCGTCCACGTTGACTTTTGCGACCTTGAGCGCCCCCGCGTTTTCCTGCGCAATCTGATCCACCACAGGGGTGAGCATGCGGCAGGGGCCACACCAGGAAGCCCAGAAATCGACCAGCACAGGGGTTGTGGAATCGAGCACCTCGGATTGGAAATTGTTTTTTGTAATATTCAGGGTAGACATCGTCTCATCCTCCGTTCCAATTATTATCTTGATTTTATAATAAACAAAATGGAGCGGTTCTACCGTGACAATGTTACAGTTCTTTGCAGTTATTTCAACAAAACCATGAGCTTTTTGCGGTCTACAAGCGTCACACCCCCGCGTGAAAGGCGGACAATCCCTTCCTGCTGAAAATATTTGAGCATGCGCGTCACCACCTCACGCGCTGTACCCAGGTGATGGGCGATGCGTTCATGGGTGATGGAAAGCGTATCGCTTCCCTCAATGCCGCTCTCATCGAGCAAAAACGCCGCAAGCCGCGCATCGACACTTTTAAAGAGCACGGCGTCAAGCAGCCACATCACGTCCGAAAACCGGGAGGACAGAAGCTTATTGGTATAATTGGCGACAGGGAGCGAGGCGTTCATCAGCTCCTGGTACGCGCCTACCGGCAGCACCCACAGCCGCGTGTCGCGTTCCGCTTCGATCCACACATCAAATTGTATGCCGTTGAGCATGCAGGATGCGGAAAACAGGCACATATCCCGTTCGAACAAACGGTACAGCGTGACCTCCTTGCCCTCTTCGGAAAGGATATAGGCGCGCAGCTGCCCCGTCCTCACCAGAAACAGGCCTACACAGTCCGCGGAGCCGTTTTGCAGGATCGTCCCCTGCGGCACCGTGCGTTCCGTCGCCGCACGCTCCAGCAGCGCGCGCTCATCGGGCGTCATCTCTTCCCATACTGGAAACAACGCGCCCAGGCTCTCTTGATCTACCGCCATACGCACCTTCCTTTCCGCTGTTCCAGCATACGCCGGCAATTCCATCTTATATGTAGGGAAATTCCATGTCAATGCATGGAAAACGATATTGTATGTACGGTTCTGTTTTCGTATACTGTAAAACAGGTGTTGTAAATTGGAGCTCCAGTTTGCCACCGGCATGCTTCTAAAAGGATTTTTCTTATGGCCAGTCCCGTTTAATTACAACAGACATTGGATCAGGCGCGGCTAACAGCGGCGCTTCCTTTTGTTGTGCAAAAGAAGGGACATTATCATGCATAAACGAAATATCCGGCTGATGTATGCCATCGCCCTGCTGCAGGGTATGGTCTTTTACGCGCCGATTGCGACGCTCTACCGACAGGCGCAGGGCGTCTCCCTGTTTGAGATTACGCTCATCGAGAGCGTTTCGCTTGTTCTCATGATCACGCTTGAAATCCCGTGGGGCATTGTCACGGATCGTATCGGTTACAAAAAAACGCTGGTCATCTGCAATATCCTCTTTTTTATCTCAAAGCTTGTCTTCTGGAGAGCCAGCGGTTTCCTGTGGTTTCTGTCTGAACGCCTGCTGCTTTCGGTTGTCCTTTCCGGCCTTTCCGGCTGCGACACCGCTTATCTCTTTGTGCTGAACAAGGGGCAGGACAGCCATAAAATGTTCGGCCTGTATTCCGCCATGAGCACCGCGGGAATTCTTTTTGCCTCCGCCACATTCTCACTTTTTGTAAAAGATGATTATTCGCTAAGCGGGCTCTTGACGGCGACCTCCTACGGTTTTTCCATGCTGCTTTCGCTGCTGCTACAGGATATCCGTCCGGAAAGGGCGCCACATTCAAGCCTTTCTAGGCGTATCCGGGAAATGATGTCGGCGCTCAAGCGGCAGGCAGGGTTTTTGCTGTTCCTGCTCGCTGCAACGTTGCTGGTGCAAACCAACCAGACCATTACCGTATTTCTCAGCCAGCCCCAATATACGCGCTCCGGCATCCTCCCCGCGCACATGGGATACCTGCATATCCTTGTGACCATAGCGGGGCTTTTTGCGGCAAAGGCCGGAGCACTCACCCGCCGCATTGGCGAAGGAACAACCGTAAAGCTGCTGTTTCTATTGGCGGGCGCCGCCTGCGCTGTCGGAGCGCTGGCCGAAACGCCGCTGCCCGCAATCGCCTCCATACTGCTCATTAGGCTTTGTTCCTCGCTGTTTGAGCCCATCCATACGGCAAGGCAGAACCTGCAGGTCTCAACGTGCAGCCGCGCGACAATGCTTTCCGTTTATGCAAGCATTATGAACGTCGGCGCCGTCTTCACCAACCTGTTGTTTGGCAAGGCGTCGGAGATGCATATCGGATACGCGTTTCTGTTGGGCGCCTTGTTTTGCCTGCTTGGCCTGACGCTCTACGCGGCATGGGAGCGGACGAAGATATAAAGGGCGTCTTTCGGGCAAAGCAAAAGCGGGCCTATCAAGACCCGCTTTTGCCTGACTAGAGAAGGAACATCAATCTATATCAATCTTCCTGCCTGTTGCCGGCCGATCGGCCAGTTTGGGAAGGGAGAGCTCCAGCACGCCGTTCTTATAGGAAGCCGTGATTTTTTCGGTGTCCACACCGGTTACGTCAAAGCTGCGGCAGTAGGAGCCGTATACCCGCTCGCGGCGGACAAAGCTTTCGTTCTTGTCTTCTTTGTTTTCTTCGTGCTTGACGCTGATGACAAGGTCATTTCCGTCAAGGTCAAGATGGATGTCCTCCTTCGCCACACCGGGAAGGTCCGCTTTCAAAAGGAATTGATCGCCTTTGTCCACGATATCGGTGCGGAAGGCGCTGCCCCAGCCAAAGCCCGGCAAGCCGCCAAAGAAGGCTTTTTCAAAATCATCAAAATAGTTCGCAATGCTGCGCACATCGTTCCTGCGGTACGGCATCAACCCACGCATACTCAAAAACCTCCTCTTATTTTTCTGTTTAGTATCTGCGGGAGCGGCTTTCCTCATTCCACTCTTGCCGCCTCCTGTTGTTTACGGGTATATCATAACGCGGCATTGTTGCAAAAGTTTGACGGAATTTTTGTGCAAAAGAAAACTTTAGCACTCTTAATATTAGAGTGCTAAAACAACGTTGTTTCCTCGTTTGCTTTGCCGCAGCGCATACGGTATACTTTTAAAAAACGCGAAGGCGGGAGCTTTTTGTGAATCCAATTGTTTACCGGCTCTTAAAGCTGCAGGGCGATTACGGTCTGCTGCAGATTCCGGGCACGGAAGATACCATACTGGTTGCCCGCGCCTTTTTGCCCGAAGAAGCGGATGAAGGCGATATCCTGCTGTATGAAGATCTTTCCTACCGCCTTGCGACACCGTGAACCTTTGAGACACCGCACATGAACAACAAGAATATGCCAAATATTGACCAGCTGGTGCGCTCCAAACGGCGCACCATTGGGTTGACCATTACACAGGAGGGCGCGCTCATTGTACGCGCGCCTTTACGGATGCCGCTTGCAACAATCCAGCAGGCCGTATCCGGAAAAGCGGACTGGATTGTAAAGAAGCAGGCGGAACAGCTTGCCCGCCTGTCGCAAAAACGCACCCACGCCTATCAGGCGGGCGAAGCGTTTCTTTTTTTAGGAGAACGGTATACGCTCCAATACCGGGCCGCAATCTCCACGGTGCAAGCCGAGGGCAACACGCTGCTGCTGCCTCCCTGCCCGCCGGAACAGGCAAAGAAGATGCTTGCAGCCTGGTATCAGCGCCAGGCGCGCAATGTGTTTTATGACAGGCTTACCCACTATGCGCCCCGCATGGGCGTAACGCCAGGCACGCTGCGCCTTTCTTCCGCGCGGGGACGCTGGGGCTCCTGCGGGCCGACAAACAGCATCAACCTTGTATGGCGGCTCGTGATGGCGCCGCTTGCCGTGATCGATTACGTCGTGATTCATGAGCTTGCCCACATCAAACGCCGCGACCATTCCAAGGCATTCTGGAAGACCGTGGAGGATACTTTCCCCCCATACCGGCAGGCAAGGCAATATCTTAAAGAGCATGGTGCTCAATTGGAGCTATAAGCCGCATTTGTACGTGCTCCTGCTGCAAAGCACCGGAGAATAGCGGCATTTGGAATGATAGGGGAGATTTGATATGAAGAACTTTCGCAAGGAACTGCACTTTCATGTGCCCGCCCGCCGGGGCATTATCAACATCACGCCGGAAGTGGAACAATGCATCAAGGAAAGCGGCGTAAAAGAAGGGCTTGTGCTGGTCAACGCCATGAACATCACGGCAAGCGTATTTATTAATGACGACGAAAGCGGCCTGCATAGCGATTATGAACGCTGGCTTGAACGGCTTGCGCCCGAAAAGCCGTATGACCAGTATGCGCATAACGGATATGAGGACAATGCGGACGCACACCTCAAGCGTACCATCATGGGACGCGAGGCGGTCGTTGCCATTACCAATGGAAAACTTGATTTCGGTACCTGGGAACAGCTGTTTTATTACGAATTTGACGGAAAGCGCAATAAGCGCGTGCTTGTAAAGATCATCGGGGAGTAGCGTTCCGCTTTTAAACGGGAAGCTGCTGCTGCCAGCGGATGGCCTCAAGATACAGTTTCATCACCGCGTTCTGTGTCAGGCCGATCTCCGCGATCTGCAGCGCAAGCATATTCCACCTGGCGTCCTCCAGCATGCGGACAATGCGCAGATATGGCGAGAGTGCCGTTTCCTTTTTGAGCAGCGTATCCTTTACAATGGGCAAAAGCGGCAGCCCCAGGAGCAGGCTTTCCATGCTCTGATTGACGATAACATCTAGGCTTGAGAAAATGCCCACAAACAACCCCTGTCCCGCAAGCTCGTCCTGCCCGTTTGCACTGCACAGCAGCGACATCAGTTTGCCGCGGATGATGGAGTCTTTGATCAGCTCCCTGTTTTCCGCCGACTGGATGCCGCGCAGGAAGAGCAAGTAGATCCACCCTGTCAATTCCGTGCTGCCGATCTGTATGAGCGCCTGCTGTATGGACTTGACCGGCTTGCCGGATGAGAAATAGGCGGAGTTTGCGAGCTTAAGAAGCTTATAGGAAAGCCCGGTATCCTGCTCGAATATGGAGGCGATTGAGCGGAAGTTCGGTTCCGGCCGGCTCAGCTCCTCGAGAATATGGGCCGTATTGCTTTTGAACGTATCGATATCCCGCGCGTTGATCACAACGGGTTTGCTAAAATAATAGCCCTGAAACAGCTTGAAACCAAGCTTTTTTGCGCGCTCAAACTCCTCTTTTGTTTCAATGCGCTCGGCAAGCAATTGTACTCGGTTGCGGTGCTTGCGCAAAAATTTCATTTGCTCCGGCGTTGGGTCTAACGGAAACAGCACTTTGATGATATCCACCATATCGATCAGCGCCTCCGTAAGCGCATTGACCGGCTTGATGACATAATCGTCCAGGGCAAGCGTATAGCCAAGCGCTTTTAAGTGCCTGCAGGCAAGCAATACTTCTTCCGAAATGCATACGCGTTCGAGTATTTCGATGACCACCTTTTGTTTGGGCAGGAGCTTTGGGACATCCATCAGCAGCAGCTTTTCAGAAAAATTAATAAAGCCGCGCGTATTTTCGGTGAGTTCATTAAATCCCATGATGAGAAAGGAGTTATTGATCACTTCCACCGTCGAAGCGTTGTCGTCCTCGCCCTCATAAAAATTGCTCGTTCCTTTGCGGTACAATAGCTCATACCCGTAAAGGTTGCGTTGCAAGCCAAAAATAGGTTGCCTGGCTACAAATACATCCATTACACCCGTTGTCTTCTCCTTCCATATCATTCCTGGTCATGTAATATGTTCGTCCTTTTATAAACTATCATTACCGCAAATCAAACAATTCCCGCGGAAAAACCTGCAAATAGATCAATTATGCCGGCATATCTGCCTTTTGTCCTGCATTATGGGGGATAAAAAGCAGGGCCAGCAGATAATACCGGCATGATTATGATAAAGGGCGGCGCACCAAACGCTCTTTGGTATCGGCGGTTATCCGCCTGTCTGGCGCCCGCCGCCAGTTGTTCTTTTTTGCGATCATCGTACTCTATATACACAGAATACATCCCCCATTGGGACAGTGATTGCATGTTTTGTTCCTGTATGTAATAATTTTAATATCCTGCCGCACCGGTCCGGCCTTTGTCCCGGCATCCCGCGTTACGCCACTAAACGTGATCAGGAGCATTCCATGCCTTTTATTGCAACAGGGGAAGACATTACGCAATTGTTTATGCGGGTGCACCGTGCGCTTGAAAATCTTGCGCTCACTTATGTGCGCAACCGCGAGCAAGCAATTGATATTGTGCAGGATACCATCCTGATCATGCTGGAAAAGGAACGCACATTTGAAAGCGAGGCTTCCTGCGTCTGCTATATGAAGCAGATCGTGCGCAACCTGTCGAAAAATTATTTGCGCAAGACCGCGGACATGGAACTGTGGGAAACGCTTGACGACGTCCGGATAGAAGAAATCGACCAGTACGATATTGTGGAATCAAAGCTCACATTGCAGCGCCTGCTGCTCAAATATCCTCCCGAAATCCGGGAGGCGTTTATCATCCACGTCATAGACGGCGAGCCAAGCCGCGTGCTTGCGGAGCAGCTCAATCTCAAGCATGACACGCTGCGCAGGCAGTTTTCGCGCATGAAACAGGAGCTCTTAGATACTTATTCCAGTAAGATTAACAAAAAAACCCTGTTCCTCCTCCTCTTGTCTGTCCCATTTGACTAATGGTGATGTGTATTGTTTAAGGAGGAGGGGCGGCGCGTGAAATGGTATCGATTAAAAAGGCGGATTCGCCTCAAACCGAATCTCATTGACCCATACCGCAGCATTAGCTACCGGGAAGCGCGCCGTATCTGGAGAACGGAGGGGCGGCCCGGTGCTTTAGAGATTTTGGAAGGCGCGCGCAAGAAGGCCGGAAAAACGCCCGAGGAATGGGAAGCGCTGACCGGCCTCAAGCAAAAGCAGACATATCGCACCCCGGGAGCAGCAGTACGGCGCTGGGCCTTCGCCTGCGTATTTGTGTTGCTCGTAAGCGCGTTCCTGGCGTTTACCGCACCCGGCCGTGCGTTTGCTGCGAAGGTGTATCGGACGTTTACGACGATTGCGGAGAATATCTTTATTCGCAAAGAAGAAAATCCTTCCGTTTCGTATTTAGAACCCAGAAGTGAGTATGATGATGGCAATAGCGTAAAAATGGAATCATTGCAAAATGCATACGAAAGTATTGGGAAACCTTTTCTTTATTTCCCGGATAAGCAATATTCTCTTACGAGTATTGAGACCGTGAAAAATCAGTCAGGCACTATTCTAATTACCCAATATACCAAGGGTGATGTATTAATCCATCTCATTCATCGTTGGCCTCAAAAAGGCCAGGAGAATAAATTAGTAATACAGCGATTGGATGAGCAGTATTATTCTACCTATACTTCCTCCGGGCTTTTGATTGAGGGAATTTATGCAGAAGACCATACATATCAAGGTGGCACGGTAGGTGACGATTTTATAATTAAGGTTATTCTTGAGCAAGTGACGAATGCCAGTGAGATTGAATCTATCGTTAATCCAATTACGTTTTATCCGTCATTAAAATAGGCTGCAATCTTGCAGCCTATTTTAATGAATTACATCAAATAATTAGATATTGTAATATTCTGTATCGGAGCTGCTTCCAATATTTGTATTCACTGTAGCAACTACTTTGTAAGACCCGGAAGTTAACGTAATATATTTCGAATTATACAGGTAGGTGCTATATCCTTGTGTTGAAACAGAAGTGATGCTCTCCCATCTTCCCGAATTATACTTATACAGCACAGAAACGCCTGTCTTGTACGAACTGTCCCCCGTAACCTCAATCCATAGATAATGTCCATTTCCACCCGCTGAAGTTAACCCTCCCGCTACTGCCCCCGCCCCATATGGCTGTACATCAAAAGCCATTGCCGCGACCGGCAAGCTGATTGCGCTCAGCATGAGCACCATAAGCAATACCGCAAAGATTCTCCGTTTCATAAAAACTACCCCCATGTTTTTTAATTTGGACGTAAACTGCGCCCATGACCTATAAACACGGGACAACCACCCAAATGGGACAAGTTTAGACAAATTATTTTATAAATTGCGAAATTTTTTATTCTTCTAGGAGTATGGATCATTAGTAGTGTATAATATACAAATTTGAATATTTAGGATGGCTATGTCAGTTTGCTTGTGGCGAAAGAACAGAAGATAGCTGCCACCGGTAAATTCATCTAAATGAGAAATCCGAACAGGAGAGAAAAATGATAGCCGTAATATTAAAGAAAATATGTGAACATCCTGCGCTTTTGGAACAAGCAGCCCGCTGGTTTTCTGAAAAATGGGAGATACCGGTTGAAGCTTATAGAGAAAGCCTTCAATCATGCATCAATCAACAAACAGGAGTACCGCAATGGTATTTTGTTTGCGATGAAAAA
Organism: Bacillota bacterium; assembly: GCA_023390655.1. Classification (GTDB taxonomy): domain Bacteria; phylum Bacillota; class Clostridia; order Christensenellales; family CAG-138; genus JAEYLA01. The sequence continues at coordinate 227,900 of JAEWCL010000006.1, read as the reverse complement.
CAGGATATCATTGCAGGAGCGGGCGTTATAGAGAATGATTTTCACGACAGCAAGGATTTAAGCCCCAATTTATGCGCTTTGTTTGTTGAAAAAAAATACCGCAGGCGTGGCATAGCAAAATATATTTTGGAGTTTGCAAGAAAAGATCTGGGCAATATGGGTTTCGAGAGGTTATATCTGGTAACCAACCATACGGATTTTTATGAAAAGTGCGGTTGGGATTTTCTCACAACAGTAAAGGATGCAACGGGTAAATCAGAACGAATGTATGTAGCGTCTACATTGCATTAACTCCCAGTTCGGCTTGGTCCGAATAGATATCGGGAAAACAACAGCAAAAGCGCGGCACCGAAAACAGATGCGCGTTATGCGGGGGTCAGCTCTAAAAAAATGAGAAGCGGGGAAAGCGGATAGTACACTTAAGACCTCCTTGCGTTATTATGGATATATTACTACATCCATCTGGAAAGGGTCTTTTTTCTCAATGTCCGTTTTTATGGGTTCAGTTCATAAACGGTTAAGGACTTTTCCGTGGCGCGCCGTAAGGGATTCGAACCCCTGGCCTTTTGGCCCGTAGCCGTGTTTTATGCAATTATATGCAATAAAGACCGCCTAAAATAGCCACTTTTTCGTTGCATGTATTGCGTCTGTTGGTGCACAAAAGTTGCCGGAAGAATCAGTCTCGCGTTACCATTCTCGGCTTTCGTAGCACGCCGCTTGTTGAACATATTATACCATTTATAATTTATTCTGTCATATCCTGCATGAACTAGCCATCAACTAGCCCCACTCTAAATAATTTACATAAAAATGCAATCCATGGTTGCATTATTTTTCAGAGAGAGTATAGTTAGAGCAAATTGAATCTAAGGAGCATGGAAGAATGGGTGACGCTTCAAAGTTTGCAAATATAGCAGAATATTTTATATTTAATATAGCTTTATTTCTATTGATAGTGTCCGAAATTGTTATCACCGGTTATTCTATAAAGGCGAACAAGGGGCATACTCAAAAACGCTCAGACAAAGGAACTATTGCTCTTATATTTCTAGCGTTTTATGGAAGTATATTATTGTCGGTTCTATTTAGAAGCCACCAAATAACTGGGCCTATTAGCGGATGGTTACTTCCCTATACATTTTATTATATAGGCATCACGATGATTATTCTTGGCATAATTATTCGCTGGATTGCAATTCTAACCCTTAAACATGCATTTACACTTTCGGTGCAAACGACTCAAGAACAACACTTAATACAAAGTGGGTTGTATAGCATTGTTAGAAACCCCGCATATACGGGTAGCATTCTAAGCTTGTTGGGGGTCTCTTTTGCATTTCATCATATTTTAGGGATAGCTTGTGTTCTAATTCTCTGTTGGGTATGTTATGGAATTAGGATCAAGGTTGAAGAAGCCGCACTCGAAAGCGAATTTCAGCAGGAATTTAAAAATTATTGTTTACAGACGAAATATAGGCTTTTCCCTGGAATTTTTTAATACTTGGAACATTGCCCCAAAATGAAGGAAGCCACAAGGGCTGCCCTCATGACTTCTTTCGCTGTTGGTTGTGCGTTTTGTCTTGCATCCAATAACAATTATATCCAAATCCGCTGTTTATTGAAGCAGGGGAATTGTGGTATGCTGTCAATGTCATTCAGCCAATGATATCAGCGGGCTCCATTACGCCTGATCAGCGTGCGGGGCCTGCTGCGTATTTATGCTCCCCTCAAAAAAGCCCCGCCACCATAAGGGCTAGCATTCATATATTTCCCCGTAAACCTGCGGGCTCTTGATCTGACGCCTTAACGCTGCTGCAAGAGTGTTCCCGTTTATAAAATTTAGAACATTATTTATATCCTGCCAACAGGAGCTGCATATATCACATACTCATCATCTTCGTCAAGCTCCAGCAAGCCATCCACCTTAGCCTGGTCAAAAGCGGCAATTGCGCAGGTGCCACAGCCAATGGCATGACAGCTTAAATACAGGTTTTGTACGACATGCCCTGCATCGAGAAGCATCAGTTTATGGGCTTCAATGCCATATCTCCACTCGCTTCTGTAGGGAACGGCGCTGTAAAAAAATACTGCTGCAGCTTTGCCGGCCCACTGCTGTTCGCATAAACTGTCCGAAACTGATTTTTCAAGCTCTTCCACCGCCGCAACAAACTCTATGGCATGCTCCTCTGGCAGGTAGTGATAAATCCCGTTTTCTAAGCCTTCCACTCTGAATACCGCGAGGTATGTCTCAAACGCGTGCCTTGCGCCAGCAGAAGGAACGGGGCGAATTGTTGCATAGTTGTTTCCGCGTGTCGCTTTGACTCCCTGCGTTGACCAAAGCAAAAATGACAATTGCTCCAGGGTGAGGACTTCATCCTTATAGATTCGGTGGCTTCTTCTTTCCTGCAACAACGTCAGATAGTTTGCTTCCTTTATTATGGCGTCAAATTCTCTGGTGAGCAAAATAATCCGATCACTTATGGCCGCCTTCGTTAAAGGTGGCTGGGCTACCTGCTTTTCCTGGTCGGATTCATATAAATCCTCCGCAAAGGCACTTTTCATGAATGACCGGTTGTTCCGAATCTGTTTTATATATTCATTGATATTCATTGCGTATCCTCCTTTTTGGTGTGTTGATAAGCATGTGATATAAAAACGATTAATTATACCAATTTTCAGGCATAAGTTCTATGACAACATGATTCCAATAAGGAGTCTTACTGTACGGGCGTCAAACAAAGGTATTGTATCCACATATGCCTTCCCGGATGCTGATAGCGGCTCGCTTACTTTGGTGCGTCTTGAGAAAGCTTGGGAGCGCTACCGCGTTTATAATGGCATTGAGAAAACCACACAACTCCACCGCTTTCACGCGCACGGAGTACCGCTTCAGTTAAATATTCTTTGCAAATAAAAAACCCGCCACCATGAAGTGACGGGCCTTGTGATTAATACCTGTTGTTTCTCGGCTGGAAGCAGTCCTTGCAATAAACCGGCTTGTCGTTGGATGGCCGGAAAGGAACCATTGTATCTCTTCCGCACTGCGCGCATACTGCGGGGAACATCTCACGTTCCGAATTGCCATATCCGCCCCGACCGCCGCCGCCACCGCGCTGCTGATTCTTCCTTACAGCCCTGCATTCAGGGCACCTTTGTGGTTCGTTTGTGAATCCCTTTTCAGCGTAAAAGTTTTGTTCGCTTTCGCTAAACAGGAATCCGGTGCCGCAGTCTCTGCAAGTAAGTGTTTTGTCTGACAAATTAAATATACCTCCGTTTTCCGAACATTCATTGCTCGGTTTGTTAAGCATACCACATCTTAGCATCTCTTGCACTAAGTTTTTCATTTGGTATTATAGGTGGCGGAGGCGCGGAGTATCCGAAACTGTCCCTTTCTAAAAACAAAAGAGCATGATACAATAAAATGCCATCTGCCAATGGTCATAGTAGGCTCCGTTGTGCTTTAATCGGCATGCGGGGCCTACTTTTTTTGAAATCAATGCTCCGCCGAAAACTTCGGCGGAGCGCTATGAAGAAACCCGCCCGAACAAAGTATACTTACGTTTTTCCTTTCCGGATGCAGCATTAACTTCGATTCTCTTTTCTAAATGGGCTTCAACATATTTAGGTACTTCAAAAGTAAAATCCTCAAGTGTTTTATCTATTTTACCAAAGATCTCATCATCATCAACACTTATAAAGGCAAAAGTTCGTTTTCTCGTATGAACACCAATAATTGTTCCTCGAACTGTGATATCTTCCTTCATCCCTTCAATCTCCTCGCCTAAAAGGCCGGAAATATTAGAAATCTCATTTTGGGTAAGGTTGATAGAAGCAAAATATCTTTGCGGTGTCGCGACATCAATTCGAAACTCCATGTCTTCCTTTCGAAGGAGTTCGACCAGGTTGTTGTAATGTATTGTTGCTTTTTTATTATGATTCTGCAAAAAGGCTCTGAGTTGATTTTCGGCCCCCTCAAGTCTGAGGCGGCGTACCGCTCCATACCTATCCCGGACGAGCTGTGTGCTCCTCTGAACGCCATTCGGGGGGTTGGTAATGTGTTTGTACTACAGTCGCCTCAAACGGGAGGCTGGCTTGCTCAATCGACGTACAAGCGGCGCTGGGAGCGGCTGATGATCGCTATTTACGAAGCTGATCCAGAGATCGAGCGCAAAGTAATCCGTGTGCGTAAGGAACGGATAGACGGGAAGTGGAAGTCCACCCTCATATATGGATCTGCGCTGACCGCACATTATTTCCGGCACAACTATGCCTCCGTGCTATATAACGCTGGAATTGATATTCTGTCGGCACAACGCTTCATGGGGCACGCCGATCCGACCGTCACGATGGCGATTTATTCGCACCTTGCGAAGGATAAAGAGGATGAAAACGCGGAAAAGGCGCGCAATGCAATTGCCGGAAAAGTTGCCAGAAAAGAAGAAAGTAAGCCGCTCTACGAAAAGCAAAAACCCTAGAGAACGCTAATTCTCTAGGGTTTTCATGGCGCGCTGTAAGGGATTCGAACCCCTGGCCTTTTGGTCCGTAGCCAAACGCTCTATCCAGCTGAGCTAACAGCGCATGCGCAACTTGCGGCGCGTCATTGATTATAACCAAACGCCCGTCCCATGTCAAGAGAAATATCCGGGGATCAAAACAGCGAGACCGGAATGGGAACAGAAATCCGGCCATATTTTCTGTGCACCAAAATAATATACTATTTACAAACGCACAGCGTTATGGTAGCATAGCACACATAACGGGGGGAGTGGACAGAAAACCCCCGCAACTTCAAGGAGAGGCGCATGGCAAACCTGTACTTTAGCAGCTATTACTACTTTGGCTTTGCTTACTTTTTTCGCAAGGCTCATTGTTGTTTGGCTGCATAAAGGGAAAACAGGACATGCGCATCAAGCGTGAACTGTAAACGAAGCTCCGCAGCTAGACAAGGCTGCGGAGTTTTTTTATAAAGAAATGTGCACAATTTTTAGAAAATAGAGAGGTAAGCGTCATGATCGTCATCATCAAACCCAATGTCACACGGGAGCAATTGAAGCCACTGCTGAACTGGCTCAAAAGCAAGCAGCTTGATATCCATGAAAGCACCGGCGAAACGCATACCATACTGGGCCTTGTGGGCGATACCACCCAGGTGGATATGGAAATGATCAAGGCGCTTGATATCGTGGCGGACGTCAAACGCGTACAGGAGCCGTACAAGAACGCAAGCCGGCATTTCCATCCGCTCGATACCGTGGTGAACGTCAACGGCGCGAAAATCGGCGGCGGCAACTACATGCTCATCGCCGGCCCCTGCTCGGTAGAGTCCGAAGACCAGATCATCACCGTCGCAAAAGAGGTCAAGGAAGCGGGCGCAACCATGCTGCGCGGCGGCGCATTCAAGCCCCGTTCTTCCCCCTATGCCTTCCAGGGCCTGCATGAAGAGGGCATCCGGCTGCTGCTGCTGGCAAAAAAAGAAACCGGCCTCCCCATCGTGACGGAAATCATGGATATTTCTCAGCTACCGGTTTTTGACGAGGTGGACCTTATCCAGGTTGGCGCGCGCAACATGCAGAACTTTGAATTATTAAAAGAGCTTGGCCGCCTGAGAAAGCCGATTTTGTTAAAGCGCGGGCTTTCGAGCACGTTTGAAGAATTGTTGATGAGCGCGGAATACCTCATGGCTGGCGGCAACGAGCAGGTGATCTTATGCGAGCGCGGCATCCGCACATTTGAAACCTACACAAGAAACACGCTGGACCTTTCCGCCATACCGGTGTTAAAAGGATTGTCCCATCTTCCCGTCATTGTGGACCCGAGCCACGGCACGGGCAAATGGCACCTGGTCCCCCCCATGGCGCTGGCGGCAACAGCGGCGGGCGCCGACGGCGTGATCATTGAAGTACACAACGACCCTCCACACGCCCTGTGTGACGGCGCGCAGTCCTTAACGCCCAAGAAATTTGCGGCGCTTTCCGAGAAGCTGCAATGCATCCGCGAAGCGATGAAAGGCTGGTAAGCGGGCATGGGGTTTACGGTAGGCATCGTGGGGCTGGGGCTCATCGGCGGCTCGGCTGCAAAGGCGCTCCATGCATACGGGGATTGCCGGATTTTCGGTGCGGACAAAAGTGCCGAGAGCCTGCATGCAGCCCTTTGTGAAGGCGTGCTGCAGGGGGAACTGACGGAGGAAACCACTCCGCTGTGCGATTGGATATTTGTGGCGCTCTACCCGGCAGATACGGTAAAATGGGTAGAGCAGCACGCGGCGTCCATCTCCCCCAAGGCTGTGGTGATTGACCTGTGCGGCGTCAAGCGCAATGTATGTGCGGGCATCACCCCGCTTGCAAAAGCGCACGGCTTTACCTACATCGGCGGGCATCCCATGGCGGGTGTGGCGCGGTTTGGGTATTTCAATGCGGACCGCGATCTGTTCCGCGGAGCCTCCATGCTGCTGATGCCCGAGGAAGCGCCCGATGCGGCGCTCAAAGAACGGCTTACGGAATTGTTCCGCACCATGGGCTTCGGCTTTTTGAAGTGGACGCAGCCGGATGAGCACGACCATATGATTGCCTACACCTCGCAGCTTGCGCATGTGCTCTCAAGCGCGTATGCACAAAGCCCTTCCTCCGCCCGGCACATCGGCTTTTCCGCAGGCAGCCTCCGGGATATGACGCGGGTCGCCACCCTAAAGGTGGACATGTGGGCGGAACTGTTTTTAGAAAACCGCGAATACCTCGCGGAGGAAGTGGAAGCGCTGTGCGCGCGGCTGACAAGCTATGCCAACGCGCTGCGCGAACAGGATATCACCGCCGTTTCGGAACTGCTGCAGCGCGGCTGCGACGCGAAGCGGCACATGGAAGAAGAGGAGGCGCGCTATGCGGACGGTTCCCATCCGGACATCCAAGTTCTATGACGTACGGATCGGCAGCGGCCTGTTAAAAGAGGTTGGACGCCTGCTTCTGGAGGCGCATCCCAAATGCACCGTCGTACTTGTGAGCGACACGACCGTGGACGGGCTCTATGGGGATATCGCCGCCGCTTCCTTAATAGAAGCAGGCTATCAAGTGGAACGCTTCTCCTTCCCGGCTGGCGAACAAAACAAGAATATCAGCACCCTTTCCAAGTTATTGGAGTTCATGGGCGAAAAGCGCGTCACCCGTACGGATTGCATCGCGGCGCTGGGCGGCGGCGTCACGGGAGATATGGCAGGCTTTGCCGCAGCCGTATACCTGCGCGGTATCCCGTATGTGCAGTTGCCCACCACGCTGCTTTCGGCCGTGGATTCTTCCGTGGGCGGCAAGACGGCCATTGATTTAGCCGCAGGCAAAAATCTTGCGGGCGCGTTCTACCAACCAACCCTTGTATTATGCGATACGGATGCGCTGAAAACGCTGCCGGAGGAAGTGTTCCGGGACGGCCTTGCTGAATGTATCAAATACGGCGTCATCTGGGACGCAGAGCTGTTTCATAAATTTTCAGGCCCGTTGTCCGGCGAGGCGCTTGAAGAGATCATCGCGCGCTGCGTATGGATCAAAGGAGAAGTTGTACGCGAGGATGAGTTTGAACTTGGCATCCGGCGTTTATTAAACTTTGGGCACACTGCGGGCCATGCGGTGGAAACATGCAGCGGATATTCGATCCCACACGGGCACGCCGTCGCCATCGGCATGGCAATCATCGCCCGCGCGGCATATCAACGCGGCCTGTGCGCGAAAGCGTGCAGGGACGATATCGTCAACTTGATTGCGCGCTGCAACCTGCCAACACAGTCCCCTTACCCGGCCGCACAGCTCTATGAAGCCGCGCTTGCCGACAAAAAACGAAAAGGCGGGCACATTGCGCTCATCGTCCCGCGCGAAATCGGCAGATGCGAGGCGCTGGAGATGCCGGTTGAAGAACTTCTGCCCTTTTTAGAGAACGGAATGGAGGCCGATGCATGCAGGCAGTAATACGGGGTTCGGCTCTGGGCGGAGCGTTTTCCGCCATACCGTCCAAATCCGACGCGCACCGGCTGCTCATCGCCGCCTCCCTTGCGGCGAATCCCACACAGGTGCTTCTTTCCCGCCGCTCGGCGGATATCGACGCGACCATTGCCTGTTTGCGCGGGCTCCATACGACGATATTGGAAACGCCCACAGGGCTCGATATTTTCCCACAGCCAAGCGCCGCCTCAACGCCGACACTCGATTGCGGGGAAAGCGGCACGACACTCCGGCTGCTGCTGCCTGTTGCAGCCGCGCGCTATGATGAAGCGCATCTTACCGGCCGCGGGCGGCTGCCCGAGCGCCCGGTAGAAGAATTGCTGCGCTGCTTGCGCGTCAACGGCACAACGGCAAACATCGCCCATCTTCCGCTTACCCTTAGCGGCAGGCTGCACGCGGGTATCTTTGAAATTGACGGCAACATCAGCTCCCAGTATATTTCCGGCCTGCTGCTTGCGCTGCCGCTCTTATATGGGGACAGCGAGATCAGGCTATTAAGCCCGCTCGAATCCTCCGGCTATGTGGACCTGACGCTCTCGACGCTTGCAAAGTTCCGCATCAAGGCGCGCACAACGGCAAACGGCTTTTTTGTCCCCGGCGGGCAGACCTACCACTCCCCCGGCTGTGTTGCTGTAGAGGGCGATTGGTCCAATGCCGCGTTCTTTCTGGCTGCGGGCGCTTTGCACGGGCCCGTCAGCTGTACGGGGCTTTCCGTGACCACCCACCAGCCGGACTTCACGATCCTGGAGCTATTACAGCGCTTTGGCGCGGGCGTTGCGCTGGGAGAAAACGAAATCAGCGTTTCCCCCGCACCGCTATCCGGCATTACGGCGGATGTTTCCGAGATGCCGGACCTTGTGCCCATACTTGCCGTGCTTGGCGCATGCGCCCAAGGCCATACCCAGCTTACCAACGCAAAACGCCTCCGCCTGAAGGAGAGCGACCGTTTAAAGACCACCACCGCCATGCTGCGCGCCCTTGGCGTGCGCATCAAGGAGCTTGAGGACGCGCTCATCATCACGGGTGACGGTACCCCGCTGCGGAGCGGCGCTGTGATCGACTGCTGCAACGATCACCGCATCGCGATGGCAGCCGCTATCGCCGCAAGCAAGGCGGAAGGCGAAACAACACTGCTTGGCGCCGACTGCGTAGAAAAATCCCATCCTGCCTTTTTTGAGGAATTTCAGATGCTTGGAGGGAACGTCCATGTCGTCTAGTTTTGGAGAACGCATGCGCGTAAATATTTTCGGCCAGTCCCATGGTACGGCGATCGGCGTTGTGATAGACGGCCTGCCTGCCGGGGAACGGATTGATCTATCCACGCTGCGTGCCTTTTTACAGCGCCGCGCGCCGGGCCGCGCGGCCTATGCCACCAAACGCAAAGAAGCGGATGAACCGCAGTTCCTTTCCGGCATTGTGGACGGCGTCACTTGCGGCGCGCCCATCTGCGCCGTGATCGAAAACACCAATGCGCACTCTGCGGATTATAAAAACCTTGCGCGCGTTCCCCGCCCCGGCCATGCTGATTTTGCTGCCATGCTGCGGGACGGCACCGCAATTGATCTACGCGGCGGCGGGCATTTTTCCGGCCGGCTGACCGCCCCATTGTGCATTGCGGGCGGCATTGCAACGCAAATTCTTGCCCGCAAGGGTATTACGATCGGTGCGCATATTTTCTCCATCGCAGGCATTGCGGACACCCCCTATGATCCCGCCGCCGTTACGAAAGAGACCCTGTTGTCTTCCGGCGCGGCAGAATTTCCGGCGCTTGACGCGGATGCGGGCGCGCGCATGCGAAATGCGGTGGCGGATGCGGCAAAAGAGGCCGACTCCGTTGGCGGCATTGTGGAATGCGGCGTGCTTGGCCTTACTGCGGGCGCTTTGGGCCGCGGCATGTTTGGCGGGATTGAAAGCAGGCTTGCGCCGGTGCTCTTCGGCATTCCGGCCGTCAAGGGCGTGGAATTTGGACTTGGGTTCGGGGCCGCCGCCTTAAGGGGGTCTCAGAACAACGATCCTTATATGGTGGCGGACGGGCAGGTTTCACCGCGCTCCAACAACCACGGCGGCATCTTAGGCGGCATCTCGTCCGGCATGCCGCTCCTGTTCCGGGTGGCGTTCAAGCCCACCCCTTCTATTGGGAAGCCGCAGCAAAGCGCGGATATGGATAGCCGCTCTACGGTGGAGCTTGTGATCAGCGGGCGGCATGATCCCTGTATTGTTCCCCGCGCGGTACCTGTGGTGGAAGCCGCCGCCGCCTGCGTGCTGCTCGATATGATGCTGTAATTTCATTTTTATATAAAAGGAGCGTTTCGAAGATGGACCTTAACGAAATCAGAACACGGATCGACGAGGTGGACGACAGCCTGATCAACCTGTTTCGGGAGCGCATGGAGCTTTCCCGCGAGGTAGCGCTCTACAAGGAGCAGCACGATCTTCCCATCCTCAACAAAGCGCGCGAGCGAGAAGTGATGCTGCGCGTTTCCCGCCTGGCGGGGGACGAAATGGGCGCGTACGCACGGCTGCTGTTTTCGAGCCTGTTTGAAATGAGCCGCTCCTACCAGCAGCGGCTGATGACAAAGAGCGGCGCGCTGACACAGATGCTGCAGGCGGCGCAGATGCCGATAGACGCCACATTCCCTGTTTCCGGCGTTGTGGCCTGCCAGGGCGTGGAGGGCGCCTACTCCCAGCTTGCGTGTGACAAGCTCTTCTCCGCGTCCGACATCATGTATTTCCGCACGTTTGAGGGGGTCTTCCAAGCCGTGCAGAGCGGTCTGTGCGAGTATGGCGTGCTGCCCATTGAAAACAGCTCTTCCGGCTCCGTCAACGGCGTATACGACCTTTTGCACAAGTTTGAATTCTCCATCGTGCGCAGCGTCAGGTTGCATGTGAACCATTTTCTCATGGCGAAGCCCGGCACCAAGCTTTCGGACATCAAGGAAATCTGCTCGCACGAGTACGCGCTCGACCAGTGCAGCAATCTCTTTGACCAGTTCCCGGGCGTGAAGGTGACGGCTGCAAAAAATACCGCCATCGCCGCGCAGACGGTGGCACAATCCGAAAGGACCGACCTTGCGTGCATTTCCTCGCCCGACTGCGCAAAGCTCTACAACCTGAATATCCTCAAAGAGGGCGTGCAGAACAACGCAAACAACTACACGCGGTTTATCTGCATCAAGCGTGCCCCGGCGATCTATCCCGGCGCCAACAAAATCAGCCTTATGCTTTCCGTGCCGCACAAGCCCGGCTCTCTTTACAGCATGATCTCAAAGTTCTCCGTACTCGGGCTGAACCTCACAAAGCTCGAAAGCCGCCCCATCTGGAGCAGCGCCTTTGAATTTTTATTCTATCTCGACCTGGAGGCTTCCGTATGGACGCCCGCTGTGATGGATCTCCTGGAGGAATTCTCACAGACCAACCCGCACTTTGCCTTTTTAGGCAGCTACAGTGAGATTTACTGATATGAAATACGGACTCATCGGCGGCAGGCTTGCGCACAGCCACTCGCCCGCAATCCACAACATGCTTTCGGATTATGAGTACGCGCTCTATCCGCTCACCCCCGACAAACTGCCGGAGTTTTTGTTGAACCGCGAGATCGGCGGCCTGAACGTAACCATCCCCTACAAGGTGGAGGTCATGAAGTACTGTGCGGCTCTAACGGGGGAAGCACAGCGTATCGGCAGCGTCAATACGTTGATCTATGACAAAAACCGCCGCATTATCGGGCACAATACGGATTACGACGGATTTTTGCACTTGGTGCAGCGCGCGGGCCTCACCCTGTCCGATCAAAAGGTGGTCATCCTTGGTTCCGGGGGCACCTCGCGCACGGTGTACGTCGCCGCACAGGATGCGGGCGCAAGGGAGATCGTCGTCGTCTCGCGCCAGGGAGAAACCAACTACCAGAATATTGCAGCGCATGCGGACGCGGACATCCTCGTCAACACCACGCCTGTGGGCATGTATCCGGAGCTTTTGGGCTGCCCGGTATCGCTTGACCTCTTTGAGAACCTCAAGGGCCTGCTGGATGTGGTATACAATCCGTTGCGCACCCGCCTCATACTTGCTGCAAGGGAGCGCGGCATCAAGGCCGAAGGCGGCCTTCCCATGCTTGTCGCCCAGGCGCACGCCGCGGCTGAACAGTTTTCCCAGCGGCGCATCCCGCGCGAGCGCATTGAGGAAATCACGACGTTCCTGATGAAGGAGCTTTCCAACCTCGTGCTTGTCGGCATGCCGGGCGCGGGTAAGACGGAGATCGGCAAAAAGCTTGCCGCGCATACCGGGCGCGCGTTTTGGGATACCGATGCCGTAGTGGAGCGCGAAGCGGGCATGTCCATCCCCAGTATTTTTGATCTGGAAGGCGAAGCCGGTTTTCGCGCGCACGAGGAAGCGGCAATCGCGGATGCCTCCTGCGAGGGCGGACGCATCATCGCCACCGGCGGCGGCGCGCCCATGTTCAAAGACAACCGGACGCTGCTCAAGCAAAACGGGCATATCATTTACATTGAGCGGGCGCTTGGACTTCTTCCCACGAACGGCAGGCCGCTCTCAAAAAACCTCACCGCCATGTACGAAAAACGTGCGCCCGTGTACCGCGCGTTTGCCGATGCGGTGGTTGAGAACTCCGGCACCGTGGCGGACGCGGTAGCCGCTATCCTGCAATCGTTTTAAAAAGGAGCATAGAACCGATGCCGCCGTCTTTTGTTGCATTATCCCTGCCCTTTGGGGAAGGAAGCATCCATCCCGTTGTGTTTTTCGACGAGGCTTCCATGCTCCTTGCCGATTGCGGCTGCCCGGGCGCATTTCCCGCGCTGCTCAGAGCGTTCGAGACGGCAGGGCTTACGATGGACCGCCTGACACATCTGTTTCTGACCCACCACGATCACGACCATATGGGGACAGCCGCCGAATGCAAGCGGCGGTTCCCGCACATCCAGATTGTGACCCATGCGCTCGAAGCGCCGTATGTAGACGGTACGAAGGAGCCATTGCACCTAGGTCAGGCAAAAGCCCTCCAGCAGACGCTTCCGGAGGACCTGCAGGCAGGCGGCCTAGCGTTTATGGACTACCTGCGCACCGTGGAGCCCGTCTCCCCAGACCGCCTCGTGCAGGACGGGGATACATTGCCCGTATGCGGCGGCATTACTGTGCTGCATACGCCCGGGCATACCGCGGGGCATTGCGCGCTTTTGTCTAACTCCCTTGGCATGATCGCCGCCGGGGACGCTGCGGTTGTGGAAAATGGCGCGCTGATCACCGCCAACCCGGAATTTGCGGAAAACCTGCCGCAGGCCGAGGCATCGCTTTCCCTGCTGCTGCATACGTATTCTTCTGTCCCTACAATCGCCTGCTGCCACGGCGGCCTATGGACGAGGCCCCAGCCGCATGGTACAATCACTCCGGTATCCTGATTTTTGTAGCGAACTGACGGAAGGGAGCAGACTGTGTGCTTCGGTCAAAGATGGATCTGAACGCGCGTTTTTTTATTTTGCAGGCGGTGATGGCCGCCGTTTGTTGTGTTGGCGCGAGTTTTATCTCCCCCGTGCTCATGCGTTTTCAATATGGGCCGATGGAGATCGGCCTGGCGCTCACACTTGCGGCGCTTGCCAACATGTCTGCCAAGCCCTTGTGGGGGTATCTGCACGATAAATATTCGTACTCCCGCCAGACTGTCCTTGCAGCGATCGCAGCAGGGTGCCTTTTTTTTACGCTTCTTGTATGCTCGGAGGGCCAAAAGTTCCTTGCGCAGCTTGGCATCATCGGCATCTCCATGACCATCTCCTCCATGGTCAGCTTTGTGGATTCCTGGGCCATGCGCCTCATCAGTGAAGGATATGATCTCAATTACGGCATCACGCGCAGCGGCGGCTCGATGATGTTTGCATTTGTCGCAGTGGGTTTTGGTTTTGTGATGGACCACTTTGGCGCAAAGCCCGGCATCGGGATCCTTGCGCTCGCGTATCTTGTGATGGTATGGGCTGCGTGCGGCATTCCAAACCCGCAGCGCAAGCTCACGGATGCGCCGGAACGGAAACTCAAGGACGGCGTCCGGTATCTGTTTTCCAACCGCCCCTATGTGGCGCTGGTGCTCACGTATTTTGTCGGCATCATCTGCATCTCAGCTTCGGACGGCTTCCTTGCGCTGCGCATTGCGGAGCTTGGCGGCACGGACGCGCACATCGGTCTGGGGATGTTTGTGCAGGCCATGTCTGAAATTCCCGTGATGCTGCTCTACCGCCGCGTCAAAACAAAATGGAATTTGCCGCCGCACCTGCTTGTTGCGGCGGCATTCGTATTCTACTTTATCAAGTGCATGCTTCTTGGCCTTGCGCCGAGCTATCAGGCGGCAATCCTGATCACAACGCTCAACAGCGTGTCCTTTGCCCTGTTTGTCATGTCGATTGTGGATTACATCCTGCTGTATGTGGACGCAAGCTATCTTTCCACCTCCTACCTCATTTTCAGCGCATTGGGTTCAGGACTGGGCGCGGCGTTTGGCAATTATATCGACGGTGCGATTGCGCAGGCAGCAGGGGTTGGCAATATGATGCTCATCGTAAGCTGCACGGCGCTTCTTGCCGCTGCAATCGTGGGCCTCGGGGGACGGCCGCAGACTTTAGGGCATACCGAAGCGGCATAATCCTCTAGAAACAAACAGGCGGTTCTCCGCCTGTTTTTCTTTACCCGATATACCTTTCAATCAACGCGTCGAGTTCCTGCGTGAGCGCCCGCCAGATGGCATAAGAGTCGGTCAAACGCTCCGGGTCTCCGCCCAGGCGTACGGCCTCACACATCCGTTCATGGCAACGCTCCGGCCGATAAGAAAAACCGGCGAGATATTGCGCTGTCCGCTTGCGGCTTGGGAAGAACGTGCGGTTGAGCGCAAAGATGGCCTGCAGAAAATGATCCAACGCGATCTCAAGCGCAAAATGATAAAACAGTGTGTCTTTCCTTCTCAGGGCGCGGCCAAAGTCCTCCGTGTCGTTGGTCAGCGCGCCGTGATGTACGGCAAGCAGTTTTGCAAGCGGCTCCGGATACTGGGAAAGCCGCTGCTGCCATCCGGATAAAAACTGCGTCCTGTCATAATGAATGTGCATCTGCAACATGGCAGCGCAGCGTCCGATGGGGTAGTAATCCCCCACCCTGTCAGGCAGTTTGCCGCAAAGGATTTCCTCCAAATTTTCTTCTGTCTCCTTCAGGGTAAAGTACATCAGCATCGTCTCCACGCCGCAGATACGCATGGCGTCCCCTGTACCCCAGTTGCCGCCTTCGCAGGCTGTCAGGTGAATCTCTTCCGCGCCGTTCCTTTGGTACGCCCGCATCCGCGCATCTTCAGACGGCATGCGCGTGACATATAAAAACAGGTCAATATCGCTTTCCCCTGGCTTGGGAAGTTCGCGGATATCCCCTGTCTGGCCGATCGCCGCAACCTCTTCCATTTGGGAGACGCTCATCAGAATTCGCCGCAATCGTTCTTGAATGTCTTGTTGCATATGCTACCCCTCACTTCATAATAGAACCCATATGTTTTGCACTATGCTGATTATAGAAACCGGCGCTGTGTCCCGTCAATCCCGGTGGCGGAAAGATACCGGCCTCCCGTTGCGCCAAAAAATAAACATCCCAAAACGGCAGCAGGCAATGCCGCCGTTTTTGGGATGAACCATACAAAAAGGATTAATCGCTCAGGCCGGTTTCGATGAGATTAACGAGCGTCTCCACGGCTTCCGCCTCATCTTCGCCAATGGCCGCAATCTCCACCTCCGTGCCTTTTGCAAGGCCAAGGGAAAGCACGAATACAATGGATTTTACGTTTGCTTCCTTGTTGTTGTCCATGCGCTTGAGCGTGATGCGGGACTTGAATTTGCCTGCCGCCGCAACAAACTCGGCAGCCGGACGGGCGTGCAGCCCGGTCGCGTTCATGATCGTGGTCTTTTTTACATACATACGCATCCCTCCATTTTTAAAGCCTATGCGCCGATTTCCTGTTTGAGATATTGCTCCACTTCATTGGCGGTGGTGAAGGAAAGCGCCGTATGGAACAATTCCTCCGCCTTCTGCGCCGTCAGGCCCGACAGCAGCCGCTTAATGCGTGCAACGGACGAACTGCCCATGCTCAGACGCCTTATGCCCATACCGATGAGCACAGCCGCCGCGAGCGGGTCCCCACCCAGTTCTCCGCAGACGGCAAGTGGCTTCCCCGCCTCCACAAAGTGTTCGGCAACGCTGCCGATCAAAGAAAGCAAACCCGGATGATAGTTCTGGTAATACTGCGCCACGGCGGGATTCATGCGGTCCACCGCCAGCGTATACTGCGTCAGGTCGTTGGTGCCGATGCTTGCAAAGTCCACCTCCCGCGCCACTGCCTTTGCCATCAGCGCAATGGAGGGGATTTCTATCATAATACCCACTTTTACGGTCCTTGAAAACGGAATTCCTTCCCGCTCCAACTCCTCCTGCGCACGCGTTACCATCGCCTTTGCGCGCCTTATATCGTCCATGCTGCCCACCATGGGGAACATCAGCCACAGGTTGCCGTATACGCCAGCGCGCAAACAGGCGCGCAGCTGCGTATGCATCAGTTCCGGACGCTCAAAGCAGAGCCGGAGCGCGCGGTTGCCCATAAAGGGGTTTTGCTCGGGTGCTATCGGGATACACTCGGGCTGTTTGTCCCCGCCGACGTCGAGCGTACGGATGGTGACAGGCCGCTCCCCGAACCGTTCGAGCACGCGCTTATAGGCTATAAACTGCTCTTCCTCGGTCGGCAGCGTCTTGCGTCCAAGGAACAGGAATTCCGTGCGGAACAGGCCCACGCCGTCCGTATAGGCGGCAGCCTTGATCTCCTGCTCGTCTACGGAGCCGATGTTGAGCTCCACCTCCACATGCGTGCCGTCAAGCAACTCCGACGCATGGTCCAGGTATTTCCTTAGCATATCGAGTTCCTTTTGGTGACGTTCCCGCAATGTTAAAAACTGCGCCTGCTCTTCTTCGGATGGATCAAGTAGTACCACGCCCTTCACCGCATCCACCGCAAGCAGGTCGCCGTGGGAAATATGCGTGAGCGCGCCCGGCACGCCGAGCACCGCCGGTATTTCAAAGCTGCGCGCTAAAATTGCCGTATGGCAGGTGGCGCCGCCCACTTCGGTGACAATGGCAAGCACCCGCTTTGGATCAAGCGTCGCGGTGTCGGAGGGAAAGAGATCGTGTGCCACCAACACCACAGGTTCTTCCAGCCGGCTCAGATCGCGTTCGGGCAGCCCTTCCAGGCACCGGAGCAGGCGCAGCTTGACATCGTACATGTCGGAAACACGCTCGCGGATCAATGGATCGTCCACATCGGCAAGCATCTGCGCCATCATTTCAAACGCCTCTTCCACCGCGCGGGACGGGTGCTTGTGCTCCTCTTTGATGCGGAACAGGATTTCCTCCTCCGCGCCGATATCGTTTACAATTTCCCGGTGGGCGGAAAATATGGCGGCCTGCGCGGGATTCGTCTGGGAAAGCCGCTGCGCAATGGCGCCAAGCTCCTTTGACGCCGTTTCGCGGGATGCGAAAAAATCCTCCACCGCCGCGTCCTCTGCGCCCGGATGCAGCGGGGCGTCATCAATCACAGGGGTAAAGGGAATGTGCAGGAATGCGCGGCACACCGCGTAGCCGCCTGATACCGGATTGCCCGTTAAATACATGCCTGTGCCTCCTGTGTGATGCAGCTCTTAAAAAAAGCCGCAGTTATGAAATGGGTTCAAGCCTGACTTGTTTTAACAATTCCTCCACCTGTTTCAGGTCGGCGCTCTGGCTGCCGCTCTGCATAACGCTTGCGGCGCTTACCGCGATGGCGAGGCGTGCGGTCTCCATCAAATCCATTCCCCGCGCTTCCCCGAACGCCAGGGCCGCCATCATGGCGTCCCCCGCGCCGACGGTGCTCTTTGCCTCTACTTTCAGGCCATATGCCCGGTAGCGGGCGTTTTCGCTCAAAAACAATGCGCCCTCACCGCCTAAAGAGATGGCCGCAAGCTTTACACCGCGGTCAACGAGCCAAAGCCCGCAGGTGATCATCTCCTCCATCGTGGTAAGTTCCCGCCCAAACAGACGCGAAAGCTCATGCTGGTTGGGTTTGACCGCATAGGGAACCGCCGCTACCGCATGGCGGAAGCTAGCCCCATCCGCATCCACAAATACCTTTGCGCCCGCTTCTTTACAAAACGCTGTCCATTCGCCATAGAGCGTATCGGGCGCTCCCGGCGGCAGGCTGCCGGAGAAAATCACGATATCGTCCTTACTTAGCCCCGCAAGCAGCCGCCCGCGCACGCTGGAAAGCAGCTCTTCCGTTGCGGGCGCGCCGGGCTCGTTGATGTCCGTCGTTTCACCATCCGTACAATCGATGAGTTTCAGGTTTGTACGCGTGGGGTACCCGGTCATCACAAAATCCTTGCCGATTCCGGCATCAGTGAGCGCTTTTACGATCCATGCGCCCGTATCGCCGCCAAGGATACCCTGTGCGCTGCTCTCTTGCCCAAGCATTTTGAGCGTCTTTGAAACATTGATGCCCTTGCCGCCGGGGTCCATGCGGACGGATTTCATGCGGTTGACAGAACCTGCCGCGAGCTGTTCCACAACACCCGTCTTATCCACAGCGGGGTTGAGGGTAACGGTGATGATCATGTATGCCTCTCCTTGCCGAACCCGAGGAACTTTATTCCTCGATATTTTCCATAAAACAATCGTATATGAATTTTGGATCGGTGGAAAGCAAAAGTTTTTGTATGAGCTCTTCCTGCATCATAATATTCGCCACACCCGCCAGTATGGGAAGGTGCGCCTCTTCAAGCGCCGCAATACCGATCAAAAGATGCGCCTTGCCGCTTTCAAACGCGACGCCTTCCGGGTATTGGAGCACCACCAGGCCCGTCTTTTTGATGTATCGCTTGGCGGCCCCCACCCCGTGCGGAATGGCGACGCCCTCGCCAAGGAATGTGGTGACGACCTGTTCGCGCTCAATCATGGCATCGATATAGGCTTCTTCCACACAGCCTTTTTGGAGCAGCTTCTCTCCCGCAAGGCGGATCGCCTGCCACTTATCCGTGGAAGGAAGCCCTGTAAAGATATCCCGCGCAGTCAAAACGCCGTCTTCCTGCCGGGTCGGTTGCTTTTTTGAAAAAAGTCCCACTATTTTCGTTCCTTTCCTGTCATCATAAAATATTCGCTTTGATAGGCTGCCAAAAGCCGTTCGAGCGCGCTGTAACATTCCTGCCGGCTGCCGTGCCGGAATGCCTCCGGCAGCCAGTCTTCATTGAGGATGCCCTGGCTGATCGCGCCCATAACGGCAATGTATTCGCTTGGGCATTGCATGGGGGCAAGCATGACAAGGATGCATTGTACGCGGATAGGCTTCCCCTCGCAGCTGTAAAGCGTTTCCGCCGTGTTTCGCAGGATGCCGAAGCGCAGCTCCGTTACACCCGCGGTACGCGCGTGCAGCAGCATGCAGCCCGAGCCATAGTCGATGGTGCTGCCGTATTTTTCCCGCTCCAGAAGCGCCTGCGAGATGCGCACGGCCGCCTCATCCGTACCGCCGATCTCCTGTGCAACAAAGGAAATCAGCTCCTGTACCTGTGGCATCCGCAGCCCGTCGATCAGGAAAAAGTGATCGAGCACCTGCAGGATGCCGTCAATCAGGTTCTTGACGCCCGAAAGGCGTTCCTTCATGTTGGCACTGCCCTGCGTCCATGGCGTTGGCCTGCGTGATACCGTCTTTAAGAGGTCCCGCAGCCGCGTTTTATCCTCCTCCAACAGAAAAGGCGAGACGGTAATGGATGCCGCAGACAGTCCGGCGATGGGAACTGTGGAAACCACAAGCTCCACCCCCCGTTCATGGAACAGCTGCTCGCTGATGTTGGTGGTCGCTAAAATATCGGTCAAAAGAAGCTCCGGGAATTCCCTGGAAAGCAGCGTCGCTAAGAATTGTGCGGACACCATGCCCGCCGGGCAACAGACCACCGTGCGGAACATACGGCTGCGCTTGAGGTTTTTATCCTCCAGCGCCACGCCAAGATGCATGGCGATGTAGGCGATCTCCTCCTCGGGTACGGTGACAAGAAGCTCCCGTTCGAGCGGTCCAATGCAGGTCTTTGCAAGCGAATAAAGATGCGGATAATGGTCTTTTACAGAAGCAAGCAGCGGATTGCGGATATTCAGATGCATCTGCAGGCGGTTGATCGCGGGGATGAGATGCTCCATCAGCCCCCGGTAAAATGTGGTGTTGCTCTCAAGGAGGTACCCCGTTTCGCTCTCTGCAATGCGGATGATTTCCCGAAGCAGCGCCTGCAGGCGTTCATCCGCCTGCTCCGGGTAGGAAATGCGTCCGTGGCTCTGCTGCAGCAGCACCATCAGGTAATCCGCCTCTTCCGCGGGGAGAGCAATGCCGATAGCCTTGCCGAGGCCGCCGAGCAGGGAGAGTATGACGGGATATTCCGCCGTTTTTTCCCATTGTGCCATCCGTTCTTTGGACGCCTTGACGGTATGCCCATCGTATACGCGGCGAAGCATACCATATACGGTGATCAAAAACTCGCTGTAATCCTTATCCGCCTGCAGGATTTCCCGCAGCCGCGCCTGCATTGCAGCCTGCTCCACAATCTGCCACATCAGATCGGCATCGAGAACCCCTAGGATATCCTGCTCCGCCATTGCGTCGAGCACGCTGCGGCTTGAGAGCATGGAGATCACATCCTGCCACGCATAGGTATCGTGGAACAGGTTGAGGATACCGCGCCTTCTCTGCCATTCATCCGCAATCAGGTATACGCCCACACCCGGCTTACGGATGAGCACGATTCCGTTTTGTGAGAGCCAGCTTTCACATTTATCAAGGTCCGCGCTCACGGTGGCGTCCGTCACGCCAAGGGCGCTGGTAAATACCAGCATCTTTACGGGCTCCGCCGCATGCAGGAGCGTGGAAAGGATAAACTGCCGCCGTTCCTCTTTAGAGCAAAGCAGCAGTTTTGTTTTCGTATTCACGGCGCGCTGTAATTGCGCCATATGTTCTTCTGCGCAAACAAGCCGGATTCCCTGGCTGGATTTGCGTTCCACCTGCGCACCGTATGCACGCAGCTCATAAGTAAGCGCGCCCAACTCACGCATCACCGTACGCCCGCTGATCTGCAGCGCCGCGGCGATTTCAGACACAGGCACAAACCCGCTCTTTTCGAGCAGCGCGCCGACGATCTGCTTTTGCCGTGAAGTGAGCATGCAGTCTCCCTTCTATTTGAGAATGGTCTTTAAAAACGATGGGCGGGAACGGATTGCATATTCCCGCCCATCTTATTAGGGAGGGTTATGCCGTTAATCCTTCAACTGCGCAATGAGCGCATCATACTCCGTTGCGTTTATAAAGTTGTTGATGGAATAGAGCTTTGCCTGCGGTGCTTTTTCACGCGCACGCGCACTCAAAGAGGATTGTGTGACGACGATCGTCGCATCGCCCGGAATATCCTCAATGGCATAATGCTTGACTGGCATGTCGATACCTGCGTCCTTGAGTTTTTTCTTCAAGGTGGTTGCGCCCATCGCACTTGAGCCCATGCCTGCGTCGCAGGCGAAGGCGATCATGCCGGAAACCGTGCGCAGCGCCGCGGGAGCGGTACCCTTGCTCTCGGCCTTCATGGCCTTCATCTGCTCTGCCGCCTGCTCAATATCATCGCCCTTTTGCTTCCTGACAAAGGGGATGGCTACAAGCAGCGATATCGCAGTGGAGACAAGCACACCCAGCAATACCGGGAAGAGCCCGCCCTTGGGCGCCATGGCCATGATCATGAAGATACTGCCTGGCGCGGGAGCGGCTACGAGGCCCGCATTAAAGAGCGAGAATACTGCAAGGCCGGATGCGCCGCCTGCAATAACGGAAAGCAACAGCGCAGGATTCATGAGGATGTACGGGAAGTAGATTTCGTGGATACCGCCCAAGAAGTGAATAATCACCGCACCGGGAGCGGAAGCCTTGGTGTTGCCCTTGCCGAACAGCCAGCATGCTAATAGTACGCCAAGGCCGGGGCCGGGGTTCGTTTCCACCAGGTACATGATGGATTTGCCGAACTCCATTACCTGCTGTGCGCCGATCGGGCCCATGATACCATGGTTAATGGTGTTGTTCAAGAACAGGATTTTCGCGGGTTCTACAAAGAGGGAAATGGCGGGCAGCGCGTGAATGTTGTTGATGAACGTTGCGCCTGCCGCAAGGAACAGCGTGATGGCCTGGATGACGGGCCCGATGACCACAAAGCCCAGAAGCGCTACCAGCATCGAAAGAATGCCCAGGCCAAAGTTGTTGACGAGCATTTCAAAGCCTGCGCGGATCTTCCCCTCAACCACGCGGTCAAACTGCTTGATGACCCAGCCGGCCAGGGGGCCGATGAGCATCGCGCCCATGATCATGGTCACTTCTGTGCCGAGGATCACGCCGAATGTTGCAACAGCACCGGCAACGCCGCCGCGCGCGCCGCCTACCTGCTTGCCGCCGGTATAACCGACAAGAATCGGCAGCAGGAACCGGAGCATCGGGCCAACCATGGTGGCAAATGCTTCATTGGGCAACCAGCCGACATCAATAAAGAGCGCTGTAATAAAGCCCCAGGCGATGAATGCGCCGATGTTCGGCATGACCATGCCGCTTAAAAACCGGCCGATTTTTTGTACGGTCTGCTTACCGCTTTTGGTTTTGACTGCAGTTTCCATGCATACCCTCCATATTCTTTTTACATGCGGTTGGATTGTACGATTGCTTAGAATGATGTCTGTTTTGCCGGCAAACGATGTGTGAAGAAAGCGAACCCCGGTGCCTGAAGAGAGTGCTCTTCATTGCGCATGGCACCATAAAGACGGGTTCCTTCCATACAAGTTGGTATATTGTCATTTTCAGGCATGCGGCGCAGGATTACAAGGTGAACATCCTCCCATTTTGTCAGATTCACTTCATGACAAGAATTGTATGTTACGCGGCGGATATGGAAAGACAGGCTCCCGCAGCACGGAAGCCTGTTTTAAAAAGGTCAGTCAAAATATCCTTTTTCATAGGTGCCAAACATTGTGTGGGGTACGCGCCTGCCTTTATCAAAATACACTTCATACGAACGCCCGTCCGCAAGAAAAAGCCGCACCACTTTATCATCATTGGCCCATACGGTAAGCTCTGTCCGCGCAATGGGGCTCCTATCCCCATAGGAGGAGTTTTCATAATAGTAGCGCGCAATCTCCTCATAGGTCATGCTCCCGATCGCTTCAGGCTTTGCAAGCTCCCTGTCCTTGGGCGGAAAGCCGTACTCATAGGTCAGCATGAATCCGCAGATCTCCCCGGTACCCGCATCAAATTTCGTATCGAAAAACATGTCCGAATCCTCGGGGAGCTTTGTATTCACGGCGGCAGGCGCGTGGGAAAAATAAAAGCCGTAAGGCGTCACGCTCACCGCGCAGGAATCCGGCAAATAGCCGAACATATCATAAAGCAGGCGCATGGAGTCCTCCGCCAGCTTCTGCGCGCTGATGCTGGTACGCTCCCCGTTGTCCGAACGGAATATGAGGTCGGGGGGCGAAAACGGCTTGCCGTTCTCCGCATAAAACGCGAATTCCGGGCTAGTGAACCCCTCCCGCCGCATCTTGGGCAGCTTTCCCTCGCCCGCAGGCTCCGCCGTCATACGGGACGTTGTGCCGTCCGTGGCGGAATAGGTTCCCTGCGCCCAGCTTGCCGGATAGTAGCGGTATGGATACGCGGAGACGTCCATCTGGTATTGCCCCATCCGCACGGCAATCACAAGTTCCTCCTTGGCGCAGAGGTATTCCTTAATGGAATAGTAGCTTTCTTCCCGCTCCGAAAGCGGCACGGGCGCCTGCAACCCAAGATAGTTTGCAAACGCCTCCGCGAGCGCCTTCGCGTTTTCCTGTTGTTCGGGGCTTGGCGCATACCCCTGCGATATGGCGAGTATGATGCCGTTCATTGCATCCACCGTGATATCGATATACCCCTGTTCCGCGCGCAGCGCATATTTGTTGAAATCCGCGCGGATCTTCTCATTTTCCGCAAAGCAGGCCGCGTATTCGAGCGGCTGCGCGGGATATGCCGTATCCTCATTGAGCAAAAAACCTTTTTTGCGCAATAAGCCGATCTCCCGCAGCAGCCCCGACCGGTTGTCAAGCTCCTCAAACGTCAGCGCGAGATAGTCCGTGCGCAGCACGGACGCGTCCTCCCGTTCCCCCAGGTACAGAAGCTCCAGCGCGGTATGTAGAAAATCCGCCCCAAGCGTGTATGTTTTGGGGAGCGTTTGTGCCGGAATGACCGTAACGTCATCCATTACGGCGCGCTGCTCCCCTTCGAGCAGCAGCCTTGGCAGCACCAGCGCTACGCCCAGCGCGCAGAGCAGGAATACGCCAAAAAGCAGATAAGCGGGCACACTACGCCTCATACGCGTCCTCCTCCCCATAGGGCAGCAGGAAGGAGACCTCCGTCCCCTTGCCGGGCTCGCTTTTAAACATCAGCGCCGTCCCATGCAGCCTTGCGATTGTAGCGCACAGGGCAAGGCCGAGTCCCGCGCCGTTTTGCCTGCGGGCGCGGGATTTATCCACCATATAGAACGCCTCCGTGACCCGGGAAAGCTCCTCCGGCGGGATGCCCCGGCCATTGTCCCGTACCGTAACGCGGTAGCCGTCCTGCGCCAAAGCGCCCGTCAGCCGCACGTTCTGCCCTCGCTCACTCGCCTTTGCCGCATTTTCCACAAGGTTGATGAGCATGGTGCCCAAGAGGTCCGGCTCCGCGAGGATACATGCCTGTGCGAAGGAAATCGAAAGCGTGACATCGTATTTCTCATAAATCGCCGCGCCCGCCGCATCCTCCAGGTGCAAAAAGACATCCTCCGCCTGTACGGAATACCGCTCGAATTCCTGCCGGTTCAATACCATCAGTTCCAGCAGCTTGAAGGAAAGCCGCTCAAGCCGCCGCCCTTCCGTAAAGATATAGTTCGCGGAATGGAACCGCCGTTCCTCCTCCATTTCCTGTGAACGCAGCATATCCGCATAGCCGATGATGGAGGTCAACGGCGTCTTTAATTCATGCGCAAAGCTTGCGACAAAGTCCTCCCGCTGGCGCGCCTGCTCTTCAAGCTGATGCATATGCCCCTGGAGCGCATCCGCCATATGATTAAAGTCCGCCGCAAGCGCACCGATTTCATCGCGGCTTGTGATCGCTGCGCGTTTTGCATAGTCTCCCTGTGCGAACGCGCGCGCCGCCGCGGAAAGCGTACGCACCGGCTTTGTCAGTACATAACTCAGCGCGAGCAACAGCGCGCCGACAACGCCTAATGTTACAAGCATCGTCCCTGTGTTGGCGCTTGCCATCTCCTCCGCCAGCCGGAACGGAGCGCCGATCTCCCGCTCCCAATATAACACCCCCGCGCGCACTCCAAGCTGGACGGGCGCGCTGCACAGGAACGTATACGCATCCTCTTCCCGCACGATGCGGTAGGCCGTCCCTTCCCGTGCCGCGTCAAGCAGCGGATTTTCCTGCGTTTCCTCCGGATACACCTGCGCGCCGTCGTCAAGATACAGCCGCGCGGAAGAAAACTCGCCCGTACCGACGTCCCGCATGGTGGACGCAAGCTCGGATGCACTGCCGAAATATCCGTATGTTTCGGTCATGGAGGTTACAACTTTTACAAGCAGGCCGAACTGGTCCAATGCCCGCGCCTGCTCCTGTTTGAGCGCCGTTTGAAACGCGGCGGAGGTCAGCGCGTATCCCCATGCGGAAAACGCCGCGATGATGATGAGCATTGCGCCAAAGAACACCTTCCAAGCGAACCTCATGCGCGCGTCTCCAGGCGGTAACCCACCTTATACACGGTCTTGAGCATTTCCTCCCAGCCAAGCTTTTTCCGCAGGCGCTGCACATGCAGGTCCACCGTGCGGCTGTCGCCTAAAAAATTCATATCCCACACGCGCTCGAAGATCACGTCCCGGAACAGGGCGATGTTCTTGTTCTGTAAAAACAGCAGCAGCAAATCGTATTCCTTGGGGGTCAGCTCAAGCGGCGCGCCCGCGCGCAGCACCACGTGTGACTGGGGATAGATTTCGATTTCCTCAAAGCGGATCACCTCATCCGCCTTATGATGGCGGCGCATCACGGTATCCACTCTCGCAAGCAGCTCCGCCACCGCAAAGGGCTTGAGGATATAATCTTCAGCACCCAATCTTAGGCCCTTCACACGGTCCTGCACGTCCGTCTTTGCCGTAAGAAAAATTACAGGGATGCCCATGGGCGCAATATATTCCATCAGGGAAAAGCCGTCTATCTCGGGCAGCATCACGTCCAGCAGCACAAGGTCATAGCGGTTCTCTTCCAGAAGATCCGCCGCCGCCCTGCCGTCATACGCGCACGCGCAGCGGTATCCGCCGCCTGTAAGATTCATTTGGATCAGCTCTGAAATGGGCTTCTCGTCCTCCACGATGAGTATGGTATGCATCGCGGTTCCTCCCCTGATTGTTTGAACAATAATTTATCGAACGACTGTATCTGAATTGTATCAGAAACCCGTATGATTTACAAAAATATGAAAGGCGGAAGGCCGGGATAATCCGGCCTTCCGCCCGAGACTATCGATAGCTCTTTTTTCCGAGGGCTTTGCCCTCGAACACCCACCTAAGGGACTTGTCCTTAGGAATCCCTTCTCTACAAACGCCCAATAGGGCGTTTGCCAAATGGGTTCTTAGGGCTGTTACAGCCCTGAGCGGGGTTGGGGCGGAGCCCCAATCAAGTTCTTACCTTCAAGCAGCACAAGAGCCGGGATACCCGGCCCTTCCAGAGTGTCGATAAAGTTATTTGAGGGTTTCAAGGTATCGGCGCTTTAGAGCGCCGACGATAATTTTTTACTTTGGAGAAACTGCGTTTCCCCACCCCCCCTCCTAATAAGAACGCCGTACTTTAGGGGGTGCGGGGAGGACAAAGCCGAACGCCGCCTGTGGCGGAAACAGTGAGGCGGAGTCCCAGTGAGCAAGGGAGTATTAGGAGTGGCTTTGCCGCGGCTCAATACGACCATTGCAAACTGTGAGCCCGCCCGCTCTTAAATAAAATAATTTACCGTCGCCGCTGTAGGCGGCGATACCTCAAGAAAACAAAACATATATGGATACTTTTTCGACAGCCTAAAAGGGCCGGGATACCCGGCCCTTCGACTATAGTGTTTCTTCTTTTCATTATGGCCTAGAAGAGCCCTGTGATCTTCCCATCCCCATCCACGTCGATCATCTGCGCGGCGGGCGCTTTCGGAAGCCCGGGCATCGTCATGATATCCCCGGTCAGCGCCACAAGAAACCCTGCGCCGGCGCTCGCCTTCAAATTGCGCACGGTCACGACAAAGCCCTCGGGCGCGCCCAGAAGCGCTGCGTTGTCCGAAAAGCTGTATTGCGTTTTTGCCACGCACACCGGGAGATTGCCAAGCCCAAGCTCCGTAAGCTGCGCCGCCTGCTTCTTCGCCGCAGGCAGCAGCTCCGCCCTGATGCCGCCATACACCTTCTGTACGATGGCATTGAGCTTTTCCTCGATGGAAAGCTCTGTATCATAGGAGAAGCTGAGCTTGCTTTCCTGCTCGCAAAGCTTGACGACCTCTTCTGCAAGCGCCATGCCGCCTTCCCCGCCCTTTGCCCACACTTCGGACAATACGGCGTTGATGGAAAGCTTTTCGCACTGCTCCTGCACAAGCGCGATCTCCGCCTCCGTATCCGTCGGGAAACGGTTGAGCGCAACCACGCAGGGAAGGCCGAACACCTCCTTGATGTTCTTTACATGACGCAGCAGGTTCGGGAGGCCCGCCTCAAGCGCCACGAGGTTTTCCTGCTGCAGCGTTCCCTTCCCTGCGCCGCCATGGTGCTTGAGCGCACGGATGGTCGCCACCACCACGACCGCGGAAGGATCAAGGCCCGCCATGCGGCATTTGATATCAAAGAATTTTTCAGCGCCGAGGTCCGCGCCAAAGCCCGCCTCCGTAATGGCATAGTCCCCGAGCTTGCGGGCCATCTTCGTGGCGGTCACGGAGTTGCAGCCATGCGCGATGTTCGCGAACGGCCCGCCGTGGATGAGCGCGGGCGTGCCTTCAAGCGTCTGGACAAGGTTCGGCAACAGCGCGTCGCGCAGCAGCGCCGCCATCGCGCCCTCGGCCTTAAGATCGCCCGCGGTGACGGGCTTGTTCTCATACGTATACCCGATGATGATACGCGCGAGCTTTTCTTTGAGCATTTCGATGTTTTCGGACAGGCACAGTACGGCCATGACCTCCGAGGCTGCCGTAATATCAAACCCGTCCTCGCGCGGGGTGCCCGCCGTCGTGCCGCCCAAGCCGCCTACGACATTGCGAAGCTGCCTGTCGTTCATGTCCATGCAGCGCCGCCACGTGACGCGGCGGGGATCGATCCCAAGCGGGTTACCCTGATAGATATGATTGTCGATCATGGCGGCAAGCAGGTTGTTCGCGGCGGTGATCGCATGCAGATCGCCTGTAAAGTGAAGGTTGATCTCCTCCATGGGCACCACCTGCGCGTAGCCGCCGCCCGCGGCGCCGCCCTTCACGCCGAACACCGGCCCAAGGGAGGGCTCACGCAGCGCCACCGAGGCGCGTTTGCCGATCCGCCCAAGGCCGTCCGCAAGGCCAACGGTGGTGGTGGTTTTGCCTTCCCCCGCGGGCGTCGGGTTGATGGCCGTCACAAGGATCAGCTTGCCGTCCGGCCTATTCTCCTGCAGCAGCTTTAATGAAACCTTTGCCTTGTTGCTGCCATAGGGCGTAAGATACGTTTCATCAATCTGCGCCCGCTCCGCAATTGTTGCGATCGGCTCAAGGGTTGCGCTCTGGGCGATTTCAATGTCTGTTGGAATATGCATGTTTTCTCTCCGCCTTTTCGTTTCTCTTTCACCGCAGCCTTGCGCGCGGAATTTTTACTGTGCCTGTGTAGATTGATCTGCAGATGCATTTAAGATGCGCTATGCTTTAAAATAACCCAAAATGTATCGACTGTACACCCTGTTTGCCGAAAACATCGGCAAAAATGCGTTATATATCATCCCTCACAGAAAAAGGAATATGTTACCGCGGTGTAAACAGTTTGCGCCGTGTGGTGCAAAAGAGGGAAAAAATGCAGTATAATGGACTACGGCAATCCCCTTATGAACCGGTGGAATTGCTCTAAGTTCAAGCGTACGCCCCAATAAAACACAGGAGGCATCTATGCGTTTTACAAAGGTACACGGCCTTGGAAACGATTTTCTGCTGATCAACACCATGCAGGAGCCCGCAAGGGATTATCTCGCCATTGCTCCCGTTCTTTGCCATCGCCAGACCGGCGTGGGCGCGGACGGGCTTTTACTTGTAGCGCCCTCTGCCGTTTGCGATATCCGCATGCGCATCATCAATGCGGACGGCAACGAGGCGGAGATGTGCGGCAACGGCATCCGCGCGTTTGCGAAATATGTGTATGAGCGCGGGATTGTCACAAAGCCCGCGTTTACGGTGGAGACGCTTGCGGGCGTCATCAAGCCCGAATTGCTGCTGGACGGGAACGGCACCGTCACAGGCGTGCGCGTGGATATGGGCAAGCCCCTGTTTGCCTGCAAAGAGATTCCTGCCGTGGGCGAAGGCGACTGCCTCAACCGTACCTTAACGGCGCTTGGCCGGGAGTTCTCCTTTTCTTCCGTACGCACGGGCGTCCCCCATACGGCGGTGCAAGTGGACGATCCCAAGTCGTTCGACCTAAGAACCTACGGCCCCGCCATTGAACGGCATCCCCTGTTCCCGCAGCGCACCAATGTGGACTTCTTCCGCGTGATCGACCGGAACAACATTGAAATGCGCACATGGGAGCGCGGCGCGGCGGCAACGCTTGCCTGCGGTACAGGCGCCACCGGCACCGCGGTGCTGTGCGCGAAGAACGGATTGACCGAACGCTCCGTCAACGTCCATTTGGAGCTTGGTGTATTGCACATCGACTGGGCGGAGGATGGCACCGCGTTCATGACCGGCCCTGCGGAAATCGTATTTGAGGCGGACTTCCCCGAGGAACAGCTGTGAGCACAGGATTTGCAGCCGAAAGGCCTCAAACACCCGTCATCGTCATCGGCGGCATGAATATGGATGTATTGGGTACGCCGCATGCGCCGCTGTTGCCGCGTGACTCTAACCCCGGAACCGTGACGCTGCGTCCTGGCGGCGTGGGGCGGAACATTGCATGGGGCATCACGCGCCTGTCCGTTGCGGTAGAACTGATTACCGCAACCGGGGACGACGCTTTTGGCGCGGCGCTGCTACAAAGCTGCGCCGCGGACGGTATCGGCACCGCGCACGCCATGACGGCACCCTGTGCAAGCGGCACCTATTTTTGCCTGCACGATGCGGATGGCGATATGCTTTATGCCATCAACCAAATGGAAGCCGTAGAAACGCTTTCGCCGGAACGGCTCGCGCCGCTGCTGCCCGTCTGCAACAGCGCTCCGCTTGTGGCGCTCGACGCAAACCTGCCGGAAGAGACCCTTTCTTATCTTGCGGAGGCCATCACAGCGCCGTTGTTTGTAGACCCGGTGAGCGCGCACAAGGCAAGGCGCGTTCTCCCCATACTCCCCCGGCTGCATGCCATCAAGCCCAACCGGCTGGAAGCCGAACTCATGACAGGCATTGACTGTTCCACCGAGGCGGGCGTTGAGAAAGCTGCCGACTTCTTTTTAAGCGAGGGCGTCCGGCATGTGTACATTTCCCTGGGCCGTGACGGCGCATATTATGCGGGGGACGCGCAGCGGGGCATTTTGCCTCCGGCGCTTCCCGCAAACACCCCGATCCTCGATACCACCGGCGCGGGCGACGCGATGACCGCAGGCCTGATCTGGGCGGAATTAAAAGGCTATCCCATCGGGCGCTGCGCCCTTTCCGGACTCCATGCGGCGGCGGCGCGCATCATGAGCGGCACGCTCTCTCCCGCCGCATTTCAGGCATTTGATACATTGCAGCAATAAGCCTTACGACCGAAAAGCGAAAAGCTGCAATTGAGCATTTACAGTAAGGAGAACATACTATGGTAAACACGAACCCTCTGCTTTCCATCAGCCCCAAGGTGCAAAGGGCGCTTGAGGAAGGCCGCCCCGTGATCGCGCTGGAAAGCACCATCATTTCCCACGGCATGCCGTACCCCGAAAACGTCAAGACCGCGCTTGAATGCGAGCGCATTGCGCGCGAAGCGGGCGCGGAGCCCGCGACCATCGCCATCATCGGCGGCAGGCTGTGCGCGGGCCTTACCGAGGAACAGATCGATTATTTCGGCAAGGCGGGCACCTCCGTCACCAAGGCAAGCAGGCGGGATATCCCCATACTCTGTGCACAGAAGAAAGACGGTGCGACGACCGTCGCCGCCACCATGATCATTGCCGCGATGGCCGGCATCCGCGTATTTGCGACCGGCGGCATCGGCGGTGTGCACCGGGGCGCTGAAACCACCATGGACATTTCAGCGGATTTGGAAGAACTCTCTATGACGCCCGTCGCCGTCATCTGCGCCGGCGCAAAGAGCATCCTCGACCTCGGGCTGACGCTTGAATACCTGGAAACCAAGGGCGTGCCCGTAATCGGCTACGGTACAAAGGAGCTGCCCGCGTTCTTTACCAGAAGCAGCGGGTTTGCCGTGGACTACCGTATGGATACGCCGGAAGAGATCGCGGCCTCCATCCGGATGCAGCGTACAATGGGATATCCCGGCGGCATGCTCATCACCAACCCCATTCCGGAAGAATACTCGCTTGACGCACACGTTATGCAAAAAGCAGTTGACCAGGCGCTCCGCGAAGCGGACGAACAAGGCGTCCGCGGCAAGGACTCCACCCCGTTCCTGCTTGCCCGCGTAAAGGAACTGACCGGCGGGGAAAGTTTAGCCTCCAACATTCAGCTCGTGTACAACAACGTCCGGCTTGCTTCCGCCATTGCCTGCGCGCTTTAGGGCGTCTCAATTTACGTCATCGTTGCACCTTGCCGTTTTCGCGAGAAGTTTTATTTTGCGTTACACCCGCATGCAAGGTATAGTATCGGTATCTATTTTTTGTGAGCATCATAGGAGGAACGCGAAGATGTGTGGAATCGTAGGGTACACCGGGCCGCGGCAGGCGGCGCCGATCCTGTTGAACGGACTATCAAAGCTCGAATACCGCGGGTATGACTCCGCAGGCCTAGCGGTGAATGTGGAGCAGGGCATCCATGTCATGAAAGCGCAGGGCCGCCTTTCGGTACTCAAGGAGCGCACGGAAGACGGCGCAAAGCTCTTAGGCACCTGCGGCATCGGCCATACGCGCTGGGCAACGCACGGGGAACCTTCGGATACCAACGCGCACCCGCACCTCTCGCACAGCGGCAGGGTTGCCGTGGTGCACAACGGCATTGTGGAAAACTACATGACATTGCGGAACTTCCTCGCCGGGCACGGCTATACATTCCTGTCCCAGACGGATACGGAGATCGTCTCACAGCTTCTGGACTACTGCTACCACGGCGACCCGATCGCCGCGGCGCAGGAGGCGATGGGGCTGTTGGAGGGTGCGTTCGCTTTGGGCATTCTGTTCTCCGACCATCCGGATACCATCATCGCTACACGCAAGGACAGTCCCCTTGTTGTGGGCCTGGGCGAGGGAGAAAACTTCATCGCGTCCGATGTGCCCGCGCTGCTGCAGCATACAAGGAAAGTGCTCCGCCTCCATGAGCGGGAGCTTGCGGTGATTACGCCGGAAGAAGTCCGGCTGTTTGACCGCCAGGGGGACCCCGTCACACGGGAAATCGAAACCATCACCTGGGACGTTGCCTCCGCGGAAAAGGGCGGGTATGAGCATTTCATGATCAAGGAGATCATGGAACAGCCGAAGGCTTTACGGGATACGCTCTCCCCCCGCATCCGCAACGGCAAAGTGGAGCTGGAACTCAAACACATCACGGAAGAGGACCTAAAGGGAATTTCCCAGATCCAGCTCATCGCCTGCGGCTCTGCGTGGCATGTCGGCTGCATCGGCCAGACGCTGCTGCGGGACGCGCTGCGCATCCCCGTCTCATGCGACCTTGCCTCCGAGTTCCGGTACAGCAATCCTTTGGTCAATGACAAGACGCTGTGCATCGTGATCTCCCAGAGTGGGGAGACCATCGATACGCTGTTTGCTCTCAGGGAAGCGAAGACACGCGGGGCTAAGATCGTTTCCATCGTCAATGTGGTGGGCAGCGCCATCGCCAACGAAAGCGACGATGTGCTTTATACCTGGGCGGGGCCGGAGATCGCCGTCGCCACCACAAAGGCGTATAGCACGCAGCTGGCAATGATCTATCTGTTGACGCTGCACTTAGGTGCGGTGCGAGGGATGCTTGCGCCCGAACTTGTCGCGGAGCGGATTGAGGCGCTTAAAGTTCTTCCGGAGAAAGCGGAGAAGCTGCTTTCTGACCACACGGAGTTCCAGTACCTTGCATCCCAATTCTTCAACCACAAGGATGTGTACTTCATCGGGCGGAACCTGGACTATATGCTCGCACTTGAAGGCTCCTTGAAGCTCAAGGAGGTTTCCTATATCCATTCGGAAGCGTATCCTGCGGGCGAATTGAAGCACGGCACGATCTCGCTGATTGAAGACGGCACGCTGGTGGTGGCGCTGTGCACCAACCGGCAGCTGCTTGAAAAGATGATCAGCAACATAAGAGAGGTCAAGGCGCGCGGCGCGTATGTGATTGCGCTTGCGCAGGCGGGTGCGCCGGGCGTGGAAGAGGCGGCGGATCATGTGATCTGGCTGCCGGAGGGAGATGCGTTCACGTTGCCCTCGCTTTCGGTGCTGCCGCTGCAGTTGCTTTCCTACTACATTTCCTCGCTCAAGGGCTGTGATATCGACAAGCCCCGCAACCTCGCAAAGTCCGTTACCGTGGAGTAACGGGAGTACAAAAACAAAAGCGTCTGTGAGGATGCAAGCGTTTATAAAAGCGCCCGCTTTGCGTTATACATTGCAAAGGCGGGCGTTTCTTTTGTATAAACGTTGAACTCCGTATCATCGGATTGCTGAACTTCGCATTGCGTCTATATCGCCATATGGCTTCCACATTCTTGCAATCGCCTGCAGCATCAGGTATATTTTAACTGTTTAAAAGTCACTGTGAGGTGTGAACAGATGCGATTGCTGATTGTTGAGGATGACGCCACGCTTTGCGATGCGCTTAAGCTGCATTTATCCAAAGAAGGATATTATATCGATATCTGCCAGAGCGGTTCCGATGCGGAATACTATTTCAGGGACTGCGCTTATGGTGCGATCATATTGGACCGTATGCTTCCCGGCATGGACGGCTTGACACTGCTCAAGAGACTCCGAAGCACGGGAACGGCAACCCCCGTGCTGATGCTCACCGCTATGGATGCCATAAGCGACAGGACGGACGGCTTAGATGCAGGTGCGGACGATTATCTTGTAAAGCCTTTTGCAATGCCGGAGCTTTTATCGCGTGTGCGGGCGCTGTTGCGCCGTCCTTCGCCCCTGTCGGAGCCGGGCGTACTGACGTTCCATGACCTGTCACTTTTTGTGGGGAAACGTCGCCTGATACGGTACGAAAAGGAAATCTCCCTGTCCGGAAAAGAGACTGCAGTATTGGAGTTGTTTTTTGAAAATCCGGATAAGGCGCTCTCCCGCGCACAGATACTTTCCCGCGTCTGGGGCGGAGATGATCCTGTAGAGGAGGGAAATGTAGACAACTACATCTATTTTGTTCGCAGGCGGCTCAAAGCACTCGAAACAGATGTTACAATCAAATCCGTACACGGCGTTGGCTATACGATGGTAAAGGATTAACCTGAGAAATGGATGAGACGAGACTTCGATCCTGGCTGATACGGCTTTACGTTGCGACGACTGCCGTCATTTTAGCGGCAGTATTTACCTTTGTCACGTTGCTGTCCTTGCGTGAAGCGCAGCAAAGGGATAAAGAGAATTTCTTTGCGCTCTTTACGGCCATTGCCGAGAAGTTGCAGACGGAATATACATTGCGGCACAGCTTCCTGCGTGAATATGAG
Source organism: Bacillota bacterium (assembly GCA_023390655.1). Taxonomy (GTDB): domain Bacteria; phylum Bacillota; class Clostridia; order Christensenellales; family CAG-138; genus JAEYLA01. Next base: position 192,840 of record JAEWCL010000006.1, on the reverse strand, counting down.
CAGAACTATCGCCTATATATCAATATAGCGGATTCCGGAGAAGCCTCGCAATACAACAGTGAAGATGATGCTACGCATCTTGCGCTGTTCCAGAAAACGACAGAGCTTGCTTATAACGAAGGAATAGACATTACGGCCATTCCGCTGACCGGGCAGCGCCGGACGAGTTCCGTTCTTCCGTTTCGCTACAGCGGAAAGCCTTATTACGGTACCGTAAGCGTAATTCCAATTAAGGAGTCGTTTCGGACGCTCATTGTCGTACAACGCGTAGATACGGGATGGCAGGTATGGAAATATGCTACCTATATATTGGGTTACTTGACCAGCGTTCTGTTGTTAAGCCTGGTTGGTAGAAAGCTCATCGACAGAGCCCTTCGCCCAGCGATCGAAAGCCGGAGGCGGCAGACAGAGTTCATCGCGGCAGCGTCCCACGAACTGCGGACTCCGCTGACGGTAATTCAGGCGAATACAGCGACCATTGCCGCAATGCCGGAGCGAACCGCTGCGGCGGTGGAAACCATAGCAAACGAGTGCAGCCGCATGGCCCGGCTACTTTCAGACATGCTGTTGCTTGCCTCTGCGGATGCGAAGAATTGGCCGGTCACGCTGGCTCCAATGGAAGCCGATACGATGCTGCTGAATGTCTATGAAGCCTACCTGCCGGTATGCGTGAAGCGTGGCTTTCGTCTTGAATTGAAACTTCCGGAAGCGCCCCTTCCCGGTATTAGGGGCGATGCAGAGCGGTTGTCGCAAGTGCTGGGGATATTGCTTGATAACGCCCTGGACTATGGAGAAACCGCGCATAACAAGTCCATTGAGTTATCCGCCTATGCAGATAAAAGCAAGCTGATTATCGACGTGATCGACCACGGCATGGGTATATCCGATGACCAGAAGCAACATATATTTGAACGTTTTTATCGTGGCGACCGCGCGCGAATGGCAAAGCGGCACTTTGGTCTGGGGCTGGCAATCGCCAAGGAGCTTATCACGTTGCATGAGGGCGAACTCGCCGTTCTGGATACCAGCGGTGGTGGCAGCACATTCCGCATCTTTTTATAAACTGTTTTTCCGGATTGGCAGCGCATCGTAAGGATGCGCTGTTTTTTTAGAAGAGTTTTAGACTTTTCATTGGTAAACTATGGACATAAGGCGTAAAGGAGGCACTCACCTTGAAGATGAAAAAAATGCTATCTTTATTTTTAATATTGTCTACCCTACTATCTTGTTTCGCCTGCAGCCCGTCCCCAATCGCCCAAACCAGTGGAAAAGGGCGGTATATGGAAGCGAATGTCGCACTTCCGCTTCCCGGCGGCGCATCCGAACAGCAAGCAATCGGAATCTGTGCTGCGGCAGAGAGCATGGAATATTTCACCATGACATACAACGGCGATCAGGACAATTTTGCCGCAACATATTACAGGCATATCCTTGCAGATGATGGCAGCGTATCTACACAAAACGAACAGTGGCTCAATGATCACATTTCCAAAGGCGGCAACCAGATCATGGTAGTAAAAGCGACGGACGGAACGTTGTATGCTGCCTATGGAGATTATGATGAAAACGGCAATGCTCAAAACCACATTTTAGTAAGCAAGGATGACGGGAAAACAGCCGAGGCCCTTACAGGCAACGGCCCTGCAGCTTGCGACATGATTGCCGCACTGGTACCGCTTGGAGATGGCCGAATCCTAATAGAGGATATGGACGGCAGCATGTTTGTGCTGGATGCGGCGGGCACCATTGAAAAGGAACTCGAAGGAGGCACAAGCTATGGCGCTCTGGCGGTGTCCGGGAACCGGATTGCGTCTTTGGCGCCATCCGGCAAAGCGATCCGCGTATATGACCTTGTAAGCGGCAAAAGTGTGGATTGGGAAATAGAACTTAGCCCGGACGGCGGTTTTCAGCTTGCCTTTTCGCAAGAGGGAATATTGTATCTCGCTTGTCCCACAGGCTTGTACCGCCACACTTCAGACGGTACGCTTTGGGAAAGTTTCGTGGATGGGGACGTAACCAATCTGGGTATTCCGAGCTATTACATCAGCCATCTTGCAGTCAAGGAGGGTAAGCAGGATGTGCTTTATGTTTCGGATTACAACGCCGAGGTATACCGTTACGCTTATGACCCGGAGGCTGCGCAGACCGCCAGCATAGAATTGGATATCTTTTCTCTGGAGGCAAACGATGTTGTGCGGCAGGCAGTTGTTTCTTTCAGCCGGCAGCATAGCGAAGTGAAGGTCAATTATACCGTGGCTATGAGGCTCAACGGCGGCGGTACCGCCCAGGATTATATCAAGGCGCTCAATGCAGAGCTGCTTGCCGGAGCAGGGCCTGATATTATCCTCCTGGACGGTCTGCCTGTGGATTCTTATATTGAAAAGGATGTGCTTTTGGATATCTCCAAATTTGTAGACGGCGCGGATCCAATGCTTGCAAACATCCGAAAGGCATATGAAAAGGCCGGAAGGCTGTATGCAATTCCGCTTGGCGTTAAACTACCGGTTATTCTTTCAAAGGGCGATATAAAAGCAGCCTTTACTTCCATTGCCGCACTGGCCGATGCGGCAGAAGCAGGTGGCGATAAACCCATACTTTCCCCTATCTCCTACTCATATGAGACGCTGGGGACAATGCTGCTCCATTATTTTGGCGACGCGCTGTATGCCGGCGACGCAAATGCTGCGCGGGAGTTTTTGGCGCAGGCAAAGCGTATATCCAGCGCAATCGGCGCTACGGACACGTTGGGTGACGGCATGGAACTCAGAGGCATGTCCCAGACAGAAGTGACGGATATGATACGCAAAAACAACTTTGTAGCCCAGCTTTACGCTTATGTATTCAACAAAACCCCAAACGTCGTGTTAGAGACGTATGCATTGGATGATCCCGGCTGCATGCTGGGGACTTCGGCCGCCGAACAGTATGGCGGCAGCCTGATCAGCCTGGGCAATCGTTTTAGCGCCGTGGGCCTCGCGGGAATCAATAAGGCAAGCAAGCACCAGGAAACGGCCACACAATTCCTGCAGCTCATGCTAAGCGCGGATGTGCAGAAGGCCTGCACATTCAGCCAAGGGTACCCTGTAAATATCGCGGCCTTGGAGGCAGGATTTTCCAAGGAAAGCAACAACACATCCGTAGGCATGTGGCTGGATGAAGCCACGTCGGTCTGGGGTGAATGGCCCTCTGCCGCCATGCGTTCCGGGTTGCGCGGAATTCTTAATGAGCTGAGCATCCCCCTTAACGATCATTCAGAACTCGACAGTATGCTGCTGCCGGAAATCATCTCCTATCTCGACGGCAGCGCAACGCTGGAAGCCGCCTCCGAGAAGCTTACAAGCGTGCTCTCCACATACCTCTCGGAATAAAAATGGCAAAACGCAAGCATCTCCATATCAGCAAGGAAGCAAAGGCAGCCCTTTGCTTCCTTGCACCCAGCCTGATTGGGATTGCCGTGATGTGCCTTATCCCCACTGTCGACGTCATGCGCCGCGCCTTCTTTTCTGCAATGGGCAACAGCTTTGTGGGGCTCAATAACTTTATCGCGGTGCTCACCAATGCGTCCTTTGCACTTGCGGTACGCAATACGGCGCGGTTCCTTATCGTGTGTATTCCGCTGCTTTTGCTGCTTTCACTGCTGACCGCTCTTCTTTTAGTAAAGCAGAAACGGTACCAGAGCTTCCTGAAAACGACCTACCTTCTGCCTATGGTGATTCCGGTTACATCGGTGGTGCTCATCATTCGCGTGGTATTTGAAACAAACGGTCTTCTCAACGCGGTTTGCGCTGTGTTTGGAATAACGCCCATCGACTGGCTGAACAGTGATTATGCGTTTCTTACGCTGGTACTGTGTTATCTCTGGAAAAATCTTGGTTACAACATTGTATTGTGGCTGGCAGGACTTTCCGCCATCCCGCAATCGCTCTATGAAGCTGCGCGGGTGGATGGCGCGAGTGAATGGCAGTGCTTTCGTTCCATCACGCTGCCGCTCATTCGCCCTACGGTATTCGTGACTGCGGTGCTGGCGCTGATTAATTCCTTCAAGGTGTTTCGTGAAGCATATTTGGTTGCGGGAAGGTATCCCCACCGAAGCATTTATATGCTTCAACATGTGTTGTCGAACTGGTTTACCAACCTTGATATGCAAAAGATCAGCGCGGCGGCCGTACTGCTCATGGCCGCAATTTTGCTTGTTGTCCTCTTTGTACGATGGGCGGCAAGACGAAGGAGGGCTCTTTTGTGAAGTGGCGGAACATCTCCTTTATCCTTTTGTTTCTTCTTGCATTGCTGGTGTGGTATCCGCTTTGCATGCTGCTGACCGGCGCGCTTTGCAGCACCCCCGAATTGGCGCAACGTCTGGGTGGCGTGCTGGGGGATACAGGAGCGTTGGCGTCATGGCCGCTTTTGACCGTTCGCCCCACGCTAAAGCATATTGTTGCGCTGCTACTTGACACGCCGGAGTTTTATCGCGTCTTTTGGAATTCAATCATTCAGACGGCGCCTTCCATACTGGGCCAGATTGCTGTCGGCGCGCCCGCAGCATGGGCACTGTCGCAATACCGGTTTAAAGGAAAGAATGCGCTGATGTGGCTGTATATAGTGCTTATGATATTGCCGTTTCAGGTTACAATGGCCTCAAGCTATATCGTTCTAAATACACTGAGACTTGTCGATACGCATCTTTCTATCATCCTTCCGGCGATATTTTCCGCCTTTCCGGTGTTCATCATGACGAAGTTCTTCGGCAAGATACCGTCCGCCGTTTTAGAGGCGGCGCGTATCGACGGCGCAAGCGAGGCCAGGCTGTTTTTTACAATCGGCCTGCCCATGGGATTGCCGGGCGTGCTATCGGCGGCGCTGCTGGGATTTGTGGAATGCTGGAACGCGGTGGAACAGCCGGTTACGTTTTTAAAAGCCATTTCCCTGTACCCGTTATCCATCTTTTTACCCGAAACGACACTGGGGAATGCGGGCATTACGTTTGTCTGCGCGCTGATCACGCTTTTGCCCGCCGCGCTGGTGTTTCTGTATGGGCAGCAATATTTAGAACAAGGCATTATTGCCTCCGGTTTGAAGGAGTAGTGCATGGAAAAAGCAGAAATGATTGAAAAAACAGGCTCGTCGGAATACGCCGCCTATAAGCCTCAAAATACGTTTATCGGATATATAAAAGCGCAGCTTCTAAGGGAACCGGAACGGAAAAAGCGCACCGTTTCCCAGCACGCAAAGCGGGGGCTTATTTGGTTTTTTACAGTTATGCTGGCGCTGACATTCCTTTCCCGCGCCGCAAGCGAGGCGCTTCTTGCGAAAGTTTCCGTAAAAGGCATATCCGGCGGCATGATTGACCAGAGCATTTCCGGCAACGGGATTTGGACCGCCGCAAATGCCCGGCAACAGCGTCCGGAATATGAAGGATTACGCGTGGAAGCGCTATTTGTACATACCGGTATGGAGGTGCGCGAAGGCGATGCGCTTTATTCGTATGAGCTTTCATCCATTCAGGCCGCGCAGGCCGACTTGTCCTTGAAGATTGAGCAGTATAAGCTGCAAATCAAGGAACTGAAAATCGGGCAGAACGAATCCGCCCAAAGTGCCGCATTTACACTTTCCCAGGCAAGAGAGGAGCTGCAAACTGCACAGGGAAAGCTTGATCATGCAGCCTCACAGATTGCGGCGGATAAACGCAAAGCGTACGAGGATGCACTCTTCACCCACCAGGCACAGGCTACGCGCCGAGACGCCGAGGTTTCCGCCGCGGAGCGGGAGGTAGCCGCGGCCGAAGCTGCGCTCGACCCAAGCGACCCGGCTACACAGGCAGCACTAGACGCATCAAAAGCAGCGCTTACGCAGCTGATCGGGGATTGGGATGCCGCGCTCGCCGAGCCGCTGCGAAAGGTGCAGCAGGCGGAAACCGATTGGCGCCGCATACAAAACGGAACCTATGATTTTACTTCGGAGCTCGCCGCCTATCGCGACGCAATCTCCGCGGCAGAACGCGCTGTGGAGACCGCGCAGTTCAATTATGAGCAGGCGCGGAAAAACGACGGCGACACCAGCAAGAATATTGGATATCAGATAGACAGCATTATGCTGAATATGGAACGGGAGCAGGAGAAGTACGATGCACTCTCAGCATTGCTTGATCAGGGTGGTACCGTATATTCTGCGATGAGCGGCATGGTGACGGGCATAGATGTTGCGGCAGGAGCCCTCACAACGGGCGAGACCGCCGTAACGCTTGCAACGGAGGGGCTTGTGTTTCAAGTCGAGCTATCTTCCGAACAGGCGCAAAGCGTCTCCGTAGGGGATGTCGTTACGCTGATGAAGGACGGCGAGGCGCAAAAGGAAAAACTGGCCGTCTCAGAGATTAGCGCGCCGGATGCATCCGGGACCTGCAGCCTGATCTGCGTTTCAAAGAATCAGGAGATCCAAACGTTTGGCGGCACGCAGGACTACATAATTGAGAAAAAGACGGCAAAACAGAACATCCGCGTTCCCATTGAGGCGCTGCGCGAGGATGGTAGCGGCAAATATTACGTGCTGACCCTGGGGGAACAAGAGACCGTGCTTGGCATGCAAATGATTGCCATACGCGTCGATGTCACGCTGCTTTTTCACGATGAGAATTATGCCGCAGTAGATGGGGCGCTCTCGGGCGGCGACCAAATTATCCTAAGCAGCAATAAGTACATACAAGCGAACGACCGCGTGGTGATCAGGGATGACTGATTGGAGGCGTCATCTCTGCCTTTGCTCAGTGTTGATGATTCTCCTGATTTCATGGGGATATGCGCTTCATTTGAGCGGATGGCTGCAAACGGAATATCAGGGACTTAGCGTGAGAATGTATGGCAGGACAACCCAAGAGGCGCTTTTTCGCGCGGTCTCAGAGAATGCAGATGAATCCATCCTGCGCGTGAGTGCCTGGACGCGGAATGAAACGTTGGAAACAATCAACAACGAAGCATTGGAAACTTCCGCACACGTGAGACGCATCGCGGTATATGGCGACATGCGCGATGTCTGCCCCATGGAGCTGCTGTATGGCGGTTTTCCAGCAATGGTTGACGAAGCGGGCTGCGTAATCGATGTGGACACTGCCTGGTCTTTGTTCCGCAATAAAGATGTGATCGGCGCAGACGTTCGTATAGGCGATAAATCCTATATTATTCGGGGAGTCGTACGTGCGAAGGAGGGAATGATTCTTTTCAGGAATGAAAAAGCGGAATATGAAAACCTTGAAATCGCCTGTTCGAATGTGGAGGAGGCGGGAAGGCTGGTAACAACCTTCCTTTACCGCTATAGCCTTGCTGCGGAGTACACTGTTGTGGAAAACGGATTTTATGGCAAGCTTGCCGCCGGGCTGTCCGGCCTGCCGGGATGGACTATAGGAGCGGCAATCCTGCTTGCGCTGCTGAAGCAGGCCTGGAAGCGGCGAAGCGTCCCGCTGCAGCTGATCCTATTTTGCCTCGCGCTCGCCGGCATATTCTATTTGCTCAAATGGCTGCTGGCGTTTCATATTTATTGGCCTGACCGCTTTCTGCCCACACGATGGTCAGACTTTACGTTCTGGCCGGAGCTTGCCAAGGCGCAAACGGACTATTTTGAAAGCTTGTCTTTCCTGCAACCGGTGCCAAAGGATATGCAATGGTTTTCTGCAGTGCGCAGGTTGTTTGTTTCTTTAGCGATCTCATGCGCAACGGCCGTGTACCTGCTGCGAACGGGAAAAACGCGGGTGGGGGAACACTATGATTACGGCAGCATTTTATGCATCCTGCTATGTACGGTGTTATCAGTGGGCATATTGTATCTCTTAGAAACCCCTTTTGTTCCTTCGAGGACATACTTGTTTGCTGCACCAATCTGGTGGCTTTTTGAAACCGGCAGAAAAATAAATCTCAATGATGGGCAAAAAATACTCCCCCAGTAAGGTTCTTTTCAATGGGGATCCGGGTTAACTCCTCGAGGTAGCCTTTCAGCATTTCCTGTGCTTTGGCCGGTATTATCCTTCGATCCCATCACTTGGAGAATTTTCTTGCTAAAATGAATATGCCCTCGCCTCTATAGCGAGGGCATGTATCATTTATAAGTTACGTGTTGCGCACTGATAAGTAGCCCGTTGAAATATATCCGGTCTTGCCTTTGAAATCTATCTTATACCACGGGCCGGACTATCCACACGCCTGAATCCGGGCCATAAGCAAGCGCTCTGGGGCTTATCAATACCAACATCAATACTGATAATAGTCCGCTATAATTTGCTTTTTCATTTGCGATACGTATGGATTTATACAGTAAGTAAAATGTACCATGTAGATAAATCAAATTATACAAGCACATAACGGTAATCTGTTGTGCCAAACGGTTGCGGTGGGCGGCCTGATTGACCGGTAGAACCGGATGTAAATATATAGAACAAAACGCCTGTCTCGCCCAATAATGCGGCAAAGATAGGCGTATTGCTTATGTGTGGGCATCTAAAACACCAGTGGACAGAAACATCAATATGCTGTTTACAAGAGGTAACACCAATGTATATAATAGTAGTACCAATAACGCATAACCATAACTTGCATTTTAATGCATCCATGGATAAGGAGCCGATATGGACGAACAGGAGCTGTACTCGATTCGGGAACGTTTGCTGTATGAAATGAAGCGCGGCGCATATGCCCAGGCAGAAAAGCTGCCCGCCGAAGCTGTATTGGCGGTGTCCCTTGGCATCAGCCGGACACAATTGCGCGACAGCCTTGCCTCTCTTGAACGGGAAGGCTTTATCGTCCGGCGGCAGGGCATCGGAACTGTGATCAACAGGCAGGTACTTGCCGTTACCACGCGGATGGATCTGGAAAAAGAATTCCTGGATATGGTGGCGGAAACCGGCGCAAAGCCGGGCATTGCCTTCGTGGAGGTGGATACCGTATTTGCGGATGAAGAGATGTCAAAAAGGCTGCTGGTCTCTGCAAATACGCCTGTGATACGCGTTTCGCGCGCCATTACGGCGGATGACCGCACAGCCATCTATTGCATCGATTATGTCTCTTTTCATGTCGTGAAAAAGTATACCTATCATAAAGAGGATTTGGAAAAGCCGATTTTTTATTTCCTGGAGAAATTCTGCGATATCAGCGTGTATATGGACCTGACCGTGGTGCGTCCTATGGTTGCGGACAGGCGGCTGGGTGAACTATTCGGAATCGAAGCAGGATCCCCCATTTTGTATATGGATGAGGTGGGCTACGATATCGATTCCCGGCCGGTGCTCTGGTCCAAGGAGTATTATGCGGACGGAATTTTCGAGCATACGGTGCTCAGGAAAAAAATCTGAAAGGAACGATCATGGAACAGGAGCTGGGCATATTCAAGCAAGAGCTAAGGGCGGCCGCAGGAGAGATTCCCGCGGATATGATCCTTGACCACATCAAGCTGGTGGATGTGTATACCGAAGAGATCCGGGAAGCGTCGCTGGCCATTTTTAACGGCAAAATCGTGGCGATCGACCCACCGCCCGGCGCGCCCTGCAAAGAAAAAGTGGATGGCGCGGGCAGGTATGCAGTCCCGGGCTTTATGGATGCGCATGTGCATATCGAGACCACGCTGTTGACCCCCGAATCACTTGCGGAGGTCATCGTGCCTTGGGGGAGCACGACACTGTTCGTGGACGCCATGGAAATCGCAAACGTTGCGGGTATGAATGGGCTGCTTACGCTGGTCAGGGATGCGGAAAAGCTGCCCTTTCGTATTTATCTGGAAATCCCCTCGCGCGTGCCCACCGCCCCAGGCCTGGAAACCGCAGGAGCCGTACTGGGCCTGGAGGAAGTGCGTCAACTGCTAGCCCTTAAGGAGACCGTCAGCCTGGGGGAACTGGACCCTTCCAAAATTATGGGCCTGCGGGACGAATATCTGGAAAAGATACGCGCGGCGCTTGCAGGCGGACGCATCTGCAACGGGCACGCCATTGGCCTGACGCCCTCAGAATTGAATATGTATGCCGCCGCGCATTTATTGGATGACCACGAATGCGTTACCTATGAGGAACTATTGGCCCGGCTTCGCGTCGGCATCAAGGTGATGGTGCGCGAGGGAAGCAGCGAACGCAACGCGAAAGAACTCATGCGCGGCGTGATCGAGCACGGGCTCTCTACAGAAAACCTGCTGTTCTGCACCGACGACAAGCATGTCAACGACATTTATGCGGAGGGGCATATCAGCTGCAACATCCAGAAAGCGATTGATCTTGGCCTTGAACCGATCAAGGCAATCAAAATTGCCACCCTCAACGCCGCGAGGCATTTCCATTTGGAGCATTTGCTGGGTTCTCTTACGCCAGGCCGCTACGCCGATATCGTGCTGCTGGACAGCCTATATCAAATGCGGCCGGCCATGGTGTTGAAAGGTGGGAAACGGGTTGCGGAAAATTTACAGGCGCTGCCCGTAACACCCAAAAACTACCCGCAGGAGCTGTTTACAACCGTCCATATCCGGGAAGGTCTAAACGAAAATGCTTTCCGGATACCGGCGTCCGGGTCCCGCGCGCAGTGCCGCGTGATCGCGCTGATTGCCGATCAGATCATCAACCGCGAGGAGCGTGAATGGATGCCCGTGGAAGAAGGCGAAATCAAAGCCGACCCCAATCGGGACATTTTGAAGCTTGCGGTCGTGGAGCGGCATGGAAAAAACGGCCGTATCGGGCTGGGCCTTTGCCGCGGGTTTGGGCTGCATCGGGGCGCGCTGGCCTCCAGCGTATCGCACGATCATCACAATATCGTGGTAGTGGGCACAAACGAAAGAGACATGCTTGCAGCGGTACAGGAACTTGCCCGCCTGCAGGGCGGCTTTGCAGCGGCGCGCGATGGACAGATACTAAGTTCGCTTGCCCTGCCGCTTGCGGGACTGATGAGCTGCCTGCCCGCACAGGAGGTCATGCAGCGGATGGATGCGCTAAACGGCGTCGCAGGAGAGATGGGATGCGGCCTCAACGCCCCGTTCATGACGCTTTCTTTCATATCGCTGCCGACAGTGCCGGAACTTGGGCTTACCGATTATGGTTTAATCCATGTAAAGCGGCACGAAATCACACAGCTCATATTGCATACCGAGGAGTAACAATATGGCGCAATACGCGGGCAAACGAATAGGCCGCCTTGACGGAGAGGACAAGTCCACAGGCAAAGCAAAATATGCCGGCGATTACTTTATGGACGGCATGCTTGAGCTTGCGCTGGTTCGCTCGGAAAAAGCGCATGCCCGGCTGGTAAAGGTGGAGGTTCCGCCGCTACCGGAGGGCCTTTTCGTTTTTACCGCGAAGGATTATAAAGAAAACATCGTGGAAGACCTGATTGAGGATCAGCCTATCCTTGCTTATGACAAGGTACGTTTCCTGGGGGAGCCGGTCGCCATTGTAGCGGCCCCCACCCGTTTGCAGGCACAGGCTTGCGCAAAACGCATTAAGGTCGTTTATGAAGAGCTGCCGGTGCTTGCCGATGCCAGGCAGGCAATGGCGCCCGGTGCCGAGAAGATCCACGCAAACGGCAACCTGTTGAGCGAATTCCATTACGAAAAAGGCGACGTCGCGCATGGGCTTGAGAGCTGCGCCCTACGATTGGAGGACGCGTTCCATCTTCCGGCGCAAGACCATGCCTGCATGGAGCCCGAAGCATGTTTTTCCTATATGGAGGACGGCGCGCTCCAAGTAATCGCCGCAACACAGAATGTATTCCATGATAAGCGGATGATCCTGCGCGCGCTGGGCCTGAAGGAGGAACAGGCACATGTGCGCGCCGCAACGGTGGGCGGCGGATTCGGCGGCAAGGACGGCAACACGGCGCAGCTCTTTACTGCTCTGGCCACACAGAAGACGGGGCGGCCGGCCAAGCTGGTGCTGGAGCGGCAGGAGTCCCTGCTTGCCACCTACAAACGCCATGGCGCGGACATCCACGTAAAAATGGGATTTGCGTCTGACGGGACCATCGTCGCGTTCGACGGATGCGCTTATCTCGATACCGGGGCTTACGCCGGCCTGGGTCCTGCTGTGATGGGGCTGTTCAGCGAGCATTTCGCAGGCCCATATGAAATTGAAAACGTGCGCATGGACGTATTCCTCGTTTATACCAACAAGGCGGTGGCGCATGCGATGCGCGGATTCGGCGCGCCACAGGGCGCGTTCGCCACGGAAACGCTGATCAGCCGGGCCGCGCATGCGCTGAATCTTGACCCCATCGCCATCCGCAAAACAAACGCACTGCGGCCTGGCGGCATTGGCGCACTGGGACAGCCCATGGAGCATTGCGTGGGCATGGTCGAGGCGCTGGAACTTGTGGAACACTCGGCGCTGTGGAAGGAGCGGGAACGCAATGCCGACCCCTTCATCGGCTACGGCGTGGCGGCGGGGCATTTGAGCTGTGGGCTTGGCAAGAACGTACCGGACACGGCAAAGGTGGAAATCGAAACGCGAGGAGATGGCATCGCCGTAAAGATCGGCCTGGTCGATATCGGCCAGGGAAGCATGACGGCGCTTGCCGCTATGGCGGCGGACGCGCTGGACATTCCCCTCAATCAGGTGCATATGGTCATGGCGGATACCCGATGTACCTATGACTGCGGCTCGACCGCCGGTTCCCGCTCCACGTTCATTGCAGGAAACGCCCTGATAGAAGCCGCCGGGGCGTATAAAGCCCGCCGCGCGCATACTGATGGCCCTGTCACCGTGTCAGCCGCGGCCGCGTTCCCCGAATCCTCCAAATCCTTTCATACACCCGGATTCCCGCACGCGATGTATACCTTTATCGCGCAGGCGGTGAAGCTGAGGATGGACCCCCGCACAGGCAAAACAGAGCTTTTGGATATTTATTCCGCAACCGAAGCGGGACGCATTATCAATCCCCTTTCTTTAGATGGGCAAATGCAGGGCGGCATCGCCATGAGCATCGGATACGCACTGATGGAGGATTGCCGCTATCAATCCGGCATGGCGCTGCATCGGGATTTCCATACGTATTTATTGCCCACGGCGATGGATGTCCCCCAAATTACGAATGTTTCCGTCGATATGTACGAACAGAGCGGACCAATGGGCGTCAAGGGCGCGGCGGAGGTGGCCACGGTTGCCATCGCACCCGCGATCGGCGCTGCGATCCATGAGGTAACAGGCGTATGGCAAACATCATTGCCGTTTACGGCTTCCCTCGATCACATCGATCGGAGCAAATATTTACACCATTTTGAAGGAGGTCCCCAATGAAGAAGAAGACTTGGAAGATCCTCGCAATGGCGCTTGCCGTACTGTTGCTCTTAACAGGCTGCGGCACAGGCAGTACGACGTCCGGCAGTACAGACAAACTCAAAGTCGCGCTGATACTGCCCGGCAAGGCGGACGACGTATCCTTTAACCAGGCCATGTATGAAGGCGTGATGGCCGTAGCGGAAGAGTACAAGGACAAGATGGAAGTCAAGGTTGTGGAGGAAGTCTATGAGGTCGCGGATATCGAGCCCGCGCTTATGGACTTTGCCAGCGAAAAGTACGATGTGATATTCGGCCACGGGTTCCAGTTCATGGAGCCCATCATTAAGGTCGCCGAAAAGTATCCGGACACGCTGTTCTGCCTGGGCACCGGCTACAAAACGCTCAAGAACACCTGCGTGTATGATGTGCATCTGCAGTCCGGCGGCTACCTGATGGGCGTACTGGCCGCTTCCATGACGAAGACCGGCAAAATCGGCGTCATCGGCGGCGGAAATGTATCGGAAATATTCCGTGGACACGAAGCCTATAAGTATGCAGCCAAACAGATTAACCCCGGCATCGAAATACAGGAAGTGTATACCGGCGACTGGACGGATTCCGCGGGCGCCAAGGAAGCGGCCATCTCCATGTATGATTCCGGCGTAGACATCATCTGGCACTCCGGCGACGGCATCGGCCTTGGCGTGGTGGAAGCCGCAAAGGAAAAGGGTAAGCTGGTGCTGGGCAATGTCGCGGATCAGAGCAAACTCGCGCCCGATAACGTGCTCTCCGGCGTTGTGTATGAATGGAAGTCGGTCATCAAGAGCATTATCGACGATATTCTCAACGATAATTTTACCAACCGCGAAGAGAAATTTTATTGGATCACGCCGGAAAACGGCGGCCTGATCTATGCGGATTACGGCAAGCTGGGCGATCAGGTGCCCGAAGACGTCAAGGAGCTCGTACAGAAAACGTATGAGGACCTGGTGGCGGGCAAAGTTGAAATGCCCGATTTTGAAGCGCAGTAAAAAGAAAGCCGGAGGCCGTCCTAAAAAATGCGGGACGGCTTCCGGCCTCCTAGCTTACCCGAGGGGAGGGGAATTATGGGCGAGTATGCGGTGGAAATGCGCGGAATCACCAAGGTGTTCGGGGGCTGCAGGGCAAACGACAATATAGACTTTAAACTCAAGATCGGCTCCATACACGGGCTGCTTGGCGAAAACGGCGCAGGGAAGACAACGCTAATGAACATCCTTTACGGCCTGTACAGGCAGGAGGAAGGATGTACCTATATAAACGGACAGTTGCAGGATATCTCCTCGCCGCAAAAGGCGATTGCGCTGGGCGTGGGGATGGTGCATCAGCACTTCATGCTTGTGCGCCCGTTTACAGTGACACAGAATATGATGCTGGGCCGGAAATCCGGCCGGGGTATGCTGCTGGACACCAGAGCGGTGGAGAAAAGGCTGAGCGCGCTTTCCGAGAAATATCATCTGGGGGTGGAGCCCTCATCAAAGATATGGCAGCTTTCCGTGGGCGAACAGCAACGCGTGGAGATCCTCTCCACCATTTATCAAGGCGCGGAGATACTGATACTGGATGAACCCACGGCCGTGCTTACCCCCAAGGAGTCCGCAGAACTCTTTGATATCCTGCGCAGCATGCGCGGCGACGGAAAGTCCATCATACTCATTACGCACAAGCTGGAAGAAATTCTTTCCGTGGTGGATGAAGTGACCGTGCTGCGCGACGGCAGGCTCGTGGGTTCCATGGAGGTCACAGAAGATACGACCAGGGAGCAGCTTTCCCGCATGATGGTGGGAAGAGACGTACTGTTTGATTTTACAGCCAATGAGCGCACACAAGGGAAAACGGTCCTTGAAACCGAGGAGCTTTGTGCGCGGAACAGCAAAGGCTCCCCCGCCCTGTCTGATTTTAGCCTGACCGTGCAAAGCGGTGAGATCGTCGGGCTTGCCGGAGTGGACGGCAACGGGCAAAAGGAGCTTGCGGAGGTGTTGACCGGCCTTGCCCGATGTACAAAAGGCGGTTTTTCAATATTAGGCGAACGCGTGGAGAACAGGCCGCCTCTGTATTACATCCGCAAAGGCGTGGCGCACATCCCCGAGGACAGGCAGCATACGGGCCTTGGAATGGGGTTCTCCATCGCCAGGAATTTGGTCATCAAAAATTACAACCGAAGCCCGTTTGCCAGGTATAAGCTTCTCAACAGGAACGCGATCCACAAAAATGCGCAGAACATGCTTGCTGAATTCAACATCAAGGCGAATTCCTGTGAGGATCTCGCAAAGGACCTGTCCGGCGGCAACCAGCAGAAGGTCATTCTCGCGCGCGAGCTTTCCGGCCATCCCATACTGCTAATCGGCGCACAGCCCACCCGCGGCCTGGATATCGGCGCAACCGAATACATCCGCAAGCGCCTGATGGACGCGCGCAACAGCGGCGCCGCTGTGCTGCTGATTTCTTCCGATCTGGAGGAAATTTTGCAGCTTTCCGACCGGATTGCCGTCATTTACGGAGGCAGGCTGATGGGCGTCCTGCCGCGCGGCGCATGTGTGGAGGAAATCGGCATGCTAATGATGGGCAAGCGGCAGGAGGTGAACAAACATGCGAACTAAAGCGGCACGGCTCCTGAATGGAATTGTTCCTTCCCTGATGACCATACTCATTGCGCTTGTGATAGGCGCAGCGCTTATCCTTTTTTCGGGCAGCAATCCCCTGGACGCCTACCGGTTGATGCTCGAAGGCGCGTTCGGCTCCTCCCACAAGCTTTCCGAAACCGTTGTAAAGGCGGTTCCGCTCTTCATGATGGCGCTGGGCACTTCTATCGCCTTTAAGAACCAGATTTGGAATATCGGCGGCGACGGCCAGTTTACGATCGGCGCGATATTCGGCATCGCGGCAGGGCTATATTTCCGGCTTCCGGCATGGCTTCTGCTTCCGGTCTCTTTTGTGATGGCATTTCTGGGCGGCGGGCTTTGGGGCGGGCTGGCGGGCTGGCTCAAAACAAGGTTCAACGCCAACGAGGTCATCACTACGCTGATGCTCAACTATATCGCCACCTATCTGCTGGCGTATTTTGTGTACGGCCCCATGATGGACCCAAACGGGTTCGGCTTTCCGCAGACGCCCTTGATTGGCGAAGACGTACGCCTCGGCCTGTTTCATCCGGATGAGCGCATGCATACGGGCATATTTGTCGCGTTTGTCCTGCTGGGACTTATGCTGCTTTTCTGGCGTTCGACGCTGGGCTTCCGCATAGAGCTGATGGGTCAGGGCGAGCAGGTATCCCGCTATGCCGGGATAGCCGCAAAAAAGACCATGCTGATCGCAATGGCGCTTTCGGGCGGCTTTGCGGGTATTGCGGGCTGGAACGAGGTATACGGCGTACATTACCGCCTGATGACAGAGCTTGCAAGCGGATATGGCAGTATTGCGATTGTCATCGCGCTTTTAGGCGCGCTCAATCCGGTTGGCATCGCGGTTTCGTCGTTCTTTTTTGCGGCGCTGCTGACAGGGGGCAACACGATGCAGCGCATGACGGATATTCCCTATTCGCTGGTGGATATCATAGAGGGGCTTGTCATTATATTCGTTATCACGCGCCAGACATTCCAGCTGGAGAGCATTCGGGCGGCATTGAAACGGATTGGGAGGAAAAAGACATGCTAGACAGCATTTTGACCACCGGGTTCCTTGCGAGCGTATTGGCGGCGACAATCCGGCTGGCTACGCCCATCCTCATCGCGGCGCTCGGTGAAATCTTCACGCAACGCGCGGGTATCCTAAACCTGGGGTTGGAGGGCACCATGACAATCGGCGCGGCCGCGGCGTTCATAGGCGCTTATTTTACCAACAGCCTGCTTGCGGGCCTGCTTTTGGCCATATTGTGCGCAATGCTTTATTCCCTGATCATGGCGTGGCTTTCCGTTACGATGCGCACCAACCAGGTGATTGCCGGAACCGCCATGACCATACTGGGCGTGGGGCTTGCCGCATACGTTTACCGTACGATATTCGGCATCAAGAGCCTTCCGCCGCAGGTAACGGCAATGGCTTCCGTTAAAATACCGCTCCTGAGCGATATCCCCATTCTGGGACCTGCGCTGTTTGACCACAACCTGCTGGTATATTTTGCTTTCCTTCTTGTGCTTTTGACCGGGTTTGTGCTTCACGCAACGGTGTTCGGGCTCAATGTCAAGGCGGTGGGCGAGAACCCGCGCGCCGCGGATTCCAAGGGTATAAACGTTGCGCGCATCCGTTATTTCGCGGTATTGATCGGTGGGGCATTTGCGGGGTTGGGGGGCGCGTTCATGTCCGTGGCGTACATGAATTCTTTTACCGATACCATGATCACGGGACGCGGGTTTATCGCGGTGGCGGTGGTGGTATTTGCGCGCTGGCAGCCGGCGCGCGCCATGTGGGGTGCGCTGCTTTTCGGCTTTGCAAGCGCGCTCCAGATGCGGCTGCAGGCTGTAGGCGTTCAGATTCCCAACCAGTTTCTTCTGATGCTGCCGTATGTGCTCACTATCCTGGTGCTCATCGGCGTATCTAAAAAGGCGGAGTTTCCCAGTGCCTATACAAAACCCTACGCAAGGATGGAACGATGAAAAAAGTGCTGCTTTTCGCGCTGGCGGCAGCGCTGTTGTGCGCTGCCGCGTTTGCGGTAAAAACTTACAACTTTCCTTCCGAAGCGGCGGCGCTTAGGCGCGTGCAGACGTTTGCCGGGCTGGTGGATTACCATTACGGCCAGCCGGAGAAGATTTACGCCTATCTGACCGAAGAGTACCGCGAAAGCATCGACCGGGAGGATTTTATTGCGGCGTTTGAAAAGGAGCGTTCCTATCCGTATCTTACGCCGTTTTTCATCAACTTCCTTTCCCTGCGCATGGCGGCGGACAACAGGAGCGGTATCGCTGTTTTTTCGCAGGCGGCGCGGCTCCCCGGCATGGTCTATGAGATGCCGTTTGTCTACGAAAACGGCAACTATTACATGCTGATGAGCGAATACGCAGGGTTCCCCGACGGCAGCTATCTTGATAAATTCAACTCCATCCCCAAGCACCTGACGGAAGGGTGGGATTAAGTTGGACGTGTACAGTCCCTTGTCTCTTGGACATGCGCTTGGGCTGCTCGCAGCGCACGACGCCCTGCCTGCGGCCGGATGTACGGATCTGCTTGTCAATATCAAGCGCGGCAAGATCGTAAAAAAAGCCATAGTCGATATCACCGGCATACCTGAACTTGCGCGCATCTGCCGAACGGACCAGGGCGTTACGCTTGGCGGCGCCGCTACCTTCTCCCGGCTGGAAGACCAATTCCTTGGTACGCCCTACGAATGCCTTTCCCAGGCAGCCGCACAGGTGGGCGCGCCGCAGATACGCAACCGCGGCACCATTGCAGGCAATGTGGTCTCCGGCTCCCCTGCCTCGGACGGGTCTGTAGCGCTGCTCGCGCTGGACGCGGAACTCACTTTGGAAAAGGCGGCGGGCTGCCGCATGCTGCCCATCGCGGAGTTCTTCCGGGGGTATGCCGCAACGGCCCTGGAGCCCGGGGAATTGATTACCCGTATCCATATCGCGCCGCGGCGGGGCAGCTCGGCGTTTGTGAAACTGGGAAAACGCAACGCGCTGGCGATATCCATCGTATCCCTTGCGATATACCTGGAAATGGACGGGGATACCGTAACCCATATCGCGGTTGCGCTGGGCTCCGCCGCCCCCATCCCCATGCGCGCAAGCCGTACTGAAGCGTTTTTAAGGGGGCAAATCTTGCAGCAGGATATCATACGGCAGGCGGCGCAGCTGCTTAGCGAGGAATTGCAGCCCATCAGCGACCTGCGCGGCAGCGCGGAGTACCGGCTGGCCGTTGCACGGGAGCTTTTTTCCGATCTGCTGGAACGGAGGCTAAAATGATTACAACGCTGCGTTGCCAGATCAACGGGGCGCCGGCAAGCATGGAAATCGAATCGGATATCACGCTTTTGCATCTGTTGCGGGAGATCCTGCATTTAACGGGCACAAAGGAAGGCTGCGGCGAGGGCGACTGCGGCGCCTGCACGGTGCTCGTAGACGGAGAAAGCGTAAACGCCTGCCTGTACCTTGCAGTGCAGGCACAGGGCAAACATATTCTCACGATAGAAGGGCTTGCAAAGGACGGCGCACTCTCTATGCTGCAGGAAGCGTTTATCAGCCATGGCGCCATACAATGCGGCTTTTGCTCGCCCGGCATGCTGATGTCCGCACAAGCGCTGCTTAACAAAAACAAGCGCCCCACTGAACCTGAAATACGCCGCGCCATCTCCGGCAATCTCTGCAGGTGCACCGGATATCAGGCCATTGTGGACGCCATACGTTCATTAGGAGAAACAGAAGAAAATGAGAATTGAGAAACGGATCGTATTTGAGGAACGGCAGTATTCCCTGGCGGAACTTAAGGCATTTGAAGTGGAATTGCTCAGGCGCAGCATAGGGATTGCATCAGAGGCAAAGGCGCGCGGGGATCATCCTTTTGGCTGCCTGCTTGCAGACCGGGAAGGCAACATCCTGATGGAACAGGGCAATTTCGAGGTAAGCGGGGACGGAGACTGTACGGCGCACGCTGAGACGCTGCTCATGCGATCTGCATCGCAGAGGTATACAAAGGAGCAAATGCATGCGCTTACCATGTATAGCTGCTGCGAGCCCTGCGCGATGTGCACGGGCGCGATGTATTGGGGGAACCTCGGCAGGCTTTTGTATGTATGCAGGGAATCGGAGCTCCTCAATGTCACGGGTGACGACCCGCGCAACCCGACGCTTGCCCTGCCCTGCCGTGCGGTAATCGCTTGCGGGCAGAAGCCACTTGAGATTGCAGGGCCTTATCCGGAACTCGAGGAGGAATTTTTGAGACTTCACAGGGGATATTGGAGCAAATAGGCAGGCTACGGCTCTTCCTGTGCGCACTTTAATTGGGCGCCCTACGCCAAACAAGCGCTTCGGAGAGGCGGGCGGCTCCCGGAAGGGCAGTTGCACACCGGCACCGAGGGACAGAGTCACGGCAATGTCCCCAGCCCGCCAGTGGGTGGCCAGGCAGTTGTGTCCATCGTCCAGCATAATGCCCCAGGATACCACCGGAGGCTGAATGCCTACGCCTGCCGTTGTAGAAGAGTCAGCATACCGTTACATCGATATGACTTTTCAAAAGCAGCTCCTTGAGCCCGTCATCAGGCTCGCGGTCGGTAAAGAGCGCCTGAATTCCCTCCAAAGATGCGATACGATGGCTTTTGCACCGGCCAAATTTATCAGAATCCACCAGCAGATACCGAAAATCCGAATGGGCGAGCATCATACGCCGTACCCGCGCCTCGCTTTCACTGTTATCTGTCAATCCAAACCGTTCGTGCAGGCCTGAGCAGCTTACAAAAGCTTTATCGGCATGAAGCTCCTCAAGCATACCGGTAACGGAATATCCCACGAATGAACGGGAGGAAGGGCGGTAGGAGCCGCCCGCCATAATCAAGTTGGTATGTCCGCAATCGGAAAATTCCAGTGCAATCCGAAGGGAGTTTGTGATGACGGAGAGCTTAAGAGAAGATTGCTTGATGGCTTTTGCAAGATGCAGGGCGGTTGTGCTGGAATCGAGCATGATGGTATCGCCCTCCTCCAGCATAGCAAAGCTCTTTTGCGCAATGCGCGCTTTTTCTTCTACCAAGAGTGTCTCCCGCAGTTCATATGGCGCCTCGCGGTCAAATGTTTTGATCTTGTATGCGCCACCATGCACCCGCACCACCGAACGGTCGTCCTTGATTATTTTTTCAAGGTCGCGCCGGATGGTTTCTTCCGTTACAGAAAAGCTCTTGCTTAATTCTGCAACGGATACGCTTTCGTTTGCATTGAGGGAATCACGGATGGCGGACAAGCGTTTAATCGCCAACATACTTGCCTCCGAAATGTTGTTGTTTTTTGTTTGATTGGTTTGTTTTAGTATATCATTATTATTTTCATATGTCGATAATCATGTGTAAAAAGCTTGAAAAACGGCATTGACATCTTGTTATGATGTGATACTATAAGAAAAACAATAAATAGAAGAAAACATAACAAAAACCAACAAGTTCAAAGGCCGCCAATCATTTTCCCTATGCTTTATTTTTGCGTATCGCACGACGCTGCAGATACAGAACACCCACAAAAATAAGAAGGAGAAAAAAGATGAAGAGAAAAGTTGCCCTGTTCCTTGGTTTATTGATGCTTGCATCCTCGCTGTTGGCAGGGTGCGGCACAACCGCCGCTCCCGCGGCCGTCACCCCGGCGCCCGCACTCAACGAAGCCCCGCAGGGAGAGAACTCAGCCGCCCCGCAGGAAATCAAGAAAATCGCCGTCATCTGTGATCCGGTTGGTGTCAATCCGTTCCTTACGCAGGTAGTCGAAAAGTGTGAAGAGGTAAAGAAATCCGGCGAGTATCCCATGAATTACACCGTCATCGAATGCGCCGACGATACCGCCTGGGCCGAAAATATCCGCGCTTCTGTCGAAGAGGGATACAGCCTTATCCTTGCAGTGGGCTGGCAGGGCGCCGATCCCCTCAACGAGGTTGCAACGCAGTTCCCCGATAAGGCACAGTATGCCATCATTGACACCGTCTGTGATAACCCGAACGTAAAATCCTACATCTTCAAACCTCAGGAAGCAGCCTATCTCATCGGCATTATCGCAGCTTCCGTGAGCGCCGATGCCGGCAAGCCCAACGGCCCTTTTGGCGCCGTGCACGCCAACCCCGGCCAGGGCAGCTTTGAGTGGCGCTATGGCTACATGGAAGGCGTTCGCTCCATCAACCCCAATGTCAAGATGTCAGATTTCATTTTCAATTACACCAAGTCCTATACCGACGCGCCTGTCGCCAAGGAGTTGGCGCTGCAGCAGGCTGCGCAGGGATGCGTATTTATCAACGCAGCTTCCGCCGTAGCAGATTTCGGTACATTCGAAGCCGCCTTGGAGAAGGGCTTCTATACTTCAGGGCAGGATGCCGATAGGACCACACCCGATAACCCGAACATCATTACCACCCAGGTGAAGTATACGGGCGTTGTTACCGGCATGATTATCGATGAATTCTTCTCCACCGGTATCCAGCCCGGCATCGCATCGTTTGGCTTGACGGAAGGCGTGGTAGGCGCCACCTACATTACCGACGATGGCGTTAATCCCCGCAATACAAAAGTGCTTACCGATGAAATTGTAGCCAAGGCCCGCGCCGCCGCAGACAAGATCAAATCCGGCGAGCTGGTGCTTGAGGTGCCCCTTGAAGAAGGCTATTCCTTCTGATCCCCCAAATTTGTTGCTCCCCATAAACATGGGGAGCAACAAATTCATTATGCAACGCCTTTCTTTCGCCTTTGCTCTAACCCCTCCGGTTTGGCAATCCAGCAAGCTAGGGAGAATTGTCACACATGCAGAATAAGGAAGCGGAACCGATCCTCCGTATGGAGCACATCGTAAAACGCTATGGAGATCTTGTCGCAAACGACGACGTCAGCCTTCGACTTTATAAGGGAGAGATCCTTGCCGTCATAGGCGAAAACGGAGCGGGAAAGACCACGCTGATGAAGGTGCTCTATGGCATGGAGCAACCCAACAGCGGAAGCATATTTCTCCATGGCAAACAGCTGCATTTGAAAAACACCGCCCATGCCATCGCCCACGGAATCGGCATGGTGCAGCAGCACTTTATGCTTTTTGATCCGTTCACTGTCGCGCAGAACGTCGTATATGGCAAGGAGCCGGAAAAGGGCCTCTATTTTGACCTGAAGAAAGCGAACAATACGGTATCGGAATTGTCCAGAGCGTACGAGCTTCCGCTGGACCCGCAGGCAAAGATTATGGGCATGCCGGTAGGCCTTAGGCAACGCGTGGAGATCGTCAAGGTACTCTATCAGAATGCGGATATCATTATATTCGACGAACCCACTGCAGTTTTAACTCCCCAGGAAGTTCACGAGCTCTTAAAAACGATGAAAAATCTTACTGCTGCCGGCAAAAGCATCATTATCATCACGCACAAGCTTAACGAGGTGATGGAGGTGGCCGACCGCGCCATGGTTATGCGCGCGGGCAACCTGGTTGCGGATATTAATATTGAGGATACCACCATAGAAGCGCTCAGCTTTATGATGGTGGGCCGCCAGCTGATAGAAACAGACATCCTTCCTGTTGAGCCGGGCGATGACGTGCTGCGTATCGAAAATCTTGTGGTAAACGGCGAAAGCGCCGTACCCAGTATTGATCAGCTTTCGCTGCACGTACGGGCGGGCGAGATCGTAGGGATTGCGGGCGTCTCCGGCAACGGACAATCCGAGCTCGCAAAGTGCATTCTAGGGCTGCAAAAGGCTCAGAGTGGCAGCGTGTTTTTAAAAGGACAGGTAATTGCAAACCACAGCGTGAGAGAAGTGCGCGAATCCGGCGTGGCCATGATACCGGAGGACCGATATATCTGGGGCTCTGCGGCTCAGGCCACCTTGGCGGAAACCGCCATTATGGCGCATTATCGAAAGCCTGAGTATTCCCGCGCGGGAATACTCAAAATCAGAAACATTCTGCACTTCACACAGGATATCGTCACCCGATTCTCCGTCAAGACGGACAGTACACACGCCAGGACAGGCTCACTTTCGGGCGGAAACGCGCAGAAGCTGATCGCCGCAAGAGAGATCATGCAAAAAACGCCGCTGCTAGTCGCGTGTGAACCCACGCGCGGCGTCGATATTGGCGCCATGGAGTTCATCCATGAACAGCTGATCAAAAACCGCACAGATGGCGCCGCGGTGCTGCTCATCTCCAGCGAGCTTTCCGAGATAATCAAATTGTCCGACCGCATCTATGTCATGTATCGCGGCAAAATCCACGGGGAGTTCTCACGCGGCAACGTCAAGGAAGAAGAACTCGGACTGCTAATGGCAAGGGGGAAGCGGCATGAATCTGAATAAATGGAAAAGAATCATCGCGCCCCTCGTACAACCGGTAATCGCCATATTTTTTGCGCTGGTAGTGGGCGCCATAGCCATTATGATAACGGGGGAAAACCCGCTCACGGTTTATGCGGCCATGGGCAAGGGCGCGTTTGGAAGCGCTTATTACCTGCTTACCACGCTTACGCGTGCAACACCCATCATCATTTGCGGCTTGGGGGCCGCAGTCGCCTGGAGTTCAAACTATATGGGCATCGGCGGCGAGGGGCAGATGATTGTCGGCGGGTTTGTTTCCGCCGTCCTTGCGCTCTATCTCCCCGGACCAGCCTGGTTACGGGTGCTATGTTCGGTCGTAGGCGCGCTGGCAGCGGGTGGCCTGTACTCTATGCTTTCCGCATGGTTGCTGGACAAATTCAAAATGTCGCTGGCTATTTCAACGCTGATGTTCAACTATGCCGCGCAGTATATCACGATGCATTTTACGGCCAACGTGTTTTTAGACACCACAGGGGATGCCAAAATGACCCAGACGCTCATGCTGGACAAAGGGATACGGCTTCCAAAGCTCTTTTCGGACTACAATCTGCACTGGGGATTTCTATTGGCCGTGCTGCTTGTCGTATTGATCTGGTTTATTATGAGCCGCACGAGCTTCGGATACGAATCCAAAATGAGCGGCTTTAACATCGATTTCTGTAACTACGGCGGCATCAACAGCAAAAAGGTCATGTATGGGATGCTTACGCTCAGCGGTGTCATCTGCGCGCTTGCCGGCGTACTGGAGGTTTATGGCACGCAGTACCGATATGTGCACAATACGTACGTTTCGGCCAGCTATGCGTGGGTCGGGCTCAATGCTGCGCTGATTTCGGGCTACCATCCGGCGGGCATACTATTTACTTCAATACTGCTTGCCGGAATTCAGACCGGCGGCTCCGCCATTTCACGCTCCACCAGCGTGCCACTTGAAATTTCGTCCATCATACAGGGCTGCATTACGCTGTTTATTTCCGCGAAGATCGTATTCAACATATCCGGCAAAAGCAAACGGGGCATGCGGCTGTATACCAAAAAGTCCGTCACACCTGTAGCGCCGGAAAAGGAGGATGCGGGCAATGAACGTTGATTTGAATTACCTTGCGGTCGTATTCAACTCGACGATACGCATGATGACGCCAATCCTGTTTGTAGCTTTGGGTTCGGCGCTGTGTAATCGTGTGTTCATATTCAACATCGGCCTCGAGGGCATGATGCTCATGGGCGCGTTTGCAGCCATAGTCGCCAATTTCTATACGGCGAGCATACTGATTTCGCTGCTTGCCGCCATGGTTGCCTCCACCTTTGCTGCGCTGATCGCAGGCATATTCATGGTCAAATTCAAAGGCGCCATGCTGGTTGTGGGCGTCTCCATCAACAGCCTGATCAGTGGTTTGACCGCATTCCTGATGCAGCTCATATTCGGCGGGAAGGGCGCATATGTAAGCGACAAGCTGGTGAGCCTCACTAAAATTGACGTATCGTTTCTAAAGGGCACGCCTATTTTACAAACCATGTTCTCTTCGCTTACGTATCTTGATTTGTTTGCGTTCTTGCTCGCCGTGCTGCTTTACTTGTTCCTGTTCAAAACGGTTACGGGATTTCGCATGCGCTCGGTAGGCATCAACAAGCCCGCCGCCGAAAGCCTGGGCATCAAGGCAGACAGGCTCCAGATCCTTACCGTCATGTTCTCCGGCCTTCTTTCGGGCATTGGTGGCTGCCTGCTTACAATGGGCGGTGTTACCATGTTTGCGCAGAACATTACCGCCGGACGCGGTTTTATTGCGATGGCGGCAGGCACGCTGGGGGCCGCGCATCCTTTGGGAGTCATTGCATCCAGCGCATTCTTCGGCTTCGCGCAGTCCATGGCGAACATGCTCCAAAACTCATCCATCAGCAGCCAGCTCACGATGGCGCTGCCCTACGTTGCCACCGTTATCGCGCTGGCGATGTATAACTTCTTCCAAATAAGAAGAGGTGCGAAGGTACGCACCTAACATTGCAAAGCGAAAGGGAGACTTCCATGCCTTATACCTACGGCTACTATCAAAAAAGCGCGGAGTACGTACAAAGCAAGGCCGGATTGCAACCGGAAACCGCCATCATACTCGGCACGGCGCTGGGAGGCCTTGCAGAGGAGATTGAGCATCCTGTCGTGATTCCTTACGAGGAAATCCCGAATTTTCTTACCTCGACCGTGCAGTCCCATGCGGGCAGGCTGGTGCTCGGTACCCTGGAAGGAAGGCAAGTTGTCTGCATGTCCGGCAGGTTCCACTATTATGAAGGATACAGCTTTGAACAGCTCGCCGCCCCCATCCGCCTGTTCCGCCTCCTGGGTGTAAAGCGGACAATCCTGACCAACGCCGCGGGCGCCGTCAACCAGTCCTACCGGCCGGGCGACGTCATGGTGATCAAAGACCACATCAACCTGATGGGCGCAAGCCCCATGCGCGGCAAAAACATACCCGAGTTTGGCTCCCGGTTCTTTGACGTAAGCGATATGTATACCCGAACGCTCCGCAATATCGCGCTGCAATGCGCGAAAAGCAGTCCGCTCACCGTACACGAGGGTGTTTACCAGTATTTTTGCGGGCCCCATTTTGAAACCCCTGCGGAAATACGCGCGGCGCGGGTGCTGGGGGCGGATGCCGTGGGTATGTCCACCGTTACCGAGGCGCTCACAGCCGCACACTGCGGCATGCCGCTTTTAGGCCTCTCCCTCATGACCAATATGGCGGCGGGCGTATTGGATCAGCCGCTGCTTCCGGGCGAGGTGGACGAAACCGCGTTGCGCGTAAAGGAACCATTTAAAAACTATGTGAAGGATATCCTGTCGCATCTATAGACGTCTGCAACGTACTTCTATATAAGGGGGGCCATATGCTGCTGTTAAAGAATGCAGATCTGCTCGTATACGAAAACGGCTGGCGCGTAATCAAAAAAGGGTTTGTGGGTATAGACGGCGCGGTAATCCGCTATGTGGGCGCACAAAAGCCGGAGGAGACCTACGACAGCCAAAAGGATCTTTCTGGGTATCTGCTGATGCCGGGCTTTTATAATATGCACACACATACCTCCATGACGCTGCTGCGCGGTCTGGGCAGCGGCCTGCCGCTGGACAGATGGCTACATGAGGCGATGTTTCCTATCGAGGCCAAGCTGACCGGCGAGGATATAAGCACCGGGACACGTCTGGCTATGCTCGAAATGCTTGCCTGCGGCGTGGTAAGCTTTTCAGATATGTACGATAAGCCGCACATCACCGCAGACGAAGTGCTCCAGGCCGGCATGAAAGCAAACTTGAACCGTCCGCTTTTGGTGTTCGACCCTGAAGAGCCATATGAAAACAATTGGCGGGCACAGGATTCGCTGGAGTTCTTCCATGCATATAACGGCAAGGGCAACGGCCGATTGACAGTGGATCTCGGCATACACGCAGAATATACGTCTTACGCTGAGCAGGTACGGCGTTATGGGGAGGATTGCAGGCGGTTGGGCGCCCGGGTTCATTTGCATCTTTCCGAAACCCGCAAGGAACACGAGGAATGCAAAGCCCGTAACGGCAAGACGCCTGCACGCTGGTTTTATGACCTGGGCGTACTGGATAATCCTACTATCGCCGCGCATTGCGTGATGGTGGAGCCAGCCGATATCGAGCTGCTTCAGGAAAAGGATGTAACCTGTGTACATAATCCATCCAGCAACATGAAGCTGGGCAGCGGCTTTATGCCGCTGCAGCCGCTGCTTGACCGCGGCGTCCGCGTCGCCATCGGCACAGACGGCGCCGCCAGCAACAACAATCTGAACCTAATGGAAGAGATGCACCTCGCCTCCCTCATCCATAAGGGATACGTTGGCGATCCGACCATCATTGGACCCGATGAACTGCTGCTGATGGCCACCAGAAACGGAGCCGAGGCGCAAGGCCGTTTGGACTGCGGCGAGCTCGCCGCAGGTAAAAGAGCGGACTTGATTGCCATCAACCTGGATGCGCCGCATCTGATGCCTGCGCACGACATACCCGCGCTTTTGGTATATGCGGCCCAGGCGAGCGATGTCGCCATGACGATGGTCGATGGAACCATCCTCTACGAAAACGGCGCATACCTTACCATCGACTATGAAAAGGTAAAGCGGGATCTTCAGCAAACGACGCACCGCCTGTTTATATAAGAATACGGCCCGGTTCGGGCCCGGGAGGAGAAGCCAGTGGAAAGAGCGGATCAAGATCTTGCGTTCATGCTGCGGTATGAAAATATCGCCTGGTATGAGAACGGCAAGGTAAGGATATTGGACCGGCGCATTTATCCTGTAAAAATCGCATTCGTGGAGTGCGAGACTTACGTGGAGGTCGCGCAGGCAATTACGGCTATGGTCACCCAAAGCGCCGGCCCGTATACCGCGGCGGCAATGGGCATGGCGTTGGCTGCATACGAATGCAGGAATCAAAGCGCACAGCGGCAAAAGGAATTTTTGCAAAAGGCGGCCCATACCATTTCACATGCACGCCCCACCACGACAGACCGTATGTCCCTTATTGCTACGGGCTGCATCCGTGCGGCGGAAGAGGCGCTTATACAGGGCAAAAACGTCAGCGACGCGATTGTGGAGCACACCGTACGCGCCAACAATGCACGGTATGAAAAGATTGGCGTCATGGCCCGATACCTTGTGGATTTGTTCCCGCAAAACGCAAAAGTGCTCACCCAATGCTTTGGGGAAACCATCGTTGGGATGATGCTCAAGGAGGCGAAGCGCCGCGGCAACGAGCTGAAAATCTATTGTGCGGAAACGCGCCCTTACTTTCAGGGGGCGCGGCTGACCGCAAGCGTAGCACGCGATATGGGATTCGACGTTACAGTAATTACAGACAATATGCCGGCGTTTGCCATACAAAACGAAAAGATTGATGTGTTCACCTCGGCTGCGGACGTGGTATGCCAGGATGGATACATCGTCAACAAAGTGGGAACGTATCAAATCGCAATCGTGGCCAACTATATGGGCATTCCGTATTTTGCCACCGGAGCGCCCGATAAGGGCCATCCAACAATAGACACCGTCAAGATCGAAATGCGGGATCCTGAGTTCGTACTCCAGGCCATGGGCGTACGTACAGCGATGGAGGGCGTAAAAGGGTACTATCCTTCCTTTGATATTACGCCCCCGCAGCTGGTCAGCGGCATCGTAACGGACTGCGGCGTTTATTCGCCGTATGATTTAAAAAGATATTATCAAAGCGGCCATTCGGGCGAATATTAAGGAATAAAGGACGCAATAGATAAAATGATTGAACAATTAAAGCGCGAGATTGTAGAAATCAGCCGAAGCTCTTTTGAGAATAAATTGTTTGCAGGAACCAGCGGCAACCTGTCTGTCTACCTCAAAGACGAGGGATACATGCTGATTACCCCCACAAGCATCCGATATGAGGCCATGGAGCCCGAGGATATTATAACGGTAAAGCTGGATGGTACCATTCTGGAGGGAAAATATCTGCCATCCTCTGAATGGCCCATGCATGCGGCAGTCTATGAAAGCTGCCCGCATGTGGGCGCCGTATTCCATACGCATTCCCCATATGCCACAGCCTTTGCGGTGACGCGGCAGACGATCCCGCTTGTGCTCATCGAGATGCGTCCTTTCCTTGGCGGCGAGGTCGCCTGCGCGAGATTTGAAAAACCGGGCACGCGCGAGCTGGGGCTGAGTGCAGTGGAGGAATTCAACAAAGGCAGGAATGCCTGCCTGCTCGCAAGCCATGGCGTGATCACCGTAGGCGAGACCTTAGCCAAAGCGCGTATCCGCGCCGAATATGTAGAAGACGCCGCTACCATCTATCACCGCGCACTGCAAGTAGGCGAGCCCATTCTGTTGTCCTAATACCAACTCCAGACATTAATGCATCTAAGGGGATCTTCAATGCGTTAATGTTCTCCATTGGGATATGCGATCACTCCCGCCAGAACCAGACGGACTTTTGGGGGCAAAGCGCGCAGCCGGACTTTAATAGCCATTGCAGCGAACGTGCGTTTTCGGGATGTACATACAAGACAGGACGCGTGCCCCTCGTAAGAAACCCGGAAGCGACCCGCGAGAGAAGCTGCGTCGCCAGCCCGCTCCCGCGAAATTCCTGGGTTACGTAAGCCGGGCCAAGCTCGGCATCGCAGTGGCTCATAAAAAAGCCGACGGGCCTTCCTTCGAAAAGCGCAACCGCATTGGGCGCAGAGGCGCGCCGCATGATGAACGCAGGATTCAATTCCGGGTGTTGGTATACCGAAAGGATCCAATCGATATACTCCTCCCCTATGCCTGTAAACGCAATGTCCTGCATCGGCTCAACCGAAAGCTGTTCGGGAGCAAGCAGCTGGTAAAAGGCGTTGAACCGGAGCATGCTGTCAAGGCGGGGAATCTCTCTTACGAATCGATCGTCCGTTACAAGCGATACGTTGGGGCCGCTTCCTTCGCGTGCCTGATAGAGCGCGTGGAGTTCTTCAAACGAGTCAGCACAGTACATGGTCTTGTCATTTTCCCCATCGCGCAGGCGGACGGAATTTCCAATTATGGCGCAATCCGTAATTTTCTCCTGCGCGATACGCAGCAGTGGATATGCATTCCGTAAAGGATCACGGCGCAAGATTGCTTCCGCCTGGGAAAGCAGTTCCAAAGAAGACATATATCCTCCTGTTCTGCGCGCGGGCGCAAGGAATTTTGTATATCAGTATAACATGCTGCCGTACGTTAAATATAGTGTGGCAGTCAGTGTGGGCAACCATCTCTATCACCAGCAAAGGAGCAACACTATGAACAAGCCGGATATGGCGGGAAAAGGCTTTGCCACGCGGCAGATCCATGGCGGCGCTATGGAGATACCATGGTATCATCCGTTGACCATGCCCATTTTTCAGACCAGCACATTTGTGTTTGAGGATGCCGCGCAAGGCGCGGCACGTTTTGCCGGACAGGAGAGCGGCTATATCTATACCCGTGTCGGCAATCCAAACCAGACGCTTGTGGCTGCAAAGCTTGCCGGACTTGAGCATACGCAGGCGGGCATGACGTTTTCCTCGGGCATGGGCGCCATTTCGAGCATGTTCTGGACGGTATTGCAGGCGGGGGATCATATTGTAGCGGACAAAACGCTTTATGGCTGTACCTACGCGCTGCTTTCGGAGCATCTGCCGCGTTTGGGCATAGAAACAACGTTTGTGGATTTTAACGATCTTGCCGCGCTGTCCTCCGCCATCCAGCCAAACACCCGCTTTGTGTACTTTGAAACCCCGGCCAACCCCAACCTCAGGGTCATTGATATTGAGGCTGTCTCTTCCGCCGCCCACAGAAAAAACAGTGCAGTCAAAGTGGCGGTGGATAACACGTTCGCTACCCCCTACCTCCAGCGCCCGATCGAGATGGGGGCGGATATCGTGGTGCATTCGGGCACCAAATATCTGAACGGCCACGGGGATGTGATCTGCGGTGTTCTGTGCAGCACAAAGGAATTCGTGGAAGAATGTACGCTCAAGGGGCTCAAGTATATGACCGGCGCGGTAATGAGCCCGTTTGACGCTTTTCTCTTAGAACGCGGCCTGAAGACGCTGGATATGCGCATGGAGCGCCATTGCTGCAACGCCATGGAAATAGCGGCGTTTTTGAACAAGCATCCGCAGGTAAAAACGGTACATTATCCGGGCCTTGCCTCGCACCCGCAGCACGAGATAGCCAAGCGGCAGATGCGCCTGCCGGGCGCGATGATCGCGTTTGAATTGAATGCCACCCGGGAAGAGGCGGAACGCTTTATCAACAGCCTGGAGCTTTGCACGCTTGCCGTATCGTTGGGGGACGCCGTCACCCTCATCGAGCACCCGGCGTCCATGACCCATTCCACCCATACCGCCGAGGCGCTTAAAAATGCGCATATCCCCGAAAGCCTGCTGCGGCTTTCGGTAGGGCTGGAAAATGCGGAGGATATTATAGCCGATCTAAGGAAGCATCTGGGCTAGAGAATGGCCCTGGCTTGTTGTTCGGCTGGATACGGTCTCATCTTATAGGCAAAAATGCGCTTTGTTATAACCAATACTGACCGGCTTGCTTTGCCAGACTTTTTGTACAGGCAGGCCCCTTGCTCAGCAAGGGGCCTGCTTGATTTGTGCAATGCAGCAGCAGAAAGAATTTATTTCTTTACATACTCCCGCAATGCCTGTGCGATGGCTTTGGCCTGCTCTTTTGTCAGGGCTCCGTTCTGGACAAGCTCACTAAACGGTCCGTCCGCTGCCCGTTTGGCTTTTCGCTCCTCCAGATAGGCCTTTCGCTCCTCTTCCGTCATGGACTTGAGTTTGTCCCGCTCGGTCTTGTGTTCTTCCCGCTTTTGGTCAAAATAAGCGAGCAGCTGATCCCCCGTTTCACGCGGGATCACATTGTCCGCTACCAGCCCATCGACAAACGCCTTTGCTTTTTGCG
Organism: Bacillota bacterium; assembly: GCA_023390655.1. Lineage (GTDB taxonomy): Bacteria > Bacillota > Clostridia > Christensenellales > CAG-138 > JAEYLA01. The sequence continues at coordinate 160,162 of JAEWCL010000006.1, read as the reverse complement.
TATCGAACGAGCCTTTTTTCTGCCGGCACGCGCTGCGCGCCTCCGGCTTTCCGGCGGGCGGACTGTTGCCCGGGGTATTTCCCACGGCAAGGGCCGAGCCAGCCAGCGTGGCAGTCAGGATGAAAGCGGACAGGAATACGATGAGTCTTCGTTTCATTTTGATCCTCCTTCTCCAACGCTAATATGTCTCGCAACGCAAAATGCATATGCAAGCACATATACTCTATTATGATTTCCGGATTGCCGCAGAAAAAACGAACCATGATTTACATGGATAACAAAATCCTCCGGTTTTCAAAAATTCCCATCCATTTTAAAAGAATTGAATTATATTGTGGCGGCACGTATCCTTATGAAAGGTCTGCACGATGGATTTGGCTTAGACCCATTGCCATGATATAATGCAACAGACGGCAGATTTTTTTGTCTTTTAGAGAAAGCGAGGGTATTACATGTTTCGCGCAAACGGAAACTACAGCAAACTGACCGGCAGCTATCTGTTCAGTGAGATCGCCCGCCGTGTCGCCTCTTATACGAAAGCGCATCCTCAAGCGGATATCATCCGTATGGGCATTGGCGACGTTACGCAGCCGCTCGTTCCCGCGGTCATTGAAGCCATGCACAAAGCGGTGGAGGAAATGGGTGTTAAGGAAACGTTCCGCGGCTACGGGCCGGAGCAGGGCTACGACTTTTTGCGCGAGGCGATTGCAAAGCATGATTACGCAGTGCGCGGCATTGAAATCTCCGCGGATGAAATCTTTGTTTCCGATGGCGCGAAGTGCGATGTGGGCAGCATACAGGAACTCTTTGGCGCGGATACCATCGTCGCCGTTTCCGACCCGGTCTATCCCGTATATGTGGATACCAACGTCATGGCGGGCCGCGGCGGCGTATTTGACAGCGAAAAGGGCGGCTACACGAATATCGTATACCTTCCCTGCACGGAAGAAAACGGCTTTGTGCCGGAGCTGCCGAAGGCGCCTGTTGACGTCATTTACCTCTGCTACCCCAACAACCCCACCGGCACCACGCTGACCCGCGCGCAGCTTAAGGTATTTGTGGATTACGCCCGCGAAAACGGCGCGCTGATCCTATATGATTCCGCCTATGAAGTCTACATCACCGATCCGGACGTGCCGCACAGCATATTTGAGGTAGACGGCGCGCGCGAATGCGCGATTGAATTCCGGTCCATGTCCAAGACCGCGGGCTTTACGGGAACGCGTTGCGCCTATGCGGTGGTACCGAAATTCCTGCATTACAAGGATGATCTTGGCAACGATGTGAGCCTCAACGCCATGTGGAACCGCAGGCACACCACGCGCTTCAACGGCGTACCCTATGTGACCCAACGGGGCGCCGAGGCTATCTACACGCCCGAAGGCCGCAAGCAAATCCTTGCGGTTGCCCGTTTCTACATGGACAACGCCCGCATCATCCGCGAAATCATGCAAAAAGCCGGTTACAAGGTATACGGCGGCGTCAACGCCCCCTACATCTGGCTCAAGGTGCCGGGCGGGGACAGCTGGGCATTCTTTGACGAACTCTTGAACACCAGGCAGATTGTAGGAACCCCGGGCGCAGGCTTTGGCAACGCGGGCGAAGGGTTCTTCCGCATGACGGCGTTTGCCACGCGGGAAAATACCGAGCGCGCCATGCAGCGCATCATTTCACAATAATCTCCACTGTCCGGCCTGCGGAAACCATCTGCAGGCCGGAACAGCACTTTTCCCTGTCTTCTTTTCCTTTTCGTTTTCGAATGACCGTTGAAAAAAGCACCAATATGCGAAAGTGAGGCAAACGATATGCAGACCGAACGCAGACTTTTCGGCACCCATACGGACGGCTCTCCGGTATACGCCTATAAGATGGAAAACACAAACGGCGTGCAGGTGGAGCTCATCTCTTACGGCGCTGCGGTACGCATGCTTTTTGTGCCGGGCAGGGACGGCGGGAAGGATGTGGTGCTCGGATATGACGATCTTATGGGCTACCACCAAGACATCTGCTATTTCGGCGCGACCATCGGCCGTATCGGCAACCGTATCCGCAACGCGGAATTTACGTTAAATGGCAAGCGGTATTCCCTTGCAAAGAACGACGGCGCGCATCATCTGCACGGCGGAATCATTGGCTTTAACCGGTACAACTGGCTGGGGGAGATCATGCCCGACGGCGTATCCTTTCTGCGCTACAGCCCCGATGGGGAGGAGGGGTATCCCGGCGGCCTGCAGGTGCGGGTGCGCTACCGCCTGACGGACGACAACGCGCTTGCCATTGAATACCTCGCCTGCGCGGAGGAAGAAACCATTTGCAACCTGACCAACCACAGCTACTTTAACCTGTCCGGGCACGATGGCGGGGATATTCTCTCCCATGAGCTCAAGATCAACGCCCCCTTCTACACCCCGGGGGACAGTGGCTGCGTACCGACCGGAGAAATTCTCCCCGTTTCCGGAACGCCCATGGACTTTACCGTAAGTAAGCCGATTGGCCGGGACATCGCTTCCGATTTCCCGCAGCTTCGGCAGTTTGGCGGCTACGACCACAACTTTGTGCTTGCCGGCCCCGACGGCATGCGTGAAATCGCCGCCGTGCACGACCCCAAGAGCGGCCGCACCATGCGTGTATCTACCGACCTTCCCGGCGTACAGCTCTATACCGGCAACATGACGGACACCACCGGCAAGGGCGGCGCGAAATATGGAAAGCACGCGGCGCTCTGCCTTGAAACGCAGTACTTCCCGGATGCTGTGAACCACCGGCATTTTGAAGGACCCATACTCCGTGCGGGAGAGACATTTAAGAGCGAAACGGCGTATCAGTTTTCTTGGGCTAAAGACTAAGAGTGAAGGGTGAAGGGCTAAAGCTTAAAGGTGAAGGGGTATGGGCGGCGATAGTGAATTATCAAGATATTCGATTGATTTATCTGTAAATATGGTCGAATATTACAAATGGCTTGTCAGCGAAAAAAGGGAATATGTTATGTCAAGACAGATTCTCCGGAGCGGGACAAGCATTGGGGCAAATATTCACGAAGCTTATTATGCAGTAAGCAAAGCAGATTTCATTGCAAAAATGCATATTGCTCTAAAGGAAGCATCTGAAACAGAGTATTGGCTTATTGTCCTTGAAAAGACGGGATTTTTTAATGAGCGGTTTCATATGGTCAAGGAACAATGTCAATCACTCAAAAGAATGTTAATCGCAACATTAAACACAAGCAAAAAGGCGAAAGACTAAAAGTGAGGGTGAATGGCTAAAAGATGAAACATCTTTTAGCCATTCACCCTTAGCCTTTCACCCTTCCCCCTTAGTCCTTAGCCCATTAGATTCCAAACGAATTGAACCCGACCTTGTCGTACACATCCCGCAGGGTTTTGTTCGCGGTCTCCCCCGCTTTCTCCGCGCCGTAGCGGATGGTCTTGTTGAGATACTCCTTCTCCTCAAGTACGCGGAAGAATTCCTTCTGCACGGGTTCGAGCACGGAGATGACGGCCTCCGCCGTTGCAACCTTCAATGTGCCATAGCCTTTTCCTTCAAACCGGGCGACGGCTTCGGGGATGGTTTCCCCGGCGCAGGTGCTGTAGATGGAAAGCAGGTTGGAGACGCCCGGGCGCGCTTCATCATATGCGATGCAGTTTTCGCTGTCCGTCACGGCGCGCTTCATCTTCTTCATGATGATATCCGGCGTATCCAGGAGCGCAATGTACGCGTTCGGGTTATCGTCAGACTTGGACATCTTCTTTTCCGGCTCCTGCAGGCTCATGATCTTTGCGCCCACCTTGGGGATGTAGGGATCGGGGATGGTGAAGGTCTTTCCATAAGCGTTGTTGAAGCGGATGGCAACGTCCCGCGTGATTTCGATATGCTGCTTCTGGTCCGCCCCCACCGGCACCAAATCGGCCTGGTAAAGAAGGATATCCGCCGCCATCAGCACGGGATAGGTAAACAGGCCCGCGTTGATGTTATCCGCATGGCGGGCGGATTTGTCCTTAAACTGCGTCATGCGGTTTAGTTCCCCCATGTATGTGTTGCAGGAAAGCACCCAAGTCAGCTGCGTATGCGCAGGTACATGGGATTGGATGAACATGGTGGAAGTCTCAGGCCTCACGCCGCAGGCAATCAACAGCGCCATCGTCTCAATGGAGCGACGGCGCAGTACCTCCGGGTCCTGCCTCACGGTAATGGAGTGCATATCCACCGCGCAGTAATACGCGTTGAAATCCGCCTGCAGCTTTGCCCAATTGCGGAGAGCCCCGATATAATTACCCAGCGTCAGTACGCCGGACGGCTGGATACCGCTAAAAACCGATTTTTTCTGTTCCACAGTCTCTCCTCCTCATTGCGTTTGCCTGATGACGGCAGCTATCATTATATCCGTTCCGGATGCCGCGCGCAAGCGCAGTGGATGGTAAACACAGAGAAGGACTTAGGTCTGTTCTAAAGCATGAAGGGCAAAATAGAAGAAAGCTTCCATTCGCCGCCAGCGACACGCGCGGTGGCGGCGCAACCCCTTGCATAGCAAGGGATTCCCTGCAGGAAGTGCCGCCCGCGAGGCACGAGCAGGTACTTCCTGACATTCTTCACAAAAGTGCCGCAGGCGCTTTTGTGACACAATAAATCACCGCCGGGGGCGTCCCCCCGGCGGTGGTGAAGGCTTTTGTTGAGCGTTTTGGCTCTGGAGGCTTCTGTATAAGGTTGTAAAGCAATTCAGACCGGGCTGCAGTCTGCTTGCCGTTTGGAAAGGATACCGGTTTCCCCTTTCCGTATTACATATATATGTGGATATGTATTGGGTTGTGATACCTGATTGAAAAAAATACGTTCTACGGTTGCCGCTGTGGAAAACAATACATAAGATAAGGACAAAAGCGTTGACAAAGCGTATACCGGACGGTATAATGCGTTCATACTATCGATTGACCCCGCAGCATGGCGATGATGAGACGAGTAGCCTGTATGAAACGGCACAGAGAGCCGCTCACCTGGTGGAAGAGCGGTACGGCGCGTACAGGGGAAGAACAGCTCGGAGCCTCCGACCGAACCGCTTAAAGCGTAGTAGACTCGGACGCGCCCGGCGCGTTACAGCCGGAAACGATCCGCCCGATTCTTTTAAGAAACGGCGCGTCGTCACAGAGTGAGCGCTTTGCGCTACATTGGGTGGTACCGCGTGAGACTACGGTCTTTCGTCCCAAACGGGATGGAAGGCTGTTTTTTTATACCTTTCAGCAAATACTTCTTTTGCAGGCAATGGAAATGCGCCCAAGGCGGGCAGCAATCAGGAGGAAAAACGGATGTTTCGAACGGCACATTGCGGAGCTTTGACCGAAGCACAGGTAGGCGAACGCGTCAGGGTCAGCGGCTGGGTATTCCACAAGCGTGATATGGGCGGCGTCATATTCCTGGATCTACGGGATTGCAAAGGGACGCTGCAGGTGGTCTGCAACCTCAATGCACTCAGTAAAGAGGAATTCGCCATTGCGGAAAGCGTGAAAATGGAATCCGTACTGATGGCGGAGGGCGTTTTGCGCATCCGCGATGAAGAAACGTATAACGATAAGCTATTAACCGGCACCATCGAGCTTGCGGCGGACAGCATCACGCTCATCAGCGAATCCGATCCGCTGCCGTTTTCGCTTGAAGACAACGCGAAGGTGCGCGAGGACCTCAGAATGGAATACCGATTTTTGGACATCCGCCGCGCACAGATGCAGGAAGCGCTGCGCTTCCGGCACCGGGTGGTCAAAGCCGCGCGGGATTATCTCGACGCGGACGGCTTTGTGGATGTGGAAACGCCCATCCTCACAAAAAGCACGCCCGAGGGCGCGCGGGACTATCTCGTGCCCAGCCGCGTGCACCCCGGCTCCTTCTACGCGCTGCCGCAAAGCCCGCAGATTTTCAAGCAGCTGTTGATGGTGGGCGGCCTTGACCGCTACTATCAGGTGGCGCGCTGCTTCCGCGATGAGGATTTGCGCGCCGACCGCCAGCCTGAATTTACGCAGCTTGACATGGAGCTTTCGTTTGTGGGGCAGGAAGAAATCCTGCAGCACTTAGAGCGGCTCTTTAAGCACATGATGCGCGAAATCAAGGGGATCGACATCACCGACCCCTTCCCGCGCATGACCTGGCATCAGGCCATGGATACCTACGGCAGCGACAAGCCGGATATCCGCTTTGCGCTCCCCATCATCGAGGTAACGGACATTGCCGGAAAAAGCGAATTTGCCGTGTTTAAAAATGTGGCCGCAAAGAAGGGATACGTGCGCGCCATCAACGTTAAGGGCGGCGCAAGCTTTAGCAAAACCGCCATTGAGGAGTTGACCGTGCGCGCGCAGAGCTACGGTGCAAAAGGCATGGCGTGGATTTTAATCCGCGAGGACGGCAGCATCAACTCCATCCTGCCAAAGTATTTTGCAGACGACGTGTGGCAGGAACTCCTTGCCCGCGTGGACGGCAAGCCGGGCGACTTTATTCTGTTCTGCGCGGATCAGCTTTCCACCGTGCGCAGGGTGCTGGGCGGGTTAAGGCTGGAGCTTGGCGATCTGCTCAACTTAAGGCCCAAGGACCAGTACGCGTTTTTGATCGTGACGGACTTCCCGGAATTTGAGTATTCCGAGGAAGAGAACCGCTGGATGGCGACGCACCACCCGTTCACCATGCCGTATGAGGAGGACGTCCCCTACCTGTTCACCGACCCGGGCCGTGTGCGCGCACAGGCGTATGACGTGGTGCTCAACGGCATTGAACTTGGCAGCGGCAGCATCCGTATCCACAACAGCGAGGTACAGAAGCTGATGTTCCAGGCGCTGGGATTATCCGATGAAGAGGTGGAACGCCGGTTCGGCTTCTTTATCCGGGCGTTTCGTTACGGCACGCCGCCGCATGGCGGGTTCGCATTCGGCCTTGACCGGCTTGTGATGCTGCTCATGGGTGCCGATTCTTTGCGCGACGTCACGGCCTTCCCCAAGACCAAGGACGCAAAGTGCCTGCTCACCAACGCGCCCGATCCCGTGGATGCCGCACAGTTGAAGGAGTTGCACATCCTCACCGGGGACTTGAAGCCCGAAGCGGCCTCCGCAGGTGAAACGCAATCGAAAAAGAAATCTGCTGGAGAAGCGTTCGATATCGGCCGGGTGGCGCAGCTTGCTTCCCTGCAGCTGACCGATACTGAACAAAAGAATATGCAACAGGAGCTTTCCGCCATCATCGGCTTTGCGGGACAGCTCGACAGTGTAGATACAGGCTGCGTACCCGTAACGGCGCATGTGGTGCCGCTGCACAACGTATTCCGGGAAGATAAAGCGAGAACGTGCGAGCGGGAGGCACTCTTAGAAAACACGCCTTCCATGCACGGGGACTATATCCGCGTGCCCAGCGCCATTGAGTAAGGGAGGACGGACATGAAAGAATTGACACGTTTGAGTGCGGCTACGCTTAGCGCACGGCTGCAGGCAAAGGAAATTTCCGCACGCGAGGCCGCGCAGGCCTATTTGGCGCGCATCGAGGAGACCGATACCAGCATTGGCGCTTACCTGTCCACCGCTTCCGCACATGCCCTGCAGCAGGCGGATTCCATTGATCAGAAGCGCAAAAGCGGGGAGGCGCTCTCGCCTCTTGCGGGCGTACCGCTTGCGCTCAAGGACAACATGTGCACCACCTGGGGACATACGACCTGCGCTTCCAAAATGCTTTCCGGCTTCCGTTCGCCCTATAACGCGACGGCGGTGCAGAAGCTTGAAGAGGCGGGCTGCGTGTTCTTGGGCAAGGCCAACATGGATGAGTTTGCCATGGGCTCGAGCACTGAAAATTCTTCCATACAGCTGACGAAAAATCCTCGCGACCTTACACGCGTGCCGGGCGGCAGCTCCGGCGGCTCGGCGGCAGCTGTGGCTGCGGACGAGGCGGCGTTTGCTCTTGGTTCCGATACCGGCGGCTCCATCCGCCAGCCCGCGGCGTTCTGCGGCGTGGTCGGCATGAAGCCGACCTATGGCCGGGTTTCCCGCTATGGGCTCATCGCGTTCGCGTCCTCGCTCGACCAGATTGGGCCTTTGGCAAAAACGGTGGAGGACGCCGCGCTGGTATTGGACGCCATCTGCGGGTATGACAAGCAAGACACCACCTCCGTACCCGGAAAAGAGACGGGCTTCTCTGCAGCCCTCACAGGCGACGTCAAAGGCAAGCGGCTGGCGCTGCCCAAGGAGTTTTTAGGTGAAGGCATCTCGCCGGGCGTCAAAGCCGCCATATTGGAGGCGGCAAAACGCTTTGAAGGGATGGGCGCGACGGTTGCGGAAGTGAGCATGCCCATGCTCTCGAATGCCCTGCCCGCCTACTACATCATTTCAAGCGCGGAGGCCTCCAGTAACCTTGGCCGGTTTGACGGCGTGCGCTATGGCTACCGCGCCGAAGGGTGCGAGACGCTCGAGGAGCTGTATTTAAAGTCCCGCAGTGAAGGGTTCGGCCCCGAGGTCAAGCGCCGCATCCTTTTGGGCACGTTTGCACTTTCCGCCGGGTATTATGACGCATACTACAAAAAAGCGCTGCAAATCAGAACACTGCTTTCAGAGGCGTATGCGAAGGTGTTTGATACGTTTGACGCGATTCTCTCCCCCGTCGCCCCCACGGCTGCCTACCGCATCGGCGAAAAGACGGCGGACCCGCTTGAAATGTATTTGGGTGACATCTGCACCGTACCCGTCAACATCGCGGGGCTGCCGGCACTCGCCCTGCCTTGCGGCGAAACGGAAGGGCTGCCGGTGGGCATGCAGCTTGTCGGGAAGGCGTTTGACGAATACACGCTGTTGAACCTGGGTGCAGCGTATGAACGGGAACACGGCGCATACCACCTGACTGCGCCCGCATTTGGGAGGTAACACACCATGCAATACGAAATCGTCATCGGTCTGGAAATCCATATTGAGTTAAAAACGGAGAGTAAAATCTTCTGCTCCTGCCCAACCACGTTTGGCGCGCCTCCCAACACACAGATTTGCCCCGTATGCATGGGCATGCCGGGCGCGCTTCCGGTATTGAACGGCAAGGTGGTGGAATTCGCCGTCAAGGCGGGGCTTGCCACACACTGCAAGATCGCCCCCTATTCTAAGCTGGATAGGAAGAACTACGTCTACCCCGATCTCCCCAAGGCGTACCAGATCTCGCAGTACGACCTGCCGCTGTGCGAGGGAGGGTATCTCACCATCGAGACCCCGAACGGCGAAAAGAAGGTGCGCCTGACGCGCATTCACATCGAAGAGGATGCGGGCAAACTCACGCATGACGCGAACCTTGGGACGCTGTTTGACTGCAACCGCTGCGGCGTGCCGCTCATTGAAATCGTCTCCGAGCCGGATATGCGCAGCGCGCAGGAAGCCATCGACTTTTTGGAAAAGCTCCGGGCCACCATCCTCTATACCGGCATTTCCGATTGTAAAATGAACGAAGGCAGCATGCGCTGCGACGTCAACCTGTCCGTGCGCCCTATGGGTTCCGACGTATATGGCACGCGCACGGAAACCAAGAACCTTAACTCCTTCCAGTCCGTGCGCCGCACCATCGAATTTGAAAGCGCGCGCCAGATCGCGGCAATTGAAGCGGGGGAAACGATCGTGCAGGAAACCCGGCGGTTTGACCAAGCTTCAGGTAAGACTTCCTCCATGCGCAGGAAAGAAAACGCCAACGATTACCGGTACTTCCCGGACCCTGACCTCTGCGCAATCGAACTCCCTAAGGCGGAAATCGAACGCCTGCAACTTGAAATCCCGCTGCTGCCCGAGGAGCGCAAGGCGATTTACATGCAGCAATACGGGCTTTCCGGCTATGATGCGTCGCTGTTGACCAACGAGCAGTCGGTTTCCGATTATTTTGAAGCTGCCGCGCAGCTGACCGCCTACCCGAAACTCCTTGCGAACCTCCTGATCAGCGAGGTGTTCCGCCTGCGGGGGCAGGAGGAGGACGCAGCCATCCGCATCAGCGCCGCGCACCTTGCCGCGCTGTGTGGGCTTGCGGGCACGGGCAGCATCAACAGCAGCGCCGCAAAAAAGGTGCTGACCGTGATGTGGGAAGCGGATGAAGCGCCCGAAGGCATTGTCAGGCGTTTGGGTCTTGAGCAGATCAGCGACGAAAGCATCTTAAACGCACATCTTGGTGCCGCGATTGCAGCCAACCCCAATGCGGTTGCAGATTACCATGCGGGCAAAGCAAGCGCAGCCCAGGCCATCATGGGGCATGTGATGAAGGCGACCGCGGGCAAGGCCGACCCGGTAAAGCTCCGGGGCCTGCTGGAAGCGGCGCTCAAATCCTAAATCCTATCGTATAAGTATACATACCGTCCGAATCCCGGGATGTTTTGAGAATACGCCAAACAGGAGCAGCGATCATCGCTGTTCCTGTTTTTTTGCATTGATTTTTTACTACGACGTCATATATAATATATACAATGTTCGCTATTTATATGGTATGCAGCTGTCCCAACGGAACTTTTGTATCCTGTAGAATCAATAAATATACAGACGAATTCGGCATATTCCAATCGTCCGGCATTAATTCTACATAAAAACCGCTTCCGAACAGGGGATCCCCTGTCAGATAGTTTTGGCAACATTGCAAGGAGGCAATATGCAGGCACAAAATCCTTATATTGCAGGCGTGCTCGATGAGCTCACGCTTCGCAACCAATGTGAACCCGAATTTTTACAGGCCGTAACAGAGGTGCTCCACTCGCTTTCCCCGGTCATCAAATGCCGCCCGGAGTTGGAGAAAATGGGTATTCTTGAGCGTCTTGTGGAGCCTGAGCGCGTCATACAGTTCCGTGTGAGCTGGATGGACGACGCGGGAAAAGTCCGCGTCAACCGCGGCTACCGCTACCAGTTCAATTCCGCCATCGGGCCTTATAAGGGCGGGCTGCGGTTTCATCCTTCCGTCAACGCTTCCATCCTGAAATTTCTCGGGTTTGAGCAGATTTTTAAAAACGCCCTGACCGGGCTTCCCATCGGCGGCGCCAAGGGCGGCGCGGACTTTGACCCCAAGGGAAAAAGCGATATGGAAATCATGCGCTTCTGCCAATCCTTCATGACGGAGCTTCGGCACCACATCGGTCCGGACACGGACGTGCCTGCGGGCGATATCGGTGTGGGCGCAAGGGAGATCGGCTATCTGTACGGGCAGTATAAGCGCGTAAAGAACGACGTCACCGGCGTGCTGACCGGAAAGGGTCTTTCCTATGGCGGTTCTCTTGGCCGCAAAGAGGCGACGGGCTATGGCGTGTGCTACTTTACAGAGGAGATGCTAAAGCAACGAGGCACCGCGTTTGCAGGAAAGACAGTCGTCGTTTCCGGCTCCGGCAACGTCGCCATTTACGCGGCGGAAAAAGCGATGGCACTAGGTGCTACGGTTGTCGCCATGAGCGATTCCTGCGGCTATCTCTATGACAAAGAAGGAATCCGCCTTGACGTTATCAAGCAGCTTAAGGAAGTGGAGCGCTGCAGGCTGAGCAAGTATATCTCCCATGTAAACAACGCAGAATACCACGAAGGCTGCCGCGATATCTGGAGCATCCCCTGTGACATCGCCCTGCCCTGCGCAACGCAGAATGAGCTTGACGGCAACAGCGCGCTGCTGCTCATCAAAAACGGCTGTATTGCCGTGGCCGAGGGCGCAAACATGCCCTGCACGCCGGAGGCTGTGGACGCATTTTTAGAGGCGGGCGTTTCCTATGGGCCGGGCAAGGCTGCAAACGCGGGCGGCGTTGCGACATCGGCGCTCGAAATGGCGCAGAACAGCCAGCGCCTGAGCTGGCCGTTTGAAGAGGTGGACGCCATGCTGAAATCCGTCATGACAGGCATCTACCAAAAGGCGTATGCTGCCTCCGAAGAATTCGGCGAACCTGGAAACCTGGTGCTTGGCGCGAACGTCGCGGGCTTTTTGAAGGTGGCGGACGCCATGCTTGCCCAGGGCGTGGCTTACTGATAGAAAATATATTTTATGCTTGACAGTGTGCCTGTCTCTAAGGTACCATTGCATACAACCCCGACACGCGAGGAAAGGAGGAACGTTTCATGAAGCCGTTTGCAGTTGTTTTCATGATGATGCCCAAGCGCGGAATGATGATGCGTTCCGCGCCAATTTGCGTGTTGCGAATGCCGGAGACGGCAATCTAGCGGGAACGCCAAATTTTGTTGCTTTGGCCCTGCTTCGCAAGACGCGAAGCAGGGCTTTTTTCATTCAGAAGAACCAACACCATTTGAAAAAGAATTTTTCAGGAGGATATGACGATGACAAAGCAATACCGGTTTGATACCTTACAGGCCCACGCAGGCTATTCGCCCGACCCTACGACAGGCGCGCGCGCCGTTCCCATCTACCAGACCACGGCCTATCAGTTTGAGGATGCGGCGGACGCGGCGGCGCAGTTTGCTTTGGAAAAGCCCGGCAGCATCTATACGCGGCTAAGCAACCCGACGGTCGCCGTATTGGAAGAGCGCGTCACGGCGCTCGAAGGCGGCGTGGGCACGGTCTGTTTTGCTTCCGGCATGGCGGCCATTTTGGCGGCGATACAGAATTTGGCCGAAACCGGCAGCGAAATCATTTCCCTTTCCACGCTGTATGGCGGCACGTACACGCTCTTATTCCAGCGGTTTACCGTCCGTTACGGCATCAAGGTGCATTCCGTCAGCCCGGAGGATTTTATAAAGCTGGAGTCCCTGATCAATGAGAAAACCCGCTGCGTGTACCTGGAAACGCTCGGCAACCCCAACATCAACATTCCCGATTTTCACAAGATCGCGGAAATTGCGCATAAACACGGCCTGCCTGTGATTGCGGACAACACGTTCGGCACCCCGTATCTTGTTGACTCCAAAGCCTGCGGCATCGATATTGTGGTGCATTCCCTGACCAAGTACATGGGCGGCCACGGCAATTCCATGGGCGGCTCCGTCACCGACCTTGGTACGTTCTCTTGCAAAAGCAACCCCCGTTTTAAAGAATACAATACGCCCGATGAGAGCTACCACGGCCTTGTATATGCGGACCTTGGCGCGGCGGGATACCTTGCGAAGCTGCGCGCGGGCTTCCTGCGCGATACCGGCGCGTGCCTGTCCCCCTTCAACGCGTTTTTGCTGCTGCAGGGCATTGAAACCCTGAGTCTGCGCATGAAGAAGCACTCTGAAAACGCCGTGACCGTCGCAAACTATCTGAAAAACCATCCCAGCGTGACATGGGTCAACTACCCCGCGCTCGAAGGAGACGCCTATTATGAACGCGCGAAGCAGTATTTCCCCAAGGGCTGCGGCGGCATCTTCACGTTCGGCATCCGGGGCGGCATTGAGGCGGGACGGAAATTTATCGACGCGCTGGAATTGTTCTCCCTGCTCGCCAACGTATCCGACGTGCGCTCGCTCGTTATCCATCCCGCCAGCACCACGCACGCGCAGCTCGATGAAGAAGGACTCAAAGGCGCGGGCGTCACGCCGGATATGATCCGCCTCTCCATCGGCATCGAGGACCCGGAAGATTTGATCGAAGACCTTGCCCAGGCGCTCAATAAATCTCAGGAATAAAGGAGGAACCCCACAATGCCCGTGAAAATTCCCAACGGCCTGCCCGCTTATGATATTCTGACCGGTGAAAACATCTTTGTGATGAATGAAGAGCGCGCCATACAGCAGGACATCCGCCCCTTAAGGATCGCGGCTATGAACCTGATGCCCACAAAAACGGTCACGGAAACGCAGCTGCTGCGCTTGCTCGGCAACACCTCCCTGCAGGTGGAGTTGACGCTGTTGCGCACGGCAAGCTACCAGCCCCGCAACACCGACCACACGCACCTTGACACCTTCTACCGCACATTTGACGAGGTAAAGCACGAGCAGTTCGACGGCCTCATCATCACCGGCGCGCCCGTGGAGCAGATGCATTTTAGAGAGGTCGCCTACTGGCAGGAGCTTGAGAAGGTATTGAGCTGGGCGACGGAAAACGTGTTTTCCTCGCTGTTCATCTGTTGGGGCGCGCAGGCGGCGCTGTACCATTACTACGGCATCGGCAAGCAGCCGCTTGCAAAAAAGCTCTTCGGCGTCTACCCCCATACGGTGGAAAACCGCACGCACCGGCTGGTGCGCGGCTTTGACGACCTGTTCTTTGCCCCCCACAGCCGCCACACCACCGTGCGCACGCAGGATGTGGCCGCACACCCGGCGCTTGAGGTATTGGCGACCTCGCCGGAGGCGGGGCTGTACCTTGCTGTAAGCCGTGACGGCAGGCGCGTGTTTGTGACCGGCCACAGCGAGTACGACCCGGAAACGCTGGAGCTGGAATACAAGCGCGATCTGAACGCGGGCCTTCCCATTGAGCCGCCCGCCAATTATTACCCGGATAACGACAGTTCCATGCCGCCCCGCGTCACCTGGCGCGCGCACGGCAATATGCTCTTTGCCAACTGGCTCAACTATTTCGTCTACCAGGAAACGCCGTTTGCGGTGGAAAAGATCAGGGAGTATTCCCATACGGGCAAATAGCAGCGCCTTTCTCTATTGTGCCATACGGCGATGTAATGGTAGAGTAGTTCCAATCAACAACAGGCTTTTTCAGCCATACCCAGATAGAAAGGTGCCATCATGCTCATACGAGATTTACTCAGGGAAAAACGCGTCACCGTATCCTGCGAGCTGTTTCCGCCCAAGCAGGACGCGGAGCTTGAGCGCGCGGAAGAAGTGGTGCGTGAGACCGCAAAGCTGAAACCGGATTTTATTTCCGTGACCTACGGCGCAAGCGGCGGCACCTCCAAAAACACAGTGCGGCTGGCGGAATACATCACAACATGCGGTGTCACGGCGCTTGCGCATTTGACGTGCGTTTCCTCCACCAGGGATGAGGTAAATGGCCTCATCGGGGAGCTGGATGCCCGCAACATCAAAAATGTACTTGCGCTGCGCGGGGACATCCCGGAAAACGCGGCGTTTCCTTCCCCGCAGCAATACGCGTACGCAAGCGAGCTGGTAAACGAAATCCGCACGCACGGCGGGTTTTCCATCGGCGGCGCGTGCTATCCGGAAGGGCATGTGCAGAGTGTCAGCCAAAAGGAGGACATCGCCCACCTCAAGCAGAAGGTGGAGGCCGGATGCGACTTTTTGACCACCCAGATGTTTTTTGACAACAATGTGCTCTACCGCTTTTTGTACCGCATCCGCGAGGCGGGGATATCCGTGCCGGTGCTTGCGGGCATTATGCCTGTGATCAACAAAAAGCAGATCACACGCATCATCAAGCTTTCGGGCACGTCGTTGCCGCCCAGGTTCTTGAACATACTGGACCGTTTTGGCGATGATCCCTTGGCCATGCAGCAGGCAGGCATTGCGTACGCAACGGAGCAGATCATCGACCTCATCGCAAACGGCGTCAACGGCATCCATCTATACACGATGAACAAACCGGAGATTGCTGCGGGCATCTTCCACAATCTCTCCCATATCCTCCGGGCAAAGGAGTAAGCGATGGTGGAGGTGGACCGCCGGGAAGCGCTCCGGTATTTGGGATACAAGCGGGGGCAGGCGCCAGACGTGCAAACGGAAAGCGTATTGAACGCCTGCATTCCGGCGCTACAAAGTGCCGCAGGCTTTCACGCGGTGCATCTTCGCGTATCCGTACAATCGGAAGGGGAGAATATCCGCCTGGGGCCGCTGCAACTACATAGCCGCGCGCTCAAGCGGCACCTCGAAGGATGCAATGCGGCATATCTCTTTGCTGCGACATTGGGCGCGGGCGTGGACAGGCTCATGCAGCGCTACAGCCGGACGGATATGCCGGCGGCCGTTGTGCTGCAGGCGTGCGCCGCGGCGCTTTTGGAGAGCTGCTGTGATGCGGCGCAGGAAGAGATTGCGGCGGGGTTACCCGATGGGTTCTCTTTGCGCCCAAGGTTTTCCCCCGGGTATGGCGACCTGAATTTAGACTGCCAGCCGGACATCCTGCGCATCCTCGATGCGGCAAAGAAAATCGGCCTTTCCTGCACGGAAACGAACATGCTCACCCCTACCAAATCCATCACGGCGATCATGGGCATCCGGCCCGGAGAACGCCAAAGCATGACACACGATTGTTCCAACTGCGATCTTACGCAATGCGCATACAAAAAGGAGTAGCTAGAGAATGGGAATACGGGATGTCTTTGGAAAAGAACTGCTGTTTTTTGACGGCGCAATGGGCACCATGCTGCAGGCGGTCGGCTTGGAGCCGGGCGAAATACCGGATCTATGGAACATTACACATCCGGATGCGGTGCGCGATATCCACGCGCAGTACCTTGCCGCAGGGTGCAACATCATACTGACAAACACATTCGGCAACAACGCTAAGAAGCTCGCGGGCACAGGCTATACGCCCGAAGACGTTGCACATGCGGCGGTTGCGCGCGCAAAAGAGGCGGTCACTGCGGATACAGGCAGCCAGAAGAAATATGTGGGGTTTGACGTCGGCCCGACGGGAAAGCTCTTAAAGCCGCTCGGCGACCTTTCTTTTGAGGACGCTGTCTCCCTGTTTGCGCAGTCCATCCGCGCAGGGGCAGAGGCAGGCGCCGACCTTGTGCTCATTGAAACCATGTCCGACACCTATGAACTCAAGGCCGCCGTGCTTGCCGCAAAGGAAAGCTGCGACCTTCCCGTGCTTGCGACGGTCGCGCTCGATTTAAACGGCAAACTGCTGACCGGCGGGGATATCCACAGCGTCGTAGCGCTCCTCGAAGGCCTTCGCGTGGACGCGATCGGCTTAAACTGCGGCCTGGGGCCGGTGCAGATGCTTCCTATTTTGAAGGAGCTTTCCGCGATCAGTTCCCTTCCCCTCATCCTCAACCCCAACGCCGGGCTCCCGCGCGAGGAAAACGGTGTCACCGTGTTTGATGTCGGCCCGGAAGAGTTTGCGGAACGGATGGCGGAGGCCGCACTGGGCGGCGCGCACCTCTTAGGCGGCTGCTGCGGTACAACGCCCGCGCATATCAATGCGCTTGTCTCCCGCTGCCGGGCCATTATCCCGCTGCCCGTTACAAAAAAGGCACATACGGTCGTTTCCAGCTATTCCCGCGCCGTGTATTTTACAACGCGCACGGTGCTCATCGGCGAGCGCATCAACCCCACCGGCAAGGCCCGCCTCAAGCAGGCGCTGCGCGAAGGGGATATGGACTATATCTTGCGCGAAGGCCTGAGCCAGCAGGACGCTGGCGCGGACATCCTGGACGTAAACGCGGGCCTTCCTGATATCGACGAAGTTCAAATGCTTGCAAAAATAACCACGGAACTGCAGAGCATCACAAACCTGCCTTTGCAGCTTGACACCGCCGACCCAAAGGCCCTGCCGCTTGCGATGCGCATCTATAACGGCAAGCCCATGGTCAATTCCGTTAACGGCAAGCAAGAAAGCATGCATGCCGTGTTCCCGCTCGTTGCAAAATACGGCGGGCTTGTGGTGGCGCTCACCCTCGATGAAGCCGGTATCCCCGAAGCGGCGCAGGGCCGCGTGGACATCGCGCGGCGCATCATCGATACCGCTGCATCCTACGGTATCGATAAAAAGGATATTATCGTCGATACGCTGACGATGACGGTCAGCGCGGGCGGGGATAATGCGAAAATCACGCTCGAAACGCTTTCCCGCGTCAAGCGCGAGCTTGGTGTCAAAACCTCGCTCGGGGTATCGAACGTATCCTTTGGCCTCCCCCGGCGCGATTTATTGAACGCCAACTTCTTCACGCTCGCCATGGGCGCGGGGCTTGACGCCGCCATCCTCAACCCGTTGCTGCCCTCCATGATGGACGCCTACCGCAGTGTGCAGGCGCTCTTTGGCAACGATGCGCAGTGCGAGGCGTTTATTGAGCAATACGCGGGGCAAAATCCCCCGCCGCCCTCTTCTTCACCCATTGCCCCGCCGTCAGCAGGCAATGCGCCGCCGCCTGCCCCGCAGGGAGCCCTGACGCTCGAGCAGGCTGTCAAGCAGGGGTTAAAACAGCAGGCGGGCCTGCTTGCCCAGGCCGAGGTACAACAAAGCGCGCCGCTTGCGGTGATTGATGCCAGCCTTGTTCCCGCGCTCAACTATGTGGGCCTTGCGTTTGAAAAGGGGACGATGTTCCTTCCGCAGCTGTTGATGAGCGCCGAAGCCGCCAAAGCCGCCTTTGAGGTGCTGCGCGCGCACATGGGCGCGGATGCGGGTAAAAGTTTGGGCTGCGTGGTGCTTGCAACCGTACACGGGGACGTACACGATATCGGCAAGAATATTGTAAAGGCGCTGCTTGAAAACTACCGCTTTCAGGTGGTGGACCTTGGAAAAGACGTTCCGCCCGAAGCCGTTGTGGAGGCGGCCCTTTCGCACCATACCCGCCTCATCGGGCTTTCAGCGCTGATGACTACCACGGTCGCCAGCATGGCGAAAACCATCGCCATGCTCAGGGAGGCTGCCCCGCATTGCCGCATCATGGTGGGCGGCGCCGTGCTCACGGCGGATTACGCCAAAAAGATCGGCGCGGACTTTTACGGGCGGGACGCCATGGCCTCTGTCCGGTACGCGCAGGAGATTTATGCTGCCGGCAACTGAACATACTAAGGCGTGTTTGAAAACGCAAGCATGCAGGATATTTTGAGAAAAAACGGTGCGAAACAAGGCAAAAACCACAGGAATACTGGAGGTATTTCGAGGATTTTTAACGATGTTGCAGCCCATTTTTTTGCAAAATAGACAATTGCCTTGGTTTCCAAACAGCCCCTAAGCCTTAAAACAGCAACACACAGGAGCATGTATGAACGAGATCGTCAAAAGCCTGCACAGCCGCAAATCTGTCCGCGTGTTTGAGGACCGGGAAGTCCCCGCTTCCATCAAACGCGAAATCCTGCTTGCCGCTATGGCCGCGCCAAGCGCCGGCAACCAGCAGCTGTATACCATTCTTGACGTTACGGATCAGGCCATCAAGGACCGCCTGGCCGTTACTTGCGACAACCAGCCGTTTATCGCAAAAGCGCCGATGGTGCTTATCTTCTTAGCGGACTGCCAGAAATGGTATGATGCGTACGAGGCGTTTTCCTGCAGCCCGCGCCAGCCCGGCGTGGGGGATTTGCTGCTTGCCGTATCCGATTGCACCATTGCAGCACAAAACGCCGTAACCGCGGCGGAAAGCTTTGGACTTGGTTCCTGCTATATCGGCGATATTATGGAATGCTGCGAGGAGCACCGGAAATTGCTCTCCCTTCCCCCTTATGTCTTTCCCGCCGCGATGCTGGTATTCGGCTACCCCACCGCACAGCAGAAAGCGCGCAAAAAGCCCGAACGCTGTGAGCTGACGGACATCGTCCATGAAAACGCGTACCGCCGCATAGACCCTGCCGCATTCCCGGAGATGCTCAAAAAGCATGCGGGACATCAGGATTTTGGCGAATGGCTCAACGCCTTCTGTACCCGCAAATACAATTCCGATTTTTCAAAAGAGATGACGCGCTCCGTAGCGGAATATTTGAAGGCGTTTTCACAATAATCAAAAACAGTATGGGGCACCGCACAAGAAAAGTGCGGTGCCCTGTTTTCATTTTGGCAATGTATAAAATACACAAACAATAAATAATTATTCAAATTATTGTTGACATCACGCGTTTTGAATGTATAATTATGAGTAATATTCGATAAAGGAGTATGCCATGCAGCGGGTGTTTATCGATGGGGGGGAAGGCACGACAGGGCTCCGGATTTATGAGCGTTTGCGCGCGCTTTCCGGCATCGAACTGTTTACTCTGGACGAGGCGCGGCGCAAGGACCCCAAGGCGCGCCAGGCGCTTCTCCATGAGGCCGATCTTGCATTTTTATGCCTGCCGGACGAGGCTGCGCGCGAATCCGTATCCCTCGCACAGGGAAGCTGCGCAAGGATCATAGACGCTTCCACCGCGCACCGCGTTGCAAACGGCTGGCGCTACGGATTTCCGGAGCTCTCGTTTGCCCACCGTGCGGGCATCGCCTGCGGCTCCCGCGTTGCGGTACCCGGCTGCCACGCAAGCGGATTTATCGCGCTGGTGTATCCTTTGATCTCCGCCGGCATCCTCTCTCCCGAAGCGCCGCTTGGCTGCTTCTCGCTCACCGGTTACAGCGGCGGCGGCAAGAAGATGATTGCAGAATATGAGGGTGAAGAGCGGGCCATTGCGCTCGACGCGCCGCGCCAGTACGCCACACTGCAAACGCACAAGCACTTGCCCGAAATGCAACAATATGCGGGCACGGCCTTTCCTCCCGTATTCACCCCTGTGGTTGCGGATTTTTATGCGGGCATGCTTGTAAACATACCGCTGCACCGAAGTATGCTGTTAAAACGGCTGCGGCCGGAAGAACTCACAGAAGTCTACGCAGCGCACTATGCGGGCAGCAGGCTGATAAACGTTCTCCCCTATGCGGCGGAAAACCAGATGCATGCCGCAAACGCGCTTGCCGGCAAGGATACGATGGAGCTGATGGTTGCGGGCAACGAGGAACGCATGACATTACTTGCCCGATACGACAACTTGGGCAAAGGGGCTTCGGGCGCCGCCATCCAGTGCATGAACCTGATGTTCGGGCGCGAGGAGACCGACGGATTGACGCTATAAAAATACGCTCCTTTTCTTCCACGAAAGAAAAAGAAGCAACAGAAAGCGCAACAGTTAATGTTTGGGATTCCAAAGGAGCTTTCTGAAGGAAAGCGGGTTCGGTACCCAAAGGGCAAAAACCAATCCGGTGAATTGGTTTTAGAACCCTGGGTACCTCATTAGTCCCTTGGGCGGAGGCTTGGAGGCAGCGCCTCCAATATCCGCTGATAATAATGATTTGGAGAACGCTATGCAGACAATCGCAGGCGGCGTATGCGCCGCAAAGGGCTTCAAGGCTTCCGGCATCCATTGCGGATTGAGAAAGAACAAGGCGTTAAAGGACCTGGCGCTGATCGTAAGCGACGTCCCCGCGAGCGCCGCGGCGGTCTATACGCAGAACCTTGTCAAGGGCGCGCCCATCCTTGTGACACAGGAGCATCTTTCAGACGGCATGGCGCGGGCGATCATTTGCAACTCCGGCAACGCCAACACCTGCAACGTGGATGGCCCGGCTGTGGCAAAAAAGATGTGCGCGCTTGCGGGCAATGCTTTGGGGATTGACACAAGGGACGTAATCGTCGCCTCCACAGGCGTCATCGGCCAGCCGCTCCCCATCGGGCCCATTGAAGGCGGTATGGGTGCGCTTGTGAACGCTTTGGGCTATAGCAACAGCATGGACGCCGCACGCGCCATCATGACGACGGACACCGCCGTCAAGGAAACCGCGGTTTCTTTCACCCTCGGCGGCAAGGAGTGCCATATCGGCGGCATCGCCAAGGGTTCGGGCATGATCCATCCCAACATGGCGACGATGCTGGTGTTTATTACAACGGACGCCGCCATCTCCCCGGTGCTTTTACAGAAGGCGCTCTCCAGCGATATCCTCGACACCTTCAATATGGTCAGCGTCGATGGCGACACCTCCACCAACGATATGGTGGCGGTGCTTGCAAACGGGTTTGCGAAAAACGCTCCCATTGTAAGCGAAACCGAAGATTACGCCGCATTCTGCGCCGCACTCCGGGAGATCACCGCCTATCTCTGCCGCTCCATCGCAAAGGACGGCGAGGGTGCGACAAAGCTTCTAACCTGCAAGGTTTCCGGTGCCGCGGATGCCGCTACGGCGCGCAGGGTCGCAAAGTCCATCGTCTGCTCCAGCCTGTTTAAAGCGGCGATGTTTGGCGCTGACGCCAACTGGGGCCGGGTGCTGTGCGCCATCGGCTATGCGGGCGCGGATGTGGACATCCAAAAGGTGGATGTTTCCTTCTCCTCAAGCGCCGGGTATATCGATGTCTGCCGTGACGGCGCGGGTATGCCGTTTTCGGAGGATACCGCAAAGGACATCCTCCTGCAGGATGAAATCAGCATTCTCGTCTACCTCAACAGCGGGGAAAGCGCCGCTACCGCCTGGGGCTGCGACCTCACGTACGACTATGTCAAAATCAACGGCGACTACCGCTCATAAGAGTTGAAGGGATCGGCATGAAAAACATTACAAACGCCCAGCGGGCAGAGGTGCTTATCCAGGCGCTGCCCTATATCCAGAAATACAACAGCAAGATCATCGTTGTCAAATACGGCGGCAACGCCATGGTCAGTGAAGAACTCAAAAAAGCCGTCATGGGGGATATCGTGCTCCTTTCCCTCATCGGCATCAAGGTGGTCTTAATTCACGGCGGCGGGCCGGAAATTTCCGATATGCTCAAGCGCGTGGGGAAAAAAAGCGAGTTTGTGGGCGGGCTTCGCGTGACGGACAAGGAAACCGCGGAAATCGTGCAGATGGTGCTCGCAGGCAAGATCAACAAGGACCTGGTGGCGCTCATCGACAGCATCGGCGGAAAAGCCATTGGCCTTTCGGGCATGGACTGCCGCATTTTAAACGCCAAGCCGTTTGACGAGACGCTCGGCTATGTGGGCGAGATCGTCAGCGTCAATACCCAGCCCATCCACGATCTGCTGGAAAAAGGGTATATCCCCGTCATCTCCACCGTGGGGTGCGACGACAAGGGCAATACCTACAACATCAACGCGGATACCGCGGCGGCCCGTATCGCGGGGTGCCTGAAGGCGGAAAGCTTTATTTCCATGACGGATACGCACGGTATCCTCCGGGATATGAACGACCCCAGCACGCTCATCTCCGAAATCCCCGTGAGCGAAGCGCCGCAGCTTGTGCGGGAAGGCGTGATCTCCGGCGGCATGATCCCCAAGGTGGACTGCTGTATCGACGCCATCCGGCGCGGGGTAAAGAAGGTGTTCATCATCGACGGGCGCGTTCCCCACTCCATCCTCATCGAGGTGCTGACGGACGAGGGCGTGGGTACGATGTTTAAGTAAGCAATAGGCTAAGAAGCGTTGGGATTCCAAAGGGACGTGTCCCTTTGGCGGAGGTTTGGAGGCAGAGCCTCCAACGTATCTTCCCCGGTAAAGGAGGCATGTAAGATGACCATCAAACAACTGGATCAAACCTTTATCGCCGGCACATACGGCAGGCAGGACGTCGCGTTCATCAGCGGCAAGGGTGCGGAGCTGTACGACGAGGCGGGCAAGCGCTATATCGATTTGGGCGGCGGCATTGCGGTGAACGCGTTCGGCATCGCGGACGACGCGTGGGCGGATGCGGTGAAGGCACAGGTGGATCAACTGCAGCATGTGTCCAACTATTATTACACCCAGCCGCAGTCCGAGCTTGCCAAGGTACTATGCGAACGGACAGGGCTGAAGAAGGTGTTCTTCTCAAACTCGGGCGCGGAAGCGAACGAGTGCGCCATCAAGGCGGCGCGCAAGTACGCAAGCGACAAATACGGCCCGGTGGCGCGGCCCAATATCATTACGCTGTGGAACAGCTTCCACGGCCGCACGCTCACCACGCTTTCGGCTACGGGGCAGGAAAGCCTCCACAAGGATTTCGGCCCGTTTACGCCGGGGTTTGTGCATGTAGCGGCCAACGATATTGACGATATGAAGCTGGCGTTGGAAGCGGACGATGTCGCCGCTGTCATGATGGAACTCATCCAGGGCGAAGGCGGCGTGAACGTATTGGATGCCGAGTATGTGCGCGAGGTGGCAGCACTGTGCGAAAAGCAGGATGTGCTGCTCCTGATCGACGAGGTGCAGACGGGCAACGGGCGCACGGGCGCACTCTATTGCTACATGCATTACGGGATCAAACCCGATATCGTATCCACCGCCAAAGGCCTGGCGGGCGGATTGCCGATGGGCGCGACACTGTTTGGGGAAAAGACCATGTTCACACTGACAGCCGGGAGCCATGGCTCCACGTTTGGCGGCAATCCGGTCTGCGCCGCAGGTGCACGCTCCATTGTCAGCCGTTTGACCGGGGAGCTTATGCAGGAGGTGCAGGAAAAGGGCGCGTACATCAAGGAAACGCTCGGCGCATCAAAGGGCGTTGTATCCGTAAGCGGTGTGGGCCTGATGCTGGGGATCGAAACCGTGCGGCCCGCAAAGGACATTTTGCTTGGCTGCTTAGATCGCGGAGTGATCGTACTGACCGCAAAGAATAAAATCCGGCTTTTGCCGCCGCTTAATATCCCAATGCCGCTGCTCAAAGAGGCCATCGCCATATTGAAGGAGGAGATCGAACAATGAAGCACCTCACCAAACTTTCCGACCTGACCCCGCAGGAAATCACGGATATCTTAAACCTTGCCGACCAGTTGAAGTATGAAAGCAAAAACGGCATCGTCCACCATCACCTTGCGGGGAAGACATTGGGCATGATCTTCCAGAAATCCTCCACGCGCACACGCGTTTCGTTTGAAGTGGGCATGTACCAGCTGGGCGGCAGCGCCCTGTTCCTTTCCGCGAACGATCTGCAGATTGGCCGCGGCGAACCCGTGCAGGATACGGCGAGGGTACTTTCCCGGTATGTGGACGGCATCATGATCCGCACATACAAGCAGCAGGAAGTCGAGGATTTGGCGAAATACGGCTCCATCCCCGTCATCAACGGCCTGACCGATTACGCGCATCCCTGCCAGGTGCTTGCGGACCTGATGACGGTGCGCGAATACAAGGGCACGTTCAAGGGCCTGAAGCTTAGTTTCATCGGCGACGGCAACAATATGGCGAATTCCCTCATCGTCGGCGGTATCAAAATGGGCATGGAAGTCGCCATCGCCTGCCCGGAAGAATATCAACCGGATGCGGATATCATGGCCTGGGCAAAAGCCAACGGGACATTCATCTGCACCACGGATGTGCTTGCCGCTGCGAAGGACGCCGACGTTCTTTATACCGACGTCTGGGCCTCCATGGGCCAGGAAGGCGAGGCGGAAAAACGCAAGGCGGCATTCAAGGACTTCCAGATCAACGATGCGGTGATGGGAGCGGCAAAACCCGACGCCATTGTGCTCCATTGCCTCCCGGCGCACCGGGAAGAAGAAATCACCACTGCCGTATTCGAGGCGCACGCCGGTGAGATATTCGACGAGGCGGAAAACCGCCTGCACGCGCAGAAAGCCGTGCTCGTCAAGCTCCTTGGAAAAGCGGAGTAACGGCCATGAAAAGAATGAAAGCGGAACGGGAAAATGCTTCCCGTTCCGCTTTTTCTATCCCTCTTAAAAAAATTACACCTATAAAAAAATGATTTTTTAGCTACGTAAAATTGGAACGGAGGTACCCATGCAGACGGCTTATCTTGTACTATCCAACGGCCAGGCGTTCAGGGGCAAACGCTTTGGCGCTTTGGGCTCCCCCACCGGCGAACTGGTGTTCACCACCGGCATGTGCGGCTATGTGGAAACGCTCAGCGACCCGAGCTATTATGGGCAGATTGTCTTACAGACGTTCCCGCTCATTGGCAACTACGGCATGATCCAAGCGGACATGGAAAGCCGAAAAAGCTTTGTCACCGCCTATATCGTACGTGAATGGTGCGAAGCGCCAAGCAATTTCCGCGCGGGCGGCACGGTGGACGCGTTTTTGAAGGAACAGAACATCCCCGGCCTAACCGATGTGGACACGCGCGAGATCACAAAAATCATCCGCGAAACCGGCGTAATGAACGCGCGGATTGTGGACGAGGTGACAAAAACAAACTTTCAAGGGCTTTCGGAGTTCGTAATTGAAAACGCCGTCGCCTCCGTGAGCGGGACATCCCCGCAGTTCTACCCCGCCGTGGGCGAAAAGCGCTGCCGCGTGGCGTTGCTCGATTGCGGGGCGAAGCGCAACATCGTGCGGGAGCTGTGCGGGCGGGGGTGCGAGGTGCTGGTGCTGCCCTATGATACCGCGGCGGAAACGCTGCTTTCTTACAAGCCCGACGGCGTGATGTTAAGCAACGGGCCTGGCGATCCCGCGGAAAATGTGGGCATCATCCGCGAAATCAAGAAGCTATTAGGGCGCGTGCCGATATTCGGCATCTGCCTGGGGCACCAGCTTTTAGCGCTGGCAAGCGGAGGACAAACCACCAAGCTCAAGTACGGCCACCGTGGCGCGAACCAGCCCGTGCGGGATGTGGAAACGGGCCGCGTCTATATCACCAGCCAGAACCACGGCTACGCCGTGGTCAGCGATAGCCTTGCGCACTGCGGCGCAAAGCTCAGGCTGCACAACGCGAACGACCTGACCTGCGAGGGCGTGGATTACCCGGATATCGGTGCGTTTTCGGTACAGTTCCACCCGGAAGCCTGCGCAGGCCCGCAGGATACCGCGTTTCTGTTCGACCGCTTCTTTGACCTGATGGGAGGGAACGTATGCCTTTAAACGAAAGCATCAAAAAAGTGCTGATGATCGGCTCGGGGCCGATCGTGATCGGCCAGGCGGCCGAGTTTGATTACGCGGGCGCGCAGGCCTGCAGCGTGTTAAAGGACGCGGGTGTCAACGTGGTTCTTGTTAACTCCAACCCCGCCACCATCATGACGGACAAGACTTTAGCTGACGAAATCTATCTGGAGCCGCTCACTGTCACAACGTTAAAGCGCATCATCGAAAAAGAACGGCCGGACAGCCTCCTGGCCTCCTTGGGCGGACAGACGGGGCTCACGCTTGCCATGCAGCTCCATAAGGAAGGGTATTTATCCCGCATGGGCGTGCGGCTCCTGGGCACCAACGCGGAGGCGATTGACAAAGCGGAGGACCGGCAACTGTTTAAGGATACCATGCAGAGTATCGGCCAACCTGTCATCCCCTCCGAAATCGCAAACGACGTGGAGACCGCGGCGACGATTGCCGCTCGCATCGGCTACCCCGTTATCATCCGCCCGGCGTTCACGCTGGGGGGTGCTGGCGGCGGCGTGGCGTACGCGGAGGAAGAATTGAAAACCATTGCCGCAAACGGCCTGCTGCTTTCCCCCATTACGCAGATCCTAGTGGAGAAATATATCTACGGCTGGAAGGAGATCGAATTCGAGATCATGCGGGACGGCAGCGACAGCTGCATCGCCGTCTGCTCCATGGAGAATTTTGATCCGGTGGGCGTGCACACGGGGGACAGCATCGTCATCGCCCCCGCCGTCACGCTTTCGGATAAAGAATACCAACTACTTCGAAGCGCGTCGCTCTCCATTATCCGGGCACTTAAAATCGAGGGCGGCTGCAACTGCCAGTTTGCCCTGAACCCGGATAGCTTTGAATACGCGGTGATCGAGGTCAACCCGCGCGTGTCGCGCTCCTCGGCCTTGGCGAGCAAGGCGACGGGCTACCCCATTGCCAAGGTGGCGACGAAGATCGCCTTGGGCTACACGCTGGATGAAATCCAGAACGACATCACGGGCAAGACGTGCGCCTGCTTTGAGCCAACGCTTGATTATGTGGTGTTGAAGGTGCCGAAGTGGCCTTTTGACAAGTTTGTGCACGCCAGCCGCCGCTTAGGCACCCAGATGAAGGCCACGGGCGAGGTCATGGCGATTGCGCCGTCTTTCGAAATGGCCGTCATGAAGGCGGTGCGGGGCGCGGAGATTTTGCTCGATACCCTGAACCTCCCAAGTTTAGCGGGCGCGGACATCCGGGAACGGCTCAAAATCGCGGACGACCAGCGTTTGTTCACCGTGTTCGCCGCGCTCAAAGAAGGCATTGGCGTGGACGAGATATTCGGTATCACCAAGATCGACCGCTGGTTCTTATACAAACTCAAACGCCTCGCGGATTTTGAGCTTTCCATCGCAGGCATTCCTCTGGACGCCCAGACGTATCTCACCGCCAAGCGGCTTGGGTACACCGACAAGGCGCTGCTGCGTCTCACAGGCCAGCCGCTGCCCCGGCACCGCAACGCGGTCTATAAGATGGTGGATACCTGCGGCGCGGAGTTTGACGCACAAACGCCCTATTTTTACTCCACCTATGACGATACGTGCGAATCCCGCGCGGTCCCGCGCGGAGAGAAGCCGCGCATCATCGTGCTCGGCTCCGGGCCCATCCGCATCGGCCAGGGAATTGAGTTCGATTACTCCTCCGTGCACTGCGTGCGTACGCTGCGCGCTTTAGGTTATGAGGTGACGCTTATCAACAACAACCCCGAAACCGTCTCCACGGATTTTTCCACGGCCGACCGGCTCTATTTTGAGCCGCTCACGGAAGAGGATGTTCTTCATGTTATCGAAGTGGAAGCGCCTATCGGCGTGGTCGTGGCGTTTGGCGGGCAGACAGCCATCAAATTAACGAGCTTCCTTTCCGAGCACAACATTCCAATCTTAGGCACGAGTGCGGAAAGCATCGATACCGCCGAGGACCGCGAGCGCTTTGACGCGCTGTTGGAGCGCTTTGGATTCAAGCGTCCCGCGGGCATCGGCGTCAAGACCATGGAGGAGGCCGTTCGCGCGGCGGAGCGGCTTCAATACCCGGTATTGGTGCGTCCTTCCTACGTCATCGGCGGGCAGAACATGACCATCGCCTACGCGGAAGAGGATGTGCGGGCCTATATGTCTCTGATCTTAGCCCAAGGCATCGATAGCCCCGTACTGGTCGATAAATACATGATGGGCACGGAACTGGAGGTGGACGTCATTTCCGATGGATGCGATGTGCTCATCCCCGGCATTATGCAGCACATTGAGCGCGCGGGCGTACACTCCGGCGACTCCATCGCGGTCTACCCGCCCTACAACGTCAGCGACACGATGCTTGCGACCATCATCGACTGTTCGGAGAAGCTCGCGCTCGCGTTGGGCACCAAGGGGCTTGTGAACATCCAGTACCTCATCTATCACAACGAGCCGTACGTCATAGAGGTCAACCCCCGCGCCTCCCGCACCATCCCCTACATCAGCAAGGTGACGGGCGTACCCATGGTGGAGCTTGCGACCAAGGTGATGGTGGATTGCCGCTTAAAAGACCTGGGTTACGGCACGGGGCTCTATAAAACCCCGCCGTATGTGGCCGTAAAGGTGCCGGTGTTCTCCTTTGAAAAGCTCAGCGACGTGAACGCAGCTTTGGGGCCGGAGATGAAATCCACCGGCGAAGTATTGGGCGTAGGGAAAACCTTGGAGGAGGCGCTCTATAAGGGACTGCTTTCCGCGGGCTTCCGCATCCCCTCCTCCGCCTATGAGCGGCGAGGCGGCGTATTTATCAGCGTCAACAAGCAGGACCGGTTTGAGATATTGCCGCTTGCAAAATCCCTTAACGATCTTTCCATGCAGCTCTACGCCACGCCCGGCACAGCAAGGGATATCGAGCACCTGGGCATCGACGTGGAGCGCGTCAACCCGCTCTGCGTCGACGACGGCATACTGGACTTGCTCGAAAGCGGGAAGCTCAGCTACATCGTATTTACCGGCAACGGCGAAAAAGCGGAAGTACAGGATTATATCCGCCTGCACCGGCGCGCGCTGCAGCTTGGGGTGGCGGTGCTGACCTCGCTCGATACCGCGAACGCGCTCGCCTCCATCATCGCAAGCCGCTTCAACGAACACAATACCGAGCTTGTGGATATCAACCACATGCGCGCTTCCCGCCAAAAGTTGCATTTTTACAAGATGCAGGGCACGGGCAACGACTGCATCGTGCTCGATAACCGGGAGGGTACCCTCACCTGCCCGGAATCGCTCGCCATACGGCATTCCGACCGGCACTTCGGCATCGGCGGCGAAGGGTTGATTTTAATTGAGCGCTCTACAGTGGCGGACGCGAAGATCCGCATGTTCAACCAGGACGGCAGCGAGGGCCAAATGGCGGGCAACTCCATACGCTGCGTGGGAAAGCTGCTGTATGACCAGGGAATCGTCAAAAAAGAGCGCCTGTCCATTGAAACACCAAGCGGCATCCGGCAATTACGACTGTACCTGTTTGACGGGAAGGTGCGCTCCGTGGAGGTGGATATGGGCAAAGCCTCCCTTGACCCTGCCTCACTCCCCGCTCATTTTCCCGGAGACGGCGTCATCAACGTGCCGTTTTTTGTGGCGGGCAAGACATGGAATATTACGCTGGTGAGCGTAGGCAACCCGCACTGTGTGGTGTTCTGCGAGCGGGTGGACGCCATCGACATCGGCCGTGTCGGCCCGCAGTTTGAGCACGCGTCCCCGTTCCCGGAGCGCACCAATACCGAGTTTGTGCGGGTGGTCAACCGCCGTACGCTCAAAATGCGGGTGTGGGAGCGCGGCAACGGGGAAACCTGGGCCTGCGGCACCGGCGCGTGCGCAGCCGTGGTGGCGGCGGTGGAAAACGGTTATTGCGAAAAGAACGCCGACATTACCGTAAAGCTTGCAGGTGGCGACCTCGTGGTGAAGTACACCGGCGAAGCGGTGTATCTGACCGGGAATGCAAGCTTGGTGTATGAGGGGGATGTGGAGTACTAAGTGCACCAAAGAGAGCGCCTCAAGAAAATGCGCTCTCTTTTTACAAATACAAACGCTTGTATTTGTGGTAGAATGACAAGCGTATATTACCGTTCGGGGTATCCGCAACCTTCTGCCCCGCCCCGATGGACAGAACTTTGGAGGCATTCTCTGTGGAGCTTTCCCTGACAACCTACCTGATCGTCTGCCCGCTGGTATTCCTGGCGGGCTTCGTCGATTCGATTGCGGGCGGCGGTGGGCTGATTTCGCTTCCCGCCTACCTTCTTGCAGGACTGCCCGCGCATGTAACGCTCGGCACAAACAAAACCGCCATGAGCATCGGTACATTCACCGCCACAGTGAAATACTTTAGGGCCGGGCAGATCGACTGGCGCGTGGGGCTTTTTTCCGCCGCAGCCTCATTCGTCGGCGCCATCGGCGGAAGCACGCTCAGCCTTGCAATCTCCGACAAGGCCCTGCGGATCGTGATGCTTGCCGTCATCCCGGCGGTGGCGGTGTTCCTGCTCATCAAGCGCAACTTCGGGACGTCGCCCGCTGTAGACCTGCAGTTAAGCCGACGTAGGATCGCGCTGACCTCGCTTATCATCGGCCTTGTGGTCGGCTGCTACGACGGGCTGATCGGGCCGGGGACCGGGACGTTTCTGATCCTCGCGTTTACCGGTTTTCTGGGCTTTGACCTACTGAAATCCTCCGCCTGCGCAAAGGTGGCAAACCTCATGTCCAACATCGCGTCGATGATCGTATTCAGCATGAGCGGAAAAGTGCTGTTTCTGTTGGCGATTCCCGCAGCGGTATTCGCAGCGGCGGGCAACTATCTGGGCGCAAGACTGGCTATCAAGGGCGGTGCCAAATATGTCCGGTATACGGTGTTTGTGGTCATCGGCCTGCTATTCGTCAAAATGGCCGTAGACCTGCTCTGATGTCCCATGGGTTCATTCGTTGATAGAACTGGGATTGGAGGGGATAGCCTGTGAATAAAGTTTCCGTTCGGCGGTTGGCCGCGGAGGACGCGGACAGGCTGTTTGTATTTGAAGCAGAGAACCGCTCGTATTTTGAAGCGATCGGACTGCCCCGGAGCGGCGCCTATTATGAACGTGCCTCGTTTCAAAAGATACTGGAAAAATTGGTCGCTGAACAAGAAGCCGAGATGCACTATCTGTATCTGGCGCGCAGCGCGCAGGGCGAAGTGATCGGCAGAGTGAACCTTACGAATGTGGCCGGGGAGCCTCTTAGAAAAGCGGAGTTAGGATACCGCATCGGTGAGCCGCATCAAGGGAAGGGGTATGCAACGGCGGCTGTAAAGCTGGTTCTGGAGCAAGCCCGCGCGGTGCACAGGCTCCACAGGATCGAAGCCGGGACATCTCCAGAGAATATAGGCTCTCAGACCGTTCTCCTGAAAAACGGGTTCCGGCTTATCGGGACGTATCGCCGGGATGGGGTGCCGGGCTGCGGCCGGGCCGGCAGCCTGCTTTTTGAAAAAATTCTGGACATCGAATGAGCATGCGAAAGAAAGGGATGCCGGGACATTTGGTCCCGGCATCCCTTTTTGATACTTCTTTTGTGAAATCCGCGCGCTTGATGCGCTTACTCATTGATAATATACGGGATGGTAATCACCGCGAGATTGCGCCGCCGGAACATGGAGCTTTTGAGTAGCCGCGCCGTCTGATTGTGCAACGGATTGTTCCACCATTTGGGGATGATGAACTGCGGGAGCACTACGGTGAGCGTTTCATGCTTGTTGAGCGCCGCATGCTTTTGATCCACATGGGCCAGCAGCACTTCATTCACGTTGCGGTAAGGCGCTTCTTCGATCACCAGAGGCGCGTCAATTCCCAGCTGGCCATATTGGCGTACCAGCTTCTCTGTCGCTTCCTTGACGGTGCTCACATGGTAAATTTCCAGGTCTCCCTGCAAGGTTAGCGCGTAGTTGAGCGCCTTGATGAAGGACTTGTTGATGGATGCCACCGGCAGCACAATATGGTTCTTGGGCGGTTCCGCAAACAGCAGCTCCGAAGGGTCGCCGGCAATCAAGAGATTTTCCCGAATGCGGTCATAATGATGGCGGATGCGCATCATTAAAAGCACCAGCACCGGAATGCAGATGATGACCATCCAAGCGCCGTGCGTAAACTTGCTGACCGCAATAATCACGCAGGTGACGGCGGTGATTATCGTGCCGAAGCCATTGATAAACGCCTTATGTTTCCAGTTGCCTTCTTTATGGGTAACCCAGCGCTTGAACATGCCCATCTGCGAAAGCGTGAACGACAGGAACACGCCGACCGCATACAGCGGGATCAGCTGGTGCGTATCCGCATGGAAGAAAATGATCAGCAAGCTTGCCACGATCAGCAGCAGCAGGATGCCGTTAGAAAAACTTAGCCGCGCGCCGCGGTGCCGGAATTGGCGTGGCATAAAGCCGTCCCGCCCAAGCAGGGACATCAAAAGCGGCAGATCCGCAAACGCCGTATTGGCGGCCATGATCAGGATGACCGCCGTGGTTGCCTGCACCAAGTAGAAGAACGCGGAACCGTGGCCAAACACCTGCGCCGCAATCTGCGCAACCACCGTCATACCCTCACGCGGGGCGACCTTGTAGGCGGCGGCCAACGCGCATACGCCGCCGAAGATCACAAGCACAATCAGCGCAAGCAGTGTTAGAACCTTTTTGGCGTTTCTCTGGGCCGGATGTTTGAAGTTGGGGATGCCGTTGCTTACGGCTTCCACGCCGGTCAGCGCGGTGCAACCAGAAGAAAACGCGCGGAGGAACAGGAACAGCGTAAGTTCCTGCGCGGGCTGTTGGAGAGGTACAGTAGGTTCCGGGATGATGCCAAGCACGAGCACCTTGAATAATCCTACAAATATCATCGTGAGTATGCTGCCTATGAAGAGGTATGTCGGCACGCCGAACAGCACGGACGATTCACGGATACCCCTGAGGTTTCCGAGCGTCAAAAACAGGATAATGACCAGCGCAAGGCCGACCTTATAGGGAATTAGCGCCGGAAACGCTGAGGTAATGGCCGCAACGCCGGAACTGGCGCTGACCGCCACCGTGAGCACATAGTCAATGGAAAGCGAAGCCGCCGCGATCAGGCCCGGAATGCGCCCGAGGTTATCGCTTGCAACGCTGTAGGACCCCCCGCCATTCGGATAATTGTCAATCGTCTGGCGGTAAGAGAACACCAGGATGAACAGCAGCGTAATGATGGCGAGTGCGCTGCCCAGGAGCGGTTTGTATGCCGCAATGCCCAATAGCGGGATCAATACCATCAAAATTTCTTCGCAGGCGTAGGATACGGAGGAGATCGCATCGCTCGAAAGAATGGGAAGACCCCACAGGATATTGAATTTCTCGCTCGTTTCCTCTGTGCTCTTTAAGGAACGCCCCAGCAAAATGTTTTTCAGCTTATGCATGGGCGGCCCCGCACAGCTTTTTTGTTATCATGCATTTCATGTTCAGCTACCTTACTCCTTCGGTCAATCGTCGTATGCAAATTCTGTATTGTCAATGCCCTTGCGGGTACCTGTTGTATCTTCCCTTAGTATTGTTTCTTTTCTATGCGCGCCATACAGCCATATGCGCACGAAAACCACCGTCTTTACTTGAAAAGACGGCTCTTTTCACACAGGTGCCGTATGCATAATATGATGATAGTACCACAAGCATTGCCAATAATCCACAGCGCCAACGGCACGCTTTTGCGCAAAAAAGAACCAAATAGCACGGGTTTTGATTTTGGGTATCTCCGCATGTGCGCTACCTTGATTTTGCAAACAAAATCTCGCGTTTGCTTGCCGAAGCCGCCTGTAAACGCTCCCGCTTTTCCTCAGCTGCGGGCAGCGCTCCCATCGTATCCAGAAACAAGCAGCGCTGCCGCAGATCTCTTGGATATATGTCGAATTTAATTGTGTTTTTTCTGTAGAGGTTGTCCATAAGCAGATATCGTATGGTATACTGGTGTAAAGGTTTGATCAAGCCCTTTACATTTGGCGTGTCTTTTTACGGCAACCGTAGAGAGACACGCCAAATGCGGAAAGCGTTTTCTACAAAGGGTAGCGGATGTTTTTGGGGGCTGCGGACAAGCGTACAGCCGCGCAGTTCAGGTTCCGCCAAGACCTATGTTTTTACTTAGAGAGGGATATCACCCATGCAGACCGGCCTTATATTTGTCATTTTGCTTGTTTGTGCATCCATCTTCGTCAACGGATGGACGGATGCCCCCAACGCGCTGACGACTGTTGTTTCCACCAGGGTATTAACGCCGAGGAAAGCCGTGCTGCTTGCAGCGGTGTTTAACCTTCTGGGCGTACTGTTGATGGGTACGGCGGTTGCAAAGACCATCTCCAACATCATTGAGCTTACTCCCGGCAAGGAAGGCCTCATTACACTGGCGGCAGCGCAGCTCGCCATCGTCACGTGGTCGGTAGGCGCCTGGCGCTTCGGGATTCCCACCAGCGAAAGCCACGCGCTCATCGCAGGCCTTACGGGCGCAGCGCTCGCAAACGGCGGCCTTGCCTCCGTCAGCTGGGTGGAATGGCAAAAGGTACTCCTTGGTCTGGGCATTTCTTCCATACTCGGTTTCGCGTCCGGCGGCCTCTTTACCGCTCTTATCGCCAAACTGTTCCGCAACGTCAACCGGCACAAAGCAAACAAATTTTTCTCCATCGGCCAGGTGGCCTCGGCCTCCGCAATGGCGTTCAGCCATGGCGCGCAGGACGGGCAAAAATTCATGGGCGTATTGGTATTTGCACTTTCCCTGGGCGGCATTGCCATGCCAGGGGGCGAGGGTTTTATCCCGTGGTACGTCATGGTGTTCTGCTCTGTGCTCATGGCGGTCGGTACGTCAGTAGGCGGCTACCGCATCATCAAAACCATGGGGCTTGACATGGTCAAAATCGAAAAATACCAGGGCTTTTCCGCAGAAGTCGCCGCATCCGCATGTATGCTGGCGGCCACCGTGTTCGGTATCCCGCTGAGCACCACCAATACCAAGGGCACTGCTATTATGGGCGCTGCCGCGGCGCGCAGGTTAAGCAACGTAAACTGGGGCATCGTAAAAGAGATGATCACCGCATGGGTGCTCACCTTCCCAGCCTGCGGCCTGATTGGCTACATCATGGCCCTGTTGATGAACGCAATATTCTAATTGTAGAGGGAGATTGATTATGGCAAAGAAGGATCTGAATTACTACGATATGTTCGAACAGGGCGTAGCCTATTGCGTCACTGCGGCAAAGGCTCTGCAGAAGCTGCTCGAAGAGAACCGCCTGCTTGAAGAAGAGTTCGCCGCCATCAAGAAAACGGAGCAGGATGCGGACACGCACATGCATACCGTCTGCGAACACCTCAATGTGGCGTTTATTACGCCCATTGACCGCGATGATATTTACCAGATCGCCAAGGAAACGGACGATATCATCGACAGCATCGATTCCGTTGCGGGCAATCTGTGGATGCTCAACGTTACGGAAGTCACCCCGCCCATGCGTACGATGGCGGGCTTGATTGTAAAGGCCTGCGAACAGCTTGCAGACCTGATGAGCGAGCTGCACCGCGGCAAAAAGAGTAACCGCCTGTATGAGTTGATCATCGACATCAACCGCATTGAAGAACTCGGAGACCGTTGTTACAAGGAAGCGCTTCGCGAACTCTTCACGCATGAGAAGGATCCCATCAACCTGATGAAGCTGCATAAGGTTTATGATGAGCTTGAAAACGCGCTTGATGATTGCGAGGATGTCGCAAACTGTGTGGAGAGCATCATCATCACCAAAACATAAGGGAGCACGGCATTTGTACCCGATACCCTTGAACCTTCAAACGGTTTACCCTGAAGCCCGCATTTGCGGGCTTTTTCTATTCCTTTTTGGTTTGTCCTGCACTGTATGGTATGATAAGCAATAATACGAAATCGCCGACTTGCTTTAGCATGCTACTTGACTACCACGCGAAAGCGTAGTATGATAGCCAAAGCAATGAAACGCATAAAGTAAAATCGCTATGCCGGGAAATGGAAGGAGCCATACGCTTGGAGCTGAATCTGACGTCCTTAAGAAAAGGCGAACGCACCGCGTATTTGCTGCGCATCCTGTATGAAGGCTGCGGTTACCGCAATTTCCGCATGGGCAAGTTCGAGGAATATGATTTTTATGTGGACCACAGGGATTTTCTAAATAGCGCCCAGATCATCACCTTCACGGATTTAAACGGCAAGCTGATGGCGTTAAAACCGGACGTCACGATGAGCATCGTCAAAAACACGCGCGCCACCGCGGAAGCGCCCGAGCGCCTGTATTACAGCGAAAGCGTGTACCGGTTGAGCCGCGAGGTGCGCGAATACAAGGAGATTTCTCAGGTCGGCATCGAATACATCGGCAAGGTAACGCCGTATACGAATATTGAGCTTGTAAGCCTTGCGCTCAAGAGCCTTGCGCTCATTGAAGAGGACTATGTGCTCGACATTTCCCACATGGGGTTTCTATCAGGCGTCTTCTCCGCCATCCAGGCGCCCGCGGAAGCGAAAAAGGCGCTGCTGCGCTGCCTGGAAAGCAAGAACGCGCATGAGCTCACTGCTATCGCAGCCGAATACGGCATTGCGGCGGCCGAAACCGCGCCGCTCGCGGCGCTCCTCCGCATCAGCGGACCGATGGGCGAAGCGCTCCCGCGTATCAAAACGCTCGCAACAACGCCTGCCATGCGCGAGGCGCTTTCGGAGCTTGAATCGCTCTACGGCGTGCTTGCAGCTTCCGGGCAGGCGGGCGCGCTGCGATTGGATTTTTCGATCGCGAACGATTCGAGTTACTACAACGGCCTCATCTTCCGCGGGTATGTCAAAAGCGTGCCGCGCGCCGTGCTTTCGGGCGGCCGGTACGATCCGCTGCTTGGACGCATGGGCAAAGGCGATCTTGAGGCTATCGGCTTTGCGATCTATTTTGACGAGATCGACCGCTATTTTCCGCAGCCCGCGCAGAGCCGATACGATGCGGTAGTGCTCTACGGGCCCGATACCGACCTGTTATCGCTCCATCGGGCGCTCGAATCGCTTACAAAAAAGGGGTTGCGCGTCTGTGCGCTGACAAGCCCGCCCGAAGACCTTTCCGGCGCGAAACTGTACCGCATGGAAGGAACCGTATTACTGGAGGCCAATTTATGATCAACATTGCCCTGCCCAAGGGACGCCTGGGCGACCGGGTCTATAAGCTGTTTTCTTCGCTTGGCTATGACTGCGCGGAATTATCCGATGAAAGCCGCAAGCTGGTGTTTGAGGATGAAGCCTCGGGCGTGCGCTATCTTTTGATCAAGCCTTCTGACGTCGCCGTCTACGTGGAGCGCGGCGCCGCGGACATCGGCGTGGTCGGCAAGGATGTGCTTTTAGAAACCGAGCCGGAGGTATATGAGCTTTTAGACCTCGGCCTTGGCAAGTGTGAGCTTGCGGTGGCGGCCCCCAACGGCTATGCGGACGATCTTGGCGCGGTGGTGCGCGTTGCCACCAAGTACCCGCATATGGCGCGCAAGTACTACCAAGGGCGGGACCGTGAAATTGAGATCATCAAACTCAACGGCTCTATCGAGCTTGCGCCGCTGTTAGGTCTTTCCGACGTGATTGTGGATATCGTGGAAACGGGCACGACGCTTCGGGAAAACAACCTCCGCGTGTTTGAACACATTGCAAAGAGCAGCGCGCGGCTGATTGCCAACAAGCGCAGCTACCAGTTCCGGCAGGCGGAAATTACGCGCATGGTGGATGCGCTCAAAAAGGCGGTAAATGCATGAAGCTTTTTAGAAGTTCGGACATCATCCCAAGCGAGCTCCGGCCCCGCTACGGCGCGGAATACGGCCAGGTGGAAGAAACGGTGCAGCGTATCCTTGCAACCGTGAAAGCACACGGGGACGCCGCATTAAAGGAATACTGCCGGCAGTTTGACCGCGCGGAGGTTTCGGACCTTGCCGTATCGGAATTAGAAATGAAAGCAGCGCTTTCCAAGACCGATTCCAGGCTGTTGTTTACCATGCGGCAGGCTGCGGAAAACATCCGTGCCTTCCACCAGAAGCAAAAGCGCGAAGGGTTTGTGATGACCGAAAAGGAGGGCGTGCTGCTTGGCCAGCGCATCCTGCCGCTTGACCGGGTGGGCCTCTATATCCCCGGCGGCACCGCAAGCTATCCGAGCACCGTCCTGATGAACGCCATCCCCGCAAAAATCGCGGGCGTTAAGGAGATCATCATGGTAACGCCGCCGTCTGCAGACGGCTCCATCGCGCCCCAGATTCTCGCCGCGGCGCATATCGCGGGGGTGGATCAAATCTACAAGGTTGGCGGCGCACAGGCCATTGCGGCGCTTGCCTATGGAACCGAAACCATCCCGCAGGTGGACAAGATCACCGGCCCAGGCAACATGTATGTGGCGACGGCGAAACGGCAGGTCTACGGCCTTGTGGATATCGACATGGTCGCGGGCCCCAGTGAAATTCTCATCATTGCCGACGAAAGCGCCGACCCCTTCTTTGTGGCGGCGGATTTATTATCGCAGGCGGAGCATGATCCGATGGCAGCCGCCATACTGCTTACAACCGACGAGCAGGTTGCGATTGCCGTACAGAGCGAGGTCGCCCGGCAGCTGTACCTTTTGCCCCGCCGCACCATCGCGGAAAAATCCATACTGGATCACGGGCGCATCGTGGTGGTATCCTCCCTCAGGGAGGCCGCCGAGTGGAGCAATGCCATTGCGCCCGAGCACCTGGAGCTGTGCGTGGAGGAGCCCTTTGCGCTGCTTGCGCTGATCCGGCACGCGGGCAGCATCTTCCTGGGCCACTACACGCCCGAAGCCCTTGGCGATTATTTTGCGGGCCCCAACCACACGCTGCCCACCAACGGCACGGCGCGGTTTGCCTCCCCGCTTTCGGTGGATGATTTCATCAAGAAATCTTCCTTTATCTACTACACCCGGGAGGCGCTCTCCGAGGTGCAGGAGCAGATAGTGTTCTTTGCCCAGAACGAAGGGCTGGACGCGCACGCAAAAAGCATCAGCATCCGCTTTGATTTTGATGAGGACACGGAAGACGAGGATTAGCAGATGAGCAGGTATTTAAGCGCCCGCTTTGCGGACATGCGGCCCTATGTGCCGGGCGAACAGCCG
The DNA here is from genome assembly GCA_023390655.1 of Bacillota bacterium. Taxonomy (GTDB): domain Bacteria; phylum Bacillota; class Clostridia; order Christensenellales; family CAG-138; genus JAEYLA01. Next base: position 120,699 of record JAEWCL010000006.1, on the reverse strand, counting down.
CAGAACCGGGACTATGTAAAACTCAACACCAATGAAAGCCCCTTCCCGCCCTCACCTAGGGTGCTGGATGTCCTCTCGCGCACGGAAGCGGAGCGGCTCAATCTCTACCCCGACCCGGATACGCGGCGCGCTGCAGCCGCAATCGCTGCATACTATGGTGTGACCGAGCGGGAAGTGCTCTTCGGCAACGGCTCGGACGAGCTTCTGGCCTTCTGCTTTCAGGCGTTCTGCGATGCGGACACCCCCGCCTGCTACGCCGATATTACCTATGGCTTTTACAAGGTGTTCGCGCGCCTCTATGGCGTGCCGTCCATCATCGTGCCGCTCGACGACGCGCTCTGCCTTTATCCTTCCGATTATTGTCCCGCGGGCGGCACCGTGTTCCTTGCAAACCCCAATGCCCCCACCGGGCAGGCAATCGGCCTTAAAGAGATCGAGCGCGTATTAAAAGCCAATCCGGAGCATGTGGTGGTGGTGGATGAGGCGTATGTGGACTTTGGCGCAGAAAGCGCCGTAAAGCTGATACACGCCTATGAAAACCTTGTGGTGATCCAAACCATGTCAAAATCCCGCTCGCTCGCGGGCGCGCGCATCGGCTTTGCAATTGCGAACGAGGCGCTTATCAGCGATCTCAACAGTATGAAGTTTTCCTTCAACCCCTACAATGTCAACCGCCTTTCCCTTCTCGCCGCCGAGGCCGCCATTTTGGATACAAAATACTTTGCAGCCTGCACCGAAGCCATACAGGAAACGCGTGCCCATACCATAAAAGAGCTTGAAAAGCGCGGCTTTTCCGTCCTGCCCTCGCAGGCGAATTTTGTGTTCGCAAGGCCGGAGCGCATGAGCGGCGAAGCCTATTACCAGGGACTTAAGGATAAAGGCGTGCTGGTACGGCATTTTCAGGAGCCGCGCATCAGGGACTATGTGCGCATCAGCATCGGCACAAGAGAACAGATGGAACGGCTTTTATCGGCAACCGACGAGCTTTGGAGGGAACACACATGAGAACAGCCGCGCTCACCCGCAAAACGGCGGAAACGGACATCACCCTAAGTCTCAACCTCGACGGCATGGGCAACAGCGAGCTTGCGACGGGCGTCGGGTTTCTTGACCATATGCTCACCCTGTTCTCCCGCCACGGCAGCTTTGACCTTACCCTTTCCTGCAAGGGGGATTTGATGGTGGACGGCCACCACACCGTGGAGGACGTTGGCATCTGCCTTGGCGCGGCCTTCCGCGAAGCCCTCGGCGACAAGCGCGGCATCACCCGCTATGGAAGCTTCCTCTTACCAATGGATGAGGCGCTCGTCCTCACGGCGCTCGATATCAGCGGGCGCGCGCACCTAAGCTACGGGTTGACGATCCCCACCCAGAAGGTCGGGACATTCGATACGGAGCTGGTGGAGGAATTCCTATTAGGCTTTTGCCGCAGCATGGGCCTGACGCTGCATGTCAGACAGCTTGCGGGCACAAACTCCCACCATATCATAGAAGCCGCGTTTAAGGGGCTTGGCCGGGCTTTAAAACAGGCCGTCGCCATCGACGCGGCGCACGCGGATGAGGTACCGTCTACGAAGGGGATGCTGGAGTAAGAAGACGTTGAGGGCGCCGGTCCCACAGTTCGCAATAGTCGCACATTTGTGCTTCTTTCTCACTGGGACTACGCCGCGCTTTCTTCCGCCACAGGCGGCGCTTGGCTACGTCCCCCAAACACCCGCTTGGGGCCGTAACGGCCCTAAGAACCCATTTCCACAAACACCCGATAAAGGGATTCCCAAGGAACGTGTCCCTTAAGGCAGGGGCGTGGGGACAGCGTCCCCACTATTCTAGGAGGAGATACACATGATCGCCATCATCGACTACGGTCTGGGCAACCTGTTTTCATTGAGCGGGTCGCTTGCACACCTGGGCATTGCGTCCACCGTCACGCGCGACCCGGCCGAGATCGGCGCGGCGGAGCGCGTGATTTTGCCCGGTGTGGGCGCGTTTGGCGACGCGATGGAAAAACTCAAAACGCAGGCGCTTATCCCGGTGATCGATCAGCAGGTGCAGGCGGGCAAGCCTCTTTTGGGCATCTGCCTTGGCATGCAGCTTCTCTTTGAACGCGGGTATGAGTATGGCGAGCACACAGGCCTGGGCTACCTTGGCGGCGGCATCTATCCGCTCACACCGGACATTCCGAAAACCCTCAAGGTGCCGCACATCGGCTGGAACAGCCTGCGGTATGTAAAGCCTGACGATCCGTTCCTGACAAACATTCGGGAAGGGGATTACGTCTATTACGTGCATTCCTTCTATGCAAAGGGCTGTGAGGATAGCCTTATCGCAGGTTCCGAATACGGCGTGTTTGTGCCGGGCATCGTACACAGAGGCAACGTTTACGGCACGCAGTTCCACCCTGAAAAAAGCGGGAACGTCGGCCTGGCGCTGTTAAAAACTTTTTGTGAGGTTTAGAGTATGGAGCTTTTTCCGGCGATCGATATCCGGGGCGGCCAGGTGGTGCGTCTGCATCAGGGCGATTATGACGATATGCAGGTGTACGGCAACGATCCCGTGCGCACCGCAAGACAATTTATGGAGCAGGGCGCCACAAACCTGCACGTTGTGGACCTGGACGGCGCAAAGGAAGGCGCCGCCGTTAATTTTGACAGCATCCGCGAAATCGCCGCGCTAAAGGGCCTGTTTGTAGAGGTGGGCGGCGGTATCCGGGACGAGGCGCGCATTGCGGACTATCTTGCGCTTGGCGTCGGTCGTGTGATCCTTGGTACCATCGCGGTGAGGAGCTTCCCGTTTGTAGAGAGCATGGTGCGGCTCTACGGCGATCAAATCGCCGTAGGCGTCGACGCGCGGGACGGCTATGTGGCCGTTTCCGGGTGGCTTGAAAACACGGGGCTCGACTCCTTCAGCTTTTGCGAACGCCTGCGCGACGCGGGCGTTTCCACCGTGATCTATACCGATATCGCAAAGGACGGCGCTTTGAGCGGCACGAATCTTGATGCCTACCGCAGGCTGCGGGAATTGAGCGGGCTCAACATCGTAGCCTCCGGCGGCATCAGCTTTGAGCATGAGCTCGCAGCGCTCCGCGACATGGGCACCTACGGCGCAATCTTAGGCAAGGCGCTCTATGTCGATAAGCTTGATCTTGCGCGGGCCATCCGCATCGCAAGGGGAGAAACGGTATGATTACAAAGCGGATCATCCCCTGCCTCGATGTGCGTGCGGGGCGCGTGGTGAAGGGCGTCAATTTTACAGGCATACAGGACGTGGAGGATCCGGTGGCGCTTGCCCGCTTTTATAACGATAGCGGCGCGGACGAGCTGGTGTTTTACGACATTACCGCAAGCGTTGAGGAGCGCGGGCTGTTTACCGATGTGCTCTCGCGCACCGCGAAGGAAATCTTCATTCCGCTCACGGTCGGCGGCAGCATCAACACGGTGGAGGATTTTGACCGCGTGCTAAAATGCGGCGCGGACAAGGTCAGCGTCAACACGGGCGCGATCAGGAACCCGGCGCTCATCGGCGAGGCCGCAAAAAAGTACGGCGACCAATGCGTTGTATTGTCCATGGACGTCAAGCGCGTAGGCGGCGCGTTTCATATCTTCCAAAAGGGCGGGCGCGAGGACACCGGCATGGACGCGCTCACATGGGCCAAATACGGCCAGGATCACGGCGCGGGCGAGCTTGTTGTCAACAGCATCGATACGGACGGCGTTAAAAACGGGTTTGATCTGGAGCTTCTTTCCGCCATCTGCGCGCGGGTCAGCATCCCCGTCATCGCAAGCGGCGGTGCCGGAAGCCGTGAGCATTTTCTCGAACTGTTTCAAAGCGTACCGGGCGTGGACGCGGGGCTTGCGGCCTCCATCTTCCATTTCCGGGAGGTAAACATCCGGGAGCTCAAAACATATTTGCGCGGTAACGGCGTGGAAATGAGGGTATAAATGATACTGGATACATGGCTCAAGGAGCTGAAATTTGATGAACATGGTCTGATTCCTGCCATCGTGCAGGATTATACAACCGGCGAGGTGCTCACCCTTGCATACATGAACGCTGAAAGCCTGCGCATCAGCCTCACCGAAAATCGCACCTGCTTCTATTCCCGTTCCAGAAAGAAGCTCTGGCGCAAGGGGGAAACGAGCGGCAATGTGCAGCACATCGTGCGCATCAACGCGGATTGCGACCTCGACGCGCTGGTGGTGGAAGTATTGCGGGACGGCCCCGCCTGCCATACGGGGGAGGACAGCTGCTTTTTCAATACCCTTTATGACGGGAACAAGCCGGAGAAGTTTTCATTCGATTCCCTGTATACGCTGATTCAGGAGCGCAAACGGGCCATGCCGCAGGGTTCCTACACCACGTACCTGTTTGAAAAGGGAAAAGAGAAGATTTTAAAGAAGGTCGGCGAGGAATGCACGGAGGTCGTCATCGGCGCGATGAAAAACAGCCGCGAGGAGACCGTGTATGAAGCGGCCGACCTTGCCTACCATATGCTCGTGCTGCTGTGCGAAATGGGGATTTCCCCTGACGAGGTGAAAAAAGAGCTCCAGAGCAGGCATGTGGTGGATCATAAAACGAAGCAGGAGACCATGCAATAACCTTGTCCTCCTGCGTTATTGGGGAGAACAGCTATGCCAATCCGTTCCAACCTGCATACCCATTCCATCTACTGTGACGGAACCAACTCCCTTTCGGAAATGGTGGTGGCCGCGATCGCCAAGGGGTTCCGTTCCATCGGCTTTTCCGGCCACGCGTACCTCCCGTTTGATCCCGGATGCTGCATGTCGCCCACCGGTACGCTTGCCTACCGGGCGGAAGTCCGGCGGCTGCAGCAGGAATACGCGGGCGTGATCGATATCTTTCTCGGCCTTGAAAACGATGGCCTGATGCCCCAACCCACGGACGGATATGATTACGTCATCGGCTCCGTGCACAACCTGTATGCACAGGGCAAGTACCATACTGTGGATAACACCCCGGCGCACTTGCAGGCTTGTATTGACGAAGGCTATGGCGGAAGCGTCCTTCACATGGCGCAGGCGTACTATGACCTGCTTGTTTCCTATACGACGACTCAGCGGGTCGATATCGTCGGCCATTTTGACCTGATCCAGAAGCTCAACGGCGGCAACCGCTTTTTTGACCCGGACAGCCCCGCCTACCGCCGCATCGCGCTCGACGCGCTCGATACAATCGCAAAGACCGGAAAGATATTCGAGGTCAACACAGGCGCAATCTCCCGCGGTTATTTGAAAGACCCCTATCCCGCCGTATTTCTATTAAAGCGCTTGCTGGAATTAAAAGCACCTATCATCATCTCATCGGATTCGCACGCCGTCGAAACGATCGACGCACAGTTTGACGTTGTTTCCGCCATGCTCTACGACATGGGCTTCCGGGAAACGATGGAGCTTGTACGCAAAAAAGGCTTTGTACCCGTACCGCTTTGTTAGCTGAGCATTACGGTTTCAGTCCCATTTCAGGACAGTCGTATCGCTGTTTTTCTTGACAAATCCATAGTGGAATGGTATCGTATCTTTTGGTTAGAGTAATCTAACCGTTATTTGTGCAATTAGGTTAGTTATAGCTAACCATAAGGAGGAACTTCCATGGCAACAAAGAGAGGCCCGCGTTTTAAGGAATGCCGCAGGCTCGGCGTGAACGTGTACGGGCACCCCAAGGCGATGAAGCGTGCAAACGCGCCCGCGTTTGCAAAGCGCAGAAAGGTTTCCGAATACGGCGCGCAGCTCACGGAAAAGCAGAAGATCAAGGGCTATTACGGCATCCTTGAAAAGCAGCTGCGGCGCTATTTTGCGGCGGCCGTGAGCAAGAAGGGCAAGACGGGCGATATTTTGATGAGCATCCTTGAGTGCAGGCTGGATAACATGGTCTACCGCATCGGCATCGGCAGCTCCATCCGGCAGGCCCGCCAGCTCGTCACGCACGGCCATATCCACGTGAACGGGCAGAAGATCACCATCCCCTCCTACCAGGTCAAGGTGGGCGATACGATTTCCCTCAAGGAAAAGACGCGCGCAAACGCGCACCTGAACGCTTACTTTTTGGACATGCAGGCGTTCAGTGTGCCGTACATTGAAAAACAGCGCGATGAATTTGCGGGGAAGCTTCTGCGCCTGCCGCTGCGCGAGGAGATTCCCATTGAAGTCAACGACAGCATGGTCATCGAGTTTTACTCGCGGTAACGGCGCATGAAACCGGCCGCAGCAGCCTACAACGGACATACCTGCTGGGAAGGGTATCTTGCGCACAAGGATGTGTGGCAGAGCCTGTTCCAGCCCACCGCGGGCGCAACGTACCCTCTGTTTGTCAATACGGCGATCGAGGCCCCGGCGCGCGGCATATTTGACGTCAACTGGGCGGGCTATCCGGATGTATACGCACTGCTGGGCTTTTTGCAGTATGTCTTCCTGCCCACGGCCTTCTATAGCATGCTGCATCCGGAAGCCGGGCAACTGTATACGCCGGTACTCCCAACTGCCGAACTGCTCGACTGGATAGCGGAAAGCGATGCGCCGCAGAAGGACGCCATGCGCGCTTTTTTAAACGAACTTGATGCCATGTGGGAACTGAGCCGCATTGCGCTCACGCACGCGCTCGGTACGTTTTCGGAGCGGCTTTCGGATGCCTTTTCCGCCGCACATACAGCGTTGTATGTGCGGATATTCCGCAGCACCTACGAGGTGGCGCAATCCATCAAGGACGCCGTCTGGGCGGAGGATGTGTTTGAGGAGGACTTCCGCATCACTTCAGGCGAGCTTGACGATTGGTGCAGGCGGTTCTACCATGAACCGTTCGCACGGCATTCGTTTTTAAAATTCCTCAACGAGCGCGTGGGTTTGCTCATATAACAGAACTTGTATGTTTCATGCAGCCGGAAGCGCCGCTTTCGGTTTCTTTACGCAGATTTTTCCATACTTCATGTTTTCTTGTCCAAGCCTTTACGGGCTCCTTGCAAACGCCCCCTACAATGATTGTGTAACAATTTTGTAAGGGGGAATAAATCCATGCTGAAAAAACTATGTACCGCCGCGCTGAGCGCAGTCCTGGCAGCGGCAACCCTCATGGGGTGCGCTGCGCCCGTACAGGCGCCTGAGGCGACCGCCGCGCCAACGTCCGCGCCCGTAGCCGCGCCCGCGTCCACAGAGGAGCCGACGAAAGCCCCGAAGTATGTGTTTGTGTTCATTGGCGATGGCATGTCCCATGTCCAGGTCAATGCCGCGCAGGTATTCCGCGGCGACAACATCTCCGGTGAAGTCACGCCGGAGCTTCTGAACTTCACACAGTTCCCCGTGGCCGGCGTTGCCACCACGCATGACTCCACCTCCTTCTGCCCGGACTCCGCCTCCACAGCCACCGCGATTTCCTGCGGCGTGAAGACGCACAGCGGCGTCATCGGCCTGAATGTGGATAAGACGACGAAGCCGGCGAGCATCACCGAGCTGTTAAAGGCCAAGGGCATGAAGATCGGCGTTGTTTCCTCCGTTACGATCAACCACGCGACGCCCGCAGCATTCTATGCGCACATCGCTTCCCGCAACGATTATTACGACATCGCGCTGCAGCTTGCTTCTAGCAACTTCGATTACTTTGGCGGCGGCACGTCCAGCCAGCCTACCGGCAAGGACGGCGACAAGGAAGATATCTACAAGGTCATTGAACAGAACGGCTATAAAATCGCCGACACCAAGGAAGAAATCCTGGCGCTTGACAACACCGCCGGCAAGGTGTATGCGGTAACTCCCGTGACGCAGGACTCCGGCGCGCTGCCCTATGCCATGGATGCAAAGGACGGCGAGTTGGTGCTTGCGGACTACGTAAAGAAGGGCATCGACATTCTGGACAACGAAAACGGCTTCTTCCTGATGGCTGAAAGCGGCAAGGTTGACTGGGCCTGCCACGCAAACGACGCCATGGCAGCCATTGCCGACGTGTACGCCTTTGAAGACGCCATCCAAGTTGCAATAGACTTTGCGGCCAAACATCCCGAAGAGACCCTGATCATCGTCACCGGCGATCATGAGACCGGCGGCATGACAATCGGCTATGCGGCAACCGGCTACAACACGGCGTTTGATATCATCAGCCGCCAGAAGATATCCTATGTGGCGTTCGATAAGATAATCGGCTCCATGAAGGAACAGAACCCCAAGCTCACGTTCGCGGACGTCTACCCTGTCATCAAGGAAAACTTCGGCCTTATCGCGCCCGACGACGCGGACGCAGCCGTAGAGGCGAACAAGGATTTTGTACTCACCGAGTATGAATACGAAAAGCTGACGAACGGTTTTGAGCAGTCCATGCTGCCCGCCGAAGAGCGCGCCGTGAACCCGGAAACAGAACTTCTCTATGGCACGTATAATCCGCTTTCCGTCACGCTGACCCACATCATCAACAACAAGGCCGGTATCGGCTGGACCTCCTATGCGCATACCGGCACCCCCGTCCCCGTGTACGCCATGGGCGCCGGTGCGGAAGCATTCGGCGGTTCCTACGATAATACGGATATTTTCAAGAAGCTCGTTGCGCTCACCGGCGTAAAAGCAGCCTAATCTCAGGAATAACCCTGCGCTTCCCCGTATCAAAGGTGCGGGGAAGCGTTTCCCTGTCAACCTCTCTTTGATTGCCCATTTATGCGGGCGGGTTTACCGGAAAGGAGCATTCCATTGTTGCAAAAGCTGTTAAAACGGGCGCAAACCATCCGCCCCAACCACAAGGAGGTACTGTTTACCCTTGTGTTTATGGCGATGATCGCCATATTGCTTGTGATGGACACGGGCTTTGAAAAGCAGATTTATCTGAATTCGGAAGGCGTGCGCGCGCGCGTGATTTCCGTAAACAACGACGGCGTATACAACACCGGCCTTTTGAAGCAGGGCGCGCAAAGCTGCGTCGTCGAAATCCTCTCCGGCACCCACAAGGGGGAAACAACGCCCGCCACCAATTTCTATACGGGCAAGCTGGAATTCGATAAGGCGTTTCTCACCGGCGACACCGCATGGGTGCTGCTGGAGCGCGATACGCAGAACAACATCGTGTTTGCCAACATGGTGGAGCATTACCGCATTGGTAAGGAGCTCACGCTCATCGGCCTGTTTGCCGCGGGGATCATTCTGCTGTCCGGTTTTACCGGCCTGCGCACGCTCCTTTCCTTTGCGTTTGCGCTGCTTTCCATCTGGAAAATACTTGTGCCCGGCATGCTGCGCGGCTACGACCCCGTGCTGCTGGCGCTTATCATCGGCAATCTCATTACCATCGCAACGCTGCTGCTGGTGGCGGGGTTTACCAAGAAAGCGTACGCGGCCATACTGGGCGCTGTCGCCTGCTCGCTGTTTACGTGCCTCCTCGCCATCCTGCTGGGAAGGTGGTTCAACATCCACGGGGCGGTGATGCAGTGGGCCGAATCGCTGCTTTACGCGGGTTTTGAAAATCTGGATCTGACGGCGATCTTCCAGGCGGGCATCTACCTTGCCTGCTCCGGCGCAATACTGGACCTTGCCATCGACATCTCCTCCGCGCTCGATGAAGTGGCGCTTGCAAATCCTGCAATATCGCCCGGGGCGCTGCTGCGTTCCGGCCTGACCATCGGGCGCTCGGTCGTGGGCAGCCAAACCACCACGCTGCTGCTTGCGTACATGGGAAGCTATATCTCCGTCATGATGGTGTATATGGCGCAGGGCACACCGATGATGAGTATATTCAACTCCAAAATGGTGGCGGCGGAAATCCTGCATACGTTTGTGGGCTGCATCGGCCTGGTGCTTGTCTGCCCCTGTACGGCAGCCATCTGCGCGGCGATGTACAAAAAGAGCACAGCGCCGGCGCGGGTACAGGTGCCCCAACATCCGCTGCAGCCGGCGAACGGCAATCTCCCTGTTGAATAAAAAGCCTTCCCATGTTATACTGACATGGATATTCCGTGAGGGAGTAGTTACGCAAGCGTATTATGCTTGCGGGGCAAGTCAACATACTGGCTTTACCGCCTGGTTTGCCTTTTGATAACAAGACTCATGGGCAACATGACGTTGCCTGTGGGTTTTTTATTTGCGCCGGCCTCTTATTCCTATAAAGAACAAAAGCGCGCGGAGGAAAAGGAACATATGTCAATCTGGGAGTTGGGGTTACTCGCCGTTGGGCTTTCCATGGATGCATTTGCAGTCGCCGTATGTAAAGGGCTCTCCATGCGGGAGCTCAGTTATAAAAATGTCTTTCTCACCGGCGGGTTCTATGGCGTATTTCAGGCAGTCATGCCCGTAATCGGCTTCCTTTTGGGCACCCAGTTTAAAGACTATATCATACCCATCGATCATTGGATTGCGTTTGCACTCCTCGGTTTTATCGGCGGAAAGATGATCTATGAATCCCGCGAAACCTGTGACAACAAGGTAAGCTGCGGCCCCAAGGCAAATAACGCCTTTTCCATCCGGGAATTGACGCTTTCGGCCGTTGCCACCAGCATTGACGCGCTGGCGGTGGGTATCACGCTCGCGTTTCTAGAGGTGCAGATCATCCCCGCGGCGCTTTCCATCGGCCTTGTCACATTTGTGCTTTCCTGCATCGGCGTGCGCATCGGGCATGTGGCGCGCGGCAATTTACAGGGCAAGGCGGAGCTCTTAGGCGGCGTTGTGCTGATCCTCATCGGCGTCAAAATTCTGCTTGAGCACCTTGGGGTAATCAGCTTTTGAATGATGATTCCCTCTGTCATGTTTCGGTACAGCAGTTATAAAGACCGGGAACAAAGATTGCTCCCGGTCTTTTACTTTTCGTATTGTTTATACCGTTCCAGCTCGTTAGGGACTTCCGTTATCCCTACCGCTTTGTATAGCATATCCCCGCCGCCCATAAAAACGTCAAGATACTCAATAAGCCATTCGCCGGAACCGTAACCCTTCACCTCACAGATTTTGCTCTGCGGATCATTCTCGCGGATACCAATTTGATTTCCTCTGAGAGACTTGTCGGGTATGACGCCATACGGCCGATAAACAACCCCGTCGTGATTTAGTTCCACTACGCCCAGTTCCTTGTTCTCTGTCACCTTAAATTCCGGATTTGTTTCCTGCGCAACAGATGCACAGCCAGCCGACCCAATCGCGCAGAACAGCGCCATTGTCAAAACGAATAAACCCGGCTTTTTCATTTTCCTATCCCCTTTACGTGATGATATTCGTATGGGCCTGCATCTGTCAACCATTGCCGTGCGGTTCTCTATCCGGCTGCGATTACCTCCAACAAAAAAGCCGCGAAAACATTCCGCGGCTCTTTTTTGACATCATTACTATACCACAAAATGGGATGTTTTTCAAGACTGGTTCTCGCCGCTATAGAGGAATACAATAAGCCGGAGGTGATGCGGCAATGGAACAATTTCTTTCCCCGTTGTTTTTGCAGCGCGCGCAGGAAGCGCAAAGCCTGCGGGAAACAAACGCGCTGACAACAAGATACGGCCTCTCTTTAAGTGAACAGGACATTACGGCATTGATGGAAAAGCGCCGGGATGCGCTTTCTGAAACCGGGCGCGTGGAATTCGGAAAAGGGATCTTAGAAAAGCTGATCTTCGCGTTCTGCGATTCCCCCTATCTGTTCCAGGAAACCTATGTGGAAACGATGCTTTCCCTGCAGGACGCATTCTACTATTTTAAAAACGAATCCCTTGACACCCTGACGGACGACGATCTGATTGGCTACATGAAGGAGCATTTTGACGGGGACTGCGAAGGATCTGCGGAATACCTTGTAGGTACGCTTCTTGACGACCTGTGCCGCGACATCCGCGCCGATTACGAGGAGGACTAAATGGAGCAACATGCTTCCATCGCGCTTCCGCAGCCCGAAATTGGGGACAGTGGCTATTTTTATGCCGTGCTGTGCTACGGGTTAAATCACGGATTGTTTGACGGCGACGATATTGCAAACGTGCAGCTGGGGCTATATACGCTGCTTTCAGAGGAAACCGAACGCTATACCATGGGGGACTCGAGCTCCGTCCCGGTGGAAACTGCCCAATCGCTCTACCGTTCCGTCTGCTTTTGCATAGGACTCCGGTTGCAGCAGGCAGGCGGCCTTGCAGAAGCCGCTGCGCTTTTAAAGGAAGAATCCCTTTCTTCTTTGTTTTTGGCGGGCCGCGCACTCGTACGTGTGGAGATCGCGCGCGGCAGGGCTCTGCTATCAGCGCTGGAGGAAGCGGGCTTCCGGACCGGGAACCTCGCGTATCTTGCCACCCGAACCGACGCGCTCCCACAGTTCTTCCGCCGGTATGATTTTTTTCACGCGACCCACGACATCCCGTGCATGATCGACTATCCGCTGTCCCTTCCGGTGACAGGCGAAGGCATCCTCTATATCAACGCGTATCTTGAACAACTGCTGTTCGAGACGCGTTTCCTTGCCGCCTTTGACCCCAAGACCGTTGCCCGGCTGCTGCGCGGCCATTGCCCGGAACCTGACGAAGCGGTCATCAATCTGTTTGCGCCCGTTTACCACAACGCCATGGGGCGAGCGCTGCTCAAAAAAGAAATCCGCCCGCTCAACCTGCGCCCCATAGACCGCAAGGCCTTGTGGCAGCTGTTGGAAGGTTGCGCGGAAGAAGCGCTTTCCCTGCTGCTGCGGCAGGCGGAAGAGCGCCTGCTGCAAGAATTGTATCAGGACGCCCCGCAGCGCGTCTTCTTCGAAACGGCGCGGCAGGAGCTTTTCTCCCGGCTGCTTCTCCAAAAAACAGAGGACGGCCTTGCAGGCATCTTCACCGCATTCCCTGCGCCGGAACCAAAGACCGTGATGCGCTACCAAAAGCGCAAACCGATGACGGACGAAGCGCTGCGCGCATTGATTGGGGAATTACGGGAGATGCGCTTTCTTTCGGATAAGCTTTCCTTGTTTCAGCATGAGGTGCGCGCGTTTGCGGACTGGCTGGAGATCGTGCCGCTCTGTTTTTCGGAAGAGGAATTGCCCGAAGTGTTTGACCTGCTTTCCGATGAAGCGGTGGCCTTGCTCTTGCGGCATCTCAACGGTTGCCGGGAAACGCCGGACTGGGAACCTGCGCCCTGGGTACAAACGCTACTGCAGTATGTGGATGCACTGGAACCCGCGAGAAAAAACCAAATCCGCCTGCTTGTACAGGCGGATTGGAATGTGGAACCCAATTTGTTGCGATAGCCGCCGCTAAATGCGGGTGCTCCCCTTTGCCGTATCTTCCTTTGGCGGCTCCTCCGCCGTCTTCATCAACACAAGATGCAGCGTGACGCAGCTGCCCACCAGCAGCAGGATGCCCCAAACGAGCGGCTTTCGGAAGACGGCGGCGGAAACGCACAGCGTACCCCATAAGAACAGAATTGCCTCGCGCTTGCGGCGCTTTGGCACGCCGCAGCCGCTGCGGTAGTTCTCAATAAACGGGCCGAACCGCTTGTTCCTGAGCAGCCACGCATACAGCTTCGGGCTGCTTGCGGCAAAGCACGCTGCGGCGAGGAGTACAAAAGGCGTTGTCGGCATGAGGGGAAGAAACACCCCTATCGCGCCCAGCGCAAGGGCCAGAATCCCCAAAGTTCGAAGCAATACCGCTTTCATCCCATCCTCCTGTTCCAAGCCGCCCGTTGCATTGCGCTTGACGGCAGGCTATTTTGTGGCTGCAAGCCGTTCCTTGTGCGGCAGCGTTGCAAGCGCCTTGACCTTTTCAAGATCAATCCCAAGAGCCGCAGCGATGCGCGCGCCATACTCCTGATCCGCAAGGTAGCAGTGGGAAGCGTGGCGGTACTTGATATTCTCCGTCACGGGCGCTATATTGCGGGCGGTGTTGTCAATGAGCGCCGCGCGCTGTTCTTCCGTCATCAGGCGGTAAAGGTCGCCGGGCTGGCGGAACACATCATCCGTCGGGTCATCCTTCGGGTCATAATGCTCCATCGCACCCGAAAGCGGCAGCGCCGGTTCCTGATGCTGCGGCTGCCCTTCCCACTCGCCCATGCTGTTGGGGTAGTAGCCCGTCGTTGCGCCATAGTTGCCGTCCACGCGCATCATGCCGTCCCTGTGGTAGCTGTGCACGGGACACTTGGGCGCGTTGACGGGAATCTGATCGTGGTTGACGCCCAGGCGGTAGCGCTGCGCATCGCCATAGGAGAACAGGCGGCCCTGCAGCAGCTTGTCGGGCGAAAGCCCGATGCCGGGAATGATGTGCGCGGGGTTGAAGGCGGCCTGCTCCACATCCGCAAAATAGTTTTCCGGATTGCGGTTGAGCTCCAGCACGCCTACCTCTATGAGCGGATACTCCTTCTGGCTCCAGACTTTGGTGATATCAAAGGGGGTTTCCCTGTGCACGTTGGCCTGCTCTTCCGTCATCACCTGAATGCAGAACGTCCAGCGGGGGAATTCGCCGCGCTCAATGGCCTCAAACAGATCGCGCTGGTGGCTCTCGCGGTCGCGGCCGACCCACTCTTCCGCCTCCGCGTCGGTGATGTTCTTGATGCCCTGCTGGGTCTTGAGGTGGAACTTGACCCAAACGCGCTGATTGTCCGCATTGATCATGCTATAGGTATGCGAGCCGAAGCCGTGCATATGCCGGTAGCTATATGGGATGCCGCGGTCGGACATGACAATGGTGACCTGGTGCAGCGCCTCGGGCAACAGCGTCCAGAAATCCCAGTTGTTCTGCGCGGAGCGCATGTTGGTCTTCGGATCACGCTTGACGGCGTGGTTGAGGTCCGGGAACTGGCGCGGATCGCGGATAAAGAACACCGGCGTATTGTTGCCCGCAAGATCCCAATTGCCTTCCTCGGTATAGAACTTGATGGCAAAGCCGCGGATATCGCGCTCCGCGTCCGCAGCGCCGCGCTCGCCCGCAACGGTGGAAAAACGCACAAACAGCGGCGTCTTTTTCCCGACTTCGGAGAACAGCTTTGCTTTTGTATAACGCGTAATGTCGTTTGTCACCGTGAAATCGCCAAACGCGCCGCTTCCTTTTGCATGCATGCGGCGCTCAGGGATGACTTCCCTGTCAAAATGCGCAAGCTTTTCAAGGAACCATACGTCCTGGAGCATCATCGGGCCCCGTGAACCCGCGGTAAGGGAATGGTCGTGGTTGGGTACCGGTGCGCCTACCGCATTGGTCAACTTCTTCTCAGACATAAAAAACCCCCTCCTTTATTTTATTTCTTCGCCCGCTTCCTTAAGGCATTTGGGGCAAATTCCGTGAAATACGATGGAATGGGCCTGCACAAGGCATCCCCTCGTGTTGCGTATCTGCCGCGCAAGCTCAGGCAAATACGGCATATCCACATCCGCAACATCGCCGCAGCGCAAGCATTGGAAATGATAATGCGCGGGGCTCTTGACCTCATACCGTTCGGGCGCGTTCGGTACGCTCACGCGGGAGAGGATACCGGATTTCACCAGAAGGTTGAGGTTTCTATAGATCGTCGCACGGCTGATATGCGGATGCTCCGGCGAAATGGAAAGATACAATTCTTCCGCCGTACAGTGTCCGTCGCACGCCCGCACCGCCTGCAACACCAGATCGCGCTGGATGGTATGCCGTTCATTTCTCATAATAAAAATTCCTAATTGATATTTGTTCTCAATAATACTATATCTGCATGGAAATCGTTTGTCAATGTGGACTTTGTTGGCTAAACACAATCCGCATAGAGTGCAGTCAAATCTCAAATACTATGGACAAACTTCAAAAGGAGGTCTATCTGGTCATGAGCAATTTGACGGAGAAAGAACTTTCCGCGTTGGGCGATCTGTTGAGTTTTGAAGAATTGTTGGTAAAAAAGTACAACAACCTTGCGGAAACAGCAACGGACCAGGAAATCAAGCGTAAGCTCCAGGGCATCGCGCAGAAGCATCAGGAACACTTCAACAAGCTCTACAGCCAACTCTAAGGAGGAATAAGACCATGAGCAACAACAGCGGAAGCAACTGCTTTAGCGAAAAGGAAGTCCTTCACGATGCGCTCGAAGCGCAGAAGCATATAACCGGGATGTTCAACTCGTACTCCAACGAGTGCGCCAACCCGCAGGTACGCAAGGTGATGCTGGATATCCTCAACGATGAGCACAGCATCCAATTCGACGTCTTCAACGATATGAGCAAGCGCGGCTACTATCCCGTCTCCCCTGCACAGCAGGATAAGGTGAACCAGATGAAGAGTACCTATGCACAGCAGGCCTCCTCCGGAAGTTCCGGCGGCTCCGGCGGCATGGGCGGTATGGGCAACTCCAACACTTGGAACAATCTTGATACCACGCCCCTACATACCCCCGGCGGCGGCATGGACAACAAGTCCGGCAGCTAAAACGCAAGCCCGATCCGTCTCTTTTTTTTAATGCCCGGTAGTTTGCCGGGCATTTTTCATGCCTGTCCATAAAATATCACGCTTTTCCTGTAGAAATCTTATCTCACGTTCATAAGTGCGCTATTGAAGGAAACGCGCAGGAATGCTATATTGAACATAGTATGATGTAATAATTTTACATACTGCAGAGGTGAGGATTGAAACGATGAAGGAGCGCTTTGTTGCTTGCCTGATGGGCGGCGCAATGGGCGACGCGCTTGGCTATACCGTGGAGTTTATGGACATGGGGCAGATCCAAAGCTGGTTTGGCCCGATGGGCATTACGGAACTGCAGCTTGAAAGCAAATCTCAAAAAGCCGTGATCTCCGACGATACCCAGATGACGCTGTTCACGCTCGACGGTCTTGTTTGGGCGCACACGCTGTCCACCCCCTATCTTTCGGGGCTGTATCCTTCCTATTTGCGGTGGCTCTATACCCAGACGGGAAATACGGCCCATCCGGAAGTGCTGGACCTGCAGGCGCACGAGCAGAACGGCAGCATCCTGCAGCAGCAGGCTCTTTTTGTGCGGCGCGCGCCAGGCGTCACCTGCTTGAACGCGCTGCGCGGCGGCACTATGGGCACGATGGCCGAGCCTGTCAATAACTCCAAGGGCTGCGGCGGGGTCATGCGCGTATCGCCTATCGGCCTGTTTTTGCATAACGACCCCTCCTATGCGTTCCGCATTGCGGCGGAGGCCGCAGCCATCACCCACGGGCACCCGACAGGCTACCTTGCAGCGGGCGCGTTTGCCGCGATGATCGCGTTTTTGCTCAACAGCGCCTCGCTTTTGGAAGCCTGCTCCGAAGTGCAGCGCTTGCTCCGGCGCTATCCCGGCCATGAGGAAACCGCCGCCGCACTGTCAAAGGCGTGCGAGCTTGCGGAATCCGGCACCGCGTCCGAGCATGCCATCCGGATGCTGGGTTTAGGGTGGACGGCGGAAGAGGCGCTTTCCATCGGCCTTTACTGTGCGCTCAAGGCCCGCTCGTTTGCCCGTGCGCTTACCATGGCTGTCAACCACGATGGGGACAGCGACTCTACCGGCGCCATCTGCGGCAGCATCTTAGGCGTCATGGGTAATGACTTTCCCCCCAACTGGGAAAGCAAGCTGGAGCTTGCGGCCTACATTACAGAGCGGGCGCAAGGACTTGCCCGCGCGCGCACACAGCCTTTTTATCAATCGTAACCTGCAATGTCTGAACCGGCCGCCGCCCGAAAAGAGGGGCGGCTTTTCTATGCCGCAAATCGTATATTCGTCATTATCGAAATTTTATTCGGTAATAACGAATCCAGATCGTTGTCCGCGCAAAAGAATAATGATACCATAAACAGAGTACATCAGTATGCCTATGAGGTTTTGTAAATGAAAAAACTCCGTACAGAGGATGCGCTGGGGCAAGCCCTTTGCCATGATATCACCGCCATCACAGACGGCAAGCAGAGCGCCCTCTTCAAAAGAGGGCATGTTCTTCGTAAAGACGATGTGGAAACACTTCTCAATATCGGCAAAGAGCATGTCTTTGTGTGGGACCCGGAAGCCGATGAAGTGCACGAAGAGGAAGCTGCGTTCCTTGTCACCAAGCTTGCCGCAGGCCCCAATAGTTCGTATACAGGACCGTCCCAGGGCAAGTACGTCCTGCAGGCAGACACGGACGGCCTGCTGCGCGTTAACACGAGGGGTCTGCTTTGTATCAACCGCGTGCCGGATTATACCATCGCAAGCCTGCCGGACCGCATGCCGGTAAAGCGCAATATGCAGCTTGCCGGCATCCGCATCGTTCCGCTTGTCACAAAAAGGGCGCATGTGGAGGAAGCCGTGCGGATTGCGGAGGCGCATGCGCCCCTGTTCACAGTCAAGCCCTACCGTCCGCTCAAGGTCGGCATCATCATCACGGGTGGTGAGATCTTTTATGGGCGGCGGCAGGATGCGTTTGAACCCGTGCTGCGCAAGAAGCTATGTCCCTACGGCGCGGAAATTTTAGGCGTCACGAAGTGTCCGGATGAGCTTCCGCCGATTATGGAAGCGCTTTCCGCCTATTTGTCGCAGGGTGCGGAGCTTGTGCTGTTCACCGGCGGCATGAGCGTTGACCCAGACGACCTGACCCCAACCGCCATACGGCAGAGCGGCGCCGCCCTTGTACGGCAGGGCATGCCCATGCAGCCCGGCAACATGCTGACCATTGCCTACCTTGGCGATGTGCCGCTCATCGGCATCCCCAGCGCCGCGATACACGCAAAGACCACAAGCCTTGACATCTTCCTGCCCCGCATCTTCGCCGGAGAACGCATTGTGGAAAGCGACATGCGCGATGTTGGCGAAGGCGGCCTCTGCCTAAACTGCGAGGTCTGCCATTATCCCATCTGTTTTTTGGGCAGGAGCCCCTACCCGCACGACGCGTAAAGCGTACTTACAAACGCTATATCACTTTACCATTAAAGGAGGATTTCCCATGAAACGTACCGCCCTGTTTGCTGTGCTGCTCGCACTTCTGTTGGCCGTGTCCGCATGCGCGGCGCCCGCGCCCGCGGCAACCCCCGTACCGGAAGCCACCGTTGCTCCCACCGCCACCCCGGAACCGACGCCCGAGCCCACGCCCGAGCCGGTTGAACTCTATGTTTCCGCCGCGGCGAGCCTGACGGATGTGCTCACGGAAATTGCCAACGGCTATACGGCCGTAGCGCCCAATGTGAAGATCATCTTCAACTTCGATTCTTCCGGCACCCTGCAGACGCAGATTGAAGAAGGCGCACCCGCCGACATCTTCTTCTCCGCGGCGCAGAAGCAGATGACTGCCCTTAAAGAAAAGCAACTGACTGTGGATGAGACCATCAAGAACATGCTCATCAACAAGGTCGTGATGATCGTTCCCGTCAACAGCGATAAGGAGATTACGAGCTTTGAAGACGCCACCACCGACAAAGTGAAGATGATCGCCATCGGCGAAGCTTCCGTGCCCGTCGGCCAGTACACCGAGGAAATCTACACCACGCTTGGCACCTGGGATGCCGTCCAGAAAAAAGCAAACTTCGGCACCAACGTGCGCAACGTTCTCGCCTGGGTAGAATCCGGCGATGTGGATTGCGGCGTTGTGTACGCAACGGACGCCGCCACGACCGATCTCGTCAAGATCGTAGCCGAAGCGCCCGAGGGCAGCCATAAGCCCGTTGTGTACCCCGCGGCAGTGCTCAAGAACGCGGCGCACCCCGAAGAAGCCAAGGCATTCCTAGATTACCTCTCCGGCGCTGAATCCGCCGCAGCTTTCGAGGCCGCAGGGTTCACCATTTACCAGGGCTAAGCAACCGCCTGACAGGCTTTTGCAAACCGGAAATACATGATATGCTTATGCCCAACAGTGTATTCTGTTGGGCAATTCCATTTGATACGAACTCTAAATACCCATCAAGTGATGATCATTTTCTACGGAGGATGAAGGAATGGACCTCTCCCCGCTGTACATCTCCATGAAGGTATCCCTGGCCGCCACGGTATTCACATTTTTCCTCGGGCTGTTCGCCGCGTGGAAGGTCGTAAAGCTTAAGCGCCTGCAAGGGCTGCTCGACGGTATCTTTACGCTGCCGATGGTGCTGCCGCCCACCGTGGTCGGCTTTTTCCTGCTGCTGCTGTTCGGAAAAAACGGGCTGCTGGGGCAGACGCTTGAAAAGCTGGCGCTTTCCGTCGTGTTCACCTGGGAGGGGGCCGTCATCGCCTCCGCCGTCGTCGCCTTTCCGCTGATGTACCGCACGGCGCGCGGCGCGTTTGAGCAGATGGACCAGACGCTCATCTATGCCGCACGCACGCTGGGCATCCAGGAATCTAAGATTTTCTGGAGCATCATTCTCCCCTCCTGCTGGCCCGGCATCGCGGCTGGCACGGTACTTGCCTTTGCGCGGGCGCTGGGGGAGTTTGGCGCAACGGCCATGCTTGCGGGCAATATCCCCGGCAAGACCCAGACCATGTCGCTTGCCATTTATTCCGCGGTACAAGGCAACAACCGGGAAAAGGCCTACCTCTGGGTGGCGATCATTATGGCAATCTCGCTTCTGACCCTGCTTTTGATGAACTATTGGACGGGCTACCAGCAGCGCGCCCGGAAACGGACGGTGTAGTATGCTGGAAGTCAGTATAAAAAAGCGGCTGGGCAGCTTTCACCTTGATGTTTCCTTTACCGCGGAGAACGAAATCTTCGCGCTTTTAGGCGCTTCGGGCTGCGGCAAAAGCATGACGCTCAAATGCATCGCGGGCATTGAAAAGCCGGATGAGGGGCGTATTGTGCTTGACGGCCGTGTGCTGTTCGACTCCAAGGCCCGTATCGACCTGCCGCCGCAGCAGCGGCGCGTAGGTTATCTGTTCCAGAGCTATGCGCTGTTCCCGCATATGACGGTGCGGCAGAACATCGCTTCGGGCATCCACCATGCCGCAAAGGCCATGCGCGAGGAGAAGGTAGATGAAAAGATCAGGAGCTTTTACCTCACCGGCATGGAAGAAAAGCTCCCGCACCAGTTGTCCGGCGGGCAGCAGCAGCGCGTGGCGCTCGCACGTATCTTCGCCAGCGAACCGCAGTTGTTGATGCTGGATGAGCCGTTCTCGGCGCTCGACAGCTATCTGCGCTGGCAGCTCGAACAGGAGCTGCAAACCACCTTAGAGTCCTTCCCGGGCACCACGCTGTTTGTCTCCCACAGCCGGGACGAGGTGTACCGGCTGTGCCGGTCTGTCTGCCTCATCGACAATGGCAGGAGCGAGGGCATGCGCTCCGTACGCGGGTTATTTGAACACCCGGAGACTCTTTCCGCGGCTCTGCTTTCGGGCTGCAAAAACTATTCCCGCGTGGAACAGCGGGACGGCGGCCTCTACGCGCTCGACTGGGGCGCACAACTGCGCGTTGCGGGCGATATTCCTCCCGAGATCCGGTATGTGGGCATCCGCGCACACTTTGTCGCACAAAAAAACGGCGGGGAGAACCTGCTCCCCTGCCGTATTCTGCGCGTTGTAGACGATGTGTTCGGTGCGATCCTTACCCTGCAGCCCGAACACGCGGCAGGGGATACGGATTTTTCCCGCATCCGCATGGAGCTGCCAAAAGCGGAGGCAAAAGGCCTCCCTCCCGGCAGCATCATCACCGTCTGCCTTCCGGCGAAAGACTTACTGTTGCTGCGCTAAATTTCTTTACTGCCCTACCGGGCGCGCACACTCATAGGTATCACCGCGCAGCGTCTGCACGGCGTGCGCCAGCACCGGCAATACAACTTCCATGCATTCCATTACCGCTTTGGGGCTGCCGGGCAGATTGACAATCAGCGTCTGTCCGCGGATGCCCGCCGCAGCGCGGGAAAGCATGGCGCGGTTGGTCTTTTGCATGCTGTAGGCGCGCATCGCCTCGGGGATGCCGGGAACGGCACGTTCCACCACCTGCATCGTTGCCTCCGGCGTAACGTCCCGCGGGGCAAAGCCCGTGCCGCCGCTGGTGAGGATCACATCCGCCTCCCCCGCATCGCAGACATTGCGGAGGTAATCCATGATCTCTTCCTTTTCATCGGGCAGGATTGTTGTGGAAACCACTTTTGCATGGTCTTTTAACAACTGCTCGAGCGCGGGGCCGCTTTTGTCCTCCCGCTCGCCGCGGAAGCTTTTATCGCTCAAAATCAATATGGCGGCGCGGATAGACTGCATGGACTCTTGCATGGGTTCCTCCTTCTTGAGAAAGCGGCAAACGCCGTTTCAAATTTACAAAGGTTTTCTGTGGGGGTTTACCCCTGCACCCACCAAAGGGATACATCCCTTTGGAATCCCATTTTCCAAACGCCCTAAAATAAGACGCTTGCATGCTGGGATTCGGTGGACTTCGGCCCTTGGTCCGGGTTTAGGTGCGAGCACCCAACGTCTCTCATCACAAAGGCGGCATACGCCGCCTTTTTTATTTGCGTTAAATCAACCCATCCCATTTTTCCGTCAGGGAACGGATATCCGCCTCGAGGATGCTCAGCTTGAGCGGCATATCCGGAGAACGCCGGATGAGGCTGCGGTCCACCAGGGATTTCAACGCCGCAAGTTGGTCCTGCAGCTTGTAGCCATATGCCCTGCCCTTGATGTCCACGGCCTCCGGCTGCATGGTAACGGCAGCGGCAGCGGGTTCTCCTGCGCGCGCAAGCTCATACAACTCTCCCAAATGCGGCACCACCGCGGTAAAGCCCTTGGATTGCAGCACGCCCTGGAAGGAAAGCAGTGTCTCTTCTTCGCCATGGATCAGGAAGATCTCCTGGGGTTTCGGGGACATGCTGCTTAGCCACGCGATCAGTTCCGATTTTCCGGCATGGCCGGAGAAGCCTTCGATCTGTACGATGCTTGCGTTGACGCGCACTTCCTCCCCAAACAGCTTGACCCTTTTCGCGCCGTCCACCAGCAACCGCCCCAAAGTGCCCGCCGCCTGGTAACCGACAAACAGCACCGTGCTGTCCGCACGGTAGAGGTTGTGCTTGAGATGGTGGCGGATACGCCCCGCGTCCGCCATGCCGGAAGACGAGATAATGATCTTGCTGCCCTTCTCATCGTTGATAAGCTTGGATTCCTCCGCCGTCTGCGCCACGCGCAGCGTGGGGAAATCGAATGGCGAGCCTGTCTTTGCCATCTCCCTGGCTTCCTCGTCATAATAGCCCGCGGCGCTGCGTTCATAAATCTTTGTCGCTTCAATACCGAGAGGGCTGTCGATATACACCGGCACCTCTTTAAGCGCGGGCAGCAGTCCCTTTAACAGGATGCGCTTGATGTAGTATAGAAGCTCCTGCGTCCGCCCTACGGCAAACGACGGGATCACGATATTGCCGCCGCGCGCGAGCGCCGCGCGGAACGCCTCCACAAGCTCTGCCTCCTTGGCGTCTTCCGTGCTCACCTCATGGTCGCGGGTGCCGTAGGTGCCCTCCATGACCACAAAATCCGCGGTATCTATGGGTTCCGGGTCTTCGAGTATGGGCCTGTCCCCACGGCCGATGTCGCCGGAGAACACCACCTTATTGGTCTTCTGCCCTTCCGTCACCCACAATTCCGCGGCGGCGGAACCAAGCAGATGCCCGATATTCTTTAAGCGCAGCTTTACGCCAGGAAAAAGCTGCACCGCCTCATCATAGGAAATACCGCGGTAAAGCTTGAGCGCCGCCTGCGCGTCGTCAATATCATACATCGGCTCCACGGCAGGCTTGCCCGCGCGCAGATTCTTCCTTGTCTGCCATTCGGCCTCCTGCATCTGGATATGCGCGCTGTCCGGCAGCATGATGGTGCAAAGCTGCGCCGTCGCTTCCGTACAGATGATGGGGCCGGAAAATCCGCGTTTGACGAGCAATGGCAGCAATCCGCTGTGGTCAATGTGCGCGTGCGTCAAAACAACCGCGCTGATCTCCCTAGGATCAAACGGAAACGCATCCTCCCCATAAATCCCCTTTGCGTCCGCGCCCTGGCGCATGCCGCAGTCAATGAGAATCTTGCCGCCCTCCCAGGCGAGCATATGGCAGGAACCGGTGACCGTGCGCGCCGCGCCGAAAAAAGCTATCTTCATACAACAATTCCTTCGGTTTTCTTTTGCATAATCGGTATGGGTTGCTTAAAACAGGATAGAGCTTTTAAAAGGATTACTCTTTCTCCTTGAGCGCCGCACGGCTCCTGCCAAAATAGCACACCGCAAGCGTACCCGGCCCGCAGTGGCAGCCGATGACAGGGCCGACCGGATGGATGCGCACCTCTTTTACAGGAACCGCCTGGCGAAGCATTTCCTGCAGTACGAGCGCTTCGTCCATACAGTCCGCCTGGCAGACAACGATCTCCTGCTCCTCCGGGCGGTCAATGGTGGCGGCGCAGCGTTCCACCAGGAACCGAAGCGCGCGCTTGCGCCCCTTGATCTTTTCCAGCGGTACAAGCTGCCCTTCCGGGCTTTCATACAACACGGGCTTGATTTCAAGTACCGTGCCAAAGAAGGCGGCAGCGCCGCTCACACGGCCCCCGCGCCTGAGATATTCAAGATTGTCAACTGTAAAGATCGCGCAGGCGCGCTGCTTGTTCTCTTCCACCCACGCCTTGATTTCGTCGAGCGTGCGGCCCGCCACCCGCATGCGGGTGGCTTCTTCCACCAGCAGCGCCAGCGGCGCTGAAATTGCAAGCGTATCCACAAGCTCGATGCGCCTGTCCGGATATTTTTCCAGAAGCTCTCTTGCTGCAATGATCTCATTATGAAATGTGCCCGAAAGTGCGGAAGAAAATGCGATATGCAGGATATCCTTGCCCTGCTGTAAATAGGATTCAAAATATTCTATGATTTCGTTTGGATTGCGCTGCGCGGTAATCACGCTTGCGCCGTCTCGCATTTTCTGATAGAACGCAGGGATGTCGGTCTCCCGCCCGAGATCATACGTCAGCTCCACGCCGTTGATCGTGTACGGCATACGCAGTACGCCCACACCGGTACGGTCTTCCCATGCAAACGGGAGCTCGGAATTGGATTCGGTCGTAATCACAAAGTTCTGATCCATCGGCAGAACCTCCCTTACAATATGTTGTTGTTTTTGCGGCGTCACTGCCTGCTGCTGCCAAAGAACGCAACGCCGACAGCGCCCGGCCCGGTGTAAGCGCCGCATATAGGGCCTATGGGCAGTACCATGACGTCCGCGCAGCCCGCCTCGAGCAAAAGCCCGCTCACCTGCTCCGCAAGCTCGGGCGCATCCGCATGCGTGACGCCCACCACCTGCTTATTGAGCGCATAGCCCAGCCGCTCCACGCCCGCAACGAGCGTTGCTATGGCCTCTTCCTCATTGCGCGCTTTTGCTTCGGGCTCCAGCAAGCCGCTGCCGTCCATACGCAAAATCACGCGGCGGCCCATCAGCTCGCCGATTGCGCCGCCCTCATAAAAACCGCCCGCGCGCAGCCACCGGGTATCCTGCGGAAGCAGCAGCGCATTGACATAGCGGCGGTTTTCCACCACCCATTTTGCGACTTCGTCGATACTCCTGCCCTCGCGCCGCATGAACGCGGCCTCAAACGTGAGCATCCCCTGCGCTATGGCCGAGCAGAGCGTATCCACAATGACAATGCGTCTGAGCGGGTAGCGCGCAATAAGGTCTTCGCGCGCATGCTGCGCCGCAACAAACGTACGGCTCAACTCCCGGGACAGGGTAAGCATCAGGATATCCCGTCCCGCGATCAGGTGCGGTTCCCACAGGGTAGAAAACGCCTCCGGCAGCACCGGTATGGTGGTGACCTCTGTGCCGTTGCGCATGGCAAAATAGAAGGCGGAAAGATCCGTTTCCCGTCCAAGATCATAGGTATAGGCGGTATCGTCCATTTTGTAGTGCAGATGCGCAAGCTCTATCTGCTGCTGCTTTAAACTGCCCCATGGCATATCCGCACCCGTATCCGTAAAGAGCACATAGGCGTTTTCCTGGCTCATGGCTGCGACCTCTTACTATACAGCAAATTTCTGATGCTATCATTATAGCCCATACATGCTGCATTTACAAAAAAAAATATGCCGTCACGGGCCGTGGAGCGGACGCGGCGGCATGGAAGATCGGACAAGGAACGCTTAGCCGTTAACGACGGCGGCTGCGGTTTGCAATAGAAAGCAGCCGGATGAAGTTTGCAAGGCTCATAAGCGCCGCCACCACATAGGTGAACGCCGCGGCGCGCAGCACCTTTTTGGCCTGCGGCACCTCTTCATAGCTTAAGTATCCGCCGGAAGAGAGCATTTCAATGGCGCGGCTCGACGCGTTAAACTCCACCGGCAGCGTTACGACCTGGAAGAGCAGCATGGCCCCAAACAGAATCACGCCCAGCAGCGCAAGCCTATAGTTGCTGAATAAAAGCCCGGCGATCACAATCCAAGGTGCTGCCTGCGAGCCGAAGTTCGCGACCGGCAGGATCGCGTTGCGCACACGGATAGGGACATATCCCTGCTCATACTGCATTACATGGCCGATTTCATGCGCCGCAACGGCGATTGCGGCGACGGAGCGCTCATCATAAACGGTCTCGCTCAGGCCGACGATATTCGTCTTGGGATTGTAATGGTCTGTCAGCTGCCCGCCGACAGGCGTCACCCGTACAAGGCTGCCCTCTCTACGCAGCAGCTCCTGCGCGATATGGAAGGCAGGCTTGTTTACGCTCGCCGTCACTTCGGCATATTTGCGGAAGGTCCGCTGTACGCCCGCCTGCGCAAGAAAAGCCAGCACCATCGCGCCCAAGACCAGCAATATGGTACTGTCATATCCGCCGATGCCGATCGGAAAATACATGGAAAACCTCCTCACACGTTTTCTTTAGTATAACACGTTCCCCGCACAATATATCGTCAAGCGTGTGAACCGTTTGTGAGAATTATACCAACAAAGAAAGTGGCACGCGCGAAAAGTGCCGTCCATGAAGCGGGCGGCGCTGTATTTTTCGTAAAACGCGGCCCACTCGAAAGAGGCCGGAGCGCTCAATCCTCCGTAATGTTATCGATTTTATCCCCGTCAAACGCAAACGAGAATATACGCACCGGAATAATGCCGTCCCTTTTTTCATATGTCAGGCCGATGGATTTTTCCTGCCGGGAAAACGGCAGCCGTACCCCTGTGAACGCGCCGAAGAACTGCTGCATGGTATCGGGTGAAAGCCCTTCCTGCAATCCTTCCGATAAATAGCCCATCGCCTCTTCCCATGTTTTGAGCATCACAGCCTCACAGAACGCGCGGATGAGCTGCCTGCCCGCAGCGGGTACAGTCGGCGTGTGCGTAAAAAAGCCGATGCTTGACGCATCCTTCTGATAGTCGCCGTCCACCAGCCGGTAAATCTCCTTACGTTCGTGCTGCAACAGCGTACCAAGGCGCGTAAAGCTTACCGCCTGCTCTTTTTGCATGCCGACGGCGTCGCCACAAATGCGCAGCTTCTCCCGGTACTCCTCATCCAGAATCAGCAGCATGCCGCCATAGCCCGCGGGGAGGTCGCCATCGGGCAGATTCGCCTCACCCGCCACCACATACAGGTTGCCGTTGCCGCCGCGGCGCACGCTGCCCGCGCGCCCTTCCAATAGCGTTGTGCCGTAAAGAATGCGAATGCCGTCCTCTACGGCGAATTTCAGACCGTTTTCATAATAGAGCGTTGCGACACAGCCATCCGGCAAGGAAATCTGATCCGCCGTATAGGGGAACACAACCGCGGGCTGTACCGGAAGCTCGCCCGGAGAAAGCACGGCCTCAAAGATGCTGTCCGGCCAGGCGTAAAGCTCCACATCCGCGCTCTGCACGGGAAGCGGCGCGCCTTTTTCGAAGCGCAGCTTGCGCACGACCGGGTAAAGGCTGCGCGCCGTATCCTGCAGCGGATATACGCCGATGTAATATTCCGTATCGTTGGAAAGAGGCAGCACAAGATGGCCTTCGGGCGAGGCCTCCCCCATCAGCCTGCCGTTAAGCTCCACCGCGGCATACGCATGGCGCGTACGCAGCAGCAGCATGGGCATATATGGTTTCATCCGCGTCACCTCCATATATATGCTATGCGCCGGATACTGCGGACAGACCCCCACTTTTGCCGCGTGTTTTCCTACTTTTGGCGTTGCCCCCTGTCTACCCGGACATGGCTGTGGTATACTTTTAAATGACAATGGAGCGGGGATGCGGCCGGTACCGCCGCCCCTTCGCGTAAAATACAAATGCAGTTCTATGGAGGAAGCAACATCCATGAAGCACAAACTAAAATCACTCCACAGCGACCCCGCAGCATACGCCGGACCAATCACCGTCTACGGCTGGGCGCGCACCGTGCGCGAAGGTAAGACCGCAGGTTTTGTTGAGCTGGTGGACGGCAGCAGCTTCAAGCCCGTGCAGGTGGTGTTCCCGCGCGATGAGCGCGAGCTTGGCCGCGCGCTCTCTACAGGCTGCGCCGTGAAGGCGGAAGGCATGCTTGTATTGACGCCCGACGCCCCACAGCCCTTTGAAATACAGGCAAGCGCCCTCACAGTGCTTGGCGAGTGCCCGCCGGAATATCCGCTGCAGAAAAAACGGCACAGCCTGGAGTACCTGCGCACCATGCAGCATCTGCGCGCGCGCACCAACACGTTCCAGGCGGTGTTCCGCGTGCGTTCCGTGGCTGCTGCCGCCGTGCACGCGTTCTTCCAGCAGCATGGGTTTGTGTATGTGCACACCCCGATCCTCACCGGCAGTGACTGTGAGGGCGCGGGCGAAATGTTCCGCGTGACGACTATGGATTTAAACGACCTGCCGCGCAACGAGGAGAAGCAGATCGACTTTTCACAGGATTTCTTTGGCCAGAGCGTAAACCTCACCGTAAGCGGACAGCTCTACGGCGAAGCCTATGCCCTTGCGTTTGGCGATATTTACACGTTTGGCCCCACCTTCCGGGCGGAAAACTCCTACACCGCCCGCCACGCGGCGGAGTTCTGGATGATTGAGCCGGAGATGGCGTTCTGCGACCTTGCGGGCAACATGGAAACCGCAGAGGCGATGGTCAAATATGTGTTAAAGGACGTCCTTGAAAAATGCCCGGAGGAAATGGCGTTTTTCAACAGCTTTATCGACAAGGGGCTTTTAGAGCGGCTCGATAACGTCCTCAACAACGAGTTTGCGCATGTGACCTATACCGAGGCCGTCAAGCTGCTTGAAGAAAGCGGCGCGGAGTTCCAGTACCCCGTCAGCTGGGGCTGCGACCTCCAGACCGAGCATGAGCGGTACCTGACCGAGCAGGTTTATAAGCGCCCGGTATTTGTCACGGATTATCCCAAGGAAATCAAGGCTTTCTATATGCGCCAGAATGATGATGGCAAGACCGTTGCCGCAATGGACCTGTTGGTCCCCGGCGTCGGCGAGATCATCGGCGGCAGCCAGCGCGAGGAGCGTATGGACGTCCTGACACAGCGGATCGAAGAGCTGAAGATGGATATGGAGCCCTACGGCTGGTACCTGGAGCTCCGGTGCTACGGCGGCGTGTACCACGCGGGCTTTGGGCTTGGCTTTGAGCGGCTTGTCATGTATTTGACCGGCATGGGCAACATCCGCGATGTGCTGCCCTTCCCGCGTACGGCTGGCTCTCTTGAAATGTAGCGCCACAGAAAGCCAAGTTGAGACGCCATGGAGAAGGATGTAAAGGTTACAAGCCCGCGTTACCAGCAGATTGCCGCGGATATCGCGGCGAAAATCGCAAGCGGGCATTACAAGCAGGGCGAAAAAATCTACGCCCGTTCAAGTTTGGCGAGCCAGTACGGTGTTTCCGCGGAAACGGCGCGCAGAGCCGTCTGCGTGCTCTCGGACATGCGGATTGTCGATTCTACAAAAGGCAGCGGCGTTGTCATCTCCTCCGTGGAAAACGCGCGGCGCTTTATCCGGCAGTATCAGGATACCGGTACGGTGCGCGAACTCCGCCGGGACCTTTTCAAGAGCGTGGAGCGACAACACCAGGAGCTTGAAACGCTCAAGGAGCAGATCGGCGCGCTGATCGATAAAACTGAGCGGTTCCATTCCCTCAACCCGTTTGTTCCGTTTGAGCTTGTGGTGAGCGGAGAAACGCCGCATCTTGGAAAGACGGCGTCGGATTTGAACTTCTGGCACAACACCTCCGCCACCATCATCGCCATAAGGCGGGGGCAGACGCTCATCCTCTCTCCCGGCCCGTACAGCTCCTTTCAGGCGGAGGATGTGATCTACTTTATCGGGGACGAGTGCTGCCTGGAGCGCGTCAAGGAGTTCCTGTACCCCGTACAATGACCGGTTTCTAGTAAAAAAACGCCCGCAGGCCTTGACCTGCGGGCATTTTTTGCATCCTCGCCCATTCTGCCGGATACCCTGATTTCTCCTATATATCCGTACTTTTCTTGCTAGACATTCGCCATTTTCGCACTTTTTATGTGTTATTTTACACAAAATTACTGTAATAAGTGGGGATGCCGGTTTGACTTAAGTAACAACTTTATTTTATAATAGAGTTGTTTGTTATATTTTCGAAAGGAGAATTGACGTATGAAGAAGATTCTCATCGGCGCTTTTATTCTGGTCTTGTGCGCCGTCATGGTGATGGGATGCACCTCGACAACAAAGACCATCCGGTTTGCGGACGCAGGCTGGGACAGCGGGCGTTTCCACAACGCGGTCGCCGGCACCATTGCAAAGGCGGCGTTTGGGTATAGCGATTGGACGGAGGTCCCCGGGACGACGCCCATATTGCATGAAGGCCTAATTAAGGGTGAAGTGGACGTCCATATGGAAGTATGGACGGACAATATCGAGTCCTATGACGCCGACCTTGCAGCCGGAAAGCTGACCGAGCTTGGCGTCAATTTTGACGACAACATCCAGGGCATCTATGTGCCAAGATATGTGATTGAAGGCGATGCGGCGCGTGGCATTGCGCCCATGGCACCGGATTTGAAGATCGTTGCCGATTTAAAGAACTATAAGGACGTATTTGTGGACGACGAGCAACCCGGCAAGGGACGCCTGTACGGCGCAATCCCCGGCTGGGAGGTGGATACCATCATGTTCAACAAGTATGAGTATTATGGGCTGGATGAAAATTTCGTCTATTTCCGCCCGGGTTCCCAGGCAGCGATGGATGCGGCGTTTACTTCGGCGTATGACAAGGGGGAAGCAATTGCGGGCTATTATTGGGAGCCCACCTGGCTTTTGGGCAAATACGATTTTGTATTGCTTGATGATGCCCCTTATAACCCGGATACCTACCTTGCGGGGGAAACGGCGTTCCCTTCCGTAAAGGTCACCATCGGCACAAGCAACGCGTTTTTCAAGGGCAACGCCGAATTCTGCGCATTCCTTGAAAACTACCGCACCTCAAGCGCGCTGACCTCCGAGGCGCTCGCCTACATGCAGGAGACCAGCGCCTCTACGGAAGAAACGGCAAAATGGTTCCTGCGGCAGCATGACGAGCTTCTTGCAAGCTGGCTTACGCCCGAACAGGCGGACCTTGTACGCAAAGCAATTGCCTAAAGGGGGACCTGTATGGATAGCGACTTTTTTACAAAATTTCCGTTCTCACTCCCCATTGATTTAAAAGCGATCGACGAGTCCATCCGGCAGTTCAGCGTGCGGCACGGGGCGTTCTTCTCTGGGATAAAAAGCGGGCTGAGCGGCATGATCGCCGCCATCCAGTCGGTGCTCAACCTGCTTCCGTGGTGGTTGCTGCTGCTGCTCGTCTTCGTTGCGGGCTGGCGTCTCACCGGGAAGCTCAAAAGCGGCATCCTGTATGCCGTCATGATGTCTGTTATCGGGATGTTCGGCCTGTGGAGCATGATGAATGAAACGCTCGCCATCATCATTGCTTCCGTACTCATCTCACTGCTGTTAGGCCTCCCCATCGGCATCCTGCTTTCCGGAAGCGAGCGGGCAAACAACATCGTGCGCCCCATACTCGATACTATGCAGACCATGCCGGTGTTCGTATACCTGATTCCCGCGGCATTGTTCTTTGGCCTGGGCAAAGCGCCCGCTGTGATCGCCACCGTGATTTATGCGATTGTGCCGGTCATCCGGCTGACAAGCCACGGCATCCGGCAGGTGGACCGCGAGGTGGTGGAGGCCGCAAAGGCCTTTGGCTCCACGCGTATGCAGACACTGTTCAAGGCGCAGATTCCCCAGGCCCTGCCCACCATTATGACGGGCGTCAACCAGACCATCATGATGGCGATGGCAATGGTCGTGACCTGCTCCATGATTGGTGCTACCGGCCTTGGCATGGAAGTTCTCATCGGCATCAACCGGCTTGAAATCGGCAGGGGCCTTGTCGCGGGTACCTCTGTTGTCATCATGGCGATTGTGATCGACCGGCTGACGCAAAGCGGCATCGCGCTTACCAAGGCGAACGCCGCGCAGCAAGAAAGACGGAGGTAGCAACCATGACAACAAAAACCGAATCCGCAGCCGTTGTCCTTCCGGACAGCGGCCATAGCATAGATACACGAGAGGAGTTTATCATCACGACGCGCCATGTGACAAAGCTCTATGGCGCAAACAAGGCGGAAGCCGCAAAGCTGATGCAGGAAGGGGCGGATAAGGGGGACGTCTATGCGAAAACGGGCGCGACCGTTGCGCTTTGGGACGTCAACCTCAATATCCGGCGGGGCGAGGTCTTTGTGATCATCGGCCTTTCCGGCTCCGGCAAATCCACGCTGGTGCGCTGCTTCAACCGACTGCACCGGCCCACATCCGGACAAATTTTATTTGACGGCACGGATATCGACAAGCTTGACAAGCGCGGGCTTTTGAACTACCGGCGCGATAAGATTTCCATGGTGTTTCAGAACTTTGGGCTGATGACGCACCGCAATGTGATCGACAACGTGGCCTACGGCCTGGAGGTCAAGAATGTCCCCCGGGCGGAGCGCGAAGAGAAGGCGCACCATATGATTGAAATGGTCGGCCTCAACGGGCTTGACCGCCAGCCGATCGACAGCCTTTCGGGCGGGATGAAGCAGCGCGTCGGCCTTGCGCGGGCGCTTGCGAACGAGCCGGAAGTGCTGCTGATGGATGAGCCGTTCTCGGCACTTGACCCGCTGGTGCGCAAGGATATGCAGTTTGAGCTGTTGTCCATCCAGCGCAAGCTCAATAAGACCGTCATCTTCATTACGCATGACATCAACGAAGCGTTCAAGCTTGGGGATACGGTCGCCATCATGCGCGACGGCAAGGTGGTGCAGGTGGACACGCCGGAAAACATGTCCCAGAACCCTGCCGATGAGTATGTGCGCAGCTTTATTGACAGTGTGGATAAGACAAGGGTATTCTGCGCGCGGCATATCATGGATACGCCCGCCTGCCTTGTCCGCCCCAAGGACGGCCTTACTTACGCCATACGCGAAATGCGCACAAACGGCGTATCCACTGCTTATGCGGTGGATTCCAGCCTGCGCCTTGTAGGTATCCTCTCCATCGATGAGGCGGTGCGCGCAAAGAAGGAGGGACTGGCGATTTCCGACGTGCTCTCTCCCGATGTATTTTCGGTGCAGGCGGACGCCTACATCAGCGAGCTGATCCCGCAGATGGCAAGCTCCAAATACCCCATTGCCGTTACGGACGAGGAAGGCAGGCTTCTTGGGATCGTCACCCGCGCTTCCCTGCTCGCTTCCCTCTCCTCCTAATGCGCCCCGCTTGCCTTTTTTAGTAGGGAACGATACACTCATAGGAACAGCAAGAATGCCGTGCGGCGTATTCGCACGGCATTCTATATAGCAAAGAAAAAATGTAAACCCAACGAATTCCCCACAAAGGAGGCCTTCTCATGTGCCAAACAGCGCTGCATATCCGGGAGTTTACGCAGCAGGACAGCGACGCGTACCTTAGCATGGCAACCGCGTTTTACCATTCCGGCGCCGTCAGCCAACCCATACCGGAGTCACATTTTTTGCGCACGTTTGCGCTCTGCATGGAGCATAGCCCCTATGTACGCGGCCTGATGCTCGAGTATGAGGGCGCTCCCGCAGGCTTTGCGCTACTTGCACTGACGCACTCCAACGAGGCGGGCGGCCTTGTCGTCTGGCTCGAAGAGCTTTACGTCCTGCCGAAACACCGGGGCAAAGGCTTTGGCAAAGCGCTCTTTGCGTTTGTAGAAGCGGAATACATGGATACCGCTGTGCGCTACCGCCTGGAGGTGGCAAAAACCAACGAGGGCGCTATCCGCATGTACCGCGCACTCGGCTATGAAGAGATGCCTTACCTGCCGATGGTAAAGGATGTTGCGGAGGCATAGGGAAACGGTGCAAAAAACGTGCGGATTTCCGCGCGTTCAAATCGGCAGCCTCTTTCGGGGGCTTTGCCCCGTCCCCCATCCAAGGGACACGTCCCTTGGAATCCCCTCCCAACGTAGAGAATATCCTGAAAAAATGGGTGCTTAGGGCCGTAATGGCCCTAAGCGGGGGATTGGGGGCAGATCCCCAACGTATTCTTTTCCGATACTCTGAACGCATAGATTTCCGTACGTTTTCCGTGTGCCACTTCCTCCTACGCAAGCGCCGCCTGCGCAAACATCGTCAGCACCGCAAACAGCCCGATGGACAATAGCGTATACAGCGACAGGCAGGTGGACGCATAGGCGGATTGCGCCGGGTCCTTTGCAAAAATCGGCAGCATGAAGGGCGCAGGCAGGATAAACACTAGAAGCAAAGCAAATTTCAGGTATACGCTCACAGGGATAAACAGGTTGACCAGTGTCAGCGCAAGCAGGCACAGCGCCGCCATAATCACAAGCCGGATCACCGCGGCAATGATGGCTTCCTTCAAATTGCTGCGGGAAATTTCAATTTCATACCCGATGGCAAAGAGAATCGCATACCCGGTGGGCGCACCCAAAAAGCTTAACACGCTATCAAGCGTGGGGCCGATGAGCGAGTTTGCGATCACCGCGCCCAATCCCGTAACGCCGATGATCAGGCCGGAGAAAATGCCCCAGAACGGCGGCGAAGAAAGCATGGCGCGGATGGTTTCCTTCCTGCCCATGCCGTTCTGCGCGTTTAACAGGGACACATAGATGCTGAACACAAACACGACCTGCCCGAGGTCCGCAATGGCCATATTGGTCAGATGCTCCGCGCCAAAGAGCATGGTATAGAGCGCATAGCCCATCATGCCCACTTCAAACCCGGACGTCAGAAACGGCAGCAGCGGTTGGCGGATGCGAAAAAGCCTCATGGCAAGCCTGCCCAGCAGCAGCCCCAGGCCGCAGCACAGCAGCATGACGAGTGCAAACACAAATATGGAAATATCGTACTTCGCATTGTAGAACGCGCCGAACACAACGGCGGGCAAGGTGAAGTTGGAGACGATCTGCTTGAGGGCCACGGCCCCTTCTGCGGAGATCACCTTTTTTTTTCGCGCAAACGCGCCCAACGCCAGTGTGAGAAGCACTGGCAACACGATGTTGAGTACCGGCAATATCTGCATGGTATGATTCCTTTCGGATGGGGAGGCGAAAAAGCTCAAGAGTACTCTCTATGCCGCATCCCCGCAGAAATGATAAGTTTTCGTAAAGTGAATGTTCTAATCACTCGTAATTGAATTTAAATTATCAATGTCGAATTTGTCTTTTTCTTTCAACTCATATCCAGAGTGAAAAAGTAGTTGTGCTTCTTTTGAAATACATGGTATTTGAAGTCCTTTGTAGTCCGTTGTTGTAAACCACTCTTTCTGAAAAGTATATACACCACCCTCTGGGTCTGCTTGCGTTATTGAACCATCAGCATTAAAGTTCAACGGGTGTATATCTAAATATCCATATTCCTCATGTTTTAATTCCATTCTAGACGGCATCCAATCGACTTCTGTAATATATCCAATCTCTTTTAATTTTTCGATAACTTCAGTTGTAAATTTAGCATCAAAGTCAATATCTATATCCCTATGTTCTCTTTGTTGTTTTCCAATTAAAACATCTACTCCCCAACCACCATCTAGCCAATATGATACTTTAAGTTTTTCAAATAAATCTAAAATATGAAATAGATTTTGTTCTGTAGCAGTGTCTTTATCCATCATATGCCTCCCTTAATTTTGGTTAAAACAGACGATACGGATGCAAGGAAACTCCCCACATCCGTATGCATAAACAGAACTAACTATTTACTTGGTGCCGAAAAGGCGGTCGCCCGCGTCGCCAAGGCCGGGAACGATGTAGCCATGGTCATTGAGGTGGCTGTCCACCGCCGCCACATAGATATCCACATCATCATACACCTTCTGCACGGCGGCAATGCCCTCAGGCGCTGCGATCAGGCACACCAGACGCACGCTCTTGCAGCCTGCCGCCTTGACGATGCGCACCGCTTCCACAGCGGAGCCGCCGGTTGCAAGCATCGGGTCCACAATGATGATGTCGCGTTCGCCAACATCCGGCGGAAGCTTACAGTAATAATCCACGGGCGCCAGTGTAGACGGATCGCGGTACAGGCCGATATGGCCGACCTTTGCCGCGGGGATGAGGCTCATCATGCCGTCCACCATTCCCAAGCCCGCGCGGAGAATGGGGACGATGCCCAGCTTCTTGCCCGCAAGCACCTTGGTGTTTGCAAGCGCTACCGGCGTTTCCACAACTGTATCGCAAAGCTCCAGATCACGCGTGACCTCATAGGCCATCAGTGTTGCAAGCTCCTGCACCAGTTCACGGAACTCCTTGGTGCCTGTATGCTTGTCACGAAGCAAAGAAATTTTGTGCTGTACCAGCGGATGATCGATCACGACCAGCTTACCCATAGTATTCCTCCCAAATATTAGAATAACAGCATAAGAAAAAGGCTACGCCAGCATTACTGGCGAGCCTCAAATTCTTTCAATTTCTCAAGTCTCCTGCAATGGCGTTCACCGCCGGAGAACGGTGTGGTGAGCCAAACACGCAAGATTTCCTCCGCCATGGAATCGCCAATCATGCACGCACCCATTGCGAGCATATTGGTATCATTATGTTCCCGGGTAAGCCGGGCGGAAAGAGAATCCGAACAAAGCGCGCAGCGCACGCCGCTCGCTTTGTTTGCGGTAATGCTTGCGCCGATGCCGGTGTTGCAGAGTACCACGCCGCGGTCAAGCTCGCCCTTTGATACGCCGGTGGCAACCGGTGATGCATAATCGGGATAATCCACGCTGTCCGGCGTGTTGGTGCCAAAATCTACGGTTTCGTGTCCAAGTTCCTGCGCGAGTGCGATCAGCTTCGCCTTGAGCGTATATCCGCCGTGATCGCTGCCAAAACCAATTCTCATATTTGTCTCCTGTGTTCTTTTTCCGCTGTTTCTCCCGGAAGGGCTTTTCTTCCTAGAGTATACTCCCCGTAAAACAGCCCTATGCTTCTTTATCAAGCCGCTGCAGCACACGCGCCACAGCGTCCCGGATCTCTTCCGCCGTCTCAATGTATACATCCAACGGTTCACGGAACGGATCCTGTATATCGTATTCTTCGTCTCCCGGAAATCCGTCTACGCCCGCAGCGTATCCTCTGAGGGTATGCGCCTTGTCCCGCGCTTCGGGGCATAAGGCTTCCACTTCATCGATGTGCTGCGCTTCCATTGTCAGGATCAAATCGGCTTTTTCCGCAAGCTCCGGCGTGAGCTGCTGCGCACGGTGGCGCCCCGGGCGGATGCCCATCTGCTCCAATGCCATCTGCGCATACGGGGTCATTTCCGCGCCCTCGCACGCCATGGTTCCTGCCGATTCCGCTTCAATGGTACCCGACAATCGTGGGTGGTCGTCTACCAGCTCCCCCATAATGGCTTCGGCCATGGGACTTCGGCAACTGTTGCCGGTGCAGACGAATAACACGGTTTTCAAAATATCCTCCTGTTCATGCGGGGTTGCCGCAATTGTTCGCGCATACGCGCAATTTAAAAAGCGAAGAAAAGATGGGCTTACTGCGCCTGTACGGTATGGAACCCTGCCGCACGCAGCAGCCGGTTCATAAACGCAAGGCCCGCTTCTTCCGCGGGAATTCCTTCGCAAAGAAGCACATCGGCCCTGCCGCCCTGCTGCCTGAGTGTGGAAAACAGGCTTTCGCAAAGCGATTTTGGGCGCTCTCTGTCGCCTATTATAACATACTCTTTTCCGCGATAAAAGTGGCGGGTTTGCTCTGTCGCCAAAATAACACAGCTTTTCCCCGAAAATGTATAGCTTTCATACAGCTCCGCAATACGCTTTGCAATGCTTGCGGGCTTGCCGGTGACGACAACGACCTCCGCATCCGGGGCATAATGTTTATACTTCATGCCGGGTGACGCCGCATCCTCCCCGCTTGCAAGGGGCGCAAGCAGGCTTTTGTGGAGCTGGATGGGGCCCGCGACAGCTTCAATCATGCTCTGCGTGACAGCGCCCGGGCGCAGGATGACGCACGGAGAGCCGATTTTTAAAACTGTTGACTCTAAACCATATTCACAAGGTCCGCCATCGATGATCAGCGGAATTTTGCCGCACATATCGTCCATCACATGCTGCACCGTGGTCGGGCTGGGCTTGCCGGAAAGGTTGGCGCTGGGCGCCGCAACCGGCACGTCCGCAGCTTTGATGAGAGCGCGCGCCGTCCTGTGCTCCGGCATGCGTATGGCCACGGTGTCTAAGCCCGCCGTCACGGCGTCCGGCACAAGGTTTGATTTGGTGTAGACGAGCGTCAGCGGCCCGGGCCAGAACGCATCCATCAACCGCCGTGCGGTTTCGGGGACGCTATCCCACAGGTTTCTGACATCGTTTCTGCGGGCTACATGTAGAATGAGCGGATTGTCTCCCGGCCGGCCCTTTGCCTCAAATATCTTTTGTACGGCGTCCGCATCCAGCCCATTTGCGCCAAGGCCGTATACGGTTTCCGTGGGAAACGCCACAAGCCCGCCCGCGCGCAAAAGCTGCCCGCCAAGCTGCGTGCCCGCTTCCGGGTTTCCCCTCGCGTCGATGAGCGTTGTTTGCATGGTACCCTCCAAGATGGGATTTCAAAGGGCCGTACGGCCTTTTGCCGGGGTATGGGGCAGAGCCCCATTCACACCTTTTCCATTTACTCCGCACCCTCCGCGCTGCCAAGCTTTGCTGCACGGTCGGCTAAGATCAGCGCATCGATCATTTCATCCATATCGCCATCGAGGAACTGCTCGAGCTTGTAGAGCGTCACGCCGATGCGATGGTCCGTCACGCGGCCCTGCGGAAAGTTGTAGGTTCGGATGCGCTCGCTGCGGTCGCCCGAGCCCACCATGCTTTTGCGGACGCTGGCCTGCTCCTTGTCCTGCTGGGTCTGGTACATTTCCAAAAGGCGGCTCTTTAACAGGCGCATGGCCTGCTCCTTGTTCTTGAGTTGGGAACGTTCATCCTGGCAGGCCACGACAAGACCCGTCGGCAGATGGGTGATGCGGATGGCGCTGTCGGTTTTGTTGACATGCTGGCCGCCCGCGCCCGAGGAACGGTAGGTATCGATGCGAAGATCGCCGTCCTTGATGTCCACCTCCACGTCCTCCGCTTCCGGCAATACGGCGACGGTCGCGGCGGAGGTATGGATGCGGCCCTGGGACTCGGTTTCGGGCACGCGCTGCACGCGGTGCACGCCGCTTTCGTATTTGAGGCGGCTGTAGGCCCCGCGCTTGCCGCCTAACGAGATGACCACTTCCTTGACGCCGCCCATGTCGGTGACGTTGTTGGTCAGGTAGTCCACCTTGTAGCCGTTGCGCTCCGCGTAGCGCAGGTACATGCGCAATAAGTCAGCGCCAAATAGTGCCGCTTCATCGCCGCCGGTGCCTGCGCGCACTTCGATGATAACGTCCTTATCGTCGTTGGGGTCCTTGGGCAGCAGCAGGATTTTGAGGTTTTCCAAAAACTTCTCTTCACGCTCAATCAGCTCCGCCAGTTCCGCGTGCACCATTTCCTTCATTTCCGCATCCAGATGGTCTTCGAGCATGGCGCGGCAGTCCGCGCGCGCCTGCTGCACGGCAAGGTAAGCATCGTATTCCTGTACGATATCGCTTAAATCCGCATGCTCCTTGACCATAGCGCGCCACGCGGCCTGGTCGGCCATGGCGTCCGGCTCTGCCAGGGCAAGGCCTAATCTTTCATATCTCTGTTTGATCAGCTCGAGCTTGTTCTTCATCGGGCTCCCCTTTTTGTTTCGCAGCCAGAAAAGGCCGCGTTGTTATCGACTTTTATCCCAACATGGGTACCGCAGTTCCCGCCACGCGCTCCACATGGGCGCGTGCATCCTGCAGTTGTGCCTGTTCCTGTGCAGAAAGCGCTCCATACGCTGTGACGGCGGAAGTGTCCCTAAGCGCAGGCAGCACCTCATGGAGTGTACGGCCCTCCACCTTATGTTTGATACAAAGCAGCGGAAGCATGCCCGCTTCTTTTAGAGAGACAATGCCTGCAGGTGTTTTTTCGAGCGTCAGTTCCACATACATGCCATAGTTCTTGGGCGCGGGGAACATATTGGAAATAAAGTTCCCCATGGAGTAGGCCACAAGCCCCGTATATGCGCCGCCGTCCCGCTCCACCGTCACATACTCGGCCGGTTGGACGACATGCGGATGGGAACCCAGCACCGCGTCAACGCCCTGTTCGAGCATCCATGCGGCCCATTTTTTCGTGGAGCTTGTGGGCGTTTCCATAAACTCCTCATCCCAATGCGGAAACGCGATGATGAATTCCGCGCCCGCTTCGCGCAGTATGCGGATATCTTCCGCCATTTTCTCTTTATGGAACCTTCCTACGGCATAGGCGCGTTCCTCCGCGCTTAGCATGCCCTCGCGCTTATTTACGCTGGACGTCCATGCAAGAAGCCCAATTCGGATGCCGTTGACTTCTACAACGCGCGGCGTTGCCCGATCTTCCTGTGAGAGATAGGACCCAAGCTGCACAAGCCCCGCCTCCCGCAGCACCTGCGCGGTGCGGGATAGCCCGGCACTTGCCCGATCCAGGCAGTGGTTGTTGGCAGTGGTGATGACGTCAAATCCCACAGTTTTCAGCGATGCCGCAAGTGAATCCGGCGCGTTGAACGTTTGAAACTCCCGTTCCGCAGGCGTCCCGTCAGGCAAAGGCGTGGGGATGCTTGGCGCAGGGCCGGAATATCCGGCCTCGGCCCCGGCAAGCGGGGTTTCCAAGTTGGCACACAGCAGATTGACGCGGGAAAACAGCGGCTGCATGGCAAAAAAGCTGGGTGCAAAGTCATAGCTTTGGGTTTTGCTGTTCCACGCGCCGCTCACCTGGCTCTGCATCATCATAATGTCCCCGACCGCGCCGATGGTGGCATAGACGGAAACAGGCTCCGGCGTTGGCGTGGGGTGCGATGTAGGTTCCGGGGTCGGCGCAACTGTCACAACGGGCGTTGCCGCAGCCGCCTGCGGAACCTCCAATATGTCCGGCTCCTCCATAAACGCGGGCTGGATGTTATTGCAGCCGCACAAAAGCATGGCGCACAGCAGGGATGCAAGAAAGACCCTTCCTTTTTTCAGGCTCGGCATCCTTCTCTTACGCATCCGTTCCTCCCTGCGCTTTCACCTGTACCACGCGCACAACGCCATTGTAATCGTCAATCCATGTTGTGCGGCATCCTGCAAACAGGGCGCTGACGTCACCCGCCTGCCCCGCGCCGACTTCAAGCAGCATTGCACCGCCTTCATTGAGATGCGCTTCATATCCTGCTGCAATCTCGCGGTACGCCGCAAGCCCGTCTTCCCCGCCGTAAAGCGCAAGCTTCGGTTCAAAGGAGACCTCGCGCTGCAGGGCTTCCATATCCGCCGCCGTCAAATACGGCGGATTGGCCAATATCATATCAAACCGCCCGGTAACCGGCGCAAAAAAACTGCCGGTCAGCGTTGCGATGCCGGCACCGTTTCTAACGGCATTTTGCCGGGCCAGCGCCACACACTCCGGCGAAAGATCGGTACACGTCACATCAAGGCCGCCAAGCTTCGCGATGGAAATACCGATGCAGCCCGTGCCGCAGCACACATCGAGCGCGGTCTTGTATCCGCGCGCTTTTGCGAGCTGTAGCGCCTGCTCGCACAGCGTTTCCGTGTCCTGCCGGGGGATGAGTACACCCGGCTGTACCAGAAACGCGAGGCCCATAAAGCCCCACTCGCCCAACAGGTATTGCAGCGGCTCGCCGCCTTTGCGGCGGTCAAGAAGTGTTTGCAGCTGCCGCGCCTGTTCCGGCGCCATCCGCTGCTGGCGTTTGAACAACAGCTCCTGGGGCGGGCATGCAAGCACATGCGCCACGAGAAGCCTCGCCTGCTGCGCACTTTCCTCCTCCGCCACAGAAAGAAGTTCCTGCTGCGCAAAGAGGAGCGCCTGTGCAACCGTGTTCATACCGCCCCGGCTTCTCCCACCGTGCGGCCTGTACGCTCCGTATCCGCGGCATTCTGCGCATCTTTTTCCGCCTGTTCCGCCGCGGGTTCTTCCTGGGGTTCAGAAGCGCTTTCACCGGCCTGCGCCGCTTCTTGCGCCTCGGCTCCCAAGCGCTGCTTTTCCTGATACGCTACAGGATCCAAAGCGATCTGGAACGCCGTGATCGCTACTTCAAGCATGCCTTCGTCCGGCTCTACGGTGGTGATGTGCTGCAGCGCCATGCCGGGCGCGCGCACGATGCGCGCAAGAAGGCTTTCCGATTTTCCGCCAAAGCGCAGCACCTCATAGGAGATGCCTGCGACGACCGGCAGGAACAAAATGCGGGAAAATAGCCTGAGCCAGAAGTTTGCGTTAAAGCCCACCATGGCAAAGAACAGGATGCTGATCGCCATGACAAGGAACAGGTAGTTTGTGCCGCAGCGTGGATGGAGCCTGGAGTACTGCTTGGCGTTCTCCGGCGTCAATTCCGCGCCGTGCTCATAGCAGGCGATGGTTTTATGCTCCGCGCCGTGGTACATGAACAGGCGCTTTGTCTCCTTCATCCTGCTGATACCAAACAGATACCCTAAAAAGATCAAAAGCCGCACAACGCCTTCGGTGATGCTCTTCCAGATAGTGGCGCCCTGATAGCCGCGCAACACCAGCCCGCTCAAAAACGTGGGCAGCATGAAGAACAGGCCGACCGAAAGCAGAATCGCCAAAATCACCGCGATATCCACTACGATCTTGTCTACCGACCGCCCTGTCACCTTCGAGAGCCACTTTTCAAATTTGGAGGGCTCTTCCTCAAAGTCTTCGCCATAAAGCTCCGCGGAACGGGTGATGGTGCGCATGCCGGTTGTAAGCGAGTCTACAAACGTCACTACCCCGCGCACGATGGGCCAGCCCAGGAAGGTGCCTTTCTTCGCTTTGTTTTCCTGCGCGTTGTATTCCGTGGCGATGCTGCCATCCGAACGGCGTACCGCAAGCGCGATGCCGGTGGGGGCTTTCATCATGACCCCTTCCATCACCGCCTGCCCGCCGATGGTGCAGATCGTTGATTGTTCGTTTTGTTTTTTCATGTTGTTCTCCTGTCCAGGCACACGATGCCGCGCGCGCCTATCTGATTATTATAACACAGGAGCGCCGCCTCTGTCATGATAAGGCTGTTGTTTCTACGCCAAAAAGCCTTCCTCATCGGAAGGCTCCATAGCACAGCGTCCTTGCAGCTTATAAACTGCAGGTTTTAGATGCCGTAACGCTTCTTGAAACGGTCTACACGGCCGCCGCTGTCTACCAGCTTTTGCCTGCCGGTATAGAAGGGGTGGCACTTGGAGCAAATTTCCACCTTGAGCTCGCCCTTAACGGAGCCTGTCGTGAACGTTTCGCCGCAAGCGCAACGGACGACGGATTCGCCATAACCGGGATGTATATCCTTCTTCATTGTCAATTCACCCTTTCCGGATCAACCTTTTGTAACCGATTGTATCTCAGCGGCGCTCTTGTGGTCACGCCGCAGAATGCGTCAGCCTAAGTATTATATAACAGCGCGGCTGGAAAAAGCAATGGTTTTTGTTTGAAATTCATACGAATTTCACTTCAAAATGAAATTCGCATCGTGAAAGCAGCGGCAGGAGCAAAGCCGGATTCCTTCCGCCTTCACCCTCCAACTAAAAAGCACCGGCTTTTCATTCGGGAATAGCATGATCAAAGAAAATGCGGGGCAGCGGTTTTTCCGTTTGCCCCGCATCGTTTTTTTGTAAACGGCGCTACTTGCCGAAGCGGGAGGACGTGGTATAGCCATCCTTTTCATAAATGCTCAGCCATTCCTTGAGGCGGCCCAAGAATTCCTCGTTGGTGCGGGTTTTCTCAAGCATGTTGATAAACTGCTCCGTCACGTCCGCGGGGTTGCCGCCGGAAAGCACGCGACGCATGGTGAACACGCCTTCAAGCTCGGCCTTGCTAAGCAGCAGCTCCTCGCGGCGCGTACCAGACTTGTAAATATCGATCGCCGGGAAGATGCGCTTTTCGGACAGCTTACGATCCAGGTGGATTTCCATGTTGCCCGTGCCCTTGAACTCTTCAAATATGATATCGTCCATACGGCTTCCGGTTTCCACAAGCGCCGTTGCGATCACGGTGAGGCTGCCGCCGTT
Source organism: Bacillota bacterium (assembly GCA_023390655.1). Taxonomy (GTDB): domain Bacteria; phylum Bacillota; class Clostridia; order Christensenellales; family CAG-138; genus JAEYLA01. Next base: position 76,410 of record JAEWCL010000006.1, on the reverse strand, counting down.
TTCAATGTTGCGCGCCGCGCCGAAGAAGCGCTTGGGCTTGTGGAGCGCGCCGGGATCCAAGCCGCCGGAGAGTGTTCTTCCCGTGGGCGGGATGGAAAGGTTGTAGGCACGCGCAAGGCGGGTAAGGCTATCCATCAATATGATGACATCCTTGCCCATTTCCACAAGGCGCATGGCGCGCTCCAATACCATTTCCGCAACGCGGGTATGGTGCTCGGGCAGCTCGTCAAATGTGGAATAGAGCACCTCGCCCTTGATGCTTCTCTGCATATCCGTCACTTCTTCCGGGCGCTCGTCGATGAGCAGCACCATCAGATGCGCATCGGGATGGTTCCTTGCAATGCCGTTCGCGATGTTCTTCAAGAGCGTCGTTTTACCGGCCTTGGGCTGGGCGACGATCATGCCGCGCTGCCCCTTGCCGATGGGGGCAATGAGGTCGATCAGGCGGATGGCAAGATTGTTCTGCCCCGGATACTCAAGCGTGAGCCTTTCATCGGGATAGACGGGAACAAGCTCTTCAAACGGCCTGCGCGGGCCCATCTCTTCAGGCGTAACGCCGTTGATGGCCGTGATGTACAATAACGCCAGAAAGCGCTCGCCTTCCTTGGAGGGCCGGGTTTTTCCCGTGACCATGTCGCCTGTCTTTAATGAGAAACGGCGGATCTGCGCAATGGACACATACACGTCCCGGTTGCCGGGCAGGTAATTGTCCGAACGCAGGAAGCCGTAGCCGTCCGGCAGGACTTCCAATACGCCTTCCGCATCCCCGCAATCGCCGCCCTGCAAAAGTTCGGGCACGGCGGGGTTGCTGGTGCCGTATTCCTTGTTGTAATACCCTTCCTGCCTGCGGAAGTTTGCATCCGCCTCCTGCTCCGGGGCATATGGCGGCTGCGGCGGCGGGGGCTGGAAGCCCGGCGCCTGGTAGCCCTGCTGCGGCGGCTGCTGCGCCTGGTAGGCAGGCTGCTGCTGGTAAGCGGGCTGCTGGTAGGCAGGCTGCTGCTGATAGGCAGGCTGCTGATAGCCGGACCCCTGCTGCTGGTAGCCGCTGTTGTAGGGGCGGCGCGGCTGGTAATTGTTCTGCTGCTGATAGTTGTTATACGGGCGGCGCGGCTGATAGGAAGCGTCGTTCTGCTGCTGGTAGTTGTTATACGTGCGGCGCGGCTGATAGGTGGATTCTCCCTGGGGCTTTGCCTGATATCCCGGCGCAACATACGCGGGTTTGCGGAACTCTTCCGTTTCGCGCGGCGGGGGCGGCGCAAATGCCGCGGCCTGCTGCGGCGCGGGCGCTGCTGCTACGGGTTCTTCCGGCACCGCGGGCTCTGCGGGAGACTGGGAATCGGCCATGGGCCCCTCTGCGGATACCGGCACCGCAGCCCTTTTGCGGCGCACCGCCTGCTTGGGAGACGCCGCTTCCTCCGCCGGAAGCACCAGCGGCTCGTCTTCATCCGGAAGCTGCGCCGCGAATCCGGGCAGCGCTTCTTCCCCTGCCGGGCCTGGTTCTTCCCCCAGCAACATGTCTATCAATTCATTTTTGCGGTATTTTGTGATTGCCTTCACTCCGGCAAGCCTCGCAAGCTCCCTGAGATCCGCAAGACTCTTGGTCTGTAGAGCTTCTCTATTCAACTCCACCGCTCCTTTCATAGACGTACGAAAATTTTATATGATCCTCTGCACAACGGCAAACGCGCGCTGCGCACAGAAGATAACCCTGTGCATGGGCAAACGTATATGTGATTTTTTCATGGACAATCGATGCTGATGCAATATAGGATACCCGAAAAACCGGCTGCTTAAACCAAGCCTACACGGATTTAGGCAACGCGCTTCTTGTATTGCCCTGAGGGAAACTGCTAAAAAGATCAGCCTAGATAGATACTCCCAGTTATAATTATCATAGAGTATGCGTATGGCATTGTCAATAGCACACCCTCCCCGTCATTTTCGAAAGACCCACATATACGGGTGTGTTTACACACATGTCACAAATAATTTACATAATACACCGTATAACCGGGCCGGTTCCGGCATAGTAGTGCTGTGACAGGGTTTACAAACGCCCGTTGATACGACTCTCAAATGAACAGGTGGACAAATGGTTGTCCACGGCTAAAGGTGGTCAAAGCCGCAGGCCTTGATATTGCTTTTTATTGAAATATCGGAAATTCGGGGATTTTCCGATGAAGGAAAAATAGTATTTACAAATCCGCTCTGAGGGAGTGCATGCAATGCGGATTCGTATTAAAAGGAGGAAACCATATGCCGGACTACCGGGAGCTGGACAGCGGAAAATCCCGTACGCGCACCCATAACGTGCATATCGACAACCGGAACAGAACAAGCATCACCGGGGTAAGCGATGTGGAAAGCTTCAACGAGCAGGAGGTTATTTTACAGACCGAAGCCGGCGGCTTGCGAATTGAGGGGGAGGGTTTGCACCTTTCCAAGCTGAATCTGGATGACGGGCAGGTGGTAGTGGAAGGCGAAGTCATCGCGCTCGAATACGAACCCACCACGCCCGAACGCCGCGGCGGCCTGTTTTCCCGCATGTTCCGATGAACAATACATTGCTGCAGCCCGCCGCCTTCCTTGTGCTTGCATATGGAGGCATGATTGCGGGACTTTGTTATGATGCGCTTCGCCTGATCCGCCGCATCTTCCGGGGACGCCTGATGTGTACCCTGTGCGACGGGGTGTTTGTGCTGTGCGCAACCGGGGTATTAATCATAGGCCTGCTTTATGCAACGGGCGGCGCAGTACGCCCCTACCTCCTGGCCGGCTATTTTTCGGGCTTTTTTTTAGAGCAATGGAGTGTGAGTTCCCTCTTTTTTCGCCTGTTCCACTCTATACTTGGCAGACGAAGGGTGCTATAATAGCGGTACTGGAAAGAATTTCATTTCAGGCCGCATATTGAGCGCAGTCCGCACTAAACTTTAGGGCGATTGTTTCGATATACAAAAGCAAGGGTGAGCGCTATGAAGAAAGCAAAACGCCAGAATGCCTTGCGGCCGCAGCATATTCTGCTGGGGTGTTTTTTAGTGCTGATTGTTTTAGGCGGCATCTATCTTTCCCAAAACGCAAAGCTTGCGGAAATCAAGCGCGAGCAGACAGCGCTCAACGAAACTTACGAGAATATGCTTCTTGAGGAACAGCGCCTGAGCGGCATGCTCAGCTATGTGCAGACCAATGAGTATATGATGCAGTACGCCCGGGAAAAATTAGGCTATGTCGGCCCCAATGATTTTAAATTTTACAGGGAAGCGCCAGCGGAATGATCTCTGTTAAGACCGCCGTGATCGATATCGGCAGCAACTCCATACGGTATTTCTGTGCCGCCGCCGCCCAAAAGGGCGTGGCGGTTTTTGCGCCAAAGCAACTGATTACAACGCGCCTTGCAGAAGGGATTCTCACGGACGGCGCCCTGCAGGACGCCGCGATTGAACGTTCCATCGCTGCAATAGAAACGTTCTTAATCCTTGCCCGGGAACAGGGTGCTAAAGCGGTGTATGCCTATGCCACCAGCGCCGTACGGGATGCGAAAAACCGCGGCGCATTTTTAGAGCGGCTGCAAGCCCGCTGCGGCCTTGCGGTGGACGTGCTTTCCGGCGAGGAAGAGGCGCGGCTTGCCTACCTTGGCGCAACAGGGCATTTGGGCGGCGGCCTTATCGACATCGGCGGCGGCAGCGCGCAGGCGATTATCCCGGGCCTTGCACACAGCTTTCCCATCGGCTGCGTACGGGCAAAGGACCTGTGCAGCGCCCGCAATCCGGCGGAATACCCCACCGTCATCAGAGATTGGCTGGACCGCACCATACAACATACGCTTTCCGGCATGGAGCAGCCGCGCTGGACGGGCGTGGGCGGTACGATCACTACGCTCGGCGCATTGCAAGCTGGGCTCACCGTTTATGACAGCCTGCGCGTCAATGCGCAGACGCTGACGCCAAAGAGCGTCCGCACGCTCTTTGAAATGCTCTTGGATATGGGTGAAGCAAGAAAGGAACATCCGCTGCTTCTGGCGCGGCACGACATCATACTCTTCGGCGCGCTGATTTTGCTGGAACTGATGCAGCGGCTAAAGATCCACGCGCTGCACGTCAGCGACGCGGACGGCATGGAAGGCTACCTGATGGACCGTGCGGGACAGCAGCAATTGTTGTAAAAATGTGCATCCCCGGTGTGACAACCGGGGATGCACATTTTTTACGTTTTCGTCATTTTATACGTCAGCCCTTCCTAACCACCGGGATATAGATATCGATCTGCTTGCCGGTCTCCGCCATGCAGCGTTCATCGTAAAGCTCGTAATCCGCGCATTTGGGCGCATACTCATAGCCCGAGGCGGGAAACCACTGCTCATAAATGAAATCCCACGTGCCCTGGATGGCCGCCACAAACCCTTGCTGATCCGCGGGCGGGGTCGTAAACACCGCATAGGTCGCCGCAGGTACAAGCGCTTTGTGGAATTGCTCCGGCACAGCGGCAGGATCCTTTACCTCTAACCCGATCACATAGGAAAACTCTCCCGTTTCCATATCCGCCTCCATGCACAGACCATATTCGCTGTGGCTGACGGGCGTCACCGCGCTGTGCAAGGTATCGGCATTGTGCTTTAGATACTCCTGCCAGAACGCGGGGATCGCCCTGTTATTCTCGCCGTTTACGGAGGTTGTGCGCAGATGGTATCCCGCCACATAAAACGCGGGACGCGTTACAAATTTCGGTTCCATGACAATTCCTCCCGTTAATTGATAGTCACATAATTGTTTTAGATTCACAGGCGCAGGGACGCGGCCGGAGCCGTGCATGCGGTACCGTTCCGGCGGCATGCCGAACACCTTGATAAACGCGCGGGTAAACCCGGCGTGCGTATCAAAGCCCCACTCTAAAGCAAGCTCCAGAATGCGTTTGCCTGCAACGAGCTCCGCCGCCGCATGCGCAAGGCGGCGGTAGCGCACATAACCCATCACCGGCATGCCGACATATGCCTGAAAGATGCGGTAGTAATGAAAGGGAGAGAACCCGGCTTCCGCGGCCAGCCGCTCTACGGTGATCTCCTCTTTCAGGCATTGTTCGATGTTGTCCACACTCTTCTGGATGCACGCTCTGTAGTCCATGCTGTCTCCCCCCGATCGGTGTATTGATCATATCACGGGGTACAAAAAGATGCTTATCCGTTTTTTGCAAATTGCGCCTGCGGCTGGCGTCACGCAAAAAAATGGAGTATCCTATAAGAACAGTTTTCACAGGAGGCAGCATATGGAAAAGCGCTGCGTCATCATCACGGCATACCTCACCCGCCCGCTCCGGGCGCTTTACACCCCGCAGGAAGGCGATTTCATCCTCTGTGCGGACGGCGGATACCGGCACGCCCTGGAGGCAGGGATCACGCCTTCCCTTGTGATCGGCGATCTCGATTCGCTTTCCGGCATTGTGCCGCCAGAAGCAATCTTAGAGCGCGTGCCGGTAGAGAAGGATGATACGGACACCATGCTGTGCGCGCGCTATGCGCTCTCCCACGGGTATCCCTCATGCAGCATCCTCGGCGGCATCGGCGGGCGGCTGGATCATACGCTTGCAAACCTGCAAACGCTCGCCTTTGCAACTATTTCCGGCATGCGGGCGGAACTCATCGGTGATCATGACCGGGTGCTGATGCTGCAGGATGGTGCAATCACGCTCAAGCGGGAAGAACACTGCTCGCTTTCGCTGCTTTCTTTTTCAGAGCGCTGCATAGGGGTCACTACGAGCGGCGTCAAATATCCGCTCACAGACGCCACCATCACCCAATCGAACCCGATGGCGGTCAGCAATTCCTTTACGGAGGAGGAGGCGCACATCGCCGTCGCCTCCGGCCTGATGCTCGTCGTGCTCTCCTATATGGAAAGATAATATAGTCTCCTTTGGTTGCGCAACAGCATAAGTAATCTCATATGCATTTCTTCCCCCGTGCATCGGAGAGCGATTGCAATCAGCCGGAAAGTGACAACAGTGTAAGGGTTTCTTTCAAACTGTAAGCCAGATCGATGGTCGCCCCTAAGGTGCTTACGATACACTGGGTACACGAACCGGATCGGAGGAAATTGCGCATGGAGAAGGAACAAAAACCGTCCATTTGGAAAAAGCGGCTGGCCCGGGGAAGCGCATATTTCTTGGGAGCCATCATCCTATTGTTCGGGTGCCTGTCTGCCATTCAAGCAATCCTGACGCCTTTGGAAAAGCAGCGAATGCCCGCACCTGGTTCACTTGTGGAGGTAGATGGCCACAAGATGCATATCTACACCCAAGGAGAGGGCGATATTACTTATGTGCTGCTTAGCGGCGGCGGGGTAGCTGTGCCAGTGCTAGAGTACAAACCTCTATGGTCAAAGCTTTCTAAGCATGGACGTGTTTCTGTGGTGGAATACTTCGGATACGGATGGAGCGACTCTACCGATGCGCCCCGTACCGCTGAAAATGTGGTGGAGGAAATCCGCGAAGGTCTTCATAAAGCAGGCATAGCCCCGCCCTATGTGCTGGTTCCGCACTCTATGTCCGGTATCTACGCATTACAATACGCGCAATCCTATCCTGATGAGCTGCGTGCTATCATTGCATTGGACACCACCCTGCCAAGATCACTGATCCAAGCGAAAAAGGACAATTTGAGCATGCCCAGTGTGGGGATTCTTCCCATATTGCGGCAAACGGGCATTTTGCGGGCAGCGCTTTGGTTTCATCCGCTTTTGGTGAGCGGCGCACCGGCAGATACTTATTCCAAGGAGGACGCTCGCACGATTGCGGCCGTTACCAGTTGGAATTACGCCAACACCACACTCGAAAATGAGTTTCAGACCATTGAAAGCAACATGACCGCTCTGCTGGATGTGGGTTTTCCAAAGGAGCTGCCGGTGTTGATGATACAGGCCGCACCGCCGGATCAACTTGGAGAATACTATCAATGGGCTGTACAGGAACGCAGACGGATGACACAAACGCTCGATTCCGGTAAAGTTGTCGAATTGCCTGCAGGCCACAGCGATATTTACTGGAAGCTTTCAGACCGCATCGTGGAAGAAGCCCTTCAATTCTTAAATACCATACAGCCATAACGATCGGAATTGTAAGGGGCTATCCTCTTACCGGAACCCCGTCCCCATTAAAAACAACAGTTTCTTAGATTGCTTCCTTAATTCAGTTTATAAAAATTCTCTCTTGCATTTTGATGCAGAGGGTGTTATTTTAATTTCAGTAGTGAATAATGTTTAGTAGTGAACGATATCGAATTCGAGGTGAGTCATGAACGCGCAGTTTAAAAAGGGCGTGCTGGATCTTTGTGTATTGTCGCTCTTACGGAACCGGGACTATTACGGCTATGAGCTGGCGGAAAAAATATCCGCCAGCATCGAAATTGCGGAGGGAACGCTTTACCCGCTGCTGCGCAAACTCAAAGCAGACGGATTGTGCGAAACCTATCTTTCCGATGCGTCCGGCGGACCGCCCCGTAAATACTACCGCCTGACACAGGCGGGCCGGGACGCGGAAGCGGCATTGAGAAAAGATTGGATTGCATTTACCCACAGTGTGCAGGAACTGACGGAGGACACGGCGTATGAATGAATTTCTTGCTTTACTGAAAAAATCGCTCAGGTCTATGAGCGCGGAACAGAAAGAGGATATCCTTTCGGATTACCGGGAGCATTTTGAAGCGGGAAGGCTTGCGGGCAAAACCGACGCCGCCATTGCAGCAGCCCTTGGCGACCCGACCCAGCTTGGCCGCATGTTTACGGCCGACCGCGCGGTGGAGCGCGCGCAACGCGCAAACGGCGTCAAAAGCGTACTGCATATGCTCGGCGCCATCGCCCGCTATCAGCTCCTGGGCGGGCTGATGATGGCCTGCCTGTACCTTGCGGCGCTGTGTGTGCTCATTCCGCTGTTTGCAACAGCGTTTGGCCTGATTGCGGTAGGCGCCGCCGCAGTCCTATACGGCGTGATCGTGGCTGCAAAAGGCTACATTCTTTATGCGCTGCTTGGCGCATTCCTTGCACTACTGTTTGTAAGCGGCGGGCTCCTTGGCCTAAATGGCTGCACGGCACTCTGGCGCAACAGCATCGTACGCCTCCCGCATGTGGCAGAGCGGCTGATGCGCACGAAACGGAAGGAGAACGCATCATGAAACCTACACAAAAAACGCTGATCATTTTGATGATCACCGGGCTCGCCGGCATTGCCGTCATCCTCGGCATCATTTTGGGGATAGGGCAAATCCGCCCCTATGCACAGACGCAAAGCTATCCCGTAGAAAATGTAGAGCACATAGCGCTAACGCTTCACGCGGCAAAGGTGACCGCCGTGCCCGCGACAGAACAGTACCGCGCGGAAGTTTATGTGAACGCGTGGCTCCCACGCCCCCCTGCATTTGACCGGGTCGTTTCCGTTACAATGACAGACGGCACGCTGAACATTACGGAAACGCCCTTTCCAGATGAGTTTTTCGGAATATTTCCGCAGCCGTATGAAATAAATATTACGCTCTACCTGCCCGAAGCGGCATGCGAGCAGCTCAAGGAGGTACAACCATGAGAACAGCCATCATCACGGGTGCAACGTCCGGAATCGGATTTGCCATTACAAAAGCACTGCTGGAGCAGCAATGGCGCGTCATCGGCATCGGCCACCGCAGCGAACGGTGCGCGCAGGCGGAAGCTTCCATCCGCGCCCTGCTGCCGAGTGCTGACGTCACTTTCCTTTGCCATGATTTGACCAGCCAATCAGAGGTACACGCTGCCGCAAATGAAGTAACCGCGCAGCTCACGCAGAAAGGTATTGCAGGCATCGATGCGCTGATCCTCAACGCCGGTTGTGTGCGGAGCTACTATACCACCTCCGCGGAAGGCTATGAGCAGCAGCTTGCGCTCAACTTCCTTTCGGGCGTATTGCTCACCCACTGCCTGCTGCCTCAGCTCAGTGCTGCAAAAGGACGCGTGCTATGGACGGGCAGCGGCTCGCACAAAAACATGCGCGTCCATTGGGACGATCTGATGCTGCAAAAGCAGTACAACCCGCTTGCTGCCTACAAGCAGTCAAAGCTCTGCGCCATGCTGTTCACACAAGGCTTCAACCAAAGGATGTCTGCAACAGGCATCAGGATGTATGTGATCGACCCGGGCCTTGTGAACACGGAAATCGGCAGCAAGGAAACCGGCGGCCTGGTGCGCTTTGTATGGTCATTAAGAAAGCGCCATGGCGTCTCCCCCGAGGTACCTGCCCAGACATTTGCCTATGTGTGCAGCCATATGCCCGCACCCGAAGGGCTGTATTATTACAACTGCGCGTCCGCGCCCCATTCCCCCTACGCCGATGATCCCCGCCATATCGACCGGATGTTTCTAATCAGCGAGCAGCTTTGCGGCGTTCGGTTCCAAAAGGAGGATGCAGCATGATCGCTTTGATTACAGGTGCCGCGGGCGGCCTTGGCCGCACAATGGCGGCGGAGTGCGCAAGGCGCGGCTATGACGTATTTCTGACCGATCTTAGGGAGCGGCCTCTATTGGACCTTGCCCGCGGCATCGGGAGGCAATACGGCGTCGATGTGTTTACACACGCATGCGACCTGACCAACGCGGCAGAAGCGGAAGCATTGTTTTTGCGCCTTGACCGGGAGAATATCCGCTTGAACCTGCTGTTGAACATCGCAGGCATTGATTATGAGGGCGCGTTTCTTTCCCGCGAGAGCGAGACGCTCATCAACATCGTCCGGCTCAACATTGAGGCAACCATGCGCGTCACCCATGCCGCGCTCAAGCGCCGGGCGGAAGGCGCGTTCCACATCATCAATGTATCAAGCCTTGCGTCCCTTTACCCCATCCCACTCAAGGCGACCTATGCCGCCTCCAAGCGTTTCCTGCTGGATTTCTCCATGGCGCTCGGCCATGAGCTCGCAGCGGAAAACGTATATGTGCTTGCCCTCTGCCCCGGCGGCCTTCCCACCACGCAGGAGGCGCTCTCCGGCATTGAAGCGCAGGGCTTCTGGGGCCGAGCGACCACCAACGAGTTGAGCCTCGTTGCGCGCAACACGCTTTCACGCGCGCTCCGGAAAAAGCGCCTCTACATCCCCGGTGTGGTCAACCGCACCTTGAGTGTGCTCGGAAGGCTGATCCCCTCCGCCTGGATCGCCCGCATGCTCTATGCGCGCTGGAACGCCGCGCAGCAGAAATGGCTGCAAACAAATTAAGCCTCATGGCGCAAGAACTGGCCCGGCCTCTTTCCAATAATGGATTTTAGAGGCCCGGGCCACTTTTATTCTTATTCAAATAACCGTCCTTCGTACACGATGTTCCCGTCCCCATCCAAACTGTTCGCGGACAAGAACGCTTCGTCCTGCAGGCGGTAGCTTTCCGGCAGCATATTGGTCACAAACTCAAATGTTGGAGAATTCGTATCATAAAGCACGAGCGCCACGGAATACGCCCTGAGCTGTTCGTTGATAAAGCGGATAGCCTGTTTGGGTTCCATCGCGCACAACGCCGTAGAAAGCACCTCGCAAACGGTCGCGTTCTCTCCCAGCACGGTAGCGGTCGCAATCCCTTTCTGCCCGTCCTCCACGTGCGCCGTATTCATCGGGTACCCTGTCACAGGGTTGATAATGTGGGCGTAGCGCACATCCCCCAGCAGATAACTGTTGTCGTAATCACCGCTGGTAGAAAGGCGCGCGTCCTTTTGCGCGACGCTCAGATAGGCGTCGTTCCTGTTATCGCTGCGGGGATGCCGGATGTGCACCTCGTATCGCTGCGTCCCGTTTTCGACGGACTTGGGCGAGGCGCTCTTCATCAGCCCCATGCTGCTGCTCCCGCAGGAAAAGAGGCCGTACTCGTAACCATTCCGGGCAAGCAGCTCCATCACAACATCCACGGCATAGCCCTTGGCGATGCCGCCCAGGTCAATTTCCGCCTCATAGGCGATGCCGTCCACCGTAACGGGCGGGACCATTTTTTGCAGCGTATAGCCTGTTTCCGCATCCCAGGAGAGCAGGATGCCGTCAAAATCCGCAAGCTTTGTAAACGCATCGATATACCGTTCCTCCGGCAGCGGAAGCCCCTGTGCATCCCGCTCCCGGTCATATGCGTAAAGCGGCGCATATGCGGCGCTTGTAAACCTTGGCGTGAACCCCCAAAGATCTACTAAAGGATATGCGGCCGGGTTAAACATCCCGCCGCTTTTTTCATATCCCTCCTTGGCGGCAAGAAGGATCGCCGCGGTATGGGGGGAGATTTCCATCTTTTCTCCATAAGCAAGCGCATTGAAGCGCGCAACGTCCGAAGTCTCCACGGAGACGGAAACCGCCTGTTCAATTTCAGAAAGCATGTCCTTGAGCTCCTGCCAGACCCGTTCAAACCGGAGCACATTGTCCGCCTTTGAGAAGTCGTCATACAGGCGCAACTGGGACCATGTGGCAAAGAACTCCCCCGTCATTTTGGATTTGGAGGTCAGTTTTTCTGCATCCGCCACAGGCTCCGAAGAGGCAACAGGCGCCGGTATCTGCCTGATTTCCGGCTGTGCGCATGCGGTCACAAAGAGGCAAAACACAATTGCCCATAAGAGGAAAATATATGTACTTCTTCTCAGTTTCATACTCCATCCCAACAAATAACGATATTTAGGGCCATTTTCTGTATTGTATCACAATTCTGACATTCTTGTATTGACACTACCATTAATTCTTGTTATAGTCTCAACGAAATGATAAAGTTATATCATTCACAATTCAACAGGTAAAAGGAGCTTATCGTGAAAAAAACAAGAGTCGTAACTTTGGCGTTGGTTCTCACCCTGGTTCTCTCCCTGCTCTTAACGGCATGCAGCGCAGGACCTGCCGCAGCAACATTGCAAACCGAATTGACCGACGCAAAGAGCCAGGTATCTTCCCTGCAGACGGATATTGAAGCCGCCAACAGCAAAATCGCGGGTCTGGAAGCCGACCTGGCGCAGGCAAGCGTGTATGACGCCTCCAAGTTTGTAAAGTGGTTTGAGGAGGAAGGCACCTGGAGAACGATCCAGAACGCGAAACCCGCCGACAATAATCCCGGTGGTTTTATCACGACCAAGGACGGCGCTCCCACGGAAGAAGACCTCAAAGCAATGCTCCATATGGCATCGCTGGCCGTGACCTCCGGCGGAAAATCGGATTGGTACATGGTCGCCGTCACCGATCCTGCCGAGCAGCTTGCCATTATTGGCGATAAATACGGCGTTGCCACCTCCGAAGGCACCGTGACCGTTCTGGTCTTTGGCGAGCGTCTGCTCCGCCCCGATGCGCGCACGGACGAAAACGCCCCCTACCAGCCCGACCGCGGGTACTATGATGCCGGTATCGTCACTGGCTATCTCAACACGGCCGCTATCGCGCTTGGATACGGTACCCACATGTTTATGTCCCCCGCGCTGCCAGGCGTCAACGGCTTCAACGATGGCGACGTCGGTCTGGATACGGCGAAGTATCTGGAAGGCACCCAGTACTATTCCGGCAGCACTCATCAGTCCTACAGCAACGAAAACATGAAATTTGTTAATGCCGTAGTCATCGGCACGCTGGACGAAACGGTTGAATCCGGCGTTACCGACAAAGAATTCCCGGACAACTGGATCATTTGGGAGAAATAACGCAACCGTTGTTGCGCAGCAACTCCAAGCCCAGGCGCTTTGCCTGGGCTTTCTAAACTATCAGGCCCCCGGCCCTGTTCAAAGGAGAAATATGAAAAAGAAATTGACCGTTTTCATCGCCATACTGCTGTCTCTGGGGATGGCGGCCGCAGGCTGCGCCGCGCCCGCAGCGCCCGCGGCTGCCGCCACTCCTGTTTCTACCCCTGCCCCGACACCGGCGATCCCTGCGGGAGACCCGATTGACGAAAATTTTGTGCGCTTTCAGGATTACGGCAAGGTGCTCAGCGCCGTCATGGAAGAGGATGGCGTTTCCATCACAGCCGAAGGCTACTATGGCTATCATATGGAAGAAAATCCATCCATGACGGTACAGGTGGCGATTTCAAAAGACGGCGCGATTCAGCGCGTGACAAATATTGCAAATTACAAGCAGAGCGCGGGCTTTGCGGAACAAATTACGCAGGAGTATCTGGACGCCGCGTACAACAACGCCATCGCCACTCCGGCAATGGAAGCCGACGCGCTCTCCGGAGCTACCATCACCTGTAAGGCAGTGCTTTATGCCGTACAGACCGCCGCCTACTATGCGCAAAACGTATACGCTTACGCCGCGGATACCAACCAGGCGGACAATGAGGAGCTCAGCACGGTATACCCCGCGGCCTATACCGCCATCAGCACCGGATATACGGTAGACGAAAAGGCGCTTGGCACGGTGCTGTATGCGGCGGAAGGCAAGGAGGACGACGGCACAGAGGTTGTGGCGCTCAAAATCAAAACATCCAAAGCGCTCAACTATACAAAATCCAGCAATACCGGCTGGGACGCTGCGGAACCTGGCCCGAACACCATGATCATCGTCATCGACAAGGCAACCAATAAGGTCATTGCATGGAAGACCCTTGTAGACGGCACAAAACGGCCTGAATATTTCGCCGTGCCCGAAGAAATCATCAACCGGTACATGGATGTGGAACTTTCCTCGGAAAACGTATTTGACGATTTTACGGACGGGCTTGTGCTGGAGCTGGATGTGGAAACCGCGCCGGACGAAGAGGGCTACAACCTGATCACAGGTTCCTCAGTCATCTATACGGGCGCTACTGAATCCGGTACGTTCAGCAGCCAGCGCGTCCGTCAGTGCTTCCAGGCGGCGGCTTACTTCTATTGCAACTACACGAAATAAGCCCTTGACTATCCCTGCACCACCGGATTTTCTGCAAAACCGGATGCCTAAAAGAATACCGGGCGTCGCCCGGCAGCAAAAAATCCCCCGAAGACAGCTTCGGGGGATTTTGCTTTGTTCTTCTACTCAGCTTTCGAACGGGAAGGTATATGGGAGCTTGAGCCGGTCGCGCACGGCAAGGATTTCTTTTTGCACGGCCTCACCGAGAGGCACGCCTTTCTCCCTGCGTTCCTGCCATACGAGGTATTCCTTTTCACCCGCGGTATAGATGTGCCCCTCACCCGGCGCTTTTTCGGAGGCGCGCAAAGACCTGAGGATATCCCCCGCCGTCTTTTTGAATGCGTCAAGCCCCATGAACGCTTCGGTATCGATGGCGATGAAGAAGTGCCCGAGTGCATACGGTATCTTCTCCCCATGCTCACCGATGCCCATGAGCATCTTCAAATAGCTCCCCTGCTGGAGCGCTGCGGATAAGATCTCCACCACGGTCGCATACCCGTATCCCTTATAGCCGCCAAGCTCCTCGCCGATGCCGCCCAACGGGGTAAGCGCCGCCTTGCCGCTGGTGAGTCCCTTTAAAATCTCTGCGCTGTCCGTCATGGTTGCGCCATCATGCCCGATGACAAGGCCCGGGGGCGTTTCCTTCCCCGTACGCGCATAGTATTCAATCTTTCCGCGCTGGGTGATGGAGGTGGCGCAGTCCAGAACAAACGGGAATGCTTCGTCCGTGGGCAAGCCGATGGTCAGCGGATTGGTGCCGAGCATGTTCTCCACGCCGAAGGTGGGTGCGATGGACGGGCGCGCGTTTGTGCCCGTGATGCCGATCATACCCGCCTCCGTTGCCATAGTGGCATAGTAGCCCGCAATGCCGTAATGGGTGGAATTGCGCACGGCAACCATGCCCATGCCGTACTGCTTTGCTTTGTCGATGGCCATCTGCATGGCCTTTACGCCGATGACCTGCCCCATGCCATGATGGCCGTCCACAACCGCGGTGGTGGGCGTTTCCCGGAGGACTTCAAAATGGGTGACGGGGTTTTGAATGCCGTCCACAATCCGGTCGATATAGATGGGCTTGAAGCGGTTGCAGCCGTGGCTTTCGATGCCGCGCCGGTCGCTTTCAAGCAGCACGTCCACAACGGTCTTCGCATCCTCTTCCGGTACGCCATACCCCTTGAAGGCATCGATGAGAAACGCTTCCATCAGCGTCCAAGACACATAATGCTTGTTATCCATACGAACCTCCTGTTTGATTGTGTTTTTCCGGCAAAGGACCGGCCGGCCGGATTTATAAAAATTGCTCTAGCCGATTGCGCGGGAGAGTGCCGCGATGGCGGTATTGATATCCGCGCGGGAGATATCATTAGAGGTGACAAAGCGGAAATTCCCATCCCAAGCGCCATTGATCTTGATGCCGCTCTCAAGCAGCTTCGCCTGTACGGCTTCGAGTACGCTCTCTTCCCTCTCTACATGGAAGAATACCATATTGATGTCCACAGCGTCCACATCCACCGTTATACCCGGTATCTTTTTTAGTTGTACCGCCAGATATTTTGCATTCTCATGGTCGATGTGCAGGCGTTTGGTCATTTGCGTCAGCGCGAGTATGCCCGCGGCCGCCAAAATCCCCGCCTGGCGCATACCGCCGCCCAACAACTTGCGGCACTTACGCGCCCTTACAATAAACGCCGCATCCCCCGCAATCACGGAGCCGACCGGCGCGCACAATCCCTTTGAGAGGCAGCACGAAACCGTATCCGTATATTGTGTGAGCGCCGTTGCGTCAACCCCCAGGGCGACCGCTGCGTTAAACAGCCGTGCGCCATCCAGATGTACCCTGAGGTTATGCCGTTTTGCCATCGTGTAGACCTCTTCCATAACGGAAAGTGGCACTACGCGGCCGTTGGAGAGCGCGTTTTCCATGCAGAGGAGCGTTGTGGGCGGCTCGTGAATATCCTCTTCCCGGATGGCGCGCTCCATCTTTGCTGCGCTGAAGATGCCGTCTTCAAACTGCACCTGCCGCAGCGTTACCGCGGAAAGCACGGCGGCGGCGCCCACTTCATGCACAAAGATGTGCGACTCATCGCTTACAATCACTTCATCCCCGCGCTTCGTCTGCGCCATGATGCAAAGCTGGTTGCCCATGGTGCCGCTGGGCACAAACAAGGCTGCCTCTTTCCCTAACACCTCTGCGGCGAGCCGTTCGAGTTCGTTTACCGTTGGATCGTCCCCGTATACGTCGTCCCCTACGGGTGCGTTTGCCATGGCTTCGCGCATGGCCTCTGTGGGTTGGGTGACGGTATCGCTCCGAAGGTCAATATAGCGCATCATACTTTCTCCCTTTTGTGATCGATTCTTGATACATGCTGTTGTATTGAGGTGAGCATATCGCACCTCGAAGTGTTTGTAAAGCCGCATTGTCTTTGTACGCGTTCGGTGGTAGTATGAAACGGGTAAAAGATATGGTAATGCGCCATACAACGGCAGCAAGCATTATAATAACGTATTCTGGAGGCTTTATATGAACTATCCCACAAGAGCGGAAGCCGCCGCACAAATCGTTTCTTATGGCAAGCGCCTCTATGACCGGGGGTATGCTGCGGCGAACGACGGAAACCTTTCCGTCAAGCTTTCGGACAATGCCATCCTCTGCACGCCCACCGGGGTATCCAAGGGTTGCCTGACGCCCGAGATGCTTGTGGAAATGACGCTTGACGACAGCATCGTTTCCCAGGGCGCCCTCCCGCCTTCGAGCGAGGTTAAAATGCACCTGCGCGTATACCGTGAAAATCCCGCCGTCATGGCGGTGGTGCATGTCCACCCTCCCGTTGCGTCCTCCTTTGCGGCGGCGGGCATCGCACTCGATACCCCGCTGCTCACGGAAGCCATCGTCGGCCTCGGCCCCGTGCCGCTTGCGCCTTTCGCCTTGCCGAGCACCGAGGAGGTGCCCGATTCCATTGCGCCCTACTGCAAGAGCCATAAGGCGGTGCTGCTTTCCAACCACGGCCCGCTTACCTGGGGCAGCACTTTAGAGGAAGCCTGCTTCCGCATGGAAATCTTAGAGCACCTTGCGACCGTGACGATGAACGTCTGCTACGTCATGCGGGATACCCACAACAAGCTGAGCGTGGAAAACATTGCCCGGCTCAAAAAGCAATTCCACGTGGAGTAACACATAGGCACTGCGTAAAACGAAAACGGAGCGGAAAGGGAATCCCCTGTCCGCTCCGCATCTTTTTACCGGATATAGGGCCACATAATTTCAGACGCGCTTCCGGTTTTCGACCATACGGTCTCCTCCCATTTTGCGAAAACCCAGTGGTCATCCTGCCTGCCGAATCCCAGTATAACCCCGCCAGCTTCATCAACATAATAAACCCTTGCATATGTCGGAGAATAGTCCGGGACCTTCCAGTGGTTTTGTTCCCTCAACATTGTATGGTCTTTATACGCATCCTTAAACTCCTGCCTGTGCAGCAGCGTGAGAATTTCACACCGGGCGCACGAGGCCGCCCAAAACAGGAGCAGGCAAAGGAGTATGATCAGGAAAGCCCGCTTCAACCACTTTTTAGACATATGGAAACACTCTTATTATTCTTCGTCCGGACACCCGGCTGTTCTTACATCGATCACCGCGTCGTAAATGCAGCAGCGGTTTTTCCCTGCCTTCTTGGAGCGGTACAGCGCGGTATCCGCGTTTTCAAACAGTTCGTCCACCGTCCTGCCATCCTCTTCGTAGAGAGCCGCCCCCAGCGAGCAGGTCACGCCGGCTAAGGCCTCACTGCCGCGGAACGCGTCGAGGATGTTTTGCGCCTGTGCTATGAGCTGCACCCTGTCGCTGACATTCTTTAAGAAGATCATGAACTCGTCGCCGCCGATGCGCCCGAGAATATCGGTCGAGCGGAACAGCGCGCGCAGCTTCTCCGCCACGGCGGCCAGTATGGCGTCGCCGGAAAGATGCCCGCGCGTATCGTTGATGGATTTGAAGTTGTCGATATCCAGCAAAATCAGCCCGTGGGTGCCTTCCGCACCCTCCGCCGCGAGATAACGGCCAACCAGAAGCTTTGTGGTTTCATTGTTATACAGGTTGGTCAAAGAATCCTGCTGCGCCTTCTGCAGCAGCATTGCAGCCTCCCGCTTTTGCAGATCAATGTTGGTGATCTTGCCCATAACGCGTACGGGCTTGCCGGATGCATCCAGCAGTACCGCAATAAGAAGTTTGCACCAGATATAGCGTCCGCTTGCGTGGCGGAACCGCAATTCGTCCTTCATGATACGCTTTCCGCTCTTGATGCCTTCATAAATGGCATCAAACTTTTCCATGTCGTCCGGATGGACCTGCTTTTTATATTCCTTGTCCCACTGCGCCACATTGTAGCCAAACAGCTTGCGGAAATTCTCGTTGGCTTCTATCCCCTTCTCCTTGAGGGAAATTTCGAAGATCACATCCTCGGATTCGCGCGCAATAATACGGTACCGCTCCTCGAGCCATAAGAGCCTGTCCTTTTCCTCCTGCACGCGGTAACGTTCCTTTCCCCGCCAAATCAGGAGTATCATCAAACCCAGCGCAAAAATGCCAATCATGACAAGGCCGAGGACAAAGTAGTTGTTGACAAGAAAGCGATAGCTTGCTTCCACCTGTGCCTGGCCCGCCGCATACAATACGTAAAATCCCTGCAGCGAAAGGGGCGTGCAGGCAATATAATTGCCATGCCCGTTTGATTGGAAATAGGCCGCCGCCAATTTGCCGCCATCCGACCCCTGCAAGGCTTCCAGAACCGGTGTGGCAAGGCTGCCGTCCTCCACAAGGCCTTGCGTGTTCCACCAGGCAAGCGCGTTTCCCGGCGCAAGTATATGGCCGCTTTTATCGAGCAGCAGCCACTGCGCGCCGTTCACATCCCCGCCTGCAAGCATTCCCCCGTCTTTCAAATAGACGCCGCAGACCCGCTCCACCTTTCCATCCGCATACAGCGGCAGCAGCAATAGACTGGCGTCCGGCACTTCCTGCGCGCCCGATACCAAAACAGGAGCGGACCCCTGCCAGGCAGTTGCAAGCGCCTCTTCCTTAGGCGCGGGCCATTCCCCATAGAAAACGGCTTGTCCTTCGGGCTGGTACAGCGCTGCCCCCCTGATATGGAAAATATCCCTGTATTTTTCGAACTTCAGCGGATCCAAAGATTCCTCTTGGGGAAGGGACAGCGCCTCCTGCGCCACTGCGCGAAGCGCATCCGCTTTAGATGCGAGCACCGCTTCCACCCGCGCAGCACAGCGCTGCGAGGCGGCGTCCAGATGCTGCATGGCCTGCTTTTGCAGCTGTATGCGCGTAGACCCCAGGAAATAGAGCATCGCAAACGACCATAATACGCCCATCAGTAAAATGGCGAATATGGCGCTGTTTTTTTCAGATCCCTTTTTCCTTTGCATGTGTGTTCCCGTTCCTCAACCACAGCCCCCGGACGCCGCTTCACGCCCAGGCGTTGCGGTAAACGACCCTGCCTCCGTGCGCGATGCAGTTGCGCCCCGAGGTTTTTGCAATATAAAGCTGCCTGTCCGCTTCATCCACAAGGTTCTGCACCGTCGCCTGTACGGCGTCCTCTTCCATCACCGCAACGCCGATGCTGATGGTCACAACATTGGCGTTTGCGTCCTTGCCCGCAGCCATGCCGGTATCCGAAACCATATGGATGAGCCGCTTTGCCATCATAAACGCAGCGCTTGTTTTTGCAACCGGAATCATTACCACAAACTCTTCCCCGCCTAATCTACAGAGCACGTCCGTCTCCCGCGCAAAACACCGCCGCATGCAGCCGGCCACTTCCATAAGCGCGTGATCGCCCGCAAGATGGCCAAAAGTATCGTTATAGTTCTTAAAACAGTCGATATCGATATAAAATACCGCAACAGGCCTGCCCATACGTTTTCACAGCGCCATAAGCGCATGCATGCGGGACATCCCCGCTTTTCTGCTGAACAGCTTTGTCAAATCGTCCAGATCGCTTTCCATGCGCAGCGACGTGATGATTTCAAGATAGCCGCCATGCAGGGAATAGCAAAGCAGCCCGCCCGCGGCGCTCAACCCAGCGACACTGCACACATACCACACGTTGTGTGAAAAAAGCGCCGCTGCGGCTGCCGGATAGAGTGTAGCAAGAAAAAAGAGCACCTTGTTTTCCTGAAAGGAAAACAAAGGAGCAAACAAGAGCACCATCAAAAACAGGATGCTGTTTGCAACCGCCCCGGATGCGGCATCCGAAAGCAGAAACGGCAGCATGCCCAACGCAAACGCGACACTATAGGCGCGGTACAGGTTCCTAAAAGCGCGGAACGGATTGCGCGCGTATTTTCTTAGGCGATATGTCAGCCCAAGATAACCCCCGGAAGCCACAAGCAGCAGCAGACCCCCCACAAGCAGGAACGGATGCGCTTTTAAGCCCCCCATCACAACATTGGCGCACTGGAACAGCAGCGCCAGCCACGCAATCAATGCGGTACGCTTTGCGTTGAGCTGGATGAGCGTCTCATTCATTTCCATACGGTGTCCATGGTTCTCCATCCGTTTTGCTCCCGGGAAGAGTCGCGCATAAAAGCGCCGCGCCTGTATGGCGGTTTATACACCGGAAACCCGCGGCAGCTTTTAAAAAGCGTTTCGGGTATCCCAACCGCCCTCTGGTTTAAAAAAAACCGAGGGAAAGCCCGCAGGCAATCGTATATCATTCATCATCGTTTTATCGGGCTGTTTTATTGTAACACCGCTATCCAATTATTACTAGACTAAATATATGATGTCCCCTATTTTTTACCTATACAGGGTATATCTCTTTATACATTTTTTATTTCTTCCGGTAAATGTTCAGCGCAAAGGAAAACAACAGTGCAATCAGGCAGATCACAAGCGCGAGAATGACGAGCGGATACGCGCCGTTCCACCCTTCCGGCGATGTATGGAAAACGAGGATGCCGCCATACGCCCACACAAATACCAGCCCAATCGCCGAAGCCTTGCAGCGGAACATCAGGTAAATCGCAAGGAGCGCGCCAATAGACAGCACAATCACCGCCCACATCTGCGGTGTGATCCCCCACCCGTTCCAGTGGACGCTGATAAGCAGAACGGCAGCATTTATAATGGAGGCGACAATGCTCCATGCAAAATAAATAGAAAACGGGAGGAATATGAACAGCTTTTCTTTCATGCAGAGGCGCTCCCTGCAAAGAATGCACATAATGCGGGTCAAGCAATAGGTTAGCCCTACTAAAAGCAAAAAGCAGACCAGAACAAGATTATAATGCCACGCAATCAGCCAAGACGCGTTGCAAACACAGGATAGCGTAAAAAATGGGGCGATTGCCCTGGTCAGCTCCGTCGCGCAGGCGCCGCGCCCCTCTCCCCACTGGAACACGCCGCACTGGTAGAGCGTATACAGCAGCAGCAGCGCATAAATGCCTCCCCAGATCAGAAACGTTCCCGGCGCAGGCGTAATCAGCGTTGGATAGCGCGCAGAGACTTGCCCTGCCGTTACCCCATTGATCGGCAGTGCTTCCGAAAGTATATTGACGGCAACCATGCCCACATAAGCTGCTGCTGCGATCAGGCAGGGCCGTTTTTCCTGCTGTTGGCGTTCAAGCTCCATAGCGTTCCTCCTCCGGCAATCACTACAGTATATTCGCGCGCGGCAGAGGGTATACATGGCTCACCATACAGTCTCCGGAGCGGGCTTCCCGCCTGCACCCGTATACTGCAAACCCCATACCTGAAATGACGGGCATCCCTCCTACAGCTCTGCTACAATACAAATGAAAGGGGGCACATGCTATAGATGCGCTCAAACAGTTGAACCTTGCGATTTGGTATATCGAAGAACATCTGGATGAAGACATTGATTATCAGAAAGTGTCCGGCATCGCATGCTGTACGGAATACCATTTCAGGCGGATGTTTTCGTTCCTGTCAGGATTTTCGCTGGGCGAATATGTCCGGATGCGGCGCTTGGACCGGGCTGCCGCCGAGCTGCGGACAAGCGGCGCGACAATTACCGATATCGCGCTGAAATACGGCTACAACTCACCCGATGCGTTTTCGCGCGCCTTTCTTGCTTTTCACGGGAGCACGCCGGCCGAAGTCCGCAGGCACGGCGCAGGCGTAAAAGCGTTTCCGCCCATGACCTTTCAACTCACAGTAAGGGGAGGACAAGAAATGCATTACCGCATTGTAGAAAAAGAGGCGTTTCAAATTGCAGGCGTCAAAAAACGGATTACGCTGATTTATGAAGGCGTCAACCCGCAAATGAATGATCTGTGGGCCAAATTGCGCGAGGAAGATTTTGTGCAGCTTAAGGAACTGTGTGATACAGAGCCAAAGGGCATCCTTTGCGTATCCGCCAATTTTACGCAAGGGCGGGAAGAAGGTACGCAGCTCGACCAATTTATTGGCGTCGCCACAACACGGGATATTCCGGGGCGTTGGGAAGTTTTGCCGGTATCCCCCGCAACCTGGGCCGTATTTACAGCGGTTGGCCCATTCCCCAAAGCGCTGCAGGATACCTGGGCGCGCATTTATGCGGAGTGGTTTCCCACATCCGGATACCAGATGACCGGCGGCCCTGAATTGCTTTGGAACGAAAGCAGGGATACGAGCCTTCCAAACTACAAAAGCGAACTCTGGATTCCCGTAACGCAGGCATAACACATGCAAAACGGCCACCCCGTGTAGGGGTGGCCGTTTTGCATTTTTGCTTTCAAAAGCCTTACATGGATATATTGAATTGGGGCGCACCGTCTGGAGGTAAGAAAGCGCTTCATAGGCAGCGGCTTTTATCCCCTCCGTGATAACCCCTTCCACAAGCGCTTTGAGCGGATCAGAGGCGTCGGGCATGCTGTTACCGTAGGCCCACTTTGCCTTCATCAACATGCGGGCACTCTGGAACGCGCTTTCCACCTCGGATTTTTCTTCTTCTGTGAGCGTACCGTTCTCTATAAGCGCAGCAAGAGAAGGGCTGTCGCCGCTTTTCTGCGCCTTTTCAAATAGTGTCAGGATACTGTCACGTTGTTCCGCTGTGAGCGTTCCATCTGTGACGAGCGCATCAAGGCCGTCCTCCATTTCAGGCGGTATGCCACCTCTTTGCGGCGGTGGCGGCTGCAGGACGCGCGCAAACGCGCTTGTAATTTCCTTCTGTTGGTCTTCTGTAATGGTCCCGCTTTCCACAAGCGTGCTAACGAGCTTGAAATGCCCGCCTGCGCACCGGATTTAAGCGCCGTCCTGCTGCTTGGAGACGCAATGCGGAGTTCAGATACAGTTGGGAAATGGTGCCGCCAATGCCCGAAACCGATGCCAAGGTTTTTCCTCCCTTTTGTTGTGATTTGCCTATATTATCGGGAGGCTTTTTTGCCAATCAAGGGCCTTTCAAAGATGTCATCCGGCGTACATAATCGCTTAAGCCTTCTCAAAGAAACATGCTGATTTTTTAAACCCTTCTTTCAGGTTATACCACATACAAAATCGGCACGCCGGGAAGATGCCGCTCCAGCGCCGCGCGCAAAAACGCCTCCGCCTCCGCGCGCACACTTTCCCGGTACGCATACCTGCCGCGTCCACGCACCGTCATAAGGGACGTATCGTATAGCTCCACGGCTTTGGGGAACGCATCGTTGTTGATGGCGCGATGCACAAAACTGTAGGTCATGAATATGATCTCGATCACAAGCTTCCGCTTTGTTTGTTCGCTCAGTTCTTCTCCCAGCTGTTCGATGAGTTTTATGTAATACTTGCGGTAATCCTCCATTAGCACGACCGGCGCGATCAGAAGCCCGACCTCATACCCCGCTTCACACATGCGGTTGAGCGCGCGGATGCGCGCGCGGAGCGGTGATGTGCCAAGCTCCACGGCATTGATGACCTCCTGCGGGTTCACGCTCATGCGGAAAATCACCCTGCCCTTGTGATCGAGCGGCAACAGCGGCTCCACCATATCAAACTTGGTTGGGAATGTGAGCTTTCCCCTGGGCGAGGCTGCAAACTGCTCAATCGTCCACACAAGGTTTCCGGTGATGGTGTTTTCCAATACAAGATCGCTGTTGGAGCCGATTTCAAATACCGGCTCCTTTTCCTGCGTGGATGCGGTCCTGATCATTTTTCGCATCATCTCCTCGCGGTTGACAAACAACCGCAGATACGCGCATTTGTTGTAATGGCACACAAGGTAGCAATACAGGCACATGGCCGTACAGCCTGAAGATGTGTAGGGCACCAGATAATCCGACACCTTGTGGTTGGGCGTATGGCGGAGGGACTTTCGCACCCCTATGATCAAAAACCGCTTCATCTGCGCAAACGCATCGTTCGGGTTGGTTCGAAGTTCCTCAATGTTGTTGTGGTTTTCAATAGGAATCCATTCCACATCCGGGAACTGCTGCTTTATCTGCTGCCCCAGTGGATATTCCAGCGCCCTCGGCTCAAAATACACGCGTTCCGGCTTCATGCTCCGCCTCCTGAATGAATTATTCTCTCTAGTTTGGCAGGGCAGCAAAAAGCGCATGCAATGCATGCGCTCAAAAGTGTTAAGTGGTCGCTGAGGACTGTAACAGCCTAAGAACCTTTTATTTTTGTTCGGCGCTGTACACCGCCTTGCAGATGGTAACGCGGCGCTCATAAATATCCCGGCATAACCCGGGGAGTTCATCAAGCGAAGCGCGGTGGGTAATCAGGTCCTCCACCCGCATCTTTCCGGCATCCAGCATGGAGACGGTGTATGTCCACTCGTTGACGGGCGTTGCGGCAAAGTGGGAATTCCACACGCCGGTGAGCAGCAGTTCCTTGCGCAGGATGTTGCTGTGCTGCTTCAGGGCGACCACCGTATCCCGGTGCGGGTTTCCGAGAAGCACGACGGTGCCGAAGGGTTTCGCCAAGTCAGCCGCCTGGCCGACCGCGATGCCTGTTCCTTCAATGACAACATCCGCCAGGCTGCCGCCGTTCAGCTTCTTGAATTCCTCGGCTACATCCTGTGTTTTGGAGTTGAATACAATTTCGCCGCGCGCACGCGCGAAGGCGGCCTTCTCCTCCACCACGTCCACCAACGCAACAGGTTCCGCGCCAAATAGCCTTGCCCAGCGCGCCGCCATGATGCCGATCGGGCCCGCGCCCAAAATCAGCACGGAATAGCCCGCCCTGAGGTTGCTTTTGCGCACGGCGTGCTGCGCGACCGTGCACGGCTCCACCATGCCAAGCGCATCCATGGAGGTTGCGGGATTTTTCGCCTCCACAAAATGCCACGCGGAGGGGACGATGCAGAATTGCGCAAATCCGCCGTCGCTGCGCGAGCCCAGATAATCATAGTCCTCGCACATGGCATAGTTGGCAGAGAGGCAAGGCCCGCACTTCCGGCAGGGAATCAGCGGGAATACCGCGCCGCGCTTGCCGATGAGGGACTTGTCCGCTTCCTTGCCCACGGAGACAACGGCTCCGCCCAGCTCATGCCCGATGGTCAGCGGGTATTGCTGTTTGCTGGTGCCAAGCTCAAAAATACGGGGAATATCGGACCCGCAGATGCCGCAGCCGCCGACCCGCACCAAGAGTTCCCGGCCTCTGGGCACCGGGGTTTGTACCTCGTCCACGCGAAAATCGCCAATGGCGTGCAGCCTTGCAGCCTTCATACCCTTTCCCCCCATATCAACAATCCTCAGGAACGATGCCTTTATTTTTGCGCGGCCTGCGCGATTTTTAGGTATTCCTCATAGCGCGCTTGAAAACCATCCAACCCCTTCATGAGGGAAGCTGTGCCAGCCACAAGCCCGTTTGCGCCCGCGGCCACCATTTTCGCGGCATTTTCATAGGTGGTGTTACCGTCAATGAACACATCCACCGCGTCCATACCGCACTCGTGCAGCAGTTCGGTAACGCGGTTGATTTTTGCAATGCCGTCCGGCACGAGCGTCTGCGCGGCAAAGCCTGGGTTGACCGTCATCACCAGCACATAGTCGAGCACATGTTTATATTCCCGCAGCAGCTCCACCGGCGTTCCGGGATTGAGCACGAGCCCGGCTTTCAGGCCCTTGCCCTGCAGCTCCTGCAACAGCCGGTACGGGTGGTGCGTGGTTTCCGGATGGAAGCACACACGGTCGCCTTCCTGGGGCTTGAAATATTCGATATAGCGCTCCGGCTCCAGGCACATCAGGTGCAGGTCCACAGGCAGCTTGGTCAGCTCCTTGATGCCGGAATAATAATTGGTGCCCAGCATGATGTTCTTGACATAATGCCCATCCATAACGTCAAAATGGATGGAATCAAGCCCCACCTCTTCAAACAGGCGGATGTGGGCTTCGATCTCCCAAAGCTTGCTGCACATGATGGACGGGGAAATTTTGATGGATTTTTGCATAGCGGCTCCTTTTGCTTCAATTGACAGTTGGTTTCATGCCTTATTGTACCACGCGCTGCGGAAGGAGAAAAGAGAAGGGCTGCCGTTTTCAGCAGCCCCCAGACACATGCGGATACAACGGTATTTAACATACCCACCTGATGCTGCGGCCACATCTTCACTTTAGGCGGATGGCGCTTCGGTTATTTTGTATAGTTTCCCGCCGAAGTCCACGACATATAATTCACCGTCTTGATCCAGTCCGAAGGAAGAGATGGGAAGACCGGTATCCAGCAGAAGCCTGTTGTCCTGTACCGTTTGATCGGTGTCGGGCCATAGTGCAAACAGCAGGCCTGTCCCAAAATCACCGTAAACATACGCGCCATAAAGATCGGGAACGGCGTTCCCATAGTAGGCGTAGCCGCCGGTAATGGAGTTGCCGATGGGATGCGCATATTCAAAAACCGGCAAGATCAGCCCTTCCTGGTTGCAGTTGGCGGAAGCCGGGTAACAAAGGCTGCCCTCCATGATGCGCCAGCCGTAATTTCCGCCGCTTTTGATAATATCAATCTCCTCGATGCGATCCTGTCCCACATCGGCTGCCCATAGCCAGCCCCTTTGCTGGTCGAAACTGAACTTCCAGGGATTCCGCAGCCCATACGCATAGATTTCCTCGCGCCACCCTTCTGTGTTGCTTATAAAAGGGTTGTCGGCCGGAATGCCGTAGGGAAGCTCTCCCGATGGATGGTCCACGTCGATACGCAGTATTTTCCCAAGCAGGTTGCCGCGGTTTTGCGCGTTGTTCTGGGGATCTCCCGCTGAACCCCCATCGCCGGTAGCGATGTAGAGATAGCCGTCGGGCCCGAACTCCAGCCGTCCGCCATTGTGGTTGTCATATGGCTGCGGGAAGGAAAGGAGGATAGACGCACTATCCGACAGCGCCCGGTTGGGATTGTTAGGGTCCGCCTGATAGCGGGCGATAACGGTGCCGTTGCGGTCCGTGTAGTTGATAAAGAAGTACCCATTGTTCTCATAGTCCGGGTGAAAGGCCAACCCCAAAAGTCCTTTTTCTGAAGCATTGCTGTCCACAATCGAGGTCACGTCAAGAAAGACTTCTGCATTTTCAGCCTGCGGGTCATTGGGAAACACCATAATCCTTCCGCGCTTTTCAACAACAAATACCCGGTTGCTGCCATCGCCCGCAGTGCTGTATTCCAAAGGCTGATCAAACGCCAGGTTTGGATACGCTTCCACAAGCGCCACCTGTACCTGCGCGGGCGGCGCAGGGTTCGGGTTGCCCTGCTGCAGGGCCGGCCTGTCCTCCTCCGTTTCAAAGATGGGTGCGGCGGATGGCTCGGCGGGCAATGTAACTTCAGGCGCAGGAAAAGGCCGCGCCTCCGGTGCGGCTTGCGTGCATCCTGCCATCAGGACGAGCGACAACAGCAGGGCTATTTGCTTCAAATATTTCATAGGTATCCTCCATGCGGTTAAAATCCGCAAGGCCTCATGCTTTTTCTTTATTATAAACACCTGAGCGGTTTTTAACGTGCCTGGGTGTTTCTGACCATACCAAAAAAGACCATCCGTTTGGATGGCCTTTCAGAAAATATAATTTTGATAGCTTCCTTTACCGCGACCTTAGAATATCCACAATCCATCCGCTCTCCGGCAATGGAAGCGCCGGCTCCAACGCGTGGTTCGCCGCAACTCCCTGTATTGCGCCCCAGTACGCAAGCAGCAGCGCAACAGGATCGCCCTGCTTGATACTTCCTTCCCGCTGCCCCTGCAGGATGACAGGGACCAGCGGGCGAAACACATCCATATCCGCAATGACTTCTTTCACGGCGGGCGGCACATCCATGCTGTTGAGCGTGCGCGTCATCAGCAGGAACATCTTTGCAACAAATTCGTCTTCCATGAACCGGAGGACCATCGCCGTCATTTTTTCAAACAGCGCGATAGGGGACCGTTCCTGCAAGCTTTCTGAAACCAGGTGCATCGGCCCCTGCACGCCCATGCGGATGAGCCCCAGGTAGATGTCCTCCTTGGAGGCGAAGTAGTTGAAAATCAGCCCGGGACTGATGGAAAGCTCGGAGGCAATATCCCTCAGCTTCATACCCGCATAGCCATGCGTGATGATGCGGTTCATACAGCACAAGAGAATCTGCTGCCGCCGGAATGCGCGCTGCTCTTCCCGCTTGCTCATGCGTTGGTCTTCAACCGCACCGCTTTTTTCGCGGCAGCTTTTCCATCCTGCACACAGGTGCACATGCCCGCGCCCGTCATTGTCCACTGCCCGCACAGTATGAGGTTTTTGACGCCGGGTATGTTCTTTTGGATTTTTACCCCCATCATGCCGGGAAGGGGCGCAAACCCTTCGAACGACGCCTGATAGGCGTTCGTCAGACGTTCATAGGTGACAGGCGTCGCAACATCCGTGATTTCGATCTCCGCCGTAAAGCCCGGATAGCGTTTTTCGATTTCCGCGGCTACAGCATCTGCCAGGCGCTGTTTTTCCCTGCGGTATGCGTCCCTGTCCGTCTCGCGCAGCTGCTTCCAGTAGGCAAGCGGCGCGCCGAGCATTACCATCACGCTGCTCTTTCCTTCCGGCGCTGCGGACGGATCAAAGTCAAACGAGCGCAGAAGAAGGCTTTTTTCCCTGGTATCCGGAGAGGTCGCAATATCACACTCCCATGTTTCCTCATAGGAGATACCGAATTTCTTTTTTACGCCAAAGGATACGACTGCAAGCGGATCAAACAGCGTTGCTTCTTTGAGCATGGTGGAAAGCTGCGGATGCCGGTACTTGCCTCCCAAAAGCTTCTGGAGCACGGTGTGCATGTCGCAGGCCGCAATCACAACATCCGCACGGTGGACTTCGCCTTTGACGCGTACGCCCACCACCCTGCCGTTTTCCACCAGTATTTCTTCCACGGGAGAGCTTACGTGCAGCCTGCCGCCCGCTTCCTGCAGCGCGGCTTCCATGCGGCGCATGATATCGCGCGCGCCGCCAAGCGGATAGCCCGCGTTGTTACCCATGCGTGTGCCCAGCATCATGACAAGCCCCACCATGGCAAACTCGCCGGGCATCAGGCGCAGGAGCAGCTTTCGGATCACGGGGCTATGCAATTGCTGCGCATATTGCCCAATGGTGGTTTTCAGATACCTGCCCATCGCCAGCATGCCCGCACTGCCCTTAAGCGCCTGAAAAAATTCGGGAATGTTCCGGATGTTTACGGGCGTCAACCCACCCGCGACGCTTTCAAGGTCATCGCACAACCGGTCAATCCGCGCCGCATCCTCAGGGGCAAGCTCTTTTAAATATGCCCGGAACGCCTCCACCTGCATGGGAATGCGGTACACAACGCCATCGATTTCTTTTTGAATGTATTCTGAAAAATAGCATGGCGTATCTTTTGTGAGCGCCTCAACCTCCCGGTAAAGGCGGTAGAAGCCGTCGCCCGGCTTCAGTCCCACCATCCAATGCACGCATCCGTCAAACCAGTAGCCGCCGCGCTGCCAGGAAGTGCACATGCCGCCCGACCACGGCGCGTTTTCATAAACATCCACTTCCACCCCGCTTCTTGCAAGGTGGATACTTGCGCTCATCCCCGCAAGCCCAGCGCCGATTACCGCCACGCGTTTTGCCATACCCGTTCTCCTTCAAAATTATTAAACAGATGTTCATTGAACATCTGTTTAATAATTTAAATCTATTTCCAGTCCTTGTCAAGCATGATACGAATAAAACGCACGAACGCCCCCAACGCCGCAGCTTCGGAGGCATCCCTGTTTGGAAGTAGTATTAATCTTTGCAGCGCAAGCGGAGCTCCTCGTTCCTGATTTCCCATTGGATGAGGAATGTCAGCAAACCCCGGAGCACGATAATCGCGCCCAATATGCCAAGCTCGCTCCAATCCCGCACGATGACGGTGCGCAGCACCTCGCTGCCCAGCTTGAATTCCAACGCAAAGGCAATTCCCTGCGCAAGCTTCAGCCGCACGTGCGCATCGCGCCGGATAAACGCGATGATCCCGGTGATGCCGGTATAGATCACAATCAGCACGCCCGAAAGCTCCATGAGCCAGATGCCGATGCGGACGATGTTGTGGAAGAACAGTTCAATATGTTCCATAGCGCCTCCTCATTGGCCTTTCTTTCACCATACCATATATGACGTCAAAAGAACAAGGAAGGTTATGGGTCTAAACAAGGCTGCGTTATATGACCCGTATTTCCTGCCACCTGCCGCTGCGCCAGCGGATGAGCAGGGCAGCAGAGCGCACTGCCCAATCGATATACATCGCGTACCAGACGCTGTTGAGTCCCAAGTGGAATATATGCGCAAACACGATGCTCATACCCACGCGGAACAACCACATGGACAGCATGGAAACCGTCATGGTATAGCGCACATCCCCCGCCGCGCGCAGCGCGTTTGCAAGCGTAAAAGAGGTCGGCCAAATGCAGGCCATCGCAATAGAAAACAGCGGGATCAGCGAGCGGGCCATCCGCCTTGTTTCCTCCCCCAGCCCATACAGCCCCAGCGCCTGTGCGGAAAGCAGGTACAATACAATGCTTAAGAGGATATTCGCCGCATATGTCATGGCCATCATGCGCCTGACATTCTGTTTTGCCTGCTGCTGTTCAGAAGCCCCCATGCATTGCCCGACGACGGTGATCATCGCAAGGCCTATGGCGGAGCCGGGTATAATCGCCACGCTCATGATATTGCCCGCGGCCGCATGCGCCGCAAGCGCCATCGTGCCCAGGGAAGCGATGATGCTCTGT
Organism: Bacillota bacterium; assembly: GCA_023390655.1. GTDB lineage: Bacteria > Bacillota > Clostridia > Christensenellales > CAG-138 > JAEYLA01. The sequence goes on along the minus strand of JAEWCL010000006.1, from coordinate 45,447 downwards.
GTCATCAGCTTACCGACCTGAAACATGCCGTTTTCCAGCCCGTTCGGAATGCCGATGGACAGGATACGCTTGACCATATCCGGCACATACCGGAATTTTTGCCTGTGGTCGAGGTAAATGGCGTTGTGGCGGTTGCTTAACAGAATCTGCATGACCACTGCGGCAAGGATGCGTGAAAGCAGGGACGAAATCGCCGCCCCCGGTACGCCCAGCCTGAACACATAGATGCCCAGCACGTTGCAGCCGATGTGCACAACATTCATCATCAGCGCCGTCATCATGGACACCCTGCTGTTGCCCATGGACCGGAACAGCGCCGCGGAGGCGTTATATAGCCCGATAAACGGGAAGGACGCCGCCGAAAAATAGAAGTATACGCTTGCGCTGTGCAAGACCGTCTCGTCGATCGTCCCGTAAATCATGTGCAGGATGCCCTTGTTGAATACAAGGGATACGGCTGTAAGCACACTGGAAAGGATCAAGACCACCAGCATCAGCTGGCTTGCCGCCGTCCGCCCCTCTGCCGCCTCCCCGCGCCCGAGATACTGGGAGACGACAACGGCGCCGCCCGTTGCGAGCGCCGCCAAAAGCTGTATCATCAGCAGATTGATCTCATTGACCAGAGCAATGCCGGATACCGCGTTTTCCCCCATGACGGAGATCATCAGGATATCCGCGACGCCCACCGCAACGGAAAGCGCCTGCTCGATCATCAGCGGCACAATAAGCCTGCCCAGTGTCCGCATGCTAAAAAGCTGACACTGTGGCACGAACTGCTCGATTTGTTCCATGGTCTCCTCTGAGAAGTGTGTTCCTAAAGAACACGGCTTCTTCTAAAGTTTTACGTATTGCTCCGCATCCACCACAAATACCGTGGCGCCGCCCACCGTAACGCGTACGGGCGTATGCACCGGGTCCACGCCCAGCGCGGGCAGGGCGGAAGAGGCCGCCGTCAAAATCTCCCGCCGGGAGGAGTGTGCGCGGATCAGTTCCAGCGTACCCTCCACGCGGCCCTTTTCCACACCGATCATCAGCGTGGTGTTGCCTCCGCGCAAAAACCCGCCGGAGCTTGAAATGCGCGTCACGCTCACTTCATGCTCGATCAGGGCTTTTACAAGGCTTTTGACGTCATCGTTCTGTACAACGGCAAACAAGAGCTTCATACGTCCGTCCCTCCTGTCGTGCAGTGTTTTTATTTTCCCGCAAGAGACTTGCGGTATTTTTCACTCTCCCAGTTTGCAATAAAGCTGCGCGCAGCCTCGCCCATGGTGGAAAGCGTATAGCCGCGCTTTGCGATGTGCTCGGTAATAAACAGCACGGCGGTGAGCGTTTCTTCAACCACCAGCGCCTTGCTTTCGGGCATATGGTAGCGGACAGTGCCAGTTTGCATATCGCATACGCAGGCGTCCTCTCCCGGCAATCCTTCTCCCACCGTCAGCGTGCCCACAAAGAACACCATTTGGTCCGGATAGAGTGGCTGCTCAATCAGGAAACGTTCCGTAAAACCGCAAACTTTCAGACGGTTCCTGAGATACGGCGTATCGCTTTCAAACATGCCGTCACCCGACGCCTTGACGGCGATTTTCGGGAACGAATCGCCCGCAAGACCGAACGCATTTGCGATGCGCTCATTCGCGTCCGCATGGATGCGCGCGCATTCCTCCGAATCGTCATGCATGACGATCGGCCCGTGGTTCTGCATGAAGATGACGTTTGGCGCCTTGCCCGTCAGCTTCTCCACACGCGCACATTCATCACGGATGGTGAATGTCAGCCGCGCGCCCGGATCGGTATACGGCACAAATCCCACGGTATAGGGCGCGCCGTGAAATGCCTTTTCCACAATTTCACGCCCCTCCACCGCACACGCGGCGAGGTTTGCGTAGACACTGTGGGTATGCAGCACAAACGTGGGAAGCACCGAGTGGAAGCCGGCCTCCACAGAAGGGCGGAGCTGCGCCAAGCCCTCAATGCTGCGGATGGCCGCCTTTGCCTCGTCCGAGCCGCGCTTTTCCACATCCTCAAAGTCACCCGGCTCATGGGAAAAATAGAACTTGCGCAGCGCCTCATAATCGAGCACCGCATAGCCTGCATCCGTCATGACATCGGAAAGCCGGTACCCGGAGGCCTTGATGGCCATCAGGCCGTCGTTCAGCTTGACGGAAGTATTGCCGCCGCCGCCCTGCACATAATCCGCGCGCGCGCCCGCATTGCGGGACATGGCGGAAAACGCAGCAAGCAGCGCTTCATTTTGTTCAAAAAACTGATCCATTGTTGCAATCCTTTTTCTGTATATCTATGATTATGATTTTTAGTATAAGCCTGTGGGGGCGGGTTTACAAGCCCGCCCCCACAGTTGAATGAGAAGTTGTACGGTTTTTGATTAATAAACAGTCTTCCACTCGCCGATGTTGTCGGGCGTGAAGGCGAACGGAGGCCCAAGGAGAACTTCGGTGCCGCCGTCGGCCGCCGCGGTGATCTTATAATCGCCCAGGCGGCCAGCCTTGAAGGTGTCGCCTTCCTTGCCGGTGATGGTCTTGTTCGCGAGCGCGTCCACGATGTAGCCGGTCAGGAAGCCGAGATCGATCGGGTTCCACAGGTACATGTAGGGGCAGACGCCCTGCTCGATGTACTCCGCCATTTCGGACGGGAGACCGAGACCGGAAACCTTGATCTTATCGGACAGGCCCTGGTCGATGACAACCTTGGAGGCAGCCGCGATACCAACGGTGGTGGGCGCGATGATGCACTTGAGGTCCGGGAAGCTCTGGATCAGACCTTCGGTTTCGGAGACGGACTTGTCTCGGAGGTCATCGCCGTAAGCGATCTTGACGAGTTCGAGATCGGCATACTTCGGGTCGGTGAGGGCTTTCTCCATTTCCGCGATCCAGGCGTTCTGGTTGGCGGCCTGCGCGGTGGCGGAGAGGATGGCGAACTGGCCGGAACCGCCGGTGAGGTCAAACGCGGTCTCAACCAGGGTCTTGCCGATCTGCACGGTGTCGGCCTGGTTTGCAAACGTCATGCGGCTCTTGGGGTTGGCGTTAGAGTCAACCGTCGCAACGGCGATGCCCGCATCCATTGCCTTCTTGAGGGCGTTTTCGAGCGCGTCATAGTCGTTGGCCGCAATCGCGATGCCGCTGACCTTCTGGGAAATGAGCTCCTGGATCATAGCGATCTGGTCTTCAGCGGTGGGGTTCGCGGGGGCTTTGATGATGCATTCCACGCCGAGTTCCTTGCAGGCATCCTGGAAGCCCTGTGCTTCCTTATCGTTGTAGGGGTTGCCGGTGGACTTCACGATGATAGCGTACTTCTTCGCGCCGCCCGTACCGCCTGCGGGTGCGCAGGCGACTGCCGCAAACACCATGGTGAGTGCCAGCAAGATAGCGAGAACCTTTTTCATGAATGTTTCCTCCTGATGTTATTTATCATGCCTATGGCATGAAACCAAAGTTCCAATTCAGTTTGCCTTATTCGGATTTGAGCGCACGTTCTACGTTTTTCACGTGCTGCCTGCGCTTATACCCCTGCAGCAGTTCGGGGAGCGCCACCGCCAGCACCAAGAGGCCGCCCACGACCATCATAAGCACCTGGGCGTTGATGTTGATGAGCCCGAGGCCGTAGCGGATGAGGCCGACGATGAAGATGGAGATGAGCACGCCGCCCATCCTGCCCTTGCCGCCCGCCGTGGAAACGCCGCCCAAGACTACCATGGCGATAACGTCCATTTCATACGCGATGGCGATATTGGGACGCGTGGAGCCCATGCGGCTGGTTAAGAACAGCGCGGTAATGCCCGCCATGAGGCCGTTGAGCAGGAAGTTGATGAATACCACGCGGTCCACGTTGATGCCCGAGAACCGGCAGGTGACTTTATTTTTGCCGACAGCGTAGAGCATGCGGCCATAGTTGGTTTTGTGCATGACGAACGCGAAGATTGCGAAGATCGCCACAAATACAACCAGCATGCATGGGAAAGGCCCAATCATGCCCCAACCCAGAAAATCAAACCAGTCCGGGAAGTTGCCGGAGGCTTTGTCCTCCAGGATGATGAGCGCAATGCCGCGGTAGATGATCTGCGTGGCAAGTGTGACGATCATGGGCGCAAGCTCTTTGAATTTGTTGAGCAGGAACCCGTTGAACGCACCGCACAATGCGCCGGTCAACAGGCAGATGATGACCGCGAGGCCCATCGGTACGCCTGCATTATAGGAGACCGCCATGACGACGGAAGAGAGCGCAACGGTGGAGGCAACCGAGATATCGATGTATCCTGTGACGATGATGAACGCCATGGACATCGCTAAAAAGCCTTTGTCGAGGAATGCGTTTGTGGCATCGAGCATCTGTCCAAGCTGGTAGTAGGGCGAAATCAGCGCATTCATAACGTTGATGATCACGAAGATGCCCAAGAGCATCCATTCCCAGCCATAGCTGCGGAATACGCTCTTATTGAGCGAGAGAGAGCCGGACGCTTTGTGTTCCATTAGAGCTTCCTCCTTACAAGGGTTTGCCATTCCGCCCTGCGTTTGACGAGGGTGTTGAGTATGACGGCGCCGAGTATGATGGTGCCCTGAATGGCGTTCTTGGAAAATTCCGAAATGTTGATGAGCGGCAAAGCGTTATTGATGATGCCGATAAGAAGCGAGCCCAGCAGCACGCCGATGGCCTTGCCGCTTCCACCCGAGATGGACACGCCGCCAATGACGCACGCCGCGATGATGTTGACTTCATACCCCGTTGCGGTATCGGGCTGTGCGGAAGCGAATTTAGAGACCCACAGCACGCCGGCTAAGCCCGCAAGACCGCCCATGATGGTGTAGGCAAGCCATTTTGTGGAGCTTGCGTTGATACCGGAGATGCGCGCCGCCTCCACATTGGAGCCGACCGCATAGAACCTGCGGCCCGTACGCGTATACCCTAGGAAGTAGACCGCAATCAAAAATACCACAAGCGCAACCAGCACAAGGTTGTTCACGCCAAACAGGCTGCCTGTCGCCATTCCCTTAAACTGAACGCTCATCTGGTGCGCGCTGACCCACTGTCCGCCAGAAATGAGGAATACCGCGCCCCGGTACACATAGCACATGCCAAGCGAAGCGATGATGGGCAGCACGTTGACCTTTGCCACCAGCACGCCGACAATCGCGCCGCAGGCGATGCCCGCGACAATGCCCTCAAGCACCGCAACAACGGGGCTCAAAGTAGGCACGTTTTTGATGTGCAGCGCCACGACCATACCCGTTAACGCAATGGTAGCGCCTATGGAAAGGTCGATACCCTCCGTCAGGATAACCACCATCATGCCGATGGAGAGTATGATGATAATGGCCGTATTGGTCAGAAGGTTGTCTATATTTTTCGGCGTTAAAAAGCTGGGGTTTAAAACCTGCACGATCAGGCACAGGGCAACGATAAACACCACCAGCCCCAGCTCGCGGAAGCTTCCTAACCCTCTTTTTTTCTGCTTGGTTTCGTTCATACGATCGCTTCCCTCCCTGAAACGGCCTTGTCCCGTTTGCCGGGAGCCACCATGGCCGCTTCGAGTATGGCTTCCTGCGTGGTCTCGCCGGTTTTCAGGGTACAGGTCACCCTGCCCTCGCGCATGACCACGACGCGGTCGCTCATGCCCAGCACCTCCGGCATTTCGGAGGAGATCATGATGATGCCGATGCCCCGCGCGCTCAATTCGCGCATGATTTCGTAAATGGCGTATTTTGCGCCGACGTCCACACCCTTTGTCGGCTCGTCAAGCAAAATGACCTTCAGCTCCGACGCCAAGAGCTTTGCCACAATGACTTTCTGCTGGTTGCCGCCCGAAAGCGAGCTTGCGAGGTCCTCAATGCCCTGCGCCTTGACATGCACGAGCTTGCTTAGACGGTTTGCCGTTTCCTCTTCGCGCTTGATGCTTAAGATGCCGTTCGTGGAATGCTGCCTGAGCGTTCCCAGCGTAATGTTCTTGCCGATGGACCAGTCTAAAATCAGCCCCTGCTTCTGCCTGTCCTCGGGCAAGTACCCGATGCCAAGGTCCATGGCGTGGCGGGGGGATTTGATCTTAACCTCTTTGCCTTCTAAATAGATGCGCCCGGCGTCATACGGCCAGTAACCGAAGATCGCCTCGCACACTTCGCTGCGCCCGGCGCCGACGAGGCCGGAAATGGCCACGATCTCGCCCGCGCGCACATCAAAATCGATATCCGCAAAATAACCCGTCTTATGTAGGCCTTCTACGCGCAGAAGTTCTCCCCCGACCTCATTGACTTTAGGCGGGTACATCTGCTTTAATTCGCGGCCCACCATGGCATAGATAAGCTTCTCATTGCTGATCTCATTGACTTCCCAGTCGCCGATGTACTTGGAATCCCGGAATACCGTCACACGGTCTGCGACCCGGTACATATCCTCAAAGCGGTGGGAGATGAAGATGATGCCCTTGCCTTCGGATTTCAACTGCAATGTGATACGGTAGAGCTCCTCGCTTTCGCGCTTGGTGAGCGCCGCCGTCGGTTCGTCCATGATGATGATGCGTGCGTTGATGGAAAGCGCCTTTGCGATCTCCACGATCTGCTGCTGCGCAACGGAAAGTTCGCCCATGATGGTACGCGGGTCGATATCCGAGCCAAGCTGCTTTAAAAACCCTTCCGCCAGGCTATGCATCTGCTTCCAGTCGATGCGCTTGGTCTTCGGGTGGGTGAGCTCATGGCCCACGAAGATGTTTTCCGTCACGGAAAGGTCCGGATAACAGGTCACATGCTGGTAAATCGCGGCGATGCCCAGCGCCGTCGCTTCCTTGGGGTCGTGAAAGGAAACCGTCTTGCCGTCGAGTATGATATTGCCGCAGTCCGGCCTATGTACGCCTGTAATCACCTTAATGAATGTGGATTTCCCCGCGCCGTTTTCCCCCATGAGCGCGTGCACTTCTCCGGACTGCAGGCGGAAATGGACATCGTCCAGCGCCTTCACGCCCGGAAACGTTTTTGAGATCCCCTGCAGTTCCAGCAGGTATTCCATGTTTGCCTCCTGTTCTACACAAAACGCTTAGCGTTTTGCGAGCACCTCGCGCTCGTAAGCGCCGATCTTTTGGATCATGTCCTCGCCCACGGACTTGCCGCGGGTCATGCAATAATAGTCCCACACCGCGCCAAGAGGCAGCGTCTTTCGTTCTTCCTGCAACGCAAGGCGTGTTGTGTAATCGCCCTGTGTCTCCGCCTTGCGGATCGCATCGATGGGGGCAAGCGCTGCGTTCAGGATCGCTTTTCTTGCGTTGCGCATGCCCACGGCCCACGCCATGATGCGGTTGATGGATGCGTCGAAATAGTCAAGACCGATGCATACGCGCCGTTCATAGCCGTTTAAGAGAATTTCGTCCATGATGCGCTGCAGCTCGTCGTCAAATACGATGACATGATCGCTGTCCCAGCGTACGCCGCGGCTGACATGGAGCAATATCTGATCCATAAAGCTCAGCACGGCGGAAATCTTTGCGCTGATCACTTCCGTCGGGTGGAAATGCCCCGCGTCAAGCGTATACAGCTTGTTGCGGGTGAGCGCATAAGAAAGCGCATATTCATGGCTCGCAACGGTGTAGCTTTCCACCCCCATGCCAAAGAGCTTGCTCTCGATGGCGCATGGCGCCATCGTTTCGTCAATAGGCGCTGCAAAAATCTCATCCAGGGATGCCGTCATGATGGTACGCGGGGCCAGCGTATCGGAGCAGACATCCTTATAGCCGTCCGGCATCCAGTAGTTGACGGCGCAGGCTTTGCCCAGCTGCTTTGCCATTTCGTAGCCGATTTCGCGGCAGCGTTTGCCGTGCTCTATCCAGAAGCGCCTGATGCTCTCATCGCGGCTTGCAAGGGAGAAGTCGCCGTCCATCTTCGGATGGGAGAAGAATGTGGGGTTAAAATCGAGCCCCATGTCCCGTTCCTTCGCCCAGTCCACCCAGTTCTGGAACTCCGCGATGGTGTAGGCGTCCCTATCCACCTGCCTGCCGCCTTTTTCGGCGTAGCAGGCGTGCATGTTCAATTTGGTTTCGCCCGGGATAAAGGCCAGTGCAGTGTCGATATCCAGGCGAAGCTCTTCGGGCGTCCGTGCGCGGCCGGGGTAATTGCCGGTGGTGGCGATGCCGCCTGTCAGTTCCCCTACGCCGTCAAATCCGATGACGTCGTCCCCCTGCCAGCAGTGCATGGAGACCGGAACGGCGTCTGCGCGCAAAATTGCGGCGTCAACATCAACGCCTTGCGCCGCATATTGCTCCTTTGCGTACGCAAAACCCTGGAGTATTCTATTCTCGTTCATAAACTTCCCTTTCCTTAAACCCTTTCAAAAAAGTCAGCCGTGGAAAAACACCTGCTTCAATTGCACTGCGGTGCCGGTCGCCGGATCAATTTCCATGACCATGACTTCCTTCATATACGCGTTCCATTTGCCCACAATGGGACTTGTCGCCTGAACTTTCGCGGCATATTCCACGCTGTCGCATTCATAATATCCAAAAAGTTCCTCGCCGGTTGTCCATATGGTATAATTGCGTATCCCGGCGTCATTGAGCACCTTCGTCATTTCCGGCCAGATTTCATCATGGCGACGGATATATTCATCAAGTTTGCCGGGAAGCACCCGCGCTTTCCATGCGAAACGTTCCATAAAGCACGCTCCTTTTTCATCGCAACATTATCTTGTCATACTGCCGCGCATAGACCTATGGAATTGTTTTACACCCTGCATTTTGAACCCGGGATTGTCTCCCGCCCATACCGATCAAGATGATGCCCTGAAAACCGAGCATTCTAATACGATGTTGCATCCTCTTTGAAGCTTCTTTATAATGATTATACTGTTACCACAGGACAATTTCATCCCCCTATGTTGTGTATTTATCACAGTATGTTGACAAAGGAGCGCCGACATGCCTGACGTCAAACTCAGCTATCAATTGGACTTGGATCCGGAATCGGTCTGGCTCACCGTAACGCCCGGTACCGCCATCAAGGGTTCAGTTGCCTATGTACAGGAGTTGGGCGATTTTATTGCCCACGACCGCTACTATACCAAGCGGGAGGATCTTTCCTCCTTCTTAATTAAATGCACTTTGAGCGGCGAAGGCGTATTGGAATACAACGATGAAAAATACGTTATTGAACCCAACCAGATTTTCTGGATCGATTGCACAAAGCCGCAGCACTACTACACCTCCCCGCGGACAAAGGAATGGCGGGTGTTGTGGGTGCACTTTTACGGCGCGACGAGCGCAAAGTATTATGAGCTGTTTTTGCAGCAAAACAACGGCAGCCCCGTCGCCACCCTGCCCCCGGCAAACGGCGTCACCGCCGCCATCCGCTCGCTGATCTCCCTGTACCGCTCGGGTGAAAACAGCGTTTCGTCCGATATCCGGGCCTCCGGCTTGCTGACCGTCATCATGGTGGAGTGCATCAGCGCGGCGCTGACGGAACGCGCGTTCTCCGGCGTGCCGGACTGCGTGCAGCAGGCGCGCGCGTATTTGCTGGACCATTATAACGAGCGCATCACGCTTGACGATCTTGCAAAGCGCTATTCCATCAACAAGTATTACTTTCAGAAGCTCTTCAAACGGCATACCGGCTTTACCCCGAACGAGTATCTGATTTTATCCCGCCTGAACCATGCCAAGGAGTATTTGCGCACCAGCAACCGCTCCGTTGCGGAAATCGCAAGCGAGGTGGGTGTGGAGAACCCGAGCCACTTTATCAACCTGTTTAAAAAGCACGAGGGCATTACGCCCAACGCCTACCGTCAAAGCTGGTACCGGCCGTAACAGGGTAAGGGGAAAGGGCTAACGGTGAAAGGCTAACGGTGAAAGGGTAAGGGGGAAAGGCTAACGGGGAAAGGCTAACGGGGAAAGGGTATGAAAACCTGCTAAGAGAAGTCAATAGCTTCTTAGCAGATTAAAGCTAATAAGATTTGATTTGTGCTGAAATAAAATAGGCCACCAGCGTTCTGTGGTCGGCCTAATGTAATCGTAATTAAATTCCTGTTATGCTCGTACTGCGGAGTAAAAGTGGTTATGGTTTTCTTCCCATGCACAAAGCCATAGTATCAGAAAGGGTAAATTTTCCGCCATAGCGGTCAAGTGTTAGCGATTTCTATCAGGAATTGTATTCGGCTCTCTTCAGGCAAATATAAAGGTGTTATATCTACTTTGAAATGAATTCGGCAATTGCGTTTTTGGCCTTATCCGAAGAAAGAAGATTCCCTTCTATGCTCTTTTTCCCAAAGTCTTTAGATCTCAAAAATAAAATGTTTGGCTGCCCCTCAACTTCATAAGAAAATATTTTGCTGAAATTCTTTTGCTCTGTGTTGCTTACGACAATAAATTTCTTTGGTGTTTTTTCATATGCCGACAGTTCATCAGGGCGATTCCGGAAATAATACTGGCTTCTTTCACGGAAAATAAAATAGTTTGCGCATGGATAATCGCTGTAGTTTGGGACAACAAAGTAGGCCAAGTCACATTTGGAAACAGCCTCAAGCAAAATATTCTCCATATCATCCGCTTTTGGGCAGTAAAGTCTATTATTAAAGCATTCATAATCGCATATGCCACATGGCAAAACTAAAAAGTCCGAAAAGCAATACAGTTCAGCCGAATCATCAAAGCTGCTCAAAATGTATTTGGAAATTTGAGCGCAGTTGCCATTTGCCCTTGAACTGAACGAAATTATACACACATTCACTTATTATCTCTCCTTGGATCATAGGAAGTCTGGATACCGCACTAAACATGATAGTGAAGTTCACTTAATCGCTAGCGCCGGTGATGAATAAAATGGGAAGCCGAATAATGGCCTAGGTTATAATCCACTATATCCTTAGAATATATCTACATACCCACGGAAAGTAAAGCAATATATATGTCAGTCACCATATATCTCCTTCACGCGCGCGTAGTAAATTCGCAGGAACTTATTAAGCGCGGCGATTTTGGCAACCCTTTTCGGTTTCCCTTCCTTCTCCTTCTTCACTAAGTAGAGATAGACAGATGCATCCTGAGAAGGTTTTGATGTTTTGAGGCATTTTATCACTTCATATCCGGTTTTGCGTAGTAAAGCGGAACCACGTTTCGAAATCCTTCGTTGTGTTCCTGTAAATCCTCCAGATTGATATGGCGGAGAATCAATACCAGCAAACGCTACCAGCGCGCTCCCGCTATGGAAGCGGCGTACATCGCCTATTTCCGCAATAAGTCTGGGAGTCAGAACTTTTCCAACACCGTTCATTGCACTTACGACTTCATATTCAGGCAACGTGGACGCAAGTGCCTGCATCTGGTTCGATTTATCTCTTGAAGTATTTTGATTGCTTCTAGTACAAGGAGTTTTGTAGAGGATGCTTTGGAGGATGATGTGGGAATTCCGTTACAGGCCATCGCGTAGATTGATTTCGCCTTCGTTTGGTTGGGACGGTACCCTTTTCTTTTTGCCCACTGACAATACCCTTCTACGAAGCACGCTTCGCTTATGCTTCTGATATTATCGTAATGCCAATATTCCTCCACGAAATCACAGAGCTTATTCTTGGTCGGCTCATCTGACCGCTTTACGTTGATCAAACCCTTAATGCCAGGCATAGTTCGATCCAGGAGATCCGTTAATGCAAGGGGGCTTTGCACTTTTACCGACATATAGTGCGAATACTGGCGTCCCAGCATTTTCAATTCTGCATATACCTCTTCAGGCAAAGAATAATCGATCAGCTTGAACCAGTTGTCTATTCCAAAGTTTGCGATCCGTATAGAATCGAGCTTGTCGGTTTTGCCTTTTCGGAGGGAGGTTGCGGCATATTTCTTCATAATAAGCGGATTGATGACACTGACAAATACCCCGGCTTGTTTTAAGCTGGAGACCAAAGGAAGATGATACCCGCCCGTCGCCTCCATGACCACCTTTACCTCACCATCCAGTGCGTAAATACGCTCCACCAACCGTTTGATATCTGACTCGAAGTGTACAATTTCATATGGGGAGGCTATCACCTGGCCATATGGTTTAAGAATACATACGGTACTTTTTTCTTTTGATACGTCGATCCCTACGCTAATCAATCCGAACCTCCAATATGCAATTTTTGTAATTGTGTCCCATCTGCACTTATTGCGATTCAGTTTGATCCGTTACACGAAAGCCTCTATGGGTTTCAACCTGCTCAATCGAATGTTTACAATAAGGGATGGCCGACAGTTTTTATATCGAAGGCTAAGCTCCAAAAAGCACTACGTCGGGCCAATTACTCCCTTATTGTAAAAGAATAAGCGCATATGCAAAACATCCGTCGATGTTCTGCATTACGCTTATATAGTATCAAAAAGCCCTTGCGGGCTTTTGAATTTAAAGAGTATTTACCTTTATAAAAGAACTCCCGTTAGGATTCAACCGGACCCTTACCCCTTTAGTCCTTCACCATTCACCCTTAGTCTCTAGTCCTCACCATTTACTTCCCGCATGCGTTTACAAACGCGCGGAACAGCTTGCGGGAAGATTCGTCCTTTGTAAAAGTAAGCTCCGGATGCCACTGGACAGCCTGCACAAAGGTTTTGTGCGGCGCATAGATGGCCTCCACAAGCCCGTCCTCCGCAATGGCAGCGGGCAAAAGTCCGGGCGCAAGCGTCCGGATGCCCTGATGGTGCAGGCTGTTGACCGGCAGCTTTTCCATTTCGAGCAACGCATACAGCGGCGAGCTCTGCAACAGCGTTACCTTATGTGAAGAAGCATCATACGGCTCGGACTGCAAATGGTTCTCCGCATTGGGGCTTGTAAACTGCGTGGGCAGGTCCTGGTACAGCGTACCGCCCATGGCGGCATTGATCAGCTGCAACCCGCGACAGATGCCGAATACCGGCATATCCAAGCTCATGGCCTTGTTGAACATCTTCTTCTCGAGCTCGTCCCGCGCGGGGCACAGCTCCTTACATGCTGTATTCTCCTCCCCGTAGAGGGAAGGGTTCACATCCTGGCCGCCGGTCAGGAGCAGCCCGTCCATGATGCGAAACAGCCTTTCTATATCCGCATCCTCCGTGCGCAGGGGCAAAATGACGGGGACGCCGCCCGCCTGGGCAATGCCGTCCATATAGCCGGGCAGCATCCAGATGCTGCTCTTTTTTTCATCATAGAGTGGCGCAACGCCGATCACCGGTTTCATATGTCCCTCACTTATTTCATATCGCTTCAAATGCCCTGAGCAACTTTCTCAAATCCAGCCGGTGTCTATGCAGGTTTTATACCGTCCTGCGTTGCTCATCCGTTTCGCGCAGCGCTGCTGCGCGGCGCTTCTTCGGCTTAGCGGGGCGGCATAATCCCTCGCATATCCATCGGCTATCTCTTCGTCGGTTGCTCTAAAACAGTATAGCAGATTTTTTGCGGGTGAAAAGAGCAAATACATTTCATTTGTATGCTGGAATACTTTGCATATCCGCCTGCAACGCCTTATCTCCCCTGCCCGTACACGCTCCCCGCGAGCGCAATGAGCGCTGCGCGGTCCATAATAACATAACCGCCACGCGCGCGTTCAATCACGCCGGTCTGCTGAAATTCATTGAGTACACGGAGCAGGTGCCGGTAACTTGTGCCAAGATACTCCGAAAGCGCGCCAAGATGCTCGTCAAAAAAGCCCTTCTCTTCGGTGTGCAGCAGATAGCTTGCAAGCCGCGAAGGAAGCGGGTAGAGCATGTTGACCGCATAGGTCACGGAGCAGTTGTCGAGCTTTTTCGCGAGCTCCATGCTGATGAGCCGCAAAAACGCAGGGTCCTTAAGCATCACATCCCGGCAATGGGACATGGGGAGCGCAAGGCAGTACGCTTCCGTCGTCACCTGTACGGAATTGCGTGCGATGCCGTCCGTGCACAGTTCCAGATCGCCTAAAAGCTCCACCGCTTCAATAAATGCGATCAGCAGCGTCTTGCCGTTCTCCAGCGTTAAAAAAATCTTTGCCTTGCCTTCCATCAGAAGCAACAGGTACTCCATGGGCGCGCCGTAGGTACACAGGTGCTCCCCGCGCGGAAAATGAAACAGTTCAAACGGATGTGCGGCAAGGGAACGGAACGACTCCGGTTCCGTTTGCAGCAGCTTTTCCTGAAAACGTTGCAGCTTTTTTGCCTCTTTTGTTTTTTGCATGCGCAAGCCTCCAAATTCCCTTTCCCTCTTACAACAATTCCATATGCCGGAACATGCAGCGGTTCTTTTTCCTGTTTATCAGTTTTCTTAGCTGTAGTATGACATATGTCATATCCCAAGGCAATCCGCATGCGGTATGCTAATGTTCATTAAGGGGGGTCCGATATGGCAGAATTCCTTTCCATACTCAGCGGCATTCTCATATCCGTCATGCTGCTCTTTAACGGCCAGCTTGCCGGGGCGTACGGGAATGCGCTTGCGACCGTATTGATCCACATCGTGGGCCTGGTTGCCGTCGGCATATGGCTGACCATAAAAAAGCAGAGCCTGCGCCATACGCTCCGGGAACCCGGGCATTTGTATTTGGGCGGCGTCATCGGGGTTGCGACCGTGCTGCTCACGAATCTTACCTTTGTGCACCTTGGGGTATCCATCACGCTGGTACTCAGCCTGCTCGGGCAGATCATCGCCTCCCTTGTGATGGACACCGTGGGCCTGCTTGGCGCAAAGAAGCTTGCGTTCGAAAAAAAGAAACTGATCGGCATTGCCCTCGTCACCGCGGGTGCAGCGCTGATGCTGTTGTTTTAAGGAGGGGCTTATGTATCTGTTGTTTGGCATCCTTTCGGGCGCCACCATCGTGGTGGCCCGCATGTGCAACGCCGAGCTTGGCAACCGCATCGGCAACTACAAAAGCACGTTCTACAATTACACGACCGGGCTTTTGGGTGCAATCCTGCTGCTGTACGCAACCGGCGGCGCGCTCTTCCCGTTTTCTTTCCGGGAAGGGAGCATCATCATGTATCTTGGCGGGCTTATCGGCGTCTGCAACATGATCGTTTCCAATTACATCACGCCCAAAATGTCCGCTTATGTGCTCACGCTGCTGATCTTCATCAGCCAGCTTGCGTCAGGGCTTGTGATCGACGCGCTCACCGGAATGCCCGTCTCCATCGGGAAGATCGCGGGCGGCATTCTGGTGCTGCTGGGGCTGCTCTATAACCAGCGGCTGGATAAAAAGGACGCGCAGCCCGCAGCAGCAACCGATGCGGCATATACCTCCAAACAGTAAGCGATACAACAAAGCACCCGCCGCAATGCGGCAGGTGCTTTGTGATTGCTCTCATACCAACCCGGGCACGGCATCAGTCCTCCCAGAGCTTTTCCTTGTAAAGCCCCTGCGCCTTGAGCGCGCGGATGGCGGCACGCACAGTAGGCATATCCTCCTGATACGTGACACCAAACCAGGCATCCTCGCTCTTTAGCACCTTTACGCTTGCCTTGCGGGCAGAGATGAGGTCATGCACCGCGGTGGGCAGCAGATATTCGCACTTGAGCGGGTTTTCTTTTAACCCCTTCGTGAGAAACGGCGGGAAGCCTGCTTCGAGTCCATCGAACAGACTCTGGTCAAATCCCCAGAGATTCATGGACACCGGCGTCCCCTTGGGGATGAAAATCTCCCGTCCGTTTTCTTCATACATGCCGCCATGCGCGTATTTGCGGATGCCGGAGCACTCCTTGATATGCCGCAGGTATCCGTTCTCATCCGCGGCGCAGACGCCGCGCGTCACAGTGCCGTAATCGGTCAGCGTGTTTTCCACCGAATACCCCACCATCGCGTATTCGCCCGGCGTATGCGGCTGGGTTAAATAAGAATAGATCGACTGATAGGCGCTTCTCCCATAATAATCGTCCGCATTGATGACGGCAAACGGGCCATCCACCACATCTTTGCAGCAAAGCAGCGCGTGGGCGGTCCCCCATGGTTTATTGCGGCCTTCGGGCACGGAAAATCCCACAGGCAGCTTATCAAGCTCCTGGTAGGCATACACCAGTTCCGCGTGCTTTGCAATGCGCGGGCCGATCACCTCATGAAAATCCTGTTCGATGGCTTTTTTGATAATGCATACAACACGGGAAAATCCGGCCTGTATCGCATCGTAAATCGAATAATCGATGATGATATTGTTATATTCATCCACAGGGTCAATCTGCTTGAGGCCGCCGTAGCGGCTACCCATTCCGGCGGCAAGAATAACCAATGTAGGCTGATGCATGCGCTTTTTTCCTCCGGTTCATTGTGATTTTCAGGCACAACGCGGTTTTGACCGCAAATATTACGATACCCCAAAGCTGCTGGAGTTGCAAGCCTCTTTTCCATGCAGGCGGAAACACATGGGGGCATTCTCAAAAATATGTTATACTGTGTAGTAACGCCTGTTCCCGTGCAACAACCCTATAAGGCAGGGAGGATACCCATGCAAGAGAGTTTTCTTCTTTCCCTGAACATTGTGCTGCCGCTGTTTTTGATGATGGCGACAGGTTACCTGCTCCGGCGTACGCTCAAGCTTCCGGCAAACTGGGGGGAAACCACAAATACGCTTGTGTTCCGCCTGTTTATGCCGCTGCTGCTGTTCCGCAACATGGCGGAGAGCGATCTTTCTCCGCTCCTTACGCCAAGCACCCTTTCTCTCATCGGGTTCTGCGCGGCGGCAATCGTCGTTACATTTCTTCTATTATATGCACTGGTTCCCCGGCTGGAGCCTGAAAACGCACGGCGCGGCGTCATTATACAGGGCATCTTCCGCTCCAATATGGCGCTGTTCGGCATCCCTGTCGCGATCTCGCTCTATGGCGAGGGGAATATCCCCATTGTGGCGGTGCTCATCTCCTTTATGATTCCGCTGTTCAACATCCTTGCGGTGCTTTCTTTAAAGCTGTTTGAGGGATGCCGGCCCAAGGTCTCGGATATCCTGAAGAGCATTCTGACGAACCCGCTGATCATTGCCATCGTCCTGGGCCTCCTCATCAATATCCTGGGAATCATGCTTCCTTCCGCTATCAAGAAGGCGGCATGGGCGCTGGGGGATTGCGCGACGCCCGTCTCCTTCTTTGTGCTGGGCACGTCCTTCACCTTTGCTTCCGCTGCAAAAAACCGGCGCACGCTGACGCTCCTGGTGTTCGCAAGGCTTCTCTTCATGCCGCTCTTTTGGCTCGGCCTTTGTATACTCCTTGGCTTCCGCGGGCAGCATCTTTTTGCGGCAATGATGATGCTCACCCCGCCGACCGCTGTGAGCAGCTATCCCATGGCCTGCGCCATGAACGGGGACGGGCAGCTTGCAAGCGAAATTGTGGTGTTTACCTCCGCGTTTTCGATTGCGAGTATGTTCCTGTGGATCTTTTCCTTCCGCGCGCTGGGCTGGATTTAATTTTTACTGAACGGGAGACCCTGATATGACACAAAAGCTTTATTTGAATGACAGTTATCTGGCGCGCATCCAGGCGCGTGTCACTGCCTGCACGCCTGCAGCGGACGGGTTTGACGTGGAGCTTGACGAAACCGTGCTTTTCCCCACCGGCGGCGGGCAGCCGCACGATACCGGCAGCATCGGCGGTATTGCCGTGACGGATGTCGTGGAAGACGGCGAACGGGTGCTCCACCACACCGCAGAGCCTGTTGCAATTGGCGTTGCCGTGGAGGTGATGGTCAATTGGCCACGCCGGTTTGACCATATGCAGCAGCACTCCGGCGAGCATATCCTTTCCTTTGCCGCAAAAGAGCTGTTTGACGCGACCAATGTAGGCTTCCATATGGCGGCTGCCTACTGCACGCTCGACCTTGACAAGGCGCTCTCCCCAGAGGACGTCGCACGGCTTGAGCGCCGCACGAACGAGCTTGTTTATGCCAACCTGCCCATCACCCTCACGTATGTGGAGGCGGAGGAACTGGACAAGCTTCATCTGCGGAAAGTGGCTGCAGGCCTTACGGGCACAGTCCGTATCGTCGCCATGCCGGGCGGAGATAGCTGCACCTGCTGTGGCACGCATGTAAGGGCTACGGGTGAAATCGGCCTAGTCAAGGTAACGGCGCACGAGCATTACAAGGGCGGCGAACGCCTCGCCTTTTCCTGCGGCGCGCGCGCGCTTACTTATGTGCAGGAGCAGCAGCGCATCGTGGATACGTTTGCAAGAAGTTTCTCCTGCAAGGCGGAGGATGCCGGTGACGCGCTCACAAAGCTTCAGCAGGAAGCAAACGCTCTCCGCCGCGAAAACAAGGCGCTCTATCAGAAGGTATCGGGTTATCTTGCCGCCGCGCTTTCAAAGGAAGCTGCCGTTGTCGGCCGGCGCAGGCTCATCGTCCGCCTGGTGGAAGAGTTGCCCGGCACACAGCTGCGTCCCCTTGCGCTAAAGCTCTGCGAGGAGAACGGCACGCTTGCCTTATTGCTTGCGGCGGAAAACGGACAAATACAGTATGTGCTTGCTGCAAGCGCAACTGTAGGGCTTGATATGGGCGAGCTTGCCCAGGTCGTCAACACCGCGCTCTCCGGGCGCGGCGGCGGGCGCGGCACACTTGCGCAGGGCAGCGCCAAGGATACGCCTGCCGCGCGCGAAGCAATCTCGGGAATTCAGAACTACCTTACGCAGCGGCTAAAAAAGTAAATTGCACGACTTAACCGCAATGCGGCAACAAAGGATGGCAATTCACCAAATTCCCGTGAATTGTCATCCTTTATATTATTCCATATGCTATTACTTTTGTGTAATCAGGTTGTCCATATCCATCTTTGCCGGTATCGCTCCCCGTAACCCCGCAAGACGCTGCCTCCGCGCAAACAGAGCCCCAGATACAAGGAAAAGAGCCTCCCGTACGGGAGGCTCTCATTGTTGCTTCAACACGATCGGGGTGTTTTGACAACTCTTATTTGCACTTTTAGTATACCAAAGGCATCCTGTGCATTCATCACAAAAGCATTACATTTTCAATAAGGTTTTCTAATAACACTTTGTCCAAATCCGTGGAAATCGCCGGATTGTTTGTGACCAAATCTCATTTTGCAACAAATTACGTAACAATTACACGGAAACGACCGTAATGCGTTCCTTGATATGCGCTCCTGCTTCCGCCTCATCCAGCATCGCAATGGCGTAATCCGCATAGCTGATTTCACTTTTACCTGCGCTGTTTACTAAAAGCACATCCGAACCGATACGGTAACGTCCCGTGCGCTCGCCATCCGCCTCAAAAAAGGCGGATGGGCTTACAAACGTCCACTTGACGTCGTCATACTGCCGTAATGATTCAAAGCCCGCCATCATGCTGCTTGCAAGCGGTTTCCAATCCTCCGGGAAACCCGGCGTTTCCAGCACGCGCAGTGTACGCGTTTCATCCGCATACAGGCTGCCCGCACCGCCAACCACCATGAGACGGTTGGGCTGATTGCGCAGGAGCCTTGCCAGATGCTCCATCGTCTTCTGATACAAATGCAGCTCTTCCGGCGCCCATACGCCGAATGCATCAATAATAACTTCCTGTCCTTTCAAATCCCCATAGGTCAGGCTTAGAATATCCTTTTCAACCACATTTACATTGGATTCTGCGAGCTTGGAGGCATCGCGTACAATGGCAGTGACCTCATGTCCGCGCCCAAGCGCCTCCTTTACAAGCAGCCTTCCCTGCTTTCCCGTGGCGCCAATCACCGCAATCTTCATGATACTTCCTCCTTTTAATTCCTGCGTTGCATGCTGCAGCTTTTAAGAGTATAATGCAGCTGTAAGGATATATTGTAAAGTAAGCACAATTTTGTTCCGTAGTATCCAATTGGATACTATTGCGGTAAATAGGCGGTTTATATGAAACGACAAAAAGAATTACCTGCATGCCCTGTCAAGGCGACGCTCGGCCTGATTGGCGACAAATGGACGGCTCTCATTATCAATGAACTGCTGCACGGCACCATGCGTTTTGGCGAACTGAGAAAAGCCCTCAACCCCATTACCCAGAAAGTACTCACTGCGCACCTGCGCGCCATGGAGGAAAACGCGCTTGTAGCGCGCAAGGTATATGCCGAAGTGCCGCCACGGGTAGAATATACGCTGACGCCTACCGGATACAGCCTGCAGACCATATTGGACGCCATGATGGACTGGGGCACGAAGTACCAGCAGGACCGCCGCAAGGAAATGGAGCAGGCGGCCTGGCGCTAAAAAACATGCCGGGTTATGCACAGAACGCGCACGCCCACTGTAAATAAAAAAGAGCCCAAGGGCTCTTTTTTTCTTCTCATTTAACCACCCTGCCGCCAGGTATCGTAATGGACGATTTCCTCAAGCGGTTTGCGCGGGGTGGGCGGCGGTGTTTCATCCGCGTACCCGAGCGGCGTCAGGCCCACAATTTTGATCTCCTTGGGAAGCTGCAGTACATTTCGGACGGGATATTCCGCAAACGTGCCGACCCAGCAGGTGGAAAGTCCCTCGTTGGCGGCGGCGAGCATGATATGCTCCATTGCGATGGCGCAATCCGCCATATAGTATTCCTTGCCGCCGGTCACGCCGCTGTCCGAAGGATCGGCGCACACGGCGATGACGCAGGGCGCTTTTTCAAAGCATTCGCGGTTGGGGTTGTCCACCATTTCACCAAGCATTTTACGCACGGCGGGCTCTCGCACCACTACAATGCGCCAGCACTGGCGGTTCAGCCAGGAGGGCGCGCTGCGCCCCGCCTCCAAAATGCGGTTGAGCGCTGCTTCCTCAATGGGTGTTTCCTTATAAGCGCGCACGCTGCGCCGGGCGCTTAACACATCGTAAAAATCCATAGCAACCTCTTTTCAAAAGCAAAATGATTGCGAGCAAGCCATAAGCCGAGTTCTGTCTAAGGATGACCATCTATCTTGGCTTACAGTTGCCTGTAAGCTCTAGCGATTACGGGGAGCGTGGCGGGCAGCCATTCTATGCTCCCATTCCAATCTTGCACCGGGTGGGGTTTACAGAGCGGACAAGTCGCCATGCCGCTGGTGAGCTCTTACCTCGCCTTTCCATCCTTACCTGCTAAAAAGCAGGCGGTTTCTTTCTGTTGCACTTTCCTTGGAGTCGCCTCCACCGGGTATTACCCGGCACCTTGCCCTGTGGTGCTCGGACTTTCCTCATCCGCACTTGTCGGACGCGGTCACCTGTCTTACTCGCAATACAATTTTATCTGAATTAATTCTCCCCCGCATACAGGATACGGCCGCAGTTTTCGCACTCTACGGCGGTATCGCTGCTCATCACGCGTTTGACGACGACCATGGGGAGGGACATATTGCAGCCGCCGCACTGGTTGTTTTCCACCTTTGCCATAGGCACCGCGTGGTTGCGTTTGACCCGTTTGTATTTTTCCAAAAGCTGCGCGTCCACCTTCGCCGCCTGCGCATCCGCCGCAGCGGCGGCCGCGGTACGGGCCGATTCGCTTTCCTTGTATTCTTTTTCGGTTACTTCGAGCATCTGGTCGTATTCTTTTTTCGCCTTTCCTGCCTTGGAGCGGGTCTCCTTGTAGTCTCTGACCGCGGCTTCAATCCATTTCACCAGGTCGTTGATTTCGCGGCGCATGGCAGTCAGCTCATCGAGCAGCTTTTCGTGGTTTTGGCGACATTCGGTCATTTCCTCCGCCGTCACTTCCTCGTCGCGCTGCATTTCATCAAACTCGGAACGCTCCAACTCCACGCGGTTGACGAGTTTTTCCGCCTGCTCCTGCATCTTTTCAAGCGAAGCCTGGCGGTTCGTGATCTCCCTCTGCGTTTTTGATATTGCATTCTGCTGCTCTGTCAAAAAACCGTGCAGCTTGTTGAGCTTTGCGCGCGCAGGCGTATTGAGCGTTTCACGCTCCACCGCCTCTTTTTTCAGCTCCAATATCTGATATTCCCAAAGCGCATCCAGCTTTCCCATGGTATAACCTCCTTAACCCGTTGCCGGCGCTATGGCGTCACGAGCGGCGCGCGCCCGGACCTTGCGTACAACAGGTCTACCTTATATTGTATCTTTTCAAGCGCCGCCTGTAAACCTGCAATCAGAGGGCCAAGCACCACGACTTCCGTTTCATGATGCCCTGCCTCCACAACACAGAGGTCAAGCAATTGTGCTTCGAGCGCCTGATGATGTCTTACTTCCCCGGTGACGAGCACATCAGCGCCCGCCTGTTTTGCCGCACGCAGATAGTCTCCGCCGCTGCCGCCGATCACGGCCACCCGCCGCACAGCCCGCGCCCCGTTTCCGCACATGCGCACCACGGCGTCAAGGCGCTTTGCGGCATCCGACGCAAAGTTTGAGAGCGTCATCTCTTCCGGCAGCACGCCGATGCGTCCAAGCCCCGGCGTCTCACAGGCGAGCAGCGGCTGTTCCGGATCGCTCAAAGATCGCACCTCCAGAAGGCCGAGTTTACTTGCAAGCGCGTCGTTCACGCCGCCGACGGCGCAATCAAGATTGGTGTGCATCGCATACAGGCCGATGCCCGAACGCACAAGCGCATAGGCCGCCGCCGTATCCGGAGCGCTGTGCAGTATGCGGCGCACAGGCGCAAAGAACAGCGGATGGTGTGTAAGCACAAGCTGTGCGCCCGCTTCGCGCGCTTCTCTTGCAACGTCCACCGTACAGTCAAGCGCCACTAAAATGCGGGTAATATCCACATCTTCCGGTTCAATGAGCAGGCCGACATTATCCCACGCCTCCGCAAGCTGCGGGGGTGCGATTTGCTCCAATACAGGCAGCAGCGCATCAAGCCTCATATCCGTTCCCTCTCAGACGCAGCACCGTTTGGAGATCCTGCGCCGTTTTCTGCAGCGCCGCTTCGCCGCGCGTGCCAACAGCCGTTCTCAGGCGCGCCTGCACCTGAGCAAGCAGCTGCCGCGCAAGGGGCACAAACAAGTCTTCCCCCATTGCACGCGGCCCCAAACCAAAAAAATCTTCCGGCCAGCCTTCGGGCAGTACGTCCTGCCCCACAACAACGGAAAACACCTGATAAAACCGCCCCGCGTCGTGGACGATCACATCCTCCTGCACACGGTAATTGACGGCATACAGATAGCTTCTAAGTTCCTCAATGCCGCGCATGGGCTGTAATACCGCCTTCTTTGCACCCATCAGCGGGATACGCGCTTCCGACAGGATTTCCAAAATCAGCGTCCCGCCCATACCGCAAATGACAACCGCGTCCGCTTCCTGTTCTGAAAGTGCGTGAAATCCGCCCGCACAGCGCGTTTCCATCCTGTCCTGTAAGCCGACATACGCCGCAAGCGCACGCGCTTTCTCCAAGGATGCTGCACTGATGTCGGACGCAATGCTGCGCTCCACCGCGCCGCTTTGCAACAGCGCCACGCTCAAACGGCCATGATCGCAGCCGATATCCGCAACCGCATGCGCCTGCCCGATCAATCTCGCGGCAACCGCAAGCCGCGGCCGCAGATGAATGCGCCGTTCTCTTTCCATAATAATAGTGTACCCGAACAACGTTCGGATTGCAAGTTGGGGACTTTCAGGGCTTTTCAGGGGCTTTGCCCCCGAACCCCCACCCAAGGAACACGTCCCTTGGAAATCCCAATATTAAAACGCCCTAAAGCAGGGCATTTGGGGGAATGCGTTCTTAGGGGCTTCCCGCAGGAAGTGGGGTCCTTGCGCTGTAGGCGCAAAAACCGATCCAGTGAATCGGTTTTAGACCCCCGGGTTCCGCTTGTTTACGATCCTAAGCGGGTGCTTGGGAGCCAAAGCTGAGCGCCGCCAGCGGGGCGTGTCCGAAGCGCAGCCTATGGCAGAGCAAGCGAGGACTAAGCCCAATGAGCAAGGATGTACCGCGACGATAGGAAGTGAGACGACCATTGAGAATTGAGGTGGAACAAGCGAGGCGGAGGCTCAGTGCGCAAGGGAATGCAAGCCCAGCAGACTTGCACAACCATTGCAAACTGTGGGTCCGTCAGACAGCGTCCTCAACGCAACCTTTACCTAAATTCGTTTTTGCTTTATCAATGCTTGCCGATATTAGCCCCGCAATCCCTTGGGAAAGTGATTTTTCAGCGTGCCCTGCACTGCCTTGCCCCAGCCAACGGGGTATCTTTTTGCAAGAACCACCGCGAAGCCTGACGCATCCTCCGGAACCGAAAGCGTATTTCCCTGGAAATATCGTACAAGTTCCGCTTCATCCGGGGCGATTGTTGTCTGGAACGCCTCCGCGGGATAGGCGAGCGCCAATGCGTGCGCGGGCGTCATCCTTCCGTTCTTGTAATCCGCCGCGTGCACGCCCGCGCTGCGCAAAAACAATCGGCCGTAGATCGCAGGCGTTTCCTCGGGCAGCAGCATCAGCCTGCCGTCCGACAACAGCTGCGGCACACCTTCGGGTGGATATGCCATCGCCTGCGAGACAAACGCATCCCAGGCGTTCTTCACGTCTTTTGGCAGCGATCTCTTTTCAATGGCGGAGAGCTTGCTTCCCACTCCACCGCCCGCCTTTTGCAGCAGGGCCACATAGTGCCCTTCCCCCACGCCGATATGCGGATAGTGCCGCTCTTCCTGCAATAAGGAAAACGCCGGGTGCCGCATGAGAAACGCGCGGACCGTATCCTCGTTTTCTTCGCGCGCAAAGGTGCAGGTGGAATACGCAAGCCTGCCGCCCGGCTTTAACGCTTCCGCCGCGGCATCAAGGATGCCCACCTGACGTAGCGCGCATGCTTCCACATGCGCCGCGGACCAATCAAGCACCGCCTGCGGCTCCTTGCGGAACATCCCTTCCCCGCTGCATGGCGCGTCCACCAGCACGGCGTCAAAATATCCGGCAAGCTGGCTGCACAGTTTGGCGGGCTGCATGCTCGTCACAAGAGCATTCCGGACCCCCAGGCGCTCCATCGTTCCGGCAAGCACCGCGGCACGGCTTGACATCACCTCATTGGCAACCAGGAGGCCCTTCCCTTTTAAATAGGCCGCAAGCTGCCCCGCCTTGCCGCCGGGCGCCGCGCACAAGTCCAGCACCCGCATGCCCGGAGTCGGCGCAAGCACGGCTGCGGTACGCATGGCTGTGGGCTCCTGCATGTAAAAAAGGCCTGCCCGGTGCAGCGGATGCGCGCCGATTCTTTCCACTTCCGCCGTGAGCAAAAGCCCTTCCGGCACAAGTCCCGTGTGGATGAGTGGAAGCTCCGCTTCCTGCAAGAACGCCTCCACGCCGGTTTTAAGCGTATTGACACGCAGCCCGCGCCTTGGCGGCGCTTCCATCGCGGCGCGGTAGGCGGGGTACGATTCACCCAAAAGGGCCTGCATACGCGCTTCAAATTCCGTGGGCAGCTGCATACGTTCTCCTTTCCTGCTTTTCCATTAAGCCGTTTCTTCCGGTTCCCTGCACGGCGGATGCCACAGGATCTGCGCCGTTTCCACGCGCATGGGGATCATCCCCGCGCCCGGCCCACAGGTGCATTCAAACCCAAACGCGCGGTAATAGGGCACGTTCTGTTCCAAGACGTCAATATACACATACGCCGCGTTCATCTGCTGCGCCTTATAGAGCGCCTGCCGCACACAAAGATCGCCAACGCCCTGCCCGCGGTATTGGGGCAGCACCGCAACGAACGCAAGCCGAACGCCGCCGCCCTCCGGCACAAGCCGGGCGGACGCTACGGTGACGCCGTCCTCCTCCACCACCAGCTGTATGGCGTATGCGTCAAGATCGTCCGGCACAGCGATCAAAATCCCCTGCTCCTCCACAAATACGGCGCGGCGGACCGACAGCGCTTCAGGGACAACCCCCATATGCCACCGGGAAGCAAACATTTTTTTGCACCCCCTGTTTTTTTTTGTATATCCTGCAGGAAATCCCCTTGCACAGGGGTTTGCCCGCATGCTATAATACCATAAAAGCAAGTACAATTGAAAATTTGACTGATAGCTGAAAGGAAGTGCTGCGCGCACGGGCTTCGACTATCACTCAAGCTGATCCCTGCGGAGGGTTTTGCGGTGAGTGTTCTCCCAATAACGGGACAGCGCTCTTTTTTGTTTCTATCACGTATACTTTTCTTTTATTCGGCACATCCAAAACATAAAAGGAGGAATAGGCATGCTGCTCATCGGAAATGGCAAATTGCTCACAAGAGATCAAAACTGCACCTATTTTGAAAACGGCGCGGTACTGTGTGAAGGCCGCCTGATTAAAGCGGTAGGCGAGACGGCTGCCCTAATACGGCAATATCCGGATGCGGAATTCTTGGATGCGCGCGGCGGCGTGATCATGCCCGGCCTTATCAACGCGCACAGCCACATTTACAGCGCATTTGCGCGCGGCCTCTCCATCAACGGCCATAATCCCACAAACTTTTATGAAATCCTCGACGGCATGTGGTGGAACATCGACCGCCATCTCGATGTGGAAGGCACGCGCTATTCCGCGTACCAGACATATATGGACAGCATCAAGAACGGCGTGACCACGCTCTATGACCACCATGCGAGCTATGGAGAGATCGAAGGCAGCCTGTTTGCCATCGCTGACGTTGCCAAGGAACTCGGCGTGCGCACTTGCCTGTGCTATGAGGTCTCCGACCGCGACGGCAAGGAAAAGTGCGATGCAGCCATCAAGGAAAACGTGGACTTCATCCGCTATGCGCAAAAGGACGACACCGATATGGTCAAGGGCATGTTCGGCCTGCACGCGGCGTTCACCCTTTCGGATAAGACGCTTGAAAAATGCGTTGCGGAAAAGCCCGCCGGCGCAGGCTTCCATATCCATGTGGCGGAAGGCATGAACGACGTGTACGACAGCCTGCAGAATTACGGCAAGCGTACCGCACACCGCCTGCATGACATGGGCATTTTAGGCGAAAAGACCATCGCCGGGCACTGTATCCACATGAGCCCCGCTGAAATGGACCTCTTGAAGGCGACAAACACGATGGTCGTCAACAACCCGGAAAGCAATATGTCAAACGCCGTGGGCTGCTCCCCCGTGCTGCAGATGTACGCGAAGGGCATCCTCCTTGGCCTTGGCACCGACGCCTACACCAACGATATGATCGAGAGCCTCAAGGTTGCAAACTGCATCCAGAAGCACAACGCCTGCATGCCCAACGTCGGCTGGATGGAAGTCACAAGTATGCTCTTTGACGGCAACCGCAAGATCGGCGCGCGCGAATTCAAGACGCCCCTCGGCGTTCTCGAACCCGGCGCTGCCGCAGACGTCGCGGTATTTGATTATAAGACATATACGCCGTTTGGTTCCTTCAACGCGGACGGCCATATCATGTTCGGCATGTGCGGCAAGCAGTGCATCCATACCGTTGCAAACGGCCGCGTGCTCATGAAGGACCGGGAGCTGACCTGCTGCGACGAAGAGGCCGTAAACGCCAGGACGCTCGAGCTGACCACGAAGCTCTGGAAACAGTTAAACGGCTAATGAGATGTTGCGAGGATCTTCTTTTCTTTCCAGAAAGGCAAGAGCAAAAGAAAGCGGACAGCTTTGGCAAAGGAAACAAACCCACCTGAAACATATATGGGATTCTAAAGGGATGTGTCCCTTTAGGGGAGGTTTGGAGGCAGGGCCTCCAACGCACTTACGATATTAAGGAGGAAACCCGCAATGTCCGAACGGATGACGCCCATCCCCTTCGGGGAGCTGATGCAATGGATACTGACCGAGCGCGCCAACGAGAACGCAGTGTTTGGCGTGGAGCGTCCCTACATCGCGCCCAAAGATAAAAAACTCTCCCTCTTCCACGAAAGCCTGGAGACGCCATTTGGCCCCGCCGCAGGCCCGCACACACAGCTTGCGCAGAATATCGTCGCAGGCTACTACGCAGGCTCGCGCTTCTTTGAACTCAAAACCGTCCAGATCATGGATGGCGAGGATTTGAGCCGTTGCGTGCCCCGCCCTTGCATCCTGGCGGAGGATGAAGGCTACAACTGCGAGTGGTCCACGGAGCTTACCGTGGAGCAGGCGCTTGAAGAGTACATCAAGGCCTGGGTGCTATGTAAGCTGCTTGCGCGTGAATTTGGCCTGGGCGATGAGAACGGCTTTGTGTTCAACATGAGCGTCGGCTACGATTACGCGGGCATCACCTCGCCCAAGATCGACCGGTTTATCGAAGGGCTCAAGGACGCTTCCTCCAACGAGACGTTCCTCGCATGTAAGGAGTGGGCGATTAGTAACCTCCGCCTGTTCGAGCATGTGAACGCCCGCTACATTGAGAGCATCAGCCCGAAGGTCTGCACATCCATCACGCTGTCCACCCTGCACGGCTGCCCGCCGCAGGAAATCGAAAAGATCGCTTCCTACCTGATTTCAGAGAAGAAGCTGCACACGTTCGTCAAATGCAACCCGACGATCCTCGGGTATGAGACTGCGCGCCGCATCCTTGACTCGATGGGGTACGACTATATCCAGTTTGACGACCATCACTTCCGCGAAGACCTCCAGTATAAGGACGCGGTGCCCATGTTTAAACGTCTGAGCGCGCTTGCAGCGGAGCATGCCGTGGACTTTGGCCTGAAGCTCTCCAACACCTTCCCCGTGGATGTCGCGAAGAACGAACTTCCGAGCAATGAGATGTACATGTCCGGCCGCGCGCTCTACCCGCTGACCATTGAAATGGCCAACCGCCTGACCGCGCAGTTTGACGGACGCCTCCGCCTGTCCTTCTCCGGCGGCGCTGACGCGTTCAACATCACAAAGCTGTATGAGGCCGGCATCTGGCCCATTACCATTGCCACCACCGTATTGAAGCCCGGCGGTTACCAGCGCATGCTGCAGATCGCGGAAGAGCTTGCGCGACTCCCCTTCCGTCCGTTTGCGGGCGTAAGCGTATCCCGGGTGCAGCGTCTTGCCGAGGCGGCGCTGACCGATCACCACCACACCAAGGAGTTAAAGCCCGCCCCCACGAAGAAGATCGGCGAGCGGCTGCCCATGTTCTCCTGCTTTACGGCCCCGTGCAAGCACGGCTGCCCCATCGGGCAGGATGTTCCCGAGTATGTATCGCTTGTGGGACAGGGCAAGTATTTAAAGGCCCTGCATGTTATCACGGAAAAGAACCCGCTGCCCTTCATCACGGGCCGCATCTGCCCGCACCACTGTACGGACAAATGTACGCGCGGCTACTATGAAGAAAGCATCCGCATCCGCAACGCCAAGCTCGAAGCCGCGCGCGGCGGCTACGAAGCGCTGCTGGGCGAGCTTGAAACCCCGGTGATGACCTCCTCCCAGCGGGCGGCGGTCATCGGCGGCGGCCCCGCGGGCCTTTCGGCCGCCTACTTCCTGGGGCGCGCCGGCATGCCGGTCACGCTCTATGAACAAAAGGACGCCTTGGGCGGCATCGTCCGCCATGTGGTGCCGGAATTCCGCATTTCCACAGCAAGTGTTGAGCGAGACGTGCAGCTTGTCGCGAAAATGGGTGTGAAGTTCAAGCTTAACACGGCTGCTCCCTCCATCAAGGAACTGCATGCGCAGGGCTTTGATTACGTGGTCATCGCCATCGGCGCGTATGCGCCCGGCGAGCTGAAGCTGCGCGAAGGCGAAGCCATGAACGTGCTGGACTTCCTCATTGCCTGCCGCAAAGAGGAAATCGGCGAGGTCGGCAAAAATGTTTGCGTCGTCGGCGGCGGCAACACCGCCATGGACGCCGCACGCGCCGCAAAGCGCCTGCCGGGCGTGGAGCATGTGCGCGTGGTCTACCGCCGCAACAAACGGTTTATGCCTGCGGATGAGGAGGAACTGCAGCTTGCCGTCCAGGATGGCGTGGAGTTCTGCGAGCTTCTAAGCCCCGATTCCCTGTCGGACAGCATGCTCACCTGCAAAAAGATGACGCTTGGCGCGCCGGACGCTTCGGGCCGCCGTTCCCCCGTGGAAACGGGCGAAACCGTGAAGCTGCCGTGCGATCTCCTCGTGGCTGCCGTTGGCGAGCGCGTGGACAAGGCGTTGTTTGAACAAAACGGCATCAAGACCGATGCGCGCGGCCGCGCCGTGGTCGACCCCGCTTCGCTTGAAACAAGCAGCGCGGGCGTGTATGTCATCGGCGACGCAAACCGCGGCCCCGCCACCGTTGTGGAAGCGATTGCAGACGCGCAGCGCGTTGCGGACCATATTCTCAACGCGCCCCATACGTTTACCATCCCCGAGGTTGCGTACCAGACGCCCGCGGCCTGCCGCGAAAAGAACGGCACGCTGCTTGAATATGAGAACGCCGGACGCGAGAATGAGCGCTGCCTGTACTGCAACCTCTCCTGCGAGTTGTGCGCGCAGGTTTGCCCCAACCGGGCGAACCTTGCCATCACCGTGCCGGGTATGGAAATGCGGCAGATCCTGCATGTGGACCGTATGTGCAACGAGTGCGGCAACTGTGCCGTGTTCTGCCCGTATAACGATGCGCCGTACTTAGTCAAGCCCACGCTCTTCCACACGGAGGAGGACTTTAGAGACAGCGAAAACTCCGGCTTCCTGCCGCTTGGCGGCACGCGCTACCGCATCCGGATCAACGGCACCGTGAAGGATATCGACCTTGACGAACCCAATGATGTGGATCTCCCGCGCGAGCTTGAGGCGCTCATCTTCGCCGTACGGCAGGAGTACAGCTACCTGTTCTAAGCTGTTAAGCGGCTTACCCCCCATGCCGGAGAAGGGCCTCCGGCTGGATGGGTTTGAGCAACGGACGAAAAGATTGTTGGTGGATATGGCAAAGAGATGTTTGCCCGCTAAGCCGAAGAAGCGATGCAAGCAGCTACGCAAAGCGGACGAGGCGGCACGGGAAGCAAACGATCCGTATCGGCACCGGCTAAATTTAAGGAAGTTGCTCTATATACTTTTCTCTTCTTCTTCAGCAAAGGGGCTGCATGCGTAACGCTGCAGCCTCTTTGCGTATGACGGATATCGGGAAAATGGCAGAGCCATTTTCCCGGAAGTGCTGCGGCAGGGTTCTTCACATCCGGCTCCTTTACGCAAGCGTGTTCTGAAACACGTTGCCCTGCACCATGGTAAAGCGGATGTTTACATCCTCATCAAACACATTGATGTCCGCGCCATACCCGGGCGACAGCAGGCCGAGACTGGTTTCCATGCCGATCACCTTCGCCGGCGTATATGAGCAAATGGCCACCGCGTCCTGCATGCAGATGCCCGCCTTAAGCAGGGTACGTACGCACAGGTCCATGGTTGCAACGCTTCCGGCAAAGGCGCTGTGATCCTTTAAAATGCAAATATTGTTCCCAACCTCCACGTCCAGGCCGCCCATGACATAGTCACCGTCGGGCGCGCCGGCAAACACCGCGTCCGTAATACCGATCATGCCGTCGGCGCCCTTTATTTTGTAGATCAGCCGGAGCAGTGTCGGAGAAAGGTGATTGCCGTCGCAAATGCACTCCGCGCGGATCTCATCGTGCACCAGCGACGCCTCGCACACGCCCGCCTCAGGATACATAAACACGTTTCTCAATGCCGACTGGGCATTGAAAATGTGCGTGATGGATGTATATCCGGCTGCAACAGCCTTTTCGACATCCTCCGGCTTGCCGTTTGAATGGCCGATGGAGATCTGGATGCCCATCGGGCGGAGCTTCCTTGCCATGGCGAGCGCGCCGGGCAATTCCGGGGCCGCCGCCACGCGTTTTACGCACCCCTTTGCGATCAGCTCCATATACTCCTCCTCCACCGGAGGATGCAAATACGCCGGATTTTGCGCACCCGCCATTTCACGCGCAAAGTAATTCCCCTCTAAATGCGCGCCGAGCACCCTTGCCCCCTCAGGCGGAAGCGCCATTACCCTATTTACATTGTCCAGCGCCCTTAAGATTTTTTGCTGGTCGCCCGAAAGCGTGGTCGCCAAAAGTGCTGTGGTGCCGTGTTGTGCGTGCAGCCGCGTCATGCCGTGGAGCGCCTCTACAGTGGCATCCATGGTATCTCCCCCGATGATGCCGTGGGTATGCAGATCTATAAAGCCCGGAGAAATGTAAAGGCCGCCGCAATCCACCAGTTCGCCGGCGCGCTCGAAATCGTCCCTCTCGAATACGCGCACAATGGTGCCGTCCTCCACCACAACTCCGCCGCGCTTTACCGCAAGCGGGGTAATGACGCGGCCGTTAAACAGCGTTCGTCTCATAATGGTTCCTCCTCAAGAAAGGTCTAGCCAGCCAAAATCCTGCGGCCGGTGGAAATCCGGTGTATCGCTCAACACTGGATTCCACGCGAGGTAATGTATCTTCCCGGTCTCATCGCCGCATTTATAAAAATTTCCCCGCAGGCCTATTCCTGGCGATAATGTGAAAGAGGGAACGAACAGCCTTACAAACGCGCTGGGAATCTCAAACGCCACGCCCCAGCCGTTTGGCAGGGCGAACGGGCGCACCCGGAACAATTCCCGTGCCGAAGGTGGAAGTAAACGCACATAGTTTGTTCTATTCTGTCCGAAGCCCAAATATAAGGCCCCATTGGGGTTATATTCAAAATTGAAATACCGCATATCCTCCGCCGCCGGGCAAAAAAAGAATTCCAGGCAGCTATCGCGGCAGACCATATCAGTTTCTCCGTGAAAACGCGCAAGAGGCTCCTCCTCACGCGCCGTCAACCGTACATGCAGCCGCTCCGGTTCATAGCAGACCTGCGCCCATGCCGCAATGCCGCAGGCCTCCGTCCACAATTCCCTGTTCAGGGAAACCGCGCATACCTGTTCCCAGCGCGGTCCCCCCTCACAGCGGACAATCTCATAGCGTTCAGGCATCTTCCACCCATCCGGTCGGCACTACTTTTCCGGTGTTGAGCGATTGCTCTATGGTGCGTATCACGCGCATCACATTGCGGGATTCCTCCGGCAGAATGCGCGGCTCAAGCCCCTGATCCACGCAGTCGGCAAAATGCTCGATCTCGCCCTGATAGGCGTCATACGCTTCAAACGGTATGTCCCGGCACGGCTTTCCGTTTTCATACAGCTTCAAGTATCGCATGGTGTTGGACATATCATCGAGGTTTGCGCCCGCCCTCATGCACTGTTCAATGCAGGCATTCTCACCCAGCAGGCGAAAGGAGGTGGAAAACGGATAATCTCCCGGCATGTTGAGGGAGGATTCCACAATG
The DNA here is from genome assembly GCA_023390655.1 of Bacillota bacterium. Classification (GTDB taxonomy): domain Bacteria; phylum Bacillota; class Clostridia; order Christensenellales; family CAG-138; genus JAEYLA01. The sequence goes on along the minus strand of JAEWCL010000006.1, from coordinate 12,477 downwards.
CTCTTCATTCCGCTCTGGAAGGTAAGCGAAGTGGACATGTAATTCCAGCAGCCCTCATACTTCTGGCCGATGGCATATACCTCGGTGCAGGGGCCAAAGAGGTCGATCATGTTATCGATATCGTGCGTGTGCAGGTCAAACAGCCCGCCGCCGCTGACCGCCGCATCTCGGTACCATTCCGCCCAGACGGGAATCTGTCCCAGGCGGTGCGCGCTGCACATTTTCAGTTTCCCAAGCGCCCCACTTTCCTTAAACTGGCGAATGACGACGTTCTCCGGCCAAAAGCGCACCACCTGGGCGATCATCAGCTTCGTTCCGTTTTTGCGGACCGCCGCGATAGCTTCTGCAATCTCGGCGTCCGTCAAAGCGAACGGCTTCTCGCAAAGCACGTGTTTTCCGGCCTCCGATGCCTGTATGATGTACCTGCAATGCAGGTTTGTCGGCAGGCAGATATGTACGATCGCAACGCTCTCGTCTCGAAACAGTTCTTCTGCCGTTTCGTAATAGCGGCATGCGTACTCCTGGGCGAGTGCTTCGCCCTTTTGGCGGTCAATATCCGCAATCCCGGCCAATTCATGCCTTTGAGAATTTGAGACGGCCTTTGCATGGGCGGCGCCCATGAAACCAGCTCCGATAATCCCGATACGCGCCATGACTTTGCACCATCCTTCCTGTTCTTTGCTCTCTTTGCTTTCTAGCGTTCTTGCAGAATCCGATCCATGGAGGCGGAAGCGTTATAGATGGTTTGGCTGGAATAGTGCCTGTAATTCGGTATCATCTCCGCCGCGCAATACCCATCGTATCCGACTTCTTCCAGTGCGCTTACGACCGCCGGGTAATCCACATCCCCGGAAAGCAGATCGCAAAAACAGTTGAACCCGCCGGGATCGCGCCGGTAATCCTTGAAATGCACCTTCTTAATGCGGTTCCCAAGGACACGCACCCACTGCTCGGGATAGCCGGTTAGCACCACATTCCCCACGTCAAAATAGCTCCCTACAAACGGGGAGTTTATTTTGTCGATAAAGTCCCGCAGTTCCAGCGGGGAAAGCAGGAACTTGTTCCATACGTTTTCGATCCCCAGGCATACCTCGGCCTGCTCCGCATGGGACGCAAGCTCCAAAAACGACTCCAGCGAAACCTCATAGGCCTTGTCATACGGCAGCAGCTCATGGTTGCCGTTCAAAAAATCCACCCCGACCGCGCCGGGCAGCACCAGTATGGTATCTGCTCCCAGCTCCGCCGCCATATCCACCTGCCGCCGGATCATATCCTTGGCTTTTTGCCTTTTTTCCGCCAGCGTACTGGTCAACAAATAGTCCCAGCACAAGCCGCACGCAAGACTCGGCAGTGCAACCCCCTCGCTGTCCGCGATTTGGCGCGCCTGCTTCACCGCATCCGTCTGCTCGAGCCCTGATAGGCCCGTTTCCGCCATGGCAAGCTCAATGCCCGCAAAGCCCGCGGCCTTTGCAAGGCGGATGCCCTGCTCTACCGTCGTACCCGGCGCGAACGACCAGAAGTTGATGCTTTTCTTCATATAAATCCGCCTTTCGCCTGTCAGGATTCGTTATAGCTCAATGATCCGCCGTTCCTCCCAGGAACGGTATGCGGCCTCAATCACGCGCTGCACCTGCACCGCGTCGGACGCGGGCACCTCCAGCGGCGTACCGTGTAATATGGAATTTCCGAAACTTTCGATCTCCCGCTGATACTGGTTTCCGAATTCCGCAGACCATTCCGCGCTCTTCGCCTGCCTGCCGTCCTGCGCCGCATCATAGCCGCCCACATCGGAAAGGAACATCGCGTCCACCGTTCCGGTATCCACCTGCCCGATCACCATATCCCCGATCAGGCGCCCCCGCGTTCCAAAAAACTCCACACACCATTTTGCGGCTTCATCCGGTATATTGAAGTTCGACTGCACCGTGCACATTGCCCCGTTTTCCAGACGCAGCAGCACCGCGGAAGAGTCCTCCACTTCATACCCGAACGTGAGTGTATCGTGGATGGCTGCCACCTGCTTTACGCGGCTTCCGGTCATATATTGCACAAGGTCAATGCAGTGGACCCCCATATCCATCAGCGCGCCGCCGCCGCCCGTTTTTTTCTGCTGCCTCCAGCTGCCGGGGATATCGGGATACCAGCAGGTGAACTGCGCAAAGCCGGATACCACGCCCCCAATCTTTCCTTGCTCGATCGCGCGCTTCATTTTCATGACCTGCGCGCCAAAACGCATCATCAGCCCCGCCGCTACCAACACGCCTTTGCTGCTGCAATGCGCAACCACGCGCTCCCCCTCTTCGCTTGTCATCGCCAGCGGTTTTTCTATGAGGATATGCTTGCCATAGTCCGACGCAAGCATTGCTTGCCTTGCGTGCATAACGACGGGCGATGCAATGTACACCGCATCCACCTCCGCATCCGCCAGCAGATCTTCTTCTCTGGTATATGCACGCTTCGCGCTGTGCTTTTTACGCAGCTGCTCCGCGTTGGCCGCATCGATCTCCATTACCGCGACCAATTCCGCATTGTCCGCAAGCAGCATGCCGGGAATGGTTCTGCGATCCGCAATGCCACCCGCTCCGATTACGCCCCACCGTACCTTGTTTGCCATTTCAAACCCTCCTTGTGGCCGCGAAAGTAGCCAGCCAGGCGGAACCCCGCCTGGCTGGCCGCCTCTTGATTTGTTTCTATTTCAGATTGTCCGCAAGCACCTGTACAAATGCCGCGATGACGCGCTCGATATGCTCCTTATCCCATGTGGGATGCAGGAACAGGTTGATTGTACGCGCCCGCAGAGATTTTGCAACCGGGCAGACATCGTTCTGATAGCGCAGGCCCTCCCGGGTATATTCCTTTGAGCGGAACGGAAAATGTGCGGCGCCAAAGCCGTTGAGCTCCTGGTAGGCTTTTTCCTCGTAAGCTTCCGGCCACTGAATGCCATAGCAGGGGATCTTCTTCTCCGCAAGGATTTTAATAAACGCCGACGCATCCACCTTGAGTACATCCAGATCGAGTACGATGGGATACCACCAGTAGGCATTCTCCCGCTCGGGTGTGTTCAACGGCAGGCGCTTGATACCCTTGAGCCCGGTAAACGCCTGCTCATACATTTTGGCATATTCCAAGCGCCGGGCCATGTTCCATGTATCAAAGCGCTTCATCTCGTTGATGCCGATTTGGGACTGCATTTCCGTCATACGGTAATTGAACCCGACGCGTGTATGGATATATGGCAACTTTTCCTCAAGCACCAGCATATTCAGGCGTTTTTTTACATCGTATCCGTGATCGCGGAAGGAACGGGCCGCCCAGCCCACCTCTTCGCTGCGTGTGAGCACCATTCCACCCTCTCCGCCGGTGGTAAAATGTTTGGATTGGCAGAAGCTGAAGCACCCGGCATCACCGATTGTCCCAACCATCCTGCCGTTGAATTTGCCGCCGATGCATTGCGCGGCATCCTCAATCACATAGAGGTTGTTGCGCTTTGCGATGTCCAGTATGCGGGCCATATCGCATACCACGCCATATAGGTGCACGCATACAATACCCTTGGTGCGCGGCGTGATCTTGCGCTCAATATCGTCCGGATCAATGGTATGATCCTCGGTTACATCACAAAAAATGGGAATTGCTCCCGCCTGCACAATGGAAAAAGAGGAGGCGATGAACGAATAGGAGGGAACCAATACCTCATCCCCCGGGCCAATCCCCAGGCTGGCAAGAGCGATATGAAGCGCCGCCGTTCCATTCGTGCAGGAAATCGCCATTTCCGCGCCTGCCCACTTCCGAAACTGTTCTTCAAATTCCATGCCCTTTTTGCCGGTCCAGTAATTCACCAGACCCGTCTTAAGGAGTTCCGCCACATCCCCCGGCGTCTCAGGAGCAAACTGCGGCCACATGGGAAATCCCAGTTCCGCGACGCCCGCCGCGTTCATTGCCAATTCATCGTTCTTCTTTGTCATGTCACTGTACCTCGCTGCAATTTTGGTTAGCGGGATATTTTTGTTTATCCGCTGGATTTATTATTTTTTACTATAAAGGTTTGAAAACTTACTCCGGCGCGGTCGCATTAGCTTAACTGCATCATTTCATCTCATTGCCTGTGAAAAAAGCGCCCGAGGGCACCTTTTTCACAGGCTCAGGAGAGAGAACCCAATGCCCATCAAAGCTTTTCTTTTCTATCCGCGCCTACAGCTCAACCGTTGGGGAAAGAATAGAAATCCTTGATGTTTTCCGTATTGCAAATGTAAAGCGGAATGTTTGTGATTTTTTCAAAGTCGGTCTGTCCGCCGAGGAACTTTACATAGCTTTCCAGCGTGATCCTTGCAATCGCAGCGGGATCGACAATCAGGCAGGCTTCATAGATCGGGTGATCGTCGCGCAGCGCCTGGAAGGGTTCATCGCCATAGGCACCCATCGAAAACACTTTCACGCCGGTAAGCCCTCTGGCTTCAATGGCGGAAACAGCGCCCCACGCGCCATTGTCAACAACACTGACGACCAGATCGAACGGCTCTACGATATTTGTAACCGCATTTGCGCCCTTTTCACGGTTTCCTTCGCAGTCCTGGCGCGAAATCACCTTAAGCACATCGGGATTTGCATCCACGACCTTGAGGAACGCCTCCTCACGCAGGTTGGTGTGCTCCGATGCATAGTTGCCAAGCAGAATGATGCGGGCAGGCTTTTCGGCTATGTTGGCCTTAACCCATTCGAGCACGTACTCACCAACCATTTTGCCGGTTTCCACGTTGTCCCATCCGGTGTGCGTCACAATGCCCGGGTAAGACGGCGCACTGTCATAGGTGAACAGGGGGATGCCGGCAGCCTCGGCCTTTTCAAATGCCGCGCTGCATCCGTCAAACGTCGCCGGGTCGGCAAAAATAACGTCCACATTGCGTGCGATCATGTTTTCGATCTGCTTCGACTGCGTTTCGGCGTTCAGATCCCCATCCTCTACCGTGATGGAGGCGCCAAGGGCAATAGCCTGCTTTTCAAATTCTTCAGCAAGAAGCGCACACCACACATCGCCCTTATATACGATCGTGTTGCCAATCGTCTTGCCGGCAAGGGGCTTGCTGGGATCATTCTCAGCAGGCGTCGCGGCCGCCGGAGCTTCCGCTGCCGGAGCTTCCGCCTGAGCCTGTGCCGCGGGACTTTCCAACGTGGGTGCTTCTGCCGGCGCGGTTGTGCAGCCAACCAGAGACAATACCGCCAGCAGCAGTACCAGCAGCAGGGAGCAATACCTCTTCATATAGTTCATTCCTCCTCAATTTTTTTACCGTTTACGGTTTCCCGTTATTAGGTCTTTTCCATATGCAGCCGCTTCTTTATACGCAAAGCGCCATAATGCTTTCCTGGGTCGCCTCCTCGCGCATCAGCTCGCCCACCTTGCGGCCCTCGTGCAGCACCACGACCCGGTCGCACATGCCAAGGATTTCCGGCATTTCGGATGAAATCATCACAACCGTTTTGTTCTGCTTCACAAGGTCATTGATCAAACGGTAAATCTCCGCCTTGGCGCCCACATCGATGCCCCGCGTCGGCTCATCCAGGAACAATATCTCGCTGTTCTGCATGAGCCACTTGGCGATGACGACCTTTTGCTGATTGCCGCCGGACAGGTATTGCACCTGCGTATCCAGCGTCGGCGTAATGACGCGCAGCTTTTTAGAAAATTCTGCGGCATACTGGCTTTCCAGGCTATTTCTCACCACGCCGCGCCGGATGATCTTATCCATGCTCACCATGCAGACGTTGCGCTTTACGGAGAATATCTGCACCAGCCCCTGAAGCTTCCTGTCCTCCGGAATCAGTCCCAGGCCATCGCGTATCGCATCCTGAAACGAACGGTACTGCACGCGTTTGCCCCGCACATAGATGCAGCCCGAATCAAACTTGTCAATGCCGAGGATCGCCCGCACAAGCTCCGTGCGGCCCGAGCCCACAAGGCCGGAAATGCCGAGCACCTCGCCCTTCCTCACCCGGAAGCTGATATCGTCGAGCGTCCCTTTGCGGGTCAGATTTTTTACCTCCAGGATCACATCGCCCGGCACCGCCGCAATCTTCGGGTACTCCTGCCCCAATTCGCGGCCAACCATCAGCGCAATCAGATTCTCCCTGGTCACCTCCCGGATCGGGAGGGTCTCGACGTGCTTTCCGTCGCGGAGCACCGTAACGTTATCCGCAAGGTGGAACACCTCATCCATACGGTGGGAAATATAGATCACCGTGATACCTTCTTCCCGCAACCGCTTTACGATACCGAACATAATTTCAAGCTCGCGGTCCGTCAAAGTCGCGGAAGGCTCATCCATAATCAGAAGCTTGCAGTTCATGTTTACGGCCCGGCAGATTTCCACAATCTGCTTCTTTGCCACAGTGAGGCTTTCAACCGGGGCGCTCACATCGATGTCCACGCCCAAGTCACGGATGATCTTTGCCGCCCTCGTGCGCATCTCCTTCCAATTGACCAGCCCGCCCCGGGCCATGATGAGGTTCCCAACAAACATGTTTTCCGCCACGCTGAGCGGCTCGGCCAGCTTTACTTCCTGATGCACAACCGCGATGCCCGCCATACGGGCCTCATGCGGGGTTTTGAAGGAAACAGGGTTGCCGTTCAATACCACCCGACCGCTTTCCGGATGATAAATCCCCGCAAGTATTTTGATGAGCGTGCTTTTCCCCGCTCCGTTCTCGCCCACCAGCGCATGGATGGTACCCCTCTGGATAGAGAAGGAAACGTCGTCAAGCGCTTTTACGCCCGGAAAACTTTTGCTAAGGCCCTGTATATTGAGTATCATATCGTTTCCCATTATTTACAGTCTCCCCTTTCGGTTCCAAAAGCAGGTCTATGCGCGCTTGCGGTTGCGGAACACATCCAGGCCAATCGCCGCAAGAAGAACCACACCTTTTAACACATCCTGTACGAACGGGTCTACATGAAGCTGCGCCATTCCGTTAAACAATGTGATCAAAAAGATGGAGCCAAACATGGTCCCGATGATTCTTCCCTTGCCGCCTGTCAGGCTGATTCCCCCGATGATGGAGCCGATGACCGCGTCAAACTCATAATTCTGCCCGTTGGTGATGGCAACCGAATTGAGACGGCTCATCAGCACCACGCCGCTGAACGCCGCGAGGAATCCCGCAATGACAAACGAGAGACATATATATTTTTTTACGTTAATCCCGGAAAAGAACGCCGCTTCCTTTCCGCCGCCTACCGCGTAAATATTGCGGCCCAGCCGGGTCTGGGTGGAAAGGAACTGCGCAATTCCATACAGCGCAATCATGATAATCACACACCAGGGCACCGGCCCAAGATACCCGCGCCCGAAAAAGGCAATTTCCTCGGGGAATGTCGCAATGGGCGTTGCGTTGGTGATGACCTTTGCAAGGCCGTAACAAACGTTTTGGAGCCCTAACGTGGCGATAAACGCGGGGAGCCCCGCATAGGCCGTAAGCACGCCGTTGCACAGGCCGATGAGCGTGCCAACTGCCAGCATAATGGCAATGGCCAGCCAGGGATTTGTTTCGCCCGGACTGATTGCGGTGCTTTTCATCAAAATAGCACCCAGACAGCTGGTAAAGGCCACGTTGCGGCCCATAGACAAGTCAAAATTACCCGTCAGCAGGACAATTGCCTGACCCATTGCGCAAATGGATACGGTCGAGGTCTGGAGCAGGATGTTTTTCCAGTTTTCCCAGGACAGAAAATAGGGGGACGTGAATGTAAATACGATGCTCATCAGCACGATGGCTACGATCGCCATGTTCTCTTTGGTAAACTGGGATAATTTCTGCTTAAAATCGGATGTCGCATTGTTCGGGGCATACACAGCTGGTTCGCTCATGGGCTTTCACTCCTTTTTGGATCGCAGAATTGTTCCGCATCACGGGATATATAGAAATTGTTTTTGAGAACATAATTATTCCGCGGGCGGATTCCACATTGGCGGAAAAACACCTTCAAAATTAAATGGAGGAGGCAAAAAGCGGTTATGAAACAGTAACCCAAATTTAGAAACAACCAAGATGTCAGCCTTACGAACGGGATTGCCGTTTGCTATGGTTATCATACATTACTCAGACAGGCAAATCAAGCATAAAATGCCATATATCAAATTATACAATAATTTTATCCGGATATGTATTTAAAAAATCCCCTATTTATATGAGATTTTTAATAATTTTTTTAAAATTTTCAATTATTAATAAATCCGATGGACAAATTTTGTTTATATCTGACGCAGGAATCAGGATAAGCTTCGCCCGTGTTTTCCCTAATAATACGATATTCTTTTTTCTTCCCGCCTTTCCGCTGTTTTTTTTGCTTTCCCTTGCCAAATTTGCGTCTTCCGAATGCGGGCGGATTTTTTAAAAGATGCAAGGCACGCGGGAGCCGGACGTCTCTCCGCTATAAAGTGGTTCATGTTTCCCTTTGCAGTGATGTTGCTATTTCCCTTTATATAGTGCTAAAATAGTCGAAGAGGCCCGCACATAAATAATAATTGCAATGGAGCAATAGCATGATCCGATACAAACCCGCAGAAAAACCGCCCAGCAATTTTTCGCAGCAGAAAATCAAGCTCTATAATATGATGATGCTTTTTAACAACATCCGCAAAAACATGCCGACCTCGCGCGCTGCGCTCGCGGAAGAAACCGGGCTTTCCCCCACCACCGTCTCCATGCTGGTAGATGAATTGATCTCCAATAAATGGATCCGCGAGACCGGCGCGGGTACCTCATCTATGCGCGGGCGCAAGCCGATCATGCTGGAGGTAAACGCTTCGGGCGGCTGTATCGCAACAATCGAGATCATCAGCAACAGCATCATATGTACACTGTATGATATCTGCTTCAAAAAGCTGGACAGTATACGCATCCGCGGCGCCAAGCATACCAGCGAGCAGATCGCCCACGAGCTGCGCAAGCTTCTCAAGGCCAAACGCGTGGCGCTCTACCGGCTGATCGGCATCCATATCATTTATCCTGGCATTTTCGATGCAGAAACGGGCCGCATCCAGTTTTCCGCAGTTATTCCGCATGATGAATTGGGCGAGGATGATTTTGTCGCCTCTTTGCGCCTGCGCTTCCCCGATGCGCGGGTAATCATCAGCAACAATACCAGCGTTCTCGCGTTTATGGAATACTCTTCGGATCATTATACGCCGGGAAACCATCTGCTGGCCGTCAACATCGATGAAGGCATCAGTGGCGGCGTTGTGACCGGCGACGCGCATAAGGACCCTCATCGGTGCTTCCCATTGGAAATCGGCCATATGATTGTGGACCGCAACGGCCCGCAATGCCATTGCTCAAACCGCGGGTGTCTGGAAGCGATGTGCTCCATTGTTGCTCTGTTCCGCGAGCTGAACGAGCGCGCGGGCATGTCGCTGCAATTTATCGAATCCTTTGGCGCCGACATCAACGGGCTTGCGATGCAGCAGGCGGCCGAGCGGTTCCACTCGGGCGATCCGCGGGTGCTTGCCGTTTTGACGGATTATGCATATACGCTCTGCTGTGCGCTGGTCAGCATCGTAAACCTGTTCGATATCCAGACCATCCATATCGGTGGCGCCATCTCCGCCTTGGGCGAGCCGTTTCTGGAGATTGTGCGCGCCACGCTGCATGCGGAGTTCCGCCTGTTCCACTCCCGCGAGGTCGCCATCGAGGCCTCCACGGGCGATTTTGAGAGCATGCGCCGTTCGGCCGTTCTGATGTGCATGGACGAGATTTTCCAGAGCGCGCAGGCATAACTTTTCGGGCGGCAGCAGGCCTCCTATATATCCTGCGCGCAGTGCCTGCCAAGCAGCTCCCGGCATGCATTCACAAGCAATTCCCCCGCGCAGGGATCGAACCGGCTGGAAGCATACGAGGTTTTCACCTCATACCCCCCCTCCCCAAACGCTTCGCGCGTGGGAATGTATCCTACATAATCGTTTGCAAGGCCGAATACCACCGTGTGTTTATCCGGCAGCATCTCAAACACCTTTTGCGCATGTTCTAAAAACACCTCGCCCGGGAAGGTGACGATCCATGCTTCACCAAGCCGTATGGCCTGCAGCAGCGTTGTCTCTTCCTTTTCGGGACGGCGTGCCATTTCCAGGATGCTTTCCGCCTCCACGCGCGGGTCAAGCCCGTGCAGGCAGGCGCCTCCCCCCGCAGGGTATGCGCGCATTAGTTCCTCCGCGCGCACCACGTCCTCCGGCGGGATTTTCCGGATTGGCAGCGTCAATGGCGCTTCCAGAACGCAAATAGGGACCTCCCGGTACAACATACCCGCTGTAAGTACCCGGTCGACCGCTTCGACAGCGCCCGCCGCAAGCGCCCGCCCCACGCGTTCCGCCTCCGGAAAGCCGGTAACAAAGGGCCGGTATGGGTCGGCCGCCACCTGGTTTCCCTGCGCGCCGTTGGCGTAAAGCACCACAACGTCCGGGCCGTAGGTTTCCTGCAGCACGTTCGTAAGCGCATCCACATAATCCCGGGAATACAGCCAATCCGCCCCGCAAACCACCGCCGGATGGCTGGTATATTGCACGATCAGCCCCTTCAAGCGCCGCCCATTCTCCCCTTGCGTCAACACAAACACATGCATCTCTGGGTCGCCGTTCGGCCCGGCAAGGCGGTCGATCTCGTCCCGGTCAAATTCTTCAAACACCATGCGGAGTGTTCCGTCCTTCAAAACCGCCCTGCGATTAAAGGAGAACCCCTCCACCATCTGCCGCCCAAAGCCGATGCGGGATTCCGCAGCGGCGCGCACAAGGCCCGGAACCGCCTCAGCCACGGTATTTACCAGCCACGCGCAATAAGCGTTGCAGGCCTCAATATCCTCCTGCGTTAAAAACAGTTTAAAAATCTCCACCGTATTCGGCCCGCTGTGCGTATGTGAGCAAATCACCGTGATATACTCCCGCGGAATATCCGTCTTTTCTGCAATGCGTTCTTTTATAGCATCCGTCTCTCGCCGCTTGAGCCCCAGCAGATCCAGAGAGATCAACAAATACCGCTGATCCCCGCTTTCCATGTATGCAAAATTCGCACGCAAATCATCGTGCACACCGCGCGAACGGGCGTCCTCCCTGCCGTTCCCGGCAAGCGGCACGCCGACGGGCGGCGTAATCACAACCGATGCAAAGCTGCTTTTCATCGTTTCATCCTATCCTTTCATCTGTTTTCCGTCGAGTGGACAAATGACCTTTCCAAATGCCGTGTATGCGCAATACCGCCCGCCCTGCCTTTTTATAATTTTATGCACAACCACGGGAAAGGTCAACCGATTTTTTGCGCGCTTTCCGGTTGACAACCCCAACATACACGGGCATAATATAATTTGTCCACCGAATGAATTATTTTATTTCTTCTTTGATTTTGCTTTACAATCGCGATATCCATAAATACATCTCAAGGAGGCGTTTCACATGGACATGGCAAACACCCTGAAGAATTCGTATTTCGGTACCGTGTTTCCCGAAAAATGGGACATCGAACGCATAAAGCAATGTTGCTCGAATGACCCGGAAAGCGTTCTGGCGCCGCAGCCGTTTTGGCACAAGGATTTCCGCCCTGTACCGTCGAACAACCTGGAGCAGTTCGGGGCATACATGGGGCATGAAATCGCCATGCAGATCAAGCTGGCCAAGCAGGATGGGCGGGAGCTTGTTCTGATCCTTCCCGTGGGCCCCATGGGGATGTACCATTGGGCGGTATACTTCTTAAAGGAATGGAATGTGAGCTGTGAGCACGTGCACGGCTTCAATATGGATGAATGGGCGGACGAAAACGGAACCACGCTGTCCCCCGAGGATCCCTCCTCCTTCCAGAACGCCATGCTTGCCGCGTTCTACGGCCCCTTGGGCGAATTAACCGTTCCGCCCGCACAGCGGCATTTTGCCACAAAGGACCAGCTTCCCGGTTACGCGGAAGACATCGCCGCGCTCAAAGCCAGAGGCGCGCGGCAGGTTCTGGTGTTCGGTATTGGCCGCGTGTGCCACATTGCGTTCTGGGAGCCGCATTTTGCAGCGGAGTATGCGACCGAGGCCGACTGGATGGCCGCCACGCACCGCATCGGCGCACGGCTGCATCCGTTTACCATCGAGCAAAACGCCATCACCAGCTTCCGCAGCAATTGGTCTCTGATACCCTGCTTCGCCAATACCGTAGGCCCCGGCATCCTGTTCCAGTCGGATTATATCATCGGCGGCGCCGACGGCGTGCTTGGCCGCGGTATGAACTGGCAGGGCATGTCCCTTTGGATGACGCTGCGCTATGGCCCCTCCCCCAGCGTTACCTCCAGCTATATCCCGACGCTGCCCGGCAAGCTGTTCTTCCTGCGGGAGCTTGCGGGCCCGCTCTGCGCGGATACCAACTGATCAAGAGACGTTAAGCTCTTATAAACAGAAGCCCCGCCGGCGGTGCAGGCGGGGCGTCTTAGGCCATCGCCAAAGTCGGAAGGGCGTTGCCGATGGG
>JAEWCL010000009.1 GCA_023390655.1 Bacillota bacterium | reverse complement strand
TCAAGGTGGAAGAAGTATAAGGAGGGGACACCATGAAACTGCATGAGCTACAGCCCGCCGCCGGCTCTACAAAGGCGAAAAAGCGCGTAGGCCGCGGTACCGGTTCCGGCATGGGCAAGACCTCCGCAAAGGGCCACAAGGGCCAGAAAGCCCGCAGCGGCAGCAAGAAGAACGGCTTTGAGGGCGGCCAGATGCCTCTCGCGCGTCGTCTGCCCAAGCGCGGCTTCACCAATATCTTCGCGAAAGAGTATACCGTTATCAACATATCCGACCTCAACGGGTTGGAGAATGACACCGTGGTCACCGCTGAGGTGCTCAAGCAGTTGGGCATGATCAGCAAGATCGAAAAAGACGGCCTCAAGGTTCTGGGACGTGGCGAGCTTGAGAAAAAGCTCACTGTAAAAGCGGCGAAATTCTCCGAGACGGCCAAAACGGCAATTGAAGCCAAGGGCGGAAGTGTTGAGGTGATTGAGTAATGTTCAAGACGCTGGTCAACGCGTTCAAAGTCCCTGAGATTCGCAAGAAGATCCTGATGACGCTTGTGCTCATCGTGATCTACCGCGTGGGCTGCTTCCTTCCCATCCCGGGCGTGAATGCAAGCTATATTGCCCAGCAGATGGCAAACTATGACGCATTGGGCTTTTTGAACTTGCTTTCCGGCGGCAGCTTTGCGAATTTCACCATATTCGCAATGGGCATCTCGCCCTACATTACGGCCTCCATTATTGTGCAGTTGCTGCAAATCGCCATCCCGGCGCTCGAGCGTCTGGCAAAAGAAGAAGATGGCCGCAAGAAGCTGCAGCAGGCCACGAGGTTTGTGGGTGTAGCGTTGGCGCTGGTCCAGTCCGTAGGCATCGTTCTGAGCCTCGGTTCCGGTGCTGTATACAACCCGAACTTCTTTACCTACGCGACGATCGGTATCGTCGCAACGGCGGGTACCTGCTTCCTGATGTGGCTGGGTGAGCGCATCACGGAGATTGGAATCGGCAATGGTATTTCCATGCTGATCTTCTCCTCCATCGTGTCTCAGATCCCGACCGTGATCATCACTTATGTGCCCCAGATCGGCGCGGCCAAGACGTTCTCGCCCTGGCTCGTGCCCCTGATCCTGGTTCTGATCGCAGCAGTCATCCTGCTGGTGGTATTTGTGAATGAGGGCGTGCGCCGCGTGCCGGTACAGTACGCAAAGCGCGTTGTGGGCCGCAAGCTTTACGGCGGGCAGTCCACCCACATTCCCATGAAGCCGAATGCGAACGGCGTTATGCCGCTCATCTTCGCGCTGACCATCACGCAGTTCCCTGTGATGATCATCCAGATTGTGGATCCCCACCTTGCCGGCGGGTTCTCCCGGTTCTGGGTACAGTACATGGGTACGGGTACTGTGGTATACTATATTGCGTATGCGTTGCTCATCCTGGGCTTTGCATACTTCTATACCACGATTTCCTTCAATCCCATTGAGATGAGCAAGAACCTGCAGCAAAACGGCGGCTTCATTCCGGGCATCCGCCCCGGCAAGCCCACGAGCGATTACCTCTCCCGTATCAGCAGCAGGCTCACGTTCTTTGGCGCACTGTTTCTGATGATTATCGCGATCATCCCCAATGTGATCCTTCACATCTTCGGCATCAAGTCGCCCTTCGGGCCGACCAGCGTGCTGATCATGGTCAGCGTGGCGCTCGAAACGATGGATCAGCTGCAAAGCCAGATGCTCTTGCGGCACTATAAGGGATTCCTCAACTGAGGAAAGGAGCAATCGCATGAAGCTGATATTCCTGGGGCCTCCGGGCGCAGGCAAAGGTACGCAAGCAGCACTTCTGTGCAAGCGGTACAATATCGCGCATATTTCCACCGGGGATATGCTGCGTGCCGAGCGCAAGGCAAAAACGCCGTTGGGGATCAGCGCCCAAAGCTATATCGACAAGGGGGAGCTGGTGCCGGACTCTGTCATTATTGACATGGTCAGGCTCCGGCTTGCCCATGAAGATTGCAAGAACGGCTTTTTGCTCGATGGGTTTCCGCGCACCGTCGCACAGGCGGACGCGCTTGGAGCAATTACGGATATCGACTACGTCATCAACCTGGAAGTTCCTTTTGAACGCCTGGTTGCCCGCATCAGCGGGAGGCGCATCTGTCCGGACTGCGGGGCGGTCCACCACACGTCCACCCATTCGGACTGCAGCTGCAGGGATTGCGGCGCAGGGCTCTACCAAAGAGACGACGATAAGGCGGAAACGGTGGAAAACCGTCTCAGGGTATACGAAGCGCAGACGGCGCCCCTCATTGCCTACTACCGGGAAAAGGGCCTGCTCTATACCATAGACGGCGACCGCACCCCGGAAGAAGTCGATGCGAGCATCCTGGCGCTGTTGGGTTGATGGCCATGACGATTAAGACACCCGCCGAAATCGAAAGCATGCGCAGGGCGGGGCGCATTGTGGAAGAAGTGCTGCTGGCCATGCAGAAGATTGTAAGGCCGGGCATTTCCACAGAGGAGTTGGATCAGGCGGCGGCGGAGCTCATCAGGAGCCGCAACGCCACCGCGTCCTTTCTCAATTACAGGGGCTATCCCAAAAGCATCTGTGCTTCCGTAAACGAGCAGGTCGTCCATGGAATTCCAGGCGGCCGAAAGCTTATGGATGGGGATATTGTCAGTATCGACGTCGGCGCCTATTTCGGCGGCTGGCACGGCGACGCGGCGCGCACATTCTTTGTGGGCACGGTTGCGCCGGAGGTACAAAAGCTTGTGCGGGTGACAAGGGAATGCTTCTTTGAAGGGTTCAACATGGCGCGCCCAGGAAACAGGCTTGGCGATATTTCCGCGGCAATACAGGCGCATGCACAGTCGCACGGCTACGGCGTGGTGCGCGAGCTTGTGGGCCACGGCATCGGCAGGCAGATGCATGAAGCGCCGGATGTGCCAAACTATGGCAGCGCCGGCCACGGCATCCGCCTCAAACCCGGCATGACGCTGGCCGTGGAGCCCATGATCAACCTTGGTACGGCCCGCGTGCAAGTGCTTGCCGACGGCTGGACGGTCGTCACACAGGACAAACGCCCGAGCGCGCACTACGAAAATACAATCGCCATCACGGACGGCGCGCCTGAGCTTTTGACACTCACACAAGAGGAGCACGGCCCGGAAGTGGAGGAAACATGAGCCAAAGCGGCATGGACTTACTAGGCCGCGTGGCGGTAAGCACCGCCGGCAGGGACAGGAAACGAGCGTTCCTGGTGGTGGCTCTTTCGGAAGAAGGATATGTGCTGCTTGCCGATGGCCGCCTGCGTAAGGCCGAACGCCCCAAGAAGAAAAAATGCAGGCACATACGCCTGGAGCCCGCTGTGGCGCAAGACGTAAGGGATGTGCTTCTGCAGGGCGGGCGCGTAGCGGATGCAGAGATACGAAAGTGTCTTGTATCGTTGGGCTACGGATTTGAGTAGAAAGCGTTAGGAGGGATAGCTTGTCTAAACAGGATGTTATTGAAGTAGAAGGCGTCGTTTCCGACTCATTCCCGAACGCGATGTTTGAGGTGGAGTTGCAGAACGGGCATAAGATACTCGCGCATATCTCCGGCAAGCTGCGGATGAATTTTATCCGTATTTTGCCCGGCGACAAGGTCACGGTGGAGCTTTCCCCTTACGATCTTACGCGCGGAAGAATAACATGGCGCGCAAAAAACTGATGCCAAGCACAGTAGTTTAAGGAGGACAGGAAGTATGAAAGTCAGGCCTTCGGTGAAGCCGATTTGCGAAAAGTGCAAGATCATCAAGCGGAAGGGCCGCGTAATGGTGATTTGCGAAAACCCCAAGCACAAGCAGAAGCAAGGCTAAAGCGCTCAGCGGCGGGGCCGTCCGCCACAAGGAGCTGCGGGAGCTGCACACGGCTGCCTACAACGCGAAAACGCGTTATCCGGGCGGCGGCCGTGCAAACCTGTCAAATTTGGCGCGTGACGTCAAATTTGACGATTGCAAGCTCGCAAAACAGCCCGGATGTATGAACCTTACAAAGGTTCAGGTGAAAAGAACCCGTTCGGTGCGGCTGGCACGGCCTACGCTGCCGTGCAATCCGGCGGGATTGATACATAAGTAAAAGAGCTATTTTTTCAGGAGGTGTAGAACCCATATGGCACGTATTTCTGGTGTAGACTTGCCCAGAGACAAGCGCGTGGAGATTGGCCTGACCTATATTTATGGCATCGGCCGCAAAACCGCGAGTGATATCATTGCCGCATGCGGCGTGAACCCCGATACGCGCGTGCGCGATCTCGCCGAAACGGACGTCAACAAGCTCAGAGAGTATATCGACCACAATGTCAAGGTGGAAGGCGATCTTCGCCGCGAAGTTTCTCTGAACATCAAGCGCCTTATCGAAATCGGCTGCTACCGCGGCGTCCGTCACCGCAAGGGCCTGCCTGTACGCGGGCAGAGCACCAAGCAGAACGCCCGTACGCGCAAAGGTCCCAAGCGTACGATGGGCGGCAAGAGGAAGTAAGGAGGAAGAGCGAAAATGGCAAAAGCGACTAAGATCAAGAAGACAGCTTCGCGCAAGCGCCGCGAGAGAAAGAACATTGAACGCGGTGCGGCACACATCCGCTCCTCTTTCAACAACACCATGGTCACCATCACGGATACGCAGGGTAACGCACTTTCCTGGGCATCCGCAGGCGGCTTGGGCTTCCGTGGTTCCCGTAAATCCACGCCCTATGCGGCGCAGATGGCAGCGGAAACCGCCGCGAAGGCCGCTATGGAGCATGGCCTCCATACGGTGGAAGTCTATGTCAAGGGCCCCGGTTCCGGCCGTGAAGCCGCGATCCGCGCGCTGCAGGCTGCAGGGCTCGAAGTGAACATGATTAAGGACGTGACGCCCATCCCGCACAATGGCTGCCGTCCGCCCAAGCGCAGAAGAGTGTAAGGAGGCAGTGTAACTATGGCAAGATATACAGAGTCCGTTTGCAGGCTTTGCCGCCGCGAAGGAACCAAACTGTTTTTGAAGGGTGACCGCTGCTACAGTGCAAAGTGCGCTGTTACCAAGCGTCACACCCCTCCGGGCCAGCATGGCCAGGCACGTACCCGCAAGCAGTCGGAATACGGCATCCAGCTTCGTGAGAAGCAGAAGTGCCGCCGCGCCTACGGTGTATTGGAATCCCAATTCAGGAAATACTTTGATATGGCCTCCAACATGCGTGGCGTAACAGGCGAAAACATGCTCTGCCTCCTCGAGCGCAGGCTTGACAACGTCGCCTACCGCCTGGGCCTGGGCGAAAGCCGCCCGATGGCGCGCCAGATTGTCCTCCATGGACATATCCGCGTGAATGGCCAGAAGGTTGATATCGCGTCCTACCTCATCAAGGTGGGCGATGTGATCACCGTGCGCGAAGCTTCCCGCGACATCCCCGTGTTTAAGGCACTGCGTGAGCAGGGCGCGGGCAAGCCGGTTCCCAAGTGGCTGGAAATGGATGCGGAGACACTCACGGGCAAGGTCGTCTCTCTGCCGCAGCGCGATGATATCGACCTGACGATAGAAGAGCATTTGATCGTTGAGTTTTACTCCAGATAAGCGTCCAAACGGTAGATCCGTCTTCGGGGCGGCAACGCCCCTTCGTATCTTTGTTGACCTTAGGACGTATGGGCGGCGCTCAAACGATTCAAAGAATGCGTGGATTGCGCAGGCCCAATAAGGAGGGAAAACATGATTGAGATCGAAAGACCCAAAATAGAGTGCGTTGAAAAGAGGATGGGCTACGGCAAATTTGTCGTGGAGCCGTTGGAGCGCGGTTTTGGCACAACGCTCGGCAATTCGCTAAGGAGGGTTCTGCTCTCCTCGCTGCCCGGCGTTGCTGTTACCTCCGTTAAGATCGACGGCGTGCTGCACGAGTTCTCTACCATCGAAGGCGTCAAGGAGGATGTCACGGAAATCATCCTCAACCTCAAGGAGCTTTGCGTGCGCCTGCATGGCAACGAGCCCAAAAAGGTCGTCATCGACAGCAGGGGCGAGGGGGAAGTCACCGCGGGTGACATCCTGCCGGATTCCGATGTAGAGATCATCAATCCCGAGCTGCACATCGCAACGCTGGACAAAAACGCTTACCTCCATATGGAGATTATGCTCGATCATGGCCGCGGCTATGTATCGGCGGATAAAAATAAGCGTTCCGGCATGGCGATTGGCGAGATCGCGGTAGACAGCATCTATACGCCCATTGAAAAGGTCAACTTCTACGTAGAGGATACGCGCGTAGGTTCCTCTACGGATTTCGACAAGCTCACGCTGGAGGTCTGGACCTCCGGCAGCATTGAGCCCGACGAGGCGGTAAGCCTTGCCGCGAAAATTCTTTCTGAGCATCTCTCGCTCTTCACGAATCTCACCGAACATGTGCCGGGTGTTGAGATCATGGTGGAGAAGGAAGAGGACAAGAAAGAAAAGATCCTGGAAATGACCATTGAGGAACTGGATCTTTCCGTGCGTTCCTACAACTGCCTCAAGCGTGCGGGCATCAACACGGTTGACGAGCTGGTGCAGCGCAATGAAGAGGAAATGATGAAGGTCAGGAACCTCGGGCGCAAATCCCTGGAAGAAGTGCAGCAGAAGCTGCTCGCGTTGGGGCTGACGCTCCGCAACAGCGAAGACTAAACAGTAACGTGTAACGTAGGAGGAAAGCATTATGGCCAACCGCAAGCTCAATATGGCTACGGATCAGCGTGTCGCTATGCTGCGCAACCTCACCACGGCGCTCATCTGGAATGGCAAGATCATTACCACAGAGACCCGTGCAAAGGAAGTGCGCCCCATTGCCGAGAAGCTGATCACGCTCGCCGTCAACGAATATCAGAACAGCGAAACCGTGAAGAAGGAATCCCGCAACGACAAAGAGCAGATCATTGAGCGTGAAGTCCAGAACGACAAGGCCACCAAGCTGCACGCAAGAAGGCAGATCATGGCTTATCTCTACGATGTACCGGAGCAGAAGTCCAAGAAGGAAAGCAAGTCCGAGTACAAAGAGAGGACCGCGGACAAAGCCCATCCCGTTGTGGAAAAGCTCTTCCGTGAACTCGCGCCCAAGTACGATAAGCGCAGCCGTGAAGTGGGACGCGGCGGTTACACCCGCATCCTCAAGCTCGGGCCCCGTCGTGGCGATGCAGCCGAAATGGTTGTTTTGGAGCTCATCTGACCATCGCAAAAGTTTTGCCGCCTTTCCAAAAAGGGCGGCTTTCTTTATGCATATAATACGTATATGGAAAACAGACGGATGCGGTTATGCAAGAACGTTTTTTGCACGCATCCATATTCTGTTTTCCATATACTGAACATTTCGGAATAAAGATAATATATTATATGATTTCTAAAATTGGCCATTGAAAACCTATGCACCCATTTGGTATACTTACGCGAGGCCAAAAAGGCGGTGCCGCAAGATGGGCACGATTTGACGCCTTGCTCGAAAATCATCAGGATTTCATGCGTGGTAAACGCTTGAACATATGAAGTTTGAGAGGAGAAAGCCCATGGAAAAACCAAAGACAGTCCTCGGTTACTTGCCGGAGGATAAGCCCACAACAGGAAAATTGATCTTCTTCGCACTCCAGCAGATCCTCGTTATGTTTCCCGCCACGGTACTTGTTGCATTGCTCACCGGCTTCCACGTTTCCACCACCATTTTTGCAAGCGGCTTTGCAACCATCTGCTTCCTGTTTATCACAAAGGGCAAAATTCCCCTGTACTACGGCTCCAGCTTCTCCTACATTGCTGCAATCGTTGGCATTACCGGCGCAAAGTTCGGCGTTCCCGCTTCCGACGTACTCATCTCCCAGGCACAGTTCGGCATCATCTGTTCAGGTCTTGTATCCATTGTTGCAGGTCTCATCGTAAACCGCTTCGGCATTGAACAAATTGAAAAGGTGCTGCCCCCCACGGTTACAGGCCCCATTGCGCTGGTCATCGGCATCTCTCTTGCGGGCACGGCAATCACCAACGCGGGTGCATTTGACGCTGCCACAGGCGCTACCTCCGGCATTGCTTGGGCTGCGGCAATCGTTACGCTGCTTGCCACCATCATCTTCTCGGTATACATGAAGGGCGTTTGGGGCCAGCTCTCCATCCTGTTCGGCATCCTGGTGGGCTACCTTGTCTCCATCCCGCTAGGACTTGTGGACTTTAGCCAGATATTTACCGGCACGGTGATCGAAGTGCCGCACTTCACACTGCCATCTGCCAATTGGACGTCCGTCATCGCCATCATGCCCATCGCAATCGCAACCATTCCGGAGTCCACCGCCCACCTTTTCCAGCTCGACATCTATGTAAACGACCTGGCTGAGAAAATGGGCAGGCCCAAGCGGGATATCGCGGGCAAGCTTGGATTGAACTTGATCGGCGACGGTATCGGCGATATCGTATCCTCCCTCTTTGGCGGCCCTGCCGGCACCAACTACGGGGAGAACCTCTCCACCATGGCGATCACGAAGAACTTTTCCGTCTGGGTGCTGGGCGGCGCTGCCGTACTTGCGATGGCGATCTCCTTCATCGCACCCATCTCCAACGCCATCAACACCATTCCCTCCGCGGTCATCAACGGCGCGTGCATCTACCTGTTCGGCGTGATTGGCGCGCAGGGCGTTGCCATCATGATCAACCGCAATGTGGATATGTTCTCCGCGCGTAACCTCGCGGTAATCGCAACGATACTGGTCATCGGCCTGGGTGGGCACTATGGGTTCCCGGGCGGCCTTATCCCCATCTTCGGCGCACAAATCCCCGCGATCGCCACGGCCTCCCTGTTCGGTATCTTATTGAACGGTATCCTGCAGATCGGCAAAGGCAAGGACGAATAAAACAGAACGACAACGGCGATGAGAGCCTTCCGATTTCGGAAGGCTCTTTCTCATTCAAAGTGGAACGAACAGGAAGAAGGAGACGTTTGTTATAAAGAGAAGAAAGGGGGCCAGAGTATGAGAAAAAGAAGGTATGGCTGTTTTGTGGAACAGCAATTGCGGCGCTTATTGGGGTTGCGCTGCTCATTGGCGGCGGGCACAGGCCATTTCGAACGATCAATGCGGATGAAATTACGGCAATCGATATTACGGCGCGTCCGCCGGACGTCACAAGAAAGATCACGGACGCCGCCGAGATCGCGAAGATCGCGGATGTTTTAAAAAGCGTTGTCATCTATCAAGAGAGTGCGGAATGGCGGGAGTATGCCGGGCAGGTGATGGAATTTAGCCTGACGATGCAGTCGGGCGGGCAGGTGACGCTTGTGGCCTACAATCCGTTTCTCATTATTGATGGGCAGGGGTACCGTACGAAATACGGGCCCTGCGAGGAATTGAACCGTTTGGGGAACGAGCTGATCGGCGGGGAGTAGCGCCAAGATGAAAAAGCAGGCATCTTCCCCATATAAAAGGACGGATTAGGGTGCCGCGGCAGGCAGCGGGACAGCTTCATTTTCGCAGGGGAACATGCATTTGCAAGTCGATTCCGGAATGATGAGAAATAGAAAGATAGCCGAATGTAGCGGAATATTTGAGAATAAGAGGCTGTTTAGAGGTGCGGGCGCTATGCAAAAATAATATAGAATTGCAGGATTGGAGTTCTTTTGCAGGATTGGCTGATTGACAGATGTATCGTATGCACGTATGATAAAGATGCATATCGTAAGCGTCGCAGTTCAAAGGCGAAAGGCGGCGACATTTAATGGAGGATTGGATATGAACACCTATATTCAGGAAGTCATCCAAAGAGTCAAACAGCGCGATGCCAACGAACCTGAATTCCTGCAAACGGTTGAGGAAGTCCTGAGCTCTCTTGAAGTGGTCATTGACAAGCACCCGGAATATCAAAAGATGGCACTTTTAGAGCGCATGATGGAGCCTGAACGCACCATTGAGTTCCGCGTGGTCTGGGTGGACGATAACGGCCAAACCCAGGTTAACCGCGGGTACCGCGTGCAGTTCAACAGCGCGATCGGCCCTTACAAGGGCGGCCTGCGGTTCCATCCGAGCGTTAACCTGTCCATCATGAAATTCCTTGGCTTTGAGCAGACGTTCAAGAACAGCCTGACGACGCTGCCCATCGGCGGCGGCAAGGGTGGGTCGGATTTTGATCCGCGCGGCAAGTCGGATGGTGAGATCATGCGGTTCTGCCAGGCATTCATGACGGAGCTGTACCGGCATATCGGGCCGGACGTAGACGTACCCGCCGGGGATATCGGCGTGGGCGCGCGTGAAATCGGCTATCTGTTTGGGCAGTACAAGCGCATCCGCGGCGCATATCAGCCGGGCGTGCTCACAGGAAAGGGTCTGTCCTTTGGCGGCAGCCTCATTCGTCCGGAGGCGACGGGGTTTGGTGCTGTGTATTATGCCTGTGAGGTGTTCCGTCATGAGAATGACAGCATAGAAGGAAAGACATTTGCGCTTTCCGGCTTTGGCAACGTCACATGGGGCGTTGCGCGCAAGGTGGCGGAGCTTGGCGGCAAGGTCGTCACCATTTCAGGGCCGGACGGCTATGTATACGATCCGGATGGCGTCAGCACGCCGGAAAAGATCAATTATCTTGTCACCATGCGCAGCTCCGGCCGGGATAAGGTGGAGGATTATGCCGTGCAGTTCGGCCTCCCGTTCCATAAGGGAGAAAAGCCGTGGAATGTGCCTGTAGACGTTGTCATGCCCTGCGCTACGCAGAATGAAGTGCATATGGCGGATGCGGAGCATATCGCGAAAAACGGCGTGAAGTACTATATTGAGGTATCCAATATGCCCACGACCAATGAAGCGCTTGGATTCCTCATGAAGCAGCCCGGCATGATCGTGGCACCCAGTAAGGCCGTCAATGCGGGCGGCGTTGCGACCTCGGCGCTCGAAATGAGCCAGAACTCCATGCGTATGGGCTGGAGCGAAGCGGAAGTGGATGAAAAGCTCAAGGCCATCATGAAGAGCATCCACGACAGCTCCATGAATGCCGCAAAGGAGTATGGGCTTGGCTACAATTTGGTGGCGGGCGCAAATATCGCGGGCTTTAAGAAGGTTGCTGAAGCGATGATCGCGCAGGGGATGGTATAGTTCGAATACGGGAGGCCCATCGATAAAGGACCTTATCGATGACATGGAGGCAGGTGGCGTTGCGCCGCCTGCCTTTTGTATGCGGGCAACAACAGGCTATCCCAAAACCTTACGTTTTTCTTTGGTGCATGGTATGATATCTATATATGATATCCAATCTATTCCTGTGCGGGGATGATTTTACACGAAAAAGAAATGGGGTGGCGTTATGGAGATCCGCATTCATAATATCGGTGGATACATCGTAAAGAACTATCTTCTGGAAACGCCGCTTGGCTGGATTGCGATTGATACCGGCTATCCCGGCGGCGAGCAAACTTTTCTAAAGCGCTTTCAACAGCTTGCGGCGCTTGCGGACCTTCGGTATCTCTTTCTGACGCATGCGCATGACGATCACGCGGGGTTTTTGGCCGCGCTGTTGGAGCGAACGGCGGCAAAGGTTGTGTTGCATCCGCTCGGCGTTCCGGCGCTTGAGGCAGGGAAAAGCTGCGATCCGCCGGGGGCAGGGTATTCTTCCCGCGTGGCCTCCCTGTTTGGTGTCTTGAAACAGGAATTTGCATTTCCGCCGGTGCATGTAAGCGATTGCGCAATATTTGTTGCGGATGAAGCGGCGCAGGTATTCAAAGCAATGGGCCTTCCGATCCGCATTCTGTTTCTGCCCGGGCACACGAAAGATTCGATTGGATTGCTGCTTGAAGAGACGGGCGAGCTGTTTTGCGGGGATGCCGCTATGAACGCCGTCATCAGTCCAAAACGGCATACCATCTGGATGGAGGATGCCATGGAGTTTGGCCGCTCCTGGGATAAGATGCTTGCCTGCAATCCCACCAAAATATACCCTTCCCACGGTACGCCGTTTGCACCGCAGGATTTGAGAAAGTACCGCCATTTCATGGAGGGGCGGCGCTTGCTGCCCGCAAAATCAAGAAACCATGCGGAGGAGAAATGACAAAAATAAAGACGGTCTCGGTTTCCTCCCTATTGCCTGCAACGCCGGAGCAGGTATGGGAACATATTGTAAAGGTGGAAACGCTGCAATATATCGCCTCTCCCTACGCCACATTCACCCCCGTAGACCAAAGCAAGGCGCTCCTCTGGCAGGAAGGGGAAGCAGCGCAATTCAGGCTGCACCTGTTCGGCTTTCTTCCGCTTGGCGTACATACCATCCGGGTCAGGCGGTTTGACCGCGCAGCAGGCATGATCTCAACAGAAGAAGGAAACCGGCATGTGCCGGTCTGGAATCATGAGATACACATCAGGCCTATAGAAGAAGGCGTACGCTATACGGATACGGTCATCATTGGCGCAGGCTGGAAAACGGGCGTCGTTTATGCATGGAGCAAATTGTTTTACAGGCACCGGCAAAGGAAGTGGAAGAAATTATTATCTCAAAATAACCGCTTACTCCCACGCTAGGCTGCGTTCCCTGCACAGCGCCACAAAACGCTCCAAGGCCGGATTGAACCACTTGTTCTTGTGATAGATAAGCTGTGTAAAAAGCCTCAGATTTGTGGCGTAGGGTTTGATGCGCAGGAGCCCCTGCGCCGCTTCCTCCTGCACAGCATATTGGGGAAGATAGGAAACCCCAAGCCCGTTGCGGATGAATTTTTTAATCGCCTCTACGCTCTGGGTCTCCAATATATTATAAGGGTAATAGTTGTTGCTCTTGAGGTAAGCGTCAAACGCCTGCCGGTAGGTACATTCCTTTTCCGTATACAGCACCATATGCGTCTGATCGGGCAGAAAATCTTCCGCTTCATAAGCGGCGGGGGCGACAAGGCAAAGCGCCTCTTCTTTTAACAGGATGGTCTGCAGATTGCTGTACGCATAATCGGGCTGCAGCAGGAAACTGATATCAAGGTCCCCCGCCGAAAGGCGTACACGCAGATACTCGCAATGATCGTTAATGATGGCGACCTGTACCTGCGGGTAGCGCGTTTTATATTCCTTGATGATGGGGAACAGGCGGTACATCATCAGCGATTCCGGCGCGCCGATGCGGATGCTGCCCTGCGGCTCCGCCTCCGCGTCGTCCAAAGACTGCAATTGCTCGTATTGTGCAAGCAACGCGTCTGTGCGCTCCAACAGCCGCTGTCCGAAGGACGTGAGGCGTATGCCTTTTCCCAGCCGTTCAAACACCGGCTTCCCATAGAAGCCTTCAATCTGTTGAATCTGGGTGGTCAAAGTGGATTGCGCATAGCCAAGCTCCTGCGCCGCTTTCGTAAAGCTATTCAGTTCCGCTACTTTTTTAAACGCTTTGAAGTTCCTGAATTCCATTTATAGCCGGCCTTGCCTGTTTTGCTATATCGTATCATCAAAAATTTCGATAATCAATATAGAAATTTTCAATTTTACAAATGCATCGATATCCCCTATCCTAGAATTCCGGAAGGGGATGTTTGTTTGAAAAAGAAACTCAACACATGGACAGTGAGCGGACTGATGATCGGGCCGATATTGGGGTCCGGCATCGTGTTTCTGCCGCCGCTTGCATATGAGGCGTTGGGGAACCATGCCATTTGGGCCTGGGGCATTATGATGGCGTTCGGCGGCCTGTTTGCCTATGTATTTGCGAAAATGACGGTCATGACCAAAAGCAACGAGGGCATGAGCCTGATGGTGGGGCAGATGCTGGGAGGCCGCTTCCGTGAGCTTTCCTCAAACTATTTGACGGCTGCGGTTTGCTTTGGACCGGTGGCTGTTTCAAAGACTGCAGCAGGGTTTTTGCAGGCCGTTTTACCCGCAGGCATAAGCGAAGGTATGGTTGCGGCATTGGTGCTTGTTGTTTGTTATGGTTTGATCGCTTCCGGCGTTACCGCCATGGGGCGGCTCGTGTTGCTGCTTTCCACGGCAACAACCCTGCTTTTGATTGGCGGAAGCATCGCGACGCTGCTGTCTTCGCCTGTGCCCGCGTTGCCTTCGGGGGTGCCGGAACCTGGGAAATTCGGCAGCACACTGCTGCTGATCTTCTGGGCTATTATCGGCTGGGAAGTGCTTGGCAATTATATTGAAGACGTTCGTAATCCGGAGCGCACCATATTGCGCGCCATGAAGATCAGCCTGACTGTCATCATCGCCGTGTATATGGCCACGACATTTGCACTGCAGACCTACTATCAAACCCATGTTGGGGAGATTCGCATCCAGCCGCTGCTGTTCCCGGTCATGGGAAGCTATGCAAACTCCGTTTTCTCCATCATTGCGGCAGGCCTGTGCATCTGTACCGTTGTTTCGGTGGTAGGGGCGGTCACCCGGCAAATACGGGCAAGAAGCGTAGCTGGGCTGCTGCCGGAGATGCTCGGGAAAAAGCATGCACCGCTGCTTGCGCTCGTTATCATTCATATCGCCGTGATAGGAGCGGCTTTTCTGGGCATATTGGATGTGGAGGGCATGGTGGGCATTGCAAACACGTTCTTTATCGGCAATGCGCTGTTGGGCCTTGCGGCGGGCTTTTTATACTTCAAAAACAAGGCGCTCAAAAGTAGTGTTGCGGTGCTGATCCTGATGCTGGCGGCGTTGCTCCTGTTCAGCAAGCCCTTTGCGCTTCTTGTATTCGCGGGTGTTACGGCCCTTACGCTGTGGAAAAGCCGGCCGGCTGTGCCGCAAGCGGACGCGGCAGAAAGCGCCGAGTAGCGGGCAGGATTGGTCCTAAAAATGTGCAATGAAAATGAAAAGGAGGGAAGTTGCTTCCCTCCTTTTATACCGAGACGCAGGCGCTCAAACGAGGAACATCGCGACAACAATCGTCGCCGCAAGGCCGATGCAGACGGGAATGAGGTTTTTTCTTGCAAGGTCAACCGCCTTGACATTGCAGATGGCGGCAACGGGGATGACCGCCCAGGGGATGATCGTACCGCCGTCCACCCAGATGGTGATGACCTGGCCGAGCGCCGCCACTGTTGCAGCGTTTGCGCCGGTAGCGATGGAGAAGGTGTGGGCAAGAGAGCCTAGCAGCGGAAGCCCCGAGAAGCCGGAGCCGTCAAGGCCTGTCACGATGCCCACCAGCGCCTGTACGATTACCACAAAGCCGCCGCCGAGCTTGACGTTTTCCGCCAGGAACAGGCCGAAATCGTTGAGGATGTTCGGCGCGCCTTCGCCAAAGACCTTAGCCGCCATTTCACCGCTGCCCATGAAGAAGAAGCCCGCTATGATAATGACAGGCCCGAATATCTTGATGGCGAACATGAAGCCTTCCCGGAAGTGATCCGCGATGGCCTCAAGGGAAGCAAAGAACTCGCCGCGGAATATGGTGATGAGGCTCAGTACCACAATTGCCGTACCGCCCACAAGCGCCGTGGCGTCGCCGCCGCGCAGATCATAGATGAGCATCAGCACGATATCCGCAAGGAACAGCAGCGGCGTTAAAATAGCAATGATATAGGCAAACGCCGTATGCTTGCGGACAGGCTCTTCCTCTGTGCCTTCGGTGGGGAGAGTGGCCGTGCCGCCGCCCGCAAGCGCGGCTTCTTTTTTATCCTCTCTTAGGAACATGATCCAGCATGCCGTGATGGTCACAACGGACATCACCGCCCAGAGCGGAATGCTTGCCTGTATGACGGTGCTTGGATCAAGGCCCGCCGCCTTTGCGGTGATGGCGGGCGCACCCTGGATAATAAAGTCGCTCGAAAGGCCGATGCCGTGGCCGAAGATGTTCATGGCCACCGCGCACCAGATGTTGGGAAGCCCCACCTTGAGCGCCACGGGAAGCATCAGAGCGCCGACCAATGCGACCGCGGGGGAGGGCCAGACAAACCAGGAAACGATGAGCATGACGGCGCCCACCACAAAGAAGGCGACTTTTTTGCTCCTGACCACTTTTTTGATGGGCGCCACCATCAGTTCATCCGCACCGATGCTCGATAACCCCTTGGACATCGCGACGACAATGGCGATGACGACGATAATCCCAAGGAGCTCCGTGCCCGCGTTTAAAACGGCGTTGTAGAGCACTTGTACGGCCTTGACAATGTTTCCGGTTGCGGCAAGCCCCATCAGGAGCATGCCGATGATACATGGCAGCACAATTTCCTTTTTCATCAGCAGGATGGCGATGATAAACAGCGTCATAACCAGGTACACATAGTGCATGAGCCCCAGTGTCATATCATTTTTCCCCCAACATTTGATTTTGCAAAAAGAAGGCCGGGCGGCGCTTACTCCCGCGCGCCGCAAAGCTGTTTCCTACCTTAGGCGACAAACAGGTTTTTAGTAAACACATCCTTCAGGCCAAGCGCTGTTACGCGGTCATGAATCTTTTTGATATCGGTGGAGTACAGGTTGAGTTCCTTCATCCGCTCAAAGAGCACGGAGCCGGAGAACGTATACTTTAATCCCAGCCCGCGTTCGGTCGCCATTTGCTCGCGCACATAGGCAATCGCTTCGCCGATGGCAAGCTGGCGCGGCAATACGACAAGGGGCTGCTTGCGCGCAAGCCGTACGGCGTTGCAGCCTGCAAGGGTGCCCGTCACAATGGCTTCCGTGTGCCCGACAAGCAGGCCCGCCTTTTCCCCGGCGCAGAAGAGGTTATTTACCCCCTTAACCTGCAGCGCGTCGTCCCGTGGGGCCATCGCAAAATACCGCATGGAGTTGCCCAGCCCACCCGCATAAGGGTCTTCGTACCGCGCGTTTTCAAACCCCGGAATCTGCTGGAGCTTATCTAGGTCATAATACGGGGACATCAGCTTTGCATGGCCGGTATCCAAAAGCACCACGTTCTTTTTGAATTCCGTAAGCGCATACTGCTGACACGCCTTAATATCCAGATGATCTTCAATGAGGGAATCCGGAACCGGAATGACGGCAACGCCGGTTTTATTAAGTTGATCAACGATTTTGGGCGAGAGCGATTCTTTATGGAGTTTGCAGCTGCCGCTCATCGCGCCGATGGACCCATTCGCTTTTTTACCCTGCAGTTCCTCTACACCCGCAAGCCCTGTTAAGCTTACCCTGCCGCCAAAGCTGGGACAGCGCAAAATGCACATGGCGCAGCCGTTGCCATATTTCGCGCAGTTGTTCATGGGCCCGGCGGTGCCTGTCGTGTCGATAAAGACGTCGCCCGGATAGGTGGTGCCGTTTGTATCCGTCACGCTCCTGATCGTCTGCCCATCCATCTCCACATGGTTGACGCGCGCCTTGAACTGAACCTTTACGTCCAGCTTTAAAAGATATGCGGTAACTGCGCCCGGCGTTGTGGCGATGTCATACAGGCTTGCGTGCTTGTGTCCCGGGAAATCAATATTTTTATGGCGCGCGTTTGCGTCGGTAATGTGGAACAACTCCCCGCCGCCCAGAGCGATTGCCTCTTCCGCCGCCGTAAAACGACCGTTGTTGCGCATAATTCCGCCGACCAGTCCCGTGCCCAAAAGCATATCCGTACGCTCAAGCAGCGTGACATCCGCGCCGTTTTTCCGTGCGCTGATGGCTGCTGCGCAGCCCGACCAGCCTCCTCCTGCAATGATGATTTGCATATGATTGTTCCTCCTTTGTATGTCCGCCCGGCGGGCGGATCTCCCGTATACAGCAAAGGCGTTTACCAATGAGAAAATGCAGCCGCATTTACTGTTGATAAACGCCATCTTTTCTGGGAAGCGCCATTTTTAATGGGTTTAAGCATAAAGTGAGCGCATGCATTTGTCAAGCATATTTTTTCATTCTTCTCATACATCATCCCTGCAAATCCTTTGGAAAAGTTTGCTGTATCCTCCTCCTTTTCGTGTTTTTTCGCATAAGCGGCGGCATCGCCGGTTCAGGGGATACGGTCATTGTGCCTGGTTTTCCGGGGAAACATGCATACAAATAAGGCAAAAGAAACAGCCTCGCTTGCATGGGTAAATTTGAACTTCCCGCAGCCAAACGGATAATTAGAAAATATGCACTGCCGTGCCGGTTCAGTCATATGGATTGCAGATACGGATGAAAAAAAAGAACGAAGGCTGCGTTCGCTCTGTGGGCGGTACCGGAAAGCGAGCGCGTATGCAGATATTACTCGATTATTCCCGTTTTGCATACTTTCCCCGCACCGTGGTATTGATATAGGTGTTCAGCCCTTGTCCAAGCCGGGCAAGCAGCTTCATTTGCTCGATATTGTCAATGCCCGTACTCTCATAAGTGTAGAGGTAGGTGTTTCCATCCGCAAACCGAATCCGTATGAAGTCCGCGCCGCATTGATAGGCATGTATGCCGGAATTCGGGTTGAGATAGCGTACCATGCCGTTCTCCCTTCTGGGATGGTGTACCAAATAGTATGCGCGTTACTGATCGCTTTCAACAGGAAAGCCCCGGCGATTGCCGGGGCTCCCCATCTCTTATGCGGTAAGTTGTTATTCGGGCTTGGATACGGCGTCCGCCGCCGCAAGTTTTTGCAGCGTGCCCACCTTGTAAAACAGGAAGACAGCAACGAGCAGAAAGGGCAATATACCTACGATTCCGGTAATTGCGGGCCCCAGTATCGGGTTAAGGCCCGGCTTTGCAAGATAGATGGGCAGCGCCGCGCCCGCGTTAATGGTGGAATGGATCATGGCAGCGGGGATGACGCTGTTGACCTTGATGGTGATGTAGCCTTCGATCACGCCAAGGACCATACAGAATACGATCATCGCGACTACGCCAAGCCAGGGATAGCCGGGATAGTCCGTGCCGTAATTGTGGCCCATGACGATGACGGGCGCATGCCAGATACCCCAGATCGCGCCGGAGATTAAAAGCGCCGTGCGGTCGGAACGGGACTCGCGGAGTTTTGGAAGCAAATATCCCCGCCAGCCAAGCTCTTCGCCCAGCGTGGGGATGATGTTGATGATCGGCCCGATGAGGGCGACCTGCAGGCAGCTGATCAAAAGCGCCTGTTCTGCGGACATGCCGCTCCCACCCTGCGCGATGAGGCTGCGGAATGTCGTAAGCGCCGGGTCAAACGCACCGGGCACAAGCAGGAAATAGACTGCACCGCTTAAAAACAGCAGCAGCGTCGGCCCAAAGAACGCCAGAAGGTAATACCGCACATTCCCCTTAAAGTGCAGGCGCAGATACATGTTGGAGAAGCCTTCCTTTGTGGCCAGCCGGGTCAGGACGCTGCCAAGTGCAGGAGCAAACATGGCGGCTGCAACCAAGAGGATGGAGTTGCCCGTTCCATATGGGAGCCCCAGTATGGGCACGAGCAGGAACAGCGCCCAGGCAATTGCAAACGTAAAAAGCGTAAACAGGATCAGGCGTTTTTTTGTCATGTTTTTTGGAGCTTCCATACATCGTTCCTCCTGTATTGTGAATGGGATATTTTAAAACCGGGTCACAGATTGTCCTTGAGGCGCTGCAGGATCAGCCCGTAGCGGGGTTCCTCCCGAAGCGATTCAAACGCCGGGTTCTGCTCTACGCCGTCCAACATACTTTTTTTAATGGCCTTTTCATCCCGGGGCAGGCCGGTGCCAAGATCCAGTTGATCCAGCCAAGGGGCGATCCGGTCGAAAAACGAATCTCCATGCAATTTGAGCGGATAAATGTCGCCGGTGGCGATACCTGCGTACACTTCGAGCATGGAGAGTGCTCTTTCGTAGTGTTGCTGCATGCAGTAGCCCTGTGCGGCGCAAAGGTACAGCCCGATGAGGACGGCTGGGTGGAGGCGCTTTAGATCAAACGCTTCCGCAACCGCAATGCCGCGGCCGAGCGCTGCTTCAAACCGCGCGGGTTCGTTTGCGCACAGCGTCAGGTACTGCGGCAGGAAGTTAAACAGCACCACGATGTTCTGATACATGCCGACCTGCAGGATCTGCATGGCCTCCTCTGTGCGGCCTGTCATCTGGTATGCGGAGGCCAGCAGGGCCTCCGGCGGCATCGCTGCGGTAACGGTACCCTCCAGCAAGTCCAATGCGGCGGTTGGATCGCCGGACATCAGTAACGCGAGCGACTCCATGAAAAGCGCCTGTTTATTTAAGGAGACATCCCCGCTTTCCGCCCGGATGCGCGCAAACAGCTCTTTGCATTGTGCAAGCAGGTCCTGTATCAGGCTTGCATCCTTTGCAGCGTCCAAATGGTTGATCAGCAGCATGCCCATTTGCAACAGCAGGGGGAAACAGGAATGATACTTCCGGAGAATCCGGTTGCATTCCTCAAGCACTCCGCCAAAGGGCTTTGCTGCAAAGTCGGCGGATAAACGGCGGTAGAGCTTTCGGATGTCCTCCCTGGTCATCTGCGGCCGATAATCCATCAGCTCGTCAATGCTGATGTTGAAGTATGCCGCAAGCTGAGGGAGAAAGGTGACGTCGGGATAGCTTTGGCCCGTCTCCCATTTGGAAACGGACGCCTTGGAAACCCCGATGTAGCTTGCCAGTTCATCCTGCGTAATGCCCTTTTCCCTGCGCTTATTCATTAATACGCGGGCGATGTTGATTTCCTTCA
Source organism: Bacillota bacterium (assembly GCA_023390655.1). Lineage (GTDB taxonomy): Bacteria > Bacillota > Clostridia > Christensenellales > CAG-138 > JAEYLA01. Next base: position 101,426 of record JAEWCL010000009.1, on the reverse strand, counting down.
TACTGCACACCTTCTGTACCTGTATTGTATTGCAGCGGGGTGTGGAAATCAATGGATCTGAGGTTGATTTCGGTTAAAAAAGTCAACCCGCACGATACTTGAAAAATGTGCTTTACAATTGCAATAGTTCAAGGAAGGGCAACTCTGCCGTTATGAGGCTGGGCGTAAAGCCTGATTCAATATCCAAGCGCCATATCGATCAAGATAACCTTGATGCGGTCCTTGAGAAACTGCCCCGTGATCAGTACAAAATCATTGCAGATGCGCTGGGGATGCCTGCAATCCACGCACCGGCCAAGCGTTGCGCAAGGGGTCGCTTTTAAAAGTCGCTTGGCGTCAAGCGGCGCCGCAACCTGCCGTGCGCGCTGGATGGCGGCATCCAAATCGGGGACGATTTTGTTGACGCCCGCAACAACAATCACCTGCCTTGGCCCATAGAGCATGGGCGCAACCCGGCTGCCGTTCCCGTCAATGTTGAAAAGAGCGCCGTCCACGGTGATTGCGTTTGCGCCTGTCAAAAACGTATCCACGTCAAAATTTTTTAGATACAGCCTGCGCTTGTCTTCGTGCGTCAGGTTCGGTGCATATTTGTCGTAAAAGAGAACGTCCCCATTCCGCATCCGGTCAAATACGCCAAGCTGCTCCAATGTCACGGAGTCGCCGCAGCCGACGGTGCTGCCCGGCGGAATCAATTCATTGAGCAGGGCATGTAGCGCCTCACGGTCCTGCACAAAATAACCCGCCATATTATGGCGTGCTAAATTCGCAATGGTGGTTGTTACCGCGTCGATGGTATTGCTCATTCTGAGATGCATTATACCGCGCGGCCGCTGGATGGGCAAGTGAAAAGGACTGCCGCGCTTCTTTTTGCGCGGCAGCCCTTTTCCGTCAGCTTCTGGGTATTTCCATACCGGAAAGCTCCTGAAATGCCTCGTATTCCTCCTCGGTTTTCGGTGGACGGGGCATGAGGCCGGTGCATTCATGAGAGGATGCGATATTTGAAATATCGGGATACCAATCGTGCTGCTCCATACGATCACCTCCGTCATTTAGTTTGGGTTTTCTTCGGAAGATGATGCATGCCGGCAAGGGATGCTCCATAAACGAATCGCAATACGGTTTTTGATTTGCATGAAATAAAAATATCCAGTATGGGCCAGTAACGCAGGAAAACACAAGCGGTGAGGCTTTTTCCTCGCCGCTTTGTGTTTTATGATGTGAATACCGGTCATATCTGCTGCTATTTTTGCACTGGCACCCAAATATAACAGATATAGTCCTCACTACTCTGGTCACCATCTGTATATTGTTCTATGTCGGGTGCATCGGCGTACTGATAACCGCTGTTTGGGAACCATTCGGTCATAATACGTTGCTGCATGGTTTGGATGGCCGCGGGCATTGCCCCTTTGCACTCAAAGATTGCCCATGTCGATGCAGGAACGTCGTATGCGACCATTCCAGCCGGCGCAGGCTGGGAACTGGACACTGAGATATAGTAATCAAAGCTGCCGGCAGTTTGCCAGTCGCCCACGCTAACGCCTAAAACACCCATAGGCTCCTGATTCATAAACCTGCAGAGTTCCGGGATTGTCCCTTTCTGACCATGCTCCGCCCAAAACTTCGGTACTTCGGCAAACCCTTCCTGCTTCTCCGGTGTCCACGGACACTCCAGCTTTACGCCAACAATTTGGAAAGCGCTTTTTCTCTCAATGCGATAGTTCATTTCGGCTTCACCTCGTATGGTTATTTTGAAGCTGATGGGAGGATAGGCTTTCAGAGCAACGCCTCTCTGACGTGCCGCAGACGGAGCCGCCCCGTGTATGCTCTGGAACGCGCGATTGAAAGCGGTAGGCGAATCGTATCCGTAGCGCAATGCAATGTCCATCACTTTATCCTTGGTATTCTGCAAATCGAAGGCCGCCTTGGTCATGCGCCGCCTACGGATGTATTCCGAGAGCGGTACATTCGCCATATAGGAAAACAGACGCTGGAAATGAAAACTGGAGCAGCGGGCAAACCTTGCTACCTGTTCCAAATCAATTTCATCCTCCAGATGTTCCTCAATATACCCAAGCGCGTCATTTAGGTGACTTAGCCAATCCATTTCCATCTTCTCCTTGCCCCAAGACTATCGTATATCTGAAATAAAATCCTCTCCATATTTGCCGGATTTAGAGAGGTGGTCTTTCAACTTCCTGCAAAAGCACGCTTAATATCTTCGGCTTGTAATAGTATTGCAGCACAATTTATAGCTTGCCCATGATCCGCAATAAGGAATTTTGCGGCCATATTTTGAAGAAAAGAACAAGGTCTTGTATGCTCTCTAAAACAAATATCAGGGAGTACAGCAACACGTCCTATGCCTTGCGATACCATTGCTATCATAACAAGCACCGATGCTGTCTGCAAGTGACAGCATCGGTGTTTGCTTTGTTATGCCAACATTCTTTATCGCGGCGTTTTGACGATGATTTTACCCTTCCTGGAGCGAGAACCGGCCGACCATGCTTTTGAGAAGCTCCGCCTGGCTGGAAAGTTCCTCCCCCGCGGCGGCAACCTGCTCCACGGTGGCGGAGCTTGTCTGCACGATATCCGTCATCTGCTCAAAGCCCTTGTTGACCTCGCTGATGCTTGCCGCCTGGCCGTCGGAGGCTGCGGCAATCTCTCCCACCAGCTTTGCGGCCTTTTCCACAGTCTCCGTGATGCTCGTTAGCGCGGATGCGGTTTCGTTCGCAATCGTTGTGCCTGCCCTGACCTTTAAAATGGAGCCTTCGATCAGCGCCGTCGTTTCCTTGGCGGCGTTGGCGCTCCGGTAGGCGAGGTTGCGCACTTCCTCCGCGACCACGGCAAAGCCCTTGCCGTGCGCACCCGCGCGCGCTGCCTCCACCGCCGCGTTGAGCGCCAGGAGGTTGGTCTGGAAGGCGATATCGTCAATGATTTTAATGATCTCGCCGATGTTTGCGGAAGCTTCGTTGATTTCCTCCATTGCCTGATGCAGCTCCAGCATTTTTTCGTTGCCGGAGTCTGCCTCTTTGCTGGCGGATGCGGTCAATGCGTTTGCTCTCTCGGCATTGCCTGCGTTCCGCTTGGCAGCGTCCGCAATGCCCTCTACCGTGGCGCTCAATTCTTCTATGGAGCTCATTTGCTCTGCCGTTCCATGCGCGGCCGCCTGATTGCCTGCGGATACCTGGCTTGCGCCGGCAGCCACCTGCTCCGCAGCCGCGTTGATCTCCAGAAGTACGCTGTTGAGCGAGTGGATGATGCCGTTGATGGAGGTTTTGAGCGCGGCAAACTCACCTTTATAATCGGAGGAAATGGAGACAGTCAGCTTGCCTGCGGACACATCGGAAAGCACGGAGGAGATTTCAAGAAGATAGCCCCGGATGCTCTCCACACTCTGCTGGAATTGACCGTGGATGTTGGAAAACAACGCGTAAGCGTCCATGGTGTCCTCATCCGGTGGGGCAAGCGTGATATCGAGCGAAAGCTCGCCCTGTGCAAGGCGTTCCATGCCATGCAGAAGTTTTTTTGCTTCGGCATCCTGATAGGCTGCCTGTTTTTGCTGCACTTCGCTGGTTTTCTGTATTTTTTCCAGCAGCTCGTTTACGGCGGCATTGTTTTTAACAACGTTATGAAGCATTTCGCTTGCCCACTTGGTCAGGAAATACAGCACAAGGATCTGTCCGTTGAGCATGAAGAATACGGAAAGAAAAAACGGGATACTTGCATCCGCGCCAAGCAGATTTTCAGGGCGCAGCGCATAAATCGCAAGCACAAGCACATTGATGATTCCGCCGTAGAGCAGGAGCAGTTTGGGGTTGAAGTACAGCGCGATGATGGCTGTCGTGATGCAGAGCATATAATGCCTGTCCACGGAAAAGCTGTTTGTGAAGATGACCGCGCAGACGGCGATGGCGGGAATCAAACCAAACAGCAGCGATTTTAGAAACCGCCGGATCGGCAAAACGTACAGGGCGGTTGCGATAACGCCCACAGCAAGCGCCTCAATGGCAACGGTGAGCTGGTTGCCTTTGTTCTTGAGAAATACCTGCTCGATGATAACGGCAATCAATACCCAGATGACGATTAAATTCAGTGTATCGGCGCGCTTTAGATCATAGCGGAAGGATGTGCCTGCCGCCGCTGTTGTTGTTTTCTGTTTCATGTTCAATCCTCCTTCTATTAATATCGAGATTGTAAGAAAGATCATGATCACGCTTTTATTACCGCCGCGTGTCCGAAAGCGCCCCGCAAAGGACGGCGAGACAGTTTATGCGTAAAACGCAAGCAGTCCATCTACCTCTAGGGGCACATATATGGTATGGTTAAAGAATATTCCGCAGGGAACCTGTACATCAGAAAGGGGTAGTTGATTATGGGCTTTCGCAACAACAATACCGGCTACATCAAGGAGCCGCTGTCCTCCCGCTCCATTGTAAAAAAGGGCAATTTTGCTTTGCTCACGCCGGATGGACTCGTCAAGAACGTCATCCCCGGCTTTGAACATTGTGACGTCACCATCCTTTCCTCCCCCAAACTTGGCGCGACGTTTGTGGATTATCTTGTTACGGCGGACGCAGAAGGCCGCAACCTTGCGGGCTTTGGCGGGGACGGTGTGGAAACCTTTCTGTACCTGCTGCGCGGCAAGCTGCAGGCAAGGGCGGGGGAGCAGTCGTTCGCCCTGACCGAAGGGGGATATCTGTTCTGCCCGGCAAATTTGAAGATGTATTTTGAGGCGGAGGCGGCGTGCGAATTTTTCCTGTATAAGAGAAGGTATAAGCCGACAGGCGTGGGCTTCCCCGCGGTGGTCTGCTCCAATATCAGCAATGTACCGCCCATTGCATACGAAGATATGGAAGACGTGCTCATCTATGATTTGCTGCCCAAGACGCAGGAATATGATATGAATTTCCATATGCTTTCCTTCCGGCCCGGCGCATGCCACGGGTACATTGAAACGCACGTGCAGGAGCATGGGGCGCTTGTTTTGAGCGGCGAAGGCATGTATCGCCTCGACGATATCTGGACGCCCGTGCAAAAGGGCGATTATATTTTCATGGGCGCATATTCTCCGCAGGCGGCATACGGCATCGGGCGGGAGGAAGCGTTCTCCTACCTGTATTCCAAGGACTGCAACCGCGACGAAGACATTTAAAAAGGATAGGATTGTGCAATGGAAGACTATGTCCGTTTAAGCAAGGAAACGCTTGAAGCGCTCATCGCAAAGAAGCTTGAAAAGACGGGCCTCATGCCGGAGCACGCCCGGACTGTGGCGGATCACCTGGCATATGCCGACTCCCGGGGCGTCCACTCCCACGGCGCGGTGCGTGTGGAATATTATGCAGAGCGCATTGCAAAGGGCGGCAGCACCATTCATCCGGACATGACCTTTGAACAGACCGGCCCTTGCTCCGGCCTGTGCGACGGAGACAACGCTGTAGGCTTTGTGGTGGCAAAGTACGGCATGGAAAAAGCGATTGAACTTGCAAAGAAGAACAGGATCGGCATCGTCGGCATGCGCCGCATGGGGCATTGCGGCACGCTTTCCTACTATCTGCGCATGGCCGCACAGGAGGGCATGCTGGCCCTTTCCATGTGCCAGTCCGACCCCATGGTTTCCCTATGGCGGAACGAGCGTCTTCTTTGGTACAAACCCCATAGGATTTGCAGCGCCTGTTCCCAACGCATCGCCTATGGTGTTCGATATGGCGACGACCGTGGGCGCATGGGGGAAAATTCTGGACGCACGCTCCAAACACAAGCCGATACCGGATACCTGGGCCGTGGACCGGGAGGGAAAGCCTACGACAGACCCGTTCCAGATTAACGGATTGCTGCCGATTTCCGGCGCAAAAGGGTATGGACTGATGATGATGGTGGACATCCTCTGCGGCGCATTAATCGGCGCGCCCTTTGGCCCGCATGTCACCTCGATGTATGCGGACCTCTCCTCCGGCCGCGAGCTGGGCCAGATCCATATCGTCATAGATCCCGGAACATTCGGCGCGGCAAATTTCGGGAAGACCATGACGGCAATGATGGAAGAGCTGCATGGCGTACAGCCTGCGTCGGGGTGCGATCAGGTGCTCTACCCGGGGGAATCCTCCGAGCGCCGGGCGCAGGAATACAAGCAGAGCGGTATCCCCATCGTCAAGGAGATTTATGAGTACCTGACCAGCGATACGGTGCACTTTGACCGTTATGACCAGGGAAATCCCTTTGCAATCCATTCATAGCGGGGCGGATACAAAAGCAACGGAGGAATAGAGATGAGCCGACAAATCAGGAATGTGCACCATCCCGGCCGCAAAGCGCGGGCCGATGTGCAGATGACGGACGGCGTCTTTGCGCGTATTACACATGCCGGTAAACTTTCGGATGCTGCGGACGAAATCATAGACGGCGCAGGGTATACAGCGCCGGGCTGTAGCTTTGCCCCAATTTTCGCTCGGCCGATTCCGAACGAGGGCCATGAATCGGGAAGAGGGTGCCACAAAGGGCACCCTGAAACTCAATACTTATCCATGAAAAAGGTCTGTTCTTTCGTCCTGGAGGAGGTTGCAAGGAAGGCCTGATCCCGCTCATAGCCGGACTCCAGCCGGAACTTGCCGACCTCTTCGCGCAGCGTTGCCGCCTGGGCGGACATTTCCTCGCTGGTGGCGGAGTTTTCCTCCGCAGTGGCGGCGTTGGTCTGTACAACGGCGGAAACCTGGGTGAGTCCCTGCCTGATCTGCTCGATTGCACCGGCCTGTTCGGCGGAGGCGTGCTCGATCTTTACAAAGCTCTCCGCCATCTTGTGTGCGCTCTGCCCGACATCCTGCAGGATTTGCGCTGTTTTGGCGGTGATTTGCGTGCCTCTCGTAACGGTGGCAACGGAATTCGTGATCAGCTCGCCGGTCTGCTTTGCGGCCTCCGCGGACTTTGCGGCAAGGCTCCGAACCTCGTCCGCCACAACAGCGAAACCCTTTCCGGCGCTTCCGGCGCGGGCCGCCTCGATGGCGGCGTTTAAGGCGAGGATATTGGTCTGGAACGCGATATCCTCAATCACCTTCGTAATATTGGCGATCTGATTGGAGGAAGCGCCGATGTCCGCCATCGCTTCGGTGAGCTGCGCCATATGCTCGTTTCCGGCGGTTACGCCTGCGCCGGCCTGCTCCACGTATTGCGTTGCGATGTCCACATTTGCCGAATTTTCTGCAGCCTGCTCCGCAATTCTTGTGATAGAGACGCTCAGTTCTTCTACGGAGGATGCCTGTTCGCTGGATCCTGACGCAAGCGCCTGCGCGCCGCCTGAAACCTGGGAAGCGCCAACGTTGACCTGCTCCGCTGCGGTATCGATGGTGCGCATGGTATGGTTCAGCGTGGCAACGGTATTTTCGATTGTTTGCTTGATCGTAATGAAATCCCCGGGGTAGTCTCTTTCTACACGTATTTGCAGATCCCCCTGCGATATCCTTGTGAACTTCTCGATCACATCACCGATGATGCCGCCCTCCTGCTCGTTGGTCGCCCGGATCAATGCCGCCATCTGGCCGAACTCGTCCTTGCTCTCATAGGTGACGTTGATTTGCTTGTTCCCTTTGGAAATCTCTTTGTAGACATCCATGATCTCTTTGATCGGTGTAAGGATAGATTTGCGAATAGCAAAGATGACGATAATTGTCAGCGCGGCGGATACGGCGGCACAGGCAATCAGCATTGCCCAGGACATCGCCATAGCGGCCTGCGCATCTGCGCTTTGCTGGGTGGCGCGCGCATTTGCGCTATCAGTGAAGCCGATCAGGATGTCTGCTGCTTGATCAAACAGGGGGATATATTGGTTATAGAATAAATCGTGCGCCTTCTGTGTACCCGATTCTGTTTGGGAGAGAAGGGATGCGCCCACTTCCTGGCGGATGGAAGCCGCCTGTTCCAGCAAAGTCCGAACTTCTTTGATCTGTTCGTCCCGTTCGGTATTCCTTTGATTGTTTGCATACTCGTCAAGCGTTTCCATCATTGCCTGGGCGTCTGCCTGCGCCAACTCCAGGTTTTGTTCCATCGCCTGGTTGTCCTCAGCATCAAAGGCCTGTAACAGATACCGCTCGGCGGATACCAGGTTGCGCCGGATGGACCAGAGGCTTGAACTGTTTGGCACCGTATATTGCCGATAAAGCTCCACTTGGCCTCCTATGCTGTTGATACTGTAAAGCGAGAGCACAGAGGACAATATCATCAAAGTGAGTACGATCCCAAACCCGACAATGAGCTTTTTGCTGATGGTTAAATTCTTCATAAAGCATGTTCTCCTTATCTATTTTTGCCTGCTGCTGATATACGGTACATACAATCTGTATCCAATTCAGAACAAACGTCATGGTGAAACGAAGGCTGGCCGATCAGCCGTAAGATTGCCCTATTCGCGGCCGGTTTTAAGCAAGCTCCTCGGCGACGGCGGTGATTTGAATGGTCGGTTTGACGGTCATGCTGATGATAAATAGCGCGATGATGACCGATACCCAAGCAATATGTGCTGCAGTGATGCCGGAGGTTTCCTGGCTCTGCTGGAGTTTATCCCCACATCGGCGGTGCAGGCAATGTCTCTGGACCATCCGCCAAGCAAAACGACGACGGCAACTGCATTAAATAAGGAGATCACCGCAAACAGCAACAGCAATTGACCTTTTGATCGACCGCATCATGTTCTATCCTCATTTTCCACTTTATTTAGCGTTGAATCGCTTGCCTTTCCGCATTAGCGTCAGCGCCGGGCTGTGGCTTTGCCCCAATTTTCGCTCGGCCGATTCCGGATGAGGGCCATGAATTGGGAAGAGGGTGCCACAAAGGGCACCCTGAAACTCAATACTTGTCCATGAAAAAGGTCTGTTCTTTCGTCGTGGAGGAAGTTGTAAGGAATGCCTGATCCCGCTCATAGCCGGACTCCAGCTGGAACTTGCCGACCTCCTCGCGCAGTGTGGCTGCCTGGGCCGACATTTCCTCACTTGTCGCGGAGTTTTCTTCCGAAGTGGCGGCGTTTGTCTGCACAACGGAGGAGACCTGGGCAAGCCCCTGCTTGATCTGATCGATTGCAGTGGCCTGTTCGGAAGACGCCTGTTCAATGTTTGAGAAGCTTTCTGTCACTTTGAGCGCATTCTTGCCGACGTCCTGTAAAATCCGCGCTGTCTGCGCCGTAATCTGCGCGCCCTTAGAGACGGTGGTAACGGAATTCTGGATCAATTCGCCTGTCTGCTTGGCGGCTTCCGCGGATTTTGCGGCAAGGCTTCTGACCTCGTCCGCTACAACGGCGAAACCCTTTCCGGCGCTTCCGGCGCGGGCGGCTTCAATGGCGGCGTTGAGCGCCAGGATATTCGTCTGGAACGCGATATCCTCAATCACCTTGGTGATGTTCGCAATCTGGTTGGCAGAGGAGCCGATGTCCGCCATGGCTTCGGTAAGCTGCGCCATATGTTCGTTTCCTGCATTGACGCCGATTCCCGCCTCATCCACATAATGCGCCGCCGTCTTGACATTCGCCGAATTTTCCGCTGCCTGGTTCGCGATTTTTGCGATAGAGGCATTGAGCTCTTCAACCGCCGACGCCTGCTCCGTCGAGCCTGCGGCGAGCGCCTGCGCGCCGCTGGAAACCTGGGAAGCGCCGGTGCTGACCTGCTCTGCCGCGATATCAATGTTACGCAGCGTGCTGTTGAGCGAGGCGGAGATATTCTCAAAGGCCGAACGGATAGAGGCAAATTCTCCGACATAGTCCTCGTTGAGCCGGATACGCATATCTCCCTGTGCCATGTTTTCAAGCGTGCAGGTGATTTCCTTGATGTACGCCACATACCGGCTCAGCTTGACAACCGTCTTGTTGAGCGCATCCGCCATTTGCCCGGTTTCATCGCGGGAGCCTGCCTGTGCCGAAATATCCAGATTGCCTTCCGCGATCAGGTTGGCCGTATATGTTAACTTCTTGATTGGGGTAACGATCTGCCTGGATACCAGCAGAATCATCAGGAAAATACCTACACCGGTAATTGCAAAGGTAATGAGCATTGCGGTCTGAACGGCGGAATACGCCTGATAAAATTCCGTATCCGGCAGGCCGGTCGCCACCATCCAGCCGGTGCTTCCGACGGGGGCAACATAACCGTGGCTCTGAATGCCATGAGAAGTATAGGTTAAGCTGCCCTCTGATTTAGACAGCATGGCATTCTGAATGCTTTCCGACATATCCGTTTCAGCGAGGTTGTGGTTGATGTTTTCAGAAGCCGGATGATAAATGATCTGGCCCGTTCCGGTTGTGAGAATATAAAAGCCGTTATCCCCCAAGGTATAGGCCTTGATTGTCTTTGCAAGCGCATCCAACGAAAAATCCACGCCCGTCGCGCCGACAATTTCAGTGCTCCCCGACCGGTATACAGGGCTGATTACGCTGACAACCTGCGCCTTGGTGACGCTGTCTTCATATGGCTCTGTAATAATGGTTCTGTTCTCCGCAGAGAGTTGCTTATACCAGGGGCGTTCCTTCACGGTCCAGCCTTCGCGCAAAATCGCGCCGTCTGCCTGTGCGAGCTGACTCGAATCGATGTCTGCTACCCAAACGGCCAGAATGGCATCCCCATTTGCAGTCTGGATATTTTCCATGGTCTTCTTTACCGGGCTTAAGCCTTCGTGCTGTTCAATGATGATGCCTGGGACTACATTGCCGAACAGCGCTCTTACCTCGCTGTTATAAGACAGCTGCTCGGTAATGCCAAAGTACTTCTCAAAATAAACGTTGATTTCATGGGCGGCAGACTGTGATTTTGCGGTCAATTCATTTGTGGTGAGCTCGGTCACGGCGGTGCTGACAAGATTCATCAATATGACGCCAACAACCACATAGGAAAGGATGACCGGTCCTCCGACGAACAGGAGGATTTTAGACAGAAGTGTCTTAACCCCCTTTTTAGACTGGCTGGCGTGCTGATTTTTGGTTTCGTTTTTCTTAAACATCTATAGTTTCCCCTTTTGTGGATTTATTTTCTGCGGTCTATCAAAACAAGGTCCATGAACTCGGAGGCGGTGATCTTAACGGGCATCTTGCCGCTTCTTTCAAAAATCAGGTAATTCCCGTCCGTGCGCACACTCAAAAAAAGCTCTTCGTCCTTGAGCCTGCCAAAGCGCGCAGTATTCAACCTGGAACGAAAATCAAAGCGGATGGTTGTGCCGGTTTCCATGACCACTTCGAGCCGATAGTCCTTAAGCGCATGCACGCTTTTGAAATATCCCGCTTCCTGATGGGGGGGGGGATCCGTATCGTTGGATATGCTAGAGGGCTCATCTCCGTCCTGCATACCCTGTTTTGCGGTAAATTCGATCCTTCTATCGTATTCCGTCCCGATTTCTTCGTCCGCATCCGGGATTTTTCGGATCAGCCCGAGTTTTTCCAAGACCTCTATCAGTTTTTTGGTATCGATGGGTTTGGTCGCGTAGGCTTCACAGCCATAATCGAATGCCGTTTGTACCAGCTGTGCTTCGGCCAGCGCGGTGGTCATGATGATTTTCACACGGCTTTCCGGCGGAATCCCGTACTGCTTTTCAAGGTCGCGGATTGCCTTTAGCGTTTTGACCCCGTCGGCCTTGGGCATCATGATATCCAGGCAAATCAGGCGGTAAGGGGATTTGTCTTTCAATGCCATTAAAAATGCGTCCAGCGTTTCCAAACCGTCGACCACAAGGTCGCAATCTCCGTATTTGCTCAAAAGCTTGTTTAAAAAGCTTCTGCTGATCAGGTCGTCTTCCGCAATCAAAATTCTCATGGCTCAACCCTCCCTGTAACGGAAATTGATTTCATTGATCATCATCACGCAATACTTAATCGCGCCGTCCCAATGTTGCTTTCTGGCGGAGAGCTCGGCCCTGAACGCCAGATCCGCAAGCTCTGTTGCGCCGATTTGGAGCGCACTTTTTTTCACGGCATGCGCGGCTTCTTCAATCAAAGCGAACCGGCTCTCCCGGACGATGGCCTTGAGCGTTCGCCTGAGCCTGTACAATTCAGCCAGGTGCTGGGAGACAGCCTCGCCGGCCAAAGGCGCCGTATGTTCCAATACGATCTCTCCGTGTTCCCCGAGCCGGATGCGGCTGCATGGTTCGGGGGCGGAGTGGTTTTCCAAAATCACAATTTGATCGGACTGTTCCGGGACATGTCTTTTTAATTCGCTGCCATCCGTGAGAATGGAAGGAAGAGCCTGCTTCGTTCCCGAGGCGGGGGCGTAAGCGGCATGGGAGGAAGCCTCGCTGCTGGGCGCAAATTCTATTACAAACCGGAAGGCGCTTCCCTTGCCGGGTGCACTCTCGGCATGCACCGAGCCGCCCATACGCTCTATGAGCTGCTTGCAGATGGCAAGCCCAAGCCCCGTTCCGCTGTGCCTGCGTGTAACCGACCCGTCCACCTGGCTGAACCGCTTGAACAGAAGGTCCATCTTCTCCGCGGATATGCCGATGCCCGTGTCCGATACCTGGAACTCCAAAGAGACGCTTTTATCTGTCGCGGCGGTATTCCGCACGGCAATTGCGACGGAACCCGCATCGGTAAACTTGATGGCGTTTCCAATCAGGTTGTTGAGTATTTGGCGCAGGCGGTCAGGGTCGCCGCATAGATACCGGGGAATATCGGAGGAGAAATCGTAATGGAGTGTTAGACCTTTTTTTTCCGCCAGCGCCCGATGGAGTTTGATGATTTCATCCATCAGGGCTTTGATATCAAACGATACCGCCGCCAAAGAGACCGTACCGGACTCGATCTTTGAGAAATCCAGAATATTGCCGATCACTTTGAGCAAAGCGTCCGCGCTCATTTTTGCCATGCGGATGTATTCCGCCTGTTCCGGGTCCAGACTGGTCTGCAGCAGCAACTCCATCATGCCGATCAGGCCGTTGAGCGGTGTGCGGATCTCATGGCTCATGTTGGCGATAAACTCGCTTTTAAGCCGGTTAGCGGAGTCCGATTCATCGCGGCTCCTACGCAGTGCGGATTCATAATTCTTCTGTTCGGTAATATCCTCAACCGCCACGATGACCTGCACTTCATCCGGGGCAACCAGAGGGATAAAGCTGGCCTTCATCCAAAGGCCTTTTGCATCGCCGCCGATGAAAAAGGCGCGCGGGAGAATCACGTCATTGCGGTGGATTCCTTCGTTGATAACTGCCCTGATGCTTTGGCGTATTTTGCAAAGCCGGCACTGTTCCCCTTCGCCACATCCATTTTCGTAGCTGTAGATGCAGTGGGCGCCGTCTCCAAAGCGCAGCCCCGCAAGCCCGGCCTCCTGGAGATGAAACAGGTCCAGAAGCGGCTTGTTGGCCAATTTTACGACAGTATCGTCTCCAACCAGCATGATCCCTGTAGGGAGGGCCTCAAGGACGTTTTTGAGGTTGTCTTTTTCTTTGCGGATTTCTTCTTCAATCGTTTTGAGCCTGTCGATGTCGCGAAAGACCACCACAGCGCCTTCCGCCTGGCCGCAGCAGGCGTAAATAGGGGAACAGCTTGCAGAAACGAAATGCGGTGCTCCAGCTTTCGTGAGAAGCGCGGCATGATTTTGCAGGCCTACCGTTCTCCCGGATGCAAGCGCGCTGTGTACCGGGCTATTTAGCCGTTCGCCGCAGGCGCAATCGATCAGGGGGAACACATCTTCAAAAGGCATGCCGGTCGCTTCCTGCCCGCTCCAGCCGGTAAGCTGCTGCGCCGAATCGTTGATGTACAAAACGGTTCCGTTGCAGTCGGCCACGATTACGCCATCGCCCATGCCGGATAGTGCTGCCTCCAAAAACTGCAGGCGGTCTGCTTTATGTATGAATTCTTGCACCCGGGGCCACCTCCTTGTTCTATGACGGGCAACGGATCCGGTTCTCCTGTGCCTAGAGCGGCTGGCGAAAAATACGGATTTCACCGGTTGTTACGTCCATCTCGAGCGTGCGGCTTTCATTTCCGCGCAGGTCTTCGCGTATGGCCGTCAATCCCATTTCAAGAAGCGAATGCGTGACAGCGTCGATGTTTTTCTTCCCTACCCTGTAAATGTCCTTGCTGTTGACGGAATTTGCTCCGCCAAACAGTTGAATGCGGAGCTCTTCTCTTTGGCAGCCGTATCTGCGGCACATTGCATTGATGAGCAAGGGCACGCCCGTTTGCGCAAAATACCCGGGGCGTTCCAGCGGATCCTTGCTGTTGAGTGGGGCAGGAAGCACAACATGGAGCATGCCTGCCGCTTTTTGGCTTGGACTGTATGCGGTCACCGCTACACAGGAGGCCAATGCAAAGGTTCTAAGGACATCCCCTGCTTTGTCGGATATGTGATATTCGCCCATTCCCACGACACGGTCCATTGTACGTACCTGCCCGGGCAAGGAGCGGCTCCCTATGGGATGCGCTTCATGCCTCTCATCTTTCGGTTCTGAAAAAGCGATAACCACAAATAGTCCCGCCGGCGCGGCTGCCGCCCGCCCGGGATACATCACTCAGGCAAACGTGCCGAGCGCCTCCGCTTCGTCGTCGGTCAACAGCTTCTGGCAGTCCAAGAGCAGCTTGACGCTGCCGCCCGCTTTCCCGATTCCCTTAATGTATTTATGTCCGCTCCTGTTGATTTCCGGGGGAGGCGCGATATCCTCTTCCTTCAGAGGCAGTACCTCCGAGACGCCGTCAACGATCAGGCCGATGGTGATATCGCCGGTTTCAAGCACGATAATGCAGGTTCTGCCGTCGTAATCCCGCGCGGCCTTTTTAAAGCGCAGCCGCGCGTCCATGACGGGTATGATCTTTCCGCGGAGGTTTGTGATGCCCTTTACATAGTCCGGCATTTCAGGAATTTCCGTAATGGGCTGAATTCCGATGATTTCTGTGATATACCGTATTTCCATACCGTAGAGCTCGCTGCCCATGGTGAAAATGAGATATTTGCCCTTGAGCGTATCTTCTTCTTCCGTTTCCCGCATGGTCAACAGGTCCATCTGTGTCATTTCAACAGCCTCCCTTATCTATTTCTTTTCAAATTTAAGCGTTGAGTAACCCGCCGATATTGAGGATCAGGCTGATGCTGCCGTCGCCCAGCAGCGTGCAGCCCGCCAAGCTTTCCACACGCCTGATGTTTCTCATATACGAGGGCAGCGCCTTGACCACCACCTGGTGCTGGCCCAGAAGCTCGTCCGCAAAAAGGCTCAGGCACTTTTCATCCTGCTCGATCATGAGCATGATGCCTTTTGTCAGGTCCATCACATCCGCGTTCACCGCGAAAATCTCATGGAGGCGTAAAACGGGGTAGCATTCCCCGCGGACCATGATCATCTCGTTGCCTTCCGGGTCCTGTATGAGATCGGCGGCCTTTGCCTGGAACGTTTCCCGTATGGAGGTGGTGGGGAGGGTATATTTGGCGTTTCCCACCCGGATGTTCATTCCGTCGATGATCGCCAGGGTGAGGGGGATTTTCAACGTTGTCACGGTTCCAGTGCCTTCCGCGCTTTCTATGGATACCGAGCCTCCGATCGCCTCCAGATTTTTTGTCACCACATCCATGCCGACGCCGCGGCCCGAGAATTCCGTTACCTGATCGTTGCTGGAAAAGCCCGGCATAAAGAGCAGGCTGTAGATATCCTTATCCGTCAGTTCGCTTTCCGGCTTGCTGATCAGGCCGTGTTCCTGCGCTTTTTGCAGGATTTTTCCTTTTGGGATGCCGCCGCCGTCGTCCCGGACGATGATGAGCACGTCGCTTCCGGCGTTCTTCGCTTCCAGCGTGATCTGGCCCGTCTGGGGTTTGCCGGCAGCCGCGCGCACATCGGGCGCCTCGATGCCGTGATCGACGGCGTTGCGGACCAGATGCATCAGGGGGTCCGAAATATGCTCAATGATGTTCTTATCCACCTCGGTTCCTTCCCCTACCAGCGTCAGCTCGACGTGCTTGCCAAGCTTCCTGCTCATATCCCGCACGAGGCGGTGCATCTTGTGGAAGGAGGCGGACAGGGGCACCATGCGGATGGACATGACCATATCCTGTAACTCGCCGGTGATTTTTTTCAGCTGGCGCGCGGCTTTAAAGAAGCTGTTGAGCCGCATCGTCTCAAGTTCCGGGTTCTGTGTCACCATCGCTTCTGCGATCACCAATTCACCCATCAGGTCCATCAGCTTGTCCAGTTTCACGACATCCACGCTGATGATGTTCTGGTGGGAGCTCCTGCTTTCTGATTGCGCTTGCTCCGCCTGCTCCTGCCCCTGTACTGCCGAAAGTTTTATAGGGGACTCCTGCGGGGAACGCATGTGCGGCGCATTCGTCCGCTCGAATGTCTGGTCATCCGGAAGCTCCCGAAGCTCCAGGTGGCGGACAAAAGCGGTGCCGGAAAAGAAATCATACAGCTCCCGGTAACTCCTGTCGGTTCTGAACAGGATCGTAAAGCCCTGTTCCCGGATGGTCCTTACGCTGTCGGCGTCGTCGATGATGTCCTCGGGAATATAGCGGAATTCCTCGGTGATATCCTTTAGGTGGTGGATGACGGCAAATGCGCGGATATTCTCCATCTTGCAGCCGTCCTCAAAGAAAATAACCGCCTCATACCCCTTGTGGTTTTTATTGATCCCACTGTTGCTGGATGAGAGATAATAATGCTTTGCTACTGAAGGGGAGGCTTTTGTTTTGGATGCGTCCACGGCCTCCTCCCCTTTGAGGGCATGCAAAAAGCGCCGAATCCCTTCAATCAGGCCCGAAGGATCGCCGTCCAGGCTCGAAGCAGTCTTCACCTTCTCCATTTCCAGCTTGATAAAATCCACGCCTTCCAAAAGCAGATCGGAAAGCAGCCCGTAGTCAATGCCTTTTGGCTGTTCTTCCCGTATGTAATAAAAGAGATCTTCCGCGGCATGTGAGAGCGTTGCGATATTGTCATACATCATCATGGCGGAAGAACCCTTGATGGTGTGCATCACCCTGAAGATTTCGTTGACTGCATCCGGCGTGAAGCGGCCGACCTTTTCACTGGCCAGTATTGACGCTTCAAGCTGCGCGATGTTCTGCGTGGTTTCGTATATAAACACGTCCAGCATGGGCTCGTTTGAAAAGCCTTTGTCCATTTCAACGCCTCCTTTACGCAAAAAAACGATCTGCTGCATCAAAGAATACAGCAGATCATTTTTTTGTTCATACTCAATTATGAGGTAAAACGACTTTTTTCGTCAAAATTCTTTTAGACCCAGTTCGGTTTTTGAATGGATGCCAAGCTTGCTGTATACGTTTCTGAGCGTTGCCCGGACCGTCATTTCAGAGATATACAGCTTATCTGCAATCTCTTTGGCGCTCAGCCGGTCTTTTGCAAGCTGGGCAATTTCCCGTTCCCTTGGAGTCAGGGGGGATTTTTCCTGCAGGATGGCTTTTCTGATGATGCCGACGCCTTTCTGCTGGCGCTTGCAAAGCGCAATTATGTTGGAGAAGGTCTCTTCCGGCGTGCGAAGGATGCTGGGTGCGTCCCGGAAGGCCAGACTTTCAGACGCCTCCATAGAGAATTGGGATACGGAGGCGCTTCTTGCGCCGCCAAAGGAGCCGATGGAAAGCTCCGGGAGAAACTCCGCCATGCATGCCTGCTGGGCAAAGGGAAGATAAATTTGATCCGGCAGCGCAAGACCAAGCGCTGCCCGCAGGTGCTTTTGCGCCTCCAGGTTGTCCCCGTTGTTGCGTTTTGCTTCGGCAAGAAGGAGGAGCTGATACACCTGGGGCATCATATATCTGATGTTTCCGGTCGGGTTTCTCGATGTATCCAAGGCGAGCTGGCAAATCCCATAAAACGCGTTATATCGTTTTTCCGTCAGCAAAAGCTGTAAATGAAGAATTTGTGCGAAGGGGACCACCGGCGCGTACAGCGCCTTTTTGATGCTCTCCATATCGTAAAGCCACGGCGCGACATGATCTTTTATCCCCAGCACGAGGCTGATAATCGACATGCAATGCTCCGCCATGCGCAGAACGGATAAATCGGAATATTGATTGGTATAGCCCCGGATGTTTTTCAGCGCGTTGAAATATCCCTCTACATCCCCCCGCAAAATGGCAATGCGGGCGGAGAGCAATTCCGCACAAAGGCAAATGCCTATCCGCTGATAACCGCGGGCGTCATAAAGCGCCTTATGGCACAGGATTTCAGCTGCGTCATCTTCTCCGCGCATGAGCATGGCCTCCGCCCGCAGGACATAGTTGGCGCCGGCGCCATGCCCCTGTGCCAAATTGAGGTATACAGCCCGACCTTCATCCATCTGATCCATCACATGTTCGAGCTCACCGGATTTACGCCAGAGCATATTCAATGCGGAGGGCGTGGCGAACAGCCAAGGGGTAGTGGACTTGATCATATCGGTCGGCCTTCCCAAAAGCTCCCATGCCTTTTCCTGGCCTTTTCGCATTTTGGAGATATCGTTAAACTCCCCCGTGGACAGCAGCAGCGCGTATTCGCCTTCGATCTTCCGGAGTTCGTCCCGGCTGAAATCCGACCCGCTTCGGACAGTCAGCTGCAGCATAAGGCATATTTTCCGGTATGCCGCAAGCTGTCCGCACATCAGCGTCATATATCCAAATGCGAGCATCGTGTAAGGGTACCTGCATAGCGTTTCTTCCGGGCATTCTGTTACCAACGCCTCGATGAATTCCGGCTTATATTTGTCTTTGTGGTTATCCAGATATTCGCGGGTAAACGGAAGGGACAGGATTGCGTTAAGATCGCCTACCTTATAAAAAAAATGCGCGGCGGGGCAATACTGGGCCATAGCGGCGCAGGCATGCCCGGCTTTGCGGAATATCAGGTTTTGATATGCCGCCGGCTGATCGTTGTAGAAGCGGCTCAACAGGTAGTCCCGCAGAATACTGTGTATGCTGTAGAGCTGCTGGTCCGGGATGTAGCGGATAAAATCATTGAATTTGAGCAAAAGCCGGATGGCTTCCGGCAGAATGTCCTGCCCGGCCATGATTGCCGCCTGGCGTATTGTAAAACTTTCGATTACAGAAACAGAAAGGAGAAAGTCCTGTTCTTCAGAGGTCAGCCTGTTCCAGATGGCGGTTTCCACCAGACGTTCGATATCGGCGGTGTGGTCAAACATGCCGCTTTCCTTGTAGTTGATGATTTGCAGCCTGATCGCGGATACCCACCCTTCGGTGCTCCGGTATACATGCGCCGCTTCTTCATCGGTCAGGCTGATGCCCTCCATGCGGAACAGGCTGGCGGTGCCCGCGGCGTCAAAGAAAAAGGCGGGCGCTTTAATGGTATGAATATTGCTGTTGTGGATGGAAACCTGCTGCTTTGCTTCGAGCTGCTGGGTAATAAAGATCATATGCAGGTTGGGATTTTCGTGCATCGAAAAGACGCCGATCAATTCGCGTGGAATATCGCAGTTGGCAAGCTGGTAATTATCAACGATCAGGTAGGTTTCCGACTGACAGCGGACGTTTTTGAGGTATGACGCCATATAGAACAGTGTATCCATCGTGGGCATTTTAAGCTTCTTCAGATCATCCGCCACTTTTGCATTCACGTTGGAGAGCAGTTCGCAGATACCTGCCCATGTCATGGAAGCGGGCTCGCCCAGGCAGGTATACCAGTATTCGCAAGCGCCTTCCGGGAGGCTCTCTTTGAAATATTCGCGGATAGCGGTCGTTTTCCCAAAGCCGGACGGCGCCTCAACGATCGTCAAAGGATGGCTTGCAATCTGGTCAAGCTGCCGTTTGAGCTTATCCGAGAAATAATAGTTCTGCTGCTGGCCGGCCTTTTTGCGCATCCGGTGTTCTCCATTTCGAAGGGAGCTGTTGCCCGTCCTTAACAATCCTCAATGAGGATGCTGAATTTTAAATGCATCTATATCCAGCGGTTTTTGGGGATACTGTCTATTTTGGTTTATTTTACTACATATTTCAGTATATAGAAACATAAAATCGACAATTTTCTACATTTTAATCGGATATAGCGCTGCGGAGACAGAAATTACGCCCGGACCAACGGCCCGGGCGTATGGGATGCTTGATCAACGGAAGGGAAACCCCTGAAAATGGAACGCAATGACGGATGAAATATGCAGCCGATCCATACCTTATTGGACGTCGTGCGGGCCAAGTCTTGCCCAGGCCCAATTGCTGTCGATGTATCTTGCCATGCGATATGCGACTGGCTGAAATCCGCACTTGGGCCAGAAGGTGGAGGAGGCAAGGTTGGTGATTCTCCAATCCGTTATCATATAACGGAAGCCCCGCTCTCTCATGAGGGAACAGCCCGCGTTCATCAGCGTCTTCCCGATGCCGGTCTTCATTCGACTGGAGTCTGTGCCTGCGACACCCAGCTCCACGCAATCGTCGGGCGCCATCAGGCCGGGGGCTGCAGCCTCATAGAGCTGAAATCCCAGCGTCTCCCCGTCCGTTTCCGCCAGAAGAACCGTCATACCGCCGTCCTCCACGGTGTCTTCATATCCGGCTTTGATCTCGGCCATGATTTCGGGCAGCACAAGCTCAAACGTGGGCGCTAAATTCTGATAGGATTGGATAATGCCGGACAGGCGGCCCATTTTTTCGCGGTCCGGTTTACCGGCAATACGCACTTCTATATCAGATGCCTGTACAAAGGGACGGTATTCCCCCAGGTTCATAGCCCCATGCACCTGCTGGATAAAAAAGCTCAGGCGCTGGAATGCATCAAAATACGCCTGATTCCCAAGCGGCACAACCACATAGTGCATAAAGCAGCCTCGCTTTACCCACGCAGCGCAGACCTTTGCGTAAAGCGCCCGGATAAGTTCGGGCGATTGATCCTCTCTGACGGCCACTCCTTCATAGGGCACCCATACATGCCTGCCCCTCAACGGGTCAGTCTTGATCCCTCCAACGATATAACCGACCAACTCGTTCTCCACAAACGCGCCTGTCCCAATGCCGCTGTTCAGAAATAGCGTTTCAAGCACACCCGTGGCGTGTTTTGTGTTGAGGCAGCAATTCTGCAGAAATGGGAATGCGCCGCTCTCAAGGCGTTGCCTTGAGACGAGCAAATCCGCCATAGCGGGGATGTCAGCCTTGGTAATTGCCCTGAATTCGGATCGTATCATTTTTCGCTTCCTCCATACCGGATATAGGGACAATAATCCGCAGTTTGCTTTAAGTATACTATAAGGACGGAAGCAGCCGCTACTTTGCTTTTAGAACAGCGTTAACAGCATGGTTTACACCAATGCAATGCCAGGGCTCTCGTTTTCCGGCAGGAAAGAAAAGATATTAGAATAGGGCCTCGAATTCTTATGACATAGGAAGGCTCAAAGCGCGAAGGGCAGTCCTTCCGATTCGTACCGCAAGACGCGGTGGACGAAACCGCATCACCGTTCCGGAACCGCTTTTTAAGATAAAAGATATATGCATCGGCCCAGCGCACATGGAATGCGACGGGCCGACCAAATCTCTATTTATGATACAGTTTTTTGCCCTGATACCTGGGCTCGCAGGTGAGGTTCACCCCTAGCTTGCGGAATATGCCCTCATCTACAGAAGATATGATGACGGAGGAATGGGCCTCGGAGCCCCGGAGCTTGTCCAGCTGCTGCATGGCCAGCTCCGCCGTGGGGTTTGTGGCTGCGGATATGGAAAGGGCGATCAGGACTTCATCCATATGCAGGCGGGGGTTGCGGTTCCCCAGGTGCTCCACCTTCAAGTGCTGGATGGGTTCGATCACAATGGGGGAGATGAGGTGTACCCCATCCTGTATACCGCCCAGTTCTTTGAGCACGTTCAAAAGCAAAGCGCTGGACGCGCCCAAGAGCGGGCTGGTCTTCCCCGTGAGGATGCGGCCGTCCGGCAGCTGCAGGGCTGCTGCAGGCGCGCCGGTGTCCTCCGCCTTTTTCAGGGCGATGGCCGCCACGGGCCGGTCCGCCTCGGAAATGCCGGCTTGGTTCATCAGAAGGCGTATTTTATCTGCGGTCTCGCTGCCCGATAAGCCCTGGCGTGCCGCGCACATGGCCCCGTAATAGCGGCGGATGATCTCCTGGCACGCGGCCTCCCGACATGCTTCGTCATCCACGATACACTTGCCTGCCATGTTTACGCCCATATCCGTTGGGGAGCGGTAGAAGCATTCCCCATAGATGCGGCGGAACATAGCGGAAAGCACGGGGAAGACCTCCACATCCCGGTTGTAGTTGACCGTGGTTTCACCATAGGCCTCCAGATGGAAGGGGTCAATCATATTCACATCGTTCAGATCCGCGGTGGCTGCCTCGTAGGCCAGGTTCACGGGATGCTTGAGCGGGAGGTTCCAAATGGGGAAGGTCTCGAATTTGGCGTAGCCCGCATGTACGCCCCGCTTGTGTTCGTGGTAAAGCTGGGAAAGACAGGTGGCCATCTTGCCGCTGCCCGGGCCGGGGGCCGTTACCACCACCAGGGAGCGGCTGGTTTGGATATAGTCGTTCTTTCCATATCCTTCCTCGCTCACGATGTGCTCCACATTGCTTGGATAGCCCTCTATGGGATAATGCCGATATACCTTCACATCCAGCGATTCCAGCCGGGCCTTGAAGGAATCCGCAGCGCCTTGGCCCCTGTATTGGGTCAGGACCACACTGCCCACATAAAGCCCCACGCCCCGGAACGCATCGATCAGTCGAAGCACGTCTAAATCATAGGTGATGCCAAGGTCACCCCGCACCTTGTTCTTTTCAATATCTGCGGCATTGATGGCGATCACTACCTCCGCTTTATCCGCAAGCTGCAGCAGCATGCGCACCTTGCTATCCGGCGCAAAGCCCGGCAGTACCCTGGATGCGTGAAAATCATCGAAAAGCTTGCCGCCAAATTCCAGGTAGAGCTTGTCCCCAAAGTGGGAAAGCCGCTCCATGATGCAGGCGGATTGCAAGGTCAGATACTTCTGATTATCAAAGCCGGTTTTCATCGTTCTCCTCTCCTTCGAACCCATCGCGAATCACAACCTATTTATTATATGTATCCGGAGCGCGCTTTTCAAGGCCCGAATAGAGTAATTGTCCATAACTGAAAATTGAATTTTGAAAGATCGCCAAACATAAGAAACAGCCACAGAAGCTTGTGCTTCCATGGCTGCCTTGGCGGAGAGAGAGAGATTCGAACTCTCGCCCGGCGCAAACCGGCTACCGCATTTCGAGTGCGGACCCTTCGACCACTTGGGTATCTCTCCATGCATAATGGATTATGCAATTTGTTGGGCAAACCGCCGCATGTTTAGTGCATCCTGTTATGGTTGAGCCATTCTGGCAAAACAAACGCCGGATTGAGGCGCTTAGAAAGCATACCATAAGCGATGAAAAAATGCAAGATAGGCGGGGTGCTGTACAAAGCGGGGAACCCGCTGGATACGTATGCTTTTCAGGATGTTGCTGATGAAGAAGGCATGTTTCCCGGTGCAGAATTTTGTGGCGCGCACGGGCAAAATTGAAGGAATGACGGCGCTGTTTGGGGAGCTATAAACACGCGACGGACGAAGGACGGCCATCAAGGGAGCGCCGAATAGACCGGCGCGTACTTGGAACGGCGCTCACATAAAGCGCAAATGTACCGATATGTTATATAGATCGATAGAAGAGATGTTCGCGCAAAGGCTCGATTTGTTGGGAGAGCGCGGATCAATAATAGCAGGGGAGCGGCTGGATGAAGCAGTTTACCATCGCCAATAAGCTCTGGGTGGCGTTTGCAGGCATTTGTGTTTTTTTTGCGGGCGCGCTGGCGGTTGCAATTTTGGGCATCAACAGCACAAGCAATACGCTGGGGACGTTTTATAATGGATCGTATCTGGTCAATACTGCGGCAATTGAGGCACGCCACCAGATTCAAAGGCTGGAGAAGCATGTCATTTTACTGACCAACGCAAAGAGCCAGGCGGAACTGGAGGAGTATGCCGCAAAAGTGAAGGATGCCGTGGTGCAGCTCGATACCGCGCTTGCAGAAATTGAAGCCAATATCGATACGGACGAAGAGCGTGCCTTTATAGAAAAGTACAATGCCATCCAGCAGGAGCAGGGCATTGTTCTTGATGAGATACTGGCGCTTGTCAACGCCAAGCAATACCTGAGGGCGGCCACCGCGTATGAAACAAAGTACGCTCCCGCAATGGATGATGCGCGCGCGGCTTTGGAGGAGATCGGCACGTATGTCAATGAGGCGGCGACCTTGGCCTATACAGGCGGGAGGGCCGCTGCGCAGCGGGTATTGTACCTTTCTCTGGGCATAGCGTGCGTTGCGCTGGTTGCCGCCGTATGGATGATCGCCGGGATCATACGCAATATTACAAAACCGGCGAAGGCGTTGGAATCGGTTGCGGCGCGCCTTGCCGACGGGGACTTAAGCGCGGAAGTGGAAAACCCCGGGGAGGATGAGCTTGGCTCCGTTGCAAAGAGCCTGAATAAATCCATATTGACGCTGCGCGGCTACGTGGCGGATATCGCAAAAACGCTTGGCAGCATGGCGGAGGGCGATCTGAGTATGGATGCGCAGATGGAATACGCGGGAGATTTTGCGCCGATCCGTGCGTCGATGCAGCATATTTTAGCTGCGCTAAACGATGCGCTTTCAAAAATCAGCCAGGCGGCGGAGCAGGTGTCCGCAGGGGCGGGGCAGCTGGCAGGCGGCGCGCAGGCGCTTTCCCAGGGGGCGGCAGAGCAGGCAAGCTCTGTTGAAGAGATGACGGCAACGCTCAACGAAATCTCCTCGCAGGCGCGCAACAGTGCTGCCTATGCGCAGGAGGCATACCGTATGGTAGAGGATACTTCAGGAGAAATTGCAAACGGCAGCCGCCAGATGGCGCAGCTTGTACAGGCGATGGAGCAGATTGCAAGAACCTCCGGGCAGATTCGAAACATCATTAAGACCATTGACGATATTGCATTCCAGACAAACATCCTGGCGCTGAACGCCGCCGTGGAAGCCGCGCGCGCAGGCAATGCGGGCAAAGGCTTTGCTGTGGTTGCGGAAGAGGTCAGAAGCCTCGCCATCAAGAGCGCAGAAGCGGCAAAGGGCACGACCGGGCTGATTGAAAGCGCGATCGCCGCAGTGGAGAATGGAACACAGGCGGTCGGCGCTGCGGAGCACTCCCTCAAGCAGATTGTAGAAAAGTCCAACGGTGTTTTAGGGCATGTAAAGAACATTACAAAGGCGTCGTCCGATCAGGCAATCGCCGTATTGCAGACGACACAGGGAACGGAACAAATTTCCGATGTGGTCCAGAACAACTCCGCCACCGCAGAAGAAAGCGCCGCGGCAAGCGAAGAGCTTTCCTCACAGGCGCAGCTTTTGAAACAGTTGATCGGGCGGTTCCGTCTGCGGTCAGAGCAAGCGGATATTGCATATGAAGCGCCCCGCATGCGTTCCGGAGGCGCGTTTGAAAGCACCGATCAATACTAAAGGACGGGTTTGCAGTGGAGAGGCTGCTTGCCTGAACAAGAGACGGAACGGCAATCATATTGGAGTTTTTGGTACAGGAAAGGAAATGGACGGGTTTTGATCGCAAGAAGGGTCGGAGTATATGGAGTATAGGGTCTTCGATGAGTCCTTTGTCGGCTTTGCATATCACCAAATTGTATTGGATCAAAGCGGGACCCCATGCGATTATGTGTTTCTTGAAATCAATCCTGCGTTTGAAAAAATGACGGGGCTCGTATCCGAGCGCGTGATTGGCAAGCGTGTGACGGAGGTTCTGCCCGGCATCCGGGAAGAGGATATCGATTTTATACAGCTGTACGGCAAGGTGGCGCTGGGCGGCGGCAAGGTTGAGTTTGATCAATATGTCTCGGAGCTGGACCGGCACTATAAAATCATCGCATTCTCGCCGCAGCGGATGTACTTTTGGGTAAATGTGCTGGATATTACGCAGGAGCGGAGGCAGCTGGAGCAATACGGGCAGCTCCTTAAATCATTTCGGGAGAATGAGGCGCAGTTTCAGGCGGTCATCGAAACATTGCCCATTGCGATTACAATAGAGGATACCATGGGAAAGCTTCTGTATATCAACGACAGAGGCCTCAAGCTGTTTGATTTCAAAGAGGATGTATGCGGCCAGTATCATGTGGTGCAGACGCTGTTTGGGAACATGGATCAAAACGATATCATCGCCAGCGAATTGCTTCATGGAACCGTACGGGAATATGAGACATGCTTTACAACGCCCGAAGGGCGGGAGGTCTCTTGTATCAGTCAGGGGATGCTGATCCGTTATAAGGGCAGAAACTGCTTACTGGGAACGCATCACGATATCAGCGAGCGCAAGCAGGCCGAGGTCGCGCTGAAAAGGAGCGAAAAAGCATACCGCCTTTTATTCGACAATGCGGCGGAGGGCATTGTCATCGTAAAGGATGGGCGCATCACGCTCTCCAACCATATGGCGGAAAAGCTGACGGGGTACGCAAAAGAAGAATTGGAGGGTATAGAGGCCTGGGTTTTGGTAGATGAAGGGGACCGTGAAGCGGTCAAAAAAGCAACGGAGATTGAGGGGCCGCAGCCAATAAGGTTCCGTATGCGTACCAGAAAAAACGACATCCGCTGGGTAGAAATGAAAAGTGTGGAGACGGACTGGGACGACGAGCGCGCCGTACTGAGCCTTTTTTATGATGTGACCACGCAGATGGAAGCGGAAGCGCGCCTCAAAGCGAGCGAGGAGCTGTTCCGCCTGATGTTTGAAAACGCCGCGGAGGCCATATTCGTCATCCAGGACAACATTGTAAAAATCGGCAATACCGTCATATGCCGCTATACGGGATACCTGCAGGAAGAGATCATGGGCGCGCCTTTTCAGAACTTCATTTATTCTGAGGACCGCGAAATGTGCGTCGCTTCCCATTATATGCGGCTGAGCGGGACGCGCGCGCCGGAGGACCGGCTGGAGTTCCGGCTGGTGCAGAAGTCCGGCGATGTCCTGTGGGTGCAGTCAAGAGGCGTACGCATGCAATGGGAGGGACGCGACGCCATCCAATACTTTGTAGTGGATATTGATGCGCGCGTCAAGGCTGCGGAGGCGCTGCGCGCAAGCGAGGAAAAATACCGCCTGATTGCGGAGTTCGTTTCCGATGTCATCTGGGTGTTTAATGTCACGGAGTATTGCCTGGCGTACTTCAGCCCCGCGGTTGAACAGCTGTTTGGCTATACGCCCGAGCAAGCGCTTGCCCTGCCGATCGAGCGGCTGGTGTCGAAAAAATCATTCGGGCAGTTGATGGAAAAAATCAATGCGCTTGCAGGCGCGTATCTGGAAACGCCGGGCAGCCAATCGTCATTTTTGTTGGAAGTGGAACTTCTCCATAAGGACGGCAGGGTAACGTGGGCCGAAACCTCCGGGCGGCTCCGGGAAAACGGCAGCCATGGGATTGAAATTATCGGCGTCATGCGCGATATTGGCGAGCGGAAAAAGGCAGAGGAGCAGATTCTGTACTTAAGCTATCACGATCAGCTTACCGGCCTGTATAACCGCAGGTTTTATGATGAGCAGCTCGCGCGCTTCCAGCTTGAAAAACGGTATCCGCTCACACTGGTATTGGCGGATGTCAATGGGCTGAAACTGACCAACGATGTGTTTGGACATCAGGAAGGGGACAGGCTCCTCATCCGCGTGGCGCAGGTGTTAAAATCCATGTGCCGCGCGCAGGATATTACGGCGCGCATCGGCGGGGATGAGTTTATCATTCTGCTGCCAAACACCGGAGGAAAAGCGGCGGAACGCCTTGTGCGGTGCATCCGCGAAGGGCTGTATGGGCAGCAGGCGGATGGAGGATCGATCCTTTCCGTGTCCTTTGGTTGGGCGACAAAGGAGCGGGACGATCAGAACATCAGCACCGTATTCCTGGAAGCGGAAAACAGGATGTACCTGCGCAAGCTGACCGAAAGCGTGAGCATGCGCAATGAAACCGTGAAGCTGATCACCGCATCCCTTTACCGGGATCATCCGGAAGAATCGCAGCACAGCCTGCAGGTGAGCGCGCTGTGCGCGGAGCTTGCGCGCGCGCTCGATATGGATGACAACCAGATCAGCGAGCTGACGGCGGCAGGGTTGCTGCACGATATCGGAAAGATCGGTATCGACGATGCGCTTTTGAATAAATCGGGCGAGCTGAGCGAAAAGGAGCGCGGCGCCCTCAGGCTGCATGCGGAAAAAGGGTACCATATCCTCAAAGAGACAAAGGAATTTTTGGGGCTTGCCAATTATGTGCTTTCCCACCACGAACGCATAGATGGCAAGGGATATCCGCGCGGGCTTTCCGGGGAGGAGATTCCGGTGCAATCCCGCATCATCAGCATAGCGGAAGCGTATGACGCCATGACGAACGCAAGGGCATACCACCCGGGGATCAGCGTACAGCAGGCGGTGCAGGAAATCCGGCGCAATGCCGGCACGCAGTTTGACGCGGCCGTGGCCCGCACATTTGTGGAAAAAGTATTGGGCGCAGTATGGGAGATGTAGCATGAACATTCGGATCATGACGCAGGACGATTATGATGCGGTGTATCGCCTGTGGATCAGCACGCCGGGAATGGGACTCAATACAACCGATGATTCCAGGGAAGGCATCCTCAGGTACTTAAACCGCAATCCCACCACCTGCTTTGTAGCGGAGGAGGGCCAAGAATGCATTGGCTTAATTTTAAGCGGGCATGACGGGCGCAGGGGATATATTTACCACCTGGCGGTAAAGGTGGCGCAGCGGCACCAGGGCACGGGCAGCGCGCTATTGACGCGTGCTCTGGAGGCCCTCAAAGCGGAGGGTATCGCGAAGGTAGCCCTTGTGGTGTTCTCAAACAATGAAACCGGCAACCGCTTCTGGGAAACGCGGGGCTTTACCGCACGGGATGATCTGCAGTACCGCAATAAAGCCATATTGGAACTGACGCGGATCGACACATAAAGATCAATCCTTCCCTTATAAAAATAATGCGCGTATAACAAACAAAACCCTGCATAATCGGGCTTTCAGTTTGGCGAAAAAAAACTTGGGGTTTGTGAAACCATCAGGCCGCGATCCCCGGGAGGGGCTTCATCCGCCGCCAGCGGCAGGTACGGTGGTGGCGGTAAGCCTTGCGCAGCAAGGGTTTCTTTGCAGGAAGTGCCGACCGCGAGGTGCGAGCAGGTACTTCCTGTATCCTCACAAAAGTGGCGTATGCCACTTTTGTGACAGTAAAAAAGCCCCGGTCATCCGGGGCTTTTGCTGTACTGCTATTCATGCGCCGCAAGCAGCGCGGGGATCGTCTCAAGCAGCGCCTGCGTAAGTTCCTCCACCGTTTCTTGCATTTCAGGCGAGAGTTCCGCACCGAATTCAATGCCGCGATACTGCAGCCCCAGCATGGTGACATCCGTACCGGTTTCATGGATGAGGTAATCCACCATGACCTTTAAGGGAAGCATGTGCGAGCTGAAGCTCGGGCCGCCGATTTCCGTACATGGGATGTCCACAATACTGCCCGGTTCACATCCCGCTTCCGCGGCGTCTACAATCAGCAGATGATCCGGACGGAACAGGCGCAGGTTGCCGCTGAAGTTTTCAGGCGCGGTGCCGCCCGCACAAATGCTAAGGTTGGGATACGTTTCCGGGGGAAACGCCTCTAACAGGCGCTCCACAATCACGATGCCTGCGGCGTCATCCCCGCGCAGCGTGGAGCCTACGCCAAGGATTGCAAGCCGCTTTGTGCCCGAAAGCTTTTCCTGCAGGAACTCCTTTAACTCGCTCACGGTCAGATTTCCTTCTTCAGGCTGTCCCGGTTCAGGGTTGCAAGCTCAAACGCTTCCGTGTTTTCCAGCGCCTTTTTGGGGCAGGATTCCACACACTGGCCGCAGAAAATGCATTTATCCATGCTGACAATGGCCTTGAACTTTTTTTCTTCTATATCGGGGATCTTTTCAATTTCAATAGCGGTAGCGGGACATACGCGCATGCAGATTTTGCAGCCGATGCACTTTTCGCGGTCAAACTTCAACGCGCCGCGGAACCGGTGCGCAACCTTTGCGGGTTCGAGCGGGTACGCAATGGTATCCGGCTTGTGCACGAGCATTTTCATCATGTACGGGAGCATGGAGCCCGTTACTTTTTTCCTCATATCGGAAGCGCTCCTTTCACAATCAGATCGATGAGAACCTGCGCCAGAGAAACGGGGGCGAGCACCTTCCAGCAGAAGCTGATCATCTGGTCGATGCGCAGGCGGGCAAACGCCGTGCGCATGATGGTCAGAAGAACCACGACGAAGAGAACCTTAATCAGGAACACAAGGAGGCCCAATACCGCATTCCCCGGGATATAGAAGGGGAAGAAGATCGCGGAAATGAGCGCTGCCATCACCACAAGCTCGCTATCGATCGTCATGCGGAACATGGCTAAAAGCCTGCCGCTGTACTCCGTAAACGTACCGCCGACGATTTCGGTTTCCGCATCCGGGATGTCAAAGGGTACACGCTCAAGCTTGCCCTGGGTTGCCACCAGCGCTACAAACAGGCCGGGGATGTTTACCAGCGTCAAAAGCGGGTTTGCCTGATAAAACGCGGTGATGTCCGAAATCGACCAAGAACCGGCTAAAAGCGCCGGGCCAAGCAGGGACATATACAGCGGCACCTCATACGCAAAAAACTGCGTCATGGCGCGGATAGAGCCCAGCTCCGCGTACAGCGAGGAGGAGAACCAACCCGCAAGGAAGAACGTCAGCGTGGGGATGGTCAAAAAGTACAGCACCACGATGAGGTCGCTTGCAAACGGAAACAGGGATTGCACGCCGGTGATGGGGATGTACAGGAACGCCGTATAGGTCGCCGCCATCGCGAATATGGGGATCGCCTTGAAGACAAAGCGGTCCGCGCCGGTGGGGACGATGCTTTCCTTGGAGATGAGCTTGATGATATCCGCAAGCGGCTGGTACCAGGGTGGCCCCACGCGGTTCTGGAGCCTTGCGTGCAGCTTCCGGTCCACAAACTCAAATACCAGCGAAATCAAGCTAAGGAACAAAAACCCGGGGAAAACAAGTATTTGAAACAAGGAAAGGCCCATCGTTATCTATCCTTCCTGTGCATGCTGATTTTCTCCATGTTGACGCCCTGCTTGCTGTACCAATCGATGCTGTATTGCCTGAGCGCCTGCCAATCCATCCGTTTGTTCTCGCCGCTATTCAGGTTCACAACCTTGATGGCGCGATCCGTGCAGGAGAAGCACGGGTCGATCGCGGCGATGACAACGGGAACGTCCGCAAGGTATCCGCCCTCAATCATATGCGTGATGGCGGCAAGGTTGCCCAGTGTTGGGGCGCGGACTTTGACGCGCTCGGGCTTATCCGTGCCGTTGGAACGGACATAGTTGAGGTTTTCGCCGCGCGGGGCTTCAATGCGGTTGACCGCCTCGCCCTTGGGGATTTTCACGGGCGCTTTGACGGAGATCGGCCCTTCGGGGAGATTGTCCACGATCTGGCGGATCAGCTTGTAGCTTTCCATCAGCTCCAGCACGCGCACGATCACGCGGCCGTAAACGTCTGCGCTCTGAGCGGTTGCGACTTGAAACTCAAGCTCGGGATATG
This sequence comes from Bacillota bacterium, assembly GCA_023390655.1. Classification (GTDB taxonomy): domain Bacteria; phylum Bacillota; class Clostridia; order Christensenellales; family CAG-138; genus JAEYLA01. Next base: position 69,927 of record JAEWCL010000009.1, on the reverse strand, counting down.
CGCCGTACGGATCGTCCTTGCGGATATCGCGCATGGGGCCTGCGGCGCGAAGAACGGGACCCTGCGCGCCCAGGCGCAGCGCGTCCTCGCTCGAAAGTCGGCCGACGTCTTTTAGGCGCAGCAGCATCGTTTCCTCTTCAATGGCCACATGCATATAGTATTTGGTGCGCTCTTCAAGCTCGTCGATACCCTTTTTGATCTCTTCGATCTGCTCGGGGGAAAGATCGCGCCGCACACCGCCGATGGTGTTCATGCCGTAGTTGATGCGGTTGCCCGTGATGTTCTCTAAAAGGTCCATCACGATCTCGCGATCCTTCCAGGCATACATGAAGAACGTCATAAAGCCGATCTCATGTCCGGCGACGCCCAGGAACAACAGATGGCTGTGGATGCGTTCAAGCTCGCCGATGAGCGCGCGCAGGTATTGCCCGCGCTTTGGAACCTCAAGATTTGCAAGGCTTTCCACCGCCTGCACGTAGGTGGTGGACTGCGCGTGCGAGCAGATGCCGCAGATGCGCTCAAGCAGGTAGATGTTCTGTAAATAGGTCCGGCTTTCGCAGGCCTTTTCCATACCTCTGTGATTGTAGCCCAGGGCGACGCTCGCCGCGGCTACGCGCTCCCCTTCCAGGAGCAGGCTAAAGCTTTCGGGTTCTTCCAGCGCGGGATGCTGGGGGCCGAAAGGCACAACGATTTTTCCCATATACGTTCGTGCTCCTTTCTCAGTTGTTCTTGAGCATATCCGGCGTCCAGTCCTTGCGCAGCGGATACTGTCCCTCGGGCCAGTTGTCCGGCAGCGGATACTGGCGGCCTTCGGGGAGTCCCTCTATGGTAACGCCTAAAAGCCCTTCCACTTCACGCTCATAGAACGTGGCGCCGTTGTAAATATCAAGTACCGTGTGCGCCACGGCATTGTCCTTAGGAAGCTTGATGTTCACATTGAGCATGACGCCGTCATGGTCGTTGGAGAGGTGATACACAAGCTCAAAACATTCAATGGAATCCATGCCGGTGATGGTGCACAGGTTTTTATAATCGAGCACATCATGTGCATAACGCAGCACGTCAAGCAGGAGTTCCGCGGGGATGGCAATAAACACCCGGTTTTTTGCCGTAACGGCGCCTTCTTCAGCAAGCACCGGGAACTGTTTATGCAATTGCTCCAATACCAAGGCCTCGTGTTCCATCGCAATCGCCTCCATACTTATTTCCCCCCCTTCTCCATACTGTCAATCAGCTTGGTCACGCCGTCAATAATCGCCTCGGGCTTTACCGGGCAGCCGGGGATATACGCATCCACGGGGATGGCGCTGTCCACGCCGCCCTCCACGCAGTAACATCCCTGGAATACGCCAGAGGAGCAGGCGCAGGTGCCTACAGCCACAACGAACTTCGGCTCCGTCATCTGCTCATAGATCGTAATCAGGCGCTCGCGCTGCTGCATGGTGACGGGGCCTGAGCAAATGAGGACGTCCGCATGGCGCGGGGAACCCTTCTGCTGCACGCCAAGGCGCTCTATATCATAACGCGGGGTCAGCGAAGCGATGATTTCCACATCGCACGCGTTGCACGCACCGGAATTGAAATGGATGATCCATGGGGATTTCTGCCTCGCCCACTGGATAATGCGGTCAACGATCATCTTTCTCCCTCCTGAAGAGCATTAAAAGTGAAAGCACCGTCAGCACGAGGAACAGGATGGCCACGATGGAGATGTGCTTCACATCGGTTGCGATCATGAGCACCGTGACGTGCATGATCGTAAAGAAAAAAGCAAAGTGGAAAAACTGGGAGTATTCCGGCTGGCCCTGGTTTTCCGGCACGGTCTCGCCGCAGGAATACGGATCAAGCTTCTTTTTGTTGTCCTTGCCGCGTGCGGCGAGCCGGCTGAAGAGCGCGGAAAGCCCAACGGAGAGCCCGATGAATATCAGGAACGCAACAGGCGGCGAAAGCAGTATGTTTTGCATCGATTATTCCTCCTAAATCCCGCGCAGTTAACCTTTGAGGTTGTTGAGCTTGCGCGTATCGAGCACATCCGTATCACGGTAAATGCCAAGGACAATACCGGTAGCCACGACCACCAGCACCACTTCGATGACGATGATGGTCAGCACATAGGCCTGTGCCTGCGCCATGTTGCCCGTCACATATCCAACCGCGATCATCAAAAGGGTGATGCCCTTTGCAAGGATTTCAATGGAAAGCAAAATGCGCATCAGGTTCCGGGATACGATTAAGCAATAGATACCCGTTACAAGAAGCAGTGCAACGGCAATCAGGAATACTAAGAACAGCTCGTTCATTTCTCACGCACCCCCTTGAAGAATACCAGGTCCGCATAGACGCCAAGGAGCACGATGATGATCTGCCCCACAAGGTCGATCTGGCGCTTTTCCCAGAGAATCTGCTGGGTGGTCGCGGTATCCGTACCGGAAGCGATGCCGGTTAGCAGGGTGCTGACATGCGGCCAAATGATGAACAGCAGCGCAGTGCCGAGGGTGACAAGGAGTATGGGCAGCAAAAGAAAGCGGCGCTTACGCTCTTTATCTTTTTCCGCCTGCTCCTCGCGGCTGTTGATTTTCGTCATGCTCGACGCGCTGATGAAGATGACCGGGATCAGGCCCGCGCATACGGAAAGCTCAAACGCCGCAGCCAAATGCGCGCCCATCAGGAACATCACAAGCGACAGAATGGCGCTGACGACCGCCATCCAGATCGCGGCTTTAATGAGGTTCGGCCTGACGATACAGAGAATCGCGCAGACGACCAGAGATACCAATAAAAGAATCATAACAGGAAGCGACACGTTTTCATCCACCTTCCTTTAGAGCAAGTTTTGGAAGTAACCAAGCAGGAACGGGCACGCAACGCCGACAAATACGTTCACTGCAACCAATATGAGCTCCGCGCCCACATATCCCGCGCCCGCTTCCTTGATGCCTGCAAGCGCCTCGGGCACTTTTCCGAAGAACACCTTCTTCTGAATGAGTAGCAGGTAGGCAAGCGTGATGACGCCGGCCAACAGCGCGATCACCGCAAGCACAGGGGACACACGCCAGACCGCGATGATGATGAACAGCTTGCTCCAGAACCCTGCAAGCGGAGGGATACCAGCGGTAGAAAGGAACGCGACGACGGAGCTCCAACCTGTGACAGGCATTTTTTCACTCAGGCCACCCATTTCCTCCATATCCGTAAGGCCGGTCTGTTCTTCTACCGCAGCAGCGTCAAGGAACAGCAGGGACTTGAAGGACGCGTGGTTGAAAAAGTGCAGCATCGCGCCAAAGAACCCCAAGGGGGAACCGGTGCCAAGGCCCAGGAGGATGTAGCCGATCTGGCTGACGCTGGAGAACGCGAGCATCCGCTTCATCTTGCGCTGACCAATGGCGGCGAACGCGCCCACCAGTATGGAAACAAGGCCAAGTATGGTCAAAAGATTGCCCACGGAAGCGTTGCTCAGGAAGACATCACGGAAGATGCGCATCAATACATACACGCCGGAGGCTTTGGTGACAATACCGCTCAACAGCACGGAAACGGGCGCAGAGGCGGAAGAGTAGGCGTCAGGCACCCAAGCGTGGAAGGGGACGGAACCCGATTTGATTGCGAAGCCGACCGTGTAAAGAATCAAGGAGATCACGATCCCGTACGGGAACACGCCTGCCGTATTGGCCTGCCCGATTGCGGCGGCGGCGTTTGTAAACGTCGTATCCCCCACAAACAGGAACAGGAAAGCCGTTGCCGTGAGCATTACAATGGTGGCCACGGTGGACTGGATATAGTATTTGAATGCACCCTCCAATTCATTACGGTCTCTGTGGAAACCGATGAGGATAAAGGAGGCGGCGGAAGTGATTTCGATGAACACGTAGAGCGTGAAGAGGTCACGCACAATCGCAACGCCGTTCATGCCTGCCATGAGGATAAGCACCAGATTCGCAAAGTTGTGCTGATGCTTCTTAATGGAAGCGTTCGTAATCAGCAGCGAGACAAATCCGATCAGCCCGATGGTCAGAAGCACCATTGCGCTCAAGGTATCGATTTCAAGCTGGCCGATGCGGGTATCCGTAAATACCACGCCGGTTTTCAGACATTCAATCAGTGTATAAGCGGAAAGCAGCGTCTGCACTGCGGCCATAACGGCAGCGCACCAGACGGCAAACTTGCCCTTCATCCAATAATACAGGATATTCAATACCACTACCGCTGCGAGTGGGATTGCTAAGAACAAAAGCGGCACGAAGGCTTCCTCCTAAACTAGTAGTTCTTTGCAAGCAGTGCGCTTAGCAGAACGAAATCACAAGATACAGCGCGACAAACGCAATGCCCACAACCGTCCAGACAAGGTACAGGGCGGGGTTGCCGCTGTGCGCTTTCCGGATACCGCCGGAGATCCAGCCGGTAAAGCGCACGATTGCCACATCATAGAACCAGCTGATGCCGTTGTTAACGGCAAGCGACGCTTTGGAATAGCCGCCAATAAGAAGGCCGATGACGTAGTACGGATCAAAGTACTTCTTTTCCGCAAGGTTATACACCTGATGCAGGCCCGGCGCGTAGTGGAAATGGTCGGCGGCCAAGATGCCGCGCCCGGTCTTTTTGTAGCCCAGGCGGTGGCTCAATACCGCAAGCGCAAGCACCACAAGGGAGATGCCGGCCAACACAAAGTTCGTATGGGTGCCCGCCTCCGAAAGGTGCTCCATCTCAGGCAGGAAGGTTTTAAAGAGCGCAACAAGCTGTCCCTGGAAGATACCTGCAAGCAGGCAGCCGGCTGCGAGCGCGATCATGGGCACGAGCATGGACAGGGGCGCTTCCTTGACATCCTTCTTTGGCGCCTGCTGCTTGCCGAAGTAGGCGGCATGCCCAAGCTTCAAGAAGGAGACCGCCGTAAAGAACGCGCCGACTGCTGCTATGATGTAGAAGGGCATCGCGCTTTCAATCGCGGCATCGAAGATCAGCTCCTTGGAGAAGAAACCGTTCGTGAGCGGGAAACCTGCGATGGAGGCCGCCGCAACCAGGAAGCAGATAAACGTAACGGGCATCTGTTTTCTAAGACCGCCCACGACCTTGAGATCAGTGGTGCCCGCCTGCCGCTCCACAGCGCCGGCGGTTAAAAACAGGCAGCTCTTGTAGAGGGCGTTGTTGAGCATGTGAAATAGCCCGCCGATGATGCCGACAGGCAGCGCCGTGCCGATACCGAGGAGCATATAGCCTACCTGGCTGACGGCGTGGTAGGAGAGAAGGCGCTTATAGTCTTTTTGAATGAGCGCCATCATGACGGCAAAAATGATGCTTGCAGCACCCAATGTCATCAGCGCCGTACTCATGCCGGAGCCATGCTCTAATGTAAACAGGCCGGTCGTGACGCGCACGAGCAGGTAAATGCCCATGAGCTTTTCTAGAGCGCCCGGCAAAAATGCCATAAAGGGCAGCGGCGCATCGTCCGCCGCATCGGGAATCCAGGTGTGGAAGGGCATTGCGCCCGCCTTGCCGAGCGCGCCGATCAGCATCAGGATGAATGCCGCATACGTACTGGGCTCCACGGCAAGATGGATGTTTTCCATGCTGAACGTGCCCGCAATATGCGCCGTCATGCCGATGCCGAGCATCAGGCAAAGGTCGCTCAGGCCGACGATGACAATGGACTTGACGGCGGTTTTGAAGCCGCCGGGCTTATCCGTTAAGAGCATGGCGAACATGGTGCACAGGATGCCTTCCCAGAAGAAGAGCATCAGCACAAGGTTGTTTGCAAGCACCGCGCCGTTGACGAGCGTGAGCGTAAGCATGAAGAACGCGTAAAAGCGCTTTGCATACGGCTTTTCCCGCAGGAACGCGGTAGAATACAGCGTCACAAGCAGCGCGATGATGGCGACCATCAGCAGGATAAAGCCGGAGAATGGCATCAGGCGCAGCGAGAACGTGAGCCCGAAGCCGCTCCAGGGAAGCTCCACAGAAAGTGCGTTTCCATAAACGCTGATCATCAAAGAGAGGTTTACAAGCGCGCACAGCACAAGCAGGCATTCTTTGAGCCACTTCCCGTTTTTCGGAAGCAGGAACGTGATTGCCGCAAATACCGCAGGAACAAAGATCAAAAACAACAATATGCTACTATTCATACCGCCACCACCAATTGCTGCACAAGGGATTCAACAAAACCTGCGGGGAGGCTGACCAATAACCCGCTGATCAGGGAGAGCGCCGCAAGCAGCGCCACGCAGAACACCATGCTGAAGGAGCCTTCCTTTTTAAGTCCCCGCTTGGGTTCGCCAAGGAACACCGTTGTAAACGCGCGCAGCAGATACACAATGGTCAGCACCGCGCCAAGCAGGAATACAAGCGCGATCCAGGGATGGCCTGCATCAGCTGCGCCCGTTACCACCATGTACTTGCTGAAGAAGCCGCCAAAGGGCGGGATGCCCATGACGGAGAACGCACAGAGCGCGAAGGAGACTGCAGTCACCGGCATGGTCTTATATAGCCCGCCAAGCTCGCGGATGTCCTTGGTGTGGTACGTGTGCTCCACAATACCCGCGCAGAGGAACAGGCCCGCCTTCGAGATGCCGTGCATGAGGATATACAGGATGCCGCCCGCCGCGGCAAGGCTGCCGCCTACGGAAATGCCAAGAAAGATATAACCGATCTGGCTGACGGTGGAGTACGCGACGATACGCTTGATATCGTTTTCCGCAATTGCAGCGCCCGCGCATACGAGGGAGCTTACGGCGGCAATCACGGGAACAACGGTATGCCATACGTCGTCAAGTACAAAGTTTACAAGGAACAGCCGTGCAAAGACGTACACGCCGATTTTGACAAGCACCGCGGCATGCAGAAGCGCCGTCACAGGGGAGGGCGCTACGCCCGCGTCCGCAAGCCAGGAGTGCAGCGGCAGCGTGGCAGACTTTGAAAGCACGCCGAAGAGGATGAGCACCACCGCAGCCGTCGCGATCGGTTGACCCTTGAGGGCTAAAAGATTTGTCGTGCCGTTCTGCACATAAATCATGATGAAGCCCGCAAGCATCAAAAGCGCGCCGAACACCGTGATCAAAAACGCCTTGTTGGCGCGGCGCACATATTCCTTCTCGCGGAAGAAGCCGATGAGCCTCCAGCAGCACAGCGCCGAGATCTCCCAGAACAGATAAAGGAAAATAAGGTCTGTGGAGTAGACGATGCCCATCATCGCGCCGATAAAGAGCACGACAAAAAAGTAGTATTCGCTTTGGTTACCGGAATGTGACATGTAACCAAACGAATACCCTACGATGATAAGGCCCAGCAGCGATGCGGAGATCGCCATGAATACCGCAAGTCCGTCCGCCATCAGGCCAAAGCTCAATCCGAGCGGCAGCGTAATCTGCATGAGCGAGGGTTCCCTGAGTGAGGACGGCAGCGCAAGTGCGCTTAAGAGAAGCGGCGCCGCTGCCAGTAGGAAGGCGAGGGCGTTTCGGAACTTCGGCGATACCTTGCCTGCAAGCGGTAACAAAAACGCGCCAAGCAACGGTATGCCTACAATAAGAAGTAGATGCGTTTGACCGGTCATTCTGCCTGTCTCCTATGTGGAAATTTCACAGCGCCGCCAATCTAGGCGGCCGGCATCTTGGACGCGCCGCATAAAGCTGCTTATCGTACTGCAATCAGTTTCCAACGGCATACAAAAACCCATCTGCTGCTCAGTCGCAACGTACACGCCTGCAGATGAAACATTTTTGTGAAGAAATAGGAAACTGACGCAATGCGTCCGACATCTGTATCATAAGTATTAATTGGAGATATGTCAATAAGTTAATTTTATAACGAACGGTTTTTGTGATAATATATTCTTAGCAGAAAAACGCCAGACAATATGGGGAAAAACCACCCTGACAGGTTGGTGTTCGACCAAAAATGGAAGCCCTTACAAGAAAGCAGGCTCTAACAAAAACTTTCAGCAAATGAGAAATGCGATTATACTCAAAGGGAATGCCGGGTTGCACTTGCAAGATGTATTGTACGGCATGGCCGGATGGGATATAATACGATTCCGTAGGCGGCATGCACTTTTAGAGCAGGCTGCAGGCAAGGAGAATGTAGAGTGCATGAGTACGCGCTGACAAAACGGATTGTGGAGATTATCAACCGCACGGCGGAGGAAAATAAGGCCAAGCGGGTCAATTCCGCATTGCTGATGCTGGGGGAGAACGCGGGCATCGTGCCCGATTCCGTGCAGATTTATTTTGATCTGCTTGCAAAGGGCACCCCCGCAGAAGGGGCAAAGCTGCATTTTCAGCTGGAACAGGCGGAGCTTCGGTGCAGCGCCTGCGGTGAAACGTTCATCAAAGAGCGCTATTCCATTGACTGTCCCCGCTGCGGCGCAATGGGGCTGCCCATGCGGATGGACAACGATTGTTATGTGCAGAACGTGGAGCTGGAGGTTTAAGCGCCCCTGCAAATGGTATTTATCTAGTATGCGCATGTATGATATGGAGTAAAATGCCTGTGAAGGAAACAATGGCGCTGCGCATCACCGGCGTCGTGCAGGGGGTTGGGTTCCGGCCCCATGTGGCGCGGCTTGCGCGGCAGATGAAGATCGACGGCTTTGTACGCAATGCCGGAGGCGAGGTATATATCGTGGCGCGGGGGCAAGCCCCGGCGCTTAACTGTTTCTGCAATGCGCTCAAAAACCATCCGCCCGCGGGCAGCCTGATCCGCACTATAGAGCGGATGGAGCATGAAGCGAGCGCTCCGGTCCCCGAAGGCTTTTCGATTGAAGCAAGCGAGGCTGCCGTAGGCGTGGCGATGCCCGGGCCGGACATCGCCATGTGCGAAGGCTGCCGGACGGAGCTTTTCACACCCGGCAATCCGCGGTTTCATAATCCCTTTATCAGCTGCACGTATTGTGGTCCCCGCTTTTCCATATTAAAGGCGCTTCCCTATGACCGGGGAAATACGTCTATGGAACCATTTCCACTGTGCCCTCTCTGCCAACAGGAATATGAAGAGGAAAGCGACAGGCGCTTTCACGCGCAGACGGTATGCTGCAACGCCTGCGGGCCGACGCTATCCGGTATTGCGCGGGATGGAAGAGAGGAAACGGGCGATATTGCGCTGCAACGGGCGGTGGAAGCACTTAATAGCGGCGGGATTGTTGCTATCAAGGGCATCGGCGGGTATCACCTTTCGTGCGATGCGGCAAACGCCGGAGCGGTAAAACAGCTCCGCGCGCTCAAGGGGCGGGAGGAGAAGCCCTTTGCAGTGATGTTCGCATCCCTTGACGCAATAAAAGCGCATTGTGCGATTTCAAAGGAAGAGGAAGCGCTGCTCATATCCCCCGCGCGGCCCATCGTGCTGCTGCACCGGCGGGAGGGGGCTTGCCCCATCGCGCCGGGCGTATACGGTGCAAGCCGGTATCTTGGCACGTTCCTTCCCTATACGCCGCTGCAACATTTGCTGTTTGAACACACAGGCCCGCTGGTGATGACGAGCGCGAATCCCTCAGGGCTTCCTATTTTTTATAAAGATGATACGATGCGCGCGTATTTTGAGGCGCATCGAGAGATTGCGTATTTGCTGACGCACAATAGGCCCATCGAGCGGATGCTCGACGATTCCGTGGTGGTCGTGATCGGCGGACGTACGCAGTTTGTGCGCCGGGCGCGCGGCTATGTGCCGCTACCGGCGGCACAGGCGGACCATCGAGGCAGCGTCATTGCGCTGGGGCCACACCAGAAAAGCAATATCACGATTTTCAGCAAGGAGCAGCTGTATCCCGGCGCGGAGCTTGGGGACTTGGAAACGGAAGAAATGCTCCATGCGTACCGGAATACGGCAGAGGAGCTTCAATGCCTGCTGCAGGCGGAGCCCACCCATGCGGTGTGCGACCTGCACCCGGGCTATGCGTCCACAGGATACGCGGAATCTCTGGGGCTGCCGCTTCTCCGTGTGCAGCACCATTTTGCGCATATCGCCTCCGTGCTCGCAGAACACGGCGTTACAAAGCCGGTGATCGGCGTGGCGTTTGACGGTACCGGCTACGGTACGGACGGCACGGTATGGGGCGGGGAATGTTTGATCGCCTCGCCAAGGGGCTTCTACCGCGCCGGGCATTTGCAGCCTGTGGCGTACTTGGGCGGGGACAGCTCCATCCGGCAGGGCTGGAAAAGCGCCGCGTGCCTGCTTTATGGCGCAAATCTTCCGCAGCGGGATGCGCGTGGGCAGCTTGTGGAAGCCGCTTTAAAGAAGGATGTAAATGCCATCCGCTCCTCCAGCATGGGGCGCGTGTTTGATGCAATCAGCGCGCTTCTTGGCGTTTGTGAGGACTCCCGGTACGAAGGGCAGTGCGCCATCGAGCTTGAGGCGGTTGCGGCCCGATATTTGGGGGAGAGCCTGCCGTTTTCCTATGATATCATGGAAGAGGAAGGCAGGCAGGTTGTCGGCCTTGCGCCGACCTTCCGGGCGCTGCTTCTGGAGCGGGAAAAGGGTGTGGATACCGCCTTATTGGCGCACCGTTTTCATATGACCGTTGCGGATCTCATAAAAGAAATGTGCATGCGCCTGCGGGAAAAGACCGGGATAGGCGACGTTGCGTTGAGCGGCGGCGTATTCCACAACCGTATTTTATTGGAGCGGTCTTTGGCGTTGCTTCAGGAAGCCGGGTTTCGGGTGCTGACCAATATGGCAGTACCGCCTGGCGACGGCGGCGCATCGTTGGGCCAGGCATATATCGGCGCGTTTTATACGAATGCGCCGGAGCGCTGCGCTTCCGGGCGCGGCGGGGAATGGAAGGAGGAAGAAGCAATATGTGTATTGCGGTCTCTGGAAAACTGATTGAAATGGACGGCCGCCGGGGCAAGGCGGACGTCAGGGGCAATGTATTGTCTGTAGAGCTTGGGCTGGTGGATGCGCAGCTGGGGGATTATGTATTGATCCACGCCGGATGCGCCATCTCCGTTGTGAGCAAAGAAGAAAGCGATGAGCTTGACGAGCTTCTGGAGCTGATCCAATATGGCAACGCATAGCATCGAGGCGCTCGCGGGGCGCATCCAACAATATGACGGGCCGCCGATCAAACTTATGGAAGTTTGCGGCACCCATACGCAGGCCGTGTTCCGCACCGGCATCCGCGGCATACTGCCGCAGTCTATCGAACTCGTGTCCGGCCCCGGCTGCCCGGTGTGCGTGACGCCGGCGGGGTATATGGACCGCGCCGCGGAATTTGCAAAAACGCCTAACACCGCGCTGTGCACATTCGGCGATATGATGCGCGTGCCCGGCAACCATGGCAACCTGCTGGAGGCAAAGGCTTCCGGCGGGGATGTGCGCATGCTGTACGCGCCGATGACGGCACTCGACTGGGCAAAGGCGGAGCCGGACAGGCAGTTTGTGCTCACAGCGGTCGGGTTTGAAACCACGCTGCCGGTCTACGCGCTGCTCATCAAGCGCATGCGGGAAGAGAAGATTACAAACCTCAGGCTGCTGCTGTGCGCCAAAGCACTGCTGCCGGCACTGGAATGGATCTGTGAAAACAACCCGGATATCGATGGATTTATTGGCCCCGGCCACGTGAGCGCCATATTGGGAAGCGGCGCGTATTTGGATCTTTGCGCGCGCTACCGCATTCCGCTTGCGGTCGGCGGGTTTTCTTACGAGCATATCATTGCCGCCGTCTATGATTTAATGGAGCAGCACGCGCGAAAAAAAGCGGAAGTGCACAACCTCTATCCGGGTACGGTGACACAACGGGGGAACCCCTCGGCGCTGGCGCTGATCGAAGAGTACTTTATCCAGCAGGCGTCCGAATGGCGGGGCTTGGGCAGCATTCCTGCGTCCGCCTATGTGCTGCGTGAAGCATATGGGGAATATGACGCGGGCGCATATGATACCCGGGAGGACGCCTCCCCCAAGACCGGCTGCCTTTGCAGCCGCGTCATTATCGGGCGCGCACAGCCGACCGATTGCCCGCATTTTCAAAGAGCCTGCACACCCATGACGCCGCTTGGCCCCTGCATGGTGACGAGTGAGGGTGCATGCGGCATCTGGCATGCGCACGCGGTAAACACGTAAGTTAAAATTACGTTGAGGGCGCTGCCTGACGGACCCACAGTTGCAATGGTTGTGCAGGCCTTGAAGCCTGCACTCCCTTGCGCACTGAGCCTTCGCTTCGCTTGCTCCGCCACTGGCGGCGCTCAGCTTGGGCTCTCAAACACCCGCTTAGGGCCGTTACGGTCCTAAGAACCTATCGATTCATGGACTTGTAGAACGGGAGGCAGCCAAAACAATGAAGATCAATGCAGCCCACGGCGGCGGCGGAAAACTGATGAACGAGCTTATCCGCGACGTATTCCAGTCCGCATTCTCCAATGAGATACTTGACCGCATGGAGGACGCTGCGGTGCTGCCCGTGCCGGAAGGGCGGATTGCGCTCACCACGGACTCGTTTGTGGTAACGCCGCTCTTTTTTTCGGGCGGGGATATCGGGACGCTTGCCGTGTGCGGCACCGTGAACGATCTGTTGATGCGCGGCGCTACGCCCAAATACTTAACTGCGGGCTTTATTCTGGAGGACGGGCTGGAAATTGAAACACTCAAACGCGTTGCATCCTCCATGCGTCAGGCGGCGGAAGAAGCGGGGGTGCTGATCGTCGCCGGGGATACGAAGGTGATCGACGGCAAGGGCGGCCTTTACATCAATACGGCGGGCGTCGGTTTTGTCAAAGACGGCGTTATGGTGAGCGCCGCAAATACAAAGCCCGGGGACGCGGTGATCGTCAGCGGATATCTGGGCAACCACCACGCCTGTATCCTCTCTGCGCGCATGGAAATTCAAAACAGCATCGTCAGCGACTGCGCGCCGCTTAACGGCATGGTGCACGCGCTCCTTGATGCGGGGATCAACGTACATTCTCTCAGGGACATCACGCGTGGCGGGCTTGCCTCGGTGCTGCATGAAATCGCGGTTGCTTCGGGTGTGCATATCTCGCTTTCGGGCGCGCCGCTTGCGGACGGGCAGGTTGCAGGCTTCTGCGATATTCTGGGGCTTGATCCGCTGTATATGGGCAACGAAGGCAAATTGATGCTGACGGTACCGGAGGAAGAGGCGCAACGCGCGCTGGAACTGATCAAGGCTTCGCCCTACGGGGAACACGCGCAGATCGTGGGAAGCGTCCTGTCCGGTACCCCGCTTGTCACACAGAAGACGCGAGCGGGCGGCAACCGGGTGATTGAGCCGCTGCTTGGCGAGGGGCTGCCCCGTATCTGCTGATTGGAGCGCATCTATCAAAGACAGGCTTTTCCAACAAAAGAATCCATGCTATAATGTTACCGTTCACATATGCGCAATGCTGCGCATTTTCGTCTAAGATATTATGAACAACAAGGGGGAAACAACATGGATCCAAAGATCGTGGTCAAGAAGGCGCTTGCACATCAAATCGTGATTCCTGCGTTCAACATTCCGAATTTGAATATGACGGAGCCCATTATCCGCGCCGTTGTGGATGAAAATTCGGTCGCCATGATTCAGGTGGCGCGCCTTGAATGGGAGAAGATGGAGGCAAAAAGCCTGCAGGCCGTTGCGGAATCCTATTTCAAATACGCAGATCCCAGCCATACCATGCTGCATCTGGACCATGTGCCTGTGATCGATGAGGATATGCTGCGCGTAGACTACGCAGACGTCATCCGCCAGGCGCTAGATGCGGGCTACCAATCCGTGATGGTGGACGGCTCCCGGCTCTCTCTGGAAGAAAATATTCGCGCCACGGCGGAGGCTGCGGCAATCGCCCATGAGGGCAACGCGCCTATCGAGGCGGAGCTTGGCGCCGTGATGGGCCATGAGGGTGGGGAAATGCCCCCGTATGAGGAGATTTTCTCACAAAAACTTGGCTTTACAAAGCTTGACGAGCTGGCGCGCTTTGTTAAGGAAAGCGGGTGCGATTGGGTCTCCGTCGCCTGCGGCAATTTCCATGGCGCGATTGCCGAAAGCAACCGCTTTGCGAAAAAGCCGGAAGCGCGGCTGGATGTTCCCTATATCGCAAAGCTCAAAGAAGCCGCGGGTATCCCGCTCGTACTCCATGGCGGCTCCGGCATCCAAAAGGAATTTGTGCTGGGCGGCGTGAAGAACGGCATTGCAAAGATCAACGTCGGTTCGGATTTGAGACGCGCCTATCAGGTTGCCTTTGAACAGAAGAACAGCGTTTCTGAGGCGCAGCAGGCGCTCTACGAGACCACGCGCCTGTTTATCCGCAACGAACTGGAGATTGCGAATACAAAGGATATCATCGGCTAGCAGCAGAAATCATACGGCAAAAGGAGCGCGCAAGCGCTCTTTTTTTGCGGCCTGTCGTAAGGAGGACGCAGAACTTTAGCCTAAGCGTTGCGATATAAGAAAATGAAATATGGCGAAGATGTGTCATTCGTGTTTGGGATGACTAACCCGGTTTAAATTTCTAGTAATACGATAGGAATTCTAAACCACGTTCACATCCCTTGTAGAATTCCTGATCATTATGAGAGGAGAATCACTATGTTACGCGCACGAAGACACAGAAGGCTTTCGTTGCTTGTCGCGGCGCTGTTGCTGGCGATGCTCGCGCTGCCTACGGTAGGGTACGCGCTTGCGCCCAATGAAGTAACGGTAACCGTAAGCGCAACAGAAACCGTAACGGCAACAGCCGCGCAGACGGATGAAAGTAATTTAACAGAAGGAACGTATGTTTCGGACGACGAGGCGACCATTATTCCAAACGCAACAGGCAATGGATACACCTATAACTCCGGTGAAAACTCCACGGATGTTTCGCTCGAGGGCACGGATGAGGACCTTTCCGTTGTACAGGACGGGGATACTTCCAACACCATTCCCAACAGCGCCGTAACCGGAGCGGACAGCGGCTATGATCAGACGGACATCAACGACGATGACATCTATCTTGGCTCCTATACCGGTTCGGGCGGAAGCTATTCCACGGCTCCTTCGGAGTTTTATAATGAGGATGGCACCCCGATCGTAAACGGCCTGCCGTCCGATTCTGAAGATGTGACGGATGACTCTACCAAGGTAAACACCATTCTTTGGAGCAACGGCATAGAAGCGGACCCCGATAAGGATTACCTGGTTGTCATCGGGGAAACAACGATTGAAGGAGACAAGACGGTCAAAGAGGTTTCCGTCACCGACACGGAAGGCAACGTGCTTGAAGGGTACGAGGTCACGCTGGAGGCGGAGGGAACCAGAAACGACCAGATTTTCGACTCGGAAGGCGGCGTTTCCATCTCGGGTAAAACCAATGTGGTACTGAGCATCGATATTACCGACAGCATGGGAGATAAGCTTGGCGGCAGCAATGTGACCAAGTGGGAAGTGCTCAAGCAGGCCGCAACGGAATTTATTGATATCCTTTACGGCATTGAGCGCGACGGTTCCGGCAATATCACGAATTTGAGTGCTCTGAACACAAATGTTGATCTTTCCCTTGTGGTATATTCCGGCGGAAAAAACAACGTGGTTGCCCGTACGGTTACGGTTTCCGGCAGTGGCAGCAATGTATTTACCAACGATAATGTGACTGAGCTTCTCAATTACTTTACCGATTCCGCTTCCCGCAGCGGGCTGACCGGAAGCACCGGCATGCTGAATAACTACGGCACCAACGCTCAGGCGGGGTATATGGAGACAGGTGAGCTTGTACAGGCGCTCATTGACAGCAGCGGCGGTTCCGTCACGGGGGACAACATTCATGTGGTGTTTATGACGGATGGAGAGGCAAATACATACTACTCCAACCCGAGCAACACGACCACAAGTATTGCCTACAGTTCCAACAGCACGCAGATCCAGAACGCCGGTAAACGCGCGTCCGAGGCAGCGGTCGATCTGCTTGAGAAGGGCATCTCTCTCCACAACGTTGTCATCAACGACAGCAACACGGCGGCGAACTCCATCGCCACCTATATGGATCCCAACAAGCCCGGCGGATATTTCAAAGAGTTGCTTGATGCGAACGATCCGCAGGGTGAAATCAACTATGACAACTTCGATATCAATTACACCTGGGCCAGCACGCCCGAACAGATCATTGAAACTTACAAGACCATTGCAAACCAGATCGTCAACGACGCGATTGTAGCGCAGCAGGCGCGGGTGATTGACGTCATCCCCGCAGGCTTTGACATCTACTTTGTCAATGGCAACACCGATCTCAAGGTAGTCGGCACGGACGCCGAAGGCAATACCGTCATTGAATGGTATATCGGCGATCTTAAAAACGGCGTGAAGGAAAGCACACGCTACTTCCTTGTACCCAACAGCACGTTGGGGGACGCTTACACCTACGGTACCGCCTACACGAACGATTCGGCAATCCTCTATGCAAAGCCCATCGTTACGGGCGGGCAGGAGGTTGCAATCGTGCTAGACCGTCCGGCAATCGTGCTCGATCCCTTTGCGGATAACGACGCGGTTTTAGAAAACTACAACAACAGCTTTAACTTCAACCTCTTAAACGGCAGCAGCAGCGGTGCAAGCGGCGGTTCTGCCTACAACCTGAAGGTGGACTCCTTTGACGCCAATAAGCTGCAGGCTGTCGGCACCACCGTATCCAACACCGCCGTTGTAGGCGTTACAAACGCCATGATCGCGGGCGTGTCCGTTGGCGTCACCTTGGACGGCTCCGGCAACTGGGTGTTTGAAAACAGCCAGTTGCGCGTCATAGTCAAGCCCGACGGCACCGTAACGTATGAGCAGCTTGGCGCATGGCCCGAAGCATGGGGCAGCAATGCAAACGTCACGTTTGACTACAGCATCGGCTTCACGGCGGAACCTAACGGCATCACATTGATCGGCACTCCCGGTACCGCTTCCGCAAGCGCTAGCATTGCGCTCGCACAGCCGACACAGCCGGGCGGCGGTGATCCCGGTGGAGGCGGCGATGATGGCGGCAGCAATATCCCGCTAGGCCCTGGCGGCAACATTCCGCTTTCTCCCGGCGCTATCCCGCTTGGCATACCCAGCACGGGTGGTGAATCGCTCACGGTACCGTTGGCCCTTGCAGTCTTTGCAGTTCTCCTCTCACTGGCAGGGCTTGCGTACAGGCGCAGTTCGCACAAATAACGCGTTGGAGAAAAAAGTGCCCGGCTAAAACGGGCGCAGGTAAAGCCCGAGAGTACCCGTTCCCGCCGGAACGGGTACTCTTTTGTTTGGCGTTTGGTTGGTTGTATACATGATGAAACGGTGGTATCCTAAGGAAGCATTGATAGTATCGGATTTTGAAAGGAGTACGGTATTGCGGCGTCTTTCTCGGTTCCTGGTTCCCTTTAAAAAGCAGGTAATCTTGGGCCCCCTGTTCAAGCTGACGGAGGCGGTGCTGGAGCTGTTTATCCCGCTGATTATGATGCGCATCATCGATATCGGTGTAAAGAACGGGGATACAGCTTATATTTGGCGCATGGGCGGGCTGATGCTTCTGGTCTCTCTCGCGGGGTACGGCTTTGCGCTGCTGTGCCAGTATTACGCCTCGCTTGCGGCGCAGGGCGTTGGCACCAACATGCGCAACGAGATGTTTTCCCATATCAACCGTCTTTCGTTTGTGGAGCTGGACCGGTTTGGCACCCCTACGCTCATCAACCGCGTAACAACGGACATCAACCAGCTGCAGTGGGCGGTGGCGATGCTCATCCGCCTTGTCATGCGTTCTCCCTTCCTGTGTGTGGGCGGGTTTGTCATGGCCATGCTGATCGACGCGAAAATGTCCCTGGTCATATTGGGCGTGGTCCTTGTGTTCGGGCTGATTCTATATGGAACCATGACGCGCTCCGTGCCGCTGTTCCGCCGGGTGCAGCAAAGGCTCGATACGCTCTCCCGCGTGCTGCGGGAAAACCTTTCGGGCGTACGCGTGATCCGCGCGTTTGCGCGGGTGGATGCGGAGAACGGACGCTTCGATAAGGCGGCGGACGCGCATGCGGAGGCTTCCATTCATGTGAGCCGGATCGCGGCGCTTGTGAACCCGCTCACCTCTCTTGTGATGAACGCGGGTATCCTGGCGTTGATTTACTTTGGGGCCTTGCGCGTCAATAGCGATACGCTCACCACCGGCAAGGTCATCGCGCTGATCAATTATGTTGTGGATATTTTGGCGTCCATGCTGGTGGTTGC
Organism: Bacillota bacterium; assembly: GCA_023390655.1. Lineage (GTDB taxonomy): Bacteria > Bacillota > Clostridia > Christensenellales > CAG-138 > JAEYLA01. Next base: position 51,803 of record JAEWCL010000009.1, on the reverse strand, counting down.
AAACCTTGTTTCCGTATTTACCAAGGCCGCGGCTTCCGCCGTGCGGGTCAACGAGCTGTTTGATACAAAGGCCTCCATTGTGGACGGCCCGGGCGCAGAAGAACAGGGACAGGCGCCCCTGCTGCAATTTAAAAACGTTTCCTTCCGCTATGCGGACGCGGCGGCAGACGCGCTCGAAGGCATCAGCGTGACGCTAAAAATGGGAGAAACGCTCGGTATCATCGGCGGTACGGGTTCGGGCAAGACCACGCTTGCAAACCTTGTTTGCCGGTTTTATGATGCGACGGAGGGACGCGTGCTGTTCCTTGGAGACGATGTAAAAAACTACACCCTGCACGCGCTGCGCGGACAAATCGGCGTTGTGCCGCAGAAATCCATATTGTTCAGCGGCACGCTCCGGGAAAACCTGCGCTACGGCAACGAACAGGCGCCCGACGAGGCGCTGTGGGAGGCGCTTGACGATGCGCAGGCACAGTTCGTGGGGCAGTTCCCCGACGGACTTGACACGCGTGTGCTGCAGGGCGGCATCAACTTTAGCGGCGGGCAGCGGCAGCGGCTGTGCATTGCGCGCGCGCTGGTAAGAAAGCCCGCGCTACTGATACTCGACGATGCTGCAAGCGCATTGGATTATATGACGGAAGCGGCGCTCAGGCAGGCGCTTCATAAGCGGACCGGCATGGCTGTGGTGCAGATCACCCAGCGCGCAGCAAGCATTTTGCATGCGGACCGCATCCTTGTGCTGGAGGATGGCGCTATAGCGGGCCTGGGTACGCATGAGGAGCTCAAGGCAGGCTGTGCGCTCTACCGGGAGATTTTAAAATCGCAGGAGCTCTTGGGGGAGGAAATCGCATGAAACAACCGACCCCAATCAAAACGCATCTCTTCCGGCGGTTGCTTCCTTATGTTAAGCACTACAGGCTTCTGCTTGCGTTCGCCATATTGACGGCGTTTGTGGGCAGCGTGCTTTCGCTCGCAGGACCGCTGCTGATGGGCCGTGCGATCGACCATATCATAGGGCCGGGCCAGGTGGCCCTTGCGCCGATTTTGCGCATCCTCGGCATGATGGCAATCTTGTATGTCATCAGCAGCGTTGCGCAGTGGTTTATGCAGACGCTTTCCGCCGCCATCGCGGCGCGCACCTCCGCCGATATCCGGAAGGACGGCTTTTTACGTCTTTCCATATTGTCGCTCAGGTATTTTGACAGCCGTGCCCACGGCGATACCATCAGCCGCTTTACAAACGATTTGGAAGCGGTGTCGGAGGGTCTCACACAGGCCATTACGCAATTGTTTGCGGGGACAGTAACCCTTTTGGGTACGCTGGGGTTTATGCTTTCGCTTTCTGTGCCCATCACAATGGTAGTCGTGGTGGTGACCCCGCTGTCCATTTGGGTGGCGGGAAAAATTGTGAAAAGCTCGGCGCGCATGTTCCGCGAGCAGAGCCAGACGATCGGCGAGCTCAACGGCTATGTGGAGGAAATGGTCGGTGGCGGGCGCGTCATAAAGGCGTTTGGGCAGGAAGAAGCGTCCCAGAAGCGGTTTGAGGAGATCAACGCTAGGCTCTATAAGGTGGGGCAGCTTTCCCAGTTTTATTCCTCGCTTGCAAACCCGTCCACAAGGCTAATCAACCATACGGTATACCTGCTGGTCGGCGTCATCGGCGCGCTGCTTGCAGTGGGGCAGCAGCTTTCTGTAGGCGCAATCGCAAGCTTTTTAACCTATGCGGTACAGTTTGCGCGCCCCATCAACGAGATCACCGGCATCACAACACAGCTCCAGAACGCCGCGGCTTCCCTGGAGCGCGTATTCGCGCTGCTCGATACGCCTACACAGGAACCGGATCAACCGGATGCAGAGCATAGTGTACACGCGCGCGGCAATGTGGAATTCCGCGATGTGTGGTTCTCCTATCGGCCGGATGTTCCATTGATCGAGCACTTTTCGCTGCAGGTCACTCCCGGCCGGACGGTGGCCATTGTGGGCCCGACGGGGGCGGGGAAGACGACGATCGTCAACCTGCTGATGCGCTTTTACGAGATCGACGCAGGCGCCATATTGCTCGACGGCGTGGATATCCGGAACATCGGCAGGGATGCGCTCCGGCGCTCATTCGGTATGGTGCTGCAGGACAGCTGGCTGTTTTCCGGTACCGTACGGGAAAACATCGCTTATGGAAAACCGGAGGCGACGGCGGAGGAAGTGGAGCAGGCTGCCCGCGCGGCGCATGCGCACGGCTTTATCAGACGTCTGCCACAGGGATATGATACGGTGATTGCGGAGGACGGCGGCAATCTGTCCGAAGGGCAGAAACAGCTTTTAACGATTGCGCGCGCCATGCTCTCCGATCCGCCCATGCTGATACTCGATGAAGCGACAAGCTCTGTCGATACCCGTACTGAGCAGCGCATCCAGCGCGCGTTTTTAGCGCTCATGCAGGGCCGCACCAGCTTTGTGATCGCGCACCGGCTCTCTACCATACAGGGCGCGGACGTCATTTTGGCGATGGATCAGGGAAAAATCGTGGAGATGGGCACCCATAATGAGCTGTTGAAAAAAGAGGGGTTCTATTTTAGGCTCTATAACAGCCAGTTTGCAAAATAGGAACGCTATTCGTAGGCCAGCACGGAAATGTCCACCTGCCGCTATCCAAATCCTTTGTGGCTTGCATGGTTTGCCGGAGGGCCTGCGCCTCCACCGCTGGATCGGATGCGGGGATGATGTAGTCGATTGCATAGACCGCATACGGCGCTGCGGGATCTGTCACGTAGCGTGTTTGCTTCCGGTATGCTGTTTCATGGTCATTCCTGCGGATCGATACAGAGCTTTCCTTCAAACGCCTCCAATGCAAGCACCGCAGCGCCAATCGCGCAGCCGAGCGTGCCCAATAAGGACGAGGCCTCAATGAGCACGTCCTTTGCGTGCTGGGGGTACTTGCGCCCGCGCGTGTAGGTGCGGATGCGCTCCACAAACCGTTCGCTCAACCCCGGCAGCGTGCCGCCCAGCACAATGAGTTCGGGACTAAAGAGCGTAACCACGTTGCCCAGGGCGATTGCGATCGTTTGCGCGGCCTTATCGACGATCTCCACGAACAGCGGGATACCAAGATCGCTCAGCCGGAAAATATCCTCCAGACGCAGCGCCTCCACATCACAGGGGACCGGGAGGTTACAGTTGTCCATCGCCTTGATGCGGGTGCGCGCCTCGTTGATAAGCGCCTCGCCCTTGACCATGGCCTCAAGGCACCCGTACTGCCCGCACGTACAGCGCGGGCCGTTGGGTTCGATGAGCATATGGCCAATCTCCCCCGCGCCATCCTTGAACCCGTGAATGACATTTGCATTCGTCACCAGGCTGCCGCCGATGCTTTGCTTAAACATCATCAGATAAAACATCGTCTTATAGGAAGCTGCCCTGCCAAAGCTTGCTTCCGCAAGAGCGGCGGCGTTCGTTTCCCTGTCGCAGCAGCAGGGGAGTTTCAGGCGTTCTTCGAGAATGGAGCAAATGGCGACATTTTTCATATCCGGGAAATTGGGCGGGTTGATGAGGATGCCGTTCTTGGAATCAAGCGGCCCCGGTGCCGCGACGCCGATGCCGAGTACCCGTTCCTTTTCGATGCCGCTCTTTTGAATGAGATACTCCACGCCTTCCACAATATTGTCTAAAATCACTTCTTTTGGCGCGTAACGGTCCACTTCGATTTCATAGTTGATCACGGGGCGCGCCTTAAAATCGCACAGCACAAAACTGATGCCGTCCGTTGTAAGAACAACCCCCGCAAGATAATATACCTCCGGATTGGTATCGAGCATGATGGGTCTACGGCCTTTTCGCGCATTTGCGACGCCGGTCTCAAGCAGCACGTTGTTTTTCATCAATGCCGCAACGATATTGGTGACGGCGGGCGACGTCAGCCCAAGCTCCTTTGCAAGATCCGCGCGCGAAACCGGCGCGCGTTTGCGCACCGCATCCAACACAATACGGGCATTGTTCATTTTCATCGTCTGGCTGTTGATCTTTTCCATTCTGCTATACGCCCCAGTGCTGAGAACTTGCCAATATAATTAGTTGATTTAAATAAATGTCCAATAAATGCTCCTTGGTTCCCGAAATCTTTTAGAGCCAACATATCCTTTATAACACAGTTTTATAAAGAATTCAAGCTGGGCCGCAGCCCGTGCAAGCCTGTGCATAATTCCATTGCTCTTGCGATATATTATATTAATCCATTTAAAAATATTATTGCAAAAGCATGGATATCATGTTACGATATGCAAGCAAGGAACTGCGGAAACGCGGCCTGTATATTCGCTTAAAACAGCGCAAAATCGGGTAATTTGCGCCATAATTTCGTAACGTGCGCTGCATGTCGCACCCGCCGCATCCGCACGTTAAACCGTAAACGTTCTTCGTTCCCCACTGCTACGAACCGAAAATAATTAAATGGGTTTCCTTTTTGTATGGGCGTTTTTGCCTTGCATGAGAGTACAGTTTCGCGTAAAAACCGCGAATGAACAATAATCAGGAGGAGAACAAAAATGAAGCACATCAAGCTGTCCATCGCGTTGCTGCTGGTGCTGAGCATGTCCCTTGCCGCATTCGGCTGCGCCGCCCCTGCGGCACAAACCCCCGCAGCGCCCGAAGCGCCTGCGGCGGCCACCCAGGCTCCCGCCCCCGTCGAAGCCCCCGCCGAAGCCCCTGCCGCTGAAGCATCCTTTAAGGTAGCGGGCGTTGTGTTCCAGGACGACCAGTTCATGAATATGCTCACAAAGGGTTATGTGGATGCCGCTGCGGCAGCGGGCGTGGAATGCCTGACTGCAAACACCAGCAACGACCAGGCCAAGGAAGTTGAGCTTATCAACACCTACGTCGGCCAGGGCGTCAAGGGGATTGCCATCGCGCCTTTGAGCTCGGACGCTTCCATCGCAGCGCTGCGCGAAGCGAATGCCCAGGGCGTGCAGATCGCCATCACCAACCTCAACCTTGAGGGTGCGGACTTCATCGCGGGCGGCTATTGCTCGGATGACTTCACCAACTGCAAGCTGGTTGGCACGGAAGCTGCAAAAGCCATCAAGGAAAAATTCGGCGACACCGAGATCAAGCTCGCCATCGTACAGTTCAAGTCCCTGTTGGTTGACCAGTCCACCGCGCGCGTCAACGGTTACCTCGCGGGCCTTGAAGAAGGCGGCGTGAAGTATACGGTCGTTGCCGACCAGGACGCCTGGATGCAGGACACCGCGCTTGAAACCGCAGGCGGTATCCTCACCGCAAACCCGGACCTCAACGTCATCATCACCGTGAATGACGGCGGCACCATCGGCTCCACCATGGCGGTTGCAAACGCCGGCCTGTCCGACAAGGTTCTCGTGTTCGGCCATGACGGAAGCGACCAGATCTCCAGCATGATCCTCGACGCGGCAAGCCCGTTGTATGCCGTTGTAACCCAGGATCCCTACGGTCAGGGCTTCAACGCGATGACCGCGCTCATCAAGGCCATCAAGGGCGAAGACGTCTCCGCCTCCAAGGGCAAGGTGCAGTTCGTCCCCGGTACCGTTCTTTCCAAGGGCGATATCGAAGGCGTGAACAAGTGGCGCGCCGACAACGGTCTGTAATGTTCCATTAAGCGTTCCGCCGGTACGGACCACCGTACCGGCGGGATTTTAGCGGCAGGCGCAGGCATCGGCACAGCGCCATCTTCCAAATATCCGGCAATCCGGAGCACCGTGCAGGAAAAGAGCGCGTAAAGGGAGAATATGATATTGCCGCATCACGGGGCGGCACACCGGCACCCCCTTTGAGGGAACCGGCGGATGTGCAATCCCGGTGTTTTGAATCGCGCGCTGGCGCGATTTTTTACCTGATCACTCTTTGTGTTATCTTATCTTTTGGAAGGCGGATCAAACATGGCCGTACTGAAAACAAAAAGCCTGGTAAAGGAATATCCCGGGTGCGTTGCGCTCAACGATGTATCCGTCAGCTTTGACAGCGGCAGGGTGCATGCGCTTTTGGGTAAGAACGGCTCGGGCAAATCCACTTTGGTCAAGTGTTTTGCAGGCGTCGTCGCTCCCACCTCCGGCGAAATGTTTCTGGATGGAGACAAGCTACATTTTAACAGCCCTTCTGAAGCGTATGCAAAGGGCCTTGCCGTTGTATATCAGGAAATGAGCCTGGTGCCGGGGCTTACCGTAACGGAAAATATCTTTTTGGGCCGTATGCCCAAAATGAACGGCATCATCGATTGGCGGAAAGCCCACCGCATGGCAGCGGATATGCTCAAGCGCATGAAGGTGGATATCGACCCGAAAGAGCGCGTTTCAAGGCTGAGCATGTGGCAGTGCCAGGTGGTGGAAATCACAAAGGCAATGAGCTACAACCCCAAAGTGCTCATGCTGGACGAACCGACATCCGCCCTTGCGGCGCATGAGGTCACTTCCCTGTTTGAGGCCATACGCGAGCTTAAAAAACAGGACGTCATCATTATTTATATTTCACATAAGCTCCACGAAATCCCGAAAATCGCCGATACCGTCACCGTATTGCGGGATGGCCTTCTCATCGGCTCCGCCAATATCAGCGAGATTGACGACCGCGGCATCCTGCACATGATGTTTGGCGACGTCACCATCAAGCAGCGGCCCGAGGATTTGAAGGTACAGGACGAAACCGTGCTGGAGGTCAAAAATCTCACCCGCACCGGAAAATTCGAGAACATCTCCTTTACACTCAAAAAAGGCGAGGTATTGGGGATTGCGGGCATGCTCGGTTCGGGCAGGACGGAGCTATTAAAGTGCATCTTCGGCGCAGATCCCTACACCTCGGGCGAGATCCTCGTAAGAGGCAAGAAAGCGCCGCGCAGGGCCACCCCCATCTCCATGAAAAAAAGAGGCCTCGGCTTAACGCCGGAGAACCGCAAGGCGGAAGGGCTGGTACTGATCCATTCCATCAACGACAACCTTTGCTACGCGAGCATGGATAAGCTCTCAAACGGTTGGGTGGAAAACCGGAAAAAGCGCATGCAAGCGGCTGCCACCCAGATACGCGATCTACAGATCAAGGTGCCGGACGCAAAAAACTCCGTAAATTCGCTTTCGGGCGGCAACCAGCAGAAGGTCGTCGTCGGGAACTGGCTCAATACCCAGCCCGATATCATGATGTATGACGAGCCTTCGCGCGGGATTGACGTTTCCGCAAAGCAGCAGATATTTGAGATCATGTGGGAACAGTCGAGAAAGGGCATTTCTACCATATTCGTTTCCTCGGAGCTTGAAGAGCTCCTCGAAGTCTGCCACCGCATCCTCATCATGCGCGGCGGGCGCATCACCGGAGAGGTCAGCCCGGACGAAATCAACATCGAAAGCTTATATGCCATGAGCATGGAGGTAGCGGAGTAATGCTGCAAAACAAAAAAGCAAGAAACTTTCTTCTGGACCATATCATCGAGCTGCTGCTTGTGATCCTGGTGGTGGGCATGTGGCTTGCAAGCCCAACCTTTATGACGCCCGGCAACTGGATGAATATACTGCGCAACGTCTCATTGAAGGGCGTCATCGCGTTCGGCATGACGATGGTGATTATCGCCGGCATGATCGATCTTTCGATCGGCTCCACTGTGGCGCTCGCGGGCGTCATCGTCGCGCGCTTCTGCCGCGATCTTCCCGCCGCTACCGGCATGGGTGTCGATATGGCATGCCTGATCGGCATCCTTTGTGCGTTCCTTGCGGCGGCCGTCACGGGCGTTATCCACGCCATTGCGGAGCACAAGTTCCGGATGCCGGCGTTTATCGTGACTTTGGCGACACAGAACCTTCTTTACGGCCTTGCGGGCATTCTCTGCGAGGGCTTTCCCATCGCCAACCAGTATCCCGCATGGTTCGTATACCTCGGTACAGGCAAGATCGGCGGCGTGCAGGGCTTCCCCATCCCCGGCGTCATTCTGCTGCTTGTGTTTGTCGTGATCTTCTTTGTGATGAATTATACGACTACCGGCCGTTCCATTTACGCGGTCGGCGGCAATCCGGAATCTGCCCGGCTTTCCGGTATCAACGTGTTTAAAACAAAGGCTGTCGCGTTCATCACCGTGCAGCTCATGTGCGTGCTCGGCGGCTTTATGAACAGCGCGCAGGTGCTTTCGGGGTCCTTCAGCTTTGGCCGCGGCTGGGAAGTTGACGTCATTTCCGCCGTTGTCATCGGCGGCACGAGCATGCTCGGCGGCATCGGCAAGGCTTGGGGAACGCTCATCGGCATTGTGTTCCTGGGTGTGATCATCAACGGTATGACTATCCTCAACATCAGCGTTTACACGCAGTACGTCATCCGCGGCGTGCTCATGGCGTTCGCGGTGCTCATTGCCACCTACCAGGCAAAGTCCAAGGCATAACCGTTACGACATAGAATATTTGAAAAGGGAGAACGCACTATGAAACGCTCGGAAATCAATGCAATCCTTCGCGATACGCTTACATTCTTCAAGGAACAGAACGTTCACCTGCCCACCTTCTGCGGCTGGACGCCCGAGGATTGGAAACATATCGGCCACGAAGCGGACGAAGTACGCGACAATATGCTCGGCTGGGACATCACGGATTACGGCCAGGGCGATTTCAAGAAAATCGGCCTGCTGCTCGTCACCACCCGCAACGGCAACCAGAAAAATTCCGCCAAGTATCCAAAGCCGTATGCGGAAAAATATCTTGTCGTGGGCGAAAACCAGATCACCCCCATGCACTATCACTGGAGCAAGATGGAGGATATCATCAACCGCGGCGGCGGCAACCTGATGATCAAGCTCTATAATTCCACTGAGAACGATCAGCTTGCCGATACGGACGTTACCGTCACGATTGACGGCGTTGTCCACACCTTCCCCGCAGGCTATGAATTAAAGCTGCTGCCGGGCCAGGGCATCACGCTCACGCAGGGCCTTTACCACCGCTTCTGGGGCGAAGAGGGCCACGGCACCGTGCTGGTAACGGAGGTCTCCATGTGTAACGACGACACGCATGACAACAAATTCTACGATCAGGTGGGCCGTTTCCCCGAAATTGAGGAGGACGAAGCGCCGCTTTACCTGCTGTGCAATGAATATCCTCCCGCGAAATGACATCTTAAAAAGGATGGGCTCAGAACATGAAGAAAGGGATCTGCGTTGCAGGAAACATGATTGTGGATAACCTGTACCCCATTGAAGGCTATCCCAAGGCCGGGGAGCTTGCCGCCATACAGGAAGGCATTTCAAAAAGCACCGGCGGCGCGCTGTGTAATGTGATATTCGATCTTGCGCGGCTGGATGAAAAGCTTCCGCTGACCGCGCTCGGCATGGTGGGCTCGGATGAAGACGGTGATCTGATCCTCTCTTTAATGGAAGCGTTTCCAAACATTGACCGTTCCCGCATCGGCAGGAAGGGAAAGACGTCGTTTACCGTCGTCATCAACGATCTTCTCTCCAAACAGCGCACGTTTTTTACCTACTACGGCGCAAGCGCGCTGTTCGACGAAAGCTGCATCGATTGGGACAGCCTTGACTGCGAATTCTTGCACATCGGCTATATCATGCTGCTCAATGCCCTGGATCAGGAGGATGCGGAATACGGTACCAAAATGGCGCGGCTGTTACGAAGTGCCAAACAGCGCGGCATCAAGACCTCCATCGATATCGTCAGCGAGGCGAGCGACCGGCCGAAAAAGCTTGTTCCGCCCGCGCTCAAGTATACGGATTACTGCATTATCAACGAGCTTGAAGCAAGCGCTGCGACCGGCGTGCCGCTGCGCAGCGAGGCGGATGCGCTTATCCGTGAAAACCTTGAGGCGGCGCTTTTAAGGCTCAAGGAACTGGGGGTTTCCACCTGGGCAGTCATCCACTGCCCCGAAGGCGGCTATGGCCTTGATGAACACAACGCCTACGTGGAAGTACCCGGCCTGCGCCTGCCCGAAGGCTACATCAAAGGCAGTGTGGGCGCGGGGGACGCGTTCTGCTCCGGCGTATTGTATGGAGCCTATCAGGGTTACGCGCTGCGCGAAGCGATCGAACTTGGAACGGCTGCCGCCGTGTGTTCGCTCTCTGAGGCAGACTCCACAAGCGGCCTTCGGCCCGTGGAGGAAGCGATGGCATTGTACAAAAAGTTACGGCAGTAAAGCCGCATTAACGCAACAAAAGCGCGCCGGGCATATGCCCGGCGCTTATCTTATGGCGCGATCAGCGAATTGAGCGCCGCGCGTATCTCATTGTAGCTGGTGCAACGGCAGAGGTTGCTTTGCAGCCACTCCTCCAACTGATATTCTTCGGGCTTTGGATAATGCGTAAGCAGCGCGTGCGCCACCATCAAAAAGCCGGAGGTACAGTAGCCGCATTGGAATGCGCTGTGCGCGACGAACGCCTGCTGGACGGGCGCCGCGCCGTGAAGCCCTTCCACCGTCAAAATTTCATGGCCCACACACTCTACCGCGAGCACCAGGCAGGATTTTGCGGGCCAGCCGTCCAGAAGCACCGTACACGCGCCGCAATCTCCGTTTTTGCAGCCCGGCTTTGCGCCTGTCAAATGCAGCTGTGTACGCAGTATGTCAAGCAGAACATCGGACGGACGTGCCGTGACACAGCGCGGTTCGCCGTTGACATTCAGTGTGATGGCGGTTTTGCCTTCGTAGACGTTCATGTATCGGCTCCTTTCAGGGCGCCGCGCTCCCACTCATGCAGCAGGTTCTCAAGCGTTTGTTCCAGCAAAAACAGGCGGTATGCGCCGCTGCCTTCGGCATTTGTCACAGGCTGGCCCGGCAGCAGCTTAAGTGCTTCTGCAATCCTGCGCTGCGGAGGAAGAGAAGTATCGTTTAGGACATCCTCGATTCCTTTATCCCGGAACGGAAACGCGCATATGCCGGAAAATGCGGTCAAAAGGCGTTCGCTATCTATCAACGCCGTTACATTGATGAGCGGGTAATCGATCTTTTCTCCGCTCGTCTTTTTGATGTGCGCGTACGGCGCGTGAAGCGCGCGCTTGGGAACAAGAAACGCTGCGGCAAGCTCCCCGGGCTGCAGGCGCATGCGTTCATGAAATACGTCATGCAGGGGAACGGTGCGCGCGCCTGCCTGAGAGGCGATATGCACCTTTGCGTCCGCAAGCAGCAGCGGCAGGCATGCTTCCCGGTAGCGGATGGTGCCGCATAGGTTGCCGCCGAGCGTGATGCGGCATTGGTTGGTGTGGTCCGCCACGCGCCCGCCCGCGGTGCCGAGCAGGGGAAAGCGCTTGGATTCCTTGATTTCATTTAAAGTAAGCCCTGCGCCGATAGATAGATACTCGCTGCTTTCTTCCAATACCCGGCATTCGGGCACTGCTTTATAATCGATGACAACGTCGGGGCGGATGCTGTTTGCGCGGCTCATGGTAATGAGCTCGCTGCCGCCGCCATAGTAAAACGCCCGCTTGCCCCGCGCCGTATAGGCGGAGAACGCTTCGACGGCTTCCGGGAGCGTCTCAGCTTTGCAGTAGATAAAATCGCGGGCAATCATACACGTTCCCCTTTCTTCGCGCGCCAGAGCCGTTCCGGCGTGAGCGGGAGCGTGTCGATAGGTACATTCAGCGCTGCGGAAAGCGCGTTTGCAAGCGCCGCCGGAATGCCGATGATGCCGTGCTCCGAAAATTTGCGCACGCCGTAGGGAGAATGGTCCTCCGGCGTTTCCACGAACGCTACGCGGTAGATGGGCTCCTGCCCGATATGCAGCAGCTTATAGGTGCGCAAGGTAGGCGTAGAAAGTACGCCTTCTTCATTGTAATGGTACGCCTCGCGTGTTGCCATGGAGACGCCCATTGCCATGCCGCCCGCAAGCATGCCTCGCATGCCCTCCGGGTCGATGGCGCAGCCGATGTCCATGACCGTCGCCGCACAAAGGACACGGTAGGTATATTCCTTCGTATCCACTTCCACTTCTACTGCCTGCGCGCCGACCGACCAGGAAGGCCCGGTCTGGCCTTTGCCGGAAACGGGGTCAAGCAGGGTTAGTCCCTTTAATAGAAAGCCGCCGCGCCCGAGCACGGGCCCGCCGATGGAATCGCCGTTTTCCGCCTGATAGCCGTTGACGATATCCTGAAAAGGAATAAAATTTTCCGGCGCGCTTTTTTGGTATACCCGGGCGTGCGCCACCACGATTTCGTGTTCCGTGCAGCCAAGCGCCAGCGCGCCGTTGCGCTTAAGCTGCGCAATGATGTCATCTGCTGCCGCGCACACGGCGCTTCCCGCCATATGCGCCGTCATGCTTGCAACGGTCTTCCAATGCTCGGGGTTCAGGCGCGTATCGACGGGGAAGGAAACGTGTACCATGCTTGGTTCTATCTGCAGCTTTTCCGCAAAAATCTGCGCTAAAAGCGTCTGCCCGCCGGAACCCATTTCTACCACGCCGGTGTTGAGGTTAAAGCTCCCGTCCGGATTGGGGGTAATAAGCGCGCCGGAGACGGCGTTTGTCGGCGGATTCTCACACTTCCAGAAGCACGCGATGCCCTGCGTGCGCACGGTATGCTCTTTCACAGGGATGACGCGGCCCTGCTGCCAACCCACAAGCGCGTGAAGCTTAGTAAGGCATGCGCCCAGATCGCCCGTGTTGCCGGGCGTAACAGCAACCTGCGTAGGGGTTTCGTGGCTGGGGGCAATGGCGTTTCTCTGCCGCAGCACGAGCGGATCGATCCCGAGTTTGCTGCTTAGCGCATCCAATGTGCGCTCGATGCAGAACGTAAACGAATCATGCCCAAACCCGCGGTAGGAGGTTGCAAACGTGTGGTTGGTATAGACGCAGTACGCGTTGCACGCAACATGCGGGATGTGATAAGGCCCGGTACAGTCCACGGCGATGGCCTTTGTCATATAGGGCGCGCTGTCGCTGTATGCGCCGCAATCCACCCAATAGGAAAGGAGCGCGCCCCGCAGCATACCCTCCCGGTTTGCACCTAAAGTGAGCTCTGCCTCCAAGCCGATGCGGCAGGGTGCGGTGGAGAACTGCTCTTCCCGGGTCAGCGCGAGGCGCACCTTTTGCCCGTTCAGCCTCCGGGAGGCAAGGTAGCACAGTGGTTCAAGCAGGATGGGCGCTTTGCCGCCGAAGCCCCCGCCCAGGAACGGCACCTTGACCTCGATCTTCCCTGCTTCAAGCGCGAATGTTTCCGCAAGTTGTGTACGCACCGCATACGGCGCTTGGGAGGCGGTGGAGATCACCACCGTGCCGTCCGCCTTGATTTCCGCCTCGGCGCAGTGCGTTTCCATCGCGGCGTGCGCGGAAGGCGGCAGAAAAAAACGTTTTGTAATCACAATATCGCTCGCTGCAACCACGTTTTTCGCGTCCCCCTTGATGATCTGATATTCGCTTGCGATATTGCTTTCAGGCTTGGGATAAACATCGGTTTTTACGCGCCGGTACGCCTGCGGGTTTTCGTGGACGCGCGGCGCGTCTGCTTTGCATGCCTGGGAAGGCGTCAGCACAGCGCCAAGCGGTTTATAGGTAACTTCAATCAGGGTGAGCGCCTGTAACGCGGTATGCTCCTCCCACGCGACGATCAGCGCAACGGGTTCGCCTGCATAGCGCACCTTTTCCATTGCGAGCAGGGGTCTATCCTGCAACAGGGGGCCGAACAAGCGCGGGCAATCCGCGCCCGTCAATACGGCAATCACACCCGGCAGCGCTTCCGCTTTGGAACAATCGATGCGTGCGATCATTGCATGCGCGTGCGGGCTTGTTAAAAGCCGGGCGAACGCCGTTCCGGCACCCGGGAGGTCGTCCGTATACTCCGCCCTGCCCGTCGCTTTCTCCCACGCATCCTTTCTGATGATGCTGTTTCCAACCGATGTGCTCAAATTCAGAATTCCGCCTTTCGTTGTGCCCACTTTTTTACATAGCCTGTGCAGTTATGGGCAGATTAACCAAAAGATTGGAAAAGGGAGTGTTGTTACAATGAATCCGTTTCTGGAAAAGCCGGTACCCGTATTTGAGGGCATTATGGATTGGTCCACCGTATACCCAAAGCCGTACGACAAGCGCACGGTGGACCCGTATACCAAGGTGCGCATCATTTTGATGAACGGCATTGAGGTGGAAAGCGTCATGTTCAAGCACCAACTGCACCGCCACTGTACGGACAACGACGTGCGGCGCGAGGTAGCGCTTTCCCGCAGGGTAGAGCAACTGCAGCAAAAACACATCAATTGGCTCAAGCCCATCGATGAAACCACGCTCGAAACAACCATCGGCTATGAGCACGTGGCGGTGGACCTGACGGCGTGGCTTGCCCAGAACGAGCCGGACCCGTATGTCAAGCAGGCGCTTGACTTTGCCCTGCTGGAGGATTTTGACCATTTGTACCGGTATGCGAATCTTCTCGATATGGATGCGAATATCCCGGCGGAGAGCCTGGTAAAGAGTTACGTGGAAATCACCCCGGGCAGGCCGACGATTGCGGAGCACCGCCATCCGTACGAATCCGTCAAGCGGCATATCGACTGCAAGACGGCGGAGTTACAGACAAAGCTCAATACCCTCATCATTACGGCGGGCGAACAGCAGACGATGAACTTCTATATGAACCTCGGCAACACCTATCAAAACGATCTCGGGCGCAAGCTGTATCTGGAAATCGCCCAGATTGAGGAACAGCATGTCAGCCATTACGGTTCCCTGCTTGATCCCAACGCCACATGGCTTGAGAGCCTGCTCCTGCACGAGTATATGGAATGCTATCTCTATTACTCCTTCTATCAGGATGAACTGGACCCGAATGTGAAATCCATCTGGGAAATGCATCTTGTTCAGGAAATCGCGCAGCTGCACCAGGCCGTGGAGCTGTTGAAGAAATACGAGAACAAGGATTGGCAGGCGGTCATTCCCGGCGGCGATTTCCCGAAGCTGTTGCAGCTTCATGATACACGGGACTATGTGCGCCAGGTACTCGGAAGCCAGATACTCCTCACCGCCAACCGGGAAGAGTATGCGGACGTCACAAAACTGCCGTCCTCGCATGAATTCTTTTCCTACCAAAACCGCGTCAACCATGATCTTGGCGCGGTTGCAAGCCATGTGGTCATCGACCGGCACCAGCAGCAGTACAATACGGACTACCGCGCCGAAGTCAGCCCCAACCCGGTGCAGGGCCTTATCGACCGGACGAAGGACAATACAGTGATCGCGCGTACGCAAAACGCATAAATTTAGGCAGCAAAAGAAGCGGGCGGCATATTATGCCGCCCGCTTTGCGTTGAAGGCAAAGGCCTTAGAATGATACAATGTTGAAAAGCACATCTTTATAAGAAACTGCAGGAGGAAGACGATATGGCGAAACATTACCGCGTAAAGCTTACCGGCGTATTCGGCAACCCCATCGATGAAAATCCGACCGTCGTCATGCAGGAGGCGGCGTTTGCGGCGAAAGGCCTCAACTGGCGGTACGTCAATTTTCTGGTGGAACCCGCGGGGCTCAAAGCCGCGTTTGAAGGAATGCGCGCGATGCACTTTTACGGCATCAACCTGACTGTGCCGCATAAGGTGGAGGCGATGCAATATGTTGACGAGCTCAGTGAAAAAGCAAAGCTGATCGGGGCCATCAACACCGTCGTCAACCGGGACGGTGTGCTGTACGGGGACAATACGGACGGCGCGGGCTTTGTGGAGGGGATGCGCAAAAAGGGGATCGGCCTTGCAGGGAAAACTGCCGTGGTGCTGGGCGCGGGCGGCGCTTCCCGCGCCATCTGTGTGGAGTGCGCGCTTGCGGGCTGTGCCCGGATCCTTCTTTTTAACCGCACCTTGTCCAAAGCGGAGGAGATTGCGGCTGTCGTCAATCAGAATAGTGGCTGCAAGGCGGAAGCGGTGCTGTGGGAGAAGGGGCTTCGCATTCCCCAATGCGATCTTCTCATCAATGCCACTTCCATTGGCCTTTACCCAGACCCGAGCGCGCCGGGTATCCGCTATGAAGACATCACGCCGGGCATGATCGTGCAGGATATCATCCCGAACCCCGCGGATACGCCGTTTTTACAAAAGGCGCGTGCGCAGGGGGCAGTGACCTACGACGGCCTTTCGATGCTGGTGGAGCAGGGGGCGATCGGCTTCAAGCTCTGGACAGGTGAGGATGCGCCGACGGACGTCATGTATGCGGCGCTTGAGCGGGAGTTTGCGTAAACTGTTTCGGTTTGATGAAGCGGGGATAAACAGCGGCTATATCAAAACAGATATGGCCGCTGTTGTTATCTGGGCGCGTATGAAAACTATAAAAGAGAACACCGCAGGATATTGCTTTGAGATATTTCTGGTTTTTGGACAGGCAAAAGAACAAGTGCAACGAACCGATACGTAGCATTATTTCATAATATATAGAAAGTATATGGTTTTCACTCGTGCTGTATTGCGTCGGCTAAGCAAAGCATGTAAAGAAAAGTATACTTAAGCAATATGATAAGTGCATATTCTCTTTGGAGCAGTATGAAGACGAACGTAACTATATAGAATAAGGAGAGCAACATGGATATTGCATTGCAAATTGAACGCCTTTTTGCGGGTTCTGTCGCGGCAGGCGCGAATGTCATATTTGATACTGTTGTCTACTCTGCGGGGAACATCAGTTATAACAGCGGAACAGGGATGATTACCTTTCAGGAAGCGGGAAGGTATGTTGTCAATTGGATGGCGTCTACAATTTCTTCTTCGTCTTCCAATGGTGTGGTATTTGCGCTTTCTACCTCGCAAGGGGATTTTCTGGAAGGGAATTCTCCCGTCAAAACGGGAGAAGTGAACGGAATAGGGATTGTTGACGTAGCTATGGCTCCTGTTGCCGCTTCGCTGCTCAATGCCAGCACAGCAGATGTGTTTTTTGCCGCCGTTGTGCCGGTAAAGGCGACATTGGTCGTAGTACAGGATGATCTTGCCGGAGCCGGGCCGACAGGCCCCACGGGCCCGACAGGCCCCACGGGAGGCACCGGACCTACCGGCCCAGACGGCACGGATGGCACAACAGGCCCGACAGGCCCGACCGGACCCACAGGAGACACCGGACCTACCGGCCCAGACGGCACGGATGGCACAACAGGCCCGACAGGTCCGACCGGACCCACAGGAGATACCGGACCTACCGGCCCAGACGGCACGGATGGTGCAACAGGCCCGACAGGCCCGACCGGACCCACGGGAGATACCGGACCCACGGGAAATACCGGACCTACCGGCCCCACCGGTCCTGCTGGAGCGGATGGCGGCCCCACAGGCCCGACTGGGCCTACCGGTCCCGAAGGCCCCGCGGGCGGCCCGACTGGGCCTACCGGGTATACCGGTCCGACCGGACCTATAGGAGCTACAGGTGCAACAGGACCTACCGGAGATACCGGGCCAATTGGTCCTACCGGAGATATCGGGCCAACTGGGCCTACCGGGTATACCGGCCCAACCGGAGCCGTACAGCCAGATGCTTTTGAAGTGTATGTGCTTGCGGGCGCGGTAGGTGGGGACGGCACCCACGCAAATCCATTTGGAACCATACAGGAAGGACTGACCGCTGTATCGCCTACAGGGACGCTTCATATATTGGGGGGAACCTATCCTGTTACGTCTACCATTACGGTCAATAAAGACGGTGTAACGGTACAGGGATATCCGGGCACGGTCTTAGAGTTGCGGGCTGCGGTAATTGCGCTCCTCATTACCGGCAGCGGGATAACGGTGGATGGTTTGACCATCACAAGTAATGCGCCGTATGCGGTGGAATTCCTGCAGTTTGCAGGTACAGATCACAGGCTCACAAACAATGTGGTGTACGGTCCACCGCAGGCCGGACCTTCTACGGATTGGGTGGTCAACCGGGGATTTGTTACCCAGGGGAATGTCCAAAACCTGATTGTGGAAGGGAACATTTTTTACTCCATGCGGCAGCCCGCATACCTGAATCCCAACTCAACCGGGTTTATCATCAACAATGTCACCTACAATACGCGTGGCTTTGTGGTGGATCGCGCCGTATTTGTGTTTTCCGGCAACTCATGGGGCATACCGGAAAATGCGGTGGATATTGCACTGCTTGTGGGTACTGTAACCGGCGTGCCGTACGACCCGTTGACGGAGCTATCTGCAAACAACAGCAGCGCTACCATCAGCGATCAAAGATAGCATAAGCCCTTCGAAAACACGCAATGAAAACGCCCAGGTTTATAGAACCCGGGCGTTTTATAGCAGCGGTTCGTTTTTTACAGCTTCGCCAACGCCGCCTCATCCCCCACCAGCGTGACGTTGGGATGCAACTGCAATATGGAGGCGGGCACAGCGGGGGAAACATCGCCCGTGAAGGCTTCTTTTACAATGTCCGCCTTATCCGCGCCCGAAACGATGACGAGCACGCGCCGCGCCTGCAGGATGGCCTTGATGCCCATGCTGTAGGCGTAATGGGGCATTTTCTCGATGTCTGTAAACAGGCGGGAATTCGCCTGCAAGGTGCTCTCGGTCAGCTTTACGCGGTGCGTTTTGAGCACAAAGGCTTGTCCCGGCTCGTTAAAGCCGATATGGCCGTTGTGGCCGATGCCCAGCAGCTGCAAGTCAATGGAGCCGAGTTCTTCGAGCAGCGCGTCGTAGCGTGCACATTCCTGCTCCTCGTCCGGCATCAGGCCGTTGGGCAGGTGGGCGTTTTCTTTTTGGATGTTGATGTGGGAGAACAGGTGCTTCCACATAAAATATGCATAGCTCTGCCCGTGCTCGGGCGCTAAACCGCAATACTCATCGAGATTGACCGTGCGCACGGATGAAAAATCGATATCGCCCTTCTTATACCATTCTACAAGCTGTTGATAAGTGCCAATCGGCGAGGAGCCTGTTGCAAGGCCAAGCAGGCTATCCGGCTTTAAAATCACCTGCGCGGAGATGATGTTTGCTGCCTGTCTGGACATACCGGCATAATCCGGCATTCGGATGATGTTCATTATGCGGCAACCCCCTCAAGAAGACTTTGGAACAAATGGATGCAGGCCTGGGCGTCCTGCTCTGCGGGCATTTCGCTGCACAGGCGCAACAGAGGCTCCGTGCCCGAAAAACGCGCAACAGCCCAGCCGCCGTTTGCAAAATACACCTTACAGCCGTCAAGATAGGACACTTTCTGGATTTCAAACGGGAAGCGCGGCAGCTCCTTTTCCTCCAACAGCCTGTGGCTCAATGCATCCCTGCGCGCAGGCGTTAAAATAAGCTCCGCTTCCGCGGTATAAACGCTTCCAAACCGGTCCGTGACCTCCCGGTAAAGCTCGGAAAGCCGCTTGCCCGTTTTTGCCATCATTTCCGCAAGCAGGGCTGCGGCATAGATGCCGTCCTTGCCGCGGATATGCCCCTTTACGGTAAGACCGCCGGAGGATTCGCCGCCGATAATCGCGCCCACCTCCTCCATCTTGGAGGAAATGTGTTTAAATCCTACCGGTACCTCATAGCAGACCTCTCCATAGCCTTGGGCGACCTTATCCAGAAGATGCGTGGTGGAATTGTTGCGCACCACGGGGCCGCGCCAGCCGCGGTACTGCATGAGGTAGTAATATAATAACACAAGAAGGCGGTTGGGGTGTACAAATTCACCCCTGTCGTCAATCACGCCAATGCGGTCCGCATCCCCGTCGGTGGCGATGCCGATATCGCAATTGTTTTCCATCACGAAGTTGCTCAACGAATTGAGCGTATCCACATTGGGGGCGGGGAGCCTGCCGCCAAAGAGCGTATCGTGCCGTTCATGGATCGCATACACTTCACAGCGTGCGGTAAGCAATATGGTCCGAAGGCTCGTCTGGCTCACGCCAAACATCGGGTCAAACGCAATTTTCAGGCGGGCCGACTTGATGGCGTCCACATCCACCAGGGAAAGGATGCTGTCGATGTACGCGTTCTGCGGGTTGATTTCTTCAATCAATCCGGCTGCGCGGCCCTGCTGGAAGGGAAGGGCTTTGACGGTTGTAATACCCTCGATATAGCCTTCAAGCTTGCGGGTAACGGTTTCCTCCGCATCGCGTCCCCCGGAGGTAAACAGCTTGACGCCGTTGTAAATGGCGGGGTTATGGCTTGCGGTGATCGCAAGGCCGTATTCAAGCCCATAGAGCTTGACGGTGTACATGATGAGCGGGGTAGGGGCCTCGCGGTCGAGCACCCTGCACAGGATGCCGTTTCCCGCAAACACCTCCGCGGCCCACATGGCGGCCTCTCTGGATAGAAAGCGCCGGTCGTAGCCGATGCAGACGCCCTGCCCGGTTTTCTCTTCGTCCTGCATCATGCGGCACAGGCCGCTGATGAGAAGCTGCAGGTTGGCCTTTGTAAATTCATCGGCGATGATGGCGCGCCAGCCGCCCGTTCCAAATTTGATCATATCCTTACCCCATTTCCACAACGATATCGCACGCTTCGCCAGGCTTGAGCAGCGGGATTTTTTCTACCTGCCGTCCGCCGGCCAGTATGGACACAACGCCTTTCTCCACCCCATGCGGGTTGTTGACCCAGATGCGGTAGGTACCGCCCCGGTAGACACGCGTGATAGAGAAGCCTTCCCAATCCTTTGGAATGCACGGGTCAACAACCATCCCGTCAAACCCGGGGCGGATGCCCAGCATATACTGCGTGGCGCTGAAGTATGCCCAGCCCGCGCTGCCCGTCATGAACGGATGCCGCGCCCGGCCAAACGCCGTGTGCGCGCGCCCCATGACGAACTGGCAGTAGGTATAGGGTTCCGCCTGCCGGATTTCGATTTTATCGTTCTGGTTGTAGGGGGAGAGCGCGTCATAATACGTCATGGCGGCGTCCCCGCGGCCTAAAGCGCATTCCGCGGCCCACGCCCAGGGGTTGGGGTGGGAAAAGATTGCGCCGTTTTCCTTGACGCCCGGATATACGCGGGTGACAAAGCCGATGCCCTCGTCGGGCTTCGTGTAGGGCGGGGCGTTGAGCATCAGGCCGTATTCCGTAAAGAGGTACTCCCGCACGGCGTCCATGCAGGCCTTTGCGCGCTCCGGTGAGGCTGCGCCCGAAAGCACCGCCCAGGTATTGCTCTCCAGATGCACCTTGCCCTCGATATCCTTTGCGGTGCCGATTTTGCGGCCGTCCGCCGTAATGCCGCGGATGTACCACGCGCCGTCCCAGAGCACATCCTCGCAGCGGCGCCGGACATCCTTTGCCATAGAGGAAAAGTAGAACGCGTCCTCATCGTGCTTGAGGTGTTTGGCGAGCTCTACAAACTGGTTGAGCGCCCAGTAATGCAAAAAGCTGACCATCGCGCTTTCTCCGCCGCCAAGATTCAGGCAGTCGTTCCAGTCCGCCCGCAGGCCCTTTGCAATGCCGTTGGGGCCGGTTTCCCGGGCGGTGAACAGAAGGATGCGCTTGAGGTGGGCGTAAATTGTATCTTCCCCTTCATCCGCATACGGAAGCGTGACGGACAGGAGGTCAAAGTCCCCGGTTTCCTTCACATAATTGACGACAGCGCCGACAAGCCAGAGCGCATCGTCCGAGCAGGCGTCCTTTAGCCCGTGCACATAGTTCGATTTTTCCGGCGTGGGGACGACGGTGGGGGATTTGAAGGGCTTTTCCTCCTCCGGCGCAAACCATCTTGGCTCAAACAGGTGCAGGCCGTAGCCATGCGAGGTCAGCGCCCGCATCAGCTGCAAAATGCGCATTTTGCAGGCTTCGGGCTCCGCGTGCGGGATGGTCATAGCGTCCTGCGCGGTATCGCGATAGCCTAAGCCCGTGCGGCCGCCCACCTCGATAAACGAGGAGAAGCGGGAGAACAATACGTTGATTTCACTCTGGTACAGCGTCCAGGTGTTGATAAGCGCATTCATACCGGCACTTGGCGTTTCAATCTGCAGCCGGGAAAGCCGTTCTTCCCAGAAGGCGGCAAGCTTTCTGCCCTGCGCGTCGGCGGCTTCCGGGCTGCCGTAGCGGGCGCGCATCGCCGCGCCGTCGTCTATTTTGCCCTCGCCGAGCAGGAAGAAGAACCGCTCGACGCCGTCCGCTTCAAGCGAGAACCGCTTGTGCAGCGCGCCGCAGTGGTTGCCGCCTTTTTCAAAGCTGTTGGAACATTCCCCGCGCTCCACCGCAGCCGGGTTGCGTTCCGTATGATAGGGGCCGATAAAGTTGTCCCTGAGGCAGTCAAAGCTGTCCGGCGCAAAGCTTGCGGTAAAGAACTGGTAGCCGTTTTCCTCATAATAGAGGTCGTGCTCGATGATGCCGTTTTCATAGCGGGAACCTGCCGCATACAGGCTCATCTGGAAATTCTGGTTGTCCATGGCGATGTGGTGGAAGGAGAATTCACAGTAGGAAAACACGCTGATGCTGCGCGCTCTGCCGCTGTAGTTAGTCAGTGAGATATCCCAGATTTCCACGGGATCGTCCATCATGATGGAGAGCTTCTGCGTTGCGCGGATGCCGTTGTATTCACATGTATAAACGGTGTAGGAAAGCCCGTGGCGGCAGGAATACTGCGCTGTATCGAGGGGCTTTCCCACAGGCTGCCAGGAAATGCTCCAGTATTCTCCCGTTTCATCGTCCCGCAGGTACACATAGTGGCCAGGGCCGTCCATCGGTATGCCGTTGGGGCGGAAACGGGTGATGCGGTGGTATTCCGGGGATTTGTAAAAGAGGTATCCGCCTGCTGTGTGGTTGAACACCCCGCACATATCCTTTGTGCCGATGTAGTTTGTCCAGGAAACGGGCAGATCCACCCGGTCGATCACGTATTCTCTTGCGTTTGTATCAAAATGACCGTATTGCATGCTGTCCTCCGGCATTGTGTAACGTATTTTACCTTATCTACACAAAGTATGATACGAATCCGCATGGAAGCTTTCCTTATAGAGCGGATTCGTAAATACTAGTTTCCTTAGCCGTGGACAATGATTTGTCCACGCTTTTATGTGAATAGTATAAATCGCAGCCCGCACTCTGAAAAAGTGCTCAGGCTGCGATTAATTGCTTCTGCTTGTCGGTTTTTGCCGCGGCCGGTCAATTGCCTGTCGGACGTGTTTTTCCCAGGCAGACGGTGTTGCGGTATTCGTTGGCGCTCATGCCTGCAATGCGCTTGAATACGCGAGCAAAGTGCGCTGTATCCGCATATCCCGTCCTCTCGCAGATTTCGCTGATCTTCAGGCTTGGGTCGTGCAGCATTTCTTTTGCGCGGTTGATGCGCACGGTGTTGAGAAGGTCATAAAACGATTGCTCCGCGTGCTTGTTAAGAAGCTTTGAAAGGTGCCATTGGGACACATAGCAGTGCTCCGCCACCGTCTGCAGGGTGAGGCGTTCCGCGTAATGTTCCTCCATATAGGCGATTGCCTGGCGCACCACATAGCTGCCGGCACTCGAAGCCTGCTCCTCGGGCACTTCCTCTTCCATGGAACCGTCCGTTGCTTTTTCATTGAGATGCGATACCGCACAGAGCAACGCTTCTTCAATCTCTTCCATCTTGGAGGGCTTTAATAAAAACCGGCGTACGCCAAGCTTGATTGCCTGCTGTGCATAGGCAAAATCGTTGTGGCCGGAAAGCACGATCACCTGCATATCCGGGAATTCGCTCCGAAGCCCCGCGAGCATGGTCAGGCCGTCCGTATCCGGCATTTTGATGTCTGTTACAACGATATGCGGCGTGTGCGCACGGATCGCGCGCTCACCCTCCGCGGCGTTGTATGCGGCGGCAGCGACCTCGCAGCCATGCTGTTCCCAGGGAACGATGCGCCTGAGCCCTTCGACGATGATCTCTTCGTCGTCGATGAGAACAACCTTCCACATACCGGTCACCTCCACACATAGTTTACCATAAAGTGATGCACCTTTCCTGAGAAAGATGCATCACTTGCTGCGTATTCAGGGGCTTTGCCCTTAAACGCCATTCCTTTAACCCTTAATCGCTCCTGCGGTCAGCCCCTTGATAATGTTCTTTTGCAGCAGGATATAGACGATCACCACGGGAATGACCACAACGACGACTGCGGCAGCCATAAAGCCATAATTGACGCCCGCCTGGGAGCTGATTTCATTGAGCAGCAACGTGATGGTTTTTTCCTTGGGCAGGCCCAGAAAGAACATCTGTGTAAACAGATCATTGTACGACCACAGGAAGGAGAAGATGGCAACTGTCGCAAATGATGGCCGCGCAACGGGCATGATGATCTTAAAATAGATCTGGAACACGTTGCAGCCGTCGAGATACGCCGCTTCCTCCATATCCACAGGAAGCGAGCGTATGAAGCCCATCAGCACCACCGTTGCAAACGACAGGTTTCCAGCAATTTGCGGCAGCGCTGTCGCAAGCAGGGAAAGAAAGGGCTTGGTCGTCCCTGCAATGCCCCAGGCGGCTTCCATACGGAATACGGGAATGATGGTGGAGAACACGGGAAACATCATGCTGGCGATGATGAGTGAATGCAACAGCTTCTTCCCCTTAAATTCATAGCGCACCATGCCGTAGGCGGCAAGCCCCGCAAGAAGCACTACCACCACTGTGACGGTGATGGAAAGCAGCAGGCTGTTGCGGTAGGCCGTCACCATATCCGCACGCTCAAACGTGGTGCGGTAATTGTCCAGCGTGAAGGAGGACAGCCATGGCCATGGAATGGAAAAGCTGTCTGAACGGATCTGCCCCTTGACGCGGAAGGAGTTAATGATCACCCAGAAGAAGGGGTATATCGTGGTCAGCGCCCAGACGCTCAACGGAACGTATGTGAGCGTTTTGGACCATGGAAAGCGGCGCTTCTTCGCTTGTGGCCTCATGATTGCTGGCTGTTCCATGTTTAATAATCCTTTTCCTTGAATACTGTGTTGGCGAGCTTGGAAATCGCCACGCCCAGCACCACGATGACGATGGCGATGGTGGAGCCGTAGTCGACGTCGTTGCGCAGGAAGGTCTGGTTATACATATACGTGCCGGTCAGCCACGATCTGTCCATGGGAATGCCGGACCCCATCATGACCCAGGGGAGGTCAAAGGTTTTGAGCGCGCCTGTGATGGCGAGCACAAGGCAGGTAACGAGCACGTTGTGTAGAAGAGGCAGTGTCACATAGCGCACACGCTTCCATCCGCTTGCGCCGTCCAGGTTTGCCGCCTCGTAAATTTCGGGTGAAATATTGTTTAAGCCTGTAATGATGATGACGAAATAGAACCCTACGTACTGCCACATGACAGGGGAGAACATGGTGAAGAGAAAGTGGCTTTCATCCTTCCAGTCGATATATTCGGCCAGGCCAAATACTTTTTCAAGCAACTGGTTGAGCATGCCTCCGTTGTACAGGAAGATGAGGTTGAACAGCAGTCCCAGCGCCGTTGCGCTGATGACGATGGGGAAAAAGTATACCGTGCGGAAAAATTCGTGCCCGCGCCGGATGTTGTCAACAAGCAGGGCGAGTATGAGCGCGACGCCCACCTGGAACACGATGGTGCATACCATCAGCAAAAGGCTGTTCTGGATGGCGGTGCCCATCAGCGGATCGGAAAAGAGCTTTGTGTAATTGAGGTACCAGGGATCGTTGAGTCCTTCGGCGGCTGTGCCGAGGCCGGAAATCTTGGAAAAGCTGTTCGCAATGTTCATTACAAACGGATAGAACAGGTACAGCGCCAGAAATGCGAACGCGGGGAGCAGGAAAAAAAACAGCGGGCTTTTTTTCTTGAATATGGTCGAGGTCGTGTTCATGTTGGATCATCCTCTCCGGCTGCTTAGAGAAAGGCTGCCCGGGAGTGCCCCGGACAGCCCCGCTTTTTCATGGTTCCCTTGTGGGAAGGGTTACTTAGACAGCGCGCTTGTGATGGCGTCCGCTGCGGTGATCTTGCCTTCAACAATGTTCTTGACGTTGGCAAAGAGGTCTGCGCGGGCTTCCGCCTTGAGGCCGTCCTGCGTCGCGCCGGAGATTCCGGTGGAACCCTTGGTCATCGTCAGCGCGTCTTTGATGAGGTTATCGGCATCGGCGGGAGGAA
Source organism: Bacillota bacterium (assembly GCA_023390655.1). Taxonomy (GTDB): domain Bacteria; phylum Bacillota; class Clostridia; order Christensenellales; family CAG-138; genus JAEYLA01. Next base: position 25,893 of record JAEWCL010000009.1, on the reverse strand, counting down.
CGGTGCCGTTCTTGAGCGCGGTGATGGCGGTGGCGCCGAAGGTGCTTACCACTTCATCCGTGGTCATGGCGGTTACAAAGTCCACGGCAGCCTGACGCTTTGCGGGATCTTCCCACGCCTTGCGGGTGATGTAATAACCCATGGAGAGGCCGCCGATGATATCGGTCGCCTTGCGCTCGCCTGCGCCGGGCACATAGGTTACGGTGAAGTCTTCCACATTCGCGTTCTCCTGGAACCAGCCGATCTTCCAGCTGCCGTCGATGAGGAATGCGGCCTGATTGTCCGCCATCATCTGAACGGTTTCAGCATCGGTTGCGGTCAGGGTGTTCTTGGGGAGATAACCGGCCTTGTAGAGCGCCGTGATATCGTCAAGGCCCAATGCCCACTTCTGGCCGACCGCATCGGTTGCGTTGGCGGGAAGCGCGGTGTGGTTGGAAACGTTGCCGTGGTTGAGAATCGCGAACTCAAACCAGTAGTGCGGAACTTCCTGTAGGGAGACGGCGACGGGGGCGTAACCCTTGCCCTTGATCACTTCGCAATCTTTGAGGAACTGATCCCAGGTATAGTCAGCGCCGGGGACGGCAACGCCGCAATCCGCAAGCACCTTCTTGTTGACGAACATGCCTTCCCAGTAGCCGTTGACGGGTACGGTGTACTTCTTGCCGTCCGCGGGGGAAGCCTGCAGCATGGAATCTTTCATGTTGGCGGCGTAATCCGGGAATTCCGCTCGGATTTCGTCGATGGAGACGACCTTGCCCGCTTCCACGAGCTTGTTGGCGTCAACACCGGAGAAGTAGAAGAGAACATCGGGCTCGGAGCCGGTTTCAAAGTCCGTCATGACCTTGGCTTTCCAGGCTTCGTTGGAGGTGGCGGAAGCGTCGAGCACTTCGTTGCCGCTGGCGGCTTCATATGCTTTGTAAGCGGCTTCATAATTCTGGCGGTTGCCGTCATCTCCGCCGTAGGAAGTCACAACAACGAGCTGAACGGGGCCCTTGGGCGCGTCAGTCGGTTCAGGAACGGGCGCTTTGGTCGCTTCAGCGGGCGCAGAGGGTTCGGTTGCCGCCGGGGTGGGCGCTGCGGTGCAGCCAATGGCCAGCACGAGCATAAGCGCTGCGAGCAACAGAGCAAACAGTTTCTTCATTTACCTTGTCCTCCATTTTTGATATTTGGATGTGATAGAAAAGATGCGTCTTGTGAAAGACAAGTATATTGTAACTTTATTGGGCCTGCAGCAGTATTGCTGACCTTGCCTTTTTTTGACGCTCGTTGCGCCGTTGCATGCCTTACAGGGGCAATGCGATGCGCGCAAGCGTGCTCCCGGCTTCCGTTTCTGTGATAGATAGGCCGGCCTCGTCTCCATAGAGGAGCTTGAGCCGCTGGTTGACGTTGCGTATGCCAACCTGCCCGGGCTTTGTTTCTTCCCCTTCCGCGCTTTCCTCCTGCAGCAGGCGGGATACCGCCGCTTTGTCGGGGGCGCTCAGCGGCGCATCGTTTTCTACCTCCAGATACAGCCGGCCCTCATGCTGATAGATGCGCAGCGTGAGCACGCCGCGCTGGCGCGGGGTGATGCCGTGCTCCACGGCATTTTCTACCACCGGCTGCATGATGAGGCGCGGAACAAGCAGCGGCAGAAGTTCCCCGTCAATTTCTTTGACGACAGTCAGGCGTTTACCCATGCGAACGGAGATGATATAGAGATACGCGTCCACAAACGCCAGCTCCTCGCTCAAATGTGTCATGGGGTTCCCGCCGCGCGCGGTGGCGGCGGAAAGGAGTGTGGAGAGCGCCTCGATCATCTTGGACACATTGAGGTTCCCCGCCATGCGCGCCTCCCAGTTGATGATCTCAAGCGTATTGTTTAAAAAATGGGGATTGATCTGGGATTGCAGCGCTTTCATGCGGGAGTCCTGCAAGGCAAGCTGCTCATAATAGCTGCGCTCAAATTGCTCCTTCATGCTCATGGACATGCTGTTGAACCGCTCATACAGGTAACGGAACTCAGAGCTTGAAGGGATATCCGTCGCCTGGTGGCCAAGCTCCCCTTTTTCGATGATGGCGGCTGACTCCACCAGGCGGTTGACCGGGCGGGAAACGAGGCGGTTAAAGGCAAGTATGGCGATAACAAACAGCGGAACCACCAATATGGAGATGGGCAGCAGCAGCTTTTGCATGGTGGAAAGCTTGCTTAACAGCGGCGAGCTGTCCACCCGCAGGCAATACGAAACAGCATGCTGCTCGAGCCGCTGGCTTAGGTGCAGCGTCACCAGCCCGCGTTCCTCCAGATACTGTATGCCGTTGACAAGCTCTGAGGTATCGGGAATATCGGCCCCTGTGCCAACCACGGTGACGGATGCGCCGTCCAAAGAAACTGTGGCGTCCGTCAGCCAGACGATACCGGTCAGCTCCCGGAACAGTATGGCCTTGTCAATCTGCATGACGAGTACGGCGTATGGCTCGAAGGAGCTGTCCACAAGGTTTCTGACCATGTACAGCGTTTCATCGTGCGCGACAAAACGGATGTTGGTGCCGATTTCGGAAGAGAGCGCCTGCACGTCATCGTGAATGGTGGCGACATATTTGCGCACAAATCCATATGCGTTGGCGTTGGCGTTGTTGTTGATGTAGTAGATGCTGTCCGGCTCGCTTAAAAAGAACAGCATGGTGGTGGTAAACACATCGTTATACCGGTACTGGCGGGTGAGATACTCGATGAGCGTGCCATAAAGGGCCACTTCATCCCCGTCATTCTGGTAGGTGGCGTAAGCGGTGCGTATGGTGGGGTCGTAGGAGGCGGCGCGCGAATCGGAGAGCGCGTTTTCCATGCCGGACTTTACCATATTTGCGGCGTTCTGCGCGCTGACCGTTATGGTGTCGGCGATTTGCCGTTTCACCTGGGAGTAGGAATAGGCCCCTACCACGCCGAGTATGAGAATGACGGGCAGCACCCAGCACAGCAGCACGATGATGACGAGCCGCCATTTTAAGGATACCGCGCGTTTGTGCGTGTTCTGTTCCATGCGTCTTTCTCCGTTTTCATTGCGGAAGCGTTCTTTTTACACAATACCACAACCGCAGGCAGGAAAAAAGGCGGTCATACATTTGACCGCCCGAGCTGTATCGTTCCCAATAGGGTCCGTTAGAATTCAATTCCTCTTCGCGCCACAATCCCCCTGTCGTAAGGATGCTTCTGCTTGACCATCTCTGTGACATAATCCGCGTGGTCAACGATCCAGTCCACCGGCGTGTGCCCGGTGATGACAAGCTCAAGCGCTTCCGGCTTTTCAAAAACAAGGGGGCGGAGCGCATCTTCCTTTAACAGGCCGAGCCGATAGGCGTCAAGCGCCTCATCTAAAATCAGGACGTCGCAGTTGCCTTCTTTGACGAGGGAGAGCGCCTGGTTTAGATTTGCTTCATGGATGGATTGCGTGAGGGCTTTTTCTTCGTCGTTCATGTCCTTGGAAAACAGCTTTCCCTTTGCCTTGCCGCGAAGCACCTTAAAGCCTTCGAGCTGTTCGAGCGCTTTCAATTCGCCCGTTGCCGCATCCTTTAAAAATTGTAATAACACCACCGTGAGTCCGCAGCCCCATGCGCGTATGCCAAGGCCGATTGCCGCGGTCGTCTTACCCTTGCCGTTTCCATAATACACATGTGTCAATCCCTGCTTCATTGCGCGTCTCCTTTCCGATTGCAAAATACATCAGATGTTGCATGGACTCCTGCATCCTTTTTCATCCCGCAGCGTCAATATAGAAACGGACTTTTGCCTATCGCTGCGTTTGCGCCTCGTCTAAAAGCAGCAGCGCTTCCGAGCGCAGCGTCCGCGAGGCATAGATGCCAAGCTGCGCCTTCTCGGCTGCAAGACGGGCTTCCGCTGCTGCGGAAGCATATTCGCGCTTATTGAGATACGCTTGCGCAAGCGCCAGATGCGCGCGCGCGGATATGGCGTTCGCTTCATCGAAAAAGGGGAGCTCAAGCCGCCCTGCGATCGTGATGGCAAGTGGGTACTCCCCTGCGGAAAACGCGCGTTTGGCGCAGTTGAGTTCCTCCACAGCGTCGGAAGCGGAAGGCGTATCCAGAAGCTGCGAGAGGGGGATGGAGAGCTGCTCCGACAGAAACGCCAGTGTTTTCATGCTGGGCATCGCTGCGCCGCTTTCGATCTGGCTGAGCATGTTGCGCGTGATAAAATCGCCCACGACCTCGTTTTGGGTAAGTTTTTTTTGAAGCCGCGCCTCCTTTAACCGCCTTCCCAGTTCCCTGACATCCATTGCAGGCACCTCCGATCTTGCAGCTAAGAAGTAAAAATCATTTACTATAGAATAACAAGGCTGCGGCCTGAAGGCAAGAAAAAACAATAAGAATCTAAAATATTCAGCGGCGCAATTGACAAAGGAAGCGCCAGATCATATAATTTAAGTAAATAGTATTTACCTTAAAGGGGGATGGCAATGGGGATTGTTGCCTGGTGGGATGGACTAAGCATCTTATTGCGGGTGCTCTATTGTATTGCCATACCGGCAAGCGTGGTGCTTCTCATACAGATCGCGCTCACGCTTGCGGGGTTTGGACACGACGCCGCCGGGGTAGATACGGGGGCTGCCCACGGCGGCGCGGATATGATGGATATGGTTGACGTTGACCTCGATTTCGGAGACGTTGACTTTGGGCACACCCATGGAACGGATGTCCACACGTATACCCATACGGATACCGGGGGAGCGGATGCGCATGTGGGCTACGGCGCGCTGCGGCTGCTTACAGTTGAGGGTGTGATCGCGTTCCTGACGGTGTTCGGCTGGACGTCGATCATTGCGATCAATTCCGGCATGCCCGGCGGACTTGGCGTATTTGTGGGCTTTGTATTTGGTGCGCTTGCCATGTTCGGCGTTGCAAAGCTCATTCAGCTGACGCTGCGCCTTGCGGCAAGCGGCAATATTTCCTTAAAAAACGCGCTGGGGCTGACGGCCCGCGTCTACATTCCCATCCCCGGGGAGGGGAAGGGAGAAGGCAAGGTCAATCTGACGCTGCAGGAACGTTTTGTGGAGGTCAACGCCATTACGGAAGGGGCGTCCATCCCCACCGGCGCGTTCGTGCGCGTGGTGGATGTACGCGCGGATGTGCTGGTTGTAGAGAAGGAAGCCTAAATTTTATAATCATAACAAGGGGGTAACTATCATGGGTTTGGATGTGTTGGTCGGGATTGTCATTTTGGTCATCGTTTTGTTCGCGGTGTTGCTTGGCGTGCTTTCACGCTACCGCAAGTGCCCGTCGGATAAGGTGCTGGTCATTTATGGTAAAGTGGGGGCGGAACAGGGCGGGCAGAACCGCTCCGCAAAGTGCATCCACGGTGGCGCGGCATTTATCATCCCCGTGCTGCAGGATTTCCGGTATATGGATTTGACGCCCATTTCCATCAATGTGGATTTGAAGAATGCGCTTTCCAAGCAGAACATCCGCGTGGATGTGCCTTCCCGCTTTACGGTGGGTATTTCCACGGAGCCCGGCATCATGCAAAACGCAGCCGAGCGCCTCTTGGGCCTCAAAATGCCTGAAATTCAGGAGCTTGCAAAGGACATTATCTTCGGTCAGCTGCGCCTTGTCATCGCAACGATGGATATTGAAGAAATCAATACCGACCGCGATAAGTTCCTGCTTGCCGTTTCCAACAACGTGGAAATCGAGTTGAAGAAGATCGGCCTCAGGCTCATCAACGTGAACGTCACGGACATCAACGATGAGTCCGGCTATATCGAGGCGCTCGGTAAGGAAGCCGCTGCAAAGGCCATCAACGACGCGAAGAAGAGCGTAGCTGAAAAGAACAGGGACGGTGAAATCGGCCAGGCAAATGCCCATAAGGATGAGCGTATCGAGGTCGCGGCGGCAAACGCCACCGCCATACAGGGTGAAAATACCGCGAGGGTGGAAATTGCCCAGTCCGAAGCCCGCCGCAGGGAAAAGGAAGCGGAAGCGCTGCGCATTGCGACAGCTGCGGAAAAGGTGCAGGCCGCTATGGCCCTGCAGGAAGCGTATGTCGCCCAGCAGAACGCGGAACAGACGCGTGCGGACCTGGTGCGCGCTTCCCAGCAGGCTGATATCATCGTAAAAGCGCAAATCGAAAAGCAGCAGGTCGAGATTGCTGCGGAAGCCGAGGCCGAAGTCACGCGCCGTAAGGCAAAGGGTGAAGCGGACGCGATCTTTGCCCGTATGGAAGCGCAGGCAAAGGGTATTGAGGAAGTCCTCTCCAAGCAGGCCATCGGTATGAACAAGCTTGTGGAAGCGGCGGGCGGCGATCCGGATGCCGCGGTGAAGTTCATCATTGCAGATAAGCTCGAGCAGCTCGTGCAGATGCAGGTGGACGCCATCAAGAACATCAAGATCGACAAGGTCACCGTGTGGGACAGCATGGGCAATGGCACAGGCACCCCCGCAACGGCGAACTTTCTTTCCGGCATGCTCAAATCCATTCCCCCGATGAACGACCTCTTCAAGCAGGCGGGCATGGAGCTTCCCTCCATCCTCGGTACGGATGTGGAGGAGAAGGAACCGGTCGCCGGTTAACCTGCAAGTTTATTGCTACAAAATGAAACGCCCTGCGCTTATGCGCAGGGCGTTTGAGTCTGACAATAGTAGAGACCATACTCTCACCCATACTCAGGGTGCGGGAAAACCTTGTTTAGCTGTGCACCTGCTGCGCTAGCTCTCCCCCGTACTGAGGGGGTGTGGGCCCGCTATTTAATAAAATAATCTTTCGCTGCCGCCGCAGCAGCGATACCTTAAGAAGTAAAGACGAAGGAGGGCCATTCGCTTTTATACACAGGGCGTTTGTGTTGGAGCCGCATCAGTCGTTTTTGTGGGGCAGGAATGGGACGATGCGCCCCGCAAAGCCGGGCATCGTCATGGTTTGCAGCCATACCCTGCCGGGGCCGCGCAGCTTGGTATTGAGCAGCCCTTCGCCGCCGAACAGCACGTTTTTAAAGCCCTTGATCATCATGACTTCGTATTGTACGTTTGCTTCATACGCGGCGATATTGCCGGTATCCACAATCAGCTCCTCGCCGGGGGCAAGCGTCTTTTCGTAGATTGCGCCATCGATCTCCAAAAACGCAAGCCCGTTGCCGGAAAGGCGCTGCAGCAGGAAGCCTTCCCCGCCAAAGAAGCCTGCGCCCAGGCCCTTTACCACATGCATGCTGAGCGTTACGCCGGGTTCTGCGCACAAAAACGCGCTTTTCTGGGCGATGATATCGCCCCTTGCAGGGTCGACCGGCAGAATTGCGCCGGGAAAGGTGGAGGCAATGGTGATCTCCTGGTTGGGCGCCATCGCGGTATAGGTGGCCAGAAACAGGGAATCTCCGGAAAGCATGCGGCCAAGCCCCTTTAAAAGCCCGCCCTTCATATTGGTTTCCATGCGGATGTTAGGCGTCATCCAGGACATGCCGCCGGATTGGGTATAGATGCTCTCGTTGGCGTTGAGGCGGATGGTGACGGCGGGAAGGTTGCCTCCAAAAATTTCGTATTGCATATATGCTCCTTTCAGCATCAATCGCTTGCAACATTCTGGAATACGCGGGCGAACGCAGTTCACCCCTGCAGATGACGCGATACAACCTATTCGAGAGGGTATCTGCCAATGCCCGCATTCCGGGGAATTGCAGCAGGGCCGCGCTTACAAAGTAAGCGCGGCCCCGGTCGGTTCCGTTTTATTTCTTGCCGCGTACGGCGTTCTTGATGACCTTTGTCAGTTCCCCAAAAAGCAGCGGCATGAGGCCGACGATGATCACAAAGTCCCAATCATGGAAATGCAGTGTCGCCACATTGAAGATATCCCGCAGCCCCGGAATAACCATGATGACAACCAGCAGGCCAAAGGAGACGACGGTCGCAAGGTTCATGTTTCGGTTGCTGAACACGCCGATCTTCCACAGCGGGTGCCTTTCCGAGCGGCAGGTGTATGCGCGCAGAAGTTCACTGACAATCAGCGTTACAAGCGCATAGGTGCGCCCCATTTCAAGTCCGTAGGTCTTCCAGCCGTAATAGAAGGAAATCAGCACCGCAGCCGTCATAACAACGCTCTGCACCGCAATGTTGATGAGCATATCCTTGTTGATGATGCTCTCGTTGGGGTCGCGGGGCGCTTCACTCATCAGGCCCGGCTCCTTCTTTTCCGTACCCAGCGCAAGCGCCGGGAACGCGTCCGTCAGGAGGTTGACCCACAGCAAGTGGATGGGCAGCAACGGAATGGGCCACTGGAACAGCATGGAGAGGAAGATGATGAGGATTTCGCCCACATTGCAGCTCATCAGGAAGAATACAAACTTACGGATATTGCTGTAGATGACGCGCCCCTCTTCCACTGCGTGGACGATGCTGGAGAAGTTGTCGTCCGTCAATATCATGTCCGCACTTTCCTTGGTGACGTCCGTGCCCGTGATGCCCATCGCAACGCCGATGTCCGCGCGCTTCAAGGCAGGCGCGTCATTTACGCCGTCGCCCGTCATGGAAGCGATTTCGCCGTTGTTCTTCATCGCCTGCACAATGCGCACCTTGTGTTCCGGGGAAACGCGGGCGTACACATTGACATACTTTGCGACTTCGTTGAGCTGGAGGTCGTCCATGGCGTTCAAGTCCGACCCGGCCAGGACCTGGTCATCGGAGTTGACAATGCCAAGCTGCTTTGCGATGGCGGCGGCGGTATCCTTATAGTCCCCGGTGATCATCACAACGCGGATGCCCGCGCCCTTGCAGACTTTGATGGCTTCGATGGCCTCTATGCGCGGCGGATCGATCATGCCGACCAGGCCGCAGAAGACAAGGCCCTTTTCATCCTGCTCCGGCGTGGGGTGCGCGGGGATGTCTGAAACCGGCTTATACGCCATGGCAAGCACGCGGTATGCTTTTGACGCAAGGGACTTGTTTTCCCTGAGGATGGCGGTGACGTCCTCCGCCGTAATAGGCGAGATGGTGCCGTCGCGCCGCAAAATCCGCGTGCAGCGCTCTACCAGGATATCCGGCGCGCCTTTTGTAAACGCCGCATAGCCTTCATTGCCCAGCTGGTGGAAGGTCGTCATCAGCTTGCGCTGGGAGTCAAACGGAATTTCCTGCAGGCGGGGGTATTTTTGATTGTGGGCCTCCTGCCTGACGCCCGCTTTCGCGGCGGCGACGATCATCGCGCCCTCCGTGGGATCGCCCACGATGCGCCATTCATCGGAGCCGGTTTCCACCACATGCTCCAAACGCGCATCGTTGCAGAGCGCCATAACATCCATAAGGCGGCATACAGCGGGCTCCTCTTCCAAAGAAACCATCCTGCCGCCGGCGAGCAGCACGCCTACCGGGTTGTAACCATCACCCTGTACGTCGATGGAGAGGCCGGGCACATACATGCTGACAATCGTCATCTGGTTCTGCGTGAGCGTGCCGGTTTTATCCGAGCAGATGACGGTGGTGCTGCCAAGCGTCTCTACCGCGTGCAGCTTTTTCATGATGGCGTTCTGCTTTGCCATGCGCTGCATGCCCAGCGCGAGCACGATGGTAACGACGGCGGGCAGGCCCTCGGGTATGGCGGCAACGGCAAGGCTGACCGCCGTCATGAACATTTCAAGGATCGGTTCCCCGCGCAATAAGCCCATCCCGAATACGATGGCGCAGATGATAAGGCAGCCGGTTCCCAGGAGCTTGCCCATCTGCGCAAGCTTTTTCTGCAGCGGGGTATCTTCGGCCTCTTCTTCCTGGATCATTTCCGCAATCTTGCCGATGACGGTGCCCATGCCCGTGGAGGTGACGACGCCGCTGCCGCGGCCATAGGTGACGAGCGTGGTCATGAAGGCGGAGTTCACCTGGTCCCCCAGGCCGATATCGCCGGAAAGCGCTGCTGCTGCGTTCTTCTCCACCGGTACCGATTCGCCCGTAAGCGCGGCTTCTTCAATTTTTAAATTGACAGACTGGATGAGCCTGACGTCCGCCGGGACATAGTCTCCCGTTTCCAAAATAACCGTATCGCCGGGCACCAGCTCGCGGGCGGGAATGGTAATGGGCTCGCCATCGCGCAATACTTTGGCGTTGGGGGCGGACATCCGCTTCAAGGCTTCGAGTGCCTTGCCCGCACGGTATTCCTGAATGACGCCCAATACGGCGTTGATGACGACGATGCCCAATATGACGATGGCGTCCGTCACCTCGCCGACCAATATGGAGACGATGCTTGCAACGATCAGGATAATGACCATGTAATCCTTGAGCTGCGCAAGGAACATCTCAAACAGGCTTGCGCCCTTTTTTTGCTGCAGCTCGTTGGGGCCGTGCTCCTCCAGGCGGCGTTTGGCCTCCTTGGAGGTCAGGCCCGTTTGCGCGCTTGCGCCCAACTCCCTGTACACCTCATGAATGTCACGCTCATACCAGTTCTTTTTTTTCAACAACAACACCTGCTTTCTTCCGTATTCTTTGGTGCGGCAATAAACTACCGCAGGAGGCAAGGCGTGTTTTCGCCGCGCAGCATCCGTTTCCATTATACAGCTTTTTTGGAATTCATGCAGCAAAAGCATGTGGCGTCTGGTGGCTTTTTGCGGCGAATTGGGCAAGAAAGGGTTCTTTATGCGTCTTTTATGCACCGGCATCGCAGGTGCATGCGAAGGCGTTGCTGCGGCGATTTCTTTAAATTTATAAATAGCATGGTGGAGCGTTGCTTGAAGGGTTACAATAATTGTAATAGCGTGCGGTTAATTCGCACTTTAGGGGGAAGAACGATGGAACCTGTGTTTGAAAAACTGAGCCAGCCCGCACAGCGGGCGCTTCTGCAGGCGGGGATTACAACGCTCGATATGTTGCAAAACTTTACAAGGGCGGATCTTTCCGCCATGCATGGCATCGGCCCCAAGGCGGTAGAACAACTGGAGGATGCCTTGCGCAAAAGCGGGAAAGCTTTTGCGGGGGAGGACGCTGACCCGGTGGGCACGTACATCGCGCAGTATCCCGAAGAGCTTCAAAAAAGGCTTACTGAACTGCGCAACGCGATCCGGGAGGCCGCGCCCGAGGCGGGGGAGAAGATCAGCTGGGGCATGCCGACGTTTACGCTGCACGGCAACCTTGTGCATTTTGCGGCGAACAAAAAGCACGTCGGCTTCTATCCCGGCGCAAACGGCGTGGCGCAGTTTGCGCACAAGCTTACGGACTATGGAACCTCCAAGGGCGCGATCCAGTTTCCGCTAGAGAAGCCACAGCCATTGGAGCTTGTAAAGGAAATCGTCCGTTTCCGCGTATGGGAGAACCTGGAACTTTATGAGGCGAAGAAGCGCTAGGAAGTATCTGGTGATCGTTGCGGGCGTACACGGTTCGCCCTACAAGCTGTACCATACCCGCAGGGGAGGCCTTTGCGGCCTTCCGCGTAGTTCGGCAATGACTTATTATTTATAGAAGGGAGAAAGAGCGAGATGCAAATCAGGCCATATCTGAGCTTTCAGGGAGACTGTGCGGAGGCTATCGCCCTCTATGAGCGCGCGTTCAACGCCAGCGCGATGGAGATCATGCGCTTTGGGGACATCCCCGGCGGCGGGCCGCCGATTCCAGAGGAGCACAAAGCGCATATTGTACAGGCGACGCTACGCTTTGGCGATACCTTTATCCGTATGTCCGACGCATTCAAAGCACTCAACGCCGCGGTGTCCGAGCGCATCGCGATTGCCGTGGAATGCACCGAGGAGGAAGTCCGGCGCGCGTTCGAGGTGCTTTCTGAAGAAGGAACGGTCGACATGCCGCTGCAGCAGACATTTTTCAGCCCCTGCTACGGCATTGTGGTGGACAAGTACGGCGTCATGTGGAATTTGGCAGCACTGGCATAATATCAAACAAGGTAAAAAAGAAAAGCTTTGACATATATCGATCATCTATCTATAGTATAGGTAGATGATCGATATATTATTGGGGGGGGCTTGTATGGCGGCGGACAAAACATTGCTTGGCGGCAGCACGGGGATGCTGCTGCTAAAGCTGCTCGAAAAAGAGGATATGTACGGCTACCAGATGACGGAGGAATTGAGGCTGCGCTCCAATGAGGTATTTTCCCTCAAGGCGGGGACGCTCTACCCGCTGCTGCATTCGCTTGAAACCAAGGGGTATGTGCGCTCGTATCTTGGCATGGCCGCAGGGCGGGAAAGGCGGTATTACGCCCTTACAAAAGAGGGCAGAAGCCACCTTGGGGAAAAGCAGGCCGAGTGGGAAGTGTTTTGCGGCGCTGTGACGAAGGTGCTCGAAGGAGGTGCGCTGCTTGGAACGGTCTGAACGGATTGCAGCATATCTAAACGACGTCTGCGCGCAGGTGCGCTGGAAGCAGGCGCATCCGGTGATTGCGCGGGAGCTTTCCGACCATATTGAGGATGAACGGCAAAGCCTTCTCTCGCAGGGGCTTCCCGAGGAAGCCGCGGAAAAGCAGGCCATCCGGGAGATGGGGGACGCCCTTGATGTCGGCAGGCGGTTTGACGAAGCCTATCGCCCGCAAAAGAGCTGGAGTGTATGGATTCCGTTTGCCGTGCTGATGGTGTTCGGGTTTTTAGCAAGGGCGTATGTGCGGAATTCGTTCGTTGCATTTGATCATGCGCTCGTATTGCTGCTGTTTTTCCTGGGCGCATGCGTTGTTCCGGTGGGGCGGCTGGCAAAGTGGACGCTTCCGCTTTACGGCGTATATACAGTGGGCTTGCTTGCCGTTACAATGCTTACCGCAAACGGGTTTCTTATCCGGGGATACAACCAGGATACGGGGTATATTCTCCTGTTCCTTCCGGTTCTCTCTGCTTTATTGATCTATCATATGCGCGGACGCGGCATCTTTGGCGTATGCCTCATTTGTGTTGCACATACCGCGATTGCGTTGATCGCGCTGCAAAGTTCCATTGGGAGTTATGTCCTGGTTGCATGCGCCTGCATGTGCCTGCTGTTGTATGCAATTGCGCAGGGGTGGTTCGATTGTAAGAAAACGGTTGCCGTGCTCATTGTGGTGTTGCCAGTTGTCTTACTTCTGGCAATGATGATTGCGGTTCATCCTTCCCGCTTTGCCCAACTGTTGGCTCTGTTTCTGCCGGAATTTGCGCCTGACCCGCAGGGGGCCGGATTTTTAGGCGCGACAGTCAGGGAAGTTCTTGCGGCAGCAAGATTGTTTGGCCCGGTGGATGCGACAGCAGTGGATGGCGCAGTGGTTGATTATATTTCCAGAAGTACTGTTTTTGAAAATGATTGTATGCTTACGCTTCTTAGTGCACGCTTGGGAAAAATCGTGTTTGTTGCTGCGGTTCTTTTGCTGGCCGCGTTTGTGTTGCTGTCCCTGCGCGCATGCATGAAGCAGAGAAGCATGCTTGGGAAATTTATCTCGTTATCTGTCTTGCTCACATTTGCCGTACAGGCCGCAGGCTATATTATGGGCAACCTCGGTATTACGATGCTGTTACGCTACCCCATGCCATTCGTCGCGTTCGGGGACACCGCCATGCTCTGCAATCTCATTCTGTGCGGGCTGCTGTTCTCCACGCTCCGCACAGGGGCTTTGCTGGACGACGGCCGCCTGCAAAAGCAGCCAAGGTGGAAGCTGAAGCTGGTGCGGGAAACGGAGTAAAAAATCATCGTATTTCGGGGGCGGGCGCATAGCGCCCGTCCTTTCGTTGTATCAGTATATGGGTATATTTGCCGCTATCCATGCATTCTGCCACAATGCTATACTTTAGTTGCTTTTTAAAGAAAACATATCCATAAAGTACTGCAAGGAGAATATATGGCCAATTCAAGAATTGAACAAAAGCTCAAGGAAGCCGCGCTTACGCGGGAGATGGCGGAGCTCTATCAGGATAAAAGCGACATGTCTTCTTTCATGATGGGGTTTGTGTGCGCTGTGGCAAAAGACACTGTGCTTGTGGCGTATGTCTATTTTAACGGCATAGCGGGCGGGTTTTACGCGCTGCACGCGAAGGATATCTACAGCATTATGACCAATACGCAATACATCAAGCGCCTCAGGCGGCTGTATGCGCTCCGCAAACAATCGCACGAGGAGGTGCCTCAGGTTGCGGAAGACCAAATAGAAAACCTCCTGCGCTTTGCCCGGGAAACAGGCAAGATCGTTTCTATTACGTTGAGGGGGGATGGCGACGATATCCGCGGCCTGGTCACAAGCGTGGATGCGCGCTGTGTGGAAATTTTCCAATATGATCGCGATGCAAAATATGACGGAGACGTCATCGTATACCGGGAGGATATCCTGTACGTGCATTGCGACGGGATGAAGGAAAGCAGCATCTGGCTGCTGCTCCATGCGGGGGATGAAAGCCCGGACGACGCTGCGGCGGAAAAGGCGCAGGATTGACTTTCGTTCCCAGCTGTATGGCGCGGGGCGGTGCATCCATAAGGGATGTACCGCCCCGTTTCAACTTACAGCCATTCCGAGAATTTTCTGATATATACCCGCTTAAACAATTGTATGGCGATTGCGTAGCCAAGCAGCAGCACCGCGAGCCACGGCGCGAAGGCAGCCGGGAGCGGCAGCATATCCAAACCATGGGCAACGCCGGTAAACGCTATCAGGATTGCAATAAGGCTGACGGCCCCCGTTGTAAACAGCAGGGGGAGAGAGGCCTTTTTGCCGCGCCCAAAGGGCTGTTTTGCGGTGCGGATCATATGGATGATCAGGCTTTGGGATACGGTGCCGAACACGAACCATCCGCTTTGGAACAGCGGCGCAAGCGCCAGCCTGTTTGCGCCGATTACCCACCACATTACGCCGTAACACAGCAGGTCGAAAAACGAGCCGATCGGCCCCAGGACCATTGTGAAGCGCTTGATGGAAGCGATGTCCCACTTCCGGGGCATGCGGACATAGGCTTCCTCTACGCTGTCAAACGGAATGCCCATCTGTGAAAAATCGCACAGCAGGTTCTGGGTGAGAAGCTGGATGGGGAGCATCGGCAAAAAGGGAAGCAGGATGCTTGCCGCGACCACGGAAATCATGTTGCTGAAGTTTCCGCTCACAGCCATCTTCAGGTATTTGATGATGTTTCCAAAGGTCTTGCGGCCTTCGATCACGCCTTCTTCAAGTACCATCAGATCCTTTTTGAGCAGTATGATATCCGCCGTTTCCTTTGCGATATCCACCGCGGAGTCAACGGAGATGCCGACATCCGCCTGGCGGAGCGCAAGCGTGTCGTTGATCCCGTCCCCCATGTAGCCTACCGTGTGGCCGTTTTCCTGCAGGGCCCAAATCACACGCTTTTTTTCCAGCGGGGAAAGCTTGGAAAACAGGTTGCATGTCCGCACAGCTTCTTTGAGCGCCGCATCGTCCATACCGGCCACATCCTTGCCTAAAAGCCGGTGTTCGGTATCGATGCCGATTTTTTTGCAGACCTTAACCGCAACGCCTTCACTGTCCCCGGTGAGTACTACCGTACGCACGCCATGCGCGGTGAGTGCATCGATCGCTGCCTTTGCGCTTTCCTTGGGAGGGTCGAGAAACCCGACAAACCCGATAAGCACCATATCCGTCTCATGGGAAACGGAGAAGGAGTCGATGTCCGGCACATTGTTTTTCTGCGCCACGGCAATGACCCGAAGCCCGTCCCGGTTGTGGCGTTCGTACGTTTCCATGGCAATTTTCCGATTTTTTTCATCCAGTGGAATAATTTCGCCCTCATGCTCCAGACAGGAACAGATCGCAAGCATTTCCTCCACGGCGCCTTTTGTAATCAGCTGGCGTTTGCCGCCCTTGTCGCGCAGCACGGTGCTCATCCGCCTGCGGGAAAAATCGAACGGGATTTCATCGATCTTCACATAGTTCTTCGTCAAATCACCGAGCGCGTATTCCTCCGCGCGGCGGATAATGGCAAGATCGATGAGGTTTTTAAGCCCGGTCTGGAAATAGCTGTTTAGGTATGCGTGCCGCAGCACACGAAGATCGTCCCTCCCGAGGGGATCCATATATTTCTCCAGTATGATGCGGTCCTCTGTCAGCGTCCCGGTCTTATCGGTGCACAACACATCCATTTCCCCAAAGGCCTG
This sequence comes from Bacillota bacterium, assembly GCA_023390655.1. Taxonomy (GTDB): domain Bacteria; phylum Bacillota; class Clostridia; order Christensenellales; family CAG-138; genus JAEYLA01. Next base: position 9,873 of record JAEWCL010000009.1, on the reverse strand, counting down.
GATGGCGCCAAGGTTTTTAACGATTACCTCGTGTTTGGACATGTTGATTGCGCCCTTTGCCAAGGTGGATGTCATGATCACGGGCAGCATCTCAGGCGTAAGTCCTACCGCGATGCTGATGGCAAACAGCAGGGAATGGAACCAATCCCCTTTTGTAAAGCCGTTAATCAGGAACACGGCGGGGACAATGAGCAGCATCAGCCGGATGAGCAGCCCGCTCACGGCATCGACGCCGCGCTCAAAGCTGCTTTTTGCGCGCGTGTCCGAAAGCCCCTCAGCGATGCAGCCAAGGTACGTGTTGTTGCCTGTTGCAAGCACGATTGCCGTTGCGCTGCCGCTGACCATATTCGAACCCATAAAGCCGATATTCGCATAGTCCGTTGTGGAGTTCACATGGTCCCTGGAGAACGCAAACTTTTCAACGGGCGCGGCTTCCCCCGTAAGTGAGGCCTGGGAAACAAACGCGTCCTTTGCGGATAAAAAACGTACGTCCGCAGGGATAATGTCCCCCGCAGAAAGGCGGACGATATCGCCGGGCGTGACTTCTTCAAGCAGGATTTCCACCCGCTTGCCGTCCCGCAATACCTCCGTCTTATTGGAGATCATCTTAGAGAGCTTTGCGGCGGAAGCGTTGGAGCGCTCTCCCTGAAAGAACGAGACAAAGCTCGAAAGAAACACCAGACCGAGGATAATCGACGTGGTCACATAGTCCTTTTTTGCGGGAAGGACCACATCCGTGATGAACGTGATGAGCGCGATTGCAAAGAGCACCAGGTTGAACGGGTGGATGACCGCTTCGAGAAGCCGGGACAACCGGGAGTTTTTGCGGCCGGAGGTAATGATATTGGGGCCGAACTCGTCAAGGCGTTCTTCAGCTTCCGTGGAGCTTAGCCCCGCACCATCGGTTTTTAGCTGTGCGTACAGCTCCGGCCAAGGCGCATTCGCATGGCCTTTTAAGGCCGCATCGTACCAGGCGGTCTGCTGTGCGGATTTTTGTACGGTTTTTGTGAAGTGGAAAAGCTTCATATAACGTCACCCTCTCTATGAGTATTTGCCGATTTGGCGCAAACTGTTCAGAGGGTGTAATACCAATTCCAAACATGAAAGCCTCATCGCGGCGGCTCTTTTGCGCGGGGCGGCGTCGCCCCGCATCAAAAATCCCTCGCCGCGTTGGATACGTTCCTGTTTTCCATTGGTATGGGCAATAAAAAAAGCGCCCATCCGGGCGCAAACCAAATTCGTGTGGCTATCCGAAAAACACATGGACGCCAAACGAACCAAAAGCATGGGTTTGCCTCCGGATTTTACCTGCCTGATGCAGTTTGCAGCACGGTTTTCGTATACTGTCGTCCACGGTTTTCTCACATCCTTTTTTATTTTTTAGGCTCCCTTACCATAGCACCGGCATATCAGCCTTGTCAAGCAAATCTACTACTATATGATATGTATCCATATTTGGAAATGGAATGCTCACGGCCCTCGGACGCCTGAAATTACCACCGGTTGATATGGATTTTATCCGCCGCGCGGTATTCGTGCTGTACCGTATGGCCCGCATCCTCTTTGGGGTATCCGATGGCGATATAGCAGGGCATGACATACTCGTCCGGATGCCCAACGGCTTCCTTGAGGTATGCGGATTCCTCCGGGAACGGGATACGGAACGCGGTACCCAAGCCCGCCGCCGCCGCGGCAAGGAAGATATTTTCAATGCAGCACCAGATGGATGCAAACCCGTTCAGGTCGTTGATGCTTTTGGGCTTCAGTAAAGGATGCACCTGCCGGAAAAAGGGCAGCACCAGGCAGCCGGAATGATAGAGCATACCATATTGCTTGGGAACGGCCTGCATGTACATGGCCCGCTGGATGGGGTCGCTCATATTGCAGCTGTCGATAAACTCCTGCACTTCGCCGTTGGAAAAGGATTTGGGGATTTTTTGAATAATCCGTGCTTTTTCCGTGGGATCGGCGATCACAACAAACGCCCAGTTGCGCAGGTGGTCGTTGGTAGGCGCTTTTAATCCCGCATCGAGTATCCGGTGGAGCACTTCGGTTGGGATTGGAGTATCCTCCAGGTCGCGGATGGTGCGGCGGCGGTTGACGGTGGTGTAGAAATCCATAGGTGTTTCCTCCTGTTGCCGGTTAAATACGTTTTTGCAAATTCTCAAGAACGCGCAAAAGGGTATGTTCAAAGACATCGATTTCTTCTTCGCCTAGTCCCTCGTAGAACAGCGCAAGCATGCGCTCGGATACCTGGATGTACGTTTCGTGGAGCGCTTTTGCTTTTGGCGTGAGAACAATGCGGATCATCCGCCTGTCCTGCACGTCATACACACGCCGCAAAAAGCCGCTTTCCTCCATGCGGTCAAGCATGCCCGTGAGCGTGGTTTTTGCAAGCGAAGTGCGTTTGGACAATGCAATAATGGGCAGATTGTCTTCCTGCCAGAGCACATACAAAATTCTCCCCTGCGCGCCGTTGAGCTCCGCAATGCCCGCTTCGCGCAGCAGCGCATCAAATACCCTGTCTTGAAGCTGTTTGATCTGTGATATCAAGAATCCGCCGCTTCTGCTTTTCAAATGGCACACTCCTTCTATTACGAATTGTACTATATAGAACTAAAAATGTCAAGGAGGCGAACGTATGAAACACCGCTCCATTGACAAAAGTTAAGTGCAAACGGGCCTGACAGGGCTTTAAATTGCTTGAAAAAAGGCGGTGCTTCACAAATGGATCAAACAACGGCGGTCATGACCCTGCTGGGCGGGATGCTGCTGATGGCAAGCGCGCTGCGCCGGATCATACAAAAGCGCCGCGTGGTAAAGAACAGTGAAATGGTGCGCGCCAGGGTCACAGGCTTTGCGGGCAGGTATACGGTCTATCATTTTATGCGGGGGGACCGGTCTGTTACGGTCCGTTCGCTGGAGCGTACGCGGCAGGACGGCAGACGCCTCAATACGCTCGAGCAGGTACGCTTTAATCCACAGATGCCGCAGGCTGTGGTAATCGCCAACAACAGCAGCATCGAAATCAACGCCGTGTGCATGGCGCTTGTCGGCATCCTTGCCATAGCCGGCGGGCTGGTATTCCTGCTGTCCGGCAGATAGCGTGCGGGGGAGAATCTATCATGATTATGGAGTTTCAAAAAAGCAAACGCGTCTATTTTGTGCTGCTGGCAATTACATGCCTGCTTGTGATTGTTCTTTTCATTCCACGGATCGCAACCATTGCGGGAGAGCCGGTCTATGTCTCCCTGCTTACGGGCAACCGTGCGGTGCAGAGCGTGGCGCTGCGCTGGATACTCACGCTTTTGGGGCTGTTTCTGGCGCAGATGGTTTCCTCTGCAATCGCATCCTCTGTTGGCAACAGGGAATTTCAAAAGATAGCCGCAGTGCTGCTGCAGCGCTGCGACAGTACGGCGTTCTTCCTGCAGGCGGGGCCGCTGTTTCAAACAGGCAGCCGCCAAGCCGCCGTGGTAAAGGATTATCTTATCGGCAAGGGATACCTTGCCACGGGAGCGTATGAACAGGCGGTTGCTCTCTGGGAAAAAGCTCGGGAAGAAGCGGATGTTGAATGGATTACTCATGATATGCGCGTATCCCTGTGCGGCGTATGCGCCAATGCCTGCATCGGTTATGTGGAAGCCGGGCAATATGACGCGGCAGTGAAACTTTACAGCAGGCTCAAAGCCTTGGCGGATGCGGCTGTGAACCACAGGGAAGCGTTTGCATCCGCGGAGCGCCTGTGCCTTGCGACGCGGGCGTATATTGCGGCATTTGCAAAAGAGGGCTATAACGATACGGCGGCGATCGGGGAGCATATCGAGCAAGCAAAAAACGAGTACGACAGGGTGCTGCTTCATTACGCGCTGGCACGGCTTTGTGAGCGCCTGAACCTGTGGGAAGAAGCGGAGAGAAGCTACCGCTATGTCGCGGCAAACGGCAACACGTTTGTGTGGGCGGCAGCTGCAAAAGAGCGCTTGCAGGCGTGCGGCAAATGATCGAACAATGACGGCTCCCAGGGAGCAATATAGTTAAAAGGTCCGCCGGCAAAGCCGTATCGCTTTGCCGGCGGGCCTTTTGAGGGAGCGCTATTGGTTTGCGGTGACGAGCGCGATGACATCTTTGGGCGTTTTGCAGGCGAGGAGCTGACGAAGGTTGTCCTCATCCGCAAAGAATCCCATGAGTGAGGGGAGGAGCTTTACATTATCGTCCAGCTTTTTCATGGTCAGGCACAGAATTACGGAGACGGGGATTTCTTCGTCCTTATCGCCCATGTTGCGAAACAGGACCGGTTTTTTTAGGGTCGCGACGGTGATGGCAATCTCGTTGATATGCTCAGGATACGTGTGCGGGATGGCGATGTTGATTTCGCCGATGGGAAGCCCGGTGGGATAGTCGTTTTCACGCTGAAGAAGCGCGTCATAAAACGTCTCCTTGGCAATGCCCTTATCCATGATGACCTTTGCAATTTGATACAGTACCTCATCCCGGGTCCCGCCCTCCACGTCCAGCAATACAAGCTCTTCGCGTACTTTATCGGCAAACGCCGTCTGCTCTTTCATCATTAGAAAACCTCCGCTATTTTTTATGAAACCGTTCTGAGTTCAGGATACGATCCTAGTATTCTGGAAAACCTAACATTCGATGCAGGGTATGGGCACATTGGGAAAACGTGCTTTCACAGGCACCCTGGGCTGCCGCAGCCCAGGTATTCTCACGGGAGACACACATTTTTCGGTAAACACAATATGCAGGAGGTAAGGCAATGGCCGGCAACATGAAAAACATTCTGATTTCCTGTGGGACAGGCGTCGTCACATCCACGCTTGCCACCACCCGTCTAAGCAAGCTGCTTGACGAGCGGGGATACAAGGGGCTTTACAAGACAACCCAGTACAAGATCGCAGAGCTTGCGTCCAAGGATGACGCGTTTGACGTCATTGTCCACACCACCACGGTTCCAAGCTACCTGAAGACGCCCTGCGTCAACGCGCTTCCGCTGGTTACCGGCGTAGGGATGGACAAAGTTGCGGATCAGGTGATTGCCATCCTGTGGCCAAACGGAAAATAGCAAAGTATCCGAATTCAACGCGCAACAGCGCAACGGGAAATCGCTTCATGCGCGTTTGAACAAAAGCAATACTGGAAATCCAGGGGGTTACTATGGTAGATGCAATTTTAGGCGTATTCAAATTTATCTCCGACCTGGGCGTATCGGTCATGATGCCCGTCATCATGCTCATATTTGGCCTTGTTTTGGGCGCTCCGTTCGGGAAATCCCTGCGCGCGGGCCTGACGGTCGGCGTAGGGTTTATTGGTCTGGGACTTGTTACGGGCCTCTTGGGCAGCAGCCTCGGGCCTGCCGTACAGGAAATGGTGAAGCGTTACGGCTTGACACTGGACGCTGTGGACATCGGCTGGGTTGCGTCCGCAGCCATCGCGTTCGCGTCCCAGGTCGGCACGTTCATCATCCCGATCGGCATCATTGTCAACGTCCTCATGCTGCTTACAAAAACGACGCAGACGGTTGACGTGGATATCTGGGATTACTGGCACTTCGCCTTTACCGGCGCGATTGTGCAGAGCTACACGGGCAGCCTGTGGATGGGCATCGTCGCCGCGGCGCTCAACATGGTCATCATTATGGTGCTGGGAGACTGGAGTGCGCCGGGGCTTGAAAAATACAACGGCCTCCCCGGCATCTCCCTGCCGCACGGCTTTACCACCGCTTTCGTTCCCTTTGCTTATCTCTTCTGCAAGATCATTGATAAAATACCGGGCCTGAACAAAGTGAATGTGGATATGGAAAAAATCCAGAGGCGTCTTGGTATCCTGGGTGAGCCCATTCTCATCGGCCTGGTATTCGGCATCATCTTAGGCTGGCTGGGGGGGTACGACATCAAAGAGGTGCTCAAGCTTGGCATGAGCCTCTCCGCGTGCCTTGTGCTCATCCCCAAAATGGCGGCCCTGTTGATGGAGGGACTGATCCCGGTGTCCGACGCCGCGCAGGAGTTTATTTCAAAGCGTGTCAAGGGCGGCGGCAAGCTCTACATCGGCCTTGACTCCGCCGTTGGCATCGGCCACCCCATCTGCATGACCTCCGCGCTGATCCTTGTTCCCGTGAGCGTTCTCTTAGCGGTGATCCTCCCGGGCAACCGCGTGCTGCCGTTTGCGGACCTTGCGGTCATCCCGTGGATGTTCGTCCTGTTTATTCCCGCAGCCAAGGGCGATTTTTTGCGCAGCCTCATCTCCGGCTTCTTTACCCTCATCATCATGCTCTACTGCGGTACCGACATGGTGGATATGTTTGTAAAGGCCGCTGTTGCCGCAAACCCGGCTTCCTATGCAAACGCGGGCAACTTCTCCAGTTTGTGCGACGGATCCAATCCGCTGACATGGGCGTTCTTCCGCATCTCCGGCCTTGGCTGGCTCGGTATCGGCATCGTTGCGGTGGTAGCAATTGCCATGGCGGTCATCAACCGCCGCAAGATCATAAGAGAGACCGCCGCCGCGCAGCCGTAAGCGCATAGGCGCTCCCCGTATCTAAGAAACCTGCCGCCCGGCCAGAGCCGGGCGGCACCGGCATGTAAAGGGAAGGGATGGATTGCATGATAAAATCATACGCCTATGAGCCCAAAGGATACCGGTTCCGCGTTGTGTGGATCGGCTGTATTCTCATTGCGCTCGCGCCGGCGCTTGCGGTGCTGTATGCGCTCGATCCCACACGGTACATTTATCTGTTCGGCGTGTGTGCCGCGGTCTACGGGGCGCTTAATACATTTGTATTCAAAAGCAATCCGAAGCGGGTCGTCATTGACGATGAGACGATCTCGTTCGTTTCTTTTGGGGAAGCGCGCTATACCATCCGCAAGCTGAAGACGTTCAGCGTACGCGAGTTTGCAAACGCCCAGTTTTATATCCGCGTGGAGGAGGTGGGCGGCAGGCGCGGCCGGTATTGGGTGCACTATTACTACTTTGAAAACCGCGAGGAGCTCATAGATGAGCTGTACTGCATCGAAAAGCGCGTACATCCGGGGAACCTGAAATTTCGCGGACGTGAGCGCATGTTTCATACCCGGCCCTGCTATATACAAAGGGAACCCGTCGAGCAGGAACTTGAAATCGATCCGTTCTTTAAGGAATAACACGGAATAGGCTGTGAACGTCTTCCGGTATTACGGGCAGGATGCCGCTCCGATGCCGGAGGAGGTTGTAAAGAGGATAGCATTCCCGGCAAGCCATAAGCACAGCAGCAGCCGCGGCCGTTTGCGGCATAGACCCAACGCCCTGCTTTTCTTGACGCGCAGGGCGTTTGTGCTACAATTTTGTGCTACAATAAGGAGTAAAACGTTGGAAAGTGCAGGCCTGCAGCGCCTGTGAGATACATCGCATGGGCTGCATGAAAGAGATGGAGGGTCAGGTATGACGATCAAAGGGAATCCGGTATCCCCGGGAATTGCAATTGGCGAAGTGTATTTGTTCCAGCCGTTTTCGCCGGAGGTTTGTCCGTGCAGCATCCCCGGCGAGGACGTGCAGGCGAATATCGAGAAATATCATCACGCAAAGCTTGCCGCGGAAAAAGAGCTTGAAAGCATCGTTGCCCGTATGGAACAGGAGGACCCGGACAAAGCGAATATCTTTATTGCGCATCAGGCAATCTTGACGGACATCACCATGGAAGAGGATATCCTTGAACTGGTGAAGGACGAGCTCTATTCGGCTGATTACGCGGTTTCCCAGGTATATGACCGCTACATTCAGATCTTTGAAAATCTGGAGGATGAATTGATCCGTGAGCGCGCGCTCGATCTGAAGGATGTGCGCAACCGGCTGCTGCGCTGCTGGGCAGGCGTGGAGGAAAAGAACCTTGCGACATTGGAACAGGATGTCATTGTGGTTGCGGAGGATCTGTTCCCTTCGGATACCGCAACGCTCAACCGCAAGCGGGTGCTTGCCATCCTGACCGAGGTCGGCGGCGCGACCTCCCATTCCGCCATCATCGCAAGAAGCTATGAAATCCCTGCCGTACTCGGCATTCCCAATCTCATGACCTGCCTGCGGCAGGGCGGCCACGTCATTGTGGACGCCATCCGGGGGCTTGTGATTGCAGACCCTACGGACGAGGAACGCTTGGATTATGAAAAGAAGCTTCAGGAATACCGCGCAAAAGTGGCGGATACCAAGAAGTTTTTGGATGCGCATCCGCTTACCGCGGACGGTGTGCGCGTGGACGTCCACCTCAACATTGGTTCCGCAGGCAAGGAAGAGCTTGACGGCAACCGCTATACGGACGGCGTCGGCCTGTTCCGCACGGAGTTTCTATATATGGGCAGGTCCCAGCTTCCAACGGAAGAGGAACAATATCTTTCCTACCGCAAGGTGCTTGAAACATTCGCGGGCCGCCCTGTCATCCTGCGCACGCTCGACATCGGCGGAGACAAGCAGCTAAAGAGCATGCAGCTGCCCAAAGAGGACAATCCGTTTTTGGGCAACCGCGCGTTAAGACTTTGCTTTATGCATCCGGCGCTGTTCCGCACCCAGCTGCGTGCTGCGCTTCGCGCCGCTGTGCACGGCAATCTTTGGATCATGCTGCCGATGGTCGCAAGCCTTGATGATATCCGCCGCGCCAAGGCCATGATTGAGGAAGCAAAAGCGGAGCTTACGCACGAAGAAATCCCGTTTGGCGCCTACAAGCTTGGCATTATGGTGGAAATTCCCTCCATTGCGCTCATTGCGGATATTGCCGCGCAGGAGGTCGATTTCGCATCCATCGGCTCAAACGACCTGTGCCAGTATATGACAGCGGTGGATCGTATGAATCCGGCGCTTGTCGAGTACTACCAGAGCTTCCATCCCGCCATGTTCCGTTTGATCGGCTATGTGGTGGAGCAATTCCAGCTTCAGAATAAGCCCGTGAGCGTCTGCGGCGAAATGGGCGGCGATCCGCTTGCCGCCGCCGTATTGGTTGGCCTTGGGATGCGCAAGCTAAGCATGGGACTCGCCTCCGTGGCGCCCGTGAAAAAGTTGCTGTCAGGCCTTACCGTTGTGCGTGCACAGGCGCTCGCCAAGACCGTAAATACCCTTTCTACGGCTGGCGAGGTAAAGCAATATCTCGAAAAAGAGCTTTCGGAGCTTTTGTAACGGGAAGATACGCATAAAAGGCGGCGGTCCATCATGAATGAAGGAGAAGTTCAAAGAGCATGTATACAAAATCCGCCGTTGTGAAAAACGCCACAGGCCTGCATGCGCGGCCCGCATCCGAATTTGTGTCTGCAGCCAATAAATTTGCATCCAAAATTACCATCCGCCGTACGGATGGGGCGGGTGCGGGCGTCAATGCAAAGTCCATCGTGCTGCTGCTTTCCCAGGGGCTCAGCCAGAATGAGGAAGTGGAGATTACCGCAAAAGGCGAGGATGAGGTACCGGCGGTGGATACGCTGATTGCGCTCATCGAGTCCGGGTTTGGCGAGTAATACGGAATTATGGTGCCGGCCGGGATTGTTCTGATTGAGGCAGGGATGCAGGTTTCCCGGCAGGTGTTCAAATCTGCAGCAGGATAGCTTTCGTTAGAAAAAGACTTTTTGATACGCCGCGGCAGCGGCGTATTATTTTTTTTGCGCCGTTTACCTGTAAAGCAAATTGACTCTGGTTAAGATAAGGCATGGGCAAAACAGTCGGATTCCGATAGCCTCTGTTTTGCAACGATGAGGATTGAAAGGAAGTGACCGTTGTGGCAGATCCGAAGTTTGACACGTTTACCTGTACAAGCCCGGAAGATTGCTATAAGGATGATAAAGAACTCCTTCGTCGCCTGATGGAGGGGATGATGGTCGTGCGTAAATTTGAAGAAAAGGTGTTCGAGCTTTTTAGCAA
>JAEWCL010000004.1 GCA_023390655.1 Bacillota bacterium | reverse complement strand
GGATGGCAGCGTGCGTGGTCGGGCTGATTCTGATTGCAAAATAAACAGGTTTTATCATAAACGAAGAATTTCAATTTAACAAATTAAGAGAACAAGCGCAGTACAATTCTTATTGACGTTAAGATGTGTAAGACGATTGTTAAGCCTCAAAATAAAAATGTGGGGCCGCTTCTTTTTAGGGGAATTCGAAAAAAACAATCTGCAATAAAAAATATTTTTATTGCATTTCGCTTTTAAAATCAAACCAATAAAAAACTACCCCGGCAATTTGCCGGGGCAGATCTTGGTTGTCTTAATCACCGTTTAACCGCACGCCTGCGGATCAAAGGGGATTATAAGTTACCGACGGGACTGGAAGCAAGCGCTGCAATACACCGGCCTGTCGTTCTTGGGAACGAACGGGATCTTGGTGGGAGCGCCGCACTGTGCGCAAACGGTATCGTACATTTCACGCTCGCCGCTGCGCTGGTTCTTCCTGGAATTGCGGCAGTCCCTGCAACGTGCGGGTTCATTCTGGAAGCCCTTCTCCGCATAAAATTCCTGCTCGCCGGCTGTGAATACGAAAGGTGCGCCACAGTCCTTGCATACCAATTCTTTGTCCTGGAACATGTTGTTGTAATCCCCTTTGTTATGGATTTTATTTAGTCCTAAACCTCGGCTGACCTGGTCTTTTCCCCCACACACGCCAACGGGAAGGTTCGCTCATAACCTGTTACGGCTCCCACTACTGCTTCTCTCAGGATTCAGTTTGATTGGTTTTGCTTCATAGATCTCCCTTGACGATCGGACAAGATGTGATTCTTTTCTCGCTGAACCTTTTCAAATTGTATTCCTGGTTGGGCTTACATCTAGGCCGCACCATGATCACCGGCATTTTAACCGGCTTACGTGGATCGTTTTGCCTGCGACTGGCTTCGACTTTCAACCACAGACCCGAAATTCAGGTACCTCCCTCATTATACATGCGGCTTGTCAAATGCGCAACAAGTTTTTTAACAATTTTTTGTTATCTTTCTTTGCAGGTGGAAAGCCGGCATATTTCATCGGAAACGTTCTGTGGTATACTTATATATAGGGCAAAGCCCGAGAGTACATTGGGGGAGGACAAGCGTTTGAAACTGATTTCTTGGAACGTCAACGGTCTGCGCGCATGCCTGGGGAAAGGCTTTCTTTCCTTTGTGGAAGTGTCGGGCGCCGATATCATCGCCCTTCAGGAAACGAAAATGCAGCAGGGCCAGGCCGAAATCGATATGGAAGGCTATTTGGAATACTGGAACAGCGCCCAAAAGAAGGGCTACTCCGGCACGGCGGTGTTTACAAAGAAGCTGCCGCTCCAGGTGACGACTGGCATCGGCATTGACGAGCATGATCTGGAAGGGCGCGTCATCACGCTTGAATATGAGGACTTTTATTTTGTCACCTGCTATACGCCCAATTCCCAAAAAGAACTTGCGCGCCTAAGCTACCGCATGCAGTGGGAGGAAGCGTTTTTAAGCTACCTGCAGCGGCTGGATGCGCACAAGCCTGTGATCCTCTGCGGGGACCTGAACGTTGCGCACCAGGAGATTGACCTGAAAAATCCCAAAACCAACCGCATGAACGCCGGATTTACGGACGAAGAACGGGCAAAAATGACAACGCTGCTTTCCGCAGGGTTTGTGGATACGTTCCGCAGACTGTATCCGGAGGCGACGGGCGCTTACAGCTGGTGGAGTTATTTTAACAATGCGCGCAAGAATAATGCAGGATGGCGCATTGATTATTTCATTGTTTCCGAGCGGTTGATGCCGCGCGTAAAGGACAGCTTTATTCTTCCCGAAGTGGAAGGAAGCGATCATTGCCCGGTTGGGATTATTCTGGAGGACTGAATGCGGATTATCCTTGCATCGCAATCCCCGCGCAGGCGGGAACTTATGGAGATGCTCCAAATTCCTTACGAAGCGATTGTGAGTGAAGTGGAAGAAATCGTGCCGGATGATATTGCGCCGGGCGACTTGGTGGAGACGCTGGCGCTGCAAAAGGCGCAGGCCGTATCCCTGCAGCATCCGGACGCCTGCGTGATCGGCGCGGATACCATCGTATATATTGACGGAGAGATCGTCGGCAAACCCAGAGATGATTTAGACGCGCAGCGCATCCTGAAAAAGCTTGCCGGACGCGCGCATGACGTGTATACAGGCGTCGCTGTGCTCACATCCAGAGGTACGGAGGTGCGGCACGATGTGACGCATGTCACATTTGCGCCGATGACACAGCAGGAAATTGACTGGTATGTCGGCACGGGAGAACCGCTGGACAAGGCGGGCGCATACGGCATCCAGGGGCCGGGCGGCGTGTTTGTGGACCGTGTGGAAGGGAATTATTTTACTGTGATCGGCCTTCCGCTGCCGCTGCTGTACCGGATGCTGAAAAATGCGCAAGCGCTCTGATGTATTAAGCGGGGAGGCATCCTGATGGAGATGATTGCAAACTTTGCGGGAGGCGGCCTATGCCTGTTGATTGGGGGGCTTATGCTTCGCTTCAAGCTGGTAAATCTCGTGGCCGGTTATAACACGGCAAGCTCCAAAGAGAAGGAAAAATATGATAAAAACCGGCTTGCAAACTATACAGGCATTTTGATGATCAGCATAGGAACAGTCCTTGTTTTGGGCGGACTTTTGTATCTGCTGCTGCGCCAATGGCTGGTGCTTTCCATCTCCTGGGGACTGTTTGCGGCGATGACGCTGGGGGCCATCATTTATATCAATGTAAGCAAATGCTGCTATAAAGACGAGTACCGATGAACGAACGGATTGAAGAAAAATTAAAACTATTGCCGGGTACGCCGGGCGTCTATCAGATGAAGGATAAGACCGGCACGGTAATCTATGTCGGCAAGGCGGTGTCGCTGAAGAACCGCGTACGGCAGTATTTCCAGTCCTCCAAAAACCATGCGCCCAAGGTGCTTGCCATGGTTTCGCATATCGAGGATTTTGAAACCATACTCACGTCCAATGAGACGGAAGCGCTTACGCTCGAAAGCAATCTCATCAAGCAGTTCCAGCCGCGCTACAATATCCTTCTGAAGGATGACAAGCATTTCCCGTATGTACGCATCGACCTGAGGCAGGATTTTCCGCGCATCGAGGTGGTGCGGCGCGTTGCAAAGGACGGCGCAAAGTATTTGGGGCCGTATCTTTCGAGCATTGCGCTGCGCGAAGCGCTCAATGTGGTGTATGAGCATTTTCCGGTACGCCATTGCAAGAAGGATTTGCATAAGGCGATTGCGCGGCACGAACGCCCGTGCCTGATGTACCATGTGGGAAAATGCTGCGCGCCCTGTTCGGGCAACATTCCGCGCGAAGAATACCATAAACTGCTTGAGCAGGTGTCTTCTTTTTTGGAAGGGCATACGGAACCCGTGGTGCGCGCGCTTCAGGAACAGATGCTTGCAGCGTCCGAAGCGATGGAATTTGAACGCGCCGCGCAGTTGCGCGACCGCATCCAGGCCATCAATGCTTTGGGGGAAAAACAGCACGCCATTGCGGCCAAAGGCGTGGAGCAGGATGTGTTTGCGCTTTCCGCCTTTGAGGGCGAGACGCTTGTATTCGCCGTGTTTGTCCGCGGCGGCAAGGTGGTGGGCACGGAAAACTTCCGCATCGAAAACGCGCAGGAAGAGGCGGGAGAAGAGGCCGCAGGAGAAACCATGGCGGCGTTTTTGAAGCAATATTATGCGGATGCAAGCGCGCTTCCGCCGGAAATCCTTCTATATGAACCTGCAGCGGATACCGAGGCGATCGAGCTGTGGCTCACGGAGCGGCGGGGCAGGCGCGTGCGCCTGACGGTTCCGCAGCGCGGTGAGAAAAGAAGCCTAGTAGAGCTTGCCGCCCGAAACGGGCTGGACCTCCTGCAAAAAGAAAAGAAGCTTCGGCAGCGGGCGTGGGAACGCGGGGAAGGGGCGCTTGCGGCGCTTGCGGAAGCGCTTGGACTTGAGGTAATGCCCCAGCGGATGGAGTGCTTTGATAACTCGCATATTCAGGGCAGGGACACGGTTTCCTCCATGGTGGTGTTTTTAAACGGCGCGCCCGCGCCCTCGGAATACCGGCGGTTCCGAATCAAGACGCCTACGGGCGGTGACGATTACGCCGCCATGCGGGAGGCGCTTTCCCGGCGCTTCGCGCGCGCAAAGGAGCAGGACGACCGGTTCATGCAGCTGCCGGACCTTCTGGTGATCGATGGCGGGCGCGGGCAGCTCGATGTGGCGCTTGACGTTCTGGCGGATCATGATCTGACGCATATCAATACGATAGGCCTCGCGGAATTGACGGAGCGCATTTATTTTCCCGACCAGCCGGAGCCGCTCTCCCTTGACCGCAACAGCCCCGCGTTGCATGTGTTGCAGCGTCTAAGGGATGAGGCGCACCGCTTTGCCATCACATACCACCGGAGCCTGCGCGGCAAAAACGCACTCTATTCGAGGCTCGATGAAATCCCCGGCGTGGGACATAAAAGGAAGCGTATTTTATTTGACGCGTTCCCTACCTTCGATGCGATCCGCGCGGCAGAGCTGGAAACGCTTTCGGCCTTGCCGGGGATCGACAAACGGACGGCGCAGGCGGTATACGCGTTCTTTCACCCCGCTCCCGCTACGGAACCGCAGCGGGATGGGGAGACAGGTGACACAATCTAGCGTATAACCGGGCCTTTCTTCAAAGTTTAAAAGCCTATCATTAGAACTAATGATAGGCTTTTTTGCTGCACTTGTGCGAGCTAATGAATAGACGGTGGAGGGGAAACGATGCAGAATTTGAAGGAAAAGAGGCATGGTACGGACCGAGTATAGGAAAGGGGGAGGCTGGTATGCGGAAAACCCGGATATCCATGCGAAAGGCGGATTGATTGGGCGGGTATGCGCCGCATTCAAAATTAAAAGCACGCTGTACAGCGAGACCTACATTTTGATTTCTCTGGCGGAGGTCAAAAAGGCCGATTATTCTTCGTATGCGGAAACGGTTCAAAACCAATTTCCCGAAGACACTTATTCTTATAAATCGGACGGCACGCTTTCTTACGGCGGCTCCAATAAAAAAACGCGGCAATCAGCCTTACTTATGACAGCGGGCAACCACGCTGCTGATATCCCTTACAAAAAGCGAGACCGAGTGAAGCATCTAAAACGGCTGCGGGCCGAAAACAGTACAGGAGGTTTTTCTATGAGTGAGTATCAGGAACCGGGCACAGCCCAACAGACGTTTCACCCGAAGATATTGAAAAAACAAAGTGGTATCCGTGTTTGCCTATTTCTGTTCTTCCTGCCGCTGCGCCGGGCCGCTTCGTTTTTCCATATATTGTTTTCACATGTGAACATATTGAAAATTGTTATACTGTAATTTTGAACACAATGTGATACAATTGTTAAGAAATCATTCTAGGAGGGTTGTTATGGAAAAGCTGTTCAAGCTCAAAGCGTCCGGCAGCAATGCCAGAACAGAAATCATTGCAGGGATTACCACGTTTTTCACCATGGCCTATATCATCTTCGTAAATCCTGCCATCCTCAGTGCGGTTCCCGGGTTTGACAAGGGCGGTATCTTTGTCGCCACCATTCTCGCTACCGCGATCGGTACCCTTGTCATGGGCTTTGTCGCCAATGTGCCTTATGCGCTGGCGCCGGGCATGGGCCTTAATGCGTTCTTTACCTACACGGTTTGCTTCGCGCTTGGATTTACCTGGCAGCAAGCGCTCGCCATGGTATTTATCTGCGGTATCATCAATATTCTCATTACCGTCACCAAGGTACGTAAATCCATCATCAAGTCCATTCCGGAATCCCTCCAGCTCGCCATCGGCGCTGGCATCGGCCTCTTTATCGCCTACATCGGTCTCAAAGACGCCAACATCATCAAGTTCACCATCGACCCTTGGAACATCGTCAACGACCCTTCCGCAGCAGGCGGCACGGTTGTTGCAAACGGCGGCGCGATCCCCGCGCTTGTAAACTTCGCGCTTAGTCCGCACGCCCTGATGGCGATCATTGGTCTTGTCGTCACCGCCATTCTGATGGTACGCAAGGTCAAGGGCGCGATCCTGATCGGTATCATCCTCACGACGCTGATCGGTATCCCGCTGGGCGTTACCAAATATGATCCCTCTGCAGCCATGGCTGTAAGCGATGTTTCGAAGACGGCGTTCCAGCTTGACTTCCCAGGCCTGTTTGCAGATCCTACGAAGATTATTGTGGTCATCGTAACGGTATTTGCATTCTCGCTGACGGATACGTTTGACACCATCGGCACGTTCATCGGCACCGGGCGCAAGGCCGGCATCTTCGATGCGGCGGACGAAGCGGCCCTCTTCTCCGGCAAGGGCTTCAAATCCAAGATGGATAAGGCGCTCTTTGCAGACTCTATCGCAACCTCGGTCGGCGCCCTGATTGGCACGAGCAATACCACCACCTACGTGGAATCCGCTGCTGGCATCAGCGAAGGCGGCAAGACCGGCCTGACCTCTGTTGTGACGGCCATCCTGTTCCTGCTGTGCCTCTTCCTCGCTCCCGTTGCCGGTATGGTGACCACCGCCGCGACTGCGCCCGCGCTTATTATCGTGGGTGTTCTGATGGCGGATTCTCTCCGGAAGATCAACTGGGAAGACTTTGAAGAAGCGCTGCCCGCGTTCATGACGCTCATCATCATGCCACTGACCTACAGCATTTCCAACGGCATTGCCGCAGGCTTCATCTTCTATGTGCTCACCAAGCTTGTGCGCGGTAAGGCAAAGGAAGTCCATCCGCTGCTGTATGTCTTCACCATCCTGTTTGTTGTGTACTTTGTCGCGTTGGCGATTCTCAAATTGTAATTTGAGACAGCCCTGATGTTCAAAACCGAATAGTCAATGAAGAGTAGGAGCCTGCTGCACGTTGTGCGGCAGGCTCCGGTTTTTACCTGAGTCAAACTTCGACAAAATGCACAAAACGTCTTCCCAATACTGGAAATAAAAGATATACTTTGAGTAAGTCATCACGTACCATACAAATCTGTTGTTGTTACATAAGCGGATTAACCAATTCAGAGAGGAGCCTTGCTTATGGATCTCCTTGTTGAAATCAGCCACAATCTGCTCACGCTGCTGCTGGTGGGCATCGTGCATGAAATCAGCTACACCCTCTCCGTTCGCTTCAAGCTGCCGTTTCTTTGGACAATGGGCGTACTTTGCGGCGGTGTGGGCATACTGACCATTTACTCCGGCTACCACCTGCTGCCCGGCGTGATATTGGATGCCCGTTCTGTGATGGTGGGTGTGCTTGCGTCCGTTTTCGGCGGCACGGTCTCCATCACCGCTTCTGTGATTATGGCGCTGTACCGTATAACGGTTGGCGGGCCCGGCGCTATACCGGGCATTGCAATTCTTGCGGCAGCCAATCTGGTAGGCCTTCTCTGGAGGAAACGGTTCTCTGAGAAAAGACGCCGGACGATCGACAATGTTGCGCTTTTCAGCGTGGTGTTGCAGGCGGGTACGCTGCTGTGCTGGCTGCTCCTGTCATGGGACGCCGCGCAGGTATTGTTCCGCGAGGCAGGCATTCTGGTGTTCCTGGCGCATACCGTCATTTCCGTTTTTATTGCGCAGCTTCTGCCCGTGCAGCTGGAATGGCGCAAAACATACCGGCGCGCGGCGGAAGCAAACGAGCTTTACCGCGCGTTTTATGAGGACAACCATGCGGTGGTCCTGCTGTTAAAGCCCCAGCAAGGGAAACTTCTGAATGCGAATGAAGCTGCGTGCAGGTTTTACGCATATCCGCGTGAAGTCATGCAGACGTTTGGATATCAAGACTTGTTTCCTGAAATTACGGAGCAATTCCGCATTTTCAACGCCGGGGTTTATGCAGGCCAAACCGCCCATTTTGAAACAAAAAGCAAAAAGGCGACGGGCGAAATTGTGGATGTGGAGGTATACGCGGGAGTCATCCGGTATGAGCATGATTCGCTCATCTATGCGATCGTTCATGATATTACCCAGAGAGTCATCGCCATGGATGCGCTCAAGGCAAGCGAAACCCGGCAGCGGATGCTGCTTGAAGGCGCGCCGGACGCCGTATTTATTCAAGCAGACGGGAAGTTTCAGTATGCCAACCAGACAATGCTGCAGTTGATCGGTGCAAGCGTACAGGAAGAATTGGTTGGCACGCACGTGATTGAGCGGATCAAGGAAGAGTATCGCGATATCGTGCAAGAGCGCATTCGCATCCTCAATGAGCAAGGGAAGGGGGCTCCCCCGCTTGAAGAGATTTATTTGCGTATGGACGGCAGCGAGGTTGCAGTGGAAGTAAAATCCGTTCCCGTTGAAATAGACGGCAACCGCAGCGCCATTGTGTTTGTAAGGGATATTACGGAACGCAAGGAGCTCGAATACAAAAAAGCCGAAATGGATGCGCAGATGCGACAGCAGCAGAAGCTTGAGGCGATTGGCACCCTCGCGGGCGGCGTTGCCCATGAAATCAACAATCCGCTTAACGGCATTATGAATTATGCGCAGCTGATTCTAGATGACGCGGGGGAGAGCCGGGATATTGCCCAGTACAGCCAGGAAATCCTCAACGAAACAAGGCGCATCTCTGAAATTGTAAGGAACCTGCTGCAATTTTCCCGCCAGGAAAAGCAGTCCCACAGTTATGCAAGCGTATACGATATTATCAACCAGACCATGTCGCTGGTCAAAACGGTCATCAAACGGGATCAGATCACGCTGGATGTACAACTGGAGGAAAACATGCCGGATATTAAATGCCGCAGCCAGCAGATCCAGCAGGTATTGATGAATCTTTTAACAAACGCGCGCGACGCCCTCAATGAAAAGTATCCGGAATATGATGCGGATAAAATCATCCGCATGCGGTGCGTACACTTTTTTGAAGCGGGACGCAGGTGGGTGCGCCTTAGCGTAGAGGATCACGGGACCGGAATTCCAGCTTCCGCACGGGAAAAAATATTTGAGCCGTTCTTTTCTACAAAACCAAAGGAGCTCGGAACGGGGCTTGGGCTATCAATCAGCCACGGAATTATTAAAGATCATCACGGAAAGTTCGAAATAGAAACTGAAGAGGGAAAATTTAGCCGCTTCCATGTGATTTTGCCTGTAGACAATGGATGGGAACTAAAATAGCTGACCGGGAGAACATTCCATGAGCAGAGTATTGATTGTGGACGATGAAAACAGCATCCGAATTACCTTAAGCGCTTTCTTGCGCAATGCGGGATATGAAGTGGATACTGCGCCCGATGCAGTCACCGCGTGCGAGATATTGAGCGCGAATGCTTACGATATTGTCATCACGGATATTATCATGCCGCGTATGACCGGTATCGAGCTTATGACGAAGATCCGCATGAAGTCCGAGGATACGCAGGTCATTGTCATGACAGGAGAGCCTACGGTAGATACGGCAATCACCGCTGTGCAGGCTGGGGCAAACGATTATCTCATCAAGCCTGTCAGCAAGTTTGAACTGACAAGGGCCGTTGGCCGCGCGGATGAGATCAAGCGCCTGCGGGACGAAAAAAAGGCATTGGAACACCGGGCGCAGCTTTACCAGCTGGAACTTGAACAAAAGGTGGAGGCAAAGACACAGGCGCTTTCCAATGCGATGCAGAGCATCATCTCCCTGCTTGCGACCGTTACCGAGGTGCGCGATCCGTATACGGCAGGGCACCAGCGCCGGGTGGGAAACCTTGCGGCGGCCATTGCACACCGTATGGGGATGAAGCGCGCCGTCGCGGAAGCTGTACGCATCTGCGGCTACCTCCATGATATCGGAAAAATCATGGTGCCGGGCGAAATCCTGTGCAAGCCCGGAAAGCTCACGGATATGGAAATGGCGTTGATCCGGGAGCATTCCGTGCGCGGGTATGAACTGATTTCGCGCGTGGAGCTGCCACCTATTTTCGCGGAGGTCATCTATCAGCATCATGAGCGTTGCGATGGCTCCGGCTATCCGCGCGGCCGCCTGCGGCATGAAATCTTGCCGGAAGCCCATGTCATCATTGTAGCGGATGTGGTGGAGGCCATGATGTCCCACCGGCCGTACCGGCCGCAGCTTGGGTTGCGGTGCGCCCTGCAGGAAATCAAAAACAACGCAGGCAAGCTGTATGACCCTGAGGTCACGGCAGCTTGCATTGCGCTGTTTGAAGAGGACGGCTATTGTATCGAAGACAAGGAGCAGATCCACTACCCCTTCTGATTTAGAAGGCGGAGAGCAGACCGGGAACCAATAGGTGAATTGCGGTAAAGAGGACAACGAGCAGCGCAAACGCCTTGTGCCATTTGAACAACGGCGCTTTTTTGAGGCGGTAGAAGGCCCCGCCCAACGCTACGGTCACCAGCAGTATGATCCACGCAAGGCTGCCGGTATGCAACCGCAATGTACCCAGCGCGAGATAACCGTGCAGGATGGCAAGAAGCACAAGCGCAAGGCCTAACGGTTTGTGCAGCTTGCGTAAGAACTTCAATGTGGCCTGAAAGCCCTTTCCCTTCCAATGGAACAGCCAGAGATTGAGCTTTTTGAGCCAATACGGCGCAGTGATGACCACGAGAAGCGCAATGTTGAGATACCCCAGCACCTGATACATACGTTCACCTCTTCTTACATTGTATTAGGAAAGTACAGGCCCTACTCTTGTGCAAGCTTGCCGACAACCGGCACGCCTTTGAGCTTGGAAACGCCGTGGGGGGATTTGGTTTTAATGACTTCCGTCAGATCATTGCCGGCACTGTAGCCGTTATGTTCACCGTCTTTCCATGCCGCAAGGCCGGAGAAATCATAAATCACGCCATCCACCGCAACATAGGCCGGCTGCCCGTCTTTGCCGTTGTATTGCTTCAGTTCTTCGAGCGTAAGTACAAGGCCGGGGGTCTCCGTTGCGGATGCATTGGGTGTCTGCGTGGCCGCACAGCCGAAGGCAAACACTATGGCGACAAGGAGAAGGCTGATTGTGATCCATCGTTTTTTCATAGCAGTCGCTCCCTTCCATTTGGAGTTTTCAGTATTACCGTAACAATAAACCGGAAAGCAACAGGATGAAACGCCGCAACTATGGCAATCTGTTGACAATGACGCGGGAAAACAGCATACTACATACATCCATATTCCCGTGGCGAAAAGGAGGGCAACCCATATGAGACAATGCATGGATCATGAAAACCTGCACCGCAGGCTCAAGAAGATTGCAGGGCAGATCAATGCGATCGATAAAATGGTGGAGGACGATGTTCCCTGCGAGGATGTGCTCATCCAGATCAATGCCGCAAAATCAGCACTCCACAAGGTGGGGCAGATTGTGCTCGAAGGGCATTTGAACCATTGCGTGCGCGACGGCATTGAGCATGGGGACGCCGAAAAAACGATTGCCGATTTTGCAAAGGCGGTGGAACATTTCTCGCGGTTGTAGAAGCGCCTTATTCGCGGGACGTTCACGTCCGTTTTTTCTATTTTACATCAGAATACCCCTGAAAGCATGATGATTTTCATGAAGCAGAAGTTGCAGCTGCCTAACAGGCGGCTGCTGTTTTTTTGTTGACAGAAAGCGCTGGCGCATAGAAAATATACCTATACCCATAGGGGGTATAGGTATAATGCCGGGGAGGGTGTATATGCGGGGGATTGTCAAAGTTATGCGGGATGAGGAAAAGCGGAGCGTTGTGTTTTTAATGCTTTCGGGCATTTCGCTGGTATTGAGTTTCTTTTTGAAAGCGTGGGCAATCGACCCCGCCTGGATTGCGGTGGTTTTGTGCGGGATTCCGATTTTA
The DNA here is from genome assembly GCA_023390655.1 of Bacillota bacterium. Classification (GTDB taxonomy): domain Bacteria; phylum Bacillota; class Clostridia; order Christensenellales; family CAG-138; genus JAEYLA01. The sequence goes on along the minus strand of JAEWCL010000004.1, from coordinate 151,989 downwards.
ATCAATGCGGGGCAGGGGCTGTTTACGCGCTTTGACATCAAGGCGGATGTGCTGGTGTCCCTCGCGCTGATTGCTTCTGTTGTGGTTGGAGAAGTATTTGCGGCGGGCGAGGTCGCGTTTATTATGGCGGTTGGCGCTATGCTTGAAGAACATACGGTGAAAAAAGCGCGCGCAGGCATTGAAAAGCTGGTGCGGCTGACCCCGCGCACCGCGCGCGTGATACGGGAGGGGCAGGAACACATCATTCCTGCCGAGCAGGTGCAGGTGGGAGATGCACTTTGCGTTCACGCAGGCGAGACCATACCGGCGGACGGCGTAATTGTAGCGGGGGAAACAACGGTGGATCAGTCCGTGATGACAGGCGAATCCCTTCCTGTTGATAAATCGCCGGGCGATTTGGTCAAAAGCGGCACGGTCAACCGCTTTGGCTCCTTTACCATGCAGGCGCAAAAAGTCGGGGAGGACAGCTCTTTGCAGCGCATGATCCGCCTTGTGGAGTCCGCCGATGCGGGAAAAGCAAAAATCGTCGGTATTGCGGACCGGTGGGCCACATGGATCGTCATCATCGCACTTCTCAGCGCCGCTGCGACCTGGATCGCAACGCAGGAGGCGATCCGCGCCGTCACGATCCTCGTTGTGTTCTGTCCATGCGCGCTTGTGCTGGCCACGCCTACGGCCATTATGGCGGGCATCGGCAACGCCGCCCGCGTTGGCGCGCTTGTCCGCCAGGGGGACGCGCTGGAGCGGCTCGCCCAGATAAAAAAGGCGGCGTTTGATAAGACGGGCACGCTTACCTATGGAAGACCCGCAGTTGTGCATGTTGCAGCTTTTGCACAGGGGGAAACAGAGGAGACGGTGCTCTATGCTGCAGCCGCCGCGGAACTGCGTGCGGAACATCCGCTGGGCCGCGCAATCGTGGCGCAGTATCAGATGAATGACACAAAAGCGCTGCAGCCTATGGGCTTTTCCCTGTTGCCCGGGCGCGGGGTGCGGGCGAGGGTGGATGGAAGCGTCATATCCGCAGGCAATGAAAAACTGGCTATGGAGCAAACGGGAACAGCGCTTCCGGGAACCGTCAGGCAGCTTGCGGCGGGCTATAAGGCGCAGGGCTGTACGACTATTTATGTAACAAGGGAAGAGCGGCTGATCGGGATGATCGCGCTTTCGGATACCATCCGTCCGGATGCGGAGGATACCGTAAAGGCGTTGCGGGAGATTGGCGTAAAAAGCCTGCTGCTGACGGGGGATATCCCGCAGGCAGCGCTGCATATGGCGGCGCTGGCGGGCGTAAAAGAGGTGCGCGCGGGCCTGGAGCCCGAAGACAAACTCCTTGCGATACAGGTGCTGCAGCGAAGCGGGGAGCCGGTCTTAATGATTGGCGATGGCATCAACGACGCGCCCGCGCTCAAGTCGGCCCATGTGGGCATTGCGATGGGCGGAATTGGCAGCGATATCGCCATCGACGCGGCGGATATCGTGCTGGTGCGTGACGATATCCGGGCGTTGCCGCATCTATTTTTGCTTGCGCAAAAAACAATGCGTGTCATCCGGGCTAATTTGCTGCTATCCATGACGCTCAATTTCGCTTCCATACTGCTCGCCATGTTTGGCATCGTTGGGCCGGTAATGGGCGCACTTTTGCACAATGCAGGCTCGGTTGCGGTCATTTTGCATTCGGCAACGCTGCTCAAATGGAAGAAGCGGGAGTACTGAGTTGTTATATAGAAAAATAGAAAGAGCCGGCCTTTGCCAGCCCGTTGTCACTCAAACCAACGCTTTTTCCGGTCCAGATATCCCCGTATGACATGAAGTGAATCGCAAAACGGCTTGTTTTTTGAGTGCCCGCAGCGGCAAAGCACCACCCGGTTGCGGAGTTCATAGGGTTCGCCGTCAGCGCCCTCAATAGGGATGCCGCCTTTGACAAACAGCCCGCAGCTGACACTGCGGCCCGGGTCCTGCAACACTTCAATGGCGGGCGTATACTCGGGTTCTATGGTTTCTCCGGTCTGCTTATCGATGATATCCAAGCGTCCCGCGGGGCATTCCGTAGCGGCCTTGATGGCGAGTTCCCGGCACGAAGGGTTGTCCGAACGCTCTACAAGCTCCCAGGCGTCCCCCTGGTCGGTGTGGCAGAAGCGCGCAAACGCGCAGCGCCCATCGTCAAGCATGGTGAGCGTAGGGCCGTCGTATACTTTGACGCGGGCTTGAAACGGTTCTTTTCCCGCAGTTTCTTCGCCATGGAACGCGCAGTCCTTGTGCGCGCCGTCGCAAAACGGCGGGGTTTTCGTTTTTCCGCAGCGGCACAGGGTATAGGTTTCCATCTGCGGCAGCTCGCGGCCATCCTCATAAATATAATTTTTACCGACGGCGTGGATGATCTTTTCACTCAGCGGCACGCCGCCGGTCACAAGGTACGGCCCGTCCTTGATGATTTTGATCTTCTGCTTTTTTTCTGTCATGGAGCCTCCCTATCGTTACGGGCAAAAATGATGGGCATATCACGTTTATTATATTGCAAAATATACTGCTTTGTACAGTATTGCTTGTTGCGCAGCCGTCAATCTGCATGTTTCCTCTTCCTTGCGCCCATAGAAATGGTTATACTGGAAAGGACGGGATTTTTGAGAAGATGCAATTGCCTGGAAGGCATGCTCCGGGCAACTTGCTGTTTGAAAGCAAAATTGAGACGGAGGAACAGGAATGCAGAATTTTGAGTATTTTGCGCCCACGAAGGTTGTATTCGGCAAAAATGAGGAGGCGCAAACGGGTGCGCTCGTAAAGGCGCAGAAGTGCAAAAAGGTGCTGATACATTACGGCGGAAGCAGCGCGAAGAGCTCCGGCCTCTTGGATCGCATCTTCCGCTCTCTGGCGGAAGAAAACATCAGCTATGTGGAATTGGGCGGCGTCGTACCAAACCCCCGGCTGTCGCTGGTATATGAGGGCATCGCGCTTTGTAAAAAAGAGGGCGTGGACTTTGTGCTTGCAGTCGGCGGCGGCAGCGTGATCGACAGCGCAAAGGCCATCTGCTATGGGCTTGCAAATCCGTTTGACGTTTGGGAGCTTTATGCGGGCAAACAGAAGGCGCAGGCGTCCCTACCCCTGGGCGTGGTGCTGACGATTGCGGCGGCGGGCAGCGAAATGAGCAGCTCTTCCGTCATCACCAAAGAGGAGGGGTGGCTCAAGCGTGGCTATAACAGCGATCTGTCCAGACCTAAATTCGCAATCATGAACCCGGAGCTTACCTATACCCTGCCGCAGTACCAGACCATGAGCGGGTGCGTGGATATCATGATGCACACGCTGGAGCGCTACTTCACTACCGGCGATACCATGGATATGACCGACCGCATCGCGGAGCAGCTTCTGCGCACCGTGATGGAGAATGCGCGCATCCTTATGACGGAGCCCGAAAATTACAAGGCACGCGCCGAAGTGATGTGGGCAAGCAGCCTCTCCCACAATGGACTCACTGGACTTGGCGCAACGGGGGACTGGATCAGCCATAAGCTTGAACATGAGCTTGGCGGGCTGTTCGATGTGGCGCACGGCGCGGGGCTTGCCGCGGTGTGGGGAAGCTGGGCGCGCTATGTGTATAGCGTAAAGCCCGAACGCTTTGCGCAGCTTGCCGTACGCGTGATGGATGCTGCGGATACCGGCGATGCAAAGGAAACCGCTGTTGCCGGAATTGAGGCAATGGAGGAATTCTTCCGGTCCATTGAAATGCCCACCTCCATTCATGCGCTTGGATATGATGTTACCGATGCGCAGATCAGGGAAATGGCGCAAAAGTGCCATATGAGCTTTGGCACGCTCCACGGCTTCCGTGCAATTGATGAAGCGGATCTCGTCAACATCTATACGATGGCGCGTTAAGATCGCCGATAAAAGAGGCTTCCGCATGATTCTGATGCGGAAGCCTCTTTTGCGTCATTGCCATATAACAATAATTATTTATTGTAGTACGATAAATAATTATTGACATGCGCAAAGTCTCAGCATATGCTGTTGGTAAAAGGGAGGGGATACCATGAACGAACTACCGCCGATCAGGAAGCGGTCTTTTCAAATCATCCGGGTTATTGTGAATATCGGATTTTGGGTTGGGGCAGTGGCCTTAGCGGCCATTCTATTGGTCGGTTTGTTTGCGCCGCAGACACAAATAACATGGAGGGGCTATGTTGCGGAAGGTTTTCTTTTTTCACCTATTCCGGGGGTGCAGACAGGGTGGGAAACTGTTCCTTTTAATGTCTTGTGGATGTTGTTTGGCGTTGCGTTTTTGTGGCTGCTAAAGTGCATTTTGAATTCCATGGGAAAAGGTACGCCATTTACAGGGCAAAATGCAAGCCGTCTGATGTGGATGGGCATATTGGCGCTTTTGCAGTCCTACACCGGGCAATGGAACGCTTATCGGATGGCCCAAGCGTTGTTTCAGTACAACGTGCAGCAAGGAATTTCCCCTATGATTCGCCCTCAGTTTCAACTACTGCCTGACAGCGCTCTTTTAGGTATCTGCCTTTTGATACTTGCCGAAGTGTTCCGGTACGGTGTGATCCTGCAACAGGAACACGACACCACCGTATAAGGGAGGCCGCCATGCCGATTGTTATCCGATTGGACCGTGTGATGGCAGACCGGAAGATGTCTCTCAATGAGCTTTCCGAGCATGTGGGTATTACCATCGCCAATCTTTCCAATTTGAAGAATGCCAAGATCAGCGCGGTGAAGCTGAGCACGCTGGAGGGTATCTGTAAGGCGCTCAACTGCCAGCCCGGGGATCTGATGGAATATGTGCCGCAAACGGAAGGCACAGAACAGCTGTGAGTGAGTTTATTTAGAAGGCGCCTTCCTTCTGCAAAAGTACACTGATCCTCGTCAAATATAAGTATCTGCACGAATGGAAGGAGGGTGTTACCCTCCTTCTTGAATTATTGTCGCTTACTTTCTACCTGTTCATCAACCCACTGGTAAACAGTACTGATTTCTGCTGAATAATCAGCATTGATTTCAAAGAACACGGCATTATTCTCTTTGCAGCGCTTTTTAAGCCGATGATGCAACTTGCAAAAATGATCACGGTTCATATAATCGGCATCAAAGTCTTTTTGTTCTATTTCGCTTCTGTGTTCAACAATACCTGAAGTAAAACACTTCTCAAGATAGTTATCTGAAAAGCCTATGTATAAAGCGATAATCTGCTCCAAATATTTTGTATCGAAGTCCTGTATATGTTCAGGTGGCAAATAGCATCCTTCAATAATAATATGTTGTCCATTCTCAACAGTAGTCATAATAATGCCCTTCACAATGGGCCATAGTTTATTTGTCAGCTCGTCTTCACTATCTGTTGCAGTAAAATCGCAGTATTTATTTCCACGAATCAACCCCATTTTTATATGGTCAATTGATAAGTAAGGAATCCTGTACTTTTCAAGCAATTTTTGCGCCATTGCTGTTTTTCCGGTACAGCTGACACCACCAATTAGAATAACCATTAATTCCTCATTACTGACTATATAGTCTTCTCAGTGTATTTTTACTACCAATCTGAACAACCAATAATACTACAAATTTACCTAAAATGTAAATGCGCTGATTTCATGATATTCTATCGAAGTCAAAACAAGTTTGGCTTTCCGGTAATCTTCCAGTATCATAGAAATCTATATTCATCTCCGGCTTGATGCTCCCCAAATCCTTGGGACCATCATTATGGAGCAAAGGCTTTGCAGTGGATTGGCTGCGGTATTTTGCATTACAATATTCTTTAATTTTGATGAACCTTCTCTTCTCTTAAGCCGTCTAATGCATGACAGGCCTGTCAAAAGGGGAGAGCTTCCCTTTAGAAAGGAGAGGACCCGATGCACCAAGCGGAATTTGCCGCACGCATCATGGATATGCAGCAAACGCTTTACCGCGTATCGTACAGTTTTTTATCACAGGAAAGCGACAGGGAGGATGCCGTACAGGAATGTATCTGCAAAGCATGGGCCAAGTGCCGGATGCTGCGGGATGACCGCTTGTTTCAGACCTGGGTGGTGCGCATCCTCATCAACGAGTGCCACAACATTGGGCGGCGTATGAAACGTGTTATGGTGACGGATGAAGTACCCGAGCGCGCTGCACCGCCGGATGCGGGTGAAACACTCCATGACGCGATGTTTACTCTTGATGAAACGCTGCGTACGCCGCTGGTGCTGTACTATATCGAAGGATATGACATTAAGGAAATCTCAGACATGATGCGCCTTCCTGCGGGAACAGTCAAATCCCGTTTGTTTCGCGCAAGAAACCGTATGAAAGAATTATTAAATGAGGAGGGACAGGGTTGATGGACGATTGGAAAAATGCATTTGGCGCTGCGCCGGACACGTTTCAAAAAAGCGTACGCATCGCCCTTGGCCGCATCCAGGAGAGGGAAACAATGCAACATACAACAATCAAACGTTCCAGGCGGCATGCCGTGCTGATCGCGGCCTGCATCCTGCTGCTCGCAACGACCGCATACGCGGCGGCGGTACACTTTGGGATTGCGTCCTTTTTTGCAAGAAGAGGCAAACAACTTCCGGACAATGCGGCGGGTATGGTGCAAACCGCGGTGCCACAGAAAACACCGGACAATGCGCTTGTAACATTCTCCGTGCGTGAGGCGGTTTATAGCGCGGAGCAGTTTTATGTGGTGCTCGAAGCGCGGCCAACAAAACTGGACGACTTTTTGCTGCTCTGCATGGATGCGATGCCGGATGACCCCGCTCTCAATATGGGCATCCCGGATACGGACGCCACGCTAAAAGAGCTTGCAGCACAGCAGGGAAAAACGCTGCTTCAGGTGGGCGCGGGCATCTTCCTTGGCGAGGAGTATGTGATGAATACGGCGGATTATCTGACGGAAGCGGACGGGACGGTCGTCATGATGCTTTCGGGTACCGGCGCGGGCAATGCGGGAAAGCAGCAGTTTACCTGCAAGACCTCCGTTATTCCTTATGACGCACAAGCCAAGCTGCTCATGGATGCCGAGAAGAAAGACAGCTTCCCGTTTACTTTGGAAGCCCCGGCTTTCAACGAGCCCATTATATACCGCCAGCAGCAGCCAACCGTTGTGGAGGGCGCCGGCGTAACAATAGAGCGTGTGGAGTGGAAACAGACCGCGCTTGAAATTTATGCGGAGCTGTACTTTAAAATAGATCCTTCGGCCACGGAGGAGCAAAGGACGATTGCGTCCAAAAGTCTATGGTTTGAGTATCTCGATGCAAATGGCAACCGCCTTGCCGACGGCATTACCGGTATCGGGAGCATCGAACAGACAGAGGATGGCGGGTTTGTACAAAAGAACGCCCTTGCCGCAATGGAAACGCTGCCCGCGTCCATCACGGTGCGCGCGTATGACTTTGCGGAGGAGACGCGGTTTGGAAGCGTTACGCTGGAGAAGTAACGGAACAATCCCAGCGAGATACTATTGAAAAAAGCCCGCTCCAAATGGAGCGGGCTTTGTATCAGATAAACGATTTACTTCGGGAATACGTCCGCGCGGTAGATGGCGGTATCGTTGAGCTCTTCTTCAATGCGCAGCAGCTGGTTGTACTTTGCCACGCGGTCGGTGCGCGAAGGCGCGCCGGTCTTGATCTGGCCTGCGTTGACGGCGACCACGATGTCCGCAATGGTAACGTCCTCCGTCTCGCCGGAGCGGTGGCTGACCACCGCCGTGTAGCCCGCGCGGTTTGCCATGCTGATGGCGTCAAGCGTTTCGGACAGCGTGCCGATCTGGTTGACCTTGATGAGGATGCTGTTGCCCACGCCAAGCGCAATGCCCTTTTGCAGGCGCTCAGTGTTGGTGACAAACAGGTCGTCTCCCACAAGCTGGATGCGTTTGCCGAGGCGTTCGGTCAGAAGCTTCCAGCCTTCCCAGTCCTCTTCGGAGACGCCGTCTTCCAGGGAGACAATGGGGTATTTGTCGCACAGGTCTGCCCAGAAGGAGACCATTTCCGCCTTGGTCTTGCGGATGCCGGATTTCCAGAACAGGTAGGAGCCGTCCTCCTGGTACATTTCGGTGGCGGCGGCATCGATGGCGATTTTGAAATCCTCGCCGGGCTGGTAGCCCGCGTCCTTGATTGCCTCAAGGATAAGCTGGATGGCTTCCTCATCCGTTTTCAGGTTGGGGGCAAAGCCGCCTTCATCGCCGACTGCGGTGCCGTAGCCCTTGCTTGTGAGCACCTTCTTGAGGGTGTGGAACACCTCCGCGCTCATCTGCAGGCATTCCTGGAAGTTGCGTGCGCCCACGGGCATAATCATGAACTCCTGAATGTTGACGCTGTTGTCCGCGTGCTTGCCGCCGTTCAAAATGTTCATCATCGGTACGGGCAGCTGTCTTGCGTTGCAGCCGCCGATGTATTTGTAGAGCGGCAGGCCCGCCTGCTGTGCGGCAGCCTTTGCCACGGCGAGTGAAACACCAAGCATTGCATTTGCGCCAAGTTTGCCCTTGTTGGGCGTACCGTCCATTTCGCGCATCAGATTGTCGATGCCGACCTGATCGCGCGCATCAAGCCCAACAAGTTCCTTTGCGATCGCCTTGTTGATGTTCGATGCGGCCTTGGTAACGCCCTTGCCGAGATAGCGCTTTTTGTCGCCGTCCCGGAGCTCCACCGCTTCAAACGAACCTGTGGAAGCGCCCGAGGGGACAGCCGCGCGCCCAATAGCGCCGCCGGAAAGCCGCACCTCTGCTTCTATGGTGGGGTTGCCCCTGGAATCAAGGATCTCCCGGCCTTTTACTTCAACGATTTTAAACATATCATGACTCCTTTCCTTGGTGGGGCGGGCAGTTCTGCCCGCATGGCTGTACATGGTCTGGTGCGGTATTTGTGCCGCTATGCTTAATATACACGGTTTTCCAAAACTTTAGCAACACAATGCGCATTGTTTATATAAAAAGGCACGCGGAATGAATTTCCGCGTGCATGAGAGGAAGTATATTCAGCATTGCAGCAGAGCGAGCGGGGCAATTTCGCGCCCTTCCCGGGCGCTGTTTTCAATGCCCAAGCAAAGGCTGTCTATGCAGCGCTGCGAAAGATTGCCAAGGATGGCAAGCGCGCATTCTTCCGCGTCAAAAGCGGAGAGGTTTGCAAATTGCTTGAAAAACGGATAGATCTGCTTGTACTGCGCAAGGTAGCAGCTTGAGATATCCCGCCCCGTCTGGGTCAGCTTTACCGTCTGGCGCGGCTGCTTCTCAATCAATCCCATATCCGCGAGGGTTTTGAGCATACGGCATACGGAAGGCCGCGCTACGCCAAGCTCAATGGCAATATCCACCGAGCGCGCCTCGCCCTTAAGCTCCACAAGCTTTGAGATGATCAGCAGATATTTGATTTTTGCATTGGAAAGCTCCATGGTCCACACATCCTGTCCTGTCTATAAAATAGGGCAAGGGCCGCGCCTGTCTTAGGTCCCAGGCGCGGCCGAAGCCACCGGTTAATGGCAGTGATCGCAGCCGGAAGAGCAGCCGGGACAACCGCCGCAGCCGCCGGTTTCCTTAGCCCGCCTGCGCTTCTTGACCATGTTGAGAACTACAAGCGCAACGAGTGCAACAAGACCCAGGCTAATGAGTATGGTTGCCAGCATAAAAATCCCTCCTTCAGGATGCACGGTGTACAATTGACGATCCGTTCCGGCAACGCCGGTGCTACATTATACGGCTCTTTCCGCTTTTGTTTCATGAACTTTGAGGCGCTTGTCGGCGGGATTGCGGCGGAACAGGAGGTAACAGAATGCTGCTGTAACCAAGAGACCCGCAAAGCTTCCCAGCGTGAACACGCCTGTTGTAATCAGGGAGCCGATCTGGAAGATGGCAAGCGCCACGATATAGGCGAATATGGTCTGGTAACCGATCGCAAACCAGGTCAGCTTGCCGCTGCCCATTTCGCGCTTGATGGCGCCCATCGCGGCAAAGCAGGGTGCGCACAGAAGGTTGAATACCAGCAGAGAATAGGCGGCAAGCGGCGTAAAGGCGGCCTGCAGTCTTGCCCAGTACTCTACACCGTCCTCGGCAACCTCGGCGAAGCCGTAGAGGATACCGAACGTGCCGACGAGGTTTTCCTTTGCGACAAGGCCGGTAAGGGTGGCGACGCTTGCTTCCCAGGTGCCAAAGCCAAGCGGCGCGAATATGGGAGCGATCACGCGGCCGAGGGAGGAGAGCATGGAATCCGCCGTATCCACCATCTGGATGGACCAGTCAAAGGAACTCAGGAACCAGACAATGATCGCGGAGATGAAGATGATGGTGCCCGCTTTTTCCACAAACGATTTTGCGCGGTCCCACATGTGGATGAGCACGCCCTTGACGCCCGGCACATGGTAGGTGGGCAGTTCCATGACGAACGGCGCGGGATCGCCCGCGAATGCCTTGAATTTCTTGAGGATGATGCCGGAACTGATGATGGCCGCGATGCCGAGGAAGTACGCGGAGGTGGCGACCCAGCCCGCATTGTTGAACAGCGCGCCCGCAATCAGTGCGATAATGGGCAGCTTTGCGCCACAGGGGATGAAGGTGGTGGTGATGATGGTCATCCTGCGGTCGCTTTCGTTTTCAATCGTACGCGAGGCCATGATGCCCGGTACCCCGCAGCCCGTACCGATCAGGATGGGGATGAAGGATTTGCCGGAAAGGCCGAATTTACGGAAGATACGATCCATAATGAACGCGATGCGCGCCATGTAGCCGCAGTCTTCCAGGATTGCCAGGAAGAAGAACAGCACGAGCATCTGCGGCAGGAAGCCTAAGACTGCGCCTACGCCGCCGATGATGCCGTCAAGGATCAGGGAGTGCAGCCAGGCAGCCGTACCCCAGGAAGCGAGCAGGCCGTCAACCGCGGGAGGGATGATTTCGCCAAACAGGCTGTCGTTTACCCAACCCGTCGCCCAATCGCCAACGGTGGAGACGGAGATATAATACACAATCCCCATAACGAGGATGAAGATGGGCAGCGCGAGTATCCGATTGGTCACAATGCGGTCGATCTTATCCGAAACCGTCATATTGCCGGCGGGGCGGTGCTTCTTCACGCAGGCGTCCATCAGCTTGCTGATGTAGGAATAGCGCTCGTTGGTGATGATGCTTTCGCTGTCGTCATCAAGCTCCGCTTCGCAGTCGGCAATGATCTTTTCGAGCTTCGCTTCAATATCGCCTGTCAGCTTGAGCTGTGTGCGCACCTTTTCATCGCGCTCAAACAGCTTGATGGAGAACCAGCGCAAAAGCTTACCGTCCACAAGAGCGCGGATGAGGTCTTCAATGTGTGCGATGGCGTGCTCTACCGTACCGCCAAACGTGTGCAGCGGTTCGGCGTTCTGCTGTTTCTGGGCCAGCGCCACGGCGCGTTCGGCTACTTCCTTTGTGCCAAGGCCCTTGAGTGCGGAGGTTTCCACAATCTCACACCCGAGCGCTTCGCTCAGCTTCTTCATATCGATGACGTCACCGTTTTTGCGTACAACGTCGATCATGTTGAGCGCGATCACAACGGGGAGGCCAAGCTCCACAAGCTGCGTTGTCAGGTACAGGTTACGCTCGATATTGGAACTATCTACAATATTGATGATTGCGTCCGGTTTTTCATTGATCAGATAATTACGGGAGACCACTTCCTCGAGCGTATAGGGAGAAAGGGAATAGATGCCCGGCAGGTCCTGAATGATAACGTCCTTGCGCCCTTTGAGTTTCCCCTCTTTTTTCTCAACCGTGACGCCCGGCCAGTTGCCCACATATTGCGAGCTGCCTGTCAGATCGTTGAACATGGTCGTCTTGCCGGAATTCGGGTTCCCCGCAAGCGCGATTTTGATAGACATTTGCCACCCCTCCTAAAAACAAATCATGGTTAGCTATTTCTAACCCCTGGTCTTAAAATGTGCAGCCCCAAGAGGCTGCTTTAACTGACCTCAATCATTTCTGCGTCCGCCTTGCGGATGGAAAGCTCATAGCTTCTTACATTGACCTCAATCGGATCGCCAAGCGGTGCAACCTTACGTACAAAAATATCCACTCCCTTGGTAATCCCCATGTCCATGATCCTGCGCTTTACGGGGCCTTCCCCGTGCAGCTTGACAACCGTTACGGTTTCGCCCAGCTTTGCGTTGCGAAGCGTTTTCATGCCGCCTTTTCCTCCTACACCATAATTCTATTCGTCATGCTCTGGCCTAGAGCAATACGGGTATCCTTGATGTTGAGTATCATATTTCCGCCTGCAACTTTGGAGACGACCGTCACGCAGCCACCGACAACAAAGCCAAGATTTGCAAGGTGCTGCCTTACCTCATCGTTGCCTGTGATCTTTTTAATGTAATTTTTCTCCCCTGCTTGCGCCATGGAAAGCGGCATCATGATCACTCCTCCCTGAGTTTTAAATGGCATGCTGCGCATGCGCGAGCATACCTGGAACGAATTGTAGTTAGAAACTCCTAACCGTTAGGGTTGGAAAATGGTTAGCACATACTAACCTCTACCAAGAGAAGTTTAGCATCCCAATGCATGGTTGTCAATTCTACATAAAAAAAACTGGCACACAAATGTTAGCAAATGCTAACTTTGGTGCGTGCTATAGTAATTGCTTATGGGGGATGAGGCATGCTGCGCCGGGCCAAGGGTCAAAATGCGCGCGAGTCTTGTCAAACGCGGGTCAAACGCGTATCATAACTTTATATGGAACGCGACGGCTGTACGGCACAGGTGGAAGCCGCCATTGCGGCCAACAGCATAGTAAAGGAGGACGGCCTGCTTGTCGCTGTATCAGGCGGGGCGGATTCGGTTGCGCTTTTCCATATGCTCGTAGGTCTGCGCGCAGCAGGCAGGGTAAAAAATCTCTCTGCCGCGCATGTCGATCACGGTATCCGGGAAACCTCGGCAGAGGACGCCGCATTCGTAAGGACGCTGTGTACGGCATGGGATGTCCCGCTGTTTGAAACGCGGGTGGATGTGCCTTCATTGTGCCGAAGTACCGGACAGACCGTGGAAGAAACGGCAAGGAACGCGCGGTATGCCTTCCTGCGGGAAGCGAAAAGCGCCTGCAACGCCCGATGGATCGTGACGGCGCACCATATGGACGATCAGGCGGAAACTGTGCTGCTGCACCTGCTGCGCGGCGCGGGGCTTTCGGGGCTGTGCGGCATGCGGGCGGTGTCAGGTGATGTATTCCGTCCATTGCTCCTCGTTTCCCGTGAAGCGGTGCTTTCCTATATAAAAGAGAACGGTCTTTCATATCGGGTGGATGAAACCAATCTGGAGCCTGGCTGCCTCCGGAACCGGATCCGCTTGGAACTGCTCCCGTTTTTGCAAAAGGAGTTCAATCCGTCCATTGCCGAAGGGATGTCCCGCATGGCGGGGCTGCTTTTACAGGACGAGGAATATCTTAGCTTGGAAGCCGGGAAACGCCTTGGTGAGGCCGCGCTTATGCAGGGCGGTTATAAACGCGAAACGCTTGCGGCGCTGCCTGCGCCGATTAAGACGAGGGCAATCCGCCTCGCGCTGGAACGGGAGGGTGCGCTTTACAATATGAGCCACAGCTGGATACTGCGCGTTTGCGGCCTTTTGACGGCACGCACCGGCGCGCGCGTGGCGCTTCCAAGCGGCATGGAAGCGCGGGCAAGCTATGAGGCGCTTGTGATCGAACGGCCGCGCCAGGGTGAAGAGGAAGCGTTTGAAACGCGCTTTGTTTGGCCGGGGGAAACGAAGACACCTCTCGGCAGCTATCACACGGCATTTGTGGACGCTATGCAGCCGGAAGAAGGGTTTACCGCTTACATGGATGCGGACAAGCTGCCCCCGAACGCAATGGTGAGAAGGCGAATTCCCGGGGACAGGTTTCATCCGTTGGGCGCGCCCGGCGGGCGCAAGCTCAAAGAGTACCTGATTGATAAAAAGGCTCTTCCGGCCATGCGGGAGCTGCCGCTCATTGCTTCCGGGCAGGACGTGCTGTTTTTTCCGGGCGGGACCATCGCGGACGCCGTACGCGTCAGCGAGGGTACGCAGCGCATTCTGCGGGTAGTATTTTCACCGGAACAGCGTTAAAAAAGCGGTTTTAACAAGGTTCATCTGCAAGCGGCAATAGGAATTGCAGTTTGTATCTGATATAAGAAAAGTTACATAATAGGAGGGTGCGGTTTTATGTGTGCACAGTTTCGTGAGGACATGGCGGAGATTTTACTCGATTACGATGTGATTCAGGATCGCGTCAAGGAGTTGGCGACGCAGATTTCCAAGGACTACGAAGGGAAAGAGGTTGTTCTTTTGTGCATCCTCAAAGGCGCCATCATGTTCTTTTCCGATCTTGCGCGCAATCTTACGGTGCAGTGCCAGATGGATTTCATGTCCATTTCCAGCTACGGGGACGGCGAGAAGACATCCGGCATCGTGCGGATTGCAAAGGATACGGATATGAGCATTACCGGCAAGCACGTCCTGATCGTTGAAGATATTATGGACAGCGGCCTCACGCTTAACTATCTGACCAATCTTCTTGAGTCCCGCAACCCTGCAAGCATGCGCATCGTCTGCCTGCTCGACAAGCCCGAACGCAGGGAATGTGACATTACGCCGGACTATTGGGGCTTTATCATCCCCAATAAGTTTGTTGTGGGCTTTGGGCTTGATTACATCGGCCGCTACAGGCATTTGCCCTATGTCGGCGTATTGAAACCCGAGGTTTACACAAAGTAAATACGAATTTTCCGTCCGCATAATTCACAGCGGCGCCGTATTTTCGACGACTTTTCCAAATTGCCATGATTGAACAGCGGCGGCCGGTGTGATAAACTATTCAAATGGCAGCGGGCTTCCAGCCGTTGTTGTAATGCATTTTTATGGGGCGGCCGCAAGGCGGATGGCCTCAGGAGGATAGGGTAAGTGAGAAGAAATTTTCGTACGCCGCTGATATATGTCATCATACTCATTGGGATTATTCTGATGGCAACCAACCTCGATCCCGTTGGGGCATCGTCTCAGGTACTCGAATATAGCGAGTTTATGCAGGCTGTCCGGGAAGGAAAGGTGGCTGCGGTACAGGCGACCAACCGTGAATTTGTAGGCATTTATGCCGGCAGCAGCTATAAAAAGGAACAGCTTCCTTCCCGCTCGGATTTTAGCGTGGTCGTGCCTTCCGTGGACGTGTTCACACGGGAAATGGCCATCATTACCGCGCAGCTCAAGCCGGAGCTTACGCCGGAAAAAGTGACGGTGCTGGATTATCCGTTTGACTATAATCCGAAAGTTCCCCCCGATCCTTCTTTCTGGGAGATGATCCTGCCTTACATTATTCTGTTTGGGGCGCTTGGCATCTTCTATTATTTCATGATGCAGCAGCAGGGCGGCGGCAACAAGGTGATGAGCTTTGGAAAGTCGCGCGCGCGCGTGCAGACGGACGGCCAGAATAAGGTCACGTTTGACGACGTGGCGGGGGCTGACGAAGAGAAAGAGGAACTCAAGGAAGTCGTTGAGTTCATGCGTGATCCCAAGCGCTTCAATGAAATCGGCGCGCGCATCCCCAAGGGTGTGCTGCTTGTCGGCCCTCCGGGTACAGGCAAGACGCTGCTTGCAAAGGCCGTTGCGGGAGAAGCAAAGGCGCCTTTCTTCTCGATTTCCGGTTCGGATTTCGTGGAGATGTTTGTAGGCGTTGGCGCGTCACGCGTACGCGACCTATTCAATACCGCAAAGAAGAGCACGCCCGCCGTTGTATTTATTGATGAAATCGACGCCGTAGGCCGCCAGCGCGGCGCAGGCATGGGCGGCGGCCATGATGAGCGTGAGCAGACGCTCAACCAGCTGCTTGTGGAAATGGACGGCTTTGCCGTGAACGAGGGCATTATTGTATTGGCCGCGACCAACCGCCCGGATATCCTGGACCCTGCACTGCTGCGTCCCGGCCGGTTTGACAGGCAGATCACCGTCAATTATCCGGATGTAAAGGGCCGCGAAGCGATCTTGCGCGTACATGCGCGCAACAAGCCGCTTGCGCCGGAAGTGGAGCTTTCCGTATTGGCGAAGCGCACCCCAGGCTTTACGGGCGCGGATCTGGAGAACGTGCTCAACGAGGCAGCCATTTTGACGGCGCGCGTCAATAAAAAGACCATCACCATGGTGGAGCTTGAAGAAGCCATCACCCGCGTGGTCGTCGGACCCGAAAAGAAGAGTCGCGTCATCACGGAAGAAGACAAGCGCATTACCGCCATCCACGAGACGGGGCATGCGATTGTCGCGCTGAAGCTTCCGCATTGCGATCCCGTGCATGAGGTTTCCATCATCCCGCGCGGTATGGCGGCAGGCTATACTATGACCCTCCCCAAGGAGGATAAGTCCCACGTGACTAAGAGCAAGCTGGAGGATGAAATCGCCATGCTGCTGGGCGGCCGCGTTGCGGAAACCGTGCGCCTTGGCGATATCAGCACCGGCGCATACAACGACCTGCAGCGCGCGACGGACATGGCCCGCAAGATGGTCGTGGAATATGGCATGACGGATGCGATTGGCCCCGTGTTCTTAGGCGGCCAGGCGGAAGTGTTTATCGCCAAGGACTGGGGACACCAGAGAAACTTCTCAGAAGAAATTGCAAGCCGTATCGATGCGGAAATACGCCGCATCATCGAGGAGCAGTTCGGGCGTGCCCGGGTCTGCATTGAGGAAGATATGGCGGCGCTTGATCGGGTGGCGGATGCGCTGATCGAAAAGGAACGCATCGACGGGACGGTATTTGAGCGGATCTATAAAGGCGAAGACACGGGCAAGAAGGAAAAAGCGGACGATGCCGTTGTGGAGGAGCCGAAGACCGATATTGTAGATGATGTGCCGTAACGCATATTCCTAAAGGCGTACGCCGAAAGGAAAACGCGATGGATGCGGTACCGTAACAGAAAAAAGCCGGGCCGCCGCTGCACAATTGTGCGATGGGCGGCCCTTTTTCGGGGAGAATAGACATGCAGCTTCAAAATGGAATGGCAGGCAAAGCGGAACTTGTGGTGGCCCATGCGGATACCGCGCTGGCTTTGGGCAGCGGCCTGTTGCCCGTACTGTCGACGCCGCGCCTCGTGGCGCTGATGGAACAGGCGGCCTGCGCCGCGGTGGAAGGCGCGATGGAGCACGGCAAGACAACCGTGGGAACCCGTATCGATATCCGGCACAATGCGGCAACGCCGCTGCATATGCGCGCATGGGCCGAAGCGGAGCTTGTGGCGGTGGAGGGACGCGCATTGACCTTCCGGATCGAAGCGTTTGATGAGGCGGGCAGCATCGCTGTTGCCGACCATCAGCGCTTTGTTGTGGATGCGGAACGGTTCATGCAAAAGACAGAGGCGAAGATAAAATGAGCTTCCGTATGGATCTTCACAGCCACAGTACGTTTTCAGACGGTACCTCCACGCCGACGGAAATTGTGCGGATGGCAGCAAGAGCAAGCATCGGCATTCTGGCGCTGACGGATCATGATACGTTTTCCGGTGTACCGGAAGCGGTGGCAGCCGGCGCGCAACAGCGTATCCTTGTGCTGCCCGGAATAGAAATGGACAATGAAAGTCCGTTTGAGCTTCATATTTTGGGCCTTGATATCGATATAGAGAATGAACGCCTGCAGGAAGCCATGGCGGAAAGCAGGCGCAAGCGGCAGCAGCGCAACAGCAAGATTTTAAATAAGCTCAAAGAGATTGGCTGCGACGTACGGGACAGGGTGAAGGAAGTGACAAGCGGAGGTACGGAAACGCGCATGCACATTGCCGTGGCCCTGCGGGACGAAGGGTACGCAGAGAGCATTACGGATGCGTTCCGGAAGTTTTTGAATGTGGGCGCCCCGGCACATTTTCAGGAGCAGCGCTTTACGCCAAAGGAAGTAATCGCGCTTCTGCGCGGCGCAAACGGCATTCCCGTGCTGGCGCATCCCTGCCACATTCACCAGAATCCACACAGGCTTGTTGCTGAGCTTGCGGAGCTTGGGCTGATGGGGATTGAGGCGTACTATCCCGCCTCCACCATTGGGCAGACCGAGTTATTTCAAAGCCTTGCGGCGCAATATGGGCTAATGGTGACCTGCGGAAGTGATTACCACGGTAAAAACCGGGAAGGTACGCCGCTTGGCTGTTCGTGGAGGGATGTTCCCTGCCTTGAACGCACGGCAGCGTTTTTCCGGGAAAGGCATAGTGAACAGGTACACTATTAGAGGAACTTATTTTTCACGTTCCGCAGCGGTTGCCCATCCGCAGTAATCCTGCTATAATACCCAAGGGCATGGGCGGAATATGGCGCAATTGGGCGTTTTCCGTTCATGAGGTGTTTGATACAGAAAGAACAATTTTGGTCCAGTAAAGAAAAGGGAGATTAGCCGAAATGTATTCAAGCGGGGGATCCATCAAGATATTCGCAGGGCGCAGCGGCATTCCGTTTGCAAAGAAGATGTGTGCATATCTTGGTACACAGTTGGGCGATTCGGAAACGATCATATTTTCTGAGGGCAATACATTCGTACGCATCAATGAATCCATACGTGATAAGGACGTATACATTGTACAGCCCATAGGCAGAAACCCCAACGATGAGTTTGTTGAACTGTTGTTCTGGATTGATGCGTTCAGGCGCGCCAGCGCCGACTCCGTCACGGCAATTATTCCTTATTTCAGCTATGCCAAAGGCGATAAGAAGGACGAGCCCCGTGTTTCCATCCGTGCGCGCGTATGTGCAGAAAGCATTGAGCTTGCGGGCGCGGACCGTGTGATTACAATGGATCTTCACAGCCCGCAGGTGCAGGGCTTCTTCAAAAAGCCGGTTGATCATCTGTATGCGCAGCCCCTGCTCTGCGAGTATGTCAGGCGTCTTGGCCTGGTGGATGACGATCTTGTCGTCGTCTCCCCGGACGCGGGCTTTGCAAAGCGCGCACGCCAGTTTGCAAGCGAGCTGGGCCGCCCGGTCGCCATCGGCGATAAAATGCGCTCCGGTCATGACGAAAACGCCAAAGTGCTTGAGATCATCGGCGAAGTCAAGGGCAAGAACTGCCTGATTGTGGACGATTTCTCGATTTCCGGCGGCACACTCATCGATATCGCGCTTGGGCTTAAGGATAAGGGAGCAAACCGCATCTTTGCGGCGCTCTCCCACAATGTACTAAACGCCAAGGGCATTGCGAAAATTGAGAGCAGCCCCATTGAGGTGCTGATTTCCACCGATACGGTGGACTGCCCGGAAGCGGCGAACTCCTCTAAGATCAAACTCATTTCCGCGGCGCCCATGTTTGCGCAGTCCGTCAAGGTCATTCATGACCGCGCGCCCATGAGCAGCCTCTTTAAGCGTGAGTTTACGCAGCGCATGCTGGATATGAGCTTTTCCGAACAGACCACGTTGTTGAGGTAAAAAGCGATCCGGAGAAGGATTTTCTTACGGCAAGGCGTCCATCAGGCGCTTTGCCGCTTTTTTATCCAAAATTCCCCCGGTGACCGCACGGTGGAGATACGAGGATACCCCGCGCATCTTTTAAGAACCGCTGCAGTTCAACCAGCGCAAAACAAATGTCCTGCAGCAGCAGTTTGCGCTGTGTCTCCTTGCAGGCGGCAACATCGATCTCCATGAGCATTTGTGCGGCGGGCGGAGATGCTTTTGCGCATAGGGCGCCCACAGGGAATGTTGTTGATCGCCTGTCTGCGCGTTACAAAGGAATGATCGTTGCAGCAGGACATATAATTTTTCAATACGCTTTCAAATAATCCCGCTGTATCCCACTTGACGTTGTGGGCAATCAACAGAGCCCAATACTCCGTCAGGAATCCCCATCTGCAAGTTTCTCGCTGAATATGTCCCAGTAGGCAAACACGTCGGGTGTTGTCCGGCTGCGCGCACAAGTGTTAAAAACGCCGCATATCGGAGCACATCGTCCTTTTCCTGAAACAACGGGACAAGAGAAGAGAGGGCTTCGCGGGTCAGCGTTTCTGCATAGGCTTCGGGCTCTGTTTTTCCGCGCAAGGCAAGTACATCAAGATCCATCGTTTTACCGCCTTCCCTACAGGAATCGATTGTCAGGAGTATGGCGTCATTTGGAAGAAAACGGAACGTGAATTTGAACGGGCCGGACAGAGGCGGCTGTTTCATCACCCAGCAGCCGGGTATATTAAAAATACCGGTGGACGGTTAGCCTTACGAAAGAGGTGATACCCTTGTATGAACCAACAGCAGAACATCAGGTGGCGTTCGCCACGGATGAAGGAAGGTGATACCCTTGCAGGAACGAGAGTTGGAATTCGCAGTTCAGGGACGCGCCGCGGTAGATGGAGCAGGTGTACGGCTTACCCGGGTGCTCGCGCATAACGAGGTGGAGGCGTTCGATCCTTTTCTGATGCTGGACTCCTTTGACTCAACGGATCCGGAGGATTATGTGAAGGGGTTTCCCACACATCCGCACAGAGGGATTGAAACGATCACTTACCTGATCGAAGGCGAAATGGAACATCAGGACAGCCTTGGCAACAAAGGCGTCATTTCCTCGGGCGCAAGCCAATGGATGACAGCCGGAAGCGGTATTTTACACCAGGAAATGCCCAAGCCCGGGTTCAGGATGTTTGGTTTCCAGCTTTGGCTGAACATGCGGAGCACGGAGAAGATGGCGGAGCCGAAGTATTTCGATATTACGCCGGATATGATCCCCGCAGTCCGGCAGGAAGGGTCCACCGTGCGTATTGTGGCGGGTGAATATAAAGGCGTCAAAGGCGTCACCCCGCACCATCTGCAAGCGGCGCTTCTCGATGTGGTGCTCGCACCAAACGGGACATTGACCTTGCCTGCAAAGGCAGGCGAGACCGCATTCCTTTTTCTGTTGGAAGGGGGCTTGCGTATAAAAGACAAGACGGTCTCAACAAAGACCGCAGCATTGCTTGGCGAAGGAGATTGCGTCACGGTAAGAGCACTCGATACAGGCGTGCGATTTGCGCTCTTTAGCGCACCGCCGCTACGGGAACCCATCGCTTGGGGCGGGCCGATCGTGATGAATACGCAGCAGGAATTGCGTCAGGCATTTTCGGAACTTCAAAACGGGACGTTTATCAAACACCAGACGGTACTTTAGACGATTCCTCCATAAATAGATCCCCCAATTCCCCTGCAGCACCTGCAGGGGAATTTTTAACTTGTTTACAAACCGGGAAAGCCCCGTCCTTGCACGCCTACAAACGGGTATGGTACAATAAAAAGAACTTGAAGGCTGTCCGCAGCAAACGCGCGCGTGGCGGCCTTTTTAGCCCGAGTGCAGGATTTTATAAAAACCAAGACATAAGGGGGAAGCATCCATGCGCGCTGTGGATTTGATTATGAAGAAACGGGAAGGGCATGCGCTTACCGGTGAAGAGATCAAGTTTCTCATTGAGGGCTTTGTCAAGGGCGAAGTGGCGGATTACCAGATGTCCGCGTTTTTAATGGCGGTGTGCTATTCCGGCATGGATGGCCGCGAAACGGCGGATCTGACCATGGCCATGATGCATTCAGGCGATGTTGTGACGCTTTCGGATATCCCGGGCGTCAAGGTGGATAAACACTCTACCGGTGGTGTTGGTGATACGACAACGCTCGTGGTGGCGCCCCTTGTTGCCGCGTGCGGCGGCAAGGTTGCCAAAATGTCCGGCAGGGGTCTTGGGCATACGGGCGGCACGCTCGATAAGCTCGAAAGCATTCCGGGCCTTGTGATCGAGCAGCCCATGGACCGTTTTCAAGCGCAGGTGAAGGAGCTGGGGCTCTCTGTCATCGGGCAGACGGGCAATCTCGTGCCCGCGGATAAGCTTTTGTATGCGCTGCGCGATGTGACGGGTACGGTAAAGAGCATCCCGCTCATTGCATCGAGCGTCATGAGCAAGAAGCTCGCTGCGGGTGCGGATGCGATTGTGCTCGACGTCAAGGTCGGCACCGGCGCGTTTGTGGAAACGTTGGAGGACGCAAGGGCGCTTGCCGCCACCATGGTGGAGATCGGCAAGCACTTAGGGCGGCGCGTCGTCGCCGTGATTACGGATATGAACCAGCCGCTGGGCCTTGCCGTAGGCAATGCGCTTGAAGTGCGCGAGGCGGTGGAGCTCTTGAGCGGAAAGCTGCCCGAGGGCGACCCGCTCTATGAGGTGTGCATGCTGCTTGCCTCCCATATGCTGCGGCTTTCGGGCCTGGCAGACGGGGAGCAGGAGGCGCGCGAAAAACTCAGGGCCGTGTTGGCTTCGGGTGCTGCGCTTGAGAAATTAAGGGAGATGGTGCGCGCCCAGGGTGGCGACGCCTCCTATATTGATCTCCATAAAATTGATGAGCTGTGCAGGGTGAAGCGGCATGTGCCGGTGTATCTTGAAGCCGCGGGTACCATTCAGGAAATGGACGCCGCGAAGATCGGCCTTGCGGCGCAGCTCCTTGGCGCAGGCCGTGCGCGCAAGGAGGATGCGATCGACCACGCGGTGGGCCTTGTGATGCACAAGCGTCTGGGCGATGCGGGGGGACAACAGGAGCCCGTGTGCACGCTCTACGTCAATGACGAAAGCCGTGTGGAGGAAGCAATCTCCATCCTGCGCGAAGCGGTTACAATCGGCGTTCCCAGGTCACAGATGGTTTACGCCGTCGTGGAGTAAGAACCCTACACAAAGGAAACAATTGAGTGGGCCGGTGTACGGCGACGGGGGAGAGGCATGGAACAGCAAAAAGAGAAACTGCTCATCGCAATCGACGGAAACAGCTTGATGCACCGCGCTTATTATGCGCTTCCTGCAATGACGAGCAGGGAGGGCACGCCCACCGGAGCGGTGCACGGCTTTTTGAGCATGCTCTTAAAGCTGATGGAAAAGAAGCCGGATTATCTTGTTGTGGCGTTTGACCTGCACGGCCCCACGTTCCGGCATACGGAATATGAGGCGTATAAGGCGGGCAGGCGGGAAACGCCGGAAGATTTAAGGCCGCAGTTTCCGCTGCTGCAGGAATTGTTACAGCAAATGGGCATCACTGTCTGTACCTGTGAAACGTATGAGGCGGATGATATTTTGGGTACATTTTCGCGTATGGCGGAAAAGGAGGGTGTTTCCTCCCTGCTGGTAACGGGGGACAGGGATGCGCTGCAGCTGATTACCGACCGGACGCATGTGCTTTTGACGAAAAAAGGCATTACCGATACAGAGGAGATGGACAAGGAAGCACTCCTTGCCGCCTATGGTCTCACGCCCGACCGCATGCGGGATTTAAAAGGCCTCATGGGCGATAATTCGGACAATATCCCGGGCATCCCCGGCGTTGGGGAAAAGACAGCCGTCAAACTGCTTGCGGAGTACGGCACGCTTGAAGAAGTGCTTGCCCACGCGGGAGAGATCAAGGGCAAGCTCGGGGAAAAGGTCAAGGAAAACGCGGAGCTTGCGCGCATGAGCTATCGTCTTGGTACCATCCATGCGGATGCGCCGCTGACCGTCACCCTGCAGGAAAGCGCGTTTGTGCCTGCTAAAATGGCGGGGGCACTGCCGCGCCTGCGCGCGCTGCAGCTAAACGCAATTGCAAACCGCCTGCCAAACGTGCAGGAACCTTCTGCGGCTGTACCCGAGCAAAAGGAGCATAAGCGGGAAACCGTGGAGCTTTCGGATATGTCCGCCCTGCACGCCGCGGTAAAAGAATTAAAGGACGCGGAATATCTTGCGATCCACGCGGAAGGGGAGGCGCTGTTTCTTGCGGCGGAAGGCTGCAGGCAATACCACGTGAGCCTTGCGGGGACGTTGCTGACTCCCGGGCTTGATATGGGCGAGGTGCTGCTCTCCCTCGAAGACCTTTTTCGGGCGGAGTGCCCAAAGAAGCTGCTGTTTGACGCAAAAAAGTGGATGCACCTGCTTTCCCGGCAGGGAATCAAGCTCAATGGCCTGTGGTTTGATGCCATGATCGCCGACTATCTCATTAATGCGACGCGGCCTGCGCCCTCACTCGAAGCGCTCATCCAGGAGCGCCTGCATGTCAATAAGCCGGACGCCTGCATGCTGTTCACGCTCAGCAACAGTATGATGAAGGAAATGCAGGAGATGGAACTGATGCCGCTGTATGAAACGGTGGAGCGGCCGCTCATCGGCGTTCTGTTCCGTATGGAAAAGCAGGGCTTCCGGGTGGACCAGGATACCCTGCGGGATCTTGACACGCAGTTTAAGCGCCGCATTGACGAGCTTGCGGGTGAGATTTATGAACTTGCGGGAGAGCCCTTCAACATCCTCTCCACCAAACAGCTTGGCTATATTTTGTTTGATAAGATCGGGCTTCCGGCCCAGCGCAAGACAAAGACCGGGTACTCTACGGATGCGGATGTATTGGAGACGCTCATGGAGCAGCACCCCATCGTGCCGCATGTGCAGGAATATCGGTTTTTGACCAAGCTCAAAAGCACGTTTATCGACGGCCTGCTTGCCGTGCGCTCGCCGGAGGATGGCCGTGTACATACAAGCTTTAACCAGAATGTGGCAGCGACCGGGCGCATTTCAAGCACGGAGCCGAACTTGCAGAACATCCCCGTGCGCACAGCGCTGGGAAGGGAAATCCGCAAGGCGTTTGTTGCGTCAGAAGGCAATATGCTCGTGGGCGCCGATTATTCGCAGATCGAATTAAGGCTCCTCGCGCACATCAGCGCGGACGAGGCCATGCAGGAAAATTTCCGCGAAGGCGGGGATATCCATTTAAAGACTGCCGCGGAGGTGTTTGGTACAACGCCAGAGCATGTCACGCAGGAACAAAGAAGCGCCGCAAAGGCCGTTAACTTCGGCATTGTCTACGGCATCTCGGACTTTGGGCTTGCGCGCAACCTTGGCATTACCCGCAAGCGTGCGGGCGAATATATCGAGCGGTATCTGGACCGTTACCCGGGCGTGCGCTCCTATATGAAGGGCAGCATCGAAAGCGGCCGCGAGCATGGCTATGTAAAGACCCTTTTGGGCAGGCGGCGTGAGCTTCCGGAACTCAAGAGCAGCAATTACAACACCCGCTCCTTTGGGGAACGCGTGGCGATGAATATGCCCATACAGGGGACGGCGGCGGATATCATCAAGCTCGCGATGGTGCGTGTAGACAACGCGCTGCGCGAAGAGAATCTCAAAAGCCGCCTTGTGCTGCAGGTGCATGACGAACTGATTTTAGACTGCCCGCCGGAGGAAGAATGCCGCGTGAGCGAGATTGTGTGCGACTGTATGCAGAACGCCATGCAGCTATCCGTGCCGCTTGTTGCGGAGGTTAAAAGCGGGCACAGCTGGTACGATACGAAATGAGTGAACAGACCGGCAAACGCATCGGGCTTACGGGCGGCATGGGCGCGGGGAAATCCACCGTTTCCGCTTACCTTCGCGCGCTTGGAGCGATCGTGCTGGATGCGGATGCCGCATCGCGCAAGGCGGTGGAGCCGGGGACGGAAGGCTTAAAGCTGCTTGTAGCGCGTTATGGCGCAGGCATTTTAATGTCGGACGGCGCGCTTGACCGCCCCGCGCTTGCAAAAATCATATTCGCTTCGGACTCGGAGCGTCTGGCGGTAAACGCCATCCTCCATCCCATGGTGCGCAGTATATTGCTGCAGGAGGAACAAGAGGTCCGCCGTCAGGCGCCCGAAGCGGTTGTATTCTGGGACGTGCCGCTGTTGATTGAAAGCGGCATGCATGCGGATATGGATGCGGTCTGGCTGGTAGAGGCAGACGAGGAGACGCGCATCAGGCGCATTATGAAGCGGGACCGTTGCAGCAGGCTGGACGCGCTTTCGCGCATCCAGCGCCAGATGCCGGACGAAGAAAAACGGGCGTTTGCAACGCAGCGCATTGACAATTCTTCGGAGGAAGGCGCGCTTTTTGCGCAGGTGGATGCCTTGTACGCCGCCTTATAGACACAGGCGGCAGGACGCAGAACAGAGGAAACCAATTGGAACAGGCAAAACGCAAACCAAAACCCAAAAAGAAAAGAGGCGGCAGGCTGATGCTTGCGGCGCTGTTGCTCCTGCTTGCGGTGAGCATTGCCCTCTATGCCGGGCGTGAGCTTGAAAAGCGCACTTATAAGCTGTTGTATCCGGAGGAGATTGGAATGAGCGCTGAGGAGTTTGCGCTCGACCCGTATCTTGTTGCGGCCATGATCCACTGCGAAAGCTCCAACCGCGCCACAGCTGTGAGCGCAGCGGGCGCTGTGGGCCTGATGCAGATCATGCCGGATACCGGGGAATGGATTGCAGGGAAGCTCAAGCTTACGGGATACAATCCCGAGCAGCTCAAGGTACCGCGGTATAACATCCGTCTGGGCTGCTGGTATCTGCGCTTCGTGCTTGACCGGTATGCGCAGGACCGCCCTTCCGCTTTGGCGGCTTACAATGCGGGCCACGGCAATGTGGACAAATGGAAGAAGGACCCAGATGTTTCGCAAGAGGGACAGCTCAAGAATATCCCCTTTGCGGAAACGGAACAGTATGTGGAAAAGGTGCAGCGTGCATATGAAAAATACAAGACACTTTATCCGGACGCTTTCTAGCGTGATCGCAGCCGTGCTGCTGCTCACCGGCTGCGGGGCGAAGAATACGCCGGAGCCGGCCGCAACGCCCATTGCGATGCCGACCGCAACGCCTGAGCCGCAGCCCGTCGCCGGCGGAACGCTGCGCATCCCCATCCCGCGAAACCCCTTCCGCAGTGAGGGCGGCGCGTCCTACAATCCACTCACGGTCAATACGGAAGAAATGCGCAATATGTATGCGCTTGTGTATGAGCCGCTCTTACGGTGCGATTCCAGTAACCGCATCATCCCTTCTCTCGCGGAAAAGTGGAGCAGCGACGATACCGGGCGCGTTTGGACGATACAGCTTCGGAAAAACGTCATGTGGCATAAAGGCGGCATGCTGACGGCTGCGGATGTGCTCTATACCCTGGGGCAGCTGACGCTCATGGGCAATGGCTCCTATTATAGCCTTGCGGCCCAGGCCATTGAAGCGTATGAGCAGGCCGATGAAAACACCGTGCGCATCACTATGAAAAAGCCGGGGATGGCGGCGCTCTATTCGCTCACCTTCCCTGTGATTTGCTCGCAGACGCCCAATGAACTGAATGGAACAGGCCCCTATCAGGTAACGGACAGTTCTGAGATGTCTGTGGAACTGACGGCAAACAGCCGCTGGTGGAAGCAAACGCCGTATATCAATACAATCGAGTGCCTTTCGCGCGAAAGCAACGATGTCGCGCTTGACTCCTATGAGGCGGGGCAGCTCAACATGGTGCCCACAAAGACCGTCTCCGCTGGCAAATACCGCGAAGAGGGCGCTACCAATGTGCTAGACGTCATGACGCAGGAGGCGGAAGTCCTTCTGGTGAACCATAACAGCGACATATTGCGCAATGCAGATGTGAGAAAGGCGATCGCCTATGCGCTCGACAGGAGCGCGCTTGTCTCCAACGTCTACATGAACCGCGCTACCGTATGCGATGTGCCCGTACCGCCGGATTCGTTTTTGTATGATGCGACCACAAAGATTTATGACCATGATCTTGAAAAGGCGGAGCAGCTTTTAAACAGTGCCGGATGGACGGATGAAGACGGGGACGGCATTTTGCAGCAGGGCACAAGGCCGCTCCATTTGAAGCTGCTTGTCAACGACAGCACAGAGAGCACCTACCGCAAGAATGCTGCGGCGCTCCTTGCTGCCCAGCTATTAAGCGCGGGCATTGAGGTGGAAGTCGTCACCGCAAAGCTTAGCATCGAGCAGGCGAATGGGGAATTTGAACAGAAGCTTGTAAACAGGGAATTTGACCTTGCGCTCGCCGGGTTTCAAATGGAAGCGAGCGGCAACCTGGCGCCCTACCTTGCGTCCGGCGGCGCGCGCAACTATGGAAATATCTCCGGGAACTGGGATGCGCTCCTTTCGGCGGCTTCCGCGGCGGCGGATGAAAACGGCATGCGTGAGGCGCACGCAAAGCTGCAGCAGCAGTTTGTACAGGAGCTGCCGTTTATTATGCTGTATTTTCGGATGAGCAGCATCGTTTACGGCGGAGACATCCGCGGCATTGCAACTGTCCGCGGTACGGATATTTTCCGTACGGTGAGTGAGTGGTACATGCAGCAGGCGGGATGATCTTTGCCTTGCGTTCTTCTATATGCTATACTGGGTTTTGTTTTAACAAAGTGATGCGGGGGTAGTATGCTCGAAACCATCATCGTCCTGCTTGTTGTCGGGCTGGACCAGCTTGTAAAGTATCTGACCGATTTGTACCTGATGCCACTTGGCACGAGCGTGCACCTGTGGGGGGGCGTATTCCACCTGACCAGCGCGCACAATACGGGCGCCGCGTTCGGCATGCTCTCAAGCGGCACATGGCTATTGATCGTGTTTTCTTCCATTGCGGCACTGCTGCTTGCCTGGGTATTGGTGAAATTCAGGCCGCGCCTGCACACATTCATGCGCATCACCCTTGCGCTGATTCTCGCCGGGGCCTTGGGCAACCTCATTGACCGCGTGGTACTGGGCTATGTGCGGGACATGTTTGAATTTGCGTTTATCAATTTCGCAATATTCAATGTGGCGGACACCGCCGTTTCTATCGGCGCGGCGTTGCTTGCGCTGGACGTGTTTTTCGGCAAGGGCAGGCAGGTGGTGGAAAGCCTTGACGCAAAGCCTATAAAGGCGGGCGAAGCGGGGAAAGAACAATCCGCAGAGGAAAATGCGGACGAAACTGCCGCAGATATGGAACCGGAACAGAGCACGGAGGAGCACGAAGGGCAGAAGTAGTGCCGGAGGGCCGCTTGGAAGCGTTTGACAGCTATCTCGAAACTGAATATATTGCGGATATGAAGGACGAACGGCTGGACGTGTTTTTGTCCCGTGTGAGCGGGGAAAGCCGCGCCCGCATCCAGCGCCTGATTCAGGAAGAGTCGGTGCTGGTTTCAGGACAAGTCCGCAAGGCGAATTATAAGCTCCGGATGGGGGAAACCGTGCTTTTGCGCATGGAACCGCCGGAGCTTTTGGATGTTGCGCCCGAGGATATCCCGCTTGCTATCATCTATCAGGATGCGGATATCTGCGTGGTCAATAAGCCCCAGGGGATGGTGGTGCATCCCGCGCCCGGCAATGAAACCGGCACTTTGGTCAACGCGCTTCTCTATGCCATAAACGACCTTTCCGGCATCGGCGGCGTGCTCCGCCCGGGGATCGTCCACCGCATCGATAAAATGACGTCAGGCCTTCTGGTGGTGGCGAAGAATGATCTTGCGCACGCCAGCCTTTGTGCGCAGATCAAGGCGCATACTGCGCGGCGCAAGTATCTTGCCATTGTAGAGGGCAATTTCAAGGAGGATGCGGGAACCATAGACGCGCCCGTAGGCCGCCACCCGGTGGACCGCAAGCGCATGGCCGTCGTCAAAAATGGCCGCGAGGCCGTTACGCACTGGCGGGTGATAAGGCGCATGGGGCAGTTTACGCTCATTGAAGCGGCGCTTGAAACAGGGCGCACGCATCAGATCCGCGTGCACATGGCGCATGCTAAGCATCCCGTCGCAGGGGATCCGGCCTACGGCACCGCAAAGCCAAAGCTGAATCTTTCCGGGCAGGCGCTCCACGCTTACCGCCTGACGCTCAAGCATCCGCGCACGGGAGAGGAGATGCGCTTTTTTGCGCCGCCGCCACAGACCTTTCTTGATGCGCTCCGCCGTGCAGGCTGTGAGGATGTGCCGGATTGGGAAGCGTTGAGCTGAGATCTAATAGTATGATGCTGTTAGCCGCCCTTGGGCGGCTTTTTTATGCTATAAAATCCAAGCGGATGAGTTGCAATTGGATACGCAAGGGTATATAATACATATAAACAATCGCTTATATGTTTATATGTTGATAGAATGATGGAGGGAAACCATGGAGAAACGGACTTTTCCCGTCTGCCAGACAGAGCATATTGATGCGGCACATGAGCGCTTTATTCTGGACAATATTCCGGATGAAGACGCGGCGGTGGATGCAGCGGAGATTTTTCAGCAGCTGAGCGACTCTACGCGCGTCAGGCTTTTATCCATGCTTGCCCTGGAGGATATGTGCGTGTGCGAAATGGCGGATATTCTTGGCATGAGTCAGCCTGCCGTCTCCCACCATCTGCGAACGCTAAGGCAATGCGGCGTGGTGCGCTTTAAAAAGACCGGCAAGCGCGCCGTCTATTCCATCAGTGATACCCGTACCGGACATATGGTGAGGCACCTGCTGCATGACATCACAAGCGGAAACCTCATCCCATGTAAGGTTTGCCAGTTTCAAAAGTTTGAAGAGGAGGCGCAGCAATGAACGGCGCAGAGGTTGAACGGAACACAGTACACGGTATGGAAGAGGAATGGATGAAAGACGCTCAGGAATGCGGCGGCGCCTGTGCAGTAAGGGAAGACGGACATGCGCACAGCCATGACCACACGCATGCGGAGGAAGAGGACGGCTGCTGCGCCTCCTGCGCAAGCTGCGGGCACAGCCATGAACATGGGGCGGAAGCGGAAGAACCGTGGAAGCTGTGGCTGCCTATCGCGGTTGGCGCGGTGCTGTTTGTGGGCGCGTTCTTTACGGAAGGGATAGTCCACCTCCTGCTGAACCTTGCGGCCTATGCGCTGCTTGGCGCGCCGGTGCTGTTACAGGCGGGCAAAGATATCCTGCGCGGGCAGGTGTTTGGCGAAAGCTTTTTGATGGGCGTTGCGACGATTGGCGCTTTGATCCTGGGCGATTATGACGAGGCTGTCGCCGTGATGTTGTTTTACCGCGTGGGCGAATATTTTCAGGATATGGCGGTGGGCCGTTCCCGCCGGAGCATCCGCGCCGCGGTCGGGCTAAGGCCGGATACCGCGCGCGTTGCGCGCGACGGCGCGTTTGCGGTCATCGACCCTGCCGAAGTGCAGATCGGCGAACTGGTGCTTGTCAACCCCGGCGAGCGTATCCCGCTCGACGGCGAAGTGTATGCGGGCGAAAGCCTGGTGGATTTTAGCGCGCTCACCGGCGAATCGGTTCCGGTGCGTGTGCGCGTAGGCCGCGAGGTGATGGCGGGCGGCATCAACCAGACAGGGCCGATCACTGTTCGGGTGACGCGCCCCGCCGCGGAGTCCGCCGTCAGCCGTGTGTTGCGTGCGGTGGAAGATGCGGCAAAGGGAAAGCCCAAGCTGGAGAATTTCATCACGCGGTTTGCGCGCGTATACACGCCCATTGTCGTCGGCATCGCGGCGCTGCTTGCGGTGATTCCGCCGCTTGCTGGCGCGGGACCGTTTTCGGAGTGGGTGCACAGGGCATTGATCTTCCTTGTTATTTCCTGCCCCTGCGCGCTTGTCATCAGCGTACCGCTTACATTCTTTGCGGGCTTAGCAAACGCCTCCTCGCGCGGGGTGCTTTTTAAAGGCGCAAACCGCATGGAGCAGCTTGCAAACGTCCAATCCGCCGTGTTTGATAAAACAGGCACGCTGACTCACGGCGTATTCAAGGTGAGAGAGGTGCTGCCCGCAGACGGATTTACGGAAGAAGAACTATTAAGGCTTGCCGCTTCCGCGGAACACTTCAGCCCCCACCCGGTCGCAAGCGCCATCCGCACGGCAGCAGGGGACTATGTACCGGCAGAAGAGGTACAGGAGGTTGCAGGCCGCGGCGTAATCGCCGCAGTATCCGGCAAACGGGTGCTTATCGGCAATATGCGTCTGCTTATGGAGCAAGGCGTAAAAGTGCCGCAGGAACTTTCCGGCACGGTT
The DNA here is from genome assembly GCA_023390655.1 of Bacillota bacterium. Classification (GTDB taxonomy): domain Bacteria; phylum Bacillota; class Clostridia; order Christensenellales; family CAG-138; genus JAEYLA01. The sequence goes on along the minus strand of JAEWCL010000004.1, from coordinate 120,317 downwards.
GCGTATCTTGCGGTAGAGGATAGCTATGCGGGCGCGGTTCTCATTGCGGACGAATTAAAAGCCGACGCAAAGGAAGCGATCGGCATGCTCAACGCTCTGGTTGGCTATACCGCGATCCTAACAGGCGACGCACAGGCGCCTGCGGAAGAAATTGCAAACGCTACGGGCGTCAAAGGCGTCTCCTACAAGCTGCTGCCGGAAAACAAGCTCAGCCGCATGCAGGAGATCCGGAACGAACATGGCAACGTCCTGTTTGTTGGAGACGGCATCAACGATGCTCCTGTGCTCATGGGCGCGGATATCGGCATGGCGATCGGCGGAACGGGTACGGATATGGCGGTGGAAGCGGCGGACGTCGTATTGCTGACGCCGGAGCTGCGCGCGGTGCCGGACGCCATTGCGGTGAGCCGCAGCACCATGTCCATTGCAAAAATGAATATCGCATTTGCGATTGGCATTAAAATCCTTGTGATGATCCTTGGCGCGGTCGGCATTGCCAACATGTGGATGGCAGTGTTTGCGGATGTGGGCACCACGCTCATCTGCGTATTGAACGCCCTGCGTCTGCTGCCGAAACGGCGGAGTAACGCCCGCTGAGCCAGCCCTTAAAACCGGATATCTTCCAATTTCATACAAGAAAATTCATAAAGCCGCCATGTCTTCATGCGCGGCTTTGTGGTATGATTTTGATGAAATCGTCTGCTTTGTGTAAGAGGCTTACAGATACTGTGGAAAGGGGGACGGGAAACCAATGTATGAAAACGCATACGATATTGTGGCAGTGGGCATGCGCTATTTTTTCCTGATCCTCATTCTTTATATCCTGCTGCGTCTGGTGCAGCACTCCGTCAAGGAATTTAGGACCGTGCAGCAGATCAAGCAGAAGGTGCGAAGCGTTTCCCCAGGCTACTTGGAGGTGGTTTCTCCCGAAGAATTGAGTGGTACCAAATATCCGCTCAAACGGGAAAATACCATTGGCCGTGCCAAGCGGTGCGACATCAGTGTGCAGTTGAATACGCTTGCACCCGTGCATGCGTTTTTGTTTGAAAAAAAGGATGGGCTCTATCTTGCGGATTACGGATCGAGCGTAGGAGTACTCTTAAACGGCGAGCGCATCGTCAAAAAGAAGGACGAGCTTTTATACACGGGCGACACCCTGGAGCTGGGTGAGCTTGTGGTGGTGCTCCATCTCGCCGGAGAGGAGGAGGAAGAAGCGGATGCATAGATGGAAACATGTGAGCGCGGCAGGCTTACTGACAATTATCATCCTGTTTGAATTGAGCGCGTTCTGTCTGCTTGCGTTCCGCGACGCGGCGCTTGACTTCAACGCCTTTATCTTCGGCGGCATCCTCGTAGGGCTGCTGCTGTTTCAGTATATTGCGCTTACCTTCATCTTCCGGCATGTGGACCGGTACCTGCTTATCATTGCAAACGTGCTTGTTGCGATTGGGCTCATCGTCCAGTACCGGATCGATCCGGATATCGCGTTCAAGCAGATCATGTGGTTTGGCGTGGGCATGCTTGCGATGGTACTCGCGATCCTCTTCATGCGGTTTCCAAACTTTTTTCGCCGCATCAACTGGCTGCTGATGGCGGGGGCAATCGGCATACTTGCCGTATTGTTCGTTATCGGGGATGAAGTATACGGCGCAAAAAACTGGATTACCATCGGCGGGCAAAACTTCCAGCCGTCGGAGTTTGTGAAGGTCGCCACCGTATTCGTGCTTGCGCACTGGCTTGCAAGCTCGCGTGAGGTCAGGGGCATCTGGCCGCTGCTTCTATACGTGGTGGCGGTGGTGGGGCTGCTCGTCATTGAGCGCGATTTGGGTGCTGCGGTACTCATCGCATTGGCGTCGCTCATCGTATTTTACGCCGCAACGGGGAATAAGGCCCTTACGTTGATGGGGCTTGCGGGCGGCAGCGTGGGTGCTGTCGCAAGCTATTACCTGTTTGACCACGTGCGCGTGCGCGTTGCCATCTGGAAAAACCCGTGGGCCACCTATTCCGGCAATGGCTACCAGATCGCGCAGGGGCTGATGGCGATCGCAAGCGGCGGGCTTTGGGGCATGGGGCTGACGCGCGGCTCGCCAAAGCTGATCCCCGCGTATCACACGGACTATATTTTTGCCGTCATCTGTGAAGAATTCGGCGTGATATTCGGCGTATGCATCATCGCGTTTTACCTGGTGTTTATCGTACGCGGGGCGCTCATTGCGCTCAACGCGCCGGACCGGTTCACCATGCTTGTGGCGTTTGGCTGCACGGCGTTCATTACGCTGCAAAGCTTTATCATTATTGGGGGCGTGATTAAGCTGATCCCGCTTACCGGCATCACGCTGCCGTTTGTCAGCTATGGGGGCAGCTCCATGATCGCCAGCATGATGCTCTTAGGCATCCTGGAGGGTGTTGCCATACAGGGCGGGGAAACGCTTGAGCGCGCGCTCAAGGAAATGGCGGCATGATCGGCATCAGAAAATACCGCGGGAAGGGAGGGATGCTCACGTGAATACCAGAAACAACATCAAGGGGCTGCTGATTGCGTTTTGTGCCATGTTCGTGGTACTGAGCATCTATCTCGTATACACGGTGAACCAGTACGGCACGCGCTGGTTTTCAAGCCCGTACAACACCCGGCTCAATGCCCAGAAAAACAATGTGATTGCAGGCGACATTCTCGATCGCAACGGCAAGGTGCTCGCGACAACCAATGCCGATGGCGACAGGGTATATATTGACGACAGTTCCATCAGGCGCGCCACCTCCCATGTGGTAGGTGACAATTACGGGCAGACGTTCGGCGCGGAAAACTTTTTTTCCAAATACCTGCTGGGCTTTGACCAAAGCATTGCGGAGCGCGTTACGGCGGCATTTTCCGGGAAACCCATGATGGGGTCCGACGTTGCGCTGACCATTGACGCGAGGCTTTCTGACGCCGCCTATGCCGCCATGGACGACCGCCGGGGTGCGGTGGTGGTGATGAATTATCAAACAGGCGAGATTTTAGCCTCCGTCAGCCAGCCCACATTTGACCCTAAGTATGTGCAGGAGTATTTAAACGGCGAGCGGGCGCTCGATGAAAGCGCCATGGTCAACCGCGTCACCTCCGGCCGGTATACGCCGGGGTCCGTATTCAAGGTGGTAACGGCGCTTGCCGCAATCCGGTACCTTCCGGGCGTCACGGAACGCACCTTTACCTGCGATGGGCCGCTTGCCTTTGAGGAAAAGACAGGAAAATACCTGCCCAATGTCCATCTGGCGCTCGATGAAAGCGGGCAGACGGAATCCGGTCAGGAAAATGCGGAAGACAAGGCGGGCATGCTAAAGGGCTATCGCGTGGTGCGCGACTATAACGAGGAATACCACGGCGAGCTTACGCTTAAGACGGCGTTCGCAAAATCCTGCAACCATGTGTTTGCACAGCTGGCGATGGAGCTTGGCGCGGAGCGCCTTGCGCGCGTTGCAAAAGAGGTTGGCATCGGGGAAGATTTTTTGTTTGACGATATGGTGACCGCCACAGGAAGCTTTGAAAAGGCGAAGACGGACGTTGACCTTGCGTGGTCCGGCGTGGGGCAGTACACGGATTTGGAAACGCCGCTCCACATGTGCATGCTTGCGGCCTCTGTCGCAAACGACGGCATTATGGTGCAGCCCAAGCTTTTAAAAGAGGTGAAGACGGCGCTGGGCATCCCCACCCATCAGATGGTGACAAAGACGGAACGGAAGGCGATGACCGCCGCGGAAGCGGAACTCCTCAAAGCTTTCATGGTGGAAACCGTCAAGGGCGGCACGGGTACGCGCGCCAAGGTATCCGGCGTAACGGTGGCGGGCAAAACCGGTACCGCAGAAGTATCCTCAGGCGAAGCCGCGGCAAATGCCTGGTTTATCGGCTTTGTGGAGGAGGAGGCGCATCCGCTTGCTATCTGCGTCGTTCTTGAAAAAGGCGGCAGCGGCGGCAGGTACGCCGCGCCCATCGCGGCGAAGGTACTGCAAAAGGCGATTGACCTAGGGTATTAAAATTCCTTCAAGAATTTACCGGTTCTCTCATGATTTTTCAGAAAAGGGGCATGCTAAAGCATGTCTCTTTTTATGTGCCGCAGCTTAAGAAGCAATTGAAAAGAGAGAGAGGGAGGGGGTGGCCCTTGCATCCGGCAGTGATTGTTCTGCTTTTTTTCGCCGCGCTGATCGTTGCGGCGCTGTGGTGGCCGGTAGAGCTTACGCTCTCGGCCGCTCTTACCATGCCGCGCGGCGCGCAGGCGGATGTGGATGTGCGCTTTTTTCGGGGACTCATTAAGCTCCATTACCGGTTGCGCGCCAATCTGTATGAGGAACCGCCGCTTACGGTGCTGTTATACCAAGGGAAAGAACCGCCCCGTGTGCTGTGGAAGCCGGGGCAGGCCAGAAAGGAAAAGCCCAAGGAAGGGCGCATGGGACTGCCGTTTGCGAAGATTTGGCGGCATATCAACATCAAAAAGCTGGAAATCCGCGGCGAACTTGGCATACGGGATGATGCGTTTCTGACCGTGTTGTTTACGGGGCTGCTTCTTTCCTTCCTGCAGGCGTCGTATGCCTATGCGGGGGCGGAAAAACGCGATGCGCCGCTTCGCCTTGATGTGCGCCCGGATTTTGCAAAAGACAATTTTCGGCTAAATTTGGAAGGCATAGCCTGTTGCCCGCCCGTCCATATTATTAGCGCCATCCTTATATGGCATTTGAAGAACAGAAAGGGGCAAGCAATAGTATGGCGCATCCTATCGAAAACATCATGAAGACCACGATGGAACAGCTCAAGGAAATGGTGGACGTTAACACCATCGTCGGCGATCCCGTCATGACGGGGAGCGATACCGTCATTATTCCGGTTTCCCGCGTATGCCTTGGGTTCCTCTCCGGCGGCGGCGAATATGCGGCGGCCAAGAACGGCAGAAGGGAGCCTGTGGAACAGGAGGACGGACGTTTTCCGTTTGCAGGTACTTCCGTAGGCGGATTGAACCTGACGCCAATGGCATTTTTGGCCATTACAGACGGCGTGGTGCATGTATTGCCCGCAAACTACAGCTGCACCTTGGACCGCATTATCGAAATGGTACCCGAAACCCTGCGCGAAGTGGACCGGCTGATCAAGCGGGCTTCCTGTCAGCAGGAATCACAAAGCAGCGCTTCCTCCGCAGCAAACGCCGCAAGCAGCACTTGTGATACGGACAGCGCCCCGCAGGGATGACCTGCGGGCGGTGCATTTTGGATTTTATGAAGTCGATACGCTGGCTGTTTCTCTTGCTGGCCTTTTTGGTCATGATTGGCGCGGCGCTGCCCGCTTTTGCGGCAACGCCCTCCATCGGGGCGTCGGGCGCGGTGCTGATGGACGCAAAGACAAAGCGCGTGCTGTTTTCACAGAATGCGCATGCCAAGCTGCCGATGGCGAGCACCACAAAGATCATGACGGCGCTCTTAGTGCTTGAAAATTGCGCACTGGATACGGTCGTAACCGTGCCAAAAGAAGCGTACGCCATGGAAGGCTCCAGCATGTATTTGAACAACGGAGAAAAGATCAAAATTGAGGATCTGCTGTATGGCCTCATGCTTTCCTCCGGCAACGACGCGGCGGTCACACTTGCGATCCACATCGGCGGTTCCGTGGAAGGGTTTGCGCAGCTGATGAACAACCGGGCAGGTGAGCTTGGCTGTACGAATACCAATTTCGTAACCCCCAACGGGCTGCACGACGATGCGCACTATACCTCCGCCTATGATCTTGCCTTGATTGCGAGTACAGCCATGCAGAACCCGGACTTTCGCAAGATTGTATCCGCAAAGTACTGGAAGACGACCTCCGGCGACGTCACGCGGACTCTGAAAAACAAGAATAAGATCCTATGGCAGTATGAGGGCGGTAACGGCATCAAAACCGGCTTTACCAAAGCTTCCGGCCGCTGTCTCGCATTTTCCGCGGAGCGGGATGGAAACACCATCGTCGGCATTGTGCTCAATTGCCCGAATATGTGGAACGATGCAAAAGCCATGCTTGATTATGGCTTCCACGAATATACATGGAAGCCGTTTGCAAAGGCGGGCGATACCATCGCCACGCTCGCAGTGGAAAAGGGGATGAAAAACTCCTTGGAAATACGCGCCAAAGACGATATACTGATTCCATTGCGCAAAGATGAGCAGGAAAGCGCCGTAACGCTTAAAGTGGTCAGCCCGCGCAGCATCGACTCCCCCGTGTATGCGGGACAGGCGGTCGGCATGCTCGAAGCGTGGGGGGACGGGAAGCTGCTGCAGACCGTTCCGCTGATTGCGTCGGAGACGGTCCTGCGCAAGGAATTTCCGTATTATCTCTTTGAGATCGCGCGCGAATGGACCGCGTAAAAATAAACGCATAGAACGGATGGTTGGGGGAACGATGATGCGGTTGCAAAAATTTATGGCGCAGGCGGGCGTTGCTTCACGCCGCCAGTGCGAGGACTATATCCGCGAGGGCCGCGTAACGGTCAATGGCGAACTTGCAACCATCGGCAGTACGGTGGAGGAAGCGCGCGACATTGTAACGTTTGACGGCAGACCGCTCAAACAGGAAACGGAACGCGTGGTGCTGCTGTTTTATAAGCCGCGCGGCATCGTTTCCACCAGCAGCGACCCGGAGGGAAGAAAGACCGTGCAGGCGTATTTTACGGACTTCCCGCAGCGCCTCTATAACGTAGGCCGGCTTGATATCAACTCCGAGGGCTTGCTGATCATGACCAACGACGGTGCGCTTGCCCAGACTATGACGCACCCCAAATATAAAATCGAAAAGACGTATTATGCCGTCTGCGATGGTACGCTTACCCAGGAGGAGGCCGCGCGCTTGCGGAACGGCGTGGAGCTTTTCGACGGTATGACGGCCCCCGCCAAGGTGGAACAGGTGCGTCCCACGAAGACGGGGCATACAAGCCTTTTGATTACCATACGGGAAGGCCGCAACCGCCAGGTGCGGCGCATGATTGAGGCCGTGGGACATAAAACGCTGCTGTTGAAACGGGAAAAGGTGGGCGCGCTTGCGCTTGGCGCTTTAAAGCCGGGGGAGTGGCGGTATTTGACGCATGGAGAGCTTGCATGGCTCGACTCATTGCTGCAGAATGATAAAAAATGATTATAACGGAATGTAGTAACAAAAAAAGGGCTGTGCGGGGAATATGCCGCAGGGCCCCTTTTTCTGCGCGAAATTTAGAAAATGCGCTTGATATACGTGAATATTTGATGTTAAAATAAAATTATAATAAAATGCGGAAATTTTGGATTGTATCACCTGGAGCAATAATCTCTGACAAACTGATCTTGCATTGCCATAAGAAAATCTTTTAATAGGAGGTGAAAGCATTGGGAATTAAAAGTTGGTTTCGCGGCTTATTTGTGAAAAAGGCGGAAGCAGAGCCAATGGCTCCCGCAGCAGCGGCGCCGGTGTCCGTACCTGAAGCGATTGCAAACAGGCCGCAGTTTGTTGCGGCAATCGCCTCCGCCATCGCCACGCATATGGGAACGGAGCCGAGCGGTCTCCGGATTCATTCCATCCGGCGTGTGGACGGCAAAAGTTTAGGGCGCGGCGAGTTTGTCGCGGCAGTTTCTGCGGCGATTGCGATGCAGATGGGCACAGAGCCGAATGGCCTTCGGATCCATTCTATCCGCCCTGTAGAGGGACGCTCTGCGGGCCGGGGCGAGTTTGTGGCCGCAATTGCGGGGGCCATTGCCGAGGCAATGGGAACAGAGCCTCGCGGTCTTCGGATCCATTCCATACGCAGGGTATCATAAAGTCTTATACATATGTCAATAAAATCAGCCGAAAGTAAAACAGGAGGAAAAAAGATGCGTAAGTTTCTTGTAAATGTGAACGGTGCTTCCTATGAGGTTATGGTAGAGGAGATTTCCGGCGCCGCGGCGCCTGCGGCTCCCGTTGCCGCTTCAAACTTTGTTGCAGCTCCCGCAGCGGCCCCCGCGCCCGCGGTGGAAGCGCCCGCACCTAAGCCTGTAGCGGCCGCGGCCGGACAGACCAGCGTTTCCGCGCCCATGCCCGGCACCATTCTTTCCGTCAGCGTAAAGCCCGGCGATGCCGTCAAGAAGAATCAGGTGCTCATGGTGCTCGAAGCCATGAAGATGGAAAATGAAATCGTTGCCCCCGTGGAAGGCGTGGTCGTAGCGGTCAACGTCGCGGGCGGACAGGCCGTTAATACCGGCGAGCCGCTCTGCGTCATCGGCTAAAAAACGGGTTATCCATACAATAGATGCGCCTGTTTCATAACGGCGCAGTAAGGCTGTCGCGGCAAAATAACGCGGCAGAACAATCTGAAAGGAGGACATACAATTGGCAAAAAAGGTATTCATTACGGATACGATATTGCGTGACGCGCACCAATCGCAGGCTGCTACCCGCATGCGTGTAGAAGACATGCTCCCCGCGTGTGAAATACTCGACAGCGTAGGGTATTGGTCTTTGGAGTGCTGGGGCGGCGCCACGTTTGACAGCTGCCTGCGCTTCCTCAATGAGGACCCGTGGGAACGGCTCAGGAAACTCAAGAAGGCGCTCCCCAACACCAAGCTGCAGATGCTCTTCCGCGGCCAGAACATCCTTGGCTACAAGCACTATGCGGACGATGTGGTGGAGCAATTCTGCCGAAAAGCGATTGAAAACGGCATCGATGTGGTGCGCATTTTCGATGCGCTCAACGATACGAGGAACCTTGAGGCCGCCATCAAGTACACGAAAAAGTACGGCGGCATCTGCGAACCCGCCATCAGCTACACCATCAGCCCCGTTCACAACGAGGATTATTTTGTGAAGCTGGCAAAAGAACTTGTACAGATGGGCGCCGACGTCATCTGCATCAAGGACATGGCGAACCTGCTGCTCCCCTATGATGCGTATTCCCTCGTCAAGCGGTTGAAGGCGGAGGTGGATGTTCCCATCCATCTGCACACCCACAACACCACCGGCACGGGCGACATGACCTATCTCATGGCGATCCAGGCAGGTGTCGATATTGTGGACTGCGCGCTTTCCCCCATGGGCAACGGTACCGCCCAGCCCGCGACGGAACCTCTTGTGGCGACGCTCAGGGGTACTCAATATGATACGGGCATCGACCTCAACAAGCTTGCAAAGGCCGCCACCCATTTCAGGGGCGTTGCGGAGAAGCTCAAGAAGGAAGGCAGCCTTGATCCCAAGGTATTGAGCGTCGACGTCAATACGCTTCTTTATCAGGTACCCGGCGGTATGCTAAGTAACCTCATTTCCCAGCTCAAGCAGGCGAATGCGGAAGACAAGTACTACCAGGTGCTTGAAGAGATCCCCCGTGTGCGTGAAGATTTCGGCTATCCGCCGCTCGTCACGCCCACCAGCCAGATCGTCGGCTCCCAGGCGGTGCTCAATGTCATTTCCGGCGAACGTTATAAGACGTTCTCCAAGGAGTCAAAGGCGCTCCTGCATGGGGAATACGGCATGCTGCCCGGCAAGGTCAATGAAGAGGTGCGCCGCAAGGCAATCGGCGATGAAGAAGTCATCACCTGCCGTCCGGCCGATCTTTTGAAGCCCGAGCTTGACAGCTACCGCGAGGAAATCAAAGATATCATGGAGCAGGAAGAGGACGTACTAAGCTATGCGCTCTTCCCGCAGGTTGCCATGAAGTTCTTTGAAGCGCGCAAGGCCGCGAAGTCCGGCACAGCGCCCATGGCAGCGCCTGCGCCCGCTCCTGCCGCGGCAGTGCCTGCCCCGGCAAAAGCGCCCGAGGGGATCACAGTTCTCTATGTGGAAGACCTTACCGCATAACGAAAATAGTTGTCATCAGCGAGGCGGGGATTCCCCGCCTTGTTGCCTTTTTAATGATCATTTAAGGAATTCTTCATTTTGCCCACCTGAAATTATATGGCTGTTTTGGCCGGATTGCGGTATACTATGCGGGAAGGCAATTTTAGGATAAGGCAGAATGGGGCAGGTAAACTACATGAGGCATATCCCGAATATACTCTCCGGGCTGCGCATCGGAATGGTGGGCGTGTTTGCTTATTTTTTTCAGAATGGCAGATACATCGCGGCATTGTCCACCTATGTGCTCGCGGTGCTAACGGATACGCTGGATGGGTATTTGGCACGCCATAACAACTGGATTACGAATGTGGGAAAGGTGCTTGATCCTTTGGCGGACAAGCTCATGCTTATCACCGCGCTCGTATGTTTTTGCACCAAGGGCTGGGTGCCCGTGTGGCTGGTTGCGGTTGTTGTGGCAAAAGAGCTGATTATGATCATAGGCGGCGCGCTGCTTTGGAAAAAGGAAATCGTCGTTTATGCGGATTGGTTTGGAAAATTTGCGACAGGCTTCTTTAATGCAGGCGTTGTGGCGACGCTGTTGAAGCGGTTCTGGCATTGGATTTCTTTCTGGAATATCGTGCTGCTTTCCATTGCGATGGTGCTTGGCATTATTGCACTTGTCCACTACGCACAGAAGAATGTATTTCAGAAGCGGCATCTTTTAGACGCAAAGGAAAAGCAGGAAATGGGCCAGGCAAAAAATGTGGAATAGCCGCCGTTTTTTTATGGGCGACGGGCTTTTAAAAATCCCTCTGCCGCGCCTTAAGTTTTAAGTTGACAAACCCCGCGGCAATCGATAAAATAAACGATGGTTGACTTTGGAGGAAAGGCCTATGGAGCTTTCAATCGCGGCGGCATTAAAACAGCTGGGCGAGGTTTTTATGGAGGCGCGGAGCGAATCCATTGCGCCGCAGGAATTCGGCGGCAGGACGGTTTTGTTTCCGGAGCCGCTGGAAATCAGCTTCCAGTATTCCTTTGATGGCGAGGCGATTGTTATCAACGGAGCATTACAGGCAAAACTCTCCTCTAGGTGTGCCCGCTGCGACGAGCCTTTTGTAGAAACGCTCAACATTCCTCTGCAGGAACGTTTTGTAAAGGGCACGTCCGGGGAAGACGAGGAAAGCTATGCTTTCGTGGGCGAGACACTGGATCTTGCGCCGATGGTGATGGACAATCTGTTTCTGCATATTCCGATTTCAGGCGTGTGCAGTGCGGATTGCAAAGGCTTGTGCCCCGTCTGCGGATGCAATTTGAATACGGCGCAGTGTGCCTGCAACAGCGTGCATGAGGAGGAAAATCCCTCGCCGCTCGCAGCGCTCGGTTCACTGTTTGACGATGGTAAGGAGGTGTAATCATGGCGGTCCCTAAGAGAAAAACTTCTAAGGCCAGGCGGGATTCCCGCAGGTCCAGCCACTGGAAGCTGTCCATGCCCGGTATTGCGGCATGCCCCCAGTGCCACAAGCTTAAGCTCGCACACAGGGTATGCAAGCACTGCGGCTTTTACGATGGCAAGCAGGTCATCAATCTGGATGCGGATAAGAAGACCCAGGCTTAACGCCATGCTTATGCCGAAAGCGCAGCTTGGCGCGCGATACAAAATCGGCAGATCAGGCCGCGCACAGGCGGGATTATCCGTTGTTGTGCCGACCGCTTGGGATATGGCGTTTTTACAAGCAAGCGCCTGACGAAAAAAAGGCAGAGACAGTTGTTTTCTGTCTTTTTGTCGTTTAATAAGGCGGACCTTTCTGCCGGGAGGGGAACCCGGCAGGGAGGAGATGAAAGAAGATGGGGGAGAGTTACGCATGAAAATCGCTGTAGATGTATTTGGCGGCGATCACGCGCCGCAGGCGGTGCTCGACGGGTGCATGCTTGCACTCAGGCAGCAACCGGAAATAGAATTGATCCTGGTGGGCAAGGAAGATGTGATCCAAGCGTATTTATCCGAACACGCGCATGATGCGTCCCGCATTGCCGTCCGGCACGCGCCGGACTATATTTCAAGCCACGAACAGCCGACTGTGGCCATCAAGAAGAAGACGGAGTCTTCGCTTGTGCAGACACTGCGCTGCGTGGCAAACGGGGAAGCGGGCGCCATGGTTTCCGCCGGCAGCACAGGCGCCCTGCTGACAGGCGCAACACTCATCGTGCGGCGTCTAAAGGGCGTCAAACGTCCGGCGCTAGCGCCCATACTGCCTACCCGGGACGGATGCGTGCTGCTCATTGACTGCGGCGCGAATGTGGACTGCAAACCGTCTTATCTGCAGCAGTTCGCACTGATGGGCTCAAATTATATGAAGAATGTGATGGGGATCGAAAATCCGCGCGTAGGGTTACTGAACAACGGCGCGGAGGCGGAAAAGGGAAATGAGCTCACCAAGGCCACCTATCCGCTGCTTGAAAAGACGCCCGTCAACTTTGTGGGCAACTGCGAAGGAAGGGATGTGGTTTCCGGCGATTTTGACGTGGTGGTCAGCGATGGATTTGCAGGCAATCTGGTATTGAAAAATACGGAGGGCGTCGCGTCGCTCATGTCTAAAATGCTCAAGGACGAGCTTCTTGGGGATACCCGCTCCAAGCTTGGCGCGCTTTTTGCAAAAAAAGCATTGAAGCGTCTCAAGGCGCGCATGGACTATACGGAGTATGGCGGAGCACCGCTTTTAGGCATCAACGGCGGCATCATCAAGGCGCACGGCAGTTCCAACGCCAAGGCGTTTGCCGCGGCGATCCGGCAGGCCAGCGCGTATTTAAAGGGCAATGTGACGGAAGCCATTGCGGACGCTGTTGCGGGCATGGAGTTTGAAGACTAGGGTGCTTTTGCGTTGCCAATATTGCCAAGTTGTAAATTTATCCTGAATAGCCTGATGCACGCTGTTGCAGCGCGGCTGATGCGAGGATTCGGCATTGACAGAAGCGGCCTTGTGGCCTAAACTGAAACTTGGAATATCTACTATTATATTATTTTCCATTAAACGTTCTGGGAGGAGTATTTGCATGAAATTCGATAAGGTTCGTGAAATCATTGCAAAGCAATTGGATGTGGATGCAGCCGGCATCACCATGGATTCAAAACTGGTAGACGACCTGAAGGCAGACAGCCTCGATGTCGTAGAGCTGATCATGGACCTGGAGCAGGAGTTCGATATTGAGATACCGGATGAAGAGCTGCCGAAGGTCCGTACGGTGGGCGACATTGTGGAATATCTCGAAAAGCACTAAGCGAAGATAGCAAAAACCGGCGGCCCGCATCACTCTTGGTGCGGGCATTCGTTTGAACAGGGGGCTTCAAGACAAATGTCTGTACGGCACCAACAGCTTTTGGCGCTGCAGGAGCGCATCGGGTACACATTCAGGGATATCACGCTGCTGGATGCGGCGCTGACCCATACATCCTTTGTCAAGGGTGACGGAAAAGGGAAAGTACATAACGAGCGGCTGGAGTATCTCGGGGACGCCGTATTGGAGCTGTGCATCAGTGAGCAGCTCTTCAGGCGCTATCCGCAGTGGAGCGAGGGCGCTATGACGCGTGCGCGCGCTTCCATGGTATGTGAAACGGCGCTTGACCAGGCGGCGCGCGCGTATTTTTCCCTGCAGGAGTATCTCCTGCTGGGACATGGGGAAGAGAATACGGGTGGAAGGGCGAAGCCTTCCATTTTATCCGATGCGCTCGAAGCGCTCATCGGCGCCATTTACCTGGATGGCGGCATAGAAGAAGCAAGGACGTTTGTGCTGCGCTTCGCGGAGCAGGCCCTTTCACAGGCGGTGGACGGCGGCCCCGGCAAGGATCATAAGACAAGCCTGCAGGAGTACGTCCAGAAAAAGCACCTGGGGAGCCTTGGCTACCGGCTGGCTTCGGCAACAGGGCCGGACCATAAGAAGGAATTCCGCATCCGTGTCTCCCTCAACGAACGGCTGGTGGGGGAAGGCGTGGGCAGTTCCAAGCAGGAAGCAGGCCAGCGCGCGGCAAAAGCAGCTCTTAAACTGCTGCGTGCGGATGAAAAACAGGCCGGCCTAAAAGGTCCTTGATAGTTCTAAAGGAATTTGGAAGGGTGCCTGTATGATCAGCAAGTTAAGGAAAATCGAGGACGCCTATATAGAACTGTTTTGTGAAAAACAGTCATTTCCAGATAGAAACATGTTCTCTAATAGCATCATTCCGGAGATGTACTGCCATAATTTTGTTCTCTTTCAAGACGTCGCCAACGCCAAGGAATATATCTCTGATTGCTTACGGGAACTAAAAAGCCAAGGCAAAGATTTTCTGAAATTTGTTTTCCACCCTAGACTTGAGGTTTCGCCGGAACTTTTGGAATGGGCGGAAAAGCTGGGCTTTGAGGTATCTTATATCAAATATATGTACATGCCCGCTCCGTTGGACTCCATCCCGGTGGAGGAAGAGAGATGCATGGTGAAGCGTGCGGAAACCGTGGATGAAATCGAGATGGGGTTGGCGTGCGATGAAAAATACGAGACCTCGACAATCGGGGCAAAAAAACTGTGCCAAAAGCGGGCCTTGTACCTCAATCAGTTGCTTCAATATTATGTATGCTGTGTGGATGGTTCTCCAATAGGATATTGCGACTATTTTGTAAAAGACGGCATTGTAAAATTGGAGGAGTTTGTGATTCTGGATGCATATCAGGGCAAAGGTTACGGCAGAAAAATGCTGCAGAGGATGGTATCGGATGCGGCACGGGAGGGCAACCAATACGCTTATGTCGTTACGGATACCCAAGGAAAAGAGCATAATCTATACTATAAGATGGGGTTTGATTTTGTCGGTGAAGAAACGGAACTGTTCTTTAGGGAATGATTCGAATTTCTATTGAGAAACGTAGAAACCAACAGACCATAGAGGGGGAGTGTCAAACATTGCGTCTAGTCAGGCTGGAGTTACAAGGCTTCAAGTCCTTTGCGCGGAAAACGGAATTGCAGTTTGATCCGGGTATCACTGCGGTCATCGGCCCCAACGGCAGCGGTAAAAGCAACATTGCGGACGCCGTGAGGTGGGTGCTGGGCGAGCAGAGCGCAAAAGCTTTGCGCGGCAGCAAGATGGAGGATGTCATATTCAACGGCACGCAGGAAAGAAAGGCGCAGGCGTTCTGTGAGGTCGCATTGACGTTTGACAATTCCGATGCACTTTTGCCGATCGATTTTAATGAAGTGACCGTCACCCGCCGCGTGTACCGCTCGGGCGATAGCGAATATGCCATCAACCGCAACAATTGCCGGTTAAAGGATATCAACGAGCTCTTCCGAGATACGGGCATCGGCAAGGAAGGGTATTCCATCATCGGGCAGGGCAAAGTAGAAGAGATTCTCTCCAACAAATCCGGCGACCGCCGCGCGGCCTTGGAAGAAGCGGCGGGCGTCATGCGCTACCGCGTACGCAAGGAAGAAGCGGTAAGAAAGCTTGAAAACACGCGCAAGAATCTCGAACGCCTGGAGGATATCCTCATGGAACTCCAGACCCAGCGGGAACCGCTGCAGGAGCAGGCGGAAAAAGCGCGCGCGTATCTGAAGCTGCGCGATGAATTGAAGGCGCTCGAGGTCAATGTGTTCATCCACCAGTATGAGCGCATGCAGGAACGCCTGGACTCCGCAGGCTGTGCGCTGGAGCAGATGCAGGAAGAGAGCGAACTTCTTTATGAATCCGAGCGCACGCTTTCTTCCGATACCGCGGCACAGGAGGAAGCGCTGCGCGCGATCGAGCAGACGGCAAGCACCGCACAGAATGCGCTCATTACCCTGATGTCCGCCATGGAAGCGCACATTGGCGAAGCGGGCGTGTTCAATGAACGCAAGGAGCATCTGGAAAAGGAGCGCGAACGCCTCCTTGCTTCCATCGCGGAAAACGAGCGCCGCCGGGAGGACCGGATGGGGCAACTCGAACGCTTAAAAACAGACGACACCGCGGGCCGGGATATGCTCCAGGCGCTCGATGATGAAATTGCACAGGCGGATGCAGAATTGCTGCGCTTGCAGCAGGCGGTCGAGCGCCAGGAAGAAACGCTTAACACACAGAAAAACAGTATTATTGATTCTTTAAATCGCCTTTCGGACGCAAAGAGCCAGCTTTCAAGGATGGAGGCCATGACGTCCGCGCTCAACCAGCGCCTTGACGCTATTGCGGCAGATCAGCGGGCGAACAGCGCTGAGCGGGAAGGCCTCGAAAAAGAACTTTCGGAAGCAAAGGCGGAATGGGATGCGCAGCAGGAACAAAAACGCGCGTTTCTTGGGGAACAGGAACGGCTCAACAGCAGCTTAAAGCAGGCGCAGCAGGAAAGCAAGACAGCCCAGAACAAGCTCCACGAGCTCGAGCAGGGCTGTAATGCCATGCGCTCGCGTTCCAATGTGCTTGAGGAAATGGCGCGCGCCCATGAAGGCTATTACGCGAGCGTGCGCAATGTATTGAAGGATTGCGAGCGGGACGTTGCGCTCAGGCGCAGCGTGCTCGGCGTGGTGGCGGAACTGATTTCCGTGCCGCAGCAATACGAGACCGCGCTTGAAATGGCGCTCGGCTCGTCGCTGCAGAACATCGTCACCCCCACGCCGGAGGATGCAAAGCGCGTGATTGACCACCTGCGTGCCCGCCAGTACGGCAGGGCGACGCTGCTGCCCGTTTCCGCCATGCGCGCAAGGCTCTTGACCGCGGAAGAACGGCAGGCGCTGCATATGCCGGGATGCATCGGCATTGCGTCTGAGCTTGTGGGGTTTGAGGAGCGCTACCGCAGCGTGGTGGAAAACCTTCTGGGCCGGACGGTGATCGTAGAAGACCTCAACGCCGGTATTGCCATTAACAAACGCGCAAATTCGGCGTTCCGCATTGCGACGTTGCAGGGGGACATCATCAACCCCGGCGGCTCTATGACGGGCGGCAGCGTACAGAAGCGGGAGTTTAGCCTCTTAGGACGCGAACGCGAATTAAAGGAGCTTGAGCGCAGCATCCGCGAGGCGGAGGCCGCCATCAAGGCGCAAGCGCAAAAGCGCACAGAGGCAGATGAGAGTGTAGAGGAAATGAAGCTCTTGCTGCAGCAGGCGGAGGCAGCACTGCATGCGCAGGAGATCGACAGTGCCCGCCACAAGGAAAAGCTGGAGCTGATCGAGCGCGATCTGCGGCAGAACGCCCAAAAGGCGGAGCGCATGGAGCTTGAATGCGCGCAAATCCGGGACAACCTTCTGGATATTGAAAAGGAGCAGGCAAGCTTAAGCAATGTCCAGACGGGTATCGAAGCGGGCAGCGCCGCAACGCAGGAGGATGTGCAGCGCTCGCAGGCGGAACTAGTGCGGCTGCGCGCCGGGCAGGAAGCTGCCGCCGCCGCCATGACGGAACGCAAGGTCCGGCGCATGGCGCTCAAAAAAGAAGAGGACGCCGTGCTGCTTGAAACAAGGCGGCTCGAGCAGGAACTGCGGGATACGCAGCGCGCCACGGAAGAGCACCGGGCGGCGCATACGAGGACACTGGAGCAGGAGGCGGCCTTAGAGCAGCAGCTCCAGTCGCTCAACGCCGCAGTGGCGCAGGAGCAGGCTGCGGTAGAATTGAGAAAAGAAGAGCAGCATGCCATGGAAGAAGAGCGCCTGCGCCGTTCGCAGGCACTTTCGGATACCCGCGCGCGTAAGGATGAACTCAACAAGCGCCTGCGGGAGCTTGAAGAAAAGCGCCACAAGCAGGAGCTCACCAAAAGCCGCACGGAAGTGGAGCTTGACGCGATGGTGGAGCGCATGATGGCCGACTATGAGCTGACCTACGAAGCGGCCCTGCCATTGCGCACGGAGGGCGTTGGCATTACAGCGGCGCATGTGCGGATCGATGAACTCAAAAAAGAGATCCGCGCGCTAGGCAGCATCAATGTTAATGCTGTGGAGGATTATGAAATCCTCAATGAGCGCTATACGGCGCTTTATACCCAATGCGAGGATTTGAACCGCGCGGAGGGGGATCTCAACACGCTTATCGCGGAGCTGACGCAGACGATGGAAAAACAGTTTCTGCAGCAGTTCACGCTCATCCAGCAGAACTTTACCACCGTGTTTGAACAGCTCTTTGGCGGCGGCTATGCGGAGTTGCGGCTTGCTGACCCAAAGGATGTATTGAACTGCGATATCGATATCATCGCACAGCCGCCGGGCAAGAAGCTGCAGCTCTTGACCCTGCTTTCGGGCGGCGAGCGGGCACTTACGGCAATCGCGCTGCTGTTCGCCATGCTCAAGCTCAAGCCCACGGTATTCTGCATCCTCGATGAGATCGAATCCTCATTGGATGAAGTCAACGTCACCCGCTTTGCGAACTACTTGCGGGAGTATTCGGACGATACGCAGTTTATTTTAATCACCCACCGCAAGGGAAGCATGGAGGTCTGCAACGCCCTTTACGGTGTCGCCATGGAGGAGAAGGGCGTATCGAAAATCGTTTCCGCCCGTTTCCAAGAGGCGGGCTAATCATTGGTCTTTTATGAAGGAAGGACGACTATGGAACAAAAACAAGGCATCTTTGAGCGCCTCAAGCAGGGCTTAAGCAAGACGAGGGACAGCTTTTTAGCTTCCGTTTTTTCGGGGCGGGACAGCATCAATGATGATTTTTATGAGGAACTGGAAGAAGCGCTCATCATGGCCGACGTAGGTGCGGAGCTGACAGGCCGCCTGCTTGACGAACTGAAGGACGCCGTAAAGGAGCAAAAGCTCCACCATACCGCGGAAGCGCGTGAGGCGCTAAAAGGCATACTCGCTTCCCACATGCGCACGGAGGAAGCGTTCCTGCCCGAACAGGGACCGTGCGTGCTGCTGGTCGTCGGCGTGAACGGCGTGGGGAAGACCACCTCCATCGGCAAGCTTTCCGCCTACTACAAACAGCAGGGCAGGAAGCCAATGCTTGCCGCGGCGGATACGTTCCGCGCGGCTGCGGCCGAGCAGCTTGGCATCTGGGCGGAGCGCGCCAATGTGCCCATGGTACGGCATGGGGAGGGCGCGGACCCCGCGGCGGTGGTGTTTGACGCCATCTATTCCTTTAAGGCAAGGGGCTGCGATCTTCTCATCTGCGATACGGCGGGAAGGCTCCATAACAAAAAGAACCTGATGCACGAGCTTGAAAAAATCCGGCGCGTGATTGCAAAGGAACTGCCGGATGCCGTCTGCCGTGTGCTGCTGGTACTCGACGCGACCACCGGGCAGAACGCCATCGCGCAGGCAAAGGCGTTTGGAGAGGCGACGGGGCTTACCGACGTGGTGCTCACAAAGCTGGACGGCACCGCAAAAGGCGGCATGGCCGTCGCGGTCAAGGAAACGCTCGGCCTGCCCGTGCGCTTTGTGGGCGTAGGCGAAAAAATGGAAGATTTGCAGCCGTTTGACGCGGAAGCGTTCTGCGCGGCACTGCTTGGAGAATAATCAATAGAATAATTCTTCTCTATAGGGGGAAGTATGGGAAGCATTGTGGTGGCGTACCAGACGAAGTACGGAACAACACGCACTTATGCGCAATGGATCGCGGAGGAAACCGGTGCCGATCTTCTGGATTTTAGAACGTGCAGGGCGGAGCAGCTTTCCGGCTATGAAACCATCGTCTATTGCGGAGCGCTGTACGCGGGCGGCATGCTGGGCTTTTCCCGTATCCGCAAGCAGTATGAAACGCTGCAAAACAAACGGCTGATTGTTGTTGCGGTGGGCGCAACGCTCCAGCGGGAGAAAGCGCTTGAAGAAGTGAGAAAAGGCAATTTCACGCCGGAAATGCTTGCGCGTGTGCCGCTTTTTTTGCTTCGCGGCGGGCTTGACTACAACAGGATGGGTATTGTGGACCGTTTGATGATGTTTTTGTTGGTCTCCTCCATCCGCAAAAAGGACCCAAAGATGCTGGATGAGGACGAAAAAGGCATACTCGGTACCTATAAAAAGACGGTCAGTTTTGTCCAACGCAGGCACATTGCGCCGATTGTGGAGGCCATACGCGCGCAATAAAGGATTGCAAATAAAAAAAAGCTGCCCGTGCGGGCAGCCTTTTTTGCTTATTCATCCAAATCCAGGTCAAGGTCTTCTTCACGCCTGCGCTTTGCATGGCGGACCTTGGGCTCCTCTTCCAGCGGCGCTTCTTCTTGCACATCCTCTTCATCAAACAGGTCGTCATCATCCCGTTGGAAGAACCAGCCGCGCTTACGCTTTTTGATGGGCTGCGCTTCTTCGTAATCTTCTTCTTCCGCCTCCGGGAATTCAGGCGCCTGGGGCTCCACCGGTTTTCTCATAGGCTGGGGTGCTGCTGCGGCCGGTTCCTGCGGCTGCGGGGCCGGCTGCTGGGGAGCGGGGGCTGCCATAGGCTCCGCCTGCGCTACGCCAAGCTCCATGCGGTTCTGGGCGACCATATTCTGGTATTCCACCAGGTAGCGCTGTACATCCATCAAGATTTCATCGGCATACTGCTTTGCGCCGTTGTAAACAATATTGGCGTTGCGCTCCGCATGTTGCTGCAGAAGCTCCGCGCGGCGCTGCACCTCAAGCATGACCTTATCCTCCGCAACGCGCGCTTCAAATTCCTCTTCTGCCAGGCGGCGGATTTTTTCGGCCTCACGCTGCGCCTGCTCCACAAGGTCCACCGCTTCCTGGTTGGCGTGGTCAAGGAGCGTATCCGCTTCAATGAGCACGCTGTTTGCGCGGCGGATGTCCTCCGGTATGGTAACTTTTAAATCCCCAAGGAGATCGTAAAGCTCGTCCACATCCACAATGCGGCGGTTGCCGGAAGAAAATTTTTGGCGCGGCGCACCCTCCAGCACCTGCTCTATTTGGGAAAGTACGGTGAAGATCCGCAAGGATTGCTCATTTTGTGTGCTCATCGCTTTGTCAACCTTTCTATGATAGTGCGCTTGTTTACTGTGGGTACCAAATCGTCGATATTGCCGCCCAGCGCGCAAACTTCGCGTATAACGCTTGAAGAGAGATACGAATGCTCGGGCTCCGCCATAAAGTATACCGTATCGAGGTCGGGTGCCAATCTGCGGTTCATCGCGCTGATTTGAAACTCATATTCAAAATCCATCACCGCACGAAGTCCGCGGATGATGTGCCGCGCGCCGATGCTGTGCGCATAATCTACCAGCAGCCCGTCAAAGGAGCCGGAGGAAACGTTCGTCAAGCCTTCCGCGGCAACGGCGGCGTCAATAAAGGAGAGCCGCTCTTCCAATGTAAAAAACGGACGCTTTCCCGCGTTGATCAGTACTGCCACCACCACATGGCCCATAAGCGATGCGGCGCGCCGTAAAACATCCATGTGCCCTTCGGTCAGCGGGTCAAAGCTGCCGGGGTAAACGCCTATCTGCAATCGGGTCTTCCTTTCTGACTTAATCAGCCACAAAAAAACTCAGCCCTGTGTCGCCGTACTTGCGGGTATCCGCACAGGCGAACACTCCGGTTACGGGTGCTGGCGGCTCTTTTAGGGCATACTCCACGATGACCTGCCCCCGCTCTGCAATCAATCCTTTGGAAAACAGCGCTTCGAGCGCCTGCTGCGCGCCGGCACGGTAGGGCGGATCTAAAAATACCAGGTCAAACGGTGCGCCGCCTGTAAGCCGCTCGATTGCGGAAAGCGCTTCCGCCTGCAGTACGAGCGCCCGGTCCGAAAACCCCAGGGTCTCGATGTTTTTTTTGATGATCTCGCAGCAGTCGCGGCTATGGTCGTTGAAAACGGCATAGCCGGCCCCGCGTGAAAGCGCTTCGAGTCCAAGGTTCCCTGAACCCGCGTAAAGGTCCAGCACGCGGGCGCCCGCAAGCGAAAACTGCAGAATTCCAAAGAGCGATTCTTTCACCCGGTCCAGTGTCGGCCGTGTGGCTTGTCCCTTCGGGGCAAGGATTTGTCTCCCGCGCGCGGAACCTGCGATAATGCGCATTGCCCCTCCCAAGAATTCCAAATTTTTCGCCTATTATTGTATCATAAAACAAGGTGCGTGCAAATGAGAAAACCGTTGAAACAGGTGGGAATACCCGTATTTTCCAGATATCTTGAAGATTCTTATCTGGACGCCGGGAAAGGAGGCGTTGCGTTACCGGGGATATTTCTTATATAGAAATTTTGAAGCGGATGGTGAAAACATGTATAGATTTTGTGCATACGCTTGCAAACGGCGCGCACATTGCGCAATAATAGATGCGGGAGGATATGTGAAATGCTTTTATTGAAAAACGGCGTTGTACTGAGCATGGCAGGCCCCGCCTTTACGGGCGATGTATTGATAAAGGACGGCAAAATTGCCGCAGTTGGAGCGCATGTGGAAGCGCAGGGCGCAGAAGTTGTGGATTGCACGGGGCAATACGTGCTGCCCGGCTTTGTGGATGCGCATTGCCACATCGGCATGTGGGAAGACGGCATGGGGGATGAGGGCGCTGACGGCAATGAAAATTCCGACCCCGTTACCCCGCAGATGCGCGCGATAGACGGCCTGAATCCGTTTGACCCCTGCTTTAAGGAGGCGCGTGCGGCGGGTGTGACCACTGTTGTAACCGGCCCCGGCAGCGCAAATGTGATCGGCGGGCAGTTTGCGGCATTAAAAACGTATGGCCGCTATATCGAGGAAATGCTCATCAAGGAGCCTGTCGCCATGAAGGCTGCCTTCGGTGAAAACCCCAAGCGCGTGTATGCGGAGCAAAAGGAAGCGCCCTATACGCGCATGGCCATCGCGGCGATTTTCCGCGGCGCAATGGTTGAGGCGCAGGAATATGAACGCAAACTCAAGCTTGGCGAAGAGGATGAGGACAAGCTGCCCGACCGCGATCTTGGCATAGAGGCGCTGCTGCCCGTTTTGCGCGGGGAACTGAAGCTGAAAATGCATGCCCATCGCGCGGACGATATCCTGACGAGCTTGCGCCTTGCAAAGGAATTCAACCTTCGCGTAACGATCGATCACTGCACGGAAGGGCATCTGATATTGGACGTATTGAAGGAGCAAACGGAAGCGCTTGGCGCGGGTATCATCCTTGGGCCGTTGTTTTCCGACCGCTCCAAAATAGAGCTGAAAAACATGACATTCCGCGCGCCCATGCTCATGCATGAGGCGGGCATTCCGTTCGCGCTGATGACGGACCACCCCGTTATTCC
Source organism: Bacillota bacterium (assembly GCA_023390655.1). GTDB lineage: Bacteria > Bacillota > Clostridia > Christensenellales > CAG-138 > JAEYLA01. The sequence goes on along the minus strand of JAEWCL010000004.1, from coordinate 97,416 downwards.
CATACAGCACCTGCCGGTCTGCGCGGCGCTGTGCGTGCGGGAAGGGTTGCCCGAGGACGCCGCCCTCCGCTCCATCACCATCAATGCAGCAAATATCGTGGGCCTTGGCGCGCACGTAGGCAGCCTGGAAGTCGGCAAGGATGCGGACATCACCATTTATGACGGGCACCCGCTCGATGTCCGCAGCCATTGTCTGCGCACCATCATCAACGGGCAGACCGTGCATCTGATGGATGCATAATACGGGGAGGACGCTATGCTTCGACCGACACATGCCATCGTTGATTTGGACGCGCTGCGCCACAATATCAAGGCCCTGCGTGAACATGTAGGCAAGGATACGAAATTCATGGCAGTGGTGAAAGCCAACGCCTATGGCCATGGAATCGTGGAGACCTCCCTTGCGGCCCAGCATGCGGGTGTAGAGTATTTGGGTGTTTCCATCCCAGAGGAAGGGATGCGCCTAAGGGATGCGGGCGTCACCGCCAATATTTTGATATTGGGCGGTATGCTGCCCGAGGCCGCGGAGCTTGTGGTGGCCTACAACCTGATTCCATCCGTATACAGCATGGAGCTTTTGGAGGCGCTGCAGGGCGAGGCGATAAAGCACAATACCGTCTGCCGCATCCACATCAAGGCGGATACGGGCATGAACCGTATCGGCGTGAAAACCATCGGCGCGTTCCGCATCCTGCTCAGAAGAGCGCTGGAGTGTCCCAATATCTTTTTGGAAGGCCTCTTTACACATTTTGCCGTAAGCGAAATTGCGGATAAAAGCTTTACCCTGGAGCAGGGGAAGCGTTTTTTGGATTTTGTCAATATCGCAAAGGAAATGGGCGTTTCGCCGATGCTCCACGCGAGCAACAGCGGGGCGCTGCTGGATTTGCCGGAGCTGAGCTTTGACATGGTGCGCGCGGGCATTGCCATGTACGGGTATCACCCCGGCCCCGGCTGTGGGGAGGATGTGGAACTAAAGCCCGTGCTCACATGGAAGACCGCCATCACCCACGTCAAGGAGATCGATCCCGGCGATACAGTGAGCTATGGCCGCCACTATATGGCGAAGGAGCGGCGTATGATCGCGACGCTGCCGGTCGGTTACGGGGACGGGTACAAGCGCTCCCTTTCCAATAAGGCGTATGTCGTGATTCACGATACGCGCGTGCCTGTGGTGGGCGCTGTCTGCATGGACCAGTGCATGGCGGATGTTACAGGGGTCCCCGGCGTGAAGGTAGGGGATGAAGCTGTGCTGCTCGGCTGCCAGGGAGACGCCTGCTTTGATGCGGACGAAATGGCGCAGCTTGCCGATACCATCAGCTATGAGATTTTATTGAGCATCAGCGACCGGGTGCCCCGCGTCCACACCGGCGGCTACCGGCCAATGAAGGAGTTATCATGATCTAAGGAGGCGTCTTATGCGCCAGGCGCTTACTCCCGCGCAGATGCGCGCAATGGAAGACAGGATGATGAAGGATTGCCACATCCCCGGCCTTGTGCTCATGGAGCATGCGGCTGCGGGTGTGGCAAAAACCGTTTTGGGCCTGCTGCCGGAAGGCGGACGGGTGATGTCACTCTGCGGCGGCGGAAACAATGGCGGGGACGGGTTGTCCGCGCTGCGACAGCTGCACACGCTGGGGGTACCGGCGCAGGGCGTGCTGCTTGTGCCGCCGAAAAGCCTCAAGGGCGACGCGCTGCTGCAGTATGAAATGGCCAAAGCCTGCGGCATTCCCATACTGGATGCTTCAGACGGGGAAGAGTCTCCCCTTAAAGCCGATGTGTTAGTTGACGCGCTCTTTGGCACAGGGCTCAGCCGTGCGGTAGAGGGCGTGTTCGCACACGCCATTGGCCGTATGAACGCTTCCGGCATTCCTGTGGTATCTGTGGATATCCCTTCAGGCATCGATGGAGAAACCGGGCAAGTGCTTGGCGTTGCCGTGCGCGCGCATGTTACGGTGACTTTTCAGCACAGGAAGCTTGGACACCTGCTCTTCCCCGGGCGCACCTATGCAGGGGAGGTCGTTGAGGTGCCGATCGGCCCCGCGCTGCAAATACCTGAGGCCGCGTTTGTTCTGGAGGAAAGCGATGTCCGCCGCCTCCTGCCCGCGCGCCCGCAGGACAGCCATAAGGGGAAGAACGGGCGGGCGCTGCTTGTTGCTGGAAGCAAGCATTATGCGGGGGCTGCCTTGCTTGCCGCCAACGCCGCGTTGCGCGGCGGGTGCGGGCTTTTACATGTGGCGGTGCCAAAAGGCATCCAGCCGTCCTTTGCGCAATGTCCAGGGGCGATCTGCCATCCGGTGGGTGGCGGTGAGGATTGGACGATTGATGCGGCGCAGGAAGCGCCGGAGCTTATTGAAAAAGCGGACGTCCTTGCGATTGGCCCCGGGCTTGGCGGGGGAGAAGGGATTGCGCCGCTGCTAAAGGAACTGCTGCAAACGAAAAAACCGCTGGTCATCGATGCGGACGGCTTGAATACGCTTGCAAAACACAGGGAACTGTTTTCGCTGTTGCACAATCAGGTGATTCTCACCCCGCATCCTGTGGAAATGGCGCGCCTGATAGAAGGGGAAGCGGAGCCTATTGTAAAGATGCCCGTCGATACCGCAAGGCGGGCTGCGGAAAGTTGGGGCTGCACGGTCATATTAAAAGGGGCGACCTCCGTCATATCCGACGGCAGGCGCACCTGCCTCAATACCACAGGAAACGCGGGCCTTGCAAAGGGCGGCAGCGGGGATGTGCTCACAGGCATCACGCTTTCGCTGCTGGCGCAGGGTCTCATAGCTTACGACGCCGCGTGTGCGGGCGCATACCTGCTTGGAAGCACGGCGGAAAAGGCGTATGCGCTGCTGCAAACACGTATGCTGTCGGCAACGGACGTCATTGCGGCGCTGGGCGCGGATGAAGGACGATCGGAGAACGTATGATCCAGGTAGCGTTTCATGAGAATGTGCCGGATGAACGGTTAAAATTTGCCGTCATTGCCGCGCGCCATGCGGGCAGGTGGGTGTTCTGCATGCACAAAGAACGGGATACGTACGAGATTCCCGGCGGGCACAGGGAACCGGGGGAGGAGATCCTGTATACCGCAAAACGGGAGCTGTTTGAAGAGACGGGCGCGCTTTCTTATACGCTTGCACAGGTCGGCGCTTATTCTGTTTGCTGCGATGGAGAGGAAAGCTTCGGCATGCTCTATGTTGCGGAGGTTGACACATTTGGCGAGCTGCCGGATATGGAAATGAGGAGCATGTGTTTCATGGACGCGTTGCCCGCGCGGTGGACGTATCCGGACATACAGCCTAGGCTCCTTGCATGGGCGCAGGCCTATTGCGATAAGCATCCACTTGCTTAAGATGGGGGCAGTAATGAAAAAGAAAATCCTCATGCTGGTTTGCGCGCTAATGATCCTTTCTGTGCCCTTGACCGCTGTTGCGGATATAGGTCCAAAGCCGTCGGTTGTGATCGGCTTTCAGGGGTTGGAAGGGGAACGCTATTACGCCACGCTGCTTTCAAAAGAGAAATCGACAGGTCCGTTTTCAGCGGTGGAGGATACCGGCGGCGAATATCGGCGCTATCAGGAAGGCGACGCGGATTACGAGATTTTTGAGAAATTTGCGCAATACAAGGATACGGATGGATTTTATTTTCTCCAGAACTTTCAGGATTGCTCGGAGACGCAGCAGTTCAGCTGGACGTATTATCCCCCGCAGGAATTCAAAGTGCTGCTGTATTTTCCTGTGGCGGACGAATTTGCTGTAAGCGGCGACAGCTATGCGCGCTATGCGTTTGACAGCTACTTTACTGCAGAGCCGCAGGATGGCGGCCTGCGCGTGATACCATCCTATGACTATACCGCGGAAGCAATTTCGCTGTTTGTGCGTGTAGTGCTGACCATTGCCGTTGAGCTTGGGATTGCGCTGCTGTTTGGGTTTCGGGAAAAGCGCGTGTTCCGCTTGATCGTCATCATCAATGTCGTTACGCAGCTTGCGTTGAACGTGGCACTGAATGTCATCAACTATCACATGGGCATGCTCGGGTTTTTACTGTTCTACGTTTTGCTTGAACTCGTGATAGTCCTTGTGGAGGCCGCTCTTTACGCGGTTTGCCTCAAAAAGCGCAGCGAAAAAAAGATTTCCGTATGGAAGCCTTGGATTTATGCGCTTGCGGCAAACATGGCGTCGTTCATTGTGGGAGTGGTTCTGGCATTTTGGATGCCGGGTATGTTCTAAATAGCGCTTACAAGCATGGCCTTTGAATGATAAAACCGGCGGCAGGAACCCCGCGGCACCACGGAAACGGTGCCAGGGGGCGCGTGCCGCCGGTTGTTTATCAAATCCGGTATTATAGCATCGTCCAGGTTAGGCCGAGTACCTCATCCGTATCCAGATCGATACGGACCTGAGCTTTGGCGCCGCCTTTTTCAAATTCCCAATAAAATATGCGCCTTCCGTCCTCTGCGGCTACCCAGGATCCCCATAAAATCTCTTCCTTCTGGATCGGATCGGGTTTTCCCATCGCCTCGTACATTGCTCGCGCCTCCGGCGCTTCGCCCGCGTACAGCGCCTGTATCAGGAGGTCTTCCGCGACATCGTACAGTTCGGTAAAGCCCTTTGCGGGCGCATAGATGCTGTCGCCCTTGAGCGCGAAGGAGCGCACCATGGCCGCAATCTCCTCCTCGGTGAAAACCGTAGTGGGATTGCCGTTTTCGTCGTAATAGGCTGTAGTGAAATCGAGCTGATAGCAATTCTGGTAGGTATACGTTTCGCCCGTATGGCTGTTCTTGGCTGTCCGTACCTCCTTGAAGATCAAATTATAGGTCGTATGGTCGTAGAGCCTGCCGCTGTGGACATCGTCGTAATCATCGCTCTGAAAACGGTTGACCACAATCTTCTCAATGCCGTTTGTCCACGCGCCGCCATTTTGGAAGCTGACCGTTGCTTCCTCCCATTCTCCGATTGTTTCCGTATGGTTGTTGGTCAACTGACCGTAGCCCATGTCGGAATAATAGCCGATCAAACCGATATACCCGGCGTAAAGCCCGTTGCGACGGTAGCTGGCGTCGTACATGCCGGTTGTAAAGGTGCAGTCGGACGGAAGGTCTACCGTAAAATCCGTTAGCAGATTGTCCGCGCCAATTTTGATAAAGCCGGACAGGGGCGCATTCTGCACCGTAGGCCGTACCGAGGGCGAGGGCGAAGATGTGGGCGAAGCCTGCTGCTCCGCGGTAAGCCTTGTAAGGAAGGCGGCAAAGGCCGCCGCATCCTTTGCAAACAGGCGCAGGTCCTGCCCGTATTCCGCCTCAAAGTCCGCGCGGTAAGCGGTATAGTAGGTGTTTGCACCCGAGTTGAAGTAAAGTTCGTCCACATTGCCGATGAGCGCAAATATGGTGGCGGCGTTGTCCTTCCAGGTCTTTTCGTAATTCTCCGGGATGCTGTCAAACAGCGTAAAATCATAGGTTGCAATGATGCCGTACGGGGGTGCGTCGGTTCTGAGCTCCGTTTTTTTGAGCGCCGCACCGTAAGAGAGGTGCGTCAGGAGGTTAACGGTGTTGGAGTTGCCTCCCACATAGTTGCTTTTGTAGGCGTAGAGCGTTGTATCCCCGGCCTTTTTCTCGCCCGAAAACAGGAACACGCCTACGGCGGCAACAAGCAGCAGGGAGGCGGCGGCAATCCAGCGCGAGGGCTTCTTAAAATCCAGAATGCCGCGGATGCGGCGCTTGATGTTGCTTTCGCCAAAGCCCGGAAAAGCGAAGCTGCGGTTTTGTGCGGCGTACAACAGTTCCGAGGCGTATTGCTTGCGGTTATCCTGCGGTGCGGCACACAGCACAGCCTCGTCCACCGCCATCTCCATATCCCGCACGGCAAGGCAGTAGGCAAGCCATACGAGCGGGTTGAACCAATGGAGCGCCGCAATCATAAGAAACAGCGGCTTTGTGATGTGGTCGCCCCGCCGGATGTGCGTGCGCTCGTGCATAAGGATGTTCTGTGCCGTCTCGGGGTTCATGGAAGCAGGAAGCAGGATGCGCGGGCGCAGGATGCCCATCACGACCGGCGAGCGGAAATAATCGCTCGCGTATACGCCCTTTACGGCGGTCTTGTGCCGCGGGCGTGTAAGCGCGCGGAAATAGAAAAACAGCAGAAGGAGCAGGCAACAAGCAAAGCCGGAAAGCCATACCGTTTCAAGAAAGCCCATCCAGTCAAAGGCGGCTTCGCCCTGCGGCGTGGCGGGGGTGGCGTCGCCCGGTCCATCCGGGGCGGGCAAGGAGGTGGTCTCGGCGGGCTGCTGCACACCGCGTGTGGGAAGCGCCGTTAAGATCACCTGTTGGGGAACCGCTGCCTGCAGGCCAATGGAGGCGGGAAGCACCAACAGCTCCGGCGGCAAAACGAGCCGCAGGAACACGAGCACCCACAGCAGGAACCGGATGTTCGGCCTGAGCTTTGGCAAAAGGCGCACAAGAAGCACCAAGGCGGCGGCCATGCCGCCGTAGAGGGATAGGTTCAATACGGTCTCAAACATGTTCTATGCCCTCTCGATCATGTCCTTGAGTTCCTTGAGTTCCTCCGGCGAGATCGCCTCCGCGGCCAGAAGCTCCGCAAACATCAGCTTGTAGGAGCCGTCAAAGAACCGGCCAACGACGTTTTTCGCTTCATCAAGCCGCACGTTTTCCCGCTCGATGAGCGGCACGCATTGAAAGCCCGGCTCCCTGCGTTCGATATATCCCTTGGCGATGAGCTTATTCAAAATAGAATACGTGGTGTTTTTTGTCCACGAGTAGACTTGCAGGCAGTGCGCGGCGACGTCCTTTGCGGGCGGGGTACCGCGCTCCCAAAGATAGGCCATAATCCGCAATTCGGATTCAAACAGCTTGACGTTTTCCATATTATGATCTCCCCTTGTATACGGCTGGAGCCGTATGATCATACTACTCCAGCCGTATGGAAATGTCAAGACGATTCGGAAACAGGGTCAGAAAGCTATGCGGAGACGTCTGCGGCTACATCGCATGCTATTATCCGCCGATCTGCACCTGCATACCGGCTTCAATGAAATATTGTTCAAATGCGGCCGGTCTTCCTTATGGAGCTGCCGGCATCCCGCGTACGCATAGTCCATCCCAAGCTCCTGATATTTGTTTTCCCCCATCTGATGAAAAGGTAATCTCCCGTGGGCGTAATATCAAAATCCCTGGGGATTTTGCCGCCCGTTTTTTGAATGTGCAGCAGCATAAGCAGCCCATTTTCCTCAATCCGGTAAATGGCGATGCTGTCATGCCCCCGGTTGGAAGCGTATAACAACCTGCCGTTGGGATACAGGCGGCAATATTGCCGCCTGCTTTTCCTTCGGGCAGCGCGGAAATGACCTGCAGCAGTGCGGCACTGCCGGTTGCTGGCTCATAATACATGGACTGCGTTGCCAAGTTCCGCAATGCGATACAGCGTCCCGGATTGATCAAACGCACACAGTCTTGGCGCCATGCAGGGTGCTGTAATTGGCCGCCATCAGATAGCGCCCGCAGGGGCTTAAGCCCAGGTTGCAGGCGTCCTCTCCCCTAAAAATATGGCGAAAAACCGTGCTGATCGTCAACTGCGGCGTGGTGGCCGGCGGTACATCCTTTGCGGGCGGTGTCGGCGGCGTGGTACAGAGCTTTGGGGGATGATGGTGCTTCAGTTTCTGACCAACTTCATGAATATGCTTGGCATTGCGTCCTACGTGCAGCAGGTCTGCCAGGGTGTTGTGATCGTGGCGATCATCTGGGCTGGATTGCTTCGGCATCAAGCGCAAGAAAGAGGCCGTATAATCGTAGGGACGAAAAGGCGGAACGCCATTCTTGCAATGCGTCCGCTTTTGTATTGATGAAAACTATCGGTTTGGTTGACGGTATACTATTCGGCATGGGAGGGGACATCAGTGGGATTTAACCCCTACAAATCCTGCAAATCGGAGGCGCCAAGATCATTCTCCAAATTGTCCCTTGCAAGGTCGGTATCGATTACGGGATATACGTCCGAGATTGGCGCTTCGAGCTCGCCCTCAATAACAATTCTTGTGGTTTTACTGCTTCTCTTGCGCATCGTGCATACTCCTTTTTCGGAAGTATGGCCGAAAATGGCCGGGATTATGAGTGCCGAAGGGGTGGCCGCAAAGTGCAATAATCGATATTGAGCCAGCCTGTGCATGAGGATAAAGTAATTGCTAGTAAAGGAAATACGGGCTGTCACTGGTAATGCAGGCAAAACCAAGTCTTATGGGGCATGGAAACATGAGCCTGCGGAAATTTGGTTTTTTATTTTTCAATGAGTCATCCTATCACAAGAAGAAGCAGGAGGCAGCAATGAAAAAAAGCAAGGTAGCCGTTGTCGGCGCAGGACTCTATGGCATCAACCATATCCGCGCCTATCAGTGGAACAACGATGCGGAGTTGGTCGCCGTCTGTGAGTTGAGCGAAGCGTTGCGTGCAAAAATCGGTGCGGAATACGGCGTGCGGACATATGCCGATGATGCGGATATGCTCAACAAAGAAGAGCTTGACGCAGTCTCTGTCGCCACACCGGATTGCTACCACGCAACGCCCGCCTTGGCCGCCATCAAGGCCGGAAAGCATGTGCTCATCGAAAAGCCGCTCGCCACCACGCTTACAGACCCCGCGCCATCATTGCGGCGGAGCGGGAACATCATGTGCGCGTGGCCCGCCGAATTTGCGTACGTTTTATTTCAAGGTTCTGTTTATATTCCATAATATGGTGGTATATTTGAATCCAAGGTGTGCGCATATTTTGGCTTGGGCCGCTCTGTTGTCCCCACCGACACGGCGGCCCATTTCTATATAACTCTATACCAATAAAACAGCAGGTCCCGTACAAGACGTAACGGGCCTGCTGATATCATTTGTTGTTTAAGGATCTTCCCGCCAGTGGCAGATTACAGCTGGAATTGCGCCGCAATTGCATCACCTAGGATGCCTGCTAATCTCAAAGCATTATCATATGATGCATTATAAGTTGAGAACCCCTCATCATAATTACCCGTGCTCATTTGTTGCAATAAATCCAATTCAAGCTGAAATTGTAAATTGAGGGCTTCTCGTAAGGTTGGCCCATCAGCTTTGGGATTGACTAAAATCATTAGCTCAACGATAGCATTGTTATTCTCGTACCAGCGCGCTAATATGGGCTCAATTTCATTTTCCATGCCTAGTGCAGTTATCAGTTCTGACAGGATGAGAACATGTTGGGTCATAAGCGGCTCAACCGTACTGGTTATCTCAAAGCCATAAAAGTACGAAAGGAACCGTGCGAGTTCCGCGCCGCTGAGCAATAAACGTGAAGTGACGAAATCAAGGTCCTTCAGAGCTCTGGCAAGGCTAAATATGTAATCCCGAACCCATATTGTGCGGTCTATCCATAGGGTAAAAAGACTATCCCTCCAATCCATATACCCACATCCTTTCAGTGCAGTATATGAAGCGGGCGCTCCTTAATACGTCTCTCGCATCGAGATGGCGCGTAATTCTCTATTTCCAAACAGAGGTTCCTGACGGCGTGAGCATAAAGTTCTTAAATGGTTTGTGGAGAGGCGGTAGCGCAGATAGAGTGGGTTATTGGATGGGTTTTCGGACAAAAATAAAAACAAAAAAGCTAGATAGAATCTAGCTTTTAGGCTGGTGCCGAAGGTGGGACTCGAACCCACACGGTATCGCTACCAACGGATTTTGAGTCCGTCACGTCTGCCATTCCATCACTTCGGCGGGATCACAAATGCTATTTTACTATAACCGCAATTTGATTGCAATGCCCTCTATTGAGAAAACTTGCATTTTCAACGCCTGATACATAGTGAACCAAGGATTTGCGTTGGAAACCCTCTGGAAAAGGAATAGCAAGCCCACCGATGGACGGCTTTTGCTAAGCCGTCCATTGGCATGCTTTGTTGCAGTTTACTTCTTTTCAAAGACGGAAGGATTGACGACATTGCCGGGGATATTGCCTTTGAGTACGGCGGTCAGTCCTTCCAAGGCCTCATTGCACATGGCGATTCTTGAGCGCATCGTCAGGCTGGCGACATGCGGGGTAAGCACAACATTATCCAACGCAAGCAACCCCTCATAGACGGTGGGCTCATTTTCAAACACATCCAGCCCCGCGCCTTTAATGACGCCGGATGTTAGCGCCGCACACAACGCCGCTTCATCCACAAGCTTGCCGCGGGCTGCATTGATGAAGTAGGCGGAAGGCTTCATCTTCGAAAAGGTTTCTGCGTTGAACAGGTGATGGTTCTCCGGAACATATGGCGCGTGCAGGGAGATGCAGTCGCTCTTTTTGAGCACCTCGTCAAAGGTGTAAAATGTTGCGCTGTATTCCTGCTCCACTTCCTCTGTAGCGCGGAACTGATCAAAATAAATGATTTCCATGCCAAGTCCTCTGGCTTTGCGGGCGACGGATTTTCCGATCCTCCCAAACCCGATGAGGCCCAGCGTACTGCCGCCCACCATGGTGTTGATGTCCGAAAAGAGAGGGGAGAGCCATATGTTCTGCCGGACTTCCTTGTCATACCGGGCGATGCCGCGCATGACGGAAAGAATCAGCGCGATGGTGAGCTCAGCGGTGGACTCCGTCACCTGGGTGGGGGTGTTTAAAACAGGAATCCCCAGCTGAGTCGCATACTTCCAATCGATCCTGTCGTAGCCAACGCCGAAGTTGGCGATCGCTTTGAGATTCTTTGCGGCATCGAACACAGACCTATCCGCGATGGCGTCGATGGCAAAGTAACCGTCATAGTCCGCAAGTTGATGGAGAATGAAATCATAGCTGAACGCATTGTCATCTTCGGGCATGGTGAATATGAACGCATCTTCATACGGCGCCAGGCATGTAACGGGAACTCTTTTGGAAATGAGAATTTTCTGTTTCATCATATCACCCCAATCACAGCGTATCGGCAAGCTTGCGCACCTCGCCGCAGGTTCCGTTCCAGTAGGCGCCAAGGATGCGGAATTCATCACCCACGCAAAAATGCCGGACTCCCAGTTCCTTATAGTAATTGACCTTTTCCATGGTGTCGCACTCGCAGCGGGGGGCAATGCCATGGGCAAGCGCCGTGCGGATCACGTATTCCTCGATTTCCTGCAGCTCCCGCTTATGATCACTTCCGTTCCAGCCCTTGCTCATGCTGAAATCGGAAGGGCCAAACTGTACCATATCCACCCCGGGAACGGCGCAGATCGCTTCGAAATTATCGACTGCTTCCTGCTTTTCTATCATGAATGCTTTTACAATATTGCGTACCATCGCGGCATGGTCCATCTGGCTGGTATGCGGCATGTAGCCGATCCAGCGGGAATTCGGGTAGCCGAAATGGCCTTCGCCCAGGCAGTCAGGACTCAGCGCCAGGACCGTTTCGTGTACTTCTTCGGCAGTCTTATGGTCGCAGAAAAGCATTGCTTCAAACCCCATGGCTGCCGCGCGCTGGGCAACATAATACCGGTTTTGCAGATCCACTTTGATCATGGAGCCGATGCCGTGCAGCTCGGCCGCCCGCACCAGGTTTTCAAGCTCTCCCTGGGTAAAGGGGGAATATTCTGCGACGAATTCTACATAGTCAAAGTTCCGTGTCACCGCCATCGCTTCCACGGTGGTGGGCCAGGTGCTCCAGATGCGCGTTGCGACGGTGGGCCTGCCACCTAAAAGCAGCGAACGGATGTTGTTTTTGGGAATCGCCATAATAAAAAACCTCCTGCTGAAGAGTTGGATAGGATGCCTATTGATGTAGCGTACCGTATATGACATAATAATAGTATCTGAAGAAACAAAGTCGATTCACGGTATTGGGGAGTCTGTTTTCATATCTTGCTATGTTCGTTGGCAAAAGCGCAATAACACGGGGGGACGGGGCGCATCCGCTGTGGACGACGCTTGAAGCGCAACGCGCTCAAACATGACCACCCGATTAAGGAGACCTGTATCATGGACAACGCTATATTTCTCTCAAAGACAAATATTTTTTCCGGTGACTGCGGCGGGGAGCTTCACAACAGCGCAAATGAGCCCGCGAGCTGCTTGCATTACCACGATTTTTATGAGTTCTTTGTATACTTGGGCAACAAGGGTACATTTGTGATTGACGGCGGGGAATACAGCGTACGCCGCGGGGATATCGTCATACTGGATATGTTTACGCCCCATATGATGATCCCCGGCGGAACCCAGGATGAATGCTTTGTCGCCCATGTCAATCCGGAATTGCTCATCACTTACAGCACGCACAACTCCAACCTTTTGGATATCTTTTATAAGGGATATTTGCCGATCCATTCCACGGATGAAAAGGAATTTCCCAAATATCAGCGGCTGATGGACGAATACCGTGCGGTCCACCTGAAAAGCGGGCAGGATATCCTCATCAAGGCGATTATCCACCAGCTGATGGCCTATGCGTATGGGGACTGCTTCTCGGGCGTCCACTGCGACAGCGCGGCTTCCCGCGGGTTGACCATCGTGACCCAGATCATCAATTACATCAACGGGCACTTGTCTGAACGGATTTCCTTACAAACCCTTGCCAAGGAAATCAATTACAGCGAATGCTACCTGTGCCACCTGTTTAAGGAGGCAACCAATAAGACCATCAGCAGCTATATTCAGGAAAAGCGGATTGAGATGGCCACAGGCCTTCTCATGCGCCCCGTACCGATTAAAAAGGTGGCGGAGCAATCCGGCTTTAGCAATTACAGCCACTTTTACAAGACGTTCAAACGGCAGATGGGCTGCAACCCGGAGGAGTACAGGGAAAGGCTGCAGGTGGTGCCAAGGGTGTAACACCACCTACTGCTGATCCATTCTTTTACTCTTCGGGCAGGCCGCACCGGCTCCAGCCGCCGTCAATGAAAAGCGTCTGCCCCGTGATTCCGCTTGCATCATCCGAAGCAAGAAAACATACGCCGCTGGCGATTTCCGTGGTGCTGAGCAAACGTTTCATCGGAATGACCTTGAAATTGGTCTCCATATCAATGATGCCTTCGCTGATGCCTTTTTGCACCATGTCTGTGAGCACATATCCGGGCGCTACAGCGTTGATGCGGATGTTGTACCGGCCCCATTCCACGCCAAGGGTGCCCACAAGGCCGTTCACCGCCGCCTTTGAGATGTTGTACGGCGCGCGCCGCGAGGTAAAGGCGGAGGAGTTTGCAGAAGAGATGCAAACGATGGAACCGCCGTGCGTCTGCTGCTTCATGTATCTTGCAGCAGACCTTGATGCAAAGAAATAGGCCTTAAGATTTAAGTCCATCAAAAAGTCAAACTTCGCCTCTTCAAAATCCATGGCCCATTCCCGGATCTGAACGCCTGCGTTGTTCACCAGAATGTCGATACTGCCATACGTTTCAAAAACATACCGCATCATAGCGTCGATTGCAGGAACGCTGCATAAATCGGCTTCATAAGCTTCCGCGCCAAGTTCCGCCGCGGTTTCCTGCGCGGCGAAACTGTCAATATCAGCAATAATCAGCCTTGCGCCTTCAGCGGCCAGCCGTTCGCAGATGCCTTTTCCAATGCCGCGCGCCCCGCCGGTGACAATGGCGGTTTTGCCCGATATCCCATTCATATTTTGTGATATGACCTCCTCCGTTAAAAAAACAGGTTGACATGGATGGGTGTTGTGCATACGATATGGTTACGGTCTAAGCGAACTATACAACTCGATTTTGCAAAACTCAATAAGCGTGCATACGATAGCGGTTTAAAGCAAACAAAAAACGCAATATAGGAAAACACGGGAGGCTTTTATAGCCTGGATGTGTGTTTCTTATTCCCCGAACAGGCAACGCCATACCTGGCATGCTGTATTACAGGAAAACATCGTGCGGTACGGCGGAATTAAAACGCTATAGAAACGCAGAAGGAGTAACGATCATGTCGGTTGAGAGCAATCTGAAAAAACTGTTTTCGTTGGAGGATAAAATCGTTGTATTGACCGGTGCCGCGGGCGGCATCGGTGCCGCGTTGTCAAGGGGTATGGCAGGCGCCGGTGCAATCATGTGCAATTGCGATATCAGTGAAAAAGGCCTTTCGCTGTTGTCGGATGAAATTGCAGCCGCGGGCGGCAAGGCGCGTTCTTATGTGATGAACGTTGCCGACAGCAACAGCATACAGGCGGCGGTAGACGCAATCGTCGCGGAGTTTGGAAGGATCGATGTGCTGGTCAATGTCGCGGGCATCAACAAGCGCGAAGGGTTCCTGGATGTGAAGGAAGAAACCTACGACAGGATTATGGACATCAACCTGAAAAGCGTATTCTTTGTCACACAGGCTGTGGTTCCCGCAATGATGAAGGCGCACGGCGGGAGTATTATTAACATCGGCTCCCACAACGCCACGGCAATGCTGGGCGGGTGCAGCGTATATGGCGCGACGAAGAGCGGCGTTGTGGCTCTGACGCGTTCCATGGCGGTGGAATGGGCGGAGTGGGGCATCCGCGCCAATGCCGTTTCCCCTGGACATATCCTCACACCGCTCACGCAGGTGACATGGGACCATCCGACGCGCGGCGATTATCTCAGGGACAGGATTGCGATGCGCAGGCCCGGTTACCCGGAAGAACTTCTGGGGATTGTGGTGCTGCTCGCTTCCGACGCATCCAGCTATATGTCCGGATGCAATTATGTTGTAGACGGCGGATGCCTGTGCGGCGGCATGCCGTGGGAGTATGACTCCGCATACCGCAATACGCAGCAATAGTGGTACGGAAATGCATATCCGATCTGTTATATTTTTACCAAAATAAAAGCGCCGCGCTGCACTCGCATAGACGATGCGGGTGCAGCGCGATTGTAGAAATAATAACAAATACGGACTTCAGAATAACAAAATAGGAACACTGTTTTCGCATAATAGAACATAACAACAGTCGTCATACGTATTGACAATACATGTCCAAATCAGCTAGGATTTAAGTAACACTTCAAGGCATAAAAACTTGTACACAGTTCAAACGGCATCGGAAAAGTATCCTGATCAAGCAAAGGTGCAAAGAAGGGATAACAAAATATGAAATCAGTTTTCCTAAAAAATCCCAATGAGATCAGCATCGAAGAAATCAGTAAACCGGTTTACCAAGAAGGGTATGCGGTTGTCAGAATAAAGTCTATGGGAATCTGCGGTTCGGACATCGGTGCGTTCCGCGGCGTAAACCCGATGGTCAGCTATCCGCGCATTATCGGCCATGAGCTCGCGGGCATTGTGGAGGAGATCGGCGAAAACGCGGCCGGCCTGAAAAAGGGCGACCGGGTTGTGGTTGATCCGTACCTTTGGTGCGGGCATTGTTACCCTTGCTCGTTAGGCAGAACCAACTGCTGCGAAACGCTCAAATGTCTTGGTGTGCATACGGACGGCGGCATGACGGAATATCTGCTGCATCCTGCGCACATGCTGGTGCCGCTTTCGGATAACATTCCCTGGGAGCTCGCACCCCTTTCAGAACCTCTGACAATTTCCATGCACGGCATCCACCGTACAAAATTAGCTGCAGGAGAGCATATTGCAATCAGCGGCGCGGGTGCCATCGGGCTATTGGCCGCGCTTGGCGCGATCGCTTATGGCGCGGAACCGATCCTGATTGATCCGGTAGAAGAACGGCTGGAGCATGCAAGGACGCTTGGCGTAAAACATACCATCTGCGTTCCGAAAGAGGATGCGGTTGCGAAAATCAGCGAAATCACCGGCGGCCGCATGGCGGAAGTGGTGATGGAGGCGTCCGGTGCCAATTCTGCCATCCGTGCGAGTTTGGATATGGCATCCTTTGCCGGAAAAGTTGTGCTTACAGGGTGGCCAAAGGGAGAGACCTCTCTGCCGACGAACCTGATCACAGCCAAAGAACTGGATGTGTTGGGCGGCAGAAACAGCAAAAACGAATTCCCCGAAGCGCTCGAACTGATTGAGAGCGGCAGGGTAGATGTGCGCGCGGTGCTCAGCAAGGTCATCCACATCGACGAGGTGCCCGACGCCGTACGGGAGCTTTCGGAATACCCCGACCGATATCTTAAAATTGTGGCGCTTACCGATTGACCTGTACATAAAGGAGCAAGCACCGATGGAAATTCCATTCCATGTAGATTTTTGCGGCAAAGTGGCCGTGGTGACCGGTGGTTCAGGCGTGCTGTGCCGGGAATTTTGCCGGGCGCTCGGCAAGTGCGGGGCCAAGGTGGCGGTGATCGGTCGTAATCTCAACAAGGCCGAGCGCGTCGCATTGGAGATCGTGGACGAAGGCGGGGAAGCGGCGGGATTTTCTGCCGATGTCACCGACAGAACAAGTGTGGAAGCGGTATACGGCGCAGTGCTCGAGCGCTTTGGAAAGTGCGATATTCTCATCAACGGCGCGGGAGGGAACGATCCCGCAGCGACAACGGACGACGAGTTCTTTTCTGTGGATACCCTGAACGACCAGGCAAAAAAAAGCTTCTTTGATCTGGAGCCGGACGGGTTCTCAAAAGTATTTGACAAGAACATGATGGCTGTGCTCCTGCCGACCCGGACATTTGGCCGGGATATGGCGAAGCGCAAAAGCGGCGTTATTTTGAATATCAGCTCCATGAACGCGTTTACGCCGCTGACCAAAATTCCCGCCTACAGCGCCGCCAAGGCCGCCGTATCGAACTTTACCCAATGGCTGGCGGTGTATCTTTCCAAAAGCGGGATACGCGTAAACGCAATAGCGCCGGGGTTTTTCGCCACTGAGCAGAATAAGACGCTGCTTTGGAATGCGGATAATACGCCGACTGCACGGGCCGAAAAAATACTCAGGAATACGCCAATGGAGCGCTTTGGAGAGCCAAAGGAACTGCTGGGCACCCTGTTGTGGCTGCTGGATGATACGAGTTCCGGGTTTGTTACGGGCATCGTCGTGCCGGTAGACGGCGGATTTTCCGCTTACAGCGGCGTATAAATTACGGCTTTATCAGAACATGGAAGAGGAGAACGAAACCATGCAGTTAAAAGAAGGTTGCAAATACAGCCTGATGGTCCCTACGAGTATGGGCCTGCGGATGACGCCAAAGGATCGGCAGTCTGTGCAGGTGAGCCGGGAATACCTGCTGCAGGCCAACAGCGCGGAAAGCAACGTGTTGAGCGTTTCGGCCGCGCTTGGGCTCAAGACCAAGGTTCTCACCGCATTTGTACAGGAAAGCCCGCTGGCTGCGTTTATTAAATCGGAGCTGCGCGCAAGAAATATTGATTTTGAAGGCGTGGAGGTTCCGCAGGGCGGCCCCTGGGGATATCGGCACCACATCAACGTGGCGGACAGCGGTTATGGCCTGCGCGGCGCACGCGTATGGAACGACCGCGCCGGCGAGGTAGGCCGTACGCTCCATTCCAAAGATTTTGATCTTGACCGGATCTTTAGGGCGGACGGTGTGCAGATCCTCCATATGTCGGGGCTGTTTGCCGCGATGTCTCCTGAAACCATCCGGTTCTGCCTCGATTGCGCCCACGCCGCGAAGGCGGCAGGTTCCCTCATAGGCTTTGACTTAAACTACAGGGCGTCCTTCTGGAAGGGCCGCGAAAAAGAGCTTCGGGAAGCGTTCGTGGAGATCGCGTCTATTTCAGATATTCTTGTAGGCAATGAGGAAGATTTCCAGCTTGCGCTGGGCGTACAGGGGCCCGAAGCGGGCGGCAAGGATCTGGGCGCAAAAACGGAAAGCTTCAAGGGCATGATCGAAGCCGTCAAAAAGCAGTTCCCGGGTGCAAGTGTATTTGCAACGACGCTGCGCGAGGTAATCAGTGCCAACGACAATTTATGGGGCGCAATCCTGCATGTGGACGGAAAGTGGTATGTGGAAGAGCCCCGCAATATTCCCGTGCTTGACCGCATCGGCGGCGGCGATGGATTCGTCAGCGGCTTGATGTACGGCATCCTCAAAGGCTGGGAGCCTGAAAAATGGCTGCAGTTTGCGTGGGCCTCCGGCGCGCTTGTGGTAACGCTGTTGACGGATTACGCGACGCCTGCGGATGAAGAGCAGATTTGGAGCATTTATCAGGGGAACGCCCGGGTAAAGCGGTAAGCGATACGAACCATGCTTAGGAAGGATTGGATATGAGCAAAGCGGATATTGGATTGATTGGCCTGGCTGTCATGGGCGAGAACCTTGTCATGAATATGGAAAGCAAGGGGTTTACTGTTGCAGTTTATAACCGTACCGCACAGCGCGTACAGGATTTTGTGGAAGGAAGGGCCAAAGGAAAGAACATTATCGGCGCCTATAGCCTTGAAGAACTGGCGGGCAGCCTGAAAAAGCCGCGCAAGGTGATGATCATGGTCAAAGCGGGCGCGGCAGTGGACGATACCATCGAAGCGCTGCTTTCTGTTCTCGAGCCGGGCGATATCATCATAGATGGCGGCAACTCGCATTTCCCGGATACCACGCGCAGGACGAAGCACGTTGAAGAGCGCGGGCTTCTTTACATTGGCACCGGCGTTTCCGGCGGCGAAGAAGGCGCGCTCAAGGGCCCGTCCATTATGCCGGGCGGCTCCGCTGCGGCTTGGCCAGCGGTAAAGCCGATCCTGCAGGCGATTTGCGCAAAGGTGGAGGATGGCTCCCCCTGCTGCGATTGGGTGGGCGAAAACGGCGCGGGCCATTTTGTAAAAATGGTGCACAACGGCATCGAGTATGGCGATATGCAGCTCATCTGTGAAGCGTATCACCTGATGCGGGATATGCTTCATATGCAGGCAGACGAAATGCATGAGGTGTTTGCCCGCTGGAACGAGACGGAGCTTGACAGTTATCTTATTGAAATCACCCGCGACATCCTGGCGTTCCGGGATGAAGACGGTACGCCTGTTGTAGACAAAATACTCGATACGGCAGGCCAGAAGGGCACCGGCAAATGGACCTCAATCGCGGCGCTCGACGCGGGCTCCCCCCTTACTCTGATCAGTGAAGCGGTGTTTGCGCGCTGCCTTTCCGCAATCAAAGAAGAACGGGTGCGTACCGCGGGGATTTATAAGCGTACCATCCGGCCCTATGCAGAGGATAAGACGGCGTTTTTAGAGAAGATGCGCAAGGCGCTCTATGCCTCTAAAATTATTTCCTATGCGCAGGGGTATGCGCTCATGCGCGCGGCGGCGGAGGACTACGGCTGGACGCTGAACTACGGCGGCATTGCGCTCATGTGGCGCGGCGGCTGCATCATCCGCAGCGTGTTCCTTGGCAAGATCAAAGAGGCATTTGACCATGACCCGGCGCTTTCCAACCTGCTGGTTGATCCTTTCTTCCGGCAGACCATCGAAAGCTGCGAGGACGCATGGCGGGACGTTGTGGCGGCCGCGGTATCTTCCGGCGTGCCGGTCCCTGCGATGAGCGCCGCACTTTCCTATTTTGACGGTTACACCTGCGAGCGGTTGCCCGCAAACCTGCTGCAGGCGCAGAGAGATTATTTCGGCGCGCACACGTATGAACGGGTCGACCAGCCGCGCGGCGTATTTTTCCATACCAATTGGACCGGGCATGGCGGGAACACCGCAGCAAGCACCTATAACGCGTAAAAAGGGTAGAGCGCCAATGTATATCGAACTGCGTGCACAAACGGAAAACGGGCTCATTGATGCAGAGATCACGGCGCTGCTGGAGCAGTCGCTGGAAGGACGCTCGTTAAAAAAAGTGCTGATACTTCCGCCGGATTTTACCCGCTACCATTCCAAGGCCGGCTATATTACATGTGAATACCGCCGCATTTTGAAGGCGCGCGGCTGTCAGGTGGATATCATGCCTTCTCTGGGCACGCATGAGCCGGTCTCCCGCACGCAGTGGGAAAAGATGTTTCCCGGCATTCCGTATGAGGAAATGCTCACACACAACTGGCGTACGGACGTCATGCATATTGGCGAAGTTCCCAAAGACTATCTCAATGAGATTACGGAGGGCCTTTGGCAAGAGCCGGTCCAATGCGATATCAACCGGATTGTAATGGACGAAAGCTACGATCTGATCCTTTCGCCCGGGCAGGTGGTGCCGCATGAAGTGATCGGTATGTCCAACGAAAGCAAAAATATTTTTGTGGGCGTGGGCGGCAGCGATATCATCAGTAAATCCCATATGGTCAGCGCCGTATTCGGCATTGAACGGCTGATGGGGAAGGACCATTCCCCGATACGCAAAATTTTTGATTACTGCCTGAGACATTTTCTAAAAGAGCGCCCGGTCCTGTTTGTACTGACCGTTACGACCGCGCCGCAGGATGAAATTGTGACGCATGGCCTGTTTATTGGCAATGAACGCAAGGCGCTGGAGGAAGCCATCGCGCTCTCGCAGGAAAAGAACATCGTGTTTGTCGAGAAACCAATACGCAAATGCGTGGTGTCCCTGCCGGATGATGAATTTAAAACGACATGGCTCGGCAACAAATCCGTTTACAGAACCCGCATGGCGATTGCAGACGGCGGGGAGTTGATTGTGCTGGCTCCGGGCATTGTACGCTTTGGGGAGGATTTGGAGGTAGACGCGCTTGTGCGCAAGTACGGCTACAAAGGCAGGCTGCGTACGCTCGAAGCGTTCAAAAAAAACAGCGATCTGCAGGAGAATATGAGCGCGGCTGCGCATTTGATTCAGGGTTCTGCCGACGGGCGCTTTTCCATTACATATGCCGTGAAAGCCGTTACGAAGGAAGAAGTGGAAGGCGTGGGATACCAAGCGTCGGATTATGATGAAATGATCACGCGATACGATCCCAAAAAGCTGTCCTATGGCTGGAATACGATGCCTGACGGCGAAGAGATTTATTATATCCCCAACCCGGCGCTGGGGCTTTGGATTGACAGGGAACGGTTTCAGGCGGAATAAAGACATCCAAAACTATTATTTATAGGACGGTTTTTCAAAGAAATACGGTAAACACCTGTCTTTTTCATAAAAGGTATGACGACTAATGATCTTGTGAAAAAAATATCGGTTATCACGGACAGGATATCTATTACTTACGCTTATATCTATATAAGGCGATTCCTCTTCAAAAACTGAAATTCGAGTTCATGTTTGCTTAGCAAAAATAAAAATAGGAAAGCGTGGCGAGTGAAATGGGTTACTCACAAAGCGATCTGCAGGAAGTCCAAAAAAGGGCCATCGATATTCGCGCAGATATTCTTGAGATGATACCTACCGGCAAGGTAGGCCATCTTGGCGGCAGCTGTTCTGTCGCCGATGTTACCGCCGGATTGTACTTTAAGCACATGAAGGTGTTTAGCGATCCCAAGGACCCCAGGCGTGACCGCTGCATCTTCAGCAAGGGGCATGCGGTGCTGGCGCAGTATGCGTGCTTTGTGGAATTAGGGTATGTTGACCGCAGTGAGCTTAAAAAGGTCAAAACCATGAACGGGATTCTGCAGGGGCATCCGGATATGGACATGACGCCGGGCATTGAAGCGGTAACGGGTTCCTTGGGCCAGGGTCTCTCCGTATCCTTGGGTATGGCAATGGGGCTTAAACTGGATGGAAGCGCATCCAGGGTATTCACCATTCTGGGCGACGGTGAGCTTTCCGAAGGCCAGATATGGGAGGCCGTCATGGCAGCTTCTGCCTATAAGATGGATAACCTTTGCGCAATTGTTGATTACAACGGCGTTCAGGCGACGGATACCACTGAGCGGGTACTGCCCATAGATGATCTAAAAGCGAAATGGGCTGCGTTTGGCTGGCACGTGATTGCGATAGACGGCCATGATATGGCGCAGATATTGGAAGCGCTTGATGAGGCGGCTAAGATCAAGAGACGCCCCACCGTAATACTGGCGCGGACTGTGAAAGGCAAGGGGTTCTGCTTTGCAGAAGGTCTTGCAAAGTATCATAACGCCTCGATGACCCCGGAGGAATATCAAGAGGCGCTTGCCGCGATTGAGCGGATGAGAATGGAGGATTGACCCATGGAGATGAAGAATTGCAGAACAGCTTACGGCGAGTCTCTGGTGCAGCTGGGCGCTTCCGATCAGAACATTGTTGTGCTGGAAGCGGACCTTGGAAAATCCACCATGAGCAATTTGTTTGGCGATCAGTATCCGGAACGTTATTTCCAGATGGGCATTGCGGAGCAAAATATGGCGTCTGTCGCGGCGGGGCTCGCGCTGACCGGAAAGACGGCCTTTATCAATTCATTTGCCGTATTTACCTCGGGCCGCGCATATGACCAGATTCGTTCCTCCATCTGTATTCCGAACCTCAACGTGAAGGTGTGCGGCTCGTCCGCGGGTCTTTCCGACTTTGGCGACGGCAAGACGCACCAGTCCGTAGACGACATTGCCCTGATGCGCGTTTTGCCGCATATGACGGTGCTTTCCCCGGTTGACGCCGTGGAGACCGCCCAGATGATGAAAGCAATGTGCGAAGTGAAGGGTCCCTGCTATATCCGCATCAACCGCAATGATCTGCCGGTATATACCGATCCTGATCAGGAGTACCACATTGGTAAAATGAATCAGGTCCGCGACGGCAAGGATGTTGTGGTATTCGCCTCCGGTGTAATGGTCTCCCAGGCGGTGCAGGCGGCGGAGCTTCTGGAAGTGGAAGGCGTTTCGGTGCGGGTCGTCAATGTGAGCACCATCAAGCCTCTTGATACGCAGGCTCTCCAGCGCTATTGCGAAGGGATAAAGGGCGTTGTTACGGCGGAAGAGCATAACATCCACGGCGGCCTGGGTTCCGCAATATGTGAGGGGCTGTCCTCCAGCAGGCTTCCCATCCGTATGGTTGGCATTAACGATTCCTTTGGCCGTTCGGCGGAGAATTACAAGCTGCTGCTGGAGCATTACCACTTGATGCCGGAGGATATCGCGGAAAAGATCAGAAAAGTATTGCAGGATTAAGCTGCCGTACCGCGGCTGCCTGATCTGAAAGAGTGAAGGATATGAAACTGTCTCTTGTGAAAGCCGACAACATTCCCCTTTCCGAGAAAGCCGCTGAAGAAATCACCCGGTATATTCAGGAAAACAGGATGCAGAAGGGCGACCGGCTTCCCAACGAAAAAAAGCTGATGGAACAGCTCAATGTAAGCCGCAGCACGATCAGGGAAGCCATGCGTTCTCTGCATTCCAGGGGGATTGTCGTCATCCGGCAGGGGAGCGGAACCTATATTGCGAATTTTCCGGGCGTGCCGGAAGACCCCTTAGGGCTGCAGTTCATGTATGACAGGCATCGGGTGCTGATGGACCTGTGGGAAATGCGCTTTATTATGGAACCAAGGATTGCGGCACTGAGTGCCCTGCGTGCCAGTGAGGAAGATGTGGCGGAAATGCACCGTCTGGCGGAACAGGTGGCGGACCGCATCAAAAGAGGCGTCAACCATCTGGAACCGGACGTAGCGTTCCACTGCAAGATCGCTGAAAGTACGGGCAATGACATTCTCAATGTGATTTTCCCCGAGATTGTTCAGGGAATACGGCTTTTTACAACGGTGCTCGGGAACAGGATTCTCCATGATGTCATCACGCACCACGAGAATATCGCCCGGGCCATCGGAAACAGGGATGCAAAGGGCGCATACGACGCTATGCGCGTGCATCTGGAACGGAACAAGGACGGGCTGGAAGAGTATATCCGCCAGGATGGCGCGCAAACAAACCGTGACGACAGGAGGAGACGACAGGTATGCGAGTTGGATTTATCGGATTGGGCATTATGGGAAAGCCCATGGCCAAAAACCTGATCAAAGCAGGGTATGAGTTGAAGGTATACGATATTATGACCGCGGCGGTGGACGAGGTTGTTGCAGCCGGAGCAAAGCGCGGCGAGAACAACGCCGACGTCGCCAGGGACAGCGAGGTTGTCATCACCATGCTGCCCAATTCCCCGCATGTCAAAACTGCGGTGCTTGGTGAAAACGGTGTGCTCGACGGCGCAAAGCCAGGCACGATTCTGGTGGACATGAGCTCCATCAACCCCATTGCCTCCCAGGAAATTTGCGCCGAGGTGGAAAAAAAGGGCTGCTTCATGCTCGATGCGCCCGTATCCGGCGGAGAACCAAAGGCCATCGACGGCACGCTTGCCATCATGGTGGGCGGCAAGCAGGAACTCTTTGACCAGGTGAAGGACATTCTGGCCGTCATGGGCGCGTCCGTCACACTGTGCGGGAATATCGGCGCGGGCAACACCACAAAACTGGCCAACCAGATCATCGTAGCTGCAAATATCGCGGCGGTGGGCGAGGCGCTGGTGCTCGGTAAAAAAGCGGGCGTAGAGCCCGAGGCGATCTACAAAGCGATCCGCGGCGGCCTTGCGGGGAGCACCGTCATGGATGCGAAAGCACCCATGATGATGGACGGCAACTTTAAGCCCGGCTTCCGCATCAATCTGCACATCAAGGACCTTACCAATGCGCTCGATACCGGGCATGATGTGGGCGCGCCCCTGCCGCTGACCGCCGCTGTCATGGAAATGATGCAGTGGCTGAAAGCTTCCGGCTACGAGGGAGAAGATCATAGCTCTCTGGTGCGCTATTATGAGTATCTTTCCAAGGCCGATGTGCGCAGGTAACACAGGCGTCTCATCTCAACAAACAGAACGGGGGATTTATCGTTGAAAGCGGTATATTACGTTGGCGATAACCATATGGAACTTCGCGATATTCCGGTTCCTGTACCCCAAGCGGATGAATATCTGATCCGGATCGACGCCTGCGGCGTATGCGGGTCCGATGTGGAAGGATATTTAGGGAAGACCGGACGCCGGATTGCACCCATGATCATGGGACATGAGTGCGCGGGGACGGTGGAAAAAGCGCCCGCAGGCGGCATATATCCCATAGGCTGCAAGGTAGCGGTATTTCCCAAGTTCTTTTGCGGGGAATGCGATACCTGCAAAGCGGGGAACGTGAATCTTTGCCCCAATGCCCGTTTCCTGGGGGTTATGGATTACAACGGCGCAATGACGGAATTCGTGTGTGTAAAAGAACAATACCTGATTTCCTATCAAGGCGTGGGCGCGGACGTTGCATCCCTTGCCGAGCCCGCAGCGGTATCCTACAATGGTGTATTTAAATTTTCTGAAGAGCAAATCAAAAACGCGCAAAACATTCTTGTTGTGGGGGCCGGCACCATCGGTTTGATGGCACTGCTCTGGCTCAAGTACCGCGGCGCAAAGCGCGTGATTGTAAGCGACGCGGCGGATTTCCGGCTGCAACTGGCGCTCCGTATGGGGGCAGATGCGGTTGTAAACCCCTTGAATGGTGATTTTGAACAGAATATCGCGGCACTCACCGGCGGCGCCATGTGCGATCTTTCCATTGAAGCTGTGGGGATTGCGCCTACCGCAGAGGCTTCTCTCAACGCATTGAAGCTTTCGGGCTGCGCCGTCTGGATCGGCAACGCGGCAAAAATGGTTTCCATCAGCATGCAGAATGTGGTGACCAGGGAATTGTCGATCAGGGGGAATTACATCTATTCGCTGGAAGACTTTGTTTCGTGCGTAAGGCTGCTCTCGGAAAAGGCCATCGATGTCGGGCCGCTTATGACACATTATATGGATATGAGTAAGGGGGTGGAAGCGTTCGAGTTGCTCAAAAACAACAAGGATGGAAAGGTAATCAAAATTATTCTTACCAATTCGTAGAGGACGGACCAGTTAGTTATCCCATTGAAAACATACGAGCAAGGCTTGTTAAAAGACAAGAAGAAAGGGGAACCTCAATCATGTTGAAAAAACTCTCAGCGATCCTTCTTGCCCTGGCGCTACTCCTTAGCGTTGCTGCCTGCGCAGCTCCCTCCGCCACGCCCCAGGCCCCGGCGGCAAATGCTCCCGCAAGCCAAGCCCCCGCGAGCGAAGCGCCCGCAGCCGCCCCTGCGGACGGCAATGTATTCCACATCAGCACGTATCTGCAGCTTTCGGGCAATAACGCCGAAGCCGGCAACAACGCCAAGAATGGCATCGACCTCGCCGTCAAGTACATCAATGAAAACGGCGGATTTAACGGCGCTACCGTTGTGATCGATCATTATGACAGCACCGGCAGCACGGAAGAAGCTGTAAAGATCGTTCAGAAGGTAATTGAAAACAAGTCGGCCGACGCAGTCGTAGGGTCCGTAAACTCCAACGAAGTTTCTGCCTGCATCCCGTACCTCAACCAGGCTGAAATCTACAATTTCGGTTTGGGCACCTCCGCCACCTGGATGATGGATGAGAGCATGATCTGGACCTTCCGTGCCAGCGCCAACAACAACCGCATCGCGCCCTTGGATGTTGACATGATCATGGATATGGGCTTTAAGAACGTCGCGATCATCAGCGGCACCGACGATACCGGAAAATCCACCGCGACCGCTTTCCAGGAAGCCTGCAAGGAAAAGGGACTGCCTGTGACGACGCGTCAGGAATGCGATACCGCCGATACCGACTTCAGCGGCCAGATCACCCAGATTCTTGCGACGGACCCCGATATCATCTTCATGTCGCTCATCGGCGATACCTTTGGCCCCTTTGTAAAGCAGCTGCGCAACATGGGCTATAAGGGCATGCTGGCCTGCAAAGAGTGCTTCTCTCCCGCCTATCAGCAGGTTGCGGGCATCGAAAACTCCAACTACATCATTTACGTGTATCCTTATGTTCCCTACAAAACCGTTGAAGAATGCACCATTCCTTACATGAAGAGCATGCTTGAAAAATACAATGCTGCCTATGGCAAGACGCCGACCCATGAATCCGCATACCGTGGCTGGGATACCATGATGGCAATGTGGGAAGCAAGCAAGATCGCCGGTTCCAACGACAGCAAGGCGCTGCGCGATGCAACCCATAAGGTCAAGATCGAAGGCTTGGGCGGCACGCTCGATTACACCAAGGGCGACCGCGAAGGCTACAGTGCGTTCAACTCCTTCGTACTGCTCAACGAACAGAACATCATACTGGACGAATGGCTTGCTTCCGGCGGCTATGAAGCCTACAAGACAGCCACCGGCCGTGACCGTTAAGCGCCAACAGCGCATGAACCTACGTTCTTTTTAGGACATACGGTCCTACGAACCAAAGGAAGCGGGCGAAACACAGGGCATTGTCCGCTTCCTTTGGTTAACCTAGCTGATGCTGAATAGGAGGGAATACAGGTGTTTAAAATTCTGCTTATCAATGGCCTGATTATCGGGGGTATCTACGGCTTGATCGCGCTGGGATACAGCCTGATTTACAGAGCCTCCGGCCTGATGAGCTTTGCGCAGGGCGATATGATCACACTGGGCGCCTATCTGGGGCTAACCTTTTACAGTATACTCGGGTTGCCGATTTATGTGGCGTTCCTGCTCACGTTCGCGTGTGCGTTCATAGTGGGCATACTGCTGGAGAGAGGCGTAATACGGGCGCTGCTTAATAAAAACGTCTTGCCAATTTATATTGTCTTGGCCACAATCGCCATTTCGTATATCATTCAAAACTCTACGCAGGCGTTTTTTGGCACAACGACGCTGCGTTTTCCGCAGGTATTCAAAGAGAGCACATTTACCATTTTCGGCGTAACCGCGCAGGCGGAGGCATTTGCCTGCCTTGGGGTTTCACTCTTTTTGATGGTTCTGCTGCATCTGTTCATGACACAGACCAAATTCGGCACAGCAATGCGCAGCGCCGCAATGGACCCGCTTGCAGCTGAATCCTGCGGCATCAATACCTCACTGAGTACTGGCGTCACATGGGGACTCTCGGCGGCAGTCGCTTCTATTGCCGGCATGCTGCTTGGGCCGATGTATGGCGTCTATACCACACTGGGCTCTCTCGTTGGCAGAAAAGGTTTCGCGGGCGCGGTTGTCGGCGGATACGGCAACATGTATGGCGCCATGATCGGCGGCGTCATTTTGGGGCTGGTGGAAACCTTTGTGGCAGGCTACTGGACGGGAACATATAAAAACCTCATTGCATATGCAATTCTGATCCTGTTCCTGTTCATCAAGCCTACCGGCATTTTCAACGAGAAAGCCATTCAGGACGTTTAATCGGTTCGGCAGAATGGAGGTATTGATTTGAACAACATTTTAAAAAAGAAAAAACTGCCGCTCGTTGGCGGCATGGCCATAGGGCTTTGCGCGCTTCCCTTCCTGGTGAGGATGATTGCGGGCAACCAGTATCCGCTGCTGATCATGTGCATTATGCTCGTTTACGTCATGGCGGTTTCGGGCCTTGATATTCTGTTTGGCTACAGCGGCCAGATTTCCCTCGGCCATGCGGCGTTCTTTACGCTTGGCGCATATACGACGGGCCTGCTCAACATGTATTTTAACCTCCCGCTGTATCTCACCATACCTGCGGGCGCGGTTCTTGCAGCGGGTATCGGCGCTCTGCTTGCATATCCTGCTTCCAAGCTGAAGTTCCACTTCCTGTCCCTGGCTACCGTGGCGTTCGGGGAAATCACCTATTATTTCCTCTACACATCGCCGGGCGGGTTTACGCATGACTTTAAGGGAATTAACGTCGTAAGCATCAGCTTTCTGAACGAGGATTATCTCAAGTGGTATTTCTTCCTGCTGGCGATTGTAATTCTGGTGCTTTTGGCGAAGACCTCCCTGGTAAATTCCCGCGTCGGGCGCGCCTTTATCGCCATCCGTGAAAATACGCACGCGGCGGACGGCATGGGCATCAACGTACGGAAAAACAAGGTCATCGCGTTTGCGGTCAGCGCATTTCTTACTGGTCTTGCGGGCGCGCTGTATGTGCACCTGATTAAGTACATCAGCCCCGAGACGTCGATGCAGAAGCAATCGGTTCTGCTGCTGACCATGCTGCTCTTTGGCGGTACGGCTTCCCTTGCCGGAACTATCTTCGGCGTTGTCAGCATCGAAATTCTGATGGAATGCATCCGTCCCCTGCAGGAATACCAGATGCTCTTCTACGGCATTCTGCTGCTTGTTGTCATCGTGGCGCTGCCCGGCGGCATTTACGGCGGCATCCGGGATTTGTTCACCAGCATCCGCAGAAAACAGGCCGCAAGGAAAGTCAAGCTGAATGCAGGGAGTCAATCAGAGCAGAAGGGCGGTGGCGTATAATGCTGGAGACCAATAAAGTCACAATCAAGTTCGGCGGATTGACTGCCGTAAACGGGGTGAGCATTCGCGTAGAGCCCAACAAGATCACCGCTTTGATTGGACCGAACGGCGCGGGAAAAACCACGCTGTTCAACTGCATCAGCGGCGTATACAAGCTGACAAGCGGCGAAGTTATGCTAAACGGCGAGCACCTTGAGGGCAAACGCGGGTTCCAGATCAACGAGGCCGGCATTGCCCGTACGTATCAGGTCATCAACCTGTTCTGGAAAATGAACGTGCTCGAAAACGTGCTTGTGGGCATGAATTCCCGCTTAAAGGCAACGTTCTGGGATTCCCTTTTCAACACGAAGAAGAAGCGGGAGGAAGAGGAGCGCATCTGCAAACGGGCGCATGAACTATTACAGTTTGTGGGCCTGGATGAATACGCGTCTGCGCCCGCATCCAGCCTTTCCTACGGGAAGCAGCGCCTGCTTGAAATTGTACGCGGCCTTGCAAGCGATCCGAAGATCATCCTGCTCGACGAGCCCGCGGCGGGCATGAACACCGCCGAAAAAGCGGAGCTTGACGTGCTGCTCAAAAAAATTCTTGATACCGGCGTCGCCATACTGGTGGTGGAGCACGATATGAAGCTCATTATGAATGTGAGCGATTATATCTACGTGCTTTGCAACGGCATGCTGCTCGCACAGGGCACACCCAAGGAAATACAGGAGAACCCCGAGGTAATCGCAGCCTATCTGGGAGGTGATGAGTAATGGCAAAGCTTCTGGAGTTGATTGATTTTCATTATTATTACGGCAGCATCCATTCCGTCAAAGGCATCAACCTGCATGTTGACGAAGGGGAAATGGTGACCCTGATCGGCGCGAACGGCGCGGGGAAGACGACGACGCTGCAATCCATTTCGGGCTTGACCAAGCGCAAAGGCGTAGTGGGGAAAGTCCTGTATAACGGGCAGGAAATCCAAGGCTATCCCGGCTCCAAGGTGGCCGGTATCGGCATTGCGCAGGCGCTTGAGGGCAGGCATGTATTCTCCAAGCTGTCTGTGGAAGAAAACCTGAAAATGGGCGCTTACCTCAGGAAAGATACCAAGAACATCAAAACCGATATGGATGACGTTTACCGCCGTTTTCCGCGTTTGCTCGAGCGCCGCACGCAGATGGCGGGCACTCTTTCCGGCGGCGAGCAGCAGATGCTCGCAATCGGCAGGGCGTTGCTGGGCAGGCCGAAGCTGCTGTTGCTGGATGAACCCTCACTGGGGTTGGCGCCGTTGATCGTCAAGGAAATTTTTGTGGCCGTCAATGATATCAACCGCGAGGGCACCACCGTGCTGTTTGTGGAACAGAATTCCAAGATTGCACTCTCCACGGCGCACAGGGGATATGTCATGCAGACCGGCGAGATCGTCATGTCCGATACGTGTGAAAGACTTCTGGAGAATGAGGAAGTGAAAAACGCATATCTGGGCTGCTGACGCAGAAGGTATGCCGCTTCGCACTTCCATGGGCGGGACGTTTTTCGTTCCCGGCACATGGGGAAGGAGAAGGGAAAATCATGTTGTTTCGATATGGGATACAGTGTGCGCTTGAGCAACTGCCTGAGCGCGTGCCTGCTGTCTTCCGGGGAACCATCCGGGAGGTGGCGGAAGCCTCCCGGATGGCCGGCTATGATGCGATGGAACTTTATATCCATGATCCGAAGGATAAGGACGTCTCAGAACTGAAGGCCGCGGCTGCGGACAACGGCCTGGAGTATTGCGGGATCTGTACAGGGCTTGAGTATATCTTCAACAAGCTTTGCGTTACCTCGGACAGCCCCGTCATACGGCAGGCCGCCGTGGACAGGTTGAAGGAGCATCTTGACCTGGGCGCGCAACTAAACTGCCCTGTGGTGGTAGGCACTATGCGCGGCAATATTCCCGATGCTTCTTACCGGGGGGAATATTTAGAGAGGCTCGCCGACGGCCTGCGGGAGCTCAATGCATATGCCCAAGCCGTCGGCGGCAGCCTGCTGGTGGAAAATATCCATCAATACGTGTCCAACTATCTGAGCACGGTTACTGAGGTTGGCGATTATGTCCGCAGCCTTAATCTTTCGCGCCTTAAGCTGCATGCCGATACCCACTCGATGCATATTGAGGACAAAAATCCCACCGATGTGCTCAGGCGGTATGCGGATGTGCTTGGCTATGTACATTTTTCGGATTCCAACCGGGGATACCCGGGGGCAGGCGCTATTGATTTTAAAGCCTACTACCACGCGTTGCTGGATATCGGCTATAAGGGATATGTCACGATCGAGTGCCAGCCCTATCCCACCCAGGAAGCATGCGCCGCAAGGTCGATGGAATATCTAAGGAGTATGGAAGGTGCGGCGCTGCTCGAAAGAAAGCAGTTCAAGGAGTAATACGATGCAGGAAAATAGATATTTACAATGGCTTTCTTCTCAAACACAGTCCATCTATTGGCATGATTCCGCTGTCCGTTCCGAACAGCTTGAGGGGTTTTATAACGGCGCTGCCGGCATGACGACAAACCCGTTCTTGATCAATTCCACGTTGCGCAACGATACTGCGTTCTGGAAGGAGCGCCTTGCTTCGCTGCCTGTGGGGTTAAAGGGGACAGAGAAGGTGCTTGCTTTGGCCCAATGCGTGACCGGATTTTATGCGGAAGAGGTAAGGCCGGTTTTCGAGCAGGGGCTTGTGGGCAAGGGATATGTTTGCGCGCAGACCAATCCCAATTATACCGGGGACGCGGCCTATATGATTGAACAGGCGAAAACGTTGGCGTCCTGGGCGAAAAACATCGTTGTGAAGCTGCCCGCTACCCGTGCGGGCATTGAAGCATATGAAGAATGCACAGCATTGGGACTAAATGTAGCGGCTACCGTCAGCTTTACGGTGCCGCAGGTGCTCGCCGTGGGCGAAGCAAGGGCAAGGGGCAAGGCGCGCGCGGAGCGCAACGGCGTGAAGCCGGGCCTAGGCATTGCCGTGCTGATGGTTGGACGGCTGGACGATTATCTGAGGGATGTGGCACACGATTCCTGCCCTGAGGTCGGGGAGGATTGTATCGTACAGGCCGGTACGGCCTGTATCAAGCGCGCATATCAGATATTCCATGAACGCGGATATGACGCCTTCTTGATGCCCGCGGGCTGCCGCGGCGCAAACCATATTGTGGACTTATCCGGCGCAAACATGATCATGTCCATCGCGCCCAAAATTGCAAAGATGCTTGCGGATGTCGATGTGTTTGAAGAACGCATCGATGTGCCGGTGGAGCCTGAAATTATTGATCAGCTCATGAAAATGCCCGAGTTTCGCAAGGCCTACGAGCCGGACGGCATGAAGCCCGAGGAATTTATCACATTTGGCTCCACCAACAGGACCACCACGCAGTTTATTGAGTGCGGCTGGAATCCGATTGCGGAGTTCCGCTACGAAGCGCGGTAGCGATGAAAGGAAGACAAATGTTTTCTTTAGCTGGAAAAATAGCGCTCATCACGGGCGCTGCCCAGGGGATTGGGAAAACGTCCGCTGAAAAGATGGCGGAGATGGGCGCAAAAGTCGTTGTGACGGACATCAATCAGGAAAAGATCGATGCCGTTGTCCATAGAATCAGGGAAAACGGCGGAGAAGCGATCGGCGCGGTCATGAATGTAGCCAGCAACGACAGCATCGGCGCGGCCATACAAACGGCTGTGGAGGCTTTTGGCGGTATCGACATTGTTGTAAACAGCGCGGGCATCTTAGGAACCTCCAGCATCGAAGAGATGCAGCGGGACGGCGAATGGAACCGCGTCTTGGATATCGATCTGTCGGGCACATTTTTTGTGAGCCAGTATGCGTTGCCGTATTTAAAAAAGAGCAGTGCGGGCCGTATTATCAACATCGCTTCCGTGACGGGAAGAAACGGCGGCTTTGAAGGCTCCATGAGCTATGCCGCGGCAAAGGGCGGCGTGGTCGCCATCACCAGAGGCATGGCAAGGCACCTTGCGAAGCATCAGATCACCGTAAACGCGGTTTGCCCGGCGACGACGGAGACGGAAATGCTCGAAGGATATACAGAGGAGCGGATTGCAAGCCAGGTCAGGCACATTCTGCTTGGCCGTGTCGGCAAGCGCGAGGAGATCGCCGGCGCGGTATGCTACCTGGCGTCCGATGAGGCCGCGTTCGTAACGGGCATGATGCTGGATATCAACGGCGGCGCATATTTTGGTTGATTTAGACAAAGCGTCACGCCATAATGGAAAAAGATACCGTCTTTTACTGATTCCAAATGGGACTGCGTTCCTGTTTGGAATTGGTATTACATTGGGGAGGTGGATAAGATGAAAATCGTGGTATTGGATGGCTATACGCTCAACCCCGGGGATCTTAGCTGGGCAGGGTTGGAGGCGTTGGGGGAGCTGCGGGTCTATGACAGGACGCCCGAGCAGGAGGTGCCTGCGCGCATCGGAGATGCAGATATTGTATATACCAACAAAACGCCCATTACGCGCATGGCGATGGATGCATGCCCGAACATCAAATTTATTGGCGTACTGGCAACAGGCTACAATATTGTTGACGTAGGGGCCGCAAAGGAAAAAGGGATTGTGGTAACAAATATTCCAACGTATGGTACTGCGGCCGTAGGACAGTTTGCCATCGGCCTGCTGCTTGAAATTTGCCACCACATCGGCCACCACAGCAAGGCGGTCATTGCAGATGGGCGCTGGACATCGAACGCAGACTGGTGCTTCTGGGACTATCCGCTGATTGAACTCGATGGCAAGACCATGGGCATCATCGGGTTTGGCCGCATTGGACAAGCAACCGGGCGCATTGCGCAGGCGCTCGGCATGCGGGTGCTGGCGTTTGACGCCTACAAAAACCCTGCGCTTGAAAGCGACACCTGCAAATACGTTGCGCTTGAAGAGCTGCTCGCGAGTTCCGATGTGATTGCGCTCCATTGCCCGCTTTTGCCGGAGACGGAAGGGATCATCAACAAGGAAAGCATCGCAAAAATGAAGGATGGCGTGATCATTCTCAACAACAGCCGCGGTCCGCTGATTGTGGAGGCGGATTTGGCAGAGGCGCTCAATACGGGGAAGGTGTATGCCGCAGGACTGGATGTGGTTTCGTCTGAACCCATCCGCAGCGATAACCCCCTGCTTACGGCGAAGAACTGCATCATCACCCCGCATATCAGCTGGGCGCCGAAGGAGAGCCGGCAGCGGCTGATGGAGATTGCCGTTTCCAATCTTGCCGCGTTCCGGGACGGATCGCCTGTCAACGTGGTAAACGCATAGCGGTGTAACGGAGGATCAACGAATGAAGATACTTGTTGCCCCGGATTCTTTTAAGGGCAGTTTAAGTGCACAGGATGTGGCAAAAAGCCTGCGGGAGGGCATTCTCCGCGTTGCGCCCGAAATTCAGGTGGACCTGCTTCCGGTAGCGGACGGCGGGGAAGGCACCTGCGCCGCGATCGTTGCGGCGATCGGCGGCGAACTCATCAAAAGGACTGTGACCGGGCCAAACGGCAACCCTGTAGAGGCGTTTCTTGGTATTGCGGGCGATTTGGCGATCATCGAAATGGCGGCGGCGTCCGGCCTTGCGCTGGTACCGGCGGGTGAGCTGCGCCCGCGGGAAGCCACGACCTACGGCACAGGCGAGCTGATGCGGCATGCGCTTGACGCCGGCTGCAAACAGATTGTCATGGGTATTGGCGGCTCCGCCACCACGGACGGCGGGGCGGGCATGGCACAGGCACTCGGCGTGCGTTTGCTCGATGCGGACGGCTGCGAGCTGGGCCGTGGCGGCGGCGAACTAAAAAGGCTTGCAAGCATAGATATTTCTAACATTGACCCAAGGATTGCCGCCTGCGAAATTACCGTAGCGACGGATGTATCGAACCCCCTGTATGGGGAAAGCGGATGCGCTGCCGTATATGGCCCGCAAAAGGGCTGCGATGCGCAGGATGTTGCGGCGCTCGATAGCAACATGCGCCATTATGCGCATATATTGCAGGAGCAGCTTAAAAAAGACGTTGCGCTGGTTCCCGGCGCGGGCGCCGCGGGTGGTTTGGGCGCCGGCTTGCTTGCTTTTTGCGGCGCGACCCTCAAGAGCGGCGTGGATACGGTGCTGGATGCGGTAGCGTTTGAACGGCATGTGCTGGATGCCGATCTTGTGATTACCGGTGAGGGCCGTATCGACTTTCAATCCGCGTTTGGCAAGTTGCCTGTAGGCGTAGCAAAACGCGCAAAGGCGGCGGCAAATGTGCCTGTGATCGCGGTGGTTGGAAGTATCGGGCAGGGTGCCGAGGCTGTTTACGAACATGGTATCGAAGCCATCATCAGCATCATAGACAAGCCCATGCCGCTTCAGGAAGCAATCAATGGCGCGCCGGCGCTCCTTGCAAACGCCGCGGAGCGTCTGATACGGATTTTGAAGACGGGGCGGACGGTCTTTTAAACCCCCAAGCTTCTATACAAAAGGAATCAGTCCAATTATAAACGGGCAGTAAAAATCGCTGCCCGTTTTTTGCAGCCGGAGACAATAAGCAAAAAAGCCGCACATTGCTATTGAATGGCCGGAATTACAGTGGTAGACTCTAGGTTAGATACTTCTAACTGAATATACAAAGAGATAGGGAGGCGGACTGTGGGGACGCAAAAGATTGATTATGCCAACTGGATACCCGTTAAGGTTCTTGTTGTCGCCGGCAGTATGGGAGGCTCGCTTGCGGTGCTGCTGTTACTGAGCCTGTTGCTGCCGGAAAGCGCAGTGCTGATTGTCTTGCGGATGCTTCTGGCAGTTGTGGATGCCTTGCTTTTGCTGCTGTTTTTATATATGTGCTACGCGAGATGCGCGCTCTCCTACGAATGGGGAGGTGTCCAGGGCAAGATTTTGGATAACGTGCTCAAGTATCTAAACTGGGATGGGAACGGCCTGCTGCTGGACATTGGCTGCGGCAGCGGCGCACTCACAATCAAGGCTGCAAAAAAATATCCAAAGTCTCAGGCAATCGGCATGGATTACTGGGGCGCCCCATGGGACTATGCGAAAAGCCAGTGCGAAACCAATGCGCGGCTGGAAGGCGTTGCAAACAGGGTATCCTTCCAAAGAGGAGACGCCGCAAAACTGGAGTTTCCGGATGCGCATTTTGACGCTGCGGTCAGCAACTTTGTGTTTCATGAGGTCAGGAGCCAACCGGATAAGCTTGCGCTGATCCGTGAAGCGCTGCGCGTACTCAAACCCGGCGCGCCGTTTGCGTTTGAGGACATTTTCTTTTCCCCAAGGAGCTATCCCGATCTGGACGGGCTAGTGCAGGCGCTTTCCAAAGAGGTGGCGGAACTGGATTTTGTGGATACGCGTAAGAATGCGTTTGTCCCCTTATTGCTGCGCACGCCGATGGTGGCAGGGAACATGGGGTTGATTTACGGGAAGAAATGATAAAGAATAAAGGAACGGCCCGCTGCAAGCGGGCCGTTCCTTGTTTATGATTGCAAAATATAGAAGCCTGTTATAATCGCGCTGTGCATCGCAGCGCGTTATCGATCACAGTATCCAGCACGCGGTCGCGCTCTTTTTTCTGAAACACATCAACGCCTAGGAAGTCACGGTATCCGTGGAGATTCAGGAAAATCACCTGTAAAGGCGCTATGATCTGCAGTGCGATCAGCTTGAGCACATCGTCGGCTTTGGTATTTTGATAATGTTCGCGGATGATGGGGAGAAGCGTGCGTATTGTCGTGAGACTGCCCGTTTTTAACTCCGCGCTGATTGTCAGCGCGCCTAAATCGTAATGGTCAAACAAAAAATCTGTAATGGTCTTTATCAGGGTGCGCAGCCGTTCCTCCGGTGCGCTTGCTTCGTTGTTTTCAAACAGCGTGCCTGTCATCTGCTCGATGCATAGGGCGGCGGCTTTGTTGATGAGGTTCTCCTTGGATTGGTAATAGTAATTGATAAGTGCGCTGTTGACGCCGGCTTTTTCGGCAATTTGCCGGTTCGTAACGGCGGATGCGCTTTTGTGTTCCAACAGCAGCGCCATTGTCGCCTGCAAGATTCGTTCTCTTGCGTCCAATTTCTGTTCTTTCATAATACCCCTCCTTTATCTTATTTGTCTCCAGTTTAACTTGGATTAAACATTTGGGCAACAAGAATAGTTGGAAAACGGAAGAAATATATTTTTCAGGAATACTTGACAAAGATTGTAAGATAAATATAATTGAAACATAGTTTAAACATGGTTAATTTTGCGGGGAAAGAACCATGGGAAAGGAGCAGGTTATGCAAAAACAAATTGTTCAAAAAGGAAATGTCATGGCAAGCATTTGCTTATTTCTGGCTGTTATTGGGGCAGCGTTGTTCCCGATGCGGCATGTTGCAATAACACACAAATACGAAGTAGAGGATACAGGTAAATTCCTATGTTTTATGAAGAATATCAGGTGGCGGCATTCTTGCAGCCCACCGATGAATTGGACGCCTACTGTCAGTCGGAGGGATTGGACTCGCTCCATGTGCGCAGTGCAGTAGAACAAGAACGGAAACGGCAGCGGAAGGTGCTCGGACGCGGAGCGCGCAACCAGCGTGGGGAAGAAGCACAATGCCCCCGGCATGCATACGTGACGGAAGCGCAGAGCATACGCGAAAAGCATTAGCGCTTCTAATGGGCCGTTCTCGATAGTTTTGATAAAGACCCGGTTCCGGGTCTTTTTTACTGCCTTGACGTAAATAAATGGAGGATTCCATAAGAAAAATGAATGTGCGGTGCGTTCAACCCTTTCCAGAAGTGTTATAATATAGAAAGAACCATTTCCCGAAACCTTGGGCTTTCGGGATTTTGGTAAGGAGCTATGTCAAAGCCTGCGGCTTTGACCACCTTGCATCAAAGGAAAGGGGCAAATTTTATGAAACAGGAACAGCTCAGCCGGATGCGTACAGGCAAGGGCTTTATTGCCGCACTGGACCAAAGCGGCGGAAGCACCCCGAAAGCGCTGCTGCAGTATGGGATTGACAAAGATCGCTATCACAGCGATGAAGAAATGTTTGCGCTGGTGCATGAGATGCGCACGCGCATTATTAAAAGCCCCGCGTTTACCTCCGGTGAGATCCTTGGGGCAATTTTATTTGAAAACACTATGGACCGCAAGATAGACGGCCTGTTTACGGCGGACTTCCTCTGGAAGAAAAAAGGCATTGTCCCCTTCCTGAAAGTAGACAAAGGGCTTGCCCCCGTACAGGACGGGGTACAGCTGATGCTGCCGATTGACGGGTTGGAGGCGGTATTGAAGCGGGCGGTGGAACGGAACATCTTCGGCACAAAAATGCGCTCCGTAATCAAGGAGGCAAATGAAAAGGGCATCAAAGCAATCGTGGAACAGCAGTTTACACTGGGCAAGCAGACTGCCTCCCACGGACTTATCCCCATCCTTGAACCGGAAGTGGACATCAAAAGCGCAGATAAGGAAGCGTCCGAACGCCTGTTGAAAGAAGAGATCAAGCGGCAGTTGCAGCTGCTTCATGACGATGTAAACGTGATGTTCAAGCTTTCCATACCCACGCAGGATGATTTCTATAAGGATTTGATGGACGATCCGCACGTGATCCGCGTTGTGGCGCTCTCCGGCGGATATACGCGGCATGAAGCAAACGAAAAACTTGCGCGCAACCACGGGCTGATCGCAAGCTTCTCCCGCGCGCTTGCAGAAGGGCTGACGGCGCAGCAGACGGATGCGGAATTCGACGCTTTGCTCAAAGCATCCATACGCGCGATCTATGAGGCGTCCATTACCTGAGAATAAGAAGAGGCAAAGAAAAGCCCGGCATCATGCCGGGCTTTTTTATATAAGCTATATCCGTATTTGCCGTATAATCGCGTAACCCAGGTAATCGGCAACGCGCATCGCCTGATCGTATACCAAATCGTACTGCTGCGTGCTCTCTTCATATTGGCGGGAAAAGATCATAACGGCTTCTTGTTCGACCAAAGAGAGGAGATCATAAAGCAATACTCGCAGCTCTGCCTTATCGATATTGCTGTTGGCGTTTCCAAGGATCTCCACAAACTCGTCAAGCTGCTGGTAAAGACGCTGATGCAAGACGTTTGCCGTTTCCATATCCCCTTTAGCGAGCGCGTCGCTCATGGCAATCAGGGTGTAATAATGCTCTGAGAGTACCCGTTCCAGCCGGTTCGCAACCTCGTCCCCGTAGAGCGAGCGGAACACATTTGCGATATCGCTTGCGTTTTTGAGCAGGCGGCGCTCCAGCGCAGGAAGATGTTCTAAATCGAACAGCCTGCTGACAAACATGGTCCATGTCCAGTGGGCGAAATCGGACCAATACCTGCGCAGCACATTGGAGAGTTCCACCTGATTCAGCAAGAAACCGATATTGTCGTTTGGTACTCCCATACACAAGGCTCCTTCCGCATTGATGCGTGTCTGGTTTAGTTTATGTTTGCCCCGGGAGGATAGCACTGTCGTTTCCTGAAAAGCAAACGCATAAGCTTCTATGATACCGCCCGTTTTCCGCGCGTACAGATTTCGCTTCCGGCCAAACGTACACGCGCGGATTATCCTATATCCGCTGTGCACCTATGGTATAATAGACGGAATATGCGGTTGGTTTTTTGCAGATGCGCACAAAATGACAGGGTAATCCGGCACCCGGCAAGAATAGAGAAAGGAAGCTTCCTTTGACAAACCTGCTGTTAAAACTGTTTCTCAAAAAAAGGCCCGCGGACACTGCCGCACAGGAGCGCGAGCGCTACGGCAACTTTGCAAGCGTAGTGGGCGTGGTATCCAACTTTGCGCTGTTTTTAATGAAAATTGCGGTCGGCGTTGCCGCACAGAGCGTCTCCATCATTGCGGATGCGGTCAACAGCCTTTCCGATTCCGCATCCTCGGTGATTACGCTTTGGGGATTTCTGGCTTCCCGAAAGCCTGCGGATGCGGACCATCCCTACGGACATGCGCGCATGGAGTATATTTCAGGCCTTGTCGTATCGGTATTCATCCTGTTCTTCGGGCTGCAGCTATTACAAAGCTCCGTCCAAAAAATCCTCCATCCGGCGCCCGCAAAGGTAGAGATTATCACGCTGCTTGTGCTTCTTATCTCCATTCTCATCAAGGTCTGGCAGTGCCTGTTTTACCGCAAGATCGGGAAGATCATGGACTCCATGACGCTCATTGCAACCTCTATGGACAGCCGAAACGATATCCTTTCCTCTTCCGCGGTGCTGCTTGCCATGCTCATTACCAGGCTGACGGGGTTTGATCTGGACGGGTACATGGGCGCTGCCGTAGCGGTGCTGATTTTTATCAGCGGCATCGGCATGGTGAAAAACACGGGCAGCATTCTTCTGGGAACAGCGCCCACAAAAGATCTGGTGGACAGTATTTATAAAAAGATACGCAGTTATGAGCATATTATAGGCCTGCATGATTTGACCGTGCACAGCTATGGGCATAGCAAGCGCTTTGCGTCCGTGCACTGCGAGGTCCCCGCCGAGCAGGATATCATGCTCAGTCACGATATCATCGACAATATCGAACGGGATTTCTTAAGGGAGTATGGCATCCAGCTTGTGATCCATCTAGACCCGGTGGTCACAAACGACGCCCGGACCAACGCCCTCAAGGAACAGGTGGAGGAGCTGCTCCGCGCATTTCCCATAGAGATCAGCATGCATGATTTTCGTGTGGTATGGGGCATCAGCCATACGAATCTGATCTTTGATGTCGTCGCGCCCTTTGACGCGGCGTGGAGCGATGCTGAGATTATTGCGCGTATTGCAGAAGGCATCCGGAAGTTGGATACGGCATACAATGCCGTCGTTACGGTAGACCACAGCTATATCCCCAAAGTGGAGGAATAAGGGGCAGCTCCTCGGGCATGGTGTTTATAAGATGCATCCGCAAAGAAAAGCCCGCAGGAAATCCTGCGGGCCTTATGCTGCATTGCGTTTAAGGCGCGGGCGTAGTCAAAGGTTCGCCTGCGGCAACGGCATGGAGCTGCGCATAGAGGTCTTTGGGCATGGATGTCCACATGCCGTTCCGGCCTGCCTGTATGCAGGGCCTGCCGTCCTGTACAAAGATGTAGAACGTCGTGGTCTCGCTGTCCTCCGCAATGCGGGTGTTGAGCTCAATGCGGTACCCGAATGCATCCACATCCACGGCAGGCCAGGCGGCAGAGAGGACCAGATGGTTCCAGACAACGGTTTGCGCCAACTCCTCATATGCCGCATTGCCTGTAATGGCAACGGTACGGGCTGCCTTGCCGTCTTTCACAAGTACGATAGAGGGCTCTCGTGTCAGTTCTTCTACGCTTCTGGCGGAGAATTCGCACCAAAACAGGTAGACATACTCGTGGCGGGCAATGGCCTCGGGGTCCTCCATCAGGTACTGGCAGTTATAGGAGTGCAGGATATTGCCCTCGCCGAACACCACGTTGCCAAGAAGGATCGGTTCGTCAACTCCAATGGGCCAGGTTCCGTCCTCCTCGCCATAATAAAGAAAAGACGCCGCGCTGGCGATAGGGATAAAATCCGGCGGCAGTTCAGAGGAGAACGTGGTCAATTCTCCGGAGCTTTCATCTAGAACCGTCCAGCTTAGTCCGCTCATATTTCGGAGGCTGGAATAGATACCGCCATAGGTTGCAATTTCGGAAACCACAAACGTTCCCTCCCGCCTATCAATGGGAAGGACAGTGTTGCTAAATGTGCCGTCATACGCGCCCTTGCGCCAGCCTTCCACATATATGCGCATGCTTTTGATGGAAGCGTCCGCACGATAGGCGTAACGGTAGGGCGTCTGGGATTCCGGCAGCATAGTAAGCGCCGCGCGCTCCGATTCCGTAACGGGCACCTCGGTAATGGCGTTTACCGGCAGGGAAGGGGGCAGGGGATTGAGCAGCAGCACGGCTGCAGCCGTAGCTGCAAGCAGAACGCCTGCGACAGCCACCCAGAAGGTTTTCTTGCGGTATTGGAGGATGTTGCGGATGCGCAGCTTCGTGCTGCTTTCCCCAAAAGCAAGGGGTGCTGCGAGCATTCCGCGCGCGGCGGAAACGGCAAGCAAGGTTGTTGAGTAAGTCTGCCGGATGTCCCCACCGGCGTTTTTTAACACCGCTTCATCGCAGGAAAGCTCCATATCCCGGTCAAAGCAAAAATAGAATGCGTATACGAGCGGATTGAACCAGTGGAGCATCAGTACAAAAAAGGAAAGGGGCTTCCAAAGATAATCGCACCGCCGGATATGCGTGCGCTCATGCAGCAGGATCATCCTGCGCGCCTCGGCGCTTAAGCCTGTGGGGAGGTACACTTTGGGGCGGATAAGGCCGATAATAAACGCGGTATCGATTTGATCGCTTTCATATACGCCCGGTTCCACCAGCGTTGCAAACCGGATGCGGCGGGAAAACCGCAGCATGGAATACAACGCATAAATGAGCATGCAAAAGAAGCCTGCCGCCCACACCCAGCCCAATGCCCAAAGCAGGACCTGTGCCGGGTTGACGGAGGCATATGGCGCAGGCGCCATGCTATTTGTGAGAGCGGGATTGACGTAGGCGTTGAGCGCCGCAAAGCCGGTATGGAGTTCCGGCGTCCGGGTGGTTAAGAATTCCTGCGGCAGCGGCTCCACGCTTGGAAGCAGCGCAAGCGCGCTTTCAAAAGAAAACGGGCAGAGCAACCGGAAAAACGCCACGCTCCACAGCAGGTAGGGGAGCCACCTCGGCGCTTTTTTAAGGAGCAGCCGGATCAGCAGCAGAGCCAGTATGACAAGCCCGCCCGTGTAGCTGATGTTTAATACCACGCGGAATACCTGTTCCATTACCCCTGCGCCTCCTCAATCATCCGCTTGAGCGCGGCGATCTCCGGGGCGCTCAGCTTCCGGTCCTTTAGATATGCCGCAAGGAAGGCGGGGACAGAGCCGGAATAGCTTTTTTCAATGAGCGCTTCGCTTTCATGGCGCGCCACCTCTTCCTGTGTGACGCAGGAACGCACCGTCGCGTTTTCGTTCGTGACATAGCCGCGCTCCGAAAGCCGCCTGATCATGTTATAGGTGGTCGACTTCTTCCATCCCAGCGTTTTGAGGGCAAGCTTGCTCAACTCTGTGGAGTTGACCGGCTCCGTTTCCCAAATGATGTTCAAAAACCGCCGCTCCGCATCAAACAGCTTATAGTCCATAATGCATCCTCCAGATAAAAAAAAGGTTTGTCGTATAGAACCTAGTTTAACACGACAAACCTTGCGCCGCAAGTGCATTTGCAAATTATAAGAGGGCCGCAATTGCGGCCCTCTTAGTGTTTGAACAGGCTGATCTCATCAGATATTTACGATCTCGAGTATGGTCACATGCAGCTTAGAGAAATCCTGCGCAAGGTTGATGTACTCGTCCGTTGGCTTGTTGTCCTCAAGCACGCGGATGCGCGGCCGCAGGCAGTTGGTATCAAAATTATTGACCACCACGCCGATCTCGCCGGTGCTCAGCTTGACGCAGGTGCCGACCGGATAAGGGGCAACGCGCTTGGTAAACGCGGAGACGATATCCGGGTCAAACATGGTATTGTACCCGCACATGATGTATTCCACCGCATCGGAAGGCAGCATCGCCCTGCGGTAGGGCCTGTCGGATACCAGCGCGTCGTATACGTCCGCAATGCAGACGATGCGGCTAAAGAGATTGATTTGCGAGCCGGAGAGGCCGGAAGGATACCCGTTGCCGCAGAATTGCTCGTGGTGCATCAGCGCGACCAGGCGGGCTTCTTCCGGGATGCTTTTGTTTGCACAGAGGTAATTGTATCCCAAGAGGCTGTGCCTTTTTGCCTGCTCCAGTTCCTCAGGCGTCAGTTTTCCGGGCTTGTTGATGATGCGCTTATCGATAAAGACCTTGCCGATGTCATGCATGAGCGCGCCAAGCGTCAGATTGTTGAGCGCACGGTAGGAAAGACCGAGCACCGTGCCAATCACGCAGGAGAGCACGGCTACATTGATGCTGTGGCTGAACGTATAATCGTCGTATGTGCGGATATCCACGATATTGACCATCGTGTTGCGGTTGTGCAGGATCTCGTCAACAATATTGGAGATCACATCGCGCAGGCGGTCTGTATTACTAAGCACCTTGCGGCCGCGGCTGGTTTCAGCGTCCACGAACATGGAGCGTACTTCCTGCTTTGCGCGCTGCTTGAGCTCGTCGCTGATGACATGGGCGATCTGAATATCCGAAGAGATGTCGTCGTCAATATATACGCCCTGAAACCCCAGCTGGCGAATCTTTAGAATTTGGGATGCAGTCAGCGCCAGCCCCTTGCGCAACAACAGCCGGTTTCGGTCCAACACCAGATTGTTGGCAAGCACCTGCCCGACGCGCAGGCAGTTTGAGGGGATATATCTCATCTCCGGTCTCCCTTACGTTCAAACAAAAGCGGCAGGCAGAATATGCATCCGTCATGCCGCTATATATACTCTCATTTTATTCCAAAAGGCCGTTTACGTCAAGAATCAGGCTGACGCTGCCGTCTCCAAGAATGGTACAGCCCGCAATGCCGTGCTGCCACCCGAGGGAGCGCGTAATATAGGGAGGGAGAGGCTTGATCACTGTCTGCTGCTCGCCAATCAGGCTGTCAACAAACAGGCAGTAGCTGTGCTG
Organism: Bacillota bacterium; assembly: GCA_023390655.1. GTDB lineage: Bacteria > Bacillota > Clostridia > Christensenellales > CAG-138 > JAEYLA01. The sequence continues at coordinate 52,803 of JAEWCL010000004.1, read as the reverse complement.
ATCCCCTTCAAGCAACACCAGTATGCCGTCTTCGGGCCGGGTCTTTGCGCCTTCAATGTTGAATAGGCGGTGCAGGCGCACGACAGGGTAGCACTTCCCACGGATGAGGATCATCTCGTTGCCGTCAGGATCATTAAATACCTCGCCCGGAGAGGGCTTGAAGGATTTTGTGATGCTTAACAGCGGCAGTATAAATATGGAGCCCGCGACTGAAACCTGCATGCCGGTGATGATGGCAAGTGTGAGCGGAATGCGGAACTGGACGCTCATGCCGCGGTCAGGCACACTGTCAACAGATATGGAACCGCCCATTTTTTCCACATTGCGCTGCACAACGTCCATCCCTACGCCGCGCCCGGAAAATTCCGTCACCACCTGATTGGTGGAGAAGCCCGCCGCGAATATGAGTGAATAAATTTCTTTATCCGTCATCTCATTTTCCGGCTTCTTCACAAGGCCGGCTTCGATGCCTTTTTTGAGAATCTTTTCACGGTCAAGGCCGCGTCCGTCGTCGGAAACCACAATCAGGACTTCCCCGCCGTTGTTGCGCGCGTCCACCGTAATCCGGCCCGCAGCGGGTTTGCCCTTTTTCAGGCGTACGGCAGGCTCTTCAATACCGTGGTCGATGGAGTTTCTGATGATGTGCATGAGCGGATCGCCAAGGTTGTCGATCACGCTCTTGTCCATTTCGGTGTCTTCGCCGCTGATCATAAGTTCCGCCTGTTTGTCCGTCTTTTTGCAGATATCCCGGAGGATGCGCTCCAGACGGTGGAATGTGGCGGAGATGGGGATCATGCGGATGGACATGACGGTATCCTGCAGCTCGTCCGTCAGCTTTCTTAAATGGCGCGCCGCCTTTTCAAACGAATCGATGCGAAGCGAGGTCACCTCGGGATTCTTTGTAACGGTGGATTCGGAAATGACGATCTCGCCCACCAGATCCATCAGCTTATCGAGCTTCTCCAAACGCACACTCATATAGTTTTGCTTCTGGTGCGCCGAAGAAAGCTCCGCCGCCTGTGCAGTAGCTTCCGCTTTCTCCGCCTGCTTTGCCGCTGCGGCGTCCGCCGCCTGCGCAAGCTCATTTAGTTCCAGCTTTGCGATAAAGAAATTGGAGGAAATCTGCTCTTTCAGCTGTTCCAGAGAAGCCTCGGATACCATCGTCAGGGTAAAGCCGTGCTCGGCGATATAATCGTCGCTGCCATCCTGCAATACGTCCGCGGGTATGGTGGTAATGACACTGCAAAGCTGTTCGACGGACTTTACGATGCCGAACGCGCGCACATTTTCCATCTTGCAGTCTTTTTCAAACCTGATTTTCGCCTCATAGCGCTTTGCGCCGGGAGACGCCTCCGCCTGTGCCGGAGCGGCGGGGACAGGTTCCGTTTTCGCCGCAGCAGGCGCGGCGTCGGCAGAAGGTGCAGGATTGCCGCTTTTGAGCTGCTGATGGTACTGCGCAATTTCCTCGAGCAGCGCCTTGGGGTCCTTATCCGGAAGGATGCCGTCCTGCAGGCGCTCGATCTCGCTCTTTAAAAAATCCTGCGCGGCAAAGACCAGGTCGCATACTTTGCGGTGGTCATATGCTTTTGCCTTGTTGTCCCGGATAAAGGAAAACAGATCTTCCATCGCATGGGACAGGTGCGCAAGCCCGTCAAAGCTCATCATACCGCTCGAGCCTTTTACGGTATGCAGGATGCGGAATATGGCGTCTACCTGCGCCTCTGTAAAGCGCTCCGCCTTTTCCGCGCTGAGCATATGTGTTTCCAATTGATCCAGCAACTGGAGGTTTTCAAAAATATAGACCTCTAACAGGGAATCGGACTGGGACATACGAACACCTCTCTCTTATGCGCCTTTGCCTGAAGGGGACAGATTGTTACTTGATGTTGTTGAGCGCCCCGATGATGACGTCTTCTTTAAAGGGTTTCACAATAAAACCCTTCGCGCCGGCAATGATTGCTTCGCGCACCATGGTCTCTTGGCCCATGGCGGAAACCATGATGACGTTGGCCTTGGGCTGGAACGCGAGAATCTGCTTAAGGCTTGCCAGTCCGTCCATTTCAGGCATGGTGATGTCCATGGTGACGATGTCCGGGCTGAGCTCCTTGTAGCGCTGGAGCGCCACTTCGCCGTTTTCAGCCTCGCCGCACACTTCGTAGCCATGTTTGGTCAGAATATTCTTGATGGATATCCTCATAAATGCCGCATCATCCACTACCATTACTCTTTTCATGTTGCTCCTCCTGCTGTAAAAGCAATTTCTTCACTAAACTTATTTAAAGGATTTTCTCGGTTTTCGGCCATGCGGTGCGGATCATCAGCGCGCCTGTGTCACAGTCGAACACAATTGTGCGGCCGATGTTTCCGCCGGTATCCTCGGCCAGAATGGCGATCGAATGCCGCCTTAATATTTCGCGGCACATGTCCACGTTGCGCTTACCGACCTGCATGATATCGCTTCCGTTGTTCGCAAAAAACATGCTGGCCCCGCCGGCAAGCTTAGCGGTAAGCGTATGCGCCAAAGCGCCGCTTTTTACCATACGGTCAATCAGCTCGTCGATGGCGGTATCCGCATACTTTGCCCGCTGTATCTGGGGTTCCGCCGCCGGTGCCTTGGGCAGCAATATGTGTGAAAGGCCCCCGATTTTGCGCGCCCTGTCATACAGGACAATCCCTACGCAGGAACCTAAACCGAGCGTCGTAAGAGTATCCGGCGATTTTGCAAGCGCCATGTCCGCAATTCCGATAATTGTGTTTGCCATACTATGCCAAGCCCATCTTCTGCATCATAAGGGTTTGCGATTCGATATCGGGCATGAGGAAGAAGCGGCCGGACATATATTTGTCAGCATCTACAAGAACCGTTTCGAGCATCAGTACCGTATCGCCAAACGCGCCGTACATGGCTGCGGGGAGGTTCATCAACGCACCCGCCATATCGATCACAAGCCCCGGTACGGAAGAGTTGATGGAAAGGCCGGTGAGCGAAGCGATTGCATTGATATATGAGCAGCAAAGGATATTGGCAATTTCCATCAGCGCCGAATGCTGCAGTTCGGAGGGAAAGGGGATCGTATTATCGTTTTCCACGCCCAGGAGCGCAATGAGCATGTTGGACATAAAAATCGCGTCTTCGAGCGGCTGCACAAACAGAATGGCGCCGGTCATATCCCCGCTCATTTCCACGAGAGACCCTGTCATGATCTGCTCAGCATCGCCCATGAGTGTCCCCATATCCTCCAGCGAGCAAAACCACGCCTTGGGCACACGGATATCCATGGGCCGGTTGAGCATGCTTGCAAGCGCCGTGGCGGCGTTCGCCGCGCCTATGTTTTCGAGTTCCTTGAGAAAATCAAGCTGAATCTCGTTTACATTTTCAGGTTTGATCGAGAATCACCCTCCCACTGTTCAAACGATAACTATGCCCGGCTGCGTTGGACTGCGCCATAATAGGGAAAACAATCCTTTTTTGCGCATGGCATGGCCCAATGAACGCACTATCATTCTATATATCGTCATTTCATTTGACAGCGTTAACATTTCTTGCACAAAAACGACAGGGTTTTTATTTCGTCAAGCCGATATTCCCGCGAAAGCTTTTGTTTTCCAGGGAAAAATGGCTAATCCGCGCATAAAAAATGCCGATATGGGTGGTATCGGCATGCCGCTGCGGCGCATGGATGCGTTACGTTTCGCCGGGATGTCGCTTCCTGCAAGGTTTGGGAAGGAACCGGAGCATCTTGTAATGGAGGGAAAAAAGATGAAGATTGCAGCATCGAACGTGCAGGCGCAGAGCGAGCATGTACTTGAGAAAAAGAGCGTTACGATGGAGCGGCTCAACTTTTGGACGGGTGCGCCGCCGGGCCGGGCGGAGGAAGCGGGTCTTGAGGAGCAGGCCGCGCTTGTGCAGCTTGATGCAGGCGCACAAAAATACAATATATCCTTTGCGGACAGCAGCAAGGCTGGTAACGTAAAGCGGGGGCGGGATAAGGGAGACGAGCTGACGGACGTGCGCCTGCGGCTGCTGGAAGCGGTCGTATTTGCGCTCACGGGAAAACGCTTGAAGCTTCGCGCCGTGGATCAGGATATGTTCAACCGGGAGGAAAGCGCCGGGGGGAATTTCCCGGGAACAGAGGCGATGCCCGGCTGGGGGCTGGAGTATGATTCTTTTAGAAGCTACGAGGAGCATGAACAAATCCGCTTTTCCGCCTCGGGAAGCGTTAAGACGGAGGACGGCAGGGCGATCTCCTTTTCGCTTGACCTACACATGTCACGCAGTTATTATGAGGAAAGCCATGTGAGTCTGCGCCTTGGCAATGCGCAAAGGATGGACCCGCTCGTGATTGCCTACGCCGCAAAAGCGCCCGCGCTCAGTACGCAAAAATATGCGTTTGATCTGGATGCGGACGGGAAAAAGGAGCAAATCTCCTTTGCGGTCGGCGGAAGCGGGTTCCTTGCGCTTGATAAAAACGGCGATGGCCGCATCAATGACGGCAGCGAGCTGTTTGGCCCAAAAAGCGGGAACGGCTTTATGGACCTGCGCGCTTACGATGTGGACAACAACGGCTGGATTGATGAATCTGATCCGGTCTTCCATAAGCTTTCCATCCTCACGATGGGGGAAGGCGGAAATACGATGCTGTTCTCCCTGGGAGAGGTAGGGATCGGCGCAATTTATCTGAACGAGGTCAAAACGGAATACAGCTTTGCGGACGGCACAAACAGCAATGGGCAGATGCGTGCAAGCTCCGTCTTTCTCAGGGAAAACGGCGCGGCCGGAAGCATCCACCATATTGACCTGACTATATAGGAAGAAAAAGGCGGAGCGCTTTCGGGATTTTAGGAGAACCAGAGCATGAGGATTGAACTTACACCGGGTCAACTGCAGATTTCCGCAGGGCAGACAGGGCAAAAACCACTTGCGCTTCAGCCCGGGGAGGTTTTGAACGCGACCGTGGTATCCGTGGAGGGCGATGCCGTTTTCCTCAAAACAGAGGATGGCCGCCTGTTCAGCGCGCGCCTTGCGGAAGGCACGGCGCTGCAGGAAAACGATATGGTGGAGCTGATGGCGTCCCCCGGCAACGGGGGGCAGGAACGGTCCATACTGCGCGTGGTCTTTGTGGAGCCTGGGAGAAATGTGCCCATGACGAAGGAGACTCCCATAGCCCGGCAGGCAATCCCTCAGGAGGTACTCACGACGCTTTCCCAAATGAATTTGAAACCGACGCCCAAACTTGCGGCAGCGATCGCCGATATGATGAAACAATCCGTGGATGTGAAGCTTGCGGCATTTTTTGCAGCCAACAGCATCCCGGCAACCGCGGAAAATATCCGTGCAATGCAATCCATCCTCAGCGGGCCGTCCTTTGGGGCGGCTTTGCATGAAGTGGCGCAGGAGGCGTCCAGTCTCCTTTTACAGGATGGCGCGGAACCGGAAGCGCCGCAACAGGCGCCGGTATCGGAACAGGTATCCGTCAAGGCGGCTTTTTCTGATAAGGCGGCTGCGCCGGTACCGCAGGGAACGCCTGAGGCGCCGGGATCGGGCGGCACGCAGACGGGCGGGGACATCAGATCGCTTCCGCTGCAGGAGCAGGAAGCCGCGCAGGGCGGCATCCAACAGGCACAGGAATCCTTGCCAAAAGAACAGGCAACGCCGGGCCAGCAGGGGAAACCCATCCCCCAGGAACAACCGGCGAAAAGCGCACAGGGTGCGCTCCCGGCCCAGGATATGGCGGGAAAACCAGCGTCCGCTCCGGAGGCACATCCCGTTTTAACGGAGCAACCGACAGTGGCGCAGAAAGAGCCCGTTGGCCCACAGCAACCCCGGCAGGCGGCATCGCAGGCAGCAATCATAGGGGATAGAGGGGACGGCGTACAGCAGCCTGGTCCCAATAACGCCCGCAATGCCATGCAGGTTGGCAAACGTCCCGTAACAGGGGCGGACATTCCATATCTGGAGGCGGAAGAGGCGGCCTTGCATACGGACAAGCAGCTGCAGCCTGCAAAGGCTGATGTATCTGCTATAGCGCCCGCCGCCCAGGAGGGCAAAGAAACGGCCGTTCTCAAGCAATTGCTGGAGATTTTTACGCGTGCGGACGGGCAAATGGATGCGCAGGCGCTCAAAAAATCCGTGGAAGAGACGCCGCAGAAGCTTTTTGCACTTCAGAAGCTCATCAAAAATACCGATATCCATACACAGGAGGCACTTTCGTCCCGGTTGGACGAGCTGACCGCACAGGCTAAGTTAGGGGATGACATCTCCCGTTTTGTATTTATACAGGTGCCCCTCCATCTCAAAGAGTATGGGTCGGCGGAACTTTACATCTACAAAAGAAACCAAAGGGACAAAGGCGCGCAACGCGAGCGGACTTCGGTGGTACTTGGGCTTTCTACCCAGAATATGGGACGGGTGGAGGCCATGCTGCGCATTGAAAAACGGGAGATTTCCCTGGATTTGCGTGTGCAGAACGAAAATGCGCTTATCCTGTTCCGGGAACACGCACAGGAATTGCAGGACGCGTTGTCCGGGATGCAGTACCAGCTTATGGAGTACAAGGTGGGCGCGCTCATTGAGCGGACGACGCCCCTCAATGCCGAAGAGACCCTGCAGCGCCTGTATCAGCCTGCTTCCGCCGGACTGGATGTTATGATATGAAAGAGCAGGAGAAGCGAAAGAACCTGCAGGCTGCCGCGCTCAAATACGATATGGGCAGGGACAATGCCCCGCTGATTGTGGGCCTTGGCAAAGGATATGTGGCCGAGAAAATGCTTACGATTGCGGAGGAAGAAAAAATCCCCGTCGTTGAGGACGACTCGCTGCTGTCGGTTTTAAACCGTTTTAGCATCGGGGACGAAATACCCGAAGAGATTTATGAGGTGGTGGCCCAGGTGCTTGTGTTTATCAGCAAGCTTGATGGCGAGGCCGCCGGACGCTACCGCCTCGAAGATATAAAAAAAGGAAAACACAGATGACAACAAACGCCGTCAATCCGCTGCTTTCTCAATCCGTTGCTTCTTCCACCGCATCAAAGACGCCGGGCGCAAGCGCCTCCGCGGCGTTTTCCGCATTGCTTTCTTCTGAGCTTTCCACACAGCTGGGCGGCTTTGGGGGAATGGGCGCGGAGGCCAGCGCATCTGTAGAGAGCACGGCAATGCTTTCGGCGCTTCCACTGATGCTTGGCGCAACGGAGGAAGCAAGCGATTTAAAAAGCGCAGTGATGCTGTTTTTCATGATGATGGGCACCGGCGCGTCATCCAGCTCCATGGGGGCCGCGATGTCCAGCCTCTCCGCGGCGCTTTCCGGAACCTCGGGCAATACGCTCGAAAGCCTGCGCTTTGATACGCTCAATACCCTTGTATCGCAGGGGTATGACCGCAGCGGCTTGCAGCGCGGCAATGATATGCTATTTTCCGGCAGCGCAAACGAGGCAATGACGCCCTTTAGCGCATCCAAACCCGCAAACCCTGTGGTGACCAGTCAAAAAGGCGCGCGGAATCCGAGCATTTACCGCAATGTCATCGATCAGTTTCAGGTGGAAGCGAATCCCCGCTACGCGGTGAACAAGCGGGGAAAGAACGATACCTACTGCAATATTTTTCTCTGGGATGTAACAAAGGCAATGGGTGCGGAAATCCCTCATTACGTGGATCCGCAGACGCTGGAGGCCCGTGCCTATCCGGATGTGAGCGGCGCAAAGGAGCTTAACGCAAACGGGATATACGACTGGCTTGGGACAAAGGGCGCCGATTATGGATGGGTACAGGTGACGCCGGAACAGGCGCAGCAGTACGCAAATCAGGGCCTGCCGGTGGTTACGGCGTGGAAAAATCCGGAAGGCGGGCACGGGCACGTGCAGGTCGTCTGCCCGTCGGAGGACGGTACGTACCAGGCCTCCCGCGGGGTAACTGTAGCGCAGGCGGGACGCACGTTGACCGGGTACACGCCGATTACAAAGATATACAGTGAGCGCCTTAAGGATGTTGTCTACTATGCGCATGCATAATCTCCCGGCTGAAAACATTGCGAATTTCCTCTAAAGTCGGGCGGAAGAATACCGAATAAGTATGTAACAACGGACGCGCAGCGTCATGGCATCAGGAAGGAGCAATAAAAATGGCATCGAATATCAGCAACTCCCTGATTCGATTGAACGGCCTTTCCTCGGGCCTGGATACCGAGTCGATTGTAAAAAGCCTGTTGAAAATCGACCAGATGAAGGTGGATAAGCAGTTCAAACTAAAGGAAAAACTGCAGTGGAAAGGGGACGCGTACCGTTCGATTAACCTGAAGCTTAAAAGTTTCCAGGATACCTATATGAAATTGTTTTCAACTTCCTCCACTAATATGCTTGATCCCGCCAAATACAATGCATATTCGGTGACGATGCAAACACAGACGAATGCGGTGAGCATTACGGCGGGCAGTAATGCTTCCGTAGGGGCACTTACCATTAGTGATATAAAGCTGGCTACAGCGCCTCAAGTAAGCAGCAGTGGCATGTTTGCGGACGACAAAATTAATGGAAATTCCACGTTGAAGGAGGCATTTGGAGAGGGCCTTTTTGAAGGCGGCAACATTTCCTTCTCTATCAACGGCAAGGAGTTCACGTTTTCCGAGGATACGACCATTTTCCGTATGATGAACCAGATTAACTCCTCGGATGCGGGCGTAACCATGAGTTACTCGAGCCTGAAGAAGGGCTTTACCATTGCCAGCAAGGTCACCGGCGAGAGCGGCAAGGTCGTTATCGATAATCTCAGCGGTACCGCATTCTCTTCGGCAAGCACGGGGTTTAAGATCGGCGAGGTCGATATAAAAGGAGAGAACGCGAAGGCCACCATCGACGGCGTGACGGTAGAGAGAAACTCCAACACGTTTACCATCGACGGGATCACTTATACGCTTAAGGAAGATACGAATACCGGAGAGACTATCAAATTCAGCGTTGCGCGGGATGTAGGCGAGGTATTCGACAAGATCAAGGACTTTATCGATTCATATAATTCCGTGATCGAAGAGCTGCACGCAAAGCTTGACGAGAGCGTCTATTCCGATTACGAGCCCTTGACGGATGCGGAACGCGAAGAGATGTCCGAGACGCAGATCAACAAATGGGAAGAAAAAGCCAAGAGCGGCACCCTGAGTAACGACAACGGCATCCGTGCGCTTTTGCAAGAGATGCGCAGCGCCTTTTACAACGTGGTGGAGGGAGCGGGGAAAAGCGCCGCGAGCATAGGCCTTGAAACCGGATACAAAGCGATGACGGGGAAGATTGTCATCAACGAAGCCAAACTCAAAGAGGCGCTCGCAAACAACCCCGATCAGGTTGCAAGCATTTTCTCGAAGGCCAGCAGTGCAACGGACGGCAGCACAAAGTATAATGAATCTGGCCTTGCCGTACGGCTTTCCAACAGCATTAGCAACTATATCAGCAACAGCACCCAAATTACGTTAGAAAACAATGCGCAGCAGCTAAAGAATGCGAACAGCAGGCTGGATCAGCTTGAAGACTGGCTCACGAACAATGAACAGAAATATTACGCCAGATTTACGGCGATGGAAACCGCCCTCGCCAAGCTGAACAGCCAGACCGGCTGGATCAGCTCCCTGCTCGGCTCAAGCTCATCCTGAGCGGGATAAGCGGCGGATTTTTTTGAAAGCGGATTTTGGAGGAACCATATGTACGCAATGAACAACGCGTTCCAGAAATACAGGCAGCAGGGCGTGTTAACGGCAAATCCGGTGGAACTGGTGGTCATGCTTTATGATGGCTGCATCAAGCAGATCAAAATGGGCTGTATCTTCATTGAAGACAAAGAGATGGAGCAGGCAAACAACAGCCTGCAAAAAGCACAGCGGATTGTGATGGAGCTGATCAACAGCCTTGATCTGCGGTATCCGATCGGCAACGAGCTACTTTCGCTGTATGAGTTTATGCTCAATGAGATTTCGGCGGGAAATGGCACCAAAGATGTAAAGGCGCTACGGGAAGTTGCCGCTCTTTTGCAGGAACTCAAGGAATCCTGGGTGACGCTTTCCAAAAGCGGCGTCGGGTCTGTTGCGCAAATGGGGGAATAGGGTATGGAAACGCTTCATCCGAATACATACGGCGAACAAAAGCAGCAGCTTTTAGAGCGCATGCTGACGCTTTCGCGGCAACAGCTAACCTGTATGGAAGAGAACCGTGAGGATGACCTTGCGGCAATTTTGGATGAAAACGAAGCGCTGCGCAGCCGCATTGACGCGCTCGACGCCACGTATGGCGGCGGTACGCTCACAAACCGTATGAGGCAGACGCTTGAAGAAATCAGAGATTGTGACGAGCAGTGCGCCGCATGCGTCAGAGAGCGGCTGCTGTTCTATCGGACGGAGCTCAAAACCATTCACCAATCCGAAAAAAACATGCAGAAGTATGTGAACCCCTATTTGGTGCCGGACGGCGTATTCATTGATACAAGAAAATAGCCGGGCAAAACTGCTGCGGCTTTGGAGGAAGCGCGATGTCGTTTATGGAGAGGGATACGTTTGAAGAGATAGAAGATACGCAGCAGGATCGGTATCTCACATTCGGGCTGGGCGAAGAAGCCTACGGGCTTGAGATCGGATGTGTGACGGAAATTATAGGGCTGATGCCCATCTCTCCGTTGCCGGAGATGCCCGCGTTTATCAAAGGCGTGATCAATCTGCGCGGAAAGGTGATCCCCGTCATGGATCTCCGGATTCGCTTTAAAATGCCTGAGATAGCGTATGGCGAAAGGACCTGCATCATCATTATTGACAACGGCAATCTCAACGCGGGATTGATCGTGGAGCATGTATCGGAGGTCATCAACATTGATGAAGCCGATATCGTGCCGCCGCCCACGTTTGAAGGCCTGCCGCAGAACCGCTGTGTGAGCGGCATTGCAAAGACCGGCGGCGGTGTGAAAATGATATTGGATTGCACAAAGCTGTTAAGGCCGGAAGAAGAGGAATTGATCATCAATCTTTAACGGCTCATACCGGAGCCGTTTGATCAGGGAAAGAACAGGGAGCTTGGCTGTGAGGATTAAGGAAGCGTCAACGGTATTTCCAAATGCGCATGCGTTGGGAGCTGCGGAAGAAAAACGCGTTTCCACGGGCTTTGCGCAGGAATTCTCACGACAGAAGCACGATTCGGACGCCGCGGAGTATGAACGGTATCTCAAAGTGCTCAAAGGCAAAATCCTTGAGCAAGGGGAGATTATCGGCAAAAAGGCGGATATTGCGGAGTTTTATAAATACCGCTCGCTGATCAGCGAACTGCTCAACGAAACGGTGAGCAACGCCTACCTGTTCAGCAAAACCAGCCAGTTTGATCAGCGCGGCCGTCACAAGGTATTTGCGCTCATCCGCAAGGTAAACGGCAAGCTTGATGAGCTAGCGGCGGAGATACTCAAAAATGAGGCGGAGAATATCAAGCTTCTTAGCATTGTGGATGATATCCGCGGCATGATCGTGGATCTCTATTATTAACGCACAGAAGCATAGCAGACGGAAAGGGGAAAAGGCATGGCCTTTTTGCAGAGCAATTCCGCGGTGGAGGCGGCAGATACACAGCAGAACCGTTACCTTACCTTCGCGTTGGGGGAAGAAATTTACGGCATCGCCATCCATCATGTGATTGAAATTATCGGCATGCTGCCCATTACGCCGCTGCCGGGAGCGCCCGAATACATCAAAGGGATTACGAACCTCAGGGGAAAAATCATACCCGTCATTGATGTGCGCCGTAAATTTAAAAAGCCCGCGGCCGAGTATAATGAGCGTACCTGCATTGTGGTTGTGGAGGTACAGGAAATGACGGTGGGGCTGATTATTGATGAAGTCTCAGAGGTGCTGACCATTGAAGAAAACGAGATCGTTCCGCCGCCGCCGTTGAAGGACGCCCATTCCGCCTATATCAGCGGAATCAGCGGCGCGGAAGGAAAAGTGAAGATGCTTTTGGATTGTGCAGCCCTGCTTTACGATCAGGACTAATCGAACTTGCAACAATGGACAGCGTGCAAAGGCAATCTTTGCACGCTGTTTTGGTGCGTAAAAAGCGCGCGGCCCGCTCATGTTTCGTCAAAAAATGACGATGTATTGAAATATATCGGTTTGTTTTCCACACCAATCGGAAGGAATGAGACCATGGAAAGCTATTTGCAAAACAGGGATATGGTAAAAATCAGCGATCAGGAATTTCTGACGCTTACCGAATATCTCCGCCGGGAATACGGCATCAATTTAAGCAAAAAGCGCACGCTCATTGAAGGGCGGATGAACCAGTACCTCCAGCGGAACGGCTATTCGAGCTATTCGGCATATTTCAAAGTGCTGTTTCAGGATGCGACGGGCACGGAGATCACAAACGTATTAAACGTGCTGACCACCAACTATTCCTATTTCATGCGCGAGTGGGCCCACTTTGATTTTTACAGGAACCACATCCTGCCGGGGCTCAAAAATACGGTCAAAGACCGTGACCTTCGCATCTGGAGCGCGGGATGCTCTACCGGGCAGGAACCCTATACGCTGGCGATGCTCAACGATGAGTTCTTCGATACGGAAGCATCCATGTGGGACAAGCGGGTTTTGGCGACGGATATTTCCCAAAAGGTGCTCGATATCGCCCAGCAGGGCGTATACAGTGCCGAGGACACCGGCAGCATCCCTGGGCACTGGCGTATGAAATATTTTGAGATCGGGCCTGACGGAAAGCTTTCCGTCAAACAGCAGCTCAAAAAAGAGGTCATTTTCCGCAAGTTCAATCTCATGGAGCAGACGTTTCCATTTAAAAAGAAGTTCCATGTGATCTTCTGCAGGAACGTCATGATCTATTTTGATGCAAAGACAAAGGCTGAACTGGTTGGGCGCTTCTGCAATGCGCTTGCAGACGGCGGTTACTTTATTGTCGGGCATTCGGAATCTGTGGACAAGGCCACTACGGGCTTGAACTATGTAATGCCCTCCGTTTATAAGAAGGGTTGAATCTATGGCATCAAAAAAAACACGCGTCCTGATTGTGGACGATTCAATTTTTATGCGGCAATTCATGAGTGCCTCCATTTCCAAAGACGCAGGCATCGAAGTGGTGGGGGAGGCGTCTGACCCATACCAGGCAAGGGATAAAATCCTTGCACTCAAGCCGGATGTCATGACGCTTGATGTGGATATGCCCAAGATGAACGGGCTGGAATTCCTGAAAAAACTGATGCCCCAGTACCCGCTGCCCGTGATTGTCGTCAGCTCCACCCCCAATGTGGTGCTCGACTCCATGCAGGCGGGTGCCGTGGACTTTGTGGCAAAGCCCCTGACGATGGAGGAGGGTGAGCGCAATGCGTTTATTGCGGAGCTTGTGATTAAAATCAAGATCGCGTCCATTTCCAAGGTGGGCCAGTTCAAGCACAGGAAGCAGATGGAGATCGGCCAGCGCTCAAGCGGCACTGCCGTCAATGAGAGCCTGTTGGTCGCAATCGGCGCATCGACCGGCGGAACGGAAGCGACAGCCAGCATTCTCAACAGCATCAAAAGCTTTTCTGCAGGAATCGTTGTGGTGCAGCACATGCCGCCCGTATTTACCCGCATGTATGCGGAGCGTCTGAATAACTCCTGCGCTCTGGAAGTAAAGGAAGCGGCCGATGGAGACCTTGTGCTGCCGGGCCGCGTGCTCATCGCGCCTGGCGAATTCCAGATGGAAGTGGAGCGTTCGGCAAAGGGCTACCGCGTCAAGTGCTATAAAGGCGAGAAGGTAAGCGGACACTGTCCGTCTGTGGACGTCCTGTTCCATTCGGTCGCAAAGGCCGCAGGGCCAAACGCCCTTGGCATTATCCTCACCGGCATGGGAAGCGATGGCGCAAAGGGGATGCTCGCCATGCGGAGTAAAGGCGCGTTTACAATCGGCCAGAGCAAAGAAACCTGTGTGGTTTACGGGATGCCAATGGTCGCCAATTCCGTTGGCGCCGTGCAGCAGGAGCTGCCGCTTGCTGAAATTTCCGCGCGGATGTGCCGCTGGCATGACGAGATGACGGGCGGCAGATAAGGGCGGGGATGGGCCCCCTGTTAAATAATACATGCATTCACTCTAAGGAATGTCATATATCGGGGCGTTCAGGCCTGTTCATTCGACATTGTACGTCTTCCTTCGTGGCATTGCGTGCAAAATTATGAACAAATTGTTGAATGCCCGCGTTTTGTTATGCTATACTCAACTAGTATAAGAAGGGTTTGCTGTATGGAATCGGTTAGAGGGATATATTTAACCAAATTGGAGCAGGTGCAATCCATGCTGGACGCAAATGCGGCAAAGGTCGGGTTTCAGGCGCCGCGGTTTTCCAATTTGTTTTCGGATGCGCTTGCGGCGGACAGCAGCCTGATCCCGCTTGGGAATGTGGGGTCGCAGCCTCTGGGTGCAGTTGCCAATCCCGTGGCCTACGATGGGCTGATCCAAACCGCAGCACAGCAGAGCGGTCTGGATGCGGCGCTGATAAAAGCCGTGATACAGGCGGAGTCAAGCTACCGTACGGATGCGGTCTCCTCCGCGGGCGCGGAAGGACTCATGCAGCTGATGCCGTCCACAGCCGCTTCTTTAGGTGTTACCAATTCGTTTGACCCGGCACAGAACATTGCGGGCGGTACGAAGTATTTAAGAAGCCTCATTGATCGCTTCGGGGACGTGCGTTTGGCGCTGGCCGCATACAATACCGGCCCAAACAGGATATCGGGGTTGAATATTACGGACGCTGATGATGCGGCGCAGTACGCAAAAATCAGCGAACGGGTACGAAATTATGTATCCAAGGTACTATCCAACTATGAGGCGTATCGCATTGGGGAAGGAGTGAGCTAGGGCGATGATACCAAAGATGTTTGGCGGAATTGATCTTTTGCAAAAAGGCATGGATGCCGCGTGGATCCGCAACGAAGTGATCTCCAACAATATTGCAAACGCGGAGACCCCGAATTTCAAGAGCTCCAGCGTGGAATTTGAGTCGATCTTTCAAAAAGCGCTCAACGATCAGTTGGAGGCACAGTCCGGCATTGCAGAAGCGCGCGCCCCCGAACAGGATGCGTTTGCCGCAACCATTGAGCCGCGCTATGAAAACAAGCGCACAAGGGACAAGCACATCGCGTTCTCGAAAAACGAGGAGCTCGTAAAGGACCCCGTCAGAATGGATACGGATTTTGTCAGCAAGCGTACGCGCGAAAACCACTTTACCTTTACGGATGATACGCAGCAGACCCCGCTTTCCGATGTGGCGGCACAGGTCACGAAAAACGACAAGACTAATATGCGGTATGACGGCAACAATGTCGATGTGGAGGCGGAAAACGTTGCGCTCGCGCGCAACACCGTCTATTATTATACGCTCACGGAACAAATCAACAGCGAGTTTGCCCGCCTCAATATGGCAATTCGGGAAGGGAAGTAACGCTATGGCATTTTTAAGTTCTCTCGATATCAGCGGCTCCGCATTAACGGCCCAACGGCTGCGCATGGATGTCATCAGCCAGAATATTGCCAACGCGGGTACGACCCGTACCGCAAACGGGGAACCTTACCGCCGCAGGGTTGCGGTATTCGCGGAGCGGGCGGACAACACCTCGTTTGCCGCTTATCTGAGCGAAGCAAAAAACGGCCGGAGCGCTTCGCATGGGCGCGGCGTGGTCGTTTCCTCTATCGCAACGGACATGTCGGACTTTAAGATGGAGTACGATCCCAGCCACCCGGACGCGGATGCGAATGGATATGTCAAGTACTCCAACGTCAATGAAGTGGCGGAAATGGTGGATATGATGGCGGCAACGCGCGCGTATGAAGCAAATATCACCGCGCTCAACGCCACGAAGAACATGGCGCTCAAGGCGCTTGAGATCGGCCGTTAACCGGACGGAAAGGGAAGGAGACGCCATGCAGATTCAACAGATCGCAAACGTTGTTTCTACGGCTGCGCAGCAGCCCCAGGCAGCCGCAAAGGCGGAAGGCGCAAGCTTTTCTGATATTTTAAGCAATGCGCTGCAGGACGCGCAGGCAACGGACGCCGCCACACAGGCAAACACGTTAAGCCTGCTTTCGGGCGATATTACAGATATCCATACAACGACCATTGCGGCAAAGAAGGCGGAGTTGTCTTTAAACCTCGCCATTCAGATCCGCAACAAGGTGATTGACGCCTATAACGAAGTCATGCGTATGCAGGTATAAACAATGTTGGAGGATTCGGGCTCTACATTTTTATTGATCCTTGTATTGTTGCTTGTGATTTTTGCCGCTTACTTTACAACAAAGTACTTGTCTGTGAAGGGCGGCAATCTCATGAAGGGCAAGTACATGACGATAAAGGACCGCCTGGTGCTTTCGAAGGACAAGCAGATTTTGTTGCTTCAGGTCGGAGAAAAGTACATGGTGGTGGGGATTACGCAGCAGAATATCCAGCCGCTGGTGACGGCGGAGCTTGGCGAACTCCAGCCGCTGATACAGGAACAACAGCCGCAGGGCGGCATATCATCCTTTAGAGATGTGCTCTCGGCGATTTACAAAAAGGATGAGCATTCGCCGCTCAAATAAGCGCCGCGCGCATGCCTGGGGGGGCGTGCGTGGGGCCAGGGGGAACAGGATGTCGGATACATGAGAAATTGTGCGCAGCAAGCGACGGCTTTACCGCCGCTGAAGATGACGATGATACCCGGGGCGGGAAAAGACCACCACCGTAAGACCAAAAAAGGAGCCAAACGGGTTTGGCTCTTCATTACGGTCATTATGGTGGCTGTTTTGTTATGTGGTTGTTCGGTTTTAAAAGAGAATACCAGTTCCGCGAACGGACCGTTTGGCGGACTTTTGGGCGACAGGAGCGAATCGGTGGATATCCTGCTGCTGCTCACCGTATTGAGCGTGCTGCCCTCTATCCTGATTATGCTTACAAGCTTCACGCGCATTATCATTGTGCTTTCGCTTGTACGCAACGGTATGGGCCTGCAACAGATGCCGCCGAACCAGGTTCTCATTGGCCTTGCGCTGTTTCTCACACTGTTTGTGATGTCTCCTGTGATCAAGCAGGTTGAAACAGAGGCGTACCAGCCTTATGTGAAGGGCATCATTACGGAGGAATCCGCAGTGGAGCAGGCCATGAAGCCGATGCGCGAGTTCATGTTCAAGCAAACCTATAAGTCCGACCTCAAGTTTTTCCTTTCCGCTTCCGGCGAGCCCGATACGGTGGAAACGCTTGAAAGCATTCCCAACACAACCTTGATCCCGGCGTTTATCACCAGCGAGATCAAGCATGGGTTTGAGATCGGCTTCTATATCTATATCCCGTTTATCGTGATCGATATGGTGGTGGCAAGTACCCTGATGTCCATGGGTATGATGATGCTGCCGCCTGTTGTCATTTCACTGCCGTTTAAGTTGCTGCTGTTCGTGATGGTGGACGGATGGACGCTTACGATAAAATCGCTGCTCACAAGCTTCGGCTGACGGGCTGCCGTTTGACGGAAGGCGCAATACGGGGTTAGAGGGAAAAAACATGGATCAGACAACGGTAATCAAAGTAATGCAGGATGCGGTCACCACCATCATGATGGTGGCGGCGCCGCCGCTTATCATCGGCATGATCGTGGGCATTATCGTTTCCATATTTCAGGCAACGACGCAGATCAATGAGCAGAGCCTTGCGTTTGTGCCAAAGATCATTGCGATATTTATCGCGCTCCTGGTGTTTGGTGGATGGATGCTCACCAGCCTTTCCGATTTCACGCTGCGCATATTCGAGTATATCGGAAATACCCGTATCTAGTGGGTGTGAGCGATGGAAAAGATCGTAGACGCCGTGATGCTCAATCTCGATTATTTCGTGCTGATCTTTCTGCGGATTTCGGCGTTGATTTTTTCCAGCCCGATTTTCGGGCGAAAGACGCTGCCCAGCATGCTCAAAATCATGCTTTGTATCGCGCTTGCCTATGTTGTGTATTCCGCGGATGCCGCGCGCACGGCAATCGTTTACCGCAGCGTATTCGAGTATGCGCTGCTTTGTGTCAAGGAGCTGCTCTTCGGCCTCGTGCTGGGGTATGTGACGACGCTGTTTTTCAGCATCCCGCAGACGGCGGGTTATACCATAGACATGCAGATGGGGTTTGGTATGGTGAACGTGTTTGATGTGCAATCAAACGTCAGCGTTCCGGTAACGGGCAATTTTCTCTATACCATCATGCTGATTCTGTTTTTTGTAGTGGACGGGCATCACCAGCTCGTGTACATCCTCTTAAACACCTTCTCCTACATTCCGGTGGGGCAGGTGACGCTTGCTCCGGCCTTGGGATATTCGGCGGTGGAGGTGTTCGTGCTTTCGTTCATGCTTGCCGCCAAGGTGGCAATGCCGATGATCGCGGCGGGCATGATGGGAGAGATATTGATGGGTGTGATTGTGCGGACGACCCCGCAGATGAACGTGTTTGTTGTCGGCATCCCGCTTAAGATCATGCTTGGGTTTTTGGCACTGCTGCTGCTGCTGCCGGTATACGTCAATTTTGCGAACACCATGTTTTCGGACATGTTTGCGTCCATCCACTACATGCTTAAGGGACTTTCGGGTGCAGTATGAGCCAAAACAGCGGGGACCGTACCGAAAAAGCAACGCCAAAAAAGCGGAAGGATGCGCGTGACAAAGGGCAGGTATTCAAAAGCACCGATCTGACCACCGCATTTTCCCTGCTTGCGCTTTTTGGCATATTGTCCCTTGCGGGCGTCATGATGGTGGACGGGCTCAAAACACTTTCCATCCAATACTTCAGCGGGGGCGCGCCCGAAGCGTTCAATGTGGCGAAT
The DNA here is from genome assembly GCA_023390655.1 of Bacillota bacterium. Taxonomy (GTDB): domain Bacteria; phylum Bacillota; class Clostridia; order Christensenellales; family CAG-138; genus JAEYLA01. Next base: position 33,982 of record JAEWCL010000004.1, on the reverse strand, counting down.
ATCCACGCCACATTCAAGGACCTGTATGTACGGCTTGTGGTGATTCTGCTGCCGGTGCTCGCAGTCGCGTTTGCGGCGGGGCTCATATTCAACTTTCTGCAGGTGGGCGCGCTGTTTACCACAAAGGCCATACAGCCCAAGTTTTCCCGTATCAGCATGGCGGAGGGATTCAAACGGATTTTCTCCAAAAAGACGCTGATTGACCTGCTAAAGTCCCTCGTCCGTCTGGCGGTGCTTGCAAAGGTCGCATACGATGAGTATTCGGCCCGTATCCAAGGCACGCCCACGCTCATGTATCAGGAACTGGATTTTTCCGTCCGGGAGACGTGGCAGCTGGTATTGGGGGTTGCGTTTAAGCTTGCGATTGTCCTTGCGGTATTGGGCCCGATCGATTACTTCCTCCAGTGGCGGCAGTATGAAAAGGACCTGATGATGACCAAGCAGGAAATCAAGGACGAATATAAAATGACCGAAGGAAACCCCCAGATCAAGGGGCGTATCCGCCAGAAGCAGCGCCAGATGAGCAGCATGCGCATGATGCAGGCGGTGTCCGAAGCGGATGTGGTCATTACAAACCCGACGCACTTTGCCGTTGCGCTTTCCTACAAAGAGGGAACGAACGGCGCGCCGGTGGTTGTGGCAAAAGGGCAGGACTTTTTGGCCAGAAAGATCAAGGAGAAGGCCAAAGAGCACCGCGTGGAGATTGTGGAGAACAAGTCCCTTGCCAGGAGCCTGTACTTCTTCTGTGAGATCGGTGATGAAGTACCCGAGGAGTTCTATCAGGCTGTGGCGGAAATTTTAGCGTATGTCTACCGATTGAAACATCCGGAACGGGGGAGGTGAGCGCATGAAAATCAAAGGCTCGGACATTTTGGTAGCGGTAATGGTGTTGGGGATTGTGGTCCTCATTATCGTGCCGCTTACGCCCGCTTTCTTAGACATGCTGCTCATTCTCAACGTTTCCATTTCCATGCTGGTGCTGCTGATGTCGCTCTACATCAAGGAGACGCTGGAATTTTCCACATTCCCGACGATGCTCCTGATTTTGACGTTGTTCCGTCTGGCACTCAATATTTCTTCCACCCGTCTGATTTTAGGCAACAGCGGGGAAGCGGGAAACGTCATCCATACGTTCGCATCCTTCGTGATGGGCAGCAACCTCGTTGTCGGCTTCATTATATTCATCATCATCGTCATCGTGCAGTTCATGGTCATTACAAAGGGCTCCGAGCGTGTTGCTGAAGTCGCGGCCAGATTTACGCTTGACGCAATGCCCGGCAAGCAGATGGCGATCGACGCGGATTTGAATACCGGCATCATCAACGAAGGGGATGCGAAAAAACGCAGGGAAGCCGTGCAGCGCGAAGCGGATTTTTACGGCGCGATGGACGGTGCTTCCAAGTTTATCAAAGGTGACGCGATTGTAGGCATTATCATCACCTTCATCAACCTGATTGGCGGCATCGTGATCGGCGCTTTGGGCTTAGGCGGCAAGGTGATGGCCATTGAACAGGTGCTTCAGGTATATGCGCTTGCAACCGTGGGTGAAGGCCTGGTCAACCAGATTCCGGCGCTGCTCGTCTCCACTTCCGCGGGCATTATCGTGACCCGTTCCGCCAGCGAAAGCAGCTTTGGTGCAGACCTTTCGGGGCAGCTGTTTGCAAAGCCGCAGGCGCTCTATATTTTAGGTGGCATGCTGACAATGCTCAGCTTTATTCCGGGCATGCCCACCATCCCCGTTTTGTTGATCGCGGGAGGGCTGCCGCTGCTCGCGTATTTGGCAACCTCCGCCAAGAAGAAAAAAGAAGTGCAGACGGTGGACGATACGGCGGAGCTTGCCGCGCAGGAAAAACGCAAGCCGGAAAATGTGACGTCGCTGCTGCAGGTATATCCCATTGAGATGGAGTTTGGCTACGGCATTATTTCCTTGGTAGACACCATGCAGGGCGGGGACCTGTTGGACCGCATCGTCATGATCCGCCGCCAGTGCGCGATGGAAATGGGCATCGTCGTGCCGGTGGTGCGCGTGCGTGACAACATCCAGCTCGGCACAAACGCCTATTGCATCAAAATCAAGGGGCTTGAGGTCGCCCACGGCGACGTCATGCCTGATCATTTTATGGCGCTGCGTCCCGCGGGGCTTGACGCAAAAATCAACGGCGTTGAAACCATAGACCCGGCATTCGGGCTGCCCGCTGTATGGATTACGGAAAGTGACCGCGAACGTGCGGAATTAAAAGGATTTACGACGATCGATTCTCCGTCCGTCATTGCGACGCATCTGATGGAGGTCATCAAGCACCACGCGCACGAGCTGATGGGCCGCCAGCAGGTACAGGTACTCATCGACAATCTCAAGGCCCAGCAGCCTGCCCTTGTGGACGAGGTCATTCCCAAGCTTTTTTCCATCGGCGAACTGCAGAAGATTCTTGCAAACCTGCTGCGGGAAGGCATTTCCATAAGGGATATCGGCACCATACTCGAAATCCTCGGCGATTACGGCACGCTCACAAGGGACCTCGATCTCTTGACGGAGTATGTCCGCCAGAACCTCAGGCGCGCTATCACGCAGCGGTTTGTGCCGGACAATAAGGCGCGCGTTATTACGCTTGATCCTCAGGTAGAGCAGGTCATCGCGTCAAGCGTGCGCCAGACGGAACGCGGCTCGTATGCCGCTGTAGAGCCCATGCAGGCGCAGCGTATCCTCTTAAGCACAAAGGATGCGGTGGAGAACGCGCTTGGATCGGGCGGTACGCCCATATTCCTGACTGCGCCCGGCGTGCGCAGGTACTTCAAGCAGATTACCGAGCAGCTCAATCCCGATCTTGTAGTGCTTTCTTATAACGAGCTTGAGCGTGATGTCGAAATCTTTTCCGATGGGGTGGTGAGCATATAGTATGTTTGTCAAGAGCTATATTGCAAATGAGATGCCGGAGGCAATGGATCGCATCCGCAAAGAACTCGGGCCCGACGCGATGATTTTGTCCAACCGCCAGATTCGCGGTAAGGGGCTCAAGGGTTTCTTCGGGAAAAAGATGGTGGAGGTGACGGTCGCATACGAACCGGTGCCGGGAAAGGGCATGGTTCCCGAGCGCAAGACGTATGGGCAGCCCCATCCGCCGGCAGCGGCGCCTGCGCAAGCGCAGGCTCTGCCGACAAGGCCGCGCCCCAATTCCCCGGCTGCGTCACAGAACGATGTGAAGAAATTCCAGATTCATACCATGCCGCAGGCACCGGCCGCTGCGGGAAAAGTGGACGCAAGGACGCAGGACCGCAGGAGTGCCGTGAAGCTTTCCGACGCTGCGGAGGCTGTCGGAAACCAGCTGATGGACCGGGAGGTATTCGTAGGCGTCGCAAAAAAGATTGCGGCGCAGACGCAGGAGATCATCTCAAAATTCAACGATGACGCCGATCAGGTGGCGTTGAGCCTGCTACAGGACACGCTTGGAGAGCCAGCGTCGCTCAAATTAAAAAAATACCGCATGAACATCATCATGCTGCTCGGCCCCACGGGCGTTGGGAAAACCACCACAATCGTCAAGCTTGCGGGCCTTTTTACTATCAATCATGGCTTAAAGGTCGGGTTTATCAACACGGACACCTACCGTGTCGCGGCCCAGGAGCAGCTAAAGGCCTACGCGGAGATCATGGAGCTGCCCATCTGCACGGTATATTCCCCCGAGGATATTGAGGATGCCCTCATCAAAATGCAGGACAGGGACGTCGTGCTCATCGACACGGCCGGGAAGAGCCCTGCGGACAAGAACTATAAAGAGGATATCGAGGCATATGTCCGCCACAGCGGTGCGGATGAGCTGTTGCTCTGCGTGAGCGCGTCCATGGGGTACGGCGCAAGCCGTGAGCTGATCAACCATTACGCATTTCTGAACGAGTATAAGCTGATTGTAACAAAGCTTGACGAGGTCAGTGCCTGGGGCAGCCTTTTGAACATTGCGTCCCTTGCAAAAAAGCCGGTCGCCTACATCACCACGGGCCAGAATGTGCCCTATGACATTGCCGTACCGGATATGAAGCTGGTAGCGAAAAACCTGTTGGGGGAATGATGACATGTTTGACCAGGCGCAGGCGTTACGCGATATTATGAAAGCTAGACACACCCCCCCAAGCATCCGGGTGATTACGGTCACGAGTGCGAAGGGCGGCGTGGGGAAGACGAGCACGTCCATCAATCTCGCCATTGCCCTCAATAAACTTGGGCGGCGTACGCTGATTGTGGATATGGACCTTGGCCTCGCAAACGTCGATGTGATGCTTGGCGCGAAGACGGACGGAAACCTGTTGAGCGTGATCCACGGCGGGCGGAGCATGCGTGATATTATTGGCACCGGCGTGTTTGATGTAAAATTCATTTCCGGCGGCTCCGGCATGGAGGAAATGTTAAGCCTTGACGAGGAAGCGGTGCAGCGGATCATTACAGAGCTGACGTGCCTGGAGGATGTGGCGGATACCATTATTTTTGACACGGGCGCCGGCATATCGGATCAGATTTTACGGCTGATCGGCGCCAGCCACGATACGATTCTTGTGACAACGCCGGAACCTACCTCGTTTATGGACGCGTATGCGCTTGTAAAAATCATCGGCCAGCGCAACATGCATTCCAATTTCCGTCTGGTGGTCAATATGGCGGATACGGAAAAGGAAGCCCTCTCCGCAATCGAGGGCTTTGTGCGCATTGCGAACCAATATGCGGGTGTTCCCGTCGAAAGCCTGGGCTATATCCTCAGGGATGATCATGTGCCGCGCGCGATCAAACTGCAATTGCCGCTTCTTGTAAGTTTCCCTGACTCAAAAGCGGCTTATCAATATCAGCGTCTGGCAATGGCACTGTTGAATATGCCGGACACAGGCGAAAAGAGCATCGCCGGTTTTTTGAGGAGATTGCTCGGCGGATGACGCCGCTGAATACAGCGGCATTTTTAACCGCAGCGCTTGCTCAATAAAGCGGGAATCCGGAGGGGACAAGCATGGCAGAAGCAGCATACGACAAGGCGCAAATGCTTTGGGCGCAATATGCGCAGGACGGTTCACAGGAAGTAAAAAACGAGATCGTCCTGCACTATATGTATTTGGTCAAGCGGATCGTTTACCGTCTGCTGCCCACGTATGAGGGATACAGTAATTTTGACGATCTGTTGAGTTGCGGCGTCCTCGGCCTTATCGATGCCATCAATAAGTTTGATATCAAACGCGAAATTCAATTTGAAAATTACGCCTCCCTGCGCATCCGAGGGGAGATTATCGACCATATGCGCAAGCAGGATTGGGCGCCGTCCAGCCTCAGAAGAAAAATACAGGCAATCAGCGCCGCCTATAATGAACTGGAAAAAGAGTTTTCCAGAGAGCCGACCGAAAGCGAAGTCGCAGCCTTTCTTGGCATGAATGAAAAGGAGATGCAGAAGATCGTCAACAAAATGCATATGTTCAACGTCATGCATTTTGAGGAGATGATTTCAAATGACTGCTCCCTTGCCCAAGTGGTGCAGGACAAAGGCGAAACCCCTGAGGAGAATGTTGAGAACAAAGAAATGAAGCAGGTGCTCGCGGAGCTGATCGAAACGCTTCCGGAAAAGGAGCGCCTCGTCATTACGCTGTATTATTATGAAGAATTGACGCTCAAGGAAATTGCGGGGATTCTGGGCGTCTCGGAATCCCGCGCTTCCCAGATCCATTCCAAGGTGATTTTAAAATTCCGCACCAGGCTGCAGACGATGTTCCATTAAGAGGACGGAGGAGGATGTGTGATGGCGTTTGAAGGCATTGGCTCCAAAATCATGATCCATAAGGTGACGGATTTTACCAAGGAAGCGAGCAACCTGCAAAAAAGTGGCGAAGTGGCGCAGGCGCACATTCAAAGCCGCGCCACACAGGATGCGCAGCTCAAACAGCACCAGGTGCGCGATGTATACGAGCCTTCCGAGGTTGCGATCCAGCGGGAGAAGGAACGGGAAAAAAAGCAAAAACAGCAGGACAAGCAGCGGGAGAGCGCACGGCAGGCGAATGCGGCGGCAAAGCCGCTTCCGGGCGAGCCCACCAGGATTGATATTGAGATTTAAGCGGCACCGTGCCGGTGAATGGATGGAATGGGGGAAACATGGATTATACATATTATCTGTTTGCATTTTTTATATTTCTTCTTGTCTGCGCTACGATTTTTTTGAGCAGCGTCCTAAGAAAAAGCCATAAGGAGGAGGCGCCAAAGGCACCCCCGCCGGATGATTTTCAGGAACGGGAGGAGGAGCTTGTTGCCCTGTTCCATAGGATGGAGCGCGCGATCGCCAATATGCAGGAAGAAATGGAAGAAACGCGCGAACAGGTGAAAGCAGACCGCGAGGAGGCCGCCTCCATGCTTGAGACCATGCAGCACCTGATCAGCGGGATACGCAGCGAGCAGCAGCTGGCGGAAGCGCCGCCGCAGAAGCGGGGACGCGGACGTCCCAGGTCCGTGCATACCGCGGAGTCGGCGGGCCGTGCCGCTGCGGAGCTCGAACGCAGAAAGCCCGGCCCCAAGAAAAAGACACTGGGCGACAAAGTCCGCGAGCTTTATGACGCGGGGGTCACACCTGAACGTATTGCGCAGGAACTTTCCATTTCCCGCGGGGAAGTGGACCTTGCGCTCGGCATCCGCCAGGAAAAAAGTATCTAAAGTTTTTCTAAAGTTCAGTGCCTTTTTAACGATATTGTAACTATGACAGATTAGGCAATCGCATTGCCATTTGGAGGAACCATGCTGCGCAGCTTGTACTTATCCGCGACGAACATGTTGGTACAGCGGAAAAAGGTGGACGTGATTTCCAATAATATTGCAAACATGGATACTGCCGGCTTTAAATCCGACAGCCTCCTGTCCCGTTCGTTTGAGGACATGCTGCTTGAACGGGTCAATGACCCCAATGGGCTGGATGATGGCGTAGGGCCGCTGAACACCGGTGTACATATTGATGAGGTGGTCACTTCCTTTGCGGACGGCAGCCTCAAAAGTACGGACAGGCGTCTGGATTTCGCCATTGCAGGCGACGGATTTTTCGCCGTATCCACCACCGCCGGGGAACGGTACACGCGTGACGGAAACTTTGCCGTCAATGGAGAAGGATATCTTGTAACGAGCGATGGGAACCGGGTTGCAGGCACAAACGGTTTTTTGAAGGTGGATACCGCCAACATTACGGTTGACTCTAAGGGCAACGTCACCAATGCGGAAGGAACCAGCCTTGGTACGCTCAAGATCGTCAGCTTTGCGGACAAGACCGGCTTGAAGAAAGCTGGAAACAACCTCTTTATCAACGAAAACAACCAGCAGGCGCAGACGGCGGAGGGCGTGGAGGTGCATCAGGGCGTTCTTGAAACCTCCAACACCGATATCACAAGCGAAGTCATCAACATGATGTCGGCTTCCAGAAGTTTTGAAACCAGCCAGCGTATTGTCAAGATGATCGACGAAACGTTGGGCCGCGCCGTAAACGACATTGGAAAGGTGTAGGTGCATAGCGCATGATGCAGACGTCGTTTTCAGCAAAGAGCGCGTTGCGCGCACAGCAGCAGCAGCTCGATATCATTGCCAATAACATTGCCAACGCCAACACGGTTGGTTTTAAATCAAGCAGTGTAAATTTTAAGGATACGTTATATGCGGCCATGACAAGGCCGACCGATGGAGAACAGCTTGCGGGCGGTACCGGCGTTTGGGTGTCTTCCATCACGCGCTCCTTCGCGTTTGGAACGCCCATGCAAACCGGCGTACCGCTGGATTTTTGCCTGATGAGCGATGGCTTTTTTACCCTGCAGGATGCAGCGGGCAAAGAAGTATATACGCGCAACGGCGCTTTTACGCTTTCGGTCGAGGGCGGCAGCCGCTATCTTGTGGATGCGCAGGGGCGTTACGTCATGGGACAGGGCGGGAAAATCCAAGTGCCCGAAGGAGATTTGAGTACCCTGAGCGTAAACGAGAAGGGCGAGTTGTTTATTACACAGACGAGCAGCGCCACGGGCGGCGCCGGCGGTACCCCGGCTTCTTCTACCCCGACATCATTTGGCACGCTCAAAATCGCCACGTTCCAAAACAATGAGGGGCTTGAGGCCATCGGGAACAGCGCCTTCCGCGCCACGGCGGCGTCCGGCGAGGCGAAAGCCGCAGAGAAGGCGGAGATTCATACGGGATATTTGGAGGCTTCCAATGTCGATATGGCAACCGAGATGACAACGCTCATCCGTGCTCAAAAGGCGTTTTCTTTTGCGTCTCAGGCTGTACGCACGGCGGACGAAATGGCCGCAATGGCCAACAACATGCGCAGCTAGAATGAGAAGTGGAAACGATAGGAGAGATTGCCGGATATGCATGTGAAGCAATGCAAACTATGTGGAAAACTATTTCAGTCGTTGGGGAATCCCATCTGCATGGAGTGCGAAGAGCGTTTGGACCAGGAATTTCGCATCGTGCGGGATTATCTGTATGGGCATCCGGATGAGGATATTGCCGGCATTTCAAAAGAAACCGGCGTGAGTGAGAAGAGCATCCTGCAATTCCTCAAAGAGGAGCGCCTCTCTCTACACGGGCCGAGCGAGAATATCCGCTGCGAACACTGCGGCAAGGCCATCCCTTCCGGGAAGCTTTGCATGGAATGCAAGGATAAGCTCTCCCAGATGTTTGAATCCATGGTGGAAGCAAACGCAGCGAGGCTCGCACAGAAAAAAGAGTCCGATTCAATGGGATATCAGGGCCGGAAGCATTTTGACAACAACCGAAGGTAACTCTAGGGCAGTACACAGAGGGAAGTGAGAATATGAGAGTCAATTCAATTCCGCCTAAGGAAATTTACAGCCAGTATCTGTGTGTCAGGGATATACAGCCGGTGGTAACGACCCGTACCATGATGTCAGATCAGGTTGAACTCTCTGCAACCGCAAAGTCTTTTTCCGCAGCGCTTAAATCCGCGCGCGAGACGCTTCAGGCGCAGGACCCGGCGCGTCTGGCGAGGATCAACGCAATCAAGCAGAAAATTGACAACAACACGTACTATGTGCCTGCGGACAAGGTAGCAGAGAAAATATTTGAAATCTAGCCTGCCGGGCGGCGAAACTGAGGATTGCTTATGCAAGAACTGATTCATGAGCTTGAATATCTGATGGCGTGCGAGCTGGAAATCTATGTTGGCCTGCTGCAGTACGCAAAACAGAAGAAAACGGCGTTGATCGGAAATGACCTGGATGAGTTGTCGATGCTTGTAAAGCTTGAGGATGAAGAGCTTTGCCGCCTAGGCGATATCTCCGGGCGCAGGGAATCCCTGTTTGACCGCATTGCGCAGGAGAATGCCTATGCGGGTAAGGTCACGTTTGATTATATTGTAAAAGATCTTTCCATAGAAGAACGCGGCGAGCTTGACCATATCCGGGAGAGGTATCAAGAAGTGATCCGGGAGCTCTCGGAACTCAATGATCTGAATCAAAACCTGCTGCAGATGCAGTTGCAGTATACCTCTTTCCAAATGGACATATTGATGCAGGCAAAACCGGTGGGCGGCACCTATGCCAGTACCGGACATATCAACACCGAAGTGCATTCGGGCCGACGGTTTATTGACCAGGAAGCGTGAGGGAATATGTCATCATTTTACGGACTGGAAATTGCAAAAACCGGGCTCTATGTCAGCCAAAAAGGCATGAACCTGGCCGGACATAACATTGCCAATGCCGATACGGCGGGATATACCAGGCAGCGGCTTTCGCTGGTATCCGTTGTCCCCGGCGCGCTCACGGCAAGGTATCTGCCTCTAGCGAACGGAGCGGTCGGCAAGGGCGTCAATGTCGATGCTGTGGAACAGTTGCGCAACGCCTATGTGGACCGCGCGCTGCGCAGCGAATATTCCGGCTTGGGCCAATGGACGACGCGCGCGGAAGAGATGAACTACATGGAGTCGCTGTTTCAATCGCTGCTGAGTGAAAATGACAAGGCAAGCCTGGCGTCCTGCCTTTCCAATTTCTTTGACAGTGTGCAGGAGCTATCAAAAGATCCTGTCAGCAAGGAAATCCGTACCAACATGCAGCAATCGGCCATCACGCTTACACAGACGTTCAACCATTATTATAAGCAGCTGACCGATCTCAGGAATCAAATGAACGATTCCATTCAAGTAACGACAAACCGGATCAACGAAATTACAAAATCCATTGCGGACTATAACCTCAGTATCGAAACCTATGAGCTCAGCGGCGAAAATGCGAATGACTTGCGGGATAAGCGCAATCTGCTGCTTGATGAGCTTTCTACCCTGGTGGATATGGAATATAGCACAAACTCGCAAGGGCAGTTGAGCGTTACCATCGCGGGAAACACCGTTGTGAATCACGGCGCCTCTACCGATTTAAAGGTGAAGGCGGATGCAGACGGTTTTTATTCCGTACATTTGACGGATGCGGCGGAGACCCAGGTCAACTATACCAACGGAAAGCTGGCAGGGTATAAGCAGCTGCGCGACGGGAGCACAGCCGACGATATCGGGATTCCCTATATGATAGAAGGCCTCAACAACCTTGTGCGGGGCATTGCAAAGCAGTTCAACGACATTCATAAGACTGGCTGGACAATGCCGCACGATTCGGTAGCTTCCCAAACCGGTGTTTACCTCTTTGATGTAGCTGTTGTGGGGGGCGTTGAGGATTACTCCTCGATTACGGCCGGGAATTTCAAAATTTCAGACGCGGTGCTCAACGACGTATACAAAATTGCGGCGTCCAGCAAGGAAATTGATCTTTCTTCCACGGCGCCGGAAACCAAGAATGCCGACATTGCATTGTTGCTTGCGGGTCTGGGCACATCAAGCGCGGTCATGGCCAACACAAGCTTTGAAGGATTTTTGAAAAATCTCGCGGTGGAGCTTGGCGTAGCGAGCTCCCATTGCACCAATATGCTCACCAGTCAGCAGGCGCTGGTTGCAAACCTTGAAACCCGCAAAGAGTCCGTCTCCGGCGTATCGGTGGATGAGGAGATCATCCAGCTGATGAAGTTCCAGCATATGTACAACGCCTCCTCCCGGATCATCAACGCGATTGACGAGGCGCTCGATAAGCTGATCAACGGAACGGGCATGGTGGGCAGATAGTTTAGAACGATGCAAAAGAAAGGCAGGGTGAAGATGCTATGCGTGTAACCACAAATATGATGTCCAATTCGTTTTTGGCGAATTTAAACACCAATCTGACTTCACTGCAGAAATACCAGATGCAGCTTTCCACCGGAAAGCGCATCACGAAGCTTTCCGACGACCCTGTAGGCGTACTCGGAAGCATGAACGCGCGCGTAAAGCTTGCACGCATTAACCAATACAAAGAAAATGTGGGTTCTGCGCAGGATATTCTCAAGCAGACGGAAACGGTTCTCTCCGAGCTGAACAAGGTGCTCCAGACCGCATATGAGCGCGCGGTGCAGACTTCTACCGGTACGCTCGAGGACTCGGACCGGCAAAAGGTTGCCGAGGAAATGGCGCAGTTCAAAGAACATGTGATGACATTGGGCAACACCAAGGTTGCCAATCAATATATCTTTGGCGGCCATAATGCCACAAAAGCGCCCTTTACGCTTGATGCTGCAGGAAACCTGTTATATAACGGCCTGGATGTCACCATCAACAACGTCGCGCTGCAGGAGCAGGCAGGGAAAAATACCGTCATTGAGCTCGGGTATGACATGACGATGACCGCAACCATCAACGGTATTGAACTTTTGGGCAGCGGCGAAAGCAACATCTTTAACATACTCGGCCAGTTTACAACAGCGCTGCAGAATGGCAGCTCCGAGTCGGAGCTGGGCGAGTTCATGACGAAATTTGAAAACCTCCAGTCCGATGTGATGGCGAGGACGGCGGAAATCGGGGCGAGGAGCAACCGCCTGACGATGATCGAAAACCGGTATGAAGAGGATGAAATCAACTATACCGATATCAAATCCAAGGTGGAAGACGTAGATCAGGCCGATGCGATCATGCAGTACAAGATGGCGGAGTCCGTCTATCTCTTTGCGCTCAAAATCGGCTCCAATATTTTGCAGCCGACGCTTGTGGATTATTTGAAGTAAGAAACGGGGGTGTGATATAATGAACTCGCTAAGCATTCATACAGAGCGTGCAATGATTGAGATTACGTCACGCCCCGCGAAGCTCTATATCCAGCATCCAAAACCGACTTTTAAAATCAAACGCGACCTTCCGCAAATGAAGATTGAGCGCAAGTTGCCTTCATTTGATATCAATTGGGAAGATGTACGGGCTTCGAGCGGTACCGCCTCTCCGTTCCAGCTGGGCAAGATCTTTGCCCAAAAGGGCAAGCAAAAGGGCATGGAGGCAATCGCGGATATTGTACAGCGGGGAGATACGTTAAAGAATGTAAACGATCCGCAGGCGTTTGAAAAGATAGCGGTTTCGGTTTCCGTCAAAGATATGCCGGAGCTGAATATCGGCCTGATGCCCAAGGAGAAGGCGCGCATCGAATGGGATCCCGGATATTGTACCATTGAATGGACGGACCCGGTACTGCAGATCGAATGGGACAAGGATTTCAGGCCCACCATCGAATGGGAACCCTATGCTGTAGAGGTGCGCCTGAGGAACAGGCCGCTCGTGCAGATACGCGTCAACCTGGAACATATCCCGGGAACGGGAAACAAGGTGAACAAAGAAATATAAGCATGTTCTTTTTTAAGGACGGAGGGGGTTCAGGCAATGCTGATTGAAACGGCCAGGTTTGGGGATTTTGACCTGAATGACAGTAAGATCATTGATTTCCCCAATGGCATACCGGGGTTTGAGGAGCTTCACAAATTTATCATTCTGGAAATCAACGAAACCAAGCCGTTGTATTGGCTGCAATCCACAGAAAATAAATATATTTCTCTTCCTGTGGTCATTCCGTTCGAACTGCTCGAAGATTACTATATTGAAATCCGGGAAAATGAGCTCAAGGGTCTGGAAGTGGATAACAACAATGACCTTTTGATCCTGAATGTCGTTGTGATTCCCGAGAATATCGAAAAGATGACGGTCAATCTGGCCGCCCCCATCATCATCAACCTGAAGCTTGGCGCAGGCAAGCAACTCGTCATCGACGCGACGGACCTTCCCGTCCGTTTTCCGATCTACGATGCAGTCATGCAAAAGTTGAAAGGAGGGGAAGCGGATGCTGGTTCTTTCGCGAAAAGCCGGTGAAGTTCTCTCGATTGGCCCGGACATTACAATAGAAGTGGTAGCCGTGGAAGGCGACAGGGTGCGCCTTGGGATCAATGCCCCCAAGGATACGCGCATCTTCCGCAAGGAACTCCTTGACCAGACGGTGGATATCAATAAAACCGCTATCAACGCGCCGACCATTAATTTTCAAAGCAAATAAAAGTAGAACCCGCCTTTTTAAAACGGCGGGTTCTTCAATAGTATTATTGTTTTTTCTTCTTTCCGGACCGCACAAACTGCAAGAACGCCAGTATGATCAAAAATGCGCCGAATGCCTTTTTCAGCCACTCCGCCTCCAGGCACGTTGCAAGGAACGCACCGCCGACGGCACCTATCGCACCCCAGAGCAGCAGCGGAAACGCGGTCTTTGCCTTGAGCCTTCCGTCGCGCCGGTGGATGAACAGGGCAAGCAGAGCGCCCGGCAGGAAGGCAAGCATGTTGACGCCCTGGGCCGCATGCTGATCCATGCTTAAAAAGAGCGTGAGGATTGGGATGAGGATGGTGCCGCCTCCCATGCCCATGCCGGAAAGCACGCCGGACGCGAGCCCGGCTATGAAATACCAAAGAGCGCTCATAGCAGCAACCGGACGCCCGCGGCGAGCATCAGCAGGGAAAACAGCCGGTCGATCCAGACGGAGCGCATTTTTCCCAAAAGCTTTGCGCCCAAAAAGCTGCCCGGCAATACGCCCAAGGTGACAATGGGGACAAAGTCAAATTGGATGGCGCCCCGGATCAGATAGACAATGATACTTACGATGGAAAGCGGAAGCATAATCAGAAGGGCAGTTGCATGCGCTTCGCTGCTTTTGAGCTTCGACATACGCTCCAACACCACCACGGCAAGCATGCCGCCCCCTGCGCCAAACAAGCCGTTTGCAATGCCTGTGCAAATGGCTGCAATATAGAGTGGGATGCGGGAAGTCTTTTCGTTCGTCTGCATACTCTTTAGCCTGTTCGGGCTTTTGATAATTATTCAGCAAATTAATGATGCAAAACCACAGGGGGCATGTTATAATACTAACGGATTTGACGGGGACAGAAATGCGTATGAAAACAGTCGGCTTGCTCAATCAATAGCGTTCTTCAGGAAAGGGTGAGCATACCCTTTTTTGTTGTATCAAATAGAGTTTACGGAAGAAATAGAAAGGATGGTGTCAGCTTTGCCAAAGCTAACCTTTAAGGGTGGCGTTTATCCCATGCACGATTCGCATGAAGGCAAGCTTCCCACGAAGGACCTCCCGGTGAGGGACTTTGTAGCGGATAAGGTATGTATCCTGATGGGCATGCATTTGGGCGCACCCAGCACGCCCTGCGTTCAGAAGGGGGATTACGTCAAACTTGGCCAAATGATCGGCGAGCCGGTAGGCCCATTGGGATTGCCTGTGCATGCGAGCGTCTCGGGCGAAGTCATTGACGTTTCTCTCAAGCAGCAGCTTTCTCCCAATCCCGTGATGTGCGTCACTATTCAAAATGACCGCAAGGATGAATGGGTGGAAGGGATTTCAGGACTTGGCGATGTGGAGACGGTGGATCCTTCCCTGATCATTCCCGCCGTCAAAAACGCCGGTATCTGCGGCATGGGCGGCGCCTGCTTTCCCACGCATGTCAAGCTCACCGTGCGCGAAGGCATGTACTGTGACACCATCATTTTAAACGGTGCAGAGTGCGAAACCCACCTGACGGCGGATTACCGCCTGATGCTGGAGCATTCCACAAAGATCGTAGATGGTCTCAGGGCTGCGATGCGCGCGCTTAACGTCAAGCGCGGCGTGATTGCCATTGAAGACAACAAGCCGGAAGCCATCGCGCTCATGCGCAAGGCCGCAGAAGGCCGCGAGGGCGTGGAGGTTGCAGAGCTAAAAACAAAGTACCCGCAGGGCGGTGAAAAGCAGCTCATTCAGGCAGTGACGGGCAGGGAAGTTCCGCAAAAGAAGCTCCCGCTTGATGCGCATGTGATCGTGCTCAATGTCGGCACCGCGGCCTCCATTGCAGAGGCGGTTACGACCGGCCGCCCGCTCATCTCCCGCATCACTACGGTGACGGGGTGCGTCAACAAGCCTGCAAATCTTCGCCTAAGGATCGGCACCATATTTGAGGACGCCATCAAGGAATGCGGCGGCTACTCCAAGGAGCCCGGCAAAATCACCGCCGGCGGCGCAATGACAGGTATTCCCGCGCCCAGCGATGAAGTTTCCATGACCAAGGCGAGCAACGGCATTGTCGTATACTGCAAGGAAGACGCAAAGGAATTTGAAGAAAACCCCTGTATCCGCTGCGCGCGCTGCGTTGCGGTATGCCCTGCGGGCCTCAGGCCTTATCTGATGAAGCATTATTGCGATGCGGGCGATCTTGCCGGCGCGGAAGCGAATAATGTCATGGACTGTGTCGTCTGCGGAAGCTGCTCGTTCGGCTGCCCGGCGAGGCTCAGGCTTACCCCTTCGTTTAAACTGGCGAAGGATCAGATCATGGCTGCGCAAAGGGGAGGTGCAAAAAAATGACATTCAGGCAATCTCCCGCCCCTCATATTCATAAGGCGGACGATACAAGAAAGCTGATGCTCGACGTCGTAATCGCACTGATTCCGACCTCTCTTGCGGGCGTATACTTCTTTGGAATCAGGGCGCTGCTGCTGCTTGTGCTGAGCATGGCTTCCGCCGTGCTTTCGGAGTTCATCTGGCAGAAGCTGATGAAGCAGCCCGTGCGTGTGGGCGACCTTTCGGCGCTCGTAACGGGCCTGTTGCTCGGGCTGAACCTGCCGGTCGGCGCGCCGTGGTGGCTTGCCGTACTGGGCAGCGCCATTGCGGTCATACTCGTCAAGCAGCTCTTTGGCGGCATCGGCGATAACTTCGTCAATCCCGCGCTTGCTGCGCGCGCGATTCTGCTGGCCTCCTGGCCCGTACATCTGACGCGCTTCACACTTCCCACGGCGTTCTCCGGCGTGGACGCGGTCTCTTCCCCCACGGTGCTCGCGGGCTATCAGGCCACGAACATGGACATGTTCCTTGGCAATATCCCGGGCTGCATCGGTGAGGTCAGCAAGATTGCCATTCTCATCGGCCTTGTCTACCTCATTGCGAGAAGGACGATATTCCCCCACGTGCCCGTCATCTTCCTCGGCGTGACGGCGCTGCTTGCCTGGGTCATGGGCCCGCAGGGCGCGTTTACGTTTGACGGCGAGCCGTTAAAGGCCATTCTTTCGGGCGGCGTGATGTTCGGCGCGGTCTTTATGGCGACGGATTACACAACAAGCCCCATGACGGTAAAAGGCCAGGCATGGTTTGCGGTGGGCTGCGGCGTTATTCTTGCCGTCATCCGCGCCTACGGCAGCTATCCCGAGGGCGTTACCTATGCGATACTGCTGATGAACCTCGTTACCCCGCTGATCGATAAGTACATCAAGCCCAGGGTCTATGGTTCGTCCGTTCAGGAGGCAAAAGCATGAAACAGAAAAAAATGACCAGTGCGTTCTTTGGCGGCATCCTGTCCGAGAATGTGGCGTTCCGTCTTGCGGTGGCGCTGTGCGCGACGCTTGCGGTCACATCCACTGCGGGTAACGGCCTGGGACTTGGCCTTGCGACTGCCGCGGCGCTCGTACTCTCCAATTTGCTTATTGCGCTCGTACGCAATCTGCTTTCTGAGACGATTCGCCCGTTTGCGTTTGTGCTCATCATCGGCATGGTTGTAACGGTGGTACAGATGCTGCTTGCGGCGTCCATGCCTGCGCTTCAAAGCCAGCTTGGCATCTATATTCCCCTGATAGCGGTCAGCTGCATGCTGCTTGCCCGCGTTCATGCGGAAAAGCTTGGCATTGTTTCCGCCGGCATTGACGGCGTCGTTGTGGGCCTGCTGTTTGCGGTGGCGCTCCTTGTTCTGAGCGTTGTCCGTGAAGTGCTTGGCTATGGCACGCTGTTTGGCGCTATGTTGTTTGGCGAGGCGTTTGAGCCGGCGCTGATCATAAAAGCAGTACCCGGCGGTCTGATGCTGCTTGGCGTGGCGTTTGGGATCATCAACCATTGTATCGGCAAAAACAAGAAAGCGGAGCCGCAGGAAGGGGGCGCTAACGTATGACACTGGCATTGGAAGGCTTTTCGGGTATCGGCAGCGCATTGCTGTTTCTGGTGGCCTGCGTTGTAAGCAGCAACTTTATTTTCTCCCGCGCGCTGGGCGTCATGCCGTTTGCAAACGGCGGTGACCGCATAAAGGCTTCTTTGGGCATGGGCGTTTGGGTAACCGTTGTGATGACGGTTGCATCGCTCATCTGCTTTGCGATTTACCAGTGGGCGCTCGTATCCCTTGGGATGGAATACCTCGCATTGGTCTGCTTCCTCGCGGTCATTGCGGCGCTCACATTGCTTCTTGAGCAGATTCAAAAGAAGCGCAACCCCGAGAGACACAGCGCTTTGGGCAAGTATTTCCCGTTGATTTTAGGCAACAGCGCCGTGCTTGGCGTAGTATGCCTGAACACTGTGGGACAGTATGATCTTGTGAAAAGCTTGCTTTCGGGTGCATTCAGCGGCCTTGGCTTCCTTGTTGCCATTGTTCTGATCGCGGCGGTGCGGGAACGGCTTGAAACCTCAAAGATTCCCAAGGCGTTCCGCGGGTTCCCCATTACGCTTGTGAGCGCGGGGTTAATGTCCCTGGCATTCATGGGTTTCATGGGCGTGGTAAAGTAAACGCAGGGAATATCATTTTACATGGCAAACAGCGCCGGAAGAGTTCCTTCCGGCGCTGTTTTTAAAGTTTCCGGCATTATTTTCCCTGCATGGCGCCGAACATCTGCGCAAGCATAAGCGGATTCATGCCGCCGCCGTTTGCGCCGCCGCCCATGCCGCCCATACCTTGGAGCATCTGTGCAAGCATCATGGGGTTCATACCGCCCATGTTCATGCCGCCTCCCGGATTCATGCCTCCTCCAGCGTTCATGCCGCCGCCCATGCTACCACCCATGCCGTTCATACCGCCCATCATCTGCATGAGCGCCTGCATCATCTGCATGTTGCCCATGTTCTGCTGGGGTTGCTGCTGTGGGGCAAACGTTTCCTGCACAACGGGGGCCGTGTGCTGGGGGGATGGGCGATGTTGTGGGGGAAGCTGCAGGTCGGTTGGCACGCCCATTGCATGACACAGGTCTTCATATTCGCTCTCGGTCAAATGATCCCGCATGGAAACCACGTACCGTTGTACCCCCTGCATGCCGCGTTCACGCCGTATGTGCTGCCCCAATGTGATGGCCGGCTGGCCGTAATCAGGGGACATGGGCTCTTCTGTGTCGGCCGCGCTGACCACCTGCTGAATGGGCGGCCGGGAGCCGCCAGTCGGCAGGGATTGCGGCGCATATCTGGGCATATGGCCACCTCCTTGATTTTGTTGCCTTTCTAGCATCATATGCGCAGGAAGCGGTATTGTGCACTTCTGCCCGGATTGGCGCATATGATGATTGGAGAGATTTCAGGGTACAGGAGGAGCGTGCATGAAAAAGCCGGATCTTCGCAGTTTAAAGCAACATCCCGATCAAGCTCAGAATATGGCGGAAGGTGTGGACCCGGAAGCGATGCGGCAGGTCAAATCGCTTGTTGACCACTATCAGGGCAAAAGCGAGGCGGAACTGCTTGCGGACTTGCAGGACACCGTCAGAAAAGAGCGTGCGGCGGGCACGATGAGCAATGCGCGTATGGACTCGTTTGCCGAGATGCTTGGGCCCATGCTCGACCCCGGCCAGCGCCAGCGCATGCAGGCCATTCTGGAACAGCTGAAAAACAGTTAAGCAAGAAGTAAGATTATAAAGGGTATGTTGAGGGTTCTGCCTGACGGGCCCACAGTTTGCAATGGTCGTGCAAGCCGATAGGCCGGCATTCCCTTGCGCACGGAGCCTTCGCCTCGCTTGCTCCGCACTGGCGGGTGCCTCAGCTTCGGCTCCCAAACACCCGCTTAGGGCCGTAACGGCTCTAAAAACCCATACAGCAGAAACTCGCTAAAATGAGTATTTGTGATATATGGGATTCCCAAGGGATGTGTCCCTTGGGTGGGGGGTCGGGGGCAAAGCCCCTGAAGGATTTCCAGTTATGCCTGCCGTCTTGCCTTTTCCTTGCAGAAATAGCGCAGCACGGCAGCTTCAAGCGCTCGCTCGCCGGGCGCTTTTCCGCTGATCTGCAGGTGATCTACACTCGAAAAATCGGCGACAGCGCCATACAGCTCCTTTGCGCTCATGCGCTTTGCGCCGCTCAAAGCGGATTTTGCAGGCATGGGAGAAAGCCCAAGCTTTCTGCCGATTTCCGCGTCCCTGCTGCCTGTGTCAAGAAGCAGGCGCGCACCAAGCATGCTTTTGCACTGGCCGGTGAAGAAATGCGCCAGGCCGAACACGGTTTCAGAGCCATCGCGCAGCAGGTGGCGCATCATGGTCAGCCCGCGCGCCTGCTTCCCCAGCAGGAAGGCGTCCAGCATCCGAAAACGCTGGAATTCCGGGTTGGGCGTGACACAGGCTTTGATGATCTCCGCCGTCACCGGCGCGTCCTTTGCATAATCGGCAGCCTTATTCAATTCGTTTTGCAACGCGTAAACGTCAGTGCCTACCATATCCACCAGCAGTTGCGCAGTTTGCGCATCAATCTGCGCGTTGCGTTTGCGCATGCGCTGCTGGACAAGTTTTACCGCTTCCTGTGTGCTCAGAATGGCAAAGTGTACATCCTTGCCCTCCTTTTTTGCCGCCTGTAATAAGGAAGTGCCGCATTTGCCGCGCGTATAGAGGATGAGCGTGGTGGTTTCGGGCATGGACGCGGAATATGTGATCAGCTGCGCCGCCTCGCTGTCCAGCATTTCCTTGCAAACAACCAGCCTGCTTTCCGCAAAGAAGGGCAGCGTTTCACAGGCCGCCTGCACGGCTGCTGCCTGTGGCTTTTCCATTTCCTGCACGTTCAGGTCGCGCGCTACGAGATCGACGCGCGCAATCAGCGCGTTGAGCGCGCTCTGCTTCACAAATTCCTCTTCCCCGTAAAAGAGGAACAGGCCGGAAACACGGTTTTCCTTGATGCGCTCAAAAAACTGGTTGTGGTCCATGATGCCTCCGGGTGATTCTCTAGAGTCTGTTTGAAAACCAAGGCAATTGTCTATTTTTGAAAAAATCGGGCTGCAACATCGTTAAAAATCCTCGGAATACCTCCAGTATTCCTGTGGTCTTTGCCTTGTTTCGCACCGTTTTTTCTCAAAATATCCTGCATTTTTTGCGTTTTCAAACACGCCTAGGGCTTTTCTATCAGTATAGCATATCTGCTGTCCCGGGCATACGGCTGCATAGAAAGCTGCCCGTTTCGCACATAGAGGCGTATCTGCCCATGCCTGCTTGTGTGGTACGTATGGCCCCCCGCCGTGACGCTGCGGAGAGAAATGAGAAGCGTATATCCTTCGAGTGTAACCGTCATCCCTTTCGCATCCGCAACCCTACGTTCCGCATGGAAGATGCCGTTGACGTAGAGATAACGCTCCGCAGCTGCGCCGGTCAGCGCGTCCTCTGTGCCAAACAGCCTGTCGTTGCCCGCTTCATGGACATGCACCGCATATCCGTAGGGAACGTCAAGGACGGTAATATGCCGCTGCGGACGCAACAGCGGAGGAATGGCAACGAGCGCGATGCAAAGCGCCACGCTGACCGAGGCCAGGAACACCCGTTCCTTGCGTCTTCCTAAAAAATAAGGGGAGCAGAACAGCAGAAATAAGAAAAAGCACACGCCCGCACCAAGGGAACATGCGGGCAGCCAGAGCATGCCCGGGACGGCCGCAGCCTGCGCAACCGCGCGCATCAAGGAAAGCGCAGCGCCGGAAAGGGAGGCAATAAACCTTGCAATTGCCGGGGAGAGGGGATAGAGCAGCAGCGCGATGCCCGAAGGCAGCATGCTCAAGGCGCACAGCGGCACCACAAGAATATTGGCGGGGATGCTCAAAACCGGCATCGTTCCAAATACGGCGGCCGATACCGGCAGGGTGGAAACGCTGGCGCTGATGCTCAATGCAAGCGGCTCCTTGAGCGTACGGGGCAAGCTGTGCATACTGTCATTGAGCGTAGGATACAGCAGCAGGATGCCGAGTACCGCCGTATAGGAAAGCTGAAAGCCGACGGAAAACAGCGCAAACGGGGAAATCAAAAGAAGCAGCAGGAATGAAAAGGAAAGCGCGGAAAGGGGATCGTTCCTGCGGTTGCATACGCGGGAGAACAGCAGGCAGAAGGTCATGAGCGCTGCGCGCAGCGTGGCGGGTGCAAAGGCGCAGAACGCGCAGTAGAAAAGAAGCGCCGCGCTGATCAGCAGCAGCTGCGGCACAGGGCGCACGCGGCGTAGCAACAGCAGCAGCATCCCCGCAAGCAAGGAAACATGCAATCCAGAAACAGAAAGCAGGTGCGCGATGCCCGAAACCCGGAAGGCGTCAAGCGTTTCCTCCGGAATATCCGTTACCGCGCCGTGGAGCATGCCCGCGGCCAAAGCGCCGTTTTCCTGCCCCATCAGTCTGATTAAAATCTGTGTGCTCGTATCTCTGAGATTAAGGAGATTCCCATAGAGACCGGCCGGGGCATCCACGATGGATGCAGCGCCCTTTGCCTTAGCAAGCGCGACAATTCCCTGGGACAGGCAGTAAGCCCGGTAATCCATCCCGCCTTCGTTGCGCGGCCCCTGCGGAGGGGAAAGCGCAGCTTCCGCATGCAAACGGCTGCCGTAGGCGGGTTCCGGCCCATTCTGCGGCGGCAGGGTAATGAGTACGTCGCCGTCGATCATGCGGCCGTCTGCCTGCACATGAGATAGCCGCAGCTGTGTGCCGTAGGATTTGGGGACTATTTGAGAAACAACGCCGGTCAGCGTACAAACGCTTCGCTCCGCTGGAAACGCGGGATAGGCAAGCTGCAGGCGGAGTGCGCCAAGCGAAAGGAACAGCAAAAACAGCGCAACGCCCCGTATCCGAAATGCGCGCAACATAGCGGCGCATAGGAGCGCCCCGCCGCAGATCAGATAGCCGGACATACCGGGGAAGCGGTAAGAAAACAAAAGCCCCGCCATCATCCCCAAAGCGGCGACGACAAACGGGCGCTTGTTGAAATACCGCCGGGAGGTCATAAGAGATCGGCGCTCAAAAGAAGCCGGTCGTCCTCTGTACGCAGCACGGCAAAGGAAATGCCGTGTTTGGACTCGCTTACAGGCTTTCCGCTTCCCAATACGGATGCGGCGCTGTCCGCCCAGATGAGTGCGATAGAACGCGGAAAGGTATCATCCTCCGTCAGAGCGGATAGGAGGGTGGGCAAATAAGCGCTGATTCGCCTGGACTGCTCTTCTATGATCTGCGTGTGTTTTTCTGAGAGATATTCGCTGATTTCCCCTTTGGGAGAACTGATTTTTTTACCTGCCGTTTCTTCGAGCGTCAGCGAAAAGCCCTGCACATATCCATTTGCGGCGTAGAGGATCAGCGCGTCTTCCGGCGCATTGGCTTGATACTGCATAGAATATGCGCCATCACTTTCCGCTAACAGCAGAAAGCCCGCTTCCTCCAAACGGCTGATGAACACATCCGCTGAGACGCCGGGTGGCAGGGTCGGCTTGGGCGTTGCCGTTGGCGTAGGAGCAACGGGCGGTGCTGTATAGGCAACGGTCTGCGCCTGGTTCTGTTCTGCCAGGCTCACAAACAGGTAAATCAGCGCGCACAACAACAGAAGGACGCCAAAGGCAAGCGCTTTTTGCAGGGACGAAGGGGCTTTGTTTTCTTTTGCATCTTTTTTGCGCATCGTTGTCACCTACCGCTGTCATCAAGGAGAAGACGGGAAGTTTGTCATATATATGGTAAAACAAGTATAATATATCTGCTTCCCTCCCGCAAGGCCGGGCAAGGAAAGAAGCTTGAAAGAAAAATGTTGGTTTTTATGGCTCTTTTCCCTGCCGCAGTGGTATACTGGAAGCGGTAACATGGGCAGTAAAAGGCAGAAGGGAAGGCATCCGGCATGCAGGCGGAACGGGAGAAGCTAAAGCACGCCATCGAAAAAAGCGCGCGCATTGTATTCCTGGGCGGCGCGGGGGTAAGCACGGAAAGCGGCATTCCCGATTTTCGCAGCAAGAATGGCATATTTACGGCCATCAGCCGGTATGGATATCCGCCCGAGACGCTTTTGAGCCATGATTTTTTTCTTTCTTATACGGAAACGTTCTACCGTTACTATAAATCCATGCTGCTCTATCCGGATGCAACCCCCAACGCCGCGCATGAGGCGCTGGCGGCGCTTGAAGAGCGCGGGAAGCTGACGGCGGTCGTCACCCAGAATATTGACGGCCTGCACCAGAAAGCGGGCAGCAGGAATGTGTTGGAGCTGCATGGTTCCGTGTACCGCAACAGCTGCATGGCCTGCAAGAGGCAGTATACCCTTCCTGATATTATAAAACAGGAAGGCGTGCCAAAATGCGGCTGCGGGGGAACCATCAAGCCCGATGTTGTGCTTTATGGAGAACCGCTTGACGATGCAGTGGTGGAAGCATCCATTCGCCATATCCGTAAGGCCGATCTTTTGATCGTAGGAGGGACGTCCCTGATGGTATATCCGGCGGCGTCGCTGACGCAGTACTTTCACGGCGAAACGCTCGCACTCATCAATCTTTCAAGTACGTCCGTAGACAGGCAGGCAAACATTGTGGTAAATGCGCGTATCGGAGAAGTACTTGGCGCATGCAGATAGGCATTTCAAAATATAGCATCATGGAGGAGAACAAATGAAGGCAGCCGTATATCTTGGCAAGGATCAGATGGTAATCAAAGAGGTGGAAACGCCGCGCGTGGATCAGGACAGCGTACTCTTACAGGTCGAATCCTGCGCCGTATGCGGTTCGGATATCCGGATTTTCCATCATGGCAACTCCCGCGTTGTCCCCCCGCAGATATTGGGGCATGAGGTTTCCGGTAAAGTTGTGGAAGTCGGCGCGAATGTCACAAAGTTCAAGGTTGGAGACCGTGTCGCCATCGGCGCGGACGTGCCCTGCGGGGAATGCGTCTTCTGTGAGGCGGGTATCGGCAACAACTGCCAGATCAATTACGCCATGGGCTACCAGTTTGCGGGCGGCTTCTCCGAATATATGCTGCTCAATAAAACTGTTGTCAATTATGGGCCTGTCCACAAGCTGCCCGATCAGGTCGGCTATGACGAGGGCGCCTTGGCGGAACCGCTTGCCTGCGTACTCAATGCCCTTGAATTAACCGGCATCAAGCTTGGCGATACCGTCGTCATTATCGGCGCGGGTCCGATCGGCTGCATGATCATTCCCGTGGCGTACCGGATGGGCGCTACCAAGGTCATCGTCATACAGCGCTCCCGCCCGCGGATGGAAGCGGCGAGGAAGTTTGGGGCGGACGTCTACATCTGCTCTTCCGAGGAAGATCCCATTGCGCGCGTGCTCGAAGAAACCGGAGGCCTGGGCGCCGATGTAATCATCACGGCCAATCCGTCCCCGCAGTCCCATGCAGATGCACTGAAGATGGCGAAGAACCGCGCCCGCATCAATCTGTTCGGCGGCCTTCCCGCGGGCAGCACGGTGACGCTCGACACCAACATCATTCATTATAAAGAGCTGATCGTGGTAGGCGCGCACGGCTCGCTTCCAAGGCACCATCAGCTTGCCATAGAGTTGATCGCTTCGGGCAAGATCGATATGAAACCATTTATTTCCCACCGGTTCGACTTGGACCACGTTGCCGAGGCGTTTGTAACAGCGGAAGGTCATACGGGCATGCGCGTTGTGGTGAAACCGCAGGGACTCCAATAAAGCCACAAAATCGATAAAGACAAAGCTCTTCCAATTCGGAAGGGCTTTTATTTTGCTAAAACGGTTGACATTTTATACTATAAGTCATATAGTTAATTACATGAGCAATTAACCAACGATGCAATGAACAATTGCAGCCGCTGGACTAGAGGAAGGGAGAAGGAGGTGGCGCCATGCAATTGAACTTTGACGGCGAAAAGCCTATTTACCTCCAGCTTGCAGAAGCGATCGAGGATCATATCCTCAAAGGCATTTTCGGGGAGGAAACGCAGGTGCCGTCCACCACGGAAATTTCGGTAACGATGAAGATCAATCCCGCAACGGCGGGCAAGGGGATCAATCTGCTGGTGGACGAAGGAATTCTTTATAAAAAACGGGGGGTTGGTATGTTTGTCGCAGCTGGAGCGCAGGAAAAGATTTTAGGTAAGCGCAAGGAATCGTTCTATGAGGACTTTGTGATGAAGCTTCTTGAAGAAGCGCAGAAGCTCCATATTTCAAAACAGGAGATCATCTCTATGATCGGGAGGGCGGAGCATGAACGCGATTGACGTCAAAAATATCTCCATGCGTTACGGCACGGTGCAGGCGCTCTCCGATGTTTCGGTCGGGTTTGAGCCGGAAAAAATCTATGGCCTCTTGGGGCGCAACGGCGCTGGAAAAACCACGCTCATCCACCTGATGACAAACAAGCTCTTTCCCACGCAGGGGGAGATTGCAATAGAAGGGCAGCCAGTGGTGGAAAACGATCAGGCGCTGAGCCGCGTGTTTGCGATGACCGAGCAAAACCTGATTCCGGAAGGCATGCGTGTCAAACAGGCAATGGAATGGGCAAAGGAATTCTATGAACAGTTTGACGACGTCTATGCGCTCACTCTGGCGCAGAAGTTTGGGCTTGACGTCAACAAAAAGGCAAAGCAGCTTTCCACCGGATACGCCTCCATTATAAAGCTCATCCTTACCCTAGCGTCCGGCGCGCCCATCCTGATATTCGACGAGCCCGTGTTGGGGCTGGATGCGCCGCACCGGGAGCTGTTTTACCAGGAACTGCTTGCATTGTTTGCAAAGCGCCCCTGCACCATACTCCTGTCCACCCACCTGATTGACGAGGCGGCGCAGGTGATTGAGCAGGCGGTTATACTCAATGAAGGGAAGCTTATCTTAAACCAGCCCGTCGAGGCGCTTCTTGCAAGAGCGCATTCGGTGGCGGGGGAGGCTTCCGCGGTGGCGGAATACTGCAAAAACAAGAAAGTGATCTCCGAGCAATCCATGGGCAACTTCAAAATGGCAGCCGTATTGGATTGCGAAAAGGATCATGCGCTTGCACAGGCGCTCAAGCTGGAGTTTGGCGGCATAGAGCTGCAGAAGCTGTTTATCTATCTTACCGGCGGGCAAGGGGGAGGACTACAATGAACAAGATATTAAAGGTATTCCGGTACCAGGTGTATGAATCCCTCACGGCCGTTGCGATATTCTACCTGGTCATGCTGGTTGTAACGCTGTTTTTAAGCACCTTGGGCGGATCCTCATCAGGGCTTGAGTTCGCGTCCGCCATATTCCTGTTTGTGGTGGGGCTCAATTCCTTTAAGTCCAGCTTCCGGTTCCTGCAATTTCTTGGTGTGACGCGAAAGACATTTTTTGCAGGAACACTTCTGGCGCTTGTTGCAATCGCCGCGGGCATGTCGGTCGTCGATATGGTATGGGGGCGTCTCTACGCGATGATACAGCCGTATACCACGCTGTTTTCACAGACCTATACGCAAGGCGGCATCCTCACCCAGGTTGCTTGGGAAATGGTGCTGTTAAGCATGTTTGCGTTCGCCGGGCTCTTTCTCACAATGCTCTACTACCGCAGCAATAAACTGATGAAGATCGTCATTTCCCTTTCACCGGTGTATGTCAGCGTCGCCTTAAATATGTTTCCGTCGCTGCTGAATCCGCTCTCAAAAGTGCTCGGGTTTCTTGCCGGGGTGCGGCCAAACGTTGGGGTATGGAGCAATGTGTCCGGCATGCTGGTATCGATTGCGGCCTTCGCCTGCCTGTCCTTCCTGTTGGTGCGAAAAGCGCCCATCAAGCGGTAGCGGGATGCTATACCGAATACAGCGGGAGGTGTTTTCAAATGCGGGTTGGAGAAGTATGCTTGCTGACAAGTGATGTGATCCGGTTGTCAAATTTCTATAAGACATTGTTTGAGGTTGACAACGGCAGCAATGATTCGGTTCATCAATTTATTCTTTCAGAGGAGACCGCGCTTACCGTTTATAATGACGGAGCAGAGCGCAAAAGCAACCCGCATCATATTTGCATCGCATTTACGGTTGATGATGTGGATATTACATTTGAGAGGTTAAAAGCGCTTGGCGTCGAAATTGTTTCTCCGCCAACAATAAGGCCGTGGGGTGCAAAAAACATGAGCTTTCTGGACCCCGACGGCAACCTCATTACATTCAGGTGCTTTCCAGAACAGTAAAGGGGTGCGCATAGAAAAAAACAGCCTCCTCTCTGGGAGGGGGAACAAAAACACGGGCTGTATCGCTTCTGTTGCGATACAGCCCGTAGCTCTTCATGCCGCTCTTATAAAACAGGGCGGCTTTTTGCCCGGAAAAGATTACGGCTTTGCCGCGATCACTTCAATTTCCACCAGAGCGCCTGCGGGAAGCTTTGCAACCTGCACGCAGGAGCGCGCGGGGAATTCCCCGCCAAATTCTTCGCCATAGATGGCGTTTACGGTTGCAAAATCCGCAAGATCCTGCAAAAATACCATGGTCTTCACAACATCGGAAAGCTTGCAGCCTGCAGCGGCAAGCACATCCTTCAAATTGCAGAATGCCTGTTTGGTTTGTTCTTCTACGGTTGCGGCGAGCTTGCCGGATTTTGGGTCAATGCCAAGCTGGCCGGAGGTGAACACAAATCCGTTTGCCTGAATGGCGTGGCTGTAAGGGCCAAGCGCGGCGGGCGCATTCGGTGCTGAAATGATGGTTTTCATAGGTAACACTCCCCTTTCTTGTAGTACCGATCCGCATGGATTCACGCCCATAAAGCGGATTGGTAAATACGATGATCCTTAGCCGTGGGCAAGTAGTTGTCCACATTTTCATTCGGGAATCGTAACAGCTGTGGCGCATTTTCATGCTAGCACGCAGGATATGTGCTGTCAATTGGAAATACGCCGTGCTTTAGGACGCTTTGCAGGAATGAAATGCAGGAATTTCATCATTTTATTGAAAGGCGCCCGCATCACTGGTATAATGAATATAATTAAAATTTTGTATACTAGAATCGGGAGGAAGAATGAACCTACTTATCAGCAATGACGACGGCGTTTTCTCGGCAGGCATCCACGCGCTTGCCCAGGAGTTAAAAAGCCGCCATCATGTTACGGTTGTCGCGCCGGAATCACAAAAGAGCGGCGGCAGCCATGCCATCACCTGCACGCAGCCGGTGCGTGTACGCAAAGTGACCTTGCCCGGACTTGAAGATGTGGAAGCCTACGCGGTGGACGGAACCCCTGCGGACTGCGTGCGCTTGGGGTGCACAAGCCTTGATATCGCGGTGGATATGGTAGTATCCGGCATCAACCACGGCGGGAACCTCGGTACGGACGTGCTGTATTCGGGCACGGTAGGCGCCGCAATGGAGGGCGCG
This sequence comes from Bacillota bacterium, assembly GCA_023390655.1. GTDB lineage: Bacteria > Bacillota > Clostridia > Christensenellales > CAG-138 > JAEYLA01. The sequence goes on along the minus strand of JAEWCL010000004.1, from coordinate 5,328 downwards.
ATTTTAGGCAAGCCCGCGCTTGCAACCAGCTGCAACAACCATTTTCCCAATGATTTTAGCGCCGCATCCCGCGCGGCGCTCTGGGCGGTGGACTACCTGTTCCAAAACCCAATGCCCACCGGTATGCTCTTAAACCTCAATGCACCGGATATCGCGGCTGCGGATGTAAAGGGCGTAAAGCTTGCGGGGCTTTGCCTGCAGCAATACGAATACAGGCATGCGCAGTTTACGGACCCTTCCGGCCTTCGCTATTTCTGGACGCCCTCCGGGAAGCTGACCGAGTGCGAAGGACTGGATACGGATGAGCGGTGGGTGCGGGAAGGATACGTTACCCTTACGCCAATCCACTACGACATCGCGTGCTACAAATATATGGAACATATGGATGTCTCCGGCTTTGACCTTTCCGGACTTGCAGGTTTCTGAGAATGAATAGGCGGGGGGAGAAACACATGGAACAAAACGATCTGCTTGCGCGGCTGCAAAGCCAATATCCCACTCTGAGCAAGGGGCAGAAGCAAATCGCTTCTTATATCATGGAAAATTATGACCGCGCGGCGTTTATTACCGCCTCGCGCATGGGCCGCATGGTCGGCGTGAGCGAGTCCACCGTGGTGCGCTTTGCGTACACGCTGGGATTTGACGGATATCCTGCGCTGCAGCGCGCGCTGCAGGAAATGATCCGCACCAAGCTGACGGCCATGCAGCGCATCCAGCTTACGTCCGAGCTTGATCAGGCGGATGTACTGAAAACGGTACTCAAGGCGGACATGCAGAACATCCGCGCCACTATCGATACGGTGGACAATGAAGTGTTCCAGGGCGCAATGCAGGCGCTTTTGAATACCAAACGGGTCTATGTGGTGGGGATGCGCAGCGCATACCCCATCGCACAGTTTTTGACGTATTACCTGAACTTCATTTTGCCGGACGTCATCACTATCAACGGCGCGCTCAGCGACGCCTGCGAGCAGATGGCCCGTATCAATGAAGAGAACGTATGCGTTGCCATCAGCTTCCCCAGGTACTCTACGCGCACCGTGGAGGCGCTGCAATACGCAAAGGACAGGGGCGCCACCACCATCGCCATTACGGACAGCCCCGCGTCCCCGCTGATTCCCTATGCGGATTTCGGTCTGGCTGCGCGCAGTGACATGGCCTCGTTTGCGGATTCACTGGTGGCGCCCCTCTCGCTCATCAACGCCATCATCGTTTCCGCCGGCCTTGCGCGCAAGGATGAGCTGATGGAGCATTTCGACAGACTCGAACGCATTTGGGGCAGCCATCACGTCTATGTCACCAAGCCGCGCTACAACCAATAAGGGGCGCTTTCATGAATTTATTACTCATGCGCCATGGGCAGACGGAATGGAACCGGCAGATGCGCACCCAGGGCAGGACAGATATCCCGCTGGATGAAACCGGCCGTATGCAGGCAAAGCTCGCGGCAGAACGCTTAAGAAATGCAAGGCTTGACGCGGTATATGCAAGCCCGCTTCTGCGCGCGTATGAAACCGCTGGCACCGTTGCGTCCCTGCACAGCCTCAAGGTCGTACCGCATGAACTTCTCGTGGAAAGAGACTTCGGCATATGGGAAGGGGAGGAATTCTCCGCCCTCGCGAACAAATACCCGGAGGGTCTGCGCCTGTGGCGGGAAAATCCTTTAGGGTATACGCCGGAGGATGCGGAATCGCTCACGGATGTTCTCACCCGCTGCATCCAGTTTCTCAATGAAATTACCGAACGCCATGGGGCGGAGGAAACAGTGCTGGTTGTGGCGCATTCCATCCCGCTAAGGCTGATGGTGGCGCACCTGATCGGCCTGCCGCCGCAAAACATCCACAGCCTCCGGATGGACAATACCGCTTATACAGAGGTGCTGTTGCGGGAAACATATAACACATTGCTTGTGCTCAATGACAACGGGCACCTGATTGAAGGATAATCCATGAAAATCGCAATTATCGGCGGCGGACCAGCAGGAATGCTTTCCGCGGCAGTGGCGGCGCGCAACGGACATCGCGTGACGCTGCTTGAACAAAACGAGAAACTGGGCAAAAAGCTCTATATTACCGGAAAAGGCCGCTGTAATGTCACAAATGCGGGCGGCCGCGAGGCGTTTTTTGAAAACGTGATCAGGAATCCGCGGTTTCTATACAGCGCCTGGGGCGCTTTGAGCGCGGAAGAACTGTGCGCCATGATAGAATCTTTGGGCGTACCGCTCAAGGTGGAGCGTGGCGGGCGCGTGTTTCCGGAGACAGACAAATCGAGCGACGTGTTAAGGGCGCTTGAACGGCATCTCAATGGGCTAGGAGTGGACGTTCGGCTGCGCACAAAAGCGCTTGGCATCCATATTGTAGATGGAATGACGGCGGGGGTACGCCTTGAAAACGGCATGCTGCCCGCGGATGCGGTGATCTTAGCTACCGGCGGCGCAAGCTACCCCGCAACGGGTTCTACCGGGGATGGATACCGCTTTTTAAAGGAATGCGGGCACACCATCATCGAGCCGAAACCCTCGCTGATTCCGCTGGAAACCGTGGAAGAGTGGCCGCGTACGCTGTCCGGGCTTACGCTAAAAAATGTGACGCTACGCGCGTACAACGGGCAGAAGCTTGTATACGAAGAACTGGGGGAGATGCTCTTTGCGCACTTTGGCGTCACAGGGCCGCTCATACTTTCCGCCAGCGCATACCTTGGCGACGCCGCGCCGGGCGCAAGGCTTACCATTGACTTAAAACCGGGGCTTAACGAAGAGCAGCTCGATAAACGCCTCCTGCGCGATATCGAGGCTGCGCAGCAGAAAACCGTGGGCAATGCGCTTTCTGGCCTGCTGCCCCAGCGGCTGCTGCCCATCGTATTTGCACAAAGCGGTATTGTGGAGCACCTGCGCGCAAGCGAGCTGGCCCGCGCGCAGAGAAAGGCGCTTGTGCAATCATTAAAGGCGCTTCCGCTGACAATCAAGCGGACAAGGCCGATGCTGGAGGCGATCATTACCCGCGGCGGCGTTTCCACCAAAGAGGTGCATCCCTCCACATTGGAATCAAAGCTGCTGCCGGGACTGTATATTGCAGGCGAGCTTTTAGATGTGGATGCGCTCACCGGCGGCTACAACCTGCAGATCGCATGGTCGACGGGCGCGCTTGCGGGCATGCTCAAGGGCATGCAACAGGAAACGGAGGAATAAGGGATGGCATTGCATATTGCAATAGATGGCCCTGCGGGCGCGGGAAAGAGCACCATTGCAAAGGCGGTGGCAGAAAAGCTTTCGATCCCTTATCTTGATACCGGGGCCATGTACCGCACACTCGCGCTGTTTGCGCTGAGAAACGGCGTCAGCCCGCAGGACGGTGAAGGCGTGGGGGAGCTTCTCCCCAAGGCGGATATCCGGATTTTCTATAAGAACAATGTGCAGCATATGCTTTTAAATGGGGAAGACGTCACCGCATCCATCCGCACGCCGGAAGTCAGCCGCGGCGCTTCCGATATCGGCGTGCATCCGCCGGTGCGGAAAAAACTGGTGGACCTGCAGCAACAGGTGGCCCGTGAAGGGGATATCGTGATGGATGGCCGGGACATCGGCACTGTCGTGATGCCGGCGGCGGAATTTAAGTTTTTTGTGACGGCCTCAGCAGCGGAACGCGCCGTCCGGCGCTGCAGAGAAATGGAACTTCGCGGGGAAACGCCGCCGACGCTTTCGGAGATGGAACAAACTATCCTCTCCCGGGACCATACCGATTCCACGCGCGCATGCGGCCCGCTCAAGCAGGCGGACGATGCGCTTTTGATTGATACCTCATGCCTTAGCATTGAGGAAAGCGTGCGGCGCGTGCTCGACGCGATCCAACAGTAAAAGCCGCGTCAACTGCCCCCGCGCAAACAGGAGGAGACATGCTCTACATATTCTTTAAAATTCTGCTCACGCCGTTTTTCTGGCTGTTTTTCAGGCCCATACTGATCGGCCGCGAAAATCTTGCAATCAGGGGAAAGGCTATATTCGTCTGCAACCATATTTCCATGGTGGATCCTGCCGTGCTTGCCGTTATGTCTCCGCGGTTAATCCACTTCATGGCGAAAGCGGAGCTGTTTAAAAATCCCGTTGGCAATGTGCTCTTCCGGCTTTTCCTGGCGTTTCCCGTCAACCGCAAGCAGTCCGATATGGCCTCTTTGAAAAATGCGATCCGGGTGCTGGAAAAGGGGAAGGTGTTTGGCATATTCCCCGAAGGCAAGCGCGCGGTGACGGATGAAATGGATGTATTTGAAAAAGGCGCGGCTTTTCTGGCAATCCGTTCGGGTGCGCCCATTGTGCCGGTCTATATCAGCAGGAACACCTATGAAAAAATGCACCTGCGCATGGCGGTGGGCAAGCCCATACTCGTTGGCAGCCTGGTGGCGACAACGCCCAAGAACAAGCTGATCGATGTCGTAACGGATGAAATCAGCGACGCCATGCATGTGCTTCAATCCACTGTGGAGAGTTTATAATGCAGATACGCATTGCAAAACATGCGGGATTTTGCTTTGGCGTGAAGCGGGCGGTGGAGCGCGCGCTTTCGCTTGCGGATCCGGATGTGCGCATTTATACGCTTGGGGATATCATCCACAATGCGGCTGTTGTAGAGGAACTGCGCGGGAAAAATATTGTTCCGCTTGCCGGGGAGGAATGGAAGACGCTTCCCGTGGGCAGCACGCTCATCGTGCGCTCCCACGGCGTGGCCCCCGGGGTTTTTTCACATTTACAGGAGCACGGCGTACGCGTGGAGGATACCACCTGCCCGTTTGTCAGCCGCATCCACGAAATTGTGCACGCGGCTGCACTGGCCGGGCATACCGTTTACATTGCGGGGGAAGAACAGCACCCGGAGGTGGAGGGCATCCGCGGCTGGGCCGGAGAACGTGCGGTGGTAATAGGAAGCGCACAGGAGGCGGAGGCGCTCTCTTCGATTGTTTCTCCCGCGACGCTTGTTGCACAAACGACAATGGAGCGCGAGCGCTTTGAAGAAATCCGCGATGTACTCCTCAGGCGCTGCCCGGAACTATGCGTGGAAGATACCATTTGCCACACCACTTCCGTACGACAGCAGGAAGCGGAAGCCTTAAGCCGAGAATGCGATGTGATGATCGTTGTGGGGGGGCGGAAAAGCTCCAATACGCAAAAACTTGCAAAGGTATGCCAAAAACACTGCAAACGCACGTATTCTGTAGAGAATACGGGCGAACTTTTACTTGAAAAAATCAATTCCAATGATATAATAGGTATTGTTGCAGGCGCATCAACGCCGCAATGGATGATTAGGGAGGTTGTAACAGTAATGAACGAACTGGAAA
>JAEWCL010000002.1 GCA_023390655.1 Bacillota bacterium | reverse complement strand
CGCCGTCCATCTGCGCGGCGCCGGTGATCATGTTCTTCACATAGTCGGCGTGACCCGGGCAGTCCACGTGCGCATAGTGGCGGGAAGCGGTCTGATACTCGACGTGCGCGGTGTTGATCGTGATGCCGCGCGCCTTCTCTTCGGGCGCTTTGTCGATTTCGTCATAGCGCATTGCAGCGGCGTTGCCGGACTGTGAGAGCGCCATCGTGATGGTCGCCGCCAGGGTCGTCTTGCCGTGGTCAACGTGGCCGATGGTGCCGATGTTTACGTGCGGTTTGTTACGCTCGAATTTTGCCTTTGCCATTACAAATATTCCTCCTCTTTTGTTGTGCCGCACATGCGCCCCGGTTGAAGTAGCGCTGTGCTCTGGACTCTACCCGCCGCGAAATAAATTTGTAACGGCGTCGGGCTTCTTTGTCAAAAGCTATCCTTGCTGGAGCGGGTGATGGGAATCGAACCCACGTGGCCAGCTTGGGAAGCTGGAGCTCTGCCATTGAGCTACACCCGCGCATGAGGATAGCGTTATTATTTTAGCCTGCGGGTATCCTTTTGTCAAGCGTTATGCGGCTTTATGGGCACAAAAGCATGTCCGTACGCCGATATTCGACAGATGCGCCTTTGGGCGTTTTTGCGCAGGTGCGGATGGGTATGAATAAGTGGCAATGATTCTATTTTTTGATATTGGCAAAGGAGGTACTACAAATGGAAAGCAGTCCGGCGGTGGAGCGGCAAAGCGCGGATTATGAAAAGAAGATGCTTAAGCTTTCCCGCATCCGCACGGTTCTTGTGCTGGTGATGGCGGCGGCGCTTGTCGCGGTGGCGCTGTTTGCGTTCTCGTTTGGGTCTCAAATCAACCGCATCCTGTATCAGGCGGAAGATACGTTTGTGCAGCTCAATGTTATTGCGACGGATATCAATGAATCCAATCTGCCCGAGATGTTTGGGGAGATTAATGTCCTGGTGGAACAGGGGCAGGTTGCGGCCGCTTCCGCGGCGACGGGTGCTGAGAAGGCATTCAGCACGCTAGAGGAGATCGACATTGAAACGCTCAACAAGAGCATACAGGACCTGCACGCGGTGATTGAGCCGCTCAGCCGCTTTTTTAAGCGGTAATATTCCTTTAGAATGACCGACAAAGCCTCTTTACTGTCATCCTGAGCGCAGCGAAAGATATTAGAGCGCCTGTCTTGTATAACGGATGCTCGGGTTCTTCGTCTTGGTTTTAGATGACAACGGCAAGGGATTGCCGACAGATTGGCCAATTTGAATCGGCGTAGGGTATAATGCGAGAAGGCCCGGCGTATACTATCTTCAGGCGTCGGCCTGCAGATTATCGCTGACGCGCACGCCGCTTGTTTACAAAGCGCGTACGTTGCAGGCGGACGCCGTCGATCAAACGAAAAGCGGAGGCAGCTGCCTCCGCTTACTTTTTAAAATTGCCTGTCATTTAGCCTGCTTTTCCGTTGCCGTGTATGTCCGCGTGGTGGTTTGATCCGGCCCCTGCTCGGTGATTACGGAGGTGGATACGGTGACGTTCTCCTGCGCGCCGTAGGTGGTGACGTCGGTACGCTCTGTTTTTAACAATACATCCTTAAGCGGTTCCGCAACAAACGAATACTCCGATGTGACGTCATGCAGGCGGCTGTAGGCAGACAGCGTGTATACGATGCCCTGCGCGTTCGACAGGGTGATGCCGCAATCGGAATAGGCTGGGTCGTCCGTTGTACCCAAAAAGGCAAAAAAAGCAGCGGAGAGTTCTTCGCTGCCCGGTTCGGATCCGGTATTGCCGATGGTTACGGCGGTTTGATGAAGCGCCTCAAGCGTTTGTCGCGCAAGCGCCATGTTTTTTTCCTCCTGCAGGAAGACGGTGCCCGCCTGATAGAGGATTTTTGCCGCGGATGTTGTCTGCGCCTGTATGGCCGCAGGATCCGTGCCCGGGCCAACGGGGATGGCCTCCCGTTCGGTTGGGCGGTATTCTTTAGTAATCACCGAATCTTCATCGATCGTTACAATCTCATCGTCAAACGGCGCGGGAACGGGCTTGGCGCTTGTTGTATTCGCACCCGTCAATACGGTCTGCGCGCCTCCAGTTGCGGTGCCCTGTTTATTTACAATATATTTGGCTGCAAAGATGCCGATACCGATCAGCAACACAAAAGCAGCAAAGAAAGAGACCAGTTTTGTAGAATGTTTCATCGCGTTTCACCCCGCTTTGCCCGTTGAAGGTGGTTTCTACCTTCAGGATAGCACGGCGTCGCTCCAAATCATCCTCAAACTGGTCTTATTTGGGTCTTATTTTGAAAAAATCTGATTTCTATCAGCAGCCAAACTAAAGTGCGGGACTTTGCTCAATCTCGCGCAGACGCTCGATGATGGGCAGGTGCTGCGTACACAGCCCTTCGCATTGCCCGCAGGCGATGCACCCGCCCGCAGTTTCCGGATGGAGCGCCCAATGATAGGCAAGGCGCGTTGCGGGATTCCGGCCGGTCAGAATTTTCTGGTTATAGGCATCCATAAACTTGGGGATGGGGATGCCGGCCGGGCAGCTGTCACAATAGCCGCAGCCCGTGCACAACGCATTCTCTCCGCCTTCCGAGGCAGGCAGCAGCGCAGTCTGCTCCGTGGCGGGCCGTTCTACAAGGCCCGCCACTGCGGCCACAGCTTCATCTACCTGCGCCTTGGAGGAAAGGCCGTTGAGTGTGACGGAGACCTCCCGGTGCCCCGCCACAAACCGGAGCGCCGCCTGCGCCACATTGAGGGCTGTGCCCTGTGCAAGATACGAAAACAGCTCCGGGTTTTCGGGGATCAGACCGCCGCCAAGCGGATTCATCACCACAACGCCCATGTTGCGCGCGTGTGCCGCAATCATCCCGCTCATCCGGTAGCGGTAGTTGAGCGCGTTGTAACCGATGAGCATGCCTTCAAACAGCCCTTCGCCGATGACCTCGGCAAGATCGTCCCCCGGCATATGGGAAGAGAATACGATATGGCGGATCATCCCCTGTTCCTTCGCCTTTTGGAAGTATCCGTAAAGCGCGTCCCGCTGCTTGCGGTACTGGGAGAGGGAGAGCATACACCACAGATGGTAAAAATCAATCGTATCCACCTGCAGGCGCTTTAAGCTTGTTTCCAGACGCCGGAAAAAGCCCGCTTCGGTCACGGGATTGTCTATCTGGCCGAAATTGGTCTTGGAGCTGATATAGTAGCTTTCCCGCGGGAGGGTATGTAGCGCAAGCCCCATGATGGTTTCGCTGCTGTCATCGCAATAGGCGGGGGCGGTGTCAAAATAGTTGATGCCCTTTGCATGGGCATAGCGGACAACTTCGGCACAGGCTTCCAGGTTGCCGCTTTTGATATCCTCCGCTAAAAAGCGCATGCCGCCAAAGCCGACGGCGGAGACGCGGCAGCCGGTCGCGCCATATTCCTTATAATACATGGTTCTCCTCCTCAACGGTTTTCTTTTTTGAGGGTATGGGTTATAATGAGTGTAGCATACGCCTGTACGGAAAAAAAGCGCAAGCGGATATCGATCGGCGTATTTTCTTTATCTATCATGCAGGCGGCATAAAAAGTGCGGGAGGAAACAGCAGAGAATGGATCCGGCAGTATTGTTCAAGCTTTCTTACGGCCTCTACGCCATTGGCGTGATGGAAGGCGATGTTCCGCAGGGGTGCATTGTGAACACCGTGTTTCAGGTAACGGCGGAGGGTATGCTGGCCGTGAGTATGAGCAAGAATAATCATACCCATAAGCTGATGCAGGAGAACGGCCGGTTTTCCATCTCCATCCTCACGGAAGGCACGCCCGCAAAGACCATCGGCAGGCTGGGCTATTCTTCCGGCGCGAACATGCACAAGTTTGACGGCATTCCTTACACCATGCACGAAGGGCTTCCCATGCTGCAGGCGGACTGCGCGGGGTACCTGTTCTGCAACATCGTGGGCAGCCATGATGCGGGAACACACACCGTATTCTTCGCACAGGTGTACGACGGATGTATGGATGAAGGCTGCGCGGTGAAGGGCCTCCCTGTGATGACATATGATTATTATCACAAGGTCATCAAGGCAAAAGCGCCCAAGAACGCGCCTACCTACCAGGCGGCTGCGAACCAGTAACAGCTTCAAGGACAAGCTTTGGCGCTTTTGCGCCAAAATTCATAACAGTGCGGCGTTGAAAAAAGCAATGGCGCTGCTTCCCTTTTTTAGAGAGCCGGTGGCAGGTGAAAACCGGCAGGGGACGCGCCTGTCCACTTTTTGAGCCGCTGGCGATGAGCCAGAGGGAATGCCCTTTATCGCATAGACAAGAGGCCGGGTATAGACCCGGCAATTTGGGTGGCAACGCGGAACAACGGTTTCGTCCCATTTCCATGCAGGCGTATTGTATGGTTTTGGGGCGTTTTATTTTTTAGAAAAGCGCGGCGCGCAAAAGGAGAAAGACGATGCTGGATATGAAATTTGTACGGGCGAACCCGGAGGCGGTTAAAGAAAACCTCAAAAGGAAATTTCAACTGCACAAGCTGCCACTGTTGGAGGAAGTGCTGGAGCTGGATGCCGAGTACCGCGATGTGAAGGTGCGGTGCGATGGGCTAAGAAACCAGCGCAATGTATTGAGCAAACAGATCGGCGGTTTAATGGCAAAGGGCGAGCGGGAAGAAGCGGAGCGCGTAAAGGCTTCTGTCTCCGCCATCGGGCAGGAGCTTAGCGACCTTGGCGTGCGGGAGGAGGAGCTTGAGGCGGCTATTCGCGAGCGGATGCTGGTGCTGCCCAACATCATCGATCCGACCGTGCCCATCGGCAAGGACGACAGCGAAAATGTGGAGCTCGAGCGCTTTGGCGAACCCGTGGTGCCGGCGTTTGAAATTCCGTACCACATCGATATCATGGAGCGCCTCAACGGCGTGGATTTGGAAAGCGCCCGCAAGGTAAGCGGCAACGGCTTCTATTACTTCAAGGGTGATATCGCCCGCCTGCATTCCGCTATTTTGACCTATGCGCGGGATTTTATGATCGACAAAGGGTTTACCTACTGCATCCCGCCATTCATGATCCGCAGCAATGTGGTGACGGGCGTGATGAGCTTTGCGGAAATGGAAAACATGATGTACAAGATCGAGGGTGAGGATCTCTACCTCATCGGCACCAGCGAGCATTCCATGATCGGCAAGTTCATCGACACCACGCTTGAAGAGGCCGAGCTTCCCCAGACGCTTACGAGCTACTCCCCCTGCTTCAGGAAGGAAGTGGGCGCGCACGGCATTGAGGAGCGCGGCGTCTACCGCATCCATCAGTTTGAAAAGCAGGAGATGATCGTCATCTGTAAGCCGGAGGAGAGCGCTCAGTGGTTTGAAAAGCTGTACCGGTATACCGTTGAGTTCTTCCGCACGCTCGATATCTCGGTGCGCTCTTTAGAATGCTGCTCGGGCGACCTTGCGGACCTCAAGGTCAAGAGCGTGGATGTGGAAGCCTGGTCTCCCCGCCAGAAGAAGTATTTTGAGGTGGGCAGCTGCTCTAATTTGGGCGATGCGCAGGCGCGGCGCTTGGGCATCCGCGTCAAGAACAAGGAAACCGGCAACTACTTTGCGCATACGCTCAATAACACCGTCGTCGCGCCGCCGCGTATGCTGATCGCATTTTTAGAAAACAACCTGAATGCGGACGGCAGCGTGAACATCCCCGAACCGCTTCGGATGTACATGGGCGGGAAGACGGTTATTTCTTAAAAATGATGCACAAAAGGCGGGCGTAAGCCCGCCTTTGTTTTATGCCTATAATACTTGCAAAAGGTCGATCAGGTGATGGTAAACCCGCCATCCACCAGCAGGAATTGACCGGTGGTATAGCTGGCCGCATCCGAGGAGAAGAACAGGATGGGTCCGTTCAATTCGCCCTTTGCGCCGGGGCGGGAGGCGGGGCAGAGCGCATTGTACATGTGCATGAACTCCTGATGCTGGAAGAGCGTATCCGCTGTCATTTCGGATTCGAACAGCCCCGGGCCGATGGCGTTGACAATAATGCCATGCTGCGCGTAGCTTGCCGCCATCCCCTTGGTCAGGCCCAGCACCGCGGCTTTTGAGGTGTTGTATACATGCCGCACCAGAGCCGGGGATTTATCCGCGACGACGGCGTTGACGGAAGCGATGTTAACGATCCTGCCGTAGTTCTGCGCTTTCATATGGGGGATAACATATTTGCAGAGCAGGAAGATGCCCTTTACGTTGATATCCATGGACTGGTTCCAGGCTGCTTCGGTAAGCGTTTCCACCGAGCCGCCCGCGGCAATGCCTGCGTTGTTGAGCAGGATATCCACCTTTTCAAAGCGGGAGACGGTTTCTTCCACCGCCTGCCTGACGTTCTCTTCCTCTGAAACATCGCACGCGATGGCGATTGCCCTGCGGCCCATAGCTTCGATTTCTTTTACGACGGCATCGAGCTTGTCCTTGCGGCGGGCAAGCAGCGCGACATCCGCGCCGTATTCCGCATAGGCCCGCGCCGCGTCCGCGCCCAGGCCGCTGGAGGCTCCCGTAACGATTGCAACTTTACCGGTCAGATCAAAAAGATTGTTCATGTGTGGCTTGCTCCGTTCGTTTGTTATTTATCAGACGATTACACAACTAGTATTGCGCGCTTTGCAGCACATGTCAATAACATGTGCGAATAGGTTTATGAATTATTCATGAGAATTTATAACATATGCTTATATCATATGGGCAGTCGAGGGAGAAGTCTGCTTTTTTGTGGCAGATATCACAAAGCGGCCGCCTGCCGGCAGCCGCTTATGCGGTCAGGGTCCTTTTTGCTTTTCAGGGGACAAAGCCGTATCGGCACTACCGCTCCAAAAGCGCTGCCGCTTCTGCAAGCGGAATCACCTTTGCATACCGGTTGTTCCAGATGAAAGTTGTAATATTCACACAGCTTTTCTCCGGAAAGATAATCGTTGTCAAAGGTGGTATTTGTGCCTTCGGGGATCAGGATGGTATAGCCGTTGTCAAAGGCGCTGTGCAATGTGGCATTGATGCAGTATTCCGTCTGCATGCCGGTCAAAAGCAGGGTATCGACCCGCTTGCTGTCAAGGTATGCCTTGAGGTCGGTCTTATGGAACGCGCTGTTATAGCGCTTTTCCACAATGTATTCCCCTTCCTGCGGCGCGACCTCGGCATAAATCTGCCAACCAGTCGTGCCGTGTTCCAATTGCGTGCCTTTGCCGTCATCATGCCGGACAAAGAGAAGTTCCTTGTGGTGCTTTCTGGCGGCATCCATCAAACGGCGGATGTTCCGCACAACGGCTTCCCCGTTTGCGGGCCTTTCTGCCATCAGGGCGTTCTGTACGTCCACAACCAGCAATGCGATGTTTCCCATAGAGGCTTCCTTTCCGGCGCAGGCTGCGGCCGTTATATAGCACCGTCCGCGTCATCTTTTTCGAGCATCACCTTATAAATGCACTTTTTGCGGTCGCCTTTTTTGTACATTTCGTTGTCCGGCGGGAGTTCCGCAATGGTCTCAAGCGTGCCGCCCGCATACTCGCACGTTTTGCGGGAGGCGATGTTCTCCGGGCTGCAGGTGATGTAGAGAACATCCATTTTGTGCAGTTGCGCAAGCTTGAACAACAGCAGGCAGGCTTTGCCCGCATAGTGATGGCCCCGGTACGCTTCCTGGATGCAATAGCCGATGTTTCCGCCATAGTAGACGTTCTCCGTATGGCCGATGCGCAGGTCGCATGCGCCGATGGGCTTGCCGGTATGCGCCAGACAGATGTCAAAATAATACGCAGGCACATAGCCCTTTTCTGAGTCTGCCGGGGCCGTCTTCCGCAGACGCAGGATGATTTCGTCGCTGCGCAGAAACTTGGTGTCAAAGAACATGGCCATCCCTCCTGCTAAATGTTATACGAATTCCAAACAGTACGGCAAATCCTTTGATAAGCCGGAATATTCAGGTCCTTCCATTCGTATTAAAAAAGCTCCGCAGGCAGGAGTTGCCGGAATACGGAGCCTTTGTACCATTTTAAACATGAACATCGTCACGGTTCTTTTCGCGCGGGATAGGCCGCCTTACGCTAAGTGTAGCGCTGCGACGCTGCGCTGTGTATTCTTGCCCCGCATCAAAAATTCCTTGCTGCTTTGGATGCGTTCATGTTCTGCATTCGTACTTGCGTCAAAAGGCAGTGCGCATTGGCCGTGCGCGGATGCTTTGGGGAAAGCATCCGATTTTAGGTTACATACGTTCAGGTGCCGCAAGGCCCACCAGGAACAAACCTGTGGAAATCACGCTCTTTGCGGCGGCAGTCAGCGCAAGGCGCGCTTTTTGCACCTGCTCTTCTTCGCCGATGATGCGGTGCTCATAATAGAACTTGTTGTATGCCTGGCATACGGCGATGACGGCGCGGGATACGAGGTACGGCTCGTATTTCTGCGCGGCCTCGCGTACGGCGCGCGGGAAGTTTCCTATGGCGCGGATCACGCGCAGGGAGTCTTCATCGGAGAGCAGGCTGTAATCAAGGTCTTCGGGCAGTTCTTCCATACCGGCCTTGCGAAGAACCGCGCAGCAGCGCGCATGGGTATACTGTGCATAAGGGCCGGTTTCCCCATCAAAGTTAAGGGCCTTGTCCCAACTGAATACCACATCCTTGATGCGGCTGTTGTACAGCGCGTTCCAGACGACAGCGCCCACGCCCACCTGGCGGGCGATAGCGGGCTTGTCCGAAAGGTCGGGGCTTTTTTCTGTGATGATGTCCAGCGTCTTCTCGATGGCGGCGTTGAGTACGTCCTCCAGGAAGAGCACTTTGCCACGGCGCGTGGAAAGCGTGCCGTCCACCAGGCTGACCATGCCGAAGGAAACGTGCACCAAGTCCTTGGCCCAGGGATAGCCCATCAGGTCTATCACCTTGAACCATTGCCGAAAATGCAGGTCCTGCTGGTAGGCAACCACATACAGGCATTTTGCAAAATCATACGTATCCTTGCGGTAAAGCGCTGCCGCGATATCGCGTGTGGCGTAGAGCGTCGCGCCGTCGGAGCGAAGCACGAGGCACGGCGGCATGCTGTAATCCGCAAGATCCACAAGGTATGCGCCCTGGTCAAGCTTGAGGAGGTTCTTTTCCTCCAGCTCTTCGATGACGCGGCTCATTTTATCGTTGTAGAAGCTCTCGCCCGCATAGCTGTCGAACGCAATGCCAAGAAGGTCGTAAACACGCCCCACTTCCTTGAGCGTAAGGGTTTTGAACCACTCAAAGAGGGAAAGCGCCTCCTCGTCGTTGTCCTCGATGCGCTTGAACCAGGCGCGCGCTTCATCGTTGAGGCGCTCGTCCTTTTCCGCTTCGTCATGGAATTTCACATACAGGTCGAGAAGCGCCCGGATGGACTCCGCCTCCACCTGCGCGCGGTTCCCCCAGCGCTTGTAGGCGACGATGAGCTTGCCGAACTGCGTGCCCCAGTCGCCCAAGTGGTTAATGCCCACGCAATTGTAGCCAAGGTGCTGGTAGATGCGGTAAAGCGAATGGCCGATGACGGTAGAGCTTAAATGGCCGATGTGGAACGGCTTTGCGATGTTGATGGAGGAGTAGTCGATGCAGATGTTGCGCTCCGCCCCCTCCGTGCCGCCGCCGTAATTCTCATGCTGCTCGCGCACGGCATCTAATACCGCCTGCACGTATGCCTCGGGCTTGATGAAGAAGTTGAGATAACCGCCTGCGGCCTCCGCGCGCGCCACAAAATCCGGAAGCGGAAGCTTGTCGCACAGCTCGCATGCGATGGCCGGCGGCGCCTTGCGCATGGTCTTTGAAAGCTTGAAGCAGGGAAACGCAAAGTCCCCCATGTTGTTGTCAGGGGGGATTTCAATCATGCTCTCAAGCTGCTGCGCGTCCATACCGCTGCACGCGGCCAACGCCTCGGAGAGCTTTTGGGGAAAATCCATGTTGGAAGCTACCTCGCACTCTTAAAAATCGTATCCTATAGTATAGCAGATGATGGACAAAAGCGCAAAAAATGTGGCGGAACCGCGAAAAATCATTTGCGGATTTACAAAATACGCCAATATTCGGTTTGCATCGGCTGTTGCCGTATGCTATGCTGAAGCTGTAACAATCCTTGTCAAATAGGTATCCCGATTTTTTTGTATTGGCATTTTATGCTATATCATATATGATATAATCAATCCCGCAAATGTATGGCTTCCGTTCCAGAGTTGCATCGTACGAAAGGATGATCTGAGTGGAAACAAAAGCAAACCCTGTCAACCTTATGGAAGCGTTGGTGGAAAGCAAGCTTGACGAGCTGATGCAGCAGGAAGACATGTGCTGCTGCGAACAGTGCCGTATGGATGTGATGGCGCTTTCGCTCAACAACCTGCCTGCAAAGTACACCAGCAGCCTGAGCGGCGATATTTTCACGCGGTTTCACGCGATGAGCACGCAGTTTCAGGCGGATATCACCGGGGCGGTGCTCAAGGCCATTGCCGCGGTGCGCAGCAATCCCCGCCACCCGTAAAAGCACTGCTGCGACAAAGCAGGGCGTATGTCCATTTTGGCGAAGTCCTGGGAACGCACGCGGTAGGGGCCGCCGGGCGGCCTGTTATGAATAGGAACAGATATAACGACGCCCCCGCAGATCTGCGGGGGCGTTTTAGCGTCTCTCCTGATTTTTCGGATTTACGGAGCGACGGTGGGCTTTGGCGTATCCTTAGGCGTCGGGAAGGAGCCTTCCTCCGGGACGGCCGTGGCGAGCGCCGCGGCTTCCTCCGCGGTAAGGAATGTTGCGTCCGTCTCCTTCAGATAGCGCTGCAGCGTTCCGTTATAAACGATGTGCAGGTAACCATTGAGCGCGCGCAGCACCTTTACAACGTCGCCCTGCTTGAGCTTGACCTCAGAAAGATCGGTATCGGAAAGGGACTTGTAGAGCTGCGCTTCTGCGACACTGATCTTTGCCCAGCGCATATTGTGCGGCCGGGGAGGATCGCCCAGCGTGACGAGCCCCTCACTGATATAGGCGGTCAATCCTTCATAATGCACCATGTACCACTCATCTTTGAGCGACATCACATCCAATACAACGTTCTCTCCAAGGATATCCAGAATCTCTGCGGTTTTGGAGGGTTCCGCGCGCAGGTTGACGCCTTCGCCGTTACAGTATCCCTTTGCCGGGAATGTGACCGGCGTAGGGGCGGGCACGGGCGTGTAGGCCGGCGCGGCTACGGGGGCGGAAGAAGGAGAAGCGGGCGTCGCTATAGGCGCGGGTGTCGTTTCGACAGAGGCGGCGGGCTTGCAGCCAAATGCCGTAACCAACAGCAACAGGGCCAGCAGCAGGCAGACGGTTTTTTTCATGCGGTTCACTCCTTCAAGAATGAATTTGACTTTTGTGGAAAAACCTGTGCGTTATTCAATCAAAATCATACCCTTTTTTGTTGAAAAAATACATACGGATAATGCATCATTTTTGTAAGGATTCGGCGAAGCGTGAAATTCACTGTTTGCCTGCACTTCCGGGCTTGTCCGGGCAGTGCATTTGCGGTATAGTGGGGAAAGGAATTTCAGGAGGAAATTATGGCGGAATACAGTGTGTTTGACATCATCGGTCCCCGGATGACGGGACCATCTAGCTCCCATACGGCGGGAGCGTGCCGCCTTGCGAACACCGCGCGTCGCATTGCGGGAGGGGAGGTTGCAGCCGTAACGTTCACGCTCTATGGATCATTTGCAAAGACCGGCGCGGGGCACGGTACGGACAAGGCGCTCATTGCCGGTGTTTTGGGCATGATGCCCGACGACCCGGGCATTATAAACGCATATGAAGCGGCAACGGAGGCCGGCATCGCGGTTTCGTTTTCTTACAGCGAGGAAACGCGCAGCCATCCCAACACAGTGTGCATCCATATCACCCGCAGGGACGGGAGCGCCACGGAGATCGTAGGCGAATCCATCGGCGGCGGCAACATCCGCATTGTTGAGATCAATGGGCTTGATGTGGAGCTCACGGGCGATTATCCCACCCTGATTATCCAATATCAGGATGTGCCCGGCGTTGTGGCGGTGGTGACGCATGTTCTGGCGCAGCACCACATCAACATTGCATTCATGCGCGTATTCCGTCACGGGAAGGGCGCAGACGCCTATATGATCATTGAATCGGACCAGATGGTGGACGATTCCACGCGCAATCTCATTATGGGCCTTTCGGACGGTATTACGGCCGTATACGCCGTATAGGAGGTGGACATGTTGGATTTTCGCTCCGGCACGGAATTGCTTTCGGTTTGTCGGGAACACAACATCACGATTGCGGAGGCGATGCAGCTTCGCGAAGAGCACAGAAGCGAACTGAGCCGCGTCCATATCCGCAAAGAGATGAAAAAGAACCTTGCGGTGATGCAGGAGGGCGTGGCACGCGGGCTCAAAGGGAATGTCCGCTCCTTAAGCGGCCTCTCGGGCGGAGACGCCGCGCGGTTGTATGCGTATGCGCCGGGCGCGCTTTTAGGGGAGGATGCGGCGCAGGCTGCCGCCGCCGCAATGGCGGTCGTAGAGGTGAACGCTTCCATGGGCCGCATTGTCGCAGCGCCCACGGCGGGCGCATCCGGCATATTGCCGGGTGTGCTTGTATCGCTGAGTGAAAAACGCGGATGGGGAGAAGAAGCGCTCATCGATGGGCTGTTTACCGCGGGGGCGGTCGGTATGCTGATTGCCACCCACGCCACCATTGCGGGAGCCGACGGCGGCTGCCAGGCGGAAACGGGCTCGGGTGCGGCGATGTCTGCCGCGGCCCTGGTGGAACTCAACGGCGGTACGCCGGAGATGGCGCTCCATGCCGCCGCGATCTCCTTAAAGAACGTACTGGGCCTTGTATGTGACCCGGTGGGCGGCCTAGTGGAATGTCCCTGCATCAAGCGCAACGCCATCGGCGCTGTCAACGCGATGCTGAGCGCGGACCTTGCGCTTGCGGGCATTGTATCCCACATCCCGTTTGACGAGGTGGTGGACGCGATGCGCGCGGTGGGCTCTGTGATGCGGCCGGAACTGAGGGAAACCGCGCTTGGCGGGCTTGCGGCTACGCCGACAGGGCGGGAGATGGCCGCGCGCCTGCGCGAAGGCAAGAAGCTCGACGGATTTTAAAGAAAAACGCCTGCGGACAGGTGTTGGCAGTGGAAAATATTACATTCTATATAGATGGAAAAACCCTGCCGGTGGTTGCAGCCTCCGGCAGGGTTTTTGTAATTTTTTCTAAAGCTCCTCTTCAAGCGCCATAATAAGCGGAACAACCTGCTTTTTGCGGGAGAGCACGCCCGGCAGGAACACGGCTTCTTCCGTCTGCTCAAGAGAATACGCCTTAAAGAAAATATCCTTTCGCTCTCCTGCAAGCAGCGCAAGCGACCCGCCAAGGTGCAGGTTTGTGACGAGCAGCATCAACAGGTTCAGCCCGTTTTTGCTGCAGTGGTACTCCATGCGCTCCATAATTTCCGGCAGGAGGTCGTTTAGGCTCTCCGATTCAAGGGAATATACCTGCGCGATGCCGATGCGGTATCTGGACACGCGGAATTCCTTGAAATCCCCGGTGATGATCTCATCCGGCTTTTTGCCGCGCAGATTGGAACCGGCGTTGATGATCTTCTTTGCAAGGTCGTCGATCACCACATCCGCAATGGGGGCGAGCATAGTCGCCATCGCCACATCCTGCGGGGTGCAGGTGGGAGAATTGAAGTTGAGCGTATCGGACAGGATGGCACAAAGCAGCAACCCCGCCGTATCCTGCGGGATCGGCGTCTTGCTCGCTATGTACAGGGAGGAGACGATGGTCGCTGTGCTGCCGACCGGCTCGTTTTTCATCAAAATCGGGTTGTTCGTCTGGATATCGCCAAGGCGGTGATGGTCGATGATCTCGAGTATTTCCGCTTCCTCAATGCCGGGGGCCGTCTGGCTGCGCTCGTTGTGGTCCACCAGAATCGCCTGCTTGCGGCTTTTGGAGAGCAGGTGGTAGCGGGAGATCATGCCGACAACGCGGCCGCTTTCATCGAGCACCGGGTAATTGCGGTAACGGGTCTTCGTCATGCGCTCCTTGACGTCGTCCTTAAACTCGTCCTTCCGTACCGTGACGAGATGCTCCCTGGACATGACAAAACGGACGGGGATGCTCTGCCTGACGCGCATGGCGGCAATGAACGTGTCGTGCGCCGTGACCATAATGTCGCACCCGCGGTCGCGGGCAAAGGCGATGTCCGCATCCGCGGGCAAAAGCCCGCAGGTGCAGATGATCAGCTGCGCGCCGCCCAGCACGGCTTCCCGGATGTTTTCGGGGATGTTCGCAATCACGATATCCCCGGTGGAAAGATAGGAGCGCACCATGGTATGTTCCTGCGCCGCGATGATCAGGCGGCCGGTTTTCAATTGCGCATTGGGGTCGCCCAACAGCAGCGTGGCTTCAAGCGTGTCCACAATGTTCTGATAGGTTGCGCCGCTTACGGCAAGCAAGGTATCATTGACGGTTTCCATAAAGTTGCGCGTGATGTCTGAAAGCGTTGCAATACCCAATAGCTGCCCCGCTTCATCCACCACCGCAAGGGATTTGCGCTTATGCTGCTGCATCAGGTCCCATGCGGAGCGTACGGACGCGCCGGGAGAAATGCAGACCGCCTCGTCGATCAACAGATCGCTTACCTGTGTGCGGATGGTAAGAAGCGTTTCAGGCTCTTCCACATGAAAATACTGCAGAATAAATTTGGTTTCGTTGTTCAGCGGCCCAAGCTTTACCGCGACTGCGTTTACCCCCAACGTGCGCTTTAGGCGCGCGTAGGCGAGCGCCGCACAGATGGTATCGCTGTCCGGATTCTTATGGCCAAATACATAGACCTTTTGCATGCTTGCTCCTTCGCGTCAGGATAAAAAAACGAGGTTCACCGGTATCACTATATCACGCGAAGAAGCCGTTTGAAAGATAAGCCTGTTGTAAAAAGGGTAACAAGCGCCGCCGGTATTGACGGCGCTTATCGCTGCATTGAATTAAGAGTCTTCCCCTGCGGCGGGGGCATCCGTGACAGGCTCCCGGTACGCGTCATAAAAGAGCTGCAGTTGTCCGTCCGCATACAACAGCTTTTCGCTGTGGCGCACAGCGGGCAGCGCGCCCAAAGCGGTCAGCTTTGCCTGGGAGGCGGGGTCGAGTAAGAGCGCTAAGAATTCCTGCCCATGGTCCAGATACCCGCCGGACGTGTCTCTATCGATGCTCAGATACTGGATCAAATCCGTATAACCGCCCAAAGGCATCGCGTCAAACGTAAAGCCCCCCTTTGCCATTTTACGCGTCAGGTCGCCGAATGCGCGGGCGTCTCCCACAAGGAAGGGCACCTGCCCCGCCTTAAAGTCGCCGTCCTGTGCAAGCGTACCGTTTAGGCCGATGCGCTGCGCGATGTGCTCCGGCGCGCAGACCGCGCCATAACGCGTGGTGGAGCGGGCATCCATCGCGGCCTGCAGCGTTTCTTTCAATACATCCGGGTTATTGGATTCCGGCCACGCGAGGCCGAGCTCCTGTATCAGCACGGTATTGCCCAAAAGGAAATAGCCGCTGTAGAGATAGGGCAGGGCGATAACCTCCTGATCTTGCTTAAGGGGGGAAAGATCGCCTGCAAACGGGGGCGTCTCCATCGTGAGCGTCTTTAATTCTTCCGCGCCCAGCGCGCCTGCGGGGAAAGACCACAAATGCGGACGTTCCCCGCGGGAAAGACGCTCCTTGACCGCCTCGGGGGATAGGCCTGTCACCTCGATATAAATGCCCTTGTGGGCGCGCTCATACTTTGCCGCAATGCTTTCGATATAGGCGGTGACGCTTCCTTGTGCGGGCTTAAAGCCCACCACATGCCAAAGCGTGATCACCCCGCTCCAGTTTTCCTGCGTGCCCGCAAGCCACTCCCGGTAGTAATCATGCCCGAGCGCGCGCAGCAGAAACGGCGGTGCAAACACCAAAAAAACGATGAGCGCTGCGGCCACAATCGCGCGCAGCGTAAGTATGGCGCCCTTCACCCGTTTTCCTCCCATATCTTTAGCTTTCTTATTCACTATTCAGTTCGGGCGCCATTTATACTATTGTGAATGAGAACCCTTCAATCCGGCGTTGGAGCAGGGCGGCTATCAAATGCCTTTTTCTTTTCCATCATCTCTTGTTGGAGTCTTTGATAGAGCGATTTGGATTCATAGACTGTTATCCACACGATATAGTAGGGCTTTTCCATGATTGGCTCAGGGAAGGTATGGATGATTTGGGAATACTGCAATCGATAGCGCGCTGTGCAATACTCGCCGCCCGGAAGCTGCGCCTCCCACTCGAATGTCTCCTTGTCCTCCGGTACCTCCTGTTTGGAAAAGGCCTGATAAACCGCTTCCTCATCCGCAAAGCCGCCAAAGAGCAGCGCAGTGAATACGAATTGTTGCTTCCAGTCCTCCCACGCAAAGGGAATTGTTACCGGGTCACCAGGGGCGGACCGGAAGCTCACGGATAAAAAGCGCTCTCCTTTGGTGAGCGCACTGGAAATCCCGGCGGTCAGCAGCTTGTTTTCTGAATCGCCATACGTTCTTGTCGGGTCACGTAACACATACGCGATATGCCCTTCGATGCTGGAGGTTGTTTCAGATTCGGAGATGACGCCTGGCAGGCCGGTCTGCTCCAAAGCGGCAATGATCACATCTTTCTCCAACGGAAAATCGGGCTGCGGCAGTCCGCTTTTTTGGCAGCCGGCAAGAGAACCAAGCAAAACAACCACAAGAACCATGCAAATTAACCGCTTCACGCAATCACACTCCTTATCCTAACGTATGATCTTCTTTGCTATTAGGATAAGCCGCCCTCTTCCTTTTGTTAAGGATTACCATACCGGTAAAATGAGCCTTATAATTACTGGATACGCACAACCATCACTGTCATATCATCCTCGGCACCATGATCGCGCGCGGCATACAATAGCGAACGTGCCGCGTCCTCACAGGTGTTTGCAGCGCCGACGCAGGAGAGGATTTCGGATTCCGTATCCTCGCCCAAAGCATCGAGTGCGCCGTCGGTCAGCAGCACAACGGCATCGTTTCGGCGCAGCGTTGCCGTATGCACGGCGGGGGAGGCCTCGTCAAGGATGCCTGCGGGCAGCGCTTCCGCGTATACGGTGTGCACGCGCCCCTCGCGCAGGACAAAGCTCGGCTGTGCGCCAAACTTAATAAATTCCGTTTCGCCCGTTGCGAGGTCGAGATAGAGCGCGTCCACGGTGGCGTACATCTCCGCCTCGTCTTGCTCCATGAGCAGGCGGTTGACGCATTCGAGCGCGGCGTCCCGCTCAAAACCGGCCTGGTAAAGGCGCAGCAACAGGGAAAGCGTACGCGCGCTTTCTTCGCGAGCGGCAGACCCGCTGCCCATGCCGTCGGAAAGCGCAAACAGCGCCCGGCCGTTGGGCAGCCGCGCTTCCGCGGTGCTGTCCCCGCTGACGGGGCTTTGCTTCATGGGAAGGGTGGCGGCAGCCATGGATGCCTTGAGCTTTCTCGCCTGTTCAAATTCCAATACAATGCCATGCTTTTCCCTGCGCTCGTGCAGCAGGCGCATGGGAACATCCAGCGCGCGGGAAACGGCTTCCTCCCATTGTACGGCAGGGTGGGTTCCCATACCGCTAGGTTTGAGCTGGGCGAATAGCGCGCCATGCCGTTTCTGTATAAGCGCGCCGCGCAGCGAATATCCATCGCGCGTCATACGGCGCATGAGCGTATGCGCAGCGCCTTCCGCGGGCCAATCCGCCTGGCATACGTCGGCTGCGATCCGCTGCATGACGCGGGAGACGCCCTTTAGCTGTCGGTGGGCAAAGGCGTGGCGGGAAGCGGCACGGTGCAGCTCCATGCAGCGCGTGCGGTAGCTTTCCTGCGCGTGCAGCGCGGCGGCGGCAAGCGGTACGGTACGCGGGCATTCCGCGGGGAAGGGCTTTGTCGCGCGCGGGCGCAGCCCCTGCGCCGAGGCGGGCAGCATCCCGCACAGCGCTTCTGCGGCGGCCTCTTTATCCCGCCAGCATGCGCCGCGGCAGTTGCAGTCCCCGCAGGCGTTCATGGCGGCGCGGAGCATTTCCGCTTGTTCCTGCTCCGGGCTGTAGGTCCAGTCCGGGTCTTCCGGGAACAGGGTGGAAATCTGCTCCACCGTGGCGGCGGTGCGCGTAATATCCTCGGCGGTGCGGACTTGCAGGGCATTCAAGGCAGCGCGCGCCGTGCGCTCTTCACGCGCGCCCGCATCCACCACGGCGCGCAGGGATAAAAGCATTGGCTTGGGGAGGATCAAAAGCAGGATGGCGGCGGGCACAAAGTTGACCATGCCCACCTGCATGCCCGCTATGCTGCCGTATACGTCCGTAATGCCCGCGGCCACGCCAAACCCCGCAACGATGCCCCATATGCCCATGCTGCGGCAGAATACGCCAGCCAGCGTGCAGACGGCGAGATTGGCGAGCAGCAGCGGCTGCGCCTTGCCGCCCAATACGAGCATGCCCCCCAGCACAACGGCGGCTGCGACAGCGGGCAGGCCTTTTGCGTAGGCGATGAACATGGTGGACCATGCGGCGACGACGATCCCAAGGGAGAACGCATAGATGGACGCATCCGAAAGGGAAAGGGAGAGCGCGCCCAAAAGCATGCAGAGAGAAATCTGCTCTTCTTCCCGCAAGGTGTTGCGCAGGGCGATGGCGCGAAGCGCGCGCAGGCCGTTCTGGAACGCGATGCACAACAGCATCGTGAGCGCAAGGTTCGCTAAGCCCCTGAGCGCATCCGCGCCCGTACCCATATAGAAAACGGGCAGCAGCAATATTTCCGCCGCAGAAAGGATAAACAGCTTGTCCTGCCTTCGGATGCGTTTTTTCCATAGCCGGTAGAGCGTGCAAAAAACAACATAGAGCGTTGCGCCGACAAGCGCGGGGTATCCCGCAGCGCCCGAAAGCAGGGAGCCTGCGACCACCCCCGCAAACGGATAATACACGTTTTGCCCCGCAATATCCATTGCGGCCACAAACGCAACGCCAAAGGGCAGCAGCATGTAGAAGAGTTCCACGCGCCCCAAAAGCAGCGCAAGCACGAATGTTGCGGCTTCTATCAGGAATGCGCGCCGTTTTAGATAAGGAAGTACGGTATTAAGAACCGTAGCGGCAATACGCGGGCTTTCCACATCAGACACCCCCCAGGAGAAGAATGTAATTGAGCATACCCTGTTTTGCGTGTGAACATTGTCGCACGAGCGCGCGGCAGATGGCGGAATCATCCGGCAAAAGGCGCGGCGTTGTGTTGAGATTCGCGTACAAGCGGCAAAGGATTACAGGGTTATGTATGATCCCTCCTGCGGGACTTGTGGAATTAGCGCGCCCCGGGAAAAGTTTTTCACTGCCTGCCGTACGGATGTTAACCGCCTATAGATATGCGGCAAACGCTTGAAGGAACCGGCCGGCGCATTCATGATATAATAAAGCAGCCATAGGATATCGGCCCGGGAAAGGTGAAAGGAGGAGAACCAAAGTTGAAAATGTATCCAGTGTGGAATTTCATGCAGGAATACATGGAGCTTTCAAAAGCAAGCAATCACGAATTGCTCTATATTGGGGATAGTGTTTATGATATGCAGTGTGCCCGAAATGCCATGGTTGATTTTGCGCTCGCCTGTTGGGGCGCTTCTTCTAGAGAGATTGAGGCGGATTACTATTTGGAAAAGCCTTCGGATGTACTTTCGGTTGTGCATCCTAACAGAACAAGAAAAACAATCTGAAACATCTGTTTCAGATTGTTGCATTGGCCTCCCACTTGGTGGCCGTTCCGCGCTAAGCGTAGCAACTGTCTGCCCTTTCGCCAGATGCACTATTTTTGCCATTGCATCAGGAGCCGATGCATTGTACAATACCTGTATGCCGCGCTAGGCGGGGAGATAGCGGTGCCCTGTACCTGCAATCCGCTGTAGCAGGGCTGAATTCCATTCCCCGGCCAAAGCCTGTGGGGTACTGGTACCGGTAAGGAGCGTTGAGCGCCGGGCCCTGTGCAACCGGTGGCTGTGAAACATGTCAGGTCCTGACGGAAGCAGCATTAAGCGGTATCATTCGGTGTGCCGCGGGTATGCCTGGCAGGAGTTACCTGCCGGGGTTCCGCCCGGAGGCGTTGGTCAAAGAATGGTGCGCGGTAAGATAAAAGGGCTGAGGTAATCCTCAGCCCTTTTATTTATCAGCAAAGTGTCTTTGGAAACTTTGCTGAGAGTACCGGGCATTTTTGCTGCTCGGTTCTTGCACTCTGCAAGAACTGTCACCGCAAAAGGCCCCCCAAGGTGTCATTTTGTGCCGCGCATGTCGCCACGAGATGACGGATTAAAAGTCGCAAGCTGCGCATATCTCCTACATTTCTCATATAAGTTGGGTTTGCTGGAGGGCTGGGGTTTCCTCAGCCCTTTTATTCTGTAAAAGACCTTACTCTTTCAAAATGGATGCTAGTTTTAGCGTTCTTCTTGCTGCATGTTTGGAAAAATGATAAATAGACCCTCTTAATTATATTGACATGTCGCGTGGGAGGAAGATATAATTCATTCAATGAATAAATGAATTGTCAGCAGGAGGCTTCCCAATGAAAGCCGGATGTGTTCGGGAAATCAAAAACAACGAGTTCCGCGTTGGGCTGACGCCGAACGGCGCGAAGCAGTACAGAGGCCATGAGGTCTATATCGAGAAGGGCGCGGGGCTGGGCGCGGAATTCTGCGACGCCGATTACGTTAAATGCGGAGCCGACGGTGGTGGAGAACGCATAGGACGTCTGGGGCGGGTGCGGCATGGTGATCAAGGTGAGGGGGCCGCTTGAGCAGGAATACCCTCTGATGCGGCGGGGGCAGGTGGTGTATACGTACCTGCATCTGGCCGCCAACAAAGAACTGACGGAGGGGATGCTCAGGTCGGGATGCAAGGGTGTGGCGTATGGGACGCTTGCGGATAGCGGTGTGGCAGTGCCATCAACGTGTATGAGGGCAAGTGCACATTCCGGGGCGTGGCGGACGCGTTCGGGCTGGAATACGCCGATGTGGCAACGCTGATGTAGGCTGTTTGGCGCGGGGCGCGTTTTGATAGGAACGAGTGATCATGAAAAATGCAGGAGGTCGTTATGGCAAGGAAAGCGACGGATTTCAGGTATAACACGGGCGAGGCGAGGGTGCCATGGGCGGCGGTGGGCGAGAATTACAATCGTTCCGATGTGACGGAGGTGATCCGCTTTTTGATGCAGGGCGATGGAAAAGAGTATGACGAGGCGTTCAGAAAGGTTGAAGCGGGCCTGACGGAGCTGAGCGCGCATGCAAGCCCTCCGGGCAAGCTTTCCCTGGGGGATAACGTGCAGGCGGCGGAAACGGCGGTCGACAGGTATCTTGGCGCGAAGGGCAGCGTGTTTGTCACAAACGCGACCGCGGGCTTTGAGATCGCCTACAAATACGCCGGTTTGCAGCCCGGCGACGAGGTGATTGTGCCCGCCGTCACGTTTATCGCGACGATGGCCTATCCTTTGGCCGTGGGCGCAAAGGTAGTGTTCGCGGACGTCGATCCGTTCACCGTCAACATCGACGTCAAGGATGTGGAAAGAAAGATTACCCCTAAAACCAAGATGGTGGTGCCGGTGCATATCGGCGGGTACCCGGCGGATATGGGGCCGCTGATGGAGCTGTGCCGCGCGCATGACATCCTGGTGCTCGAGGACGCGGCGCACGCATTCGGTGCGGAATATAAAGGAAAGAAGGTCGGCACGATCGGTGATTTCGGAGCATTCAGCTTCCATGAGGTGAAGAACATCACGTCGTTTGGCGAGGGAGGCATCGTTGTTACCAGCATCGAGGGCTTTGGGGGCGATATGAAGCGGGCGCGCTTCTTCGGGCTGGACTTCTCAGCGCCCATCGACAACTGGCTGTACAACGTCACGGCGATCAAGGGCAAGGAGCGCCCGTTTGTGGCGGTGAATTACTCAACAACCGAGATCCAGGCGCTGGGGCTCAAGCTGCAGGTTGAGCGCAACGATGAGGTCATTGCGGCGCGGCGGCGCGCTGCCGCGTACCTGAATGAGCGCTTTGCCGAGGACGACGCGATCATCCCGCAGGGGATGGGAGGCGCGGATGTCTCCCCAACGTTCCATTTGTATCTGCTGCAGATCGATCCTAAAAAAGCGGGCGGCGATATACAGGAGCTCAAAAAGCGGCTGACCGAAAAGGACGTGACGAATATCCCGCACTTCGGCCCGCTGTACCGCTTCAAGGTGGTGGAAGACATGGGATACGATATCGATGCGATTGCAAAAAGCTGCCCGGTATGCGAAGATGTTTTCTATAAGCGCTTTACCCATCTGCCGATCTATGGCCTGAGCGAGGAACAGCTCGGCTATATGGCGGATGCGGTGCTGGTGTCCATACAGGAGATGCGAGGAAAATAAATGACAGTAAACGGATCTGCACCGAGCAAGCAGCTGATGCAGAAAACGAATCGCCTGAGAGTGCTCGATGAGATCAGGCGGGCGGAGGGCATTACAAGGCCCGCTCTCTCCCGCCGCACCGGGCTCAGCCTGGCATCTATTACCAACATCGTCGCGTACCTGAAGGCGAAGCACATCGTCGATGAGACGGAGACCGAGGAGGACGGCAGGGTCGGCCGGAAGGCCGCGCTGCTCGAATACAACTACACGGCGTATGACGTGGTCTGCGTACGGATCGGCACGGAGGAGATGGCAATCTCGCTGACCGACCTGAGCGGCGCGGTAAAGCACACCGCCGTAAAAAATATCGCGGACACGGGAGCCGCGTTTGATACCGGGCGTCTGCGCGCGGAAGTGAAGGCGTTCATTCAGGCGCACGCCACCGGGTCGACGCTGGCCGTGGGGGTCGCGCTGTCCGGCCTTGTGCTCAACGACGGCGAATATATGCTTTCAGCGGGGCTCAAATGGGAGGTCTCGTGCTTAAAGCAGCAGTTGGAGGAGGATGTCAGGCTGCCGGTAGTCATATTCAATGTGACCGTCTCAAGCGCGCTAAACGCCTGTTTCGCGACGGGTTCCTCGGCGCTTGAGAGTGTGGTGTTCGTGGATCTTGACGGCGGCGTGGGCGCGGTCCAAATTTGCCGCGGCAGGGTGAACTGCATGGCGGTGGGCGAGATCGGCCACACGACGATCGAGAAGGACGGCGAGCTGTGCTTTTGCGGCAACAGGGGCTGTCTGGAACTGATGTGCTCGCCGGAGCGCATTCTGGCAAGCGCGCGGGCGGCGGCGGGCGACGGGAGCCTCAGCCTGGCCGGGACCTTTGCTCTTTTGGAAAAGAATGAGGCTGTGCGCGCGGCGGTGGACGGGTGCCTCGAGTATCTGGGCATTGCCGTCGCCAATGTGATCAATATTTTCCTGCCGGAGAAGGTGATCATCAACTACGCCTCGCTGTTCGGGTTCGGTTATGTGCATGAATATGTGACGGGCTGCGTGAAGCGGCGCGTCCACTATGCGTTGCAGGGAAAGGTGAAGGTCGAACAGGCGTTTGTCGATGCCGCCGGCAAGCGCAAAGGCATCGCGCAGTACCTTGTAGATACCATATTCGACGTGTCGTTTTCGGGCGGCATCATTGAGTAAGTTAAGAAGGGCGGAGACGGCGGGACAAAGGATACCTGTGTCGCTTTCAACAAGGGAAGCCTCCCATAAAATCAACAAATCTTCTCAGGGGTGTGGGGGCTTCGCAAATCCCCCACTTTCAATCCGATGTGGCGGCTGCGTGTCAAATCGGTGGAAAAAATGCCGCCATGAGCGGCATTTTAGCCCACAGAAAACCCATCGGCAAAGCCCTTCAGACTTTGTCGATGGCCTAAGAAGCCCCGCCAGCAACGCAGGCGGGGCGTCTGTTTATAAGAGCTTAACGTCTCTTGATAAGTTGGTATCCGCGCAGAGCGGGCCCGCAAGCTCCCGCAGGAAGA
>JAEWCL010000013.1 GCA_023390655.1 Bacillota bacterium | reverse complement strand
ATCGGCCCCACTGGTCCCACTGGAGCTACCGGCCCTACCGGCCCGACTGGTTCTACAGGCCCTACCGGCCCCACCGGCGATGCCGGCCTCATCGGCCCCACCGGTCCCACTGGTTTTACCGGCCCTACCGGCCCCACTGGCGATGCCGGCCTCATCGGCCCCACCGGTCCCACTGGTTTTACCGGCCCTACCGGCCCCACCGGTGACACCGGACCGGCGGGTGATGCAGCAATTATCCCGTTTGCATCCGGTACACCTGTTGCCTTGAGCACTGTGCTCGGGGGATTGCTGAACACCTCAAGCGCGATTGGGTTCGGCCTTAACCTTCCTGGTATCGCCGCTGCCAGCGGAACAATCAGCCTGCTTGGTCTGACGAATCTCGCGTTCTCCATGCCCAGGGATGGGGTAATCACCTCCCTGGCCGGCTACCTGAGCATCAGTGCCGGACTCAGCTTGATCGGCTCCACCGCAACGGTGACCGCCCAGTTGTTCCAATCCACCACGCCTGATGACACCTTCGTCGCAGTGCCGGGTGCAGTGGTCACTCTGGCACCGCCTCTTACGGGATTGATTTCTATCGGTGATATCAGCAGTGGCATCACCACCGGGCTGAACATTCCTGTTACCGCAGGGACCAGGTTGCTTTTGATCTTCTCCGTAGCGATTACAGCCGGTCTCGATGTGGCCGCTGCTATCGCGGGCTATGCCAGTGCAGGCCTTGGCATTTCCTAATAAGCGCATAAAGCAGCCCTTACAATCGTATAGTTTCAAAACGGCAATGCTGCTGCTTTGAAAATCGTAGCATAGGAACGGGGCGTCTGTTCACAGACGCCCCGTTTCCTTAAACAGAAAGGCTGTTGATCCTCCCGGCCGATGGCGCAGCCGGAGAAACCGACCGCGACGAAATCATTCGCAATCGCTGTTCCACAATTCCAACACCTCATCAGCCATACCAAAAGGAGGGTTTCCTTTGGCACACTATAAAATCTGCGTATATGCCATCAGCAAAAATGAAGAGCAATTTATAGACCGCTGGATGGATGCTGTATCTGAAGCCGATCTCGTCGTCGTTGCAGATACGGGCTCCACCGATCAAACCATAGAGAGGCTGCGTGCAAGAGGCGCGCTTGTCTATCCGGAAAAAATCTCGCCCTGGCGCTTTGATGAAGCCCGCAACCGTGCGCTCTCCCATATCCCCGAAGATGTGGATATCTGTGTTTCCAATGATCTGGATGAAATATTTGAAGCGGGATGGCGCGCAAAGCTGGAAGCCGCCTGGAAGCCCGGGCACACCCGGGCGCGCTACACCTTTGTATGGAGCCACGATGAAAAAGGCAACATCCTGAAACAATTTCCGATGGAAAAGATCCATAAACGGCATGGCTACCGCTGGATCCACCCCGTGCACGAAGTCCTGCACTATGAAGGGGTGGAGCACACGTTATCCATCCCGGAAATTGTGCTGCACCATTACCCCGACAACAACAAATCGAGAAGCCAGTATCTTCCGCTTTTAGAGCTGTCCGCGGCGGAAAACCCCGAAGACGACCGCACGCGCTTCTGGCTGGGGCGGGAATACGTCTACACCGGGCAATATGACATGGGCATCCGCACACTGCAGGGATATCTTTTGATGCCCACGGCCCGCTGGGACGAGGAACGCAGCGCTGCCATGCGTTTGATTGCAGCGTGTCATGAAAAGCGCGGCGACAAAAAGGCGGCAAAATCCTGGCTGTGGCGCAGCGTCGGAGAATGCCCGCGCACGCGGGAACCCTTCCTTGCGTTGGCAAAGTTCGCTTATTCCGAAGCTGACTGGGCGCTTGCGGCACTTATGGCCGCGGAGGGGCTGAAAATACTGCATGCCAGCGGAAGTTATCTCATGGAACCCGAAGCCTGGGCCAGCGGGCTTTATGATTATGGCGCAATCGCCTGCTACAGGCTTGGGCAATATGAGCAGGCACTCACATATGCCGAAGCGGCGCTGCGATACGCCCCGCAGGATGCGCGCTTGCAGGCAAACCGGACCTATATTTTAGAAAAGCTGCCGTCAAAGGCCAATCCTTAGGAGGCGCTTATGCGATATCGTATTTATGTCTATGCCATATGTAAGAATGAAGAACAATTTGTGGACCAATGGATGGACTCCATGCAGGAAGCGGACGGCATCATCGTGACCGATACCGGCTCTACGGACACAACGATTGAGCGCCTGCGCAAAAGGGGCGCTACGGTATATATCGATCTTGTAAAGCCATGGCGTTTCGATGTGGCCCGCAACATTTCATTGGACCACGTGCCGGAAGACGCGGACATCTGCGTATGTACGGATTTGGATGAGCTGTTTCACAAAGGATGGCGCGCGCATTTGGAGCGCGCCTGGACGACCGACGCCACGATGGGCAACTACATCTACAACTGGAGTTTAAAGCCCGATGGAACGCCGGATGTACAATTCCATTATTTTAAAGTTCATGCGCGGCACGGCTACCGTTGGGTACATCCCGTACATGAATGGCTGCGGTATGAAGGTACAAAGCCGCAACGCCGCGTATTCATTCCCGGCATGGTGCTTGACCACCATCCGGACGACAACAAATCCCGCGGCTCCTACCTTCCCCTGCTGGAACTCGCCGTGCAGGAGGACCCGCTCAGCGACCGCATGAACTATTATCTGGGGCGCGAGTATTTCTTTAAAGGACGGCTTGACGAGTGCATCCAAACGCTTACCCATTATCTAAAACTTCCCTCGGCCAACTGGCCGGAGGAACGCTGCGCCGCCATGCGCCTGATTGCAAAATGCTACAGTCAGAAAAAGGACGCCGTAAACGCCGCGGCGTGGTTCTATAAAGCGATCGGCGAGCTGCCTTCCATGCGGGAGCCATATGTGGAATGCGCGCAGCACGCCTATCATACGGGCAATTGGCCGATGACCTATTATATGTGTGAAGCAGCATTGTCCATCAAGGAGAAATCCACTACTTATGTAAACACGGGCTACGCATGGGATCATACGCCGCATGACCTGTGCGCGATTGCCGGCTACCGCCTTGGCATGTACGAACGGGCGCAGCAGCACGCCAAGGATGCGCTTGCATTCTATCCGGACGACGCCAGGCTCAGGGGCAATCTGGAACTCATCAATCAGAAATGCAAGACGGAATAGCACAAAGCAGGATGTCAGGTAATCACCCGACATCCTGCTTTGCCTTTATTTCAGCATCCAGCTCTGCAAGAATTCCGCGTACCTGCGTATAGAGTTGTGGCAGTTGCCCGGATAGTGCCCCGCTTAATCCAAAGCCGGGCGCGATCTCATCTGCCTCGATGCCAATCAGGCATGCGCCCCGGCAACCTTCCAGAATATTGCCCCACCAATCCAGTTCATGCGCACCAAGCGGAATGCTCTGTCTTTGTAAATGTTCCATGGAATACCGCCGCACATTGCCCGGTTTCCCGCCAGAACACACCGCATCCAGCAATACCACATAGTCCCCCGGTTCCCGCAGGCGCGCCGCAAACCAGAAATCGGTCTCCGCCGCACAGATTTCCCAATGCGCCGGATGCGTATCCTCTTGAAGTACATCCGCAAGGAGCGGGCCAATCCCGTCATCCCGCATCAGCCTGGAGCCAATACCCAGTATCAGTATCCTGGAGGGGGTGTTCAAGGGACGACTTTCCATGTGCCGATTCTGCCTGCAGGCGTAAATACATGCGTCGCACAGGAAACGCATGGATCAAAGGAGCGGATCACACGCCCAAGTTCAACGGGATTTTCAAGGTTGGCTACATATGTGCCAAGCAGCGCCTGTTCCGCCGTTCCCTTCACGCTATTTGCACTGCTGGAGAGATTCCACGCGGATGGCGTGATGATTTGATAGAGTTCTATTTTCTTCCCCGCAATCTCCAGCCAGTGCCCAAGCGCGCCCCGCGAGGTATCGGTAAGCCCCATGCCGCGTGCAGCTTCGGGAACAACATACTGCTTCTGGTAATCTACATCCAGCACAATCAGATCCAGCAGCGTATTCATAATGCCAAGTATTTTTTTTGTTTCGAGCGTCCGGGCAATCATCCTGTCCATGACGGAGACGCCGTTTCGGTATTCCCCCGTAATCCACATGCGCGCAAGCGGCCCGCCCTCACACGGTATGCCAAAATAACGCGGCGCTTTGATCCAGGAATCCGCATCGGGCTTGTTGGGCTGCGGCTCCACAACCGTTTCAAACGGCGTATAGGTTTCCGGCGGCGCAGCATAGTACGCATGCTGGGTTGATTCCGTAATGCCGTTGGGATCGAACGCCTGCAATTCCCCATGAATATATACGCCCGGATTGACATAGAGCGGCGGGATATCCAGGTAGTTGTTGAAGCAGCCATATGTCAAAAGATTTCCGTGCCCGCCGCCAATATAGAAATAGTCCCCGTAATACTGCGCAATGGCGTACGTATCGGGTAGCATAATTTCGTCTACGAATGTTGTGATCTCCCGCAGCAGGGAACGCAGCGCGAGGATGGCATCCACGGTGGCGGGAGATGTCGTCCCGCCAATATAAATTCCATGGCTATGCGGCGCTTTCCCCCCCAGCACAGCCAGCATCGTGTGCGCGCTGCGGCTGACGGGCAGGGAAGTAAAGTAATGCTCCGCAATGGAATCGTTAATGGGCTGGGGAATCCGAAAATCGCTGCCCGCCGCTTCAAATACCGGCCCATGATCCGGAAGGCGGACATAATCCGGTACGCTCAGCTGATAGAAGTGGCGGATATGATTTTGAATAAAATCGCAGGCATGCGTCAGGTCCCTCAGGTATCTCCCTTGTTCTATGGGAACCACGCCTAAAGCGGCCTCAAGCGCGAGGCTTGACGCCGTCGCATGCGCCGCAGAACAGATGCCGCAGATGCGCTGCGTAAAATACACGGCGTCCAAGGGCGGGCGGCCCCGCAGCATCAATTCAAACCCGCGGAACATCAACCCTTCCGTTTGCGCGTCCACAACAAGGTTATTTTCCACCTGCGCCGTCATTTCCATCATGCCGCTGATGCGTGTAACAGGATTTACAATCACTTGACTCATCCTGCGCCCTCCTGTCCAATCTCTTCCATCGGCGGCACCACATTGCCGGAAGCATTGGGTGCCTCAGGATATGTGATGAAAGGTTCCATTACATCCGGAAATCCGAATTGCGCGCAGCCGATGCAGGGGCTGTCGTCCTGCACAGGCCAATTGACGCGTTGGTTCCACCGGCGGATAGGACAGTCCGTAAGGGTGACCGGTCCCCTGCACCCCACCAGAAACAGGCAGGTGGGCTCGCCCAACCGGGTCGCAAATATACCGCTGTCGAAGTAGGAGCGGCGCTGGCAGCGGTCATGGATGGTGGTGCCATATATCATGACGGGCCTTCCAAATGCATCAAGCTCCGGCGGGCCATACAGAAGGATATGTGCAAGCGTCGAAATGAACCATCCGGGATGGCATGGACAGCCCGGCAGACGTACCACCGGCCTTTTTAGCACGTCCTGTATGCCCACGCATGCGCCCGGATTGGGCGAAGCCGCCGAGAAGCCGCCGTCCGACGCACAGGTGCCTACCGCAAGAACGTGTTCGGCCCGCTCGCCAAAGATGCGGGCGGCATCCAATGCCGTAATATCCCGCCCGCGGTGTTTGCCGATAATGGTATATCGCCCGCCGCTTTTAGTGGCGACAGCGCCTTCGATAGCGAGTATGAACGTGTCATCGAGCACATCGAACAGCTCCTCCATCGCCCGGCCGCCGTCCGCGACGCTCAGTGTATTGTCGTATACGAGATCCACCATGCCGGTAATGAGATATCCAAAATCCGGAAGATCGGCATTCATCATGGAGATGATATTGCCGGAGCAGCCCGTAAGCTCCAGCCAGACAAGCTTCTTCTTCGTCAATGTCCCCTGTGCAAGCCTCTCCTGCACCATTCCAAACAGATCAAGCGCAAGCCGCGTTGTACAGTCATGTAAGCCTGTCATGTTCCGTTTCCATCCTTCCTACCGGCACCATGCTTTCCAGTACAAACGGCCTGTTGGAGTGGCAGGTATTAAATTCCAAAGAAAGATCCTGCCCGGCATGCAGCCCGAAGTGGGTGCCCGTCTGCCAGATGGGCAGATTGCTTACATTGTAGACGATTCCGTTCACTGCAACATACGCGGGATATCCGTCGGTGCCGTTATAGCGCGCCAATTCCTCCGGTGTAAACACGCGCCGCGTACCCTGTACCGGGCGAGCAGGCTCTTCCCCGCTGATCTCAGGCGGCGGGGATGTGGGCGATGTCGCCCCTTCCGGTTGCCCCTGTGCCGCCTGTGGCACTTCTTGTATATCCCCTGCCGCAATCAGTTCCGCCATGGCGCGCATCAGCCCGCGCAGCCGCTCCATCAGCGCCGTCTTCGCCGGCTCATTGAGGGTTGTATTGATCAACTCCCAAATGTATTCGATTTCTCCCTGCAGGGATGCAATCTGCGTTTGATGATTTTGTTCCACGGCAGCATAGCACCTTCCGTATTCAAATTTGTACAGTATATGTAAACACTCTAAATCTATAACCTCCGTCTCTTTTGCTCAATGAGTTAAGCAGCATGAATAACGACGCCCCGGCAAAGCCGGGGATATTTCATATGTGCCTGTAAGGTTATGGAACCAGCAGCGCCAGGCGCATATCTTAAATTTCAAATTCCCAAATTCCTCGTAAATCATTAAACTGCTCTTCCATTCCATTTAGGGCAGTTTACAAGGAACTACACGCAGACCGTGAAACGGGCCGCTGACAACAAACGGCGGTATGTTCCCGGAGAGAGACGCATACCGCCTGTTTTGTTGTCTGGGTTTCCAAATGGGCTTGCTCCTTGGCACACGACTTTGCTTGCAAAGTGTAGTGTGTTATACGCTCTGTCAGCATTGCCGGCGGCGCAATGGAACGGCAAAAATCCAGACTGTCAAGGGGGCAAGAGTGGAGATTTTTGCGTCAGCAAAATTCGACTCGGCCCTGATTGGCTGGATAGGCGTAGCGGCTTAAATTTTCTTTACTACTACATATAAAGTTAATTCTGCAAACCTACTATGAAGAACTTATCCGTGCTTTGTTAAACAAAAATACCATAGCAATGGTTTCTAATATTAGAGCAATTGAATACACATAGAACCCAATATTATTACTTGGTAATTCGCCTAGCCTACCAATGAGTAAGGGCCCCGCGAAAAAACCGATTCCCCAAAAGAGATAGTATGCTCCTGATATTGTACCTTTGAGCGAATCGGGCGCTTCGTTGTTTAAAAAAGCCATTGACGAGAGATAAAAGACCCCAAGCCCCAAACTTGCCAATGTCAAAACAACGCTCATTATATTCTGATTAAGATTTGGGAATAACCATATGCACAGGGCAGCCAAGATCAATCCTCCGGTCATAAATTTTTTTCTTCCCCATTTGTCTGAAAGCGGGCCGATTACAATTTGAGAAAGACTAATCGCCAAGTAAAACAAAGAGAAAAACGTCTGCACAAATGTCTGGCTGTACCCCTTGACGCTTAATAAAAATGCCGGAATGTTCGTAAGAAACAGACCGTATCCTGCACCATACAATGTAATTCCTAAAAGCACTATAAGTATTGCTTTGTCTGATGCCAACGAAATAATATTTTTGATGTTTATGGTTTCGGTATTTCCTACTTTACTCTTATTAGCATTCTCAACATAAAGATACGTGATTACGGCACCTACGAAGCATGCAACAGCATAAAACAGAAAAGTCAGATCACTTGACCAGAATCTCAAAAAAACAATTCCTAAAAGTGGACCTATTGTCAGTCCAATATGAAGGATCGCATTGTATATACCCATTGCCTTTCCTTTTGAATTTGGGAACTGAATTGACAGTAATGCAGGTGCCAGAGCCCAAATAGGGGCTTCGCCTGCTCCCTGAAAAATGCGACCTATAAAAATAAGTGTTTCACTGTTTGAAAAGTAATACAGAAATCCAGTTAGGGAGCACAGCAAGTAGCCAGCGATCAGAAAAGACTTGAATCCAAATCTGTCGGAGAGATTTCCAATCGGAACCTGCAATACGATGTAAGAAATCGCGAATGCGGAGGCTATATAGCCCACAGAGGAACTTGAACCAGTAAATCCAATTACTTTATTCGGAAGTAGAGACATGATCATGCCTACGCCAAGCATCATCATGAATACTGATAAGTTAAGTCCTACCAGTGCCTTTTTTTCTTTCATGATTTTCACCTCACTAAAGAGAGGAAATACCTCTCTTGATTGAATGATTAATTGATTTCATAACGACCCCTCCTTTCTTTAGTTTAGGAAGTTTACCAACCCCATTAGAATAATATCGCATTTTTTACCATTTTAAAAGATTAAGAAATGCTAAGATGGCTAACAACCAAACATTACAATTCTACTTCCATTTCTTCCTGCTCTTGCCTTTAGGATATTTAAGAGTTTGGATTTTCCAACACCCATATCATCACCTGAAATTCTTCCGCTGCCAGCTTGTTGTAACCGGGTAGGGACGCAATATCTCTGCTGTACGAAACGGCTGGACAATAAAGCTGTGCCGGGTGCGGGAAGATTTACACCGCTGAACTAGAAGCCTTGTGTGTCAGCAGATGGTGAAAAAGCTGGAAAGCTACAAGACGCTGACGGAACTGAAAAAAGCGGCAAAGGGCAATCCGAAAATCACCGCTTTGCAGGTAGGACTTGTACAGGTGGACAGCGAAATTGAAAAGCTGGCAGACAGCCTGACCGGGGCGAGCAATGTCCTGCTCTCCTACGTCAATGTGAGGATTGCAGAACTGGACAGCCGTAAGCAAGCCCTTGTCAAAGAGATTGCCGACTTGACGGTAGACACATATCCCCGGAACAGGTACGGCAGATTTCCGGTTACTTAGATGCATGGGACGCCGTGAGCTTTGACGATATGCGGCGGGTGCTGGATTTGCTGGTTACTACCGTGGAAGCCACCAGCGAAAAGATGAACATTATATGGAAAATTTGACGGGCAATACATCACCCGTCAGACCGTTACCCTGTGTAGTCTTGTCAACTATACTTTCGTATGTGCTAGCTTTTATTGTCATTCATTTGAATGGCCTCCTTTTGATTTGTTCTTTCTTGCAGTTGCCAGGCCGCTTGACTAATCAAAAGGAGTCTTTCCTTCTTCTTCAATAGCTTTAAGCTCTTTTGAACCACTCGCCTAGCGGGTGGTTTTCTTTATACAAAAAGGTCCGCGGCACTGCCGCGAACCTTATAAAACCATAGCCATCTTATCTTTTTCTGCGAATTAGGTTGATGATACTAAGCAGG
The DNA here is from genome assembly GCA_023390655.1 of Bacillota bacterium. GTDB lineage: Bacteria > Bacillota > Clostridia > Christensenellales > CAG-138 > JAEYLA01. The sequence continues at coordinate 26,455 of JAEWCL010000013.1, read as the reverse complement.
ATCACAGCGCCGATCACAGAGACGATGACGCTCCAAAGTGTAAATCCGGTAATGCCCTGGCCGCCGATCATATTCATGACAAAGCCACCGATAAACGCGCCAAGAATCCCTACGACAATATTCTTGACAGCGCCCATTTCCGCATCGTTTCCAGTAATTTTACTTGCAATCCAGCCGGAGAGCGCACCTACAATAATCCAAGCGAGAATACCCATTGTAACACCTCGTTTCATATACAGTTCTTTTTTCTAAAATAACCATTTATGCGGCGCTTATTCAACTGCGCTCCTCAGAATAGCGCAAAAATGCGTTCAGTAAAAGGGCTTTTTAATGACATATCATACCATCAATGAAAGATACATATCCGCTTTAGTTTCTGCGATTTATGCCGAAAAGAATAGATATGCCAGTTTTATCAGAAGGGTGGATACATCATGAAAGCGGTTATTTTGGCGGGAGGGCTTGGAACCAGAATCTCCGAGGAATCCCATCTGCGCCCCAAACCGATGATCGAGATCGGAAATCTGCCGATTCTGTGGCATATTCTAAAATACTATTCGCATTTCGGCTTTCAGGAGTTTGTCATCTGCTGCGGATACAAGGGCTATGTCATAAAGGAGTATTTTGCAGACTACTATCTCCACCGTTCCGATATCACATTCGATTTTTCCGACGGCAATAAAATGATCATACATAACAATGTTGCCGAGCCATGGAAGGTTACGGTGGTGGATACCGGGCTTAATACCCAAACCGGCGGGCGCATCCGGCGGATCCGCCCATATGTCGGGGAAGAGCCTTTTATGATGACCTATGGCGACGGCGTCGGAAATGTGGATCTCCACGCTCTGCTCCGTCAGCATCAGTCGTCCAAAATGGCGGCGACGATGACGGCGGTTCAACCGGGCGGACGCTTCGGCGTTTTGGAAGTGGATGAACAAAAAAACTGCGTCATCGGATTCCGAGAAAAGTCCAAGGAGGACAACCATTGGATCAACGCTGGCTTTATGGTAATGGAGCCTGCTGTTTTTGACTATCTGGACGGGGACGACTGCGTTCTGGAACGCCGCCCGTTGGAGCGGCTGAGCGCCGATGGCCGTCTGGGCGTATATCGGCATACCGGCTTCTGGCAATGCATGGATACCCAGCGGGATAAGGGCATGCTCGACCATCTATGGGAAACGGGCAAGGCGGAATGGAAGGTATGGAAAGACACATGATCTCTGTTATCATGCCGACCTATAATCGTAAAAAGCCGGTGGGGCATATGATCGAATGCATACTCACCCAGACATTTCATGATTGAATCATAGCCTGCTGGATTTCGAGACGCTTGATAAATACCTGCAGATCTATCCCTAAGAAGCCAAAGCAAGACTCGTTTTTTAGAGTGAAAAGCCGCAGGGTCAGTATGAAACTGATTCCTGCGGCTTTACATATTAATAATCTATTATTTCAATATCTGAGATCATATTAAAGACTAGATAAACCTCCCGACTTACAAATGGTCCAAGATTAAATGTCTTGTTTATTGTAAACGTCGGCTTGTCTGCCCCTCCGCTGCTGTACCAGGAAGTAAATGCGGCCAGCTGACTATCTGTTGCCTCATATTCTAAAATATCTCCCGTTGCCATGGTGACTTTCAACAAAGTCGTGTATGTATCACTAGTTCCTGCCATCGGCGCCTTATCGCTGTAAGACATTACTTCAAAGAAAGCGATTTTATTATATAAAAGAATATCCTTACGGCTCGCCAACGTACCTAAGTTATAGTTTTTATTTATGGTATAAATCGAATTGCTGTTGAGTCCGCTACCGTACCAGGCGATAAAGTGGGATATTTGAGCTGCCGCCATTTCGTATTCTTTTTCTTCGCCAGTTGTCATAGTGATCCGGAGAAGGGCGTTTGGAGCAATAATTATTGAAGAAAGGTTGCATGCTGCCACACTATTATAATTTTCTTCTATATTAGAAGCAGTATCAAAGTTACCACCCCCATAAATATAAATCCTATTATTAATAAGACTTAGACCAAAAACATGATTTGGTGAAGGCAGTGTGCCAACTACAGTCCAAGAATCATTAACCGGATCATATTCTTGTATACTGCTTTGAGTGGTCCAACTTGAGTTGACAGCAGTATTGCCACCTAATATATATATTTTTTTATTGTATACAAATGCGCCGGAATTGGCAACTGTACCAGGCATCGAGTTCTTTGATAACCAAGTGTCTGTTACCGTATCATACACTTGTACAGCTTTCGCAGTATTGGTTATTGAACCATTGTGTATCTGCCCTCCAAACGCATAAATACTATTGTTTAAAACGGCAGTGGCGATGTTACCTCTTGCGGTAGGCATGTCGGCTTTCTTTGACCAAGTATCTGAATCCGGGTCATATACATATATTGTATTTACCACGCCAGTAGTAGCATATCCGCCTATGATGTATATTTTTCTGCCTATTACCGATACTCCACACGCCTGAAGCGCCACAGGCATATCCGCTTTAGGTGACCAAGTGCCCGTCGTGGGATCATATGCTTCATTTGATTTATAGGCTTGTGTGCCTACTTCACTACGTCCTCCCATTACATAGACAATCCCGTCTACCTCGGCAACATTAGGAAACATTTTGGCAGTTGACATATTGTTTTTGTAAGCCCAAGTATCTGAAGCAATATCATATTCTACAACTTTATTTGATGCAGCATGATTTATATAGCCACCAAATACATATATTTTTCCGTTTAAGTAAACTGATCCAAAGGCACGGTTGGCCTCTAGCATGCTTGATTTTGGTGTCCATGTAGAAAATTCGATTGCAGCTGCATTAGATAAGAATGAACTTATTACAAGTATTGCCAATAGCGTCGTTAGAATTTTTAGTTTGCGTTTCATTAGATTTCCTTTCGTCTAGCCTAATTATGTCTTCTGCAATAGGGTATAAATACATCGTTACTATCATTGTAATATCTATTATTATAAAAATACATAATTTTCCCGTTATTGGGACACGCTGGCAGTATTATTTTGGGGCTTTAGTTTTTGCAATTTATGCCGAAAAAATAAATATGCAAAGAGATTGGAAGAGGTAAATGGCAATGCATGGACACGCAGCGGGATAACACCTGCTGTTATTTATAGAAAACCGGTAAAGTGAAATGGAGAGTGTGGGAAATATGATTTCTGTTATCATGCTGACCTATAACCGGGAAACGCTGGTGGGGCGCATGATTGCATGCATCCTTGCCCAGACCTTCTGCGATTTTAAGTTTATAATCGTAAACAACGGCTCCACTGACCGCAGCGGCGAGATCGCCGACCAATACGCGGCAAAGGATTCCCGTATCCGCGTGATTCATCGGGAACGCGGCAATATCGGCTCCGGGCGCAACGCGGGACTGGATGCAGCCGTTGGCGACTATATCGCCTTTGTTGACGACGATGATTTTTGCGAGCCGGACTTTTTGGAGTTCTTGCTGGATCTCGCAACCGAGCACAATGCGGATGTGTCCATTTGCGGTGCCGCCGATAAAGTATTTGACGAGAAGAGCGTCATGACCGCCGAGGAGGCTTTGACAGAACTCCTGTGGCGAAAAAAGTACAATGTTCAATTTCCCACAAAGCTCATAAAGCGCTCGCTGTTTGCGGGAATCCGCTTCTCCGAAACATCGAAGTATGACGATATAGAGCTGATGCCAAAAATCCTCGGCAAGGCCAGCAAGGTGGCATACCACGGCTTGCCGAAGTACACCTTTTACCGGCATGAAAGGAACAACTCCGCATGGACGACGAATCACAGCCTGCTGGACTTCGAGACGCTTGATGAATACCTGCGGGTCTACAGAGAGCGGACGGACTGGCTCTGTGTCCATTTTCCGAACAATGCAGCAGCGTGGCGGTATTTTGAATGGTCGTTTATGATTTCAATGGTTGAAAAGATCAGCAGGCTGAAGCCTGTGGAGTGTGAGCGCCAACTCGCGGTGATGAAACGGGAGCTGAGCGAACACCGCGAGGAGTTTTGGGGTTGCCCGTATATTTGGGATTTCGAGAGGGAATGGATGAGTTTGTTTGTTCCACATTCGTCCTGCGCAAGTTTCCAATATTTACACAATTCTGTTCCCCAATATAAGCCTGCAGAGTAGTTCATCGCTGAAGAATAAGCAAAGTCCGGGAGGCTATTTTATGAAGACCATGAACGATTTTAAGCTCGAGCGAATTTCTTTGATTTTGCTGCTGGGCTGCAATCTTAAATGCAAACATTGCTGTGTACAGGCGCCCTATTATGAGCACAAATATTACCCCAGCCTGGAGTTTATTAAGCACGAAATCGATAGGCTTTTTCAGATATCGAGTACCATTCATTATTTTTCGTTGGAGGGCGGCGAGACATTCCTTAGAAAGGACCTGGCGGCCATTCTTGAACATCTCTCCCACTATGTTGGGCAGATTGGAGTGGAAGCGCCCGTCATCACGAATGGAACAATTCTGCCCGATCAGGAGGTTCTTAACGCGGCGAAGCTGTTTGGAGACAAAATCCGCTTTATCATCGATGATTACGGCAGCTTATCCCCTAAGGCCCATGAGATGTGTGCGCTTCTGGAGCGCGAGGGGATTCGTTACGAATTGCGCGACTACGACGATAATCCCTATTGCAACGGGTGGGTTGATTTATACGGAGAATATGGACCAAAACACGATGAGCAAGGGGCAATTTCCATGTTTGCAAAGTGTGCGTGGGCACAAAAGCTCAAAGGTGTCATGGAGATCATTGGCGGGCTGATATACTTTTGCCCCGCATCCCGGGTATATAACGAGTTGGGGCTTGCCGTGGCTGGAGACGAGGTTGTGAACTTCCTTGACGAAAAACGTTCCCTTGAAGAAATCAGGTTGCAAATTGGTCAAATTTCCTTTAAAAAGGCTCTCTCAGCCTGCCGGTTTTGCAATGGCATCCACGATGACAGCGCACGTTATAAGCCTGCAGTCCAATTGACGGGCGGGGAAGCCGTACGCATACAATTTTCGAAAAAGTACAGGGAGACACTCTAAAAAATCATAACAGAGGCATTCTTATGTTCAAACTTGGGAAATTTTCCATCATCATCACAACGCGCTGCAACCTCAGGTGCAAGCTGTGTTGCGAATATATTCCGCAAAACAAGCCATTTCCGGATATCACGGCCGAACAAATGCGGCGTATTCTAGCGTCATTTTTTGAGGTTGTGGGTTCCGTTGATACCCTGCACCTCACCGGCGGAGGTGAGCCGTTTTTGCACCCGGAACTCCCGAATTTGGTGGAGGTGTGTATGGACTATGACGCCAGCTTCGGTAGGCTGATGCTCTTTACCAACTGCACGATTATGCCGTCTCAGAGGCTGCTTAAGATGCTCAACCGTTACCGCGATAAAATTGTAATTCAGGTTTCACGTTATGGCATCAATCCCGAAAGGGAGCAGGATATCCTGTCCGTGCTTCGGGAGAGTGGCACGACACTAAAAATTGAAACATATTACGGCGGTCAGCAGTCGTTTAATGGGTGGGTTGACTTCGGCGAATGGAAATATCAAAACAGAACCGAATCGGAATTGGAGCGTATTTATAAAAATTGCGCAACCACGCGGGACATGCACGGCAACTGGCGCACTCGGGATGGCAAAGTTCACTGGTGCTCCCGTTCACAGAGGGGTACGGAGCTTGGGCTAATCCCCGATGATCCCAATGATTATGTCGATCTGCTCGCCGCCCAAACAGTAGAAGAAAAGCGTGCTAAGTTCCGCGCCATAGAACACCGCCGTTATCTGGCCGCCTGCGACTATTGTTCAGGAGACCAGGGTACAAGCGATCTTTCCAAGCGATTCCCGGCTGCGCAGCAGCTCACGTGGTAAGCGTATGATGTCTCAGGTTGTAATTTACACGCAGGCTTACAATGCCGAAAATACTATTGCGCGCGCTGTCAAAAGTATTCTTGCACAGAATTTTTGCGGGCTAAAGCCCATGTATCTCCTGATTAATAACGGATCAACCGACAGTACAGGCGCGATCATAAATAAATTCGCGGAAGAATGCCCATGGATTTATCCGATTCATCTGGGCATGAATATTCCGTCGGGCACTGCCCTAGTGATGTCGGCGCTTCGTCGGTGCACAGAGGCCGGTTGGTTTGTTCATCTGGATGCCGACGACGAGTATCTGCCCGGCTTTTTTGAGAAGACATTTTTATTCATGAAAGCAAATAATCTCGATATTGCCGCGTGCGGCATTGATCTTGTTGACAATGCGACAGGCGGTGTTATTAGTAACCGAAGAGTAGATCAGGATTTTGTTGTCCAGAGAAGAGAGTTTGCCGACCAGTTTATAAGCTACCGTCGCTTTTACATCGAACGATGGGGGAAGATTTATAAGCTTCGGTTGCTTAAGGAATGGTTTGGCGCAGCTGAAATGGGGCTCCGCCGCAGCTCGCTGGTCGATTTTGAGGATACTCTGGGAATTATTTCACTCTCCGACCGGATAGGAGTCTTGGCCGAGACATTGTTCCGATATTATCGGTTTTCCGATTCATATACCGGGACGTTTCGTGGGGAGCATATTCCCGTGTTGCAGGAACATGCGGACATTATACGCCATTTTTTGAGGAAGTTCGGCGAGATCGGCAAACTGAACGAGGACTATATCGCAGCGATTTATTTGGGCTGGTGCGAACACCTGTTGAATTTGCTTGATGCCTCGAATTTGCCGGATGTGCGCAAATTGGGCTATATAACCGAGATGTTTTCTTGCACAGAAATGACGAATATGTTGCTGCGCAATGGCTGTGATCCGCAGTTTCGCAATCTGGCGGAGCGTGGGGAGTTTATAAGACATGTTCGGGCACGAATACTATCTGCCGGAGGCATGCCTTCCAAGATATTGATTTCCGTTCTCAATGGAGGCTAGTATGAAAAGGAGTGTAATCATATACGGCACCAAGTTTACCGTAAAGCGAATGCTTGACAAGATCATCGATACGGCGAAGGCAATCGCCTGTATGAAAAGAAGTTTAAAGAAAGAGATGTGTCGACCAGGTTGCCTTCCGAAGCGATTGATACCTTTACACAGGAGGAGTTGGAAAGGATACAACTATGACCATTGATGGGATTATCGTATATACACAGGCCTACAATGCCGAAAAAACCATTCGTAAGGCGATGGATAGTATATTGAACCAAAGCTATGGGAATTTGATTTACTATGTGCTGGACAACGGCTCGACGGATGGGACGCTGGACATCATATCCGAATATGCGAAACGCGATGACCGTATCAAGGTGCTTCACAATGATGTAAATAACATCCCTGACGGCTATGAGGTTCGCTGGTTTTTTGTTCATTGCGCGGAAACTTATCCCGATGCTTACGTTGTCTGTACGCTGGATGCCGATGATGAATACAAGCTTGATTTTCTTGAAAAAATGATTGCTTTTATGAGTGAAAAACATCTCGACATCGCCGCCTGCGGCTCGGATTTTGTTGATGCAAAGACTGGGAGACTGGCTGGAGTTAGGTGCCTTTCACAGGAATTCATTTTAGAAGGCGACAGGTTTGCCGAGTATTTTGCATATTATCACCAATTTTTTCGCACCATCTGGGGGAAACTCTTCCGGCTTCCGATCATCAAGCGCTGCGACTTATCGCGAGAATCGTTTAAGGGCGTTTCATACGGTTGGGATACAATGTTTGTCTTGAAAACCCTTCGTCAGGCCGCTCGCGTGGGCGTATTTGCCGAATCGTTATATAAATACTACGTATCTTCGCAAAGTGTTTCCTACAAGCTGTTTGACAAGAGACGGATTGTTTCCGACCGCATCCTGCATGAAGCTGCACACAATTTTCTTATCGAAAAATGTGGGACTGTCAGCCCCCAAAACGAAGATTTTCTATTCTGTGTTTACATGAATGCGCTCAAGGACACGTTGAATGTCCTCCTGAACGCCCAAATTTCGGCGCAGGAAAAGATCGTGGGCGTCACCGATATAATTACCCACGAGTATACCGGGCAACTTATGGCAAAAGATCATTTCGGCTTAGGCATCGGTTCCGTCACCAGGATGTCTTCGCAGCGGAAGGAGTTGTTTTCGACGGTGGCAGACTGGCTGCTTGCGTTGGACGAGGTCCCGGGCAAGCTGGTTGATGGCTACTGCAGCGCAGGCGAACTGTTGTCCGCCGCAGTCGAAAATGCGGATGCTTGGCTGTTTTTCAAGAAGCTGCGTGTACGCCTTTTCTTTGAGCAAAGCCGGATGGATGAAGCCAGGGGCAGTCTTAATGAGCTTGTGGAGCTTATTCCGAACGACCCTGATGTAATGGAATTGCAGCAGTCATTTTGAATATAGAAAACAGGAGAACGTTATGAAAGCACGTATGTACGGTTTCCGGGAAGGGAAAATCCCCCCTGTCACCTTTATCAAAAGCCCAATCAAACTCACCATTTCCCTCTTGGTTTCCAACCGCATTGATACTATCCGCAAGTGTCTGAATTCTATCAAGCCCTTGCTGGAACAGCTCAATAGCGAGCTAATTGTTGTGGATACCGTTGGCGAGGAAAACTCCGACGGTTCTTTGACGGTTGCGCGGGAATACACCGATCAGATTGTGCGTTTTCACTGGTGCAATGACTTTTCCGCAGCCAGAAACGCAGGGTTGAAGCTGGCCAGGGGCGAATGGTTTTTGTATTTGGACGACGATGAGTGGTTTGAGGATGTGACCCCTATTATCGAGTTTTTAAAACGCGATGACGGTTCATATAACAGTTGCCTATACGATCAAAGAAATTACGATGACCGCACAGGAAGCACTTATTCCGACGGCATGGTGTGCCGCATGGCGCGCAGAAACGCCCATGTGATTTTCAAAAATAAAATGCATGAATATCTGGAGCACTTTGCTCCTGTCAAGCAATTGGATTGTTTTGTGCATCATTATGGATATGTATATGACTCTAACGCAGAGTACATTGCCCACAGCAAGCGCAACATCCCTCCCCTTTTGGAGATGCTGGACGAAAATCCTCGGGATATAAGGAATATCCTGCAGCTCTGCCAGGAGTACATTGCCATCCGGGAGCATCAAAAAGCCCGGGAGCTTTGCGAGCGGGCACTGGAATTTGGTCTAGAGAGCACCACAGCCTATATGGGGCAGATTGTCGTTAACTATATTAAAATGCTCTATCAGCTTAACGAAATCGGGACAATGCTGGATGCGGTGGAGATTTTCCTCAACCATCCCCATGTAACCGAACTATCTAAAGCGATGATCTGCCTGATCCTGCAAAGCATGGACTCTCCTCTTGTCACAGAGGAAAAGTATCTTGCGTATGCGGACGCTTATTTCACGAACGTTGACATTCTCGATCGAAACCCTGACAAACTCCTCGATCAATTGGTAATGTCTCTAAAAGCAGGCATCAGCGATGATCAGAGGATTTATATGCTGCACCGCGCCATGCAGTTGTGCAAGTCACTTGTTCGTTGGGATAAAGCGATGAGCTACATTCATCGGTATTGCTTAAATGGCGAGAAGGCCGATATATTTTTATCCGCTTGTATGGCTCCGGCTGTGGAGACAGCGCTTGCGTCGGGCAAACTAAATATGCTTTGCAAGGAACTGCACCCCAGCCTGCAAAGATCATCCAAAATACTATCCGATTTTCTGCGCATCTCTGAGGAATCACTCTCGAAATACAAAATGAGCGATGCAGATAAAATATGGGATGGCATCCGGGTACTTTCCCAACTTCCGCTCAATCACCCCCGTATCACCATGCAGAAGCTGCTGCTGGCCGAGCGGGAAAATCGTATGCAGGAGCTCCCCGCTCTGGTGAAGGAATACATTGCATTGGAGAACGGGAGCACACCGACAGATGCTCTATTAACCTTCTGCTACCGCAACAAGGTAAGCCCAAAGCCGCTGGTAGGCAAACTTTTCATAGAGGCATGGGAAGCAACCGGGATCCTATTGCTTCAGAAATTTCCCCGCTCAGAGCGGGAAGCGCTCGTGACCTTCCTTCAGCAATTCTGGACTCCTGATTCGCCGGAGATACTGTTTCTGAAAGCAAACATTCAGTTTGATTCGTTAATGGACCTGATCAAAGGCTCGCCAGAAGCAGCCGCCTTTGATGCCGCGTTTGCCCAATATGTAAAAACCAACGCAGCCTATTACCGCCTGCTCAGCCCGTCGGACTATTTTTCAGCTGAACGATGCAGGTATCTCGGAAGAAGTGCAAGAGCAGCCTATTTCCTGACACAGGCTCTCAAATATAAACAAGAGGGACGACCGGAGATGGAAGTGCGGTCGATCAGACAAGCGCTTTCTTTTCAGGAGAGTTTAGAAGAGCTTGCCCGTTATATGGCAAAGAATATTGAAGCGCAGCGAACCCAGGTTCCCCTTTCCCCTATGGATGAAATGCGCCTATTGTCCCGCAATGTGAAGAACAATATTCTCTTATTACTACAGTCGCAGGAATGGGCACAGGCAAAGACATTGCTGGATGGGCTAACATCCATCACGCCGGATGACCCGGAATTGAAATTTTTATACACCAAACTGCCTGATAAAGTTTGACGCCACATACGCGTTGGTAAATCAGCCTATTGATAAAACAATAAAGCAACGTTGCGTGAGCGAGACGGTATATACCTCTCGCTCTTCGTTGATAAAGCCGCCTTCCTGCAAACAACCACATTAGGTAGTATGGCCGCACCTACAATAATCTAACTGCATTTATTCCATCCGCCTTTTTATGGGCAATGCTTGCCCAGACAGAGACGGAGCCGCCATTGACGGGAAACGTCGCCGTACCTTCCTCGTTGAGCATAATCTCCTCCTTACGGTTTCCGGCAAGATCAAAAAACGTCCGCCCGGCATGATTGCTGCCAAAGGACATTTCCTTGGTGCCCTCTTCCCCATTGCTGATGATGACGGCAATCCCGGAATCCGGATGCCCCAGATCTCCTTTGCGCAGAAAGCCGATCACATTTCCATGATCAAAATAGTCCGTCTGTTCGCCGTAGGCCAGATGCTTCCTTGCATAGAGCAGCGGATCAAGCTTCTCCCTTTTGGGCGGTACCTGCCCCACAATCCCATAATAGTCCCCATAAAACACGCAAGGGATGCCGTCCGCTCTGAGCAAGATCAACGCATAGGCAATGGGCTTGAACCAATCCTCCACCCAGGAAGCAAGCGTCTGGTCGGGTTGTGAATCGTGATTGTCCACAAACGTGACGGCACGAAAGCGGTTGGTCGCAACGAGCGTTCCATCGAATATATGCCGGAGGTCATAGTCCCGCCCGCCATGCGACGCTTCATGAAAGCGAGCATGCAGCGCCACATCGAATAAATGCAGCGCCTGGTCCGAAACATCAATAAAATGGTTGAGCTTTGCCTCGTGGCTGTGCCAGTATTCGCCGATCACCATAAACTGGCCGGATGTATGCGCCTGCACATGGCTGATCAGCTGTTTGAGAAACGCCTGATCGATATGCTTGACGGCGTCAATCCGGAATCCGTCCACATGCAATTCGTCAATCAACCATGTCGCCCAGCGCTTGATTTCTTCCACCACATATTCATTGTGGTAGTCAATATCAGCGCCCATCAGATAATCGTAATTGTTTTTTTCATCGTCCACATGCTCCGCCCAGACCTTTCCTTCCCCATACACTTTGAAGATGGCGTTCCTGGAAGTGCGCTCGTCCCGGTCCGTTGCGGTAAAATGCGTGTAGTTCCATTGGAAGCCGGAGTATGTACCCCCCCTGCCTGGGAAGGTAAACCGGGTCCATCCTTCAATATCATGGGGCTCAGAAAGTTCATGCAGGCGGTCGTTTGCGTCCACTTCAATCGCCAGGAACGTTTCCGTTTCATCCGCACCCGATTTGTGGTTGAGGACAACGTCCGCATACACTTTGATACCCTGGCGGTGCGCTTCTTCGATTGCCGCAAGAAGCTGTTCCTTTGTGCCATATTTTGTCCGGACGGTGCCCTTTTGCTCGAACTCACCCAGGTCATAAAGATCATACACGTTATATCCCACGCTGTATTGCCCTGCGGCCTTTGTGCAGGGCGGAATCCATACGGCGGAAATGCCCATCTGCCTGAGTGTATGCGCCTCATCTTTCAGGCGGTCCCAGTGCCTGCCATCGTTTTCGATATTCCATTCAAAGAACTGCATCAACGTAAAGTTATCCATTTTGCATGCTCCTATCTATTCTAAAGTTGCGTAACTACAATCAACGCCATTTTTATATTGATACCATTCCCCGTTTTGCGCCAAACCGGCGTATGAGTTTTGGAGGCGGTATCATATGGCCGCATTGGGTACAAAATATGCGCAATACACTGGACAAGAACATATGTTCTATTATATGATAAGTATGACATCTAAGGAGCGTGAACCACTTTGGACGTTTATAACAAGCTGAAAATTTTAACCGATGCGGCGAAGTACGACGTCGCCTGCACATCAAGCGGTACGGACCGCGCTTCCGCCAAAGACGGCATCGGCAGCGCTGTTGCATGCGGCATTTGCCATAGTTTCGCGGGCGACGGGCGCTGCATTTCCCTGCTGAAGGTACTCATGACCAACGCCTGCACATATGATTGCGCGTACTGCGTCAACCGCCGTTCCAACGACGCTCCGCGCGCCACGTTCGAACCGCGCGAGCTTGCGGAACTCACCATCGCGTTTTACCGCCGCAACTATATTGAAGGGCTTTTTCTGAGCTCCGGCGTATTGAAAAGCCCCGATTACACGGTAGAGCGTATGATCGAAACACTCAAGATCCTGCGCGAGGAATACAAATTCTACGGCTACATCCACGCAAAAGCCATACCCGGCGCAAGCGATGCGCTCATAGAGCGGCTTGGCATGCTGTGCGACCGTATGAGCGTGAACATTGAGCTCCCCTCACAGGAAAGCCTGACAAGACTCGCACCCGACAAATCCAAGCATTCCATTTTAGCGCCTATGCGGTTTATCAGGGGCCGCATTGCAGAAAGCACCCAGGAGCTTGTACGCTACAAAAGCGCGCCAAAGTTTGTGCCCGCCGGGCAAAGCACCCAGATGATCGTGGGGGCATCCGGGGAAAGCGATTTTCATATTCTAAACCTGACAGAAAAGCTGTATCAGGGGTACCGTCTCAAGCGCGTGTTTTACAGCGCCTATATGCCGGTGACGGAGCATGCGCTCCTCCCCGCGCTCGATGCAAAGCCTCCGCTGTTGCGGGAACACCGGCTCTATCAGGCGGACTGGCTGCTGCGCTTTTACGGCTTTGAAGCTTCGGAAATCTTAGACGAAGCGCACCCCACGTTCAATCCGTTTATTGATCCCAAGTGCAACTGGGCGCTCAACCATCCGGCCTTTTTCCCCATTGAAATCAACCGCGCGCCGTATGAAATGCTGCTGCGTGTGCCGGGCATCGGGGTGCGGAGCGCACAACGCATTGTTGTTGCGCGAAGAGTGGGCAGCCTTGATTTTGCGGGCCTCAAAAAACTGGGCGTGGTGCTCAAGCGGGCGCAGTATTTTATTACCTGCAAGGGGCAGCGAAGCCATGGTATGGATATCAACCAAGACCCCCTGCTCTTGGCGCTACTGAACGAGCAGGCCAAGGGAAAGCAGGCGCAAAACGCCCTGTTTGCGCCACGGCAGACTTCCCTGTTTGAGCAGCCTGCTTTTGCGCGGGAGGAGCTATACAAATGCCTGAGCGGACAGCTGTAGGGTCCATTTGCATGGGCGAATGCGGCGGATTTTGCCGGATTTTGCTCCCTGCAAGGCGCTTTTTCGAAGGAATACCAGCGGTGAGCCAACATGGCAGGAGGTGAAAAGACGGTGCGTGACGTCCATGAGCGCCCATGTGAACAGCCCCTGATTTATTGCTATGACGGCACATTTGACGGTCTCCTGTGCTGCGTGTTTGAAAGCTACAATTCCCGGGAGATTCCTACGGACATTCTGGCGGATACAAAGGAACTTCCTTTTTTGCTGCCGGTAAAGCATATTGCAACCATTTCGGACCGTGCGCGCCGCGTGCGCCGCTCCATCCCCCAAAAGCTCGGAGCGGAAGCAGCAGATTTTGTGCGGCGCGCCTTTTTGACATGCCACGCACAAAAGGAACTCCTTCTGCTGCGGTTTCTTCGCCTGGGGTACGAAAAAGGGCCTGTTGTCCTGCGCATGCTCACAGATGATACCGTACACGCTTTAACGGAAGCGGTGCGGCATTTAGGGAATGAGGCCCATTTATTGACCGGATTTGTTCGCTTTTCCGAGGCGAATGGCGTACTTGTCTCCATGATTGAACCCAAGAACATCGTTCTGCCCATCATTGCGCCGCATTTTTGTAGCCGCTATCCAAACGAGCGGTTTGTACTATATGATAATACCCACTCCATGGCGCTGCTGCACCAAAGCGGCGCATGGGAGATTGCAGATGTGGATGCCTTCTCCATGCCGGACCCGGACGAGGAGGAACGAAAGTACCGCGCGCTTTGGCGGCTTTTTTATGACACCATCGAGGTGGAAGGCCGGCACAATCCCCGTTGCCGCATGGGACATATGCCAAAGCGCTACTGGCGCTGCATGACGGAATTTATGGCGAATACCGTGCCAAAGGACGGCGTACTGCGGCAGGGAGACGATGCGTTATCACACGCCTGTCCCCCACTTCTTCCAGCTGATTTCGGACAGCGTATATAAAAATGCATACTGCGCAAAAAATATATGATATCGAATTCGGCAATCCTCCAAAGATCGTGCTTTTTTCGAGGCTGAACAGTATTTGTGCCGAACAATATGCGAATTTAATGAATAATTTATAGAAAATCGTTTGACTTTTACTTTATGGTGTGTTATTTTTATAAAAACTTGATTTGAGGGTATCAAATATGTTGTCACCGTTTACAAGCGGCATTATCCTTATTAGCATTCTTCTCCTCGGGCTCGTACTTGTAGTCCGGGGTTTTGGTCGTGTTAATAAGTGGATAGCTGCATAGACGGGTAGGCTTAACGAACCTGAGAGGCCCTGCAGTGAACACACTGCAGGGCCTTTTTGAATACAAAACGCACGGCAACGGCGCCGTTTTACACAAGTTTGTACGGGAGGCAAAAGACATGTTGTTATCTGGTGCGGAGATCATCCTAAAAGTGCTGCTGGAACAGGACGTTGACGCGGTTTTTGGATACCCCGGCGGAACCGTACTCAATATCTATGATGAACTCTACAAGTACAGCGACCGGATCACGCATTACACGACCTGCCATGAGCAGGGCGCGGCGCACGCCGCGGACGGGTATGCGCGCGCCAGTGGGAAAACGGGCGTGGTCATCGCGACCTCGGGGCCCGGGGCTACCAACCTCGTCACCGGTATCGCCTGCGCTTATTTTGACAGCACACCGGTTGTAGCGATTACAGGCAATGTCGCCGTAGCGCTCTTGGGGCGGGACAGCTTTCAGGAAGTGGATATCGCGGGCGTAACCATGCCTATTACCAAGCACAACTACATCGTAAAAGACGTTAACAAGCTCGCGGCCACTTTGCGCGAAGCGTTCCAGGTCGCCATCTCCGGCCGTCCCGGCCCGGTGCTTGTGGATATCCCCAAGGACGTGCAGATTGCAAAGGCAGAGTATGAACCGCAGGAAAAGCAACAGCGGCGTCCCCAGCCCGCCATCAGGGAAGAGGAAATCGAACGGGCCGTTGAAATGATCCTCTCCGCAAAAAGGCCGTATATCTATTGCGGCGGCGGCGTGGTACTTTCCGACGCGCAGAAGGAACTCGCCCGCTTTGCGGATAAGGTGGATGCCCCCATTGGCACCAGCATGATGGGCCGCACCTCCGTCTCTGCAGACAACTCGCGCTTTTTAGGCATGATGGGCATGCACGGGAGGTTCGCCTCCACCAAGGCGCTCAACGAAAGCGATCTTCTCATCGCGGTGGGCACCCGTTTTTCAGATAGGGCAACCGGCGACAAATCTGAATTCTCCAGAGGCAGGATGGTGTTGCACATCGATATCGACCCCGCCGAGATCAGCAAAAACATTACGGTAAACAGAAGCATCGTCGGCAACGTAAAAACCGTGCTCAACATTTTAGCGGACCGTCTGCCCCAGCAGCGGCATGAGGAATGGGCGGAGGAAGTCACGGCCATGAAGCGCTGCCCGGAAAACAATATTGCCATGTGTGCGGGCGAACTGACGCCGGAATATGTGATTGAGGGCGTATCCAAGCGCATGAAGCCGGATGAAATCGTGGCGACCGACGTCGGCCAGCACCAGATGTGGACGACGATGTACTACCGCTTCAAGGACCCCCGCACATTCATCACAAGCGGCGGTTTGGGCGCGATGGGTTTTGGCATGGGGGCGGCAATCGGCTCCTGTATCTCCACCGGGCGCAAGCGCACCGTTCTCTTTACTTCCGACGGCAGCTTCCATATGAACATGAACGAGCTTGCGACCGCTGTTTCAAACGATCTGCCCATCATCGTCGTCGTGCTCAACAACGGTGTGCTGGGCATGGTGCGGCAGTGGCAGACGTTGTTTTTTGAAGGCCGGTATTCGAACACCACGCTGCATCGCAAGACGAATTTTGCAAAGCTTGCCGATGCGTTTGGCGCAAAAGGGTGCAAGGCTGAAACCAGAGAGGAATTCGACCGCTGTATAGAGGTTGCGTTTGCGCAAAACACGCCGACGCTCATCGATTGCGTCATTGACTGTGACGAGCGGGTCTTACCGATGATTCCGCCCAACCAGGGCATCAATGATATCATTTTGCGGTAACGGGAGGAATGGTTATATGGAAAAGCAGCAATTCGTAGTTTCCCTGCTGGTTGCAAACCACTTTGGCGTATTGACGCGGGTCTCCGCCCTGTTTGCACGGCGCGGCTTCAACATAGACAGCTTGACGGTGGGCGTTACGGACGACCCGGAGTATTCCAGAATGACCATCGTGGCGCAGGGCGACGACTATATCAAGGAGCAGATCGTCAAGCAACTCCAAAAGCTTGAGGACGTGCGCCTGGTGCAGCTGATGAACCCCAACCAGACGGTGCAGCGCGAACTGATGATCGTAAAGGTAAAGCTTGCGCCCGGCAAGCTCTCCGAGCTTGTGGAAGCGGCAAACACCTACCGCGCGAACGTGATCGACCTTTCGCCGGATTCGCTGCTCATCGAGATCACCGGCGAACCCACCAAGCTCAACGCGTTCTTAGAATATTTCAAGGCATACGGCATCGTAGAAATGTCCCGCACCGGCCCCTCCGCCATGGGCAGAAGCAATTACTGCCTGATTGACGGCGAATGACAGGTACGGAGCACGATAAATAAAAAAATTTGGAGGATAACAATTATGGCAACGATGTACTACGAAAAAGACTGCGATCTGAACTTCTTGAGCGGAAAAACCGTTGCGGTCATCGGCTACGGCAGCCAGGGCCATGCCCATGCGCTCAATCTGAAGGACAGCGGCGTGAACGTCGTCGTCGGCCTGTATGAAGGCTCCAAGTCCGCCGAGGCCGCCCGCGAAGCCGGCCTTACCGTAAAGGTCACGGCGGATGCCGTACGGGATGCGGATGTGATCATGATCCTCGTCAACGATGAAAAGCAGGCCGCCCTCTATAAAAATGATATCGCGCCCAACCTGAAGTCCGGCGCGGCGCTGGCGTTTGCACACGGCTTCAACATCCATTACGGCCAGATCGTGCCGCCCAAGGATGTGGACGTCATCATGATCGCCCCCAAGGGCCCCGGTCACACCGTGCGCAGCCAGTATAACGAGGGCAAGGGCGTCCCCTGCCTCATCGCCGTCAGCCAGGACGCCACCGGCAAAGCACGCGAAGTTGCGCTTGCTTACGCCATGGGCATCGGCGGCGCGCGCGGCGGCATTTTGGAAACCACCTTCCGCGAAGAAACCGAGACCGACCTCTTTGGCGAGCAGGCCGTATTGTGCGGCGGCGTGACGGAACTCATCAAGGCAGGCTTCGATACGCTTGTGGAAGCCGGATACCAGCCCGAAAACGCGTACTTTGAGTGCCTGCATGAGATGAAGCTCATTATCGACCTCGTGGTCAAGGGCGGCCTCTCCTACATGCGCTACTCCATCAGCGATACCGCGGAGTATGGCGATTATCAGACCGGCAAGCGCATCATCACCGAAGAGACCCGCAAGGAAATGAAAAAAGTTCTCCATGAAATTCAGGACGGCACGTTTGCCCGCAACTGGATTTTAGAGAACCAGGCGAACAGGCCGCATTTCAATGCCGTACGCCGCCAGGAAAGCAACCTGCTGATTGAAAAAACCGGTGCGGAGCTGCGCAAAATGATGAGCTGGCAGAAAGCGGAAAAATATGAGAAGTGACGCAGTAAAAGACGGCATAGCCCACGCACCGCACCGCTCGCTATTAAAGGCGACCGGTTTGACCGACAAGCAGATTAAGAAGCCTATGATCGGCATCGTCAACTCCTTCAATGAGATCGTGCCGGGGCATATCCATCTGCAGCAGATTGCCCGCGCGGTGAAGGACGGCGTACTTTCTGCGGGCGGCACCCCTGTGGAATTCAACACCATCGCCGTGTGCGACGGCATCGCCATGGGGCACGAGGGAATGAAGTATTCCTTGGCCTCCCGGGAGTTGATCGCGGATACGGTGGAGTGCATGGCCCGCGCGCACTGCTTTGACGCGCTGGTGTTCATCCCCAACTGCGATAAGGTCGTCCCCGGCATGTTGATGGCGGCGGCAAGGCTGAACCTTCCCTCCATATTCGTTTCCGGCGGCCCCATGCTTTCCCTCCCCGGCCGGGATGGAACAAACATCGATCTTAACAGCGTATTTGAAGCGGTTGGCGCCATCAACGCCGGCAAGATGGATGAAGCCGAGCTTTCCTATTATGAAGACAACGCCTGCCCAGGCTGCGGCTCCTGCTCCGGCATGTTCACCGCAAACTCCATGAACTGCCTGTGTGAAGCCATCGGCATTGCGCTTCCCGGCAACGGCACCATCCCCGCCGTGTACGCGCAGCGTCTGCGCCTTGCAAAGGCCGCGGGCGAGCAAATCATGTATTTGCTCGAGCATGACATCCGTGCGCTCGATATCCTCACCCCGGAAGCGTTCGAAAATGCATTGTGTGTGGATATGGCCCTCGGCTGCTCCACCAATACGGTGCTGCATTTGCCCGCCATCGCGCATGAAGCGAAGGTTACGCTTTCCCTCAAACGCATCAACGAGATCAATGCACGTATCCCGAACCTGTGTAAGCTTGCGCCTGCAGGGCACCACCATATGCAAGACCTCAACAACGCGGGCGGCGTATACGGCGTGATGAGCGAGTTGCTACGCGGCGGCTTAATTGACGGATCTCTAATGACGGTGACAGGCAACCCCATGCAGGAAAACCTGAGGCATGCGCGTGTGTATGACCATAATGTCATCCGCAGCCTGGAAGAGCCGTATTCCCCCACCGGCGGCATCGCGATTCTCTTCGGTTCCATCGCGCCCAAAGGTGCGGTCGTCAAAAAAAGCGCCGTTGCGCCCGACATGCACGTGCACAGGGGCCCTGCCCGTGTGTTTGACTCCGAAGAAACAGCAATTACAGCTATCATGGGTGGCAGCATCGTTTCCGGAGACGTCGTCGTCATTCGTTATGAAGGCCCGTCAGGCGGCCCCGGCATGCGCGAAATGCTCTCCCCCACCTCCGCAATCGCGGGAATGGGCCTTGATAAAGAGGTTGCGCTCATTACGGACGGACGCTTCTCGGGCGCAACGCGCGGCGCCGCCATCGGCCATATCTCGCCGGAAGCGGCTTTGGGCGGCCCCATTGCCTACGTGCAGGAAGGCGATATGATCTCCATCGATATTCCGAACTACAGGCTCGATCTTCTCGTTTCCGAGGAGGAACTCAAGCATCGCCAGGAAACGATGGATTATAGAAAGGAAAAGAACGTTACAGGGTATATCAAACGGTATGCGCGCTCCGTTACCTCAGCGGAACGGGGAGCCATCGTTGAATAACAATTACGTAGAAAGGAGGATGCTTTATGGAACAGTCAATTCGCATTTTTGACACGACGCTGCGCGACGGCGAACAGTCCCCCGGCTGCAGCATGGATTTACGCGAAAAATTGGAGGTCGCAAAGCAGCTTGAACGCCTCAAGGTAGACGTCATTGAAGCGGGCTTCGCCATTTCCTCACCCGGCGACTTTGAATCCGTCAGCCGTGTGGCCGCAACCGTAAAGGACTGCATGGTAGGCTCCCTGTCCCGTGCGCTCACAAAGGACATCGACGCCGCGTATGAGGCGGTGCGCCACGCAGAAGCGCCGCTCATCCATACGTTCCTGTCCACTTCCCCGGTGCACATGCACTACAAGCTGAAAATGACACCGGAGCAGGTGCTTGCCCGTACGGCGGAAGCGGTAAAATACGCGCGCAGTAAGTGCCCGAATGTGGAATTCAGCGCGGAAGACGCAACGCGCAGCGAGCCTGAATTTTTGAAGCGCATTGTAGAAACCGCTATTGAGAACGGTGCGACCTATATCAATATCCCGGATACGGTCGGCTATGCTGTGCCTGAGCAGATGGCGGAACTCATCCGTTATTTGAAGGCAAACGTCCACAACGTGGACCGTGCGGTATTGTCCGTGCACTGCCACAACGATCTTGGCATGGGGGTTGCAAACTCCATCGCCGCCATTGCTGCGGGTGCGGGCCAAATTGAGTGCACCATCAATGGCCTTGGCGAACGCGCGGGCAACGCGGCGCTTGAAGAGATCGTGATGGCGATCAACACCCGCAAGGACTTCCTCAAAGCATCCTGCCGCGTGGATACCACCCAGCTTTACCGGGCAAGCCGCCTGGTGTACAGCATTATCGGTGTTCCGATCCCTATCAATAAAGCAATTGTGGGTGCAAACGCGTTTGCGCATGAAAGCGGAATCCACCAGCACGGCGTGATGGCGGAGCGCACCACGTATGAGATCATGACGCCGGAATCTATCGGCCTTTCCAAAAACAAGATGGTGCTTGGCAAGCACAGCGGGCGGCACGCGTTTGCAGACCGGGTATCGGAGCTCGGCTACAAGCTTGGTGACGATGAGATCAACAAGTTCTTTGAAGAATTCAAGCGCCTCTGCGACCGCAAGAAGGCCGTATCCGACAGCGATATTGAAGCGCTTATCGGCAGCAAGATCACGACAAACGGCGGTATTTATAAGCTGCTGCGGTTCGATCTCCAGTCCGGCAACAAAGTCAAATCCACCTGTGTGGTGCAGCTGGAAAAGGACGGCCAGATTTTAGAGGATGTTGCGTTGGGGGACGGCCCCATCGACGCCGCCTACAATGCGATCGACAAGCTTGTGGAAGGCCCGGCGCACAAGCTTGAGGATTACTCCATCCACTCCATCTCCGAGGGTGAGGATGCTTTGGGCGAGGTCGTCGTCAAGCTTAAAACCGGTACGCAGATCATTACCGGAAGGGGCCTTTCGGTAGATATCATGGAAGCAAGCCTGCTTGCCTACATCAACGGCGTAAACAAAATGCTCGAGATGGGAGACCGATATGAAGAAGCAGCTGGAGATTCTTGATACCACGCTGCGCGACGGCGCGCAGGCGGAAGGCGTATCCTTCACCGTTTCCGACAAACTGCTGGTGGTGGAAACGCTTGACGCTTTCGGCGTACAGTATATTGAGGCCGGAAACCCCGGCTCCAACCCCAAGGATATGGAATTCTTTGAGCAGGCAGTCTCTCTCACGCTCCATAACGCAAAGCTCGTAGCGTTTGGCAGCACGCGTCGCAAAGGGATCACGCCGGAGGAGGATAAGAACGTCGTTTCCCTTCTGCAGGCGAATACCCCCTGCGTCTCTATCTTCGGCAAGTCCTGGGACCTGCATGTGACGGAAATTTTGAAGGCGTCGCTCGAAGAGAACCTCGCCTGTGTGGAGGATACACTCCGTTTCTTTAAGGAAAAGGGCAAGGAGGTCATATTCGATGCCGAGCACTTCTTTGACGGATACCTCGCCAACCCGGACTATGCGCTTGCGGTGCTCGCCGCGGCGCAGCGGGGCGGCGCTGATGTCTTGTGCCTGTGTGACACAAACGGCGGCATGCAGCCTTTGCAGCTGTACCAAACTGTGAAGCTTGTCTCTGAGCGGTTCCCTGCTATGCGCGTCGGCATCCACTGCCACAATGACGCGGGCTGCGCGGTTGCAAATTCGCTGCTTGCGGTGGAAGCGGGCGCTGTCCATGTACAGGGTACATTCACCGGCATTGGGGAACGCTGCGGTAACGCGGATTTGAGCGTCATCATACCCGACCTCCAGTTAAAGAACGGGTATGACTGTGTCAATGGCAATATCGACAGCCTGACGAAGACTTCGGCCCGCATTGCGGAAATTGCAAACCTCGTGGTGCCCAGCAATAAGCCGTATGTCGGAGAAAGCGCGTTTGCGCACAAAGGCGGCATGCATATCGATGGGGTAGACAAGGTTTCGCATTCCTTTGAGCATGTCAACCCCGAGACGGTAGGCAACCACCGCCGGTTCCTGCTTTCCGAGGTTTCCGGAAAAAAGGCAATCCTCCTGAAAGTCAAGGACATCGCCCCGCATCTGACAAAGGACAGTCCGGAAACAGGTGCAATTTTAGAGCGCCTGAAGGAGCTGGAGCACAAAGGGTATCAGTTTGAGGCCGCGGACGCCAGCTTTGAACTGATGGTACAGCGTGTATTGGGGACATTTACACCGCACTTTTCGCTTTCCATGTACAAGACCAGCGGCGAGTTCCCGCACCCGGACGGCAATATGTCCTCCAATGCGATGGTCAAGATCATCGTGGGCGGCAGTGACGAAATTGCCGCCGCCATGGGAAACGGCCCCGTGCATGCGCTGGACCTTGCGCTAAGAAAAGCGCTGTGTGTGTTCTACCCCATGCTTTCGGACGTATACCTGGTGGACTATAAGGTGCGCGTACTGGAAACCGGGCAGGCGACGGGTTCGCAGGTGCGTGTGTTAATTGAGAGCACGGATGGAAAGAGCAAGTGGACGACTGTGGGAGCCTCTACCGACATCATTGAAGCAAGCTTTGAGGCGCTGGTGGACTCTCTTGAGTACAAACTTTTTATGGAGAAGATGTAATATGGGAATGACGATGACACAAAAAATCCTCGCCGCGCATTGCGGCAAGGAGTATGTGACGGCGGGCGAAATCATCATGGCGGAACTGGATCTCGTGCTGGGCAACGATATCACCGCCCCCGTCGCAATCGGTGAATTTTCTAAAGCCGGTAAAGCAGCAGTGTTCGACAAGGAAAAGATCGCCCTTGTCATGGATCACTTCACCCCCAACAAGGACATCAAGGCGGCGGAACAGTGCAAGCGCGTGCGCGAGTTCGCGTGGGAGAAGGGCATCGTCAATTTCTATGATGTCGGTGAAATGGGCGTGGAGCATGCGCTGCTGCCGGAAAAAGGTTTGGTGGTACCGGGCGATCTTGTGATCGGCGCGGACAGCCATACCTGTACCTACGGCGCATTGGGCAGCTTTTCCACGGGCGTTGGTTCTACGGATATGGCCGCGGGCATGGCCACTGGAAAGGCCTGGCTGAAAGTTCCTGCAGCACTTCAATTCAACCTGACCGGCAAGCTCAAAAAGTGGGTCAGCGGCAAGGACCTTATTTTGCATATCATCGGTATGATTGGCGTGGACGGCGCGCTCTATAAATCCATGGAGTTTACCGGCGAAGGCGTCGCTTCTCTTTCGATGAGCGACCGGTTCTGCATCGCCAACATGGCAATCGAGGCGGGCGCCAAAAACGGCATCTTCCCCGTGGACGAACAAACGCTCGCTTACGTGAAGGCGCACAGCAGCAAGGAACCGCGCGTCTTTGCAGCCGAACCGGACGCCGAATACGAAAAGGTTTACGACATCGATCTTTCCACCGTTGAGCAGACGGTTGCCTTCCCCCATCTGCCGGAAAATGCGCGTACCTTCAAGGATATTCCGGAAGTGCGCATCGACCAGGCCGTCATCGGCTCCTGCACCAACGGGAGGCTGGAAGATCTGATCGTGGCCGCCGAAGTTTTAAAGGGGAAAAAAGTCGCAAAGCATGTGCGTACCCTCATCATTCCCGCGACGCAGCAGATTTATCTCGACGCCATGGAAATGGGGTTATTGAAAATATTCATTGAGGCTGGTTGCGTCGTCTCCACACCGACCTGCGGGCCTTGCCTGGGAGGACACATGGGCATCCTCGCCAGGGGCGAACGCTGTGTCGCCACGACAAACCGTAACTTTGTAGGCCGTATGGGGCATCCGGAAAGCGAAGTGTACTTGGCAAGCCCGGCGGTTGCCGCGGCTTCCGCTATCGCAGGCAAGCTTGCGCCAATGGAATAAGAGAGGGAACAGCAATGAAAATTCAGGGAAAAGTCATACGCTATCAGGACAATGTGGATACGGATGTTATCATCCCCGCGCGCTATTTGAATACGGCGGACGCAAAAGAGCTCGCCACCCATTGTATGGAGGATCTGGACGCCACCTTCGTCCAACGCGTGCAAAAGGGCGATATCATCGTGGCGGGCAACAACTTTGGCTGCGGCTCCTCGCGCGAACACGCGCCGCTCGCCATCAAGGAAAGCGGCATTGCCTGCGTGGTGGCCAAAAGCTTTGCGCGCATCTTCTACCGCAACGCCATCAACATCGGCCTGCCCATTATCGAGTGCAATGCGGACATTGACGAAACAGATACCATTGAAATCGACTTTGACAACGGCACGCTTAAAAACCTCTCTAAGAACACGGAAGCTGCCTTTGCGCCCTTCCCACCATTCCTGCAGAACATCATCTCCTCCGGCGGTTTATTGAGCGCCATCAGCGGAGGCAAAGTATGACCTATAACATTGCTGTTATCGCAGGCGATGGCATCGGGCCGGAAATCGTCCATTCCGCGATTGAGGTGTTGCACAAAATCGGCGCGCGCTTCGGTCATACGTTTACCTTTACTCATGTCGCTGCAGGCGGCAACGCGATCGACAAATACGGCATCCCCCTTCCGCAGGGAACCGTGGATATCTGCCTTAACAGCGACAGCGTTCTTTTGGGCGCGGTGGGCGGCCCCAAGTGGGATACGCTGCCCGGACACCTGCGGCCCGAAAAGGCGCTTTTGGGCGTCAGAAAGGCGCTTGGGCTTTACGCCAATATCCGCCCGGCGCGGTTGCTGCCGGAGTTGAAATCCGCCTGCCCGCTGCGGGAAGCGGTGGCAGACGCCGGGTTTGATATGGTCATCATCCGTGAGTTGACGGGCGGCATGTACTTTGGCGAAAGCGGCAGGCGCAACGGTCCATATGGCCCGGAAGCGTTCGATACCGAGTGCTACAGCGAAATGGAAGTCGAGCGCATCGGCAGGATCGGGTTTGATATGGCGCAAAAGCGCAGCAAGAAGCTCATCAGCATCGATAAGGCAAATGTCTTAGAAAGCTCCCGCCTTTGGCGCGAGGTGATGCATCGCCTTGCTGCGGAATATCCTGACGTGCAGCTTTCCGATATGCTGGTAGACAACGCCGCCATGCAGCTGGTCAAAACCCCCGCGCAGTTTGACGTGGTGGTCACAAGCAATATGTTTGGCGATATCCTCTCCGACGAAGCCTCGCAGATTACGGGTTCTATCGGCCTGCTCCCTTCCGCTTCCTTGGGTGAAGGCAAACGCGGACTGTATGAACCCATCCACGGCTCCGCGCCCGATATCGCGGGTACCGGCAAGGCAAACCCCATCGCCACCATACTTTCCGCCGCCATGATGCTGCGCTGGTCGTTTGATTTAGAGGAAGAGGCGCTCTGCATTGAAAATGCCGTCTCTTCCGTACTTCAGGCGGGCTATCGTACTGCAGATATCGCGGCGGGCGGAGCAAGTGTCAACTGCAACGAAATGACGGAACGAATACTGGAAAAAATATAATCAAGCTATCTAGGCAAGGCCCGCGTTTGAAGCGCGGGCCTTATGCGTATAGGGTATTACCACCTTGCGATAGGCACTGACGTAATACCTTACACGAATGCGTAAGGGCTGAGGCTGTCAAAAAAGCTAGAGATTACGTTAGGGCTCCGCCCCAAACCCCGCTTAGGGCTGTTACAGCCCTAAGAACCCATTTTTACAAATGCCCACTTGCTCACTGGGACCGCGCCTCCGACGGCCCACAGGACCCACTCCCCGTCACTGGCGGCGGTCAGCTTCATTCTTTTAGCTAAGAGCATAGCTGTCAAGAGACCCGGGGGAAATTAGGGCAGTCAGTTCTAACGCAAAACAGCACTCACATGAGTGCTGTCTTTATTGGGAGCCGGCGGCTACCTATCCTCCCGGGTCGTCTCCAACCAAGTACTTTCGGCGTATAAGGGCTTAACTACTGTGTTCGGCATGGGAACAGGTGGGACCCCTTAGCCAAACCACCGGCAA
>JAEWCL010000005.1 GCA_023390655.1 Bacillota bacterium | reverse complement strand
CGAACAATGCGATTTTAGAGGTTACAGCCACAGGCCGCACCCCTCTCACCTACCAGTGGCAGGTGGCATCTCCGTGGAACGATATCGTAGGGGCAAACAGTGCATATTACGATTATACCGGGCTTGTTCCAGATACACAGTACACCGTGCGGATGATCGTAACCGACTCCAAGGGCAACCGGATCATTTCCGATGCCATTACCTTCCGCACGGGTGTACAGGCCATTACCGGACTGCCGGACAGTTATACCATGATCGTCGGCACAAACGTGAGTTGGACTCCTGCGCCATCCGGTGGTGTATGGAGCTATGACGATAATTATTTTGTCATGTCTGAAACGGGCGGCACTGTCACATTTCACGCCATCAAAGCCGGTAAGACGACGGCCACCTACACTGTGAACGGCACAGCGTTTGTGATTATCATCACCATCAATCCGGCGATACTCCCGCAGGCCGGCGGTTATAGTCTATCCTTGTATATTCCTTTGGGCATGGCCATCGCAGGACTGGTCGCGGTGCTGCTTATAAGGAGAAAACGCAGCCATGCGTAGAAGAGTCCACCATAGGAAGGAGCGGCGTTTTCCCATCGTTGGGACAATAATATGCTCCTTGGGGTACTTCCAGCTATCATCGGCCTAATGTGGATTTGCCAAGAACAACGAGAATCTCCGGTGGAGCCATCAGAGGCGTTGGCACAAACAGAAACAGAGTATGCCGACACTCCGAGCAATATCGGCAATAATACGAAGGAGCCGGTTGAATCATACCAACCGGCTCCTTCTGTTCAAACCCCGGTCTTGCTGGATGTGAAGGATTATCCCCGTCATAGGACGATTGAGAATAGAGGCGCCGGAATTGGATCTGCCTGTCCTCGCGGAGTTCAGCTATGACGGACTCAAAACCGCCCCTTGCTTTTCCGTATTCAACTTACTTCCCTAAATTGTCCCTGTGATACCGTGGACTATGGGAGATCGCCTCTTTTTATTCCCGGGGGATACCTCTTAAATACCGACGAATAAGTGAAAATACATAAAAATAAGCTACTTGAGCAGAAGCTCAATCGCCTTGTTGAGCTCTTCAATCGTTTTGATATCGCCGGTCTCCACAGCGTCTACAATACAATGGTCAAGATGATCCTTTAGAATGATTTTGCAGATGCCGTTGATTGCGGAACGCACGGCTGCAAGCTGAATCAGGACTTCCGAACAGTCCCGTCCGTTTTCCACCATTGTCCGCACGGAATTCAGGTGGCCGCTTGCGCGCGCCAGACGGTCGAGCACGACTTTTGTATTGGTATGCGCGTGTTTCCCGTGGGAATGGGGGCGCTCCGGGCTGTCAAAATGCGTATGCTCCTGATGATGCCTGCGGACGGCAGGATACTTCCCGCGTAAAATATTCATGCGATGCCCTCATATCAAAAAACTCTCTTTCTTCATTGTAACATACCCCAGGGAAAAAACATCCCCCCATAGGGCTTGTGGCAGGGTATGGGAACTTGCTACAATCGACGCGTGTCAAAAATTTGCGCCAGCGCGACATCCGCCGCTTGCGGCGAATGCAGTTGTGGCAAACAGGGGGTAACTATCGTGAACAAAATGACAGCCATAAAGAAGCTTGTAATGACGGGGATGTGCACCGCGCTTTGCGTGATATTGCCAATGCTGTTCCATACCATTCCCAACGCGGGGAGTATCTTTTTGCCGATGCATATCCCGGTATTGCTTTGTGGGCTGATCTGCGGCGCGCCGTACGGGGTTATCTGCGGCATTGCAGGACCTTTTCTGTCGAGCGTGCTGACGGGCATGCCACCTATGGCTTATCTGCCCAGCATGATACTTGAGCTTGCAATCTACGGGCTGGTGTCCGGTATCGTCATGCGTGCGGTGCGCTCCGGAAAGCTGTATGCGGATTTGTACCTGAGCCTGATTGCCGCAATGGTTGCCGGGAGAATTGCAGGCGGGGCCCTAAACGCGTTGATTTTTGCGGCGGGCAAGTATTCCTTTGCCGCATGGACGGCCAGCTATTTTGTCACCTGCTGGCCGGGTCTTATCATACAGCTTGCGCTGATCCCGTCTATTGTGGTTGCACTGGAAAAGGCGAAGCTCATCGACAACCGCTATCGGGCGGAAGAGGCGTGCGCATGAACAAGACCGATATCGTCGCCTTTTTTGATGAACTTGCGCCCAAGTGGGATGAGGGCCTCATCCATGACGACGAAAAGATCAACCGTATCCTCAACTACGCAGATATCGGGCCGGGCATGCGCGTGCTGGATGTGGCCTGTGGTACGGGCGTGCTGTTTCCAGATTACCTGAAGCGGGGCGTGGGAAAAGTGACCGGCATCGACCTTTCAGAAGCTATGATTGCGCGGGCACGGGCAAAATTCGATGATTTCCGGATTTGCATGATGGCAGCGGATGTGGAAGAGGCCGTGTTTGAAGAACCGTTTGACCGCTGTATGGTCTACAACGCATTTCCGCATTTTCCGGATCCTGCACGGCTGATCGGGGTACTTGCAAACGCACTTGTGCCGGGAGGCAGGCTGACGGTAGCCCATGGGAAGAGCAGGGAAGAAATCAACGGACATCATGCGGGGGTGGCTTCCGCCGTATCGCGCGGGCTGCCGCATGAAGAAGAGCTGGCTATGCTATTTCAACGGCACTTCAATACGGACGTGATTGTTGCGGATAACGGAATTTATGTGGTTTCAGGCATAAAACGCCGATAGAATTGATAAAACCAAAGCCCCGGTATTGACCGGGGCTTTGCCGTATTCTATTCATCCGTTATATCCGTTTGTTCTCCGATAAGTTCCTGTAACGTTGCCTCGTCAAGATCGCTGTACTCATGGCTGTAGGGCAGGCCGTTTTCGAAATTCCAGAAAAACTCATTTCTGATGCGGTGCTTTGCCATACCTTGCTGTCCTTTCGCTGTGATCACAATCTTAGCAATTCCACAACGGCGGCGGATTTATGCGGAAAAGGCGCGGTTTTCGGGGCATCAGCAAAGATAAGATTTTCCCATTTTGACGCGCTCGTAATATCCGGACCACAACCCAGTAGCCGCAGTATATTCCTGTGCGGTACATCCTTGCGCAATCAGCGTACGCGCCGTCTCTTCACGTGCCGCAACTTTGTTGTTGAATGCCTCAATTTTATGGGGGAAGCATCCGTAGGAGAAATTTCCCGCCTTCAACGCAAGAATCAGCTCCGACTCTGAGGAAACAGGCGTATGAAGGACTTGGTGATACATGCCAACCATATTCGGGTGATGCGTATCCGAATTCTGCACGGCATGGCACCCGATTTTTTGAATCAAAGAAGAAATCAGCGCCTCATCACAGCGGCCGATGTTGCTTGAATGCAATTCTACGGCGTCCGGCGGCATACGCTCATAATCGATGGTGACGGTGTCGTGATAACGGTATGGATGGCACAGCGCTAAAAAGCCGCCCTGTTCTTTTGCCGCTGCATAGAGTTCTTCATATGTCCAGTCACGGGAGGAGTCTTCGAAGGCGGGTTCGCGGACGCCAATCAGAAGAATATCTTCCCCCTCAAAGTTCCCATA
Organism: Bacillota bacterium; assembly: GCA_023390655.1. Taxonomy (GTDB): domain Bacteria; phylum Bacillota; class Clostridia; order Christensenellales; family CAG-138; genus JAEYLA01. Next base: position 25,623 of record JAEWCL010000005.1, on the reverse strand, counting down.
ACGCGGTATGGTCATTTCAATGCCGGAAAAGAGGAGGAACGGGGCATACTGCGCCTGCAAATCCTTTAAATGTGCAGGGTCCATATACCGGTGATGGTCGCTGATGACAAGGCCATCCATGCCGGAAGCAAGGGCTTCCTCAATCAGTTGCTGTTCGGAAATACGGCTGCATCTGGAACGCTCCAGGCAATGTGTGTGAAGGTCAAAAATCATGGAAACTCCGTTATTACATTCCGTACGGGAGGGCAGGCGATGGGATATCCCGTGCTCTTTTCCGCAGGAAATTTGTTGACAGAAATAATAGATTGCCGTGCGGGTATCCTTGTGCGGCAATCGCGCTAGGGCGCATACATGAATATAAACGCAAAATGTGTTTTTGTAAAGGCTGCACAGGTGCGCCGCAAACACATTGCAGGCCGTTTTTAACGACAGACCGCAAAATTTTGATAGGTTACCTCCAGCTCACCACATCCGTCGGCTGCCGCCGCGTCTTTTGGCGAGGCTCTTCCATGCGGTAGCCAAACCCGGCCATCACGGAGATGCCAAAGTGTTCTGGGTCTATTATACCCTCACTGGAAAGCAATGCGTCCACGGCTTGTTGGTCAAACCCCTCAATCGGACAGGAATCAATGCCAAGCAGCGCGGCTGCCGTAAGCATGTTGGCTAGGACAATGTATGTCTGTTTGCATGCCCAATCGAATATGGCGCGGTCGCTTTCAAGCAGGCGGAGGTCGTTTTCCTGAAAATTGCGGTAGGCTTCACGCCGAAGCGCAATCCTGTCCTCCGGTAACTGCTGCACATCCTTCAGCATGCGCGTGACATACTCGGAACTGTAGAGGGTATCCGCTTTTTTGCGCGCAAGCAGCATTACAAAATGGCTGGCGCCTGCAAGGCTGTTTCTTGCACCCCAGGCAATGGAAGCAAGCTTGTCTTTGATCTGCCGGTCCTGTAATATGACGATATGCCAGGGTTCCAGGCCGAAAGAGCTTGGGGAGAGCCGCCCCGCGGCGAGGATTGTTTCAAAATCCTCGTCTGAGACTGCTTTTTTAGGATCAAACTGCTTGCAGGCATACCGGTAATGGAACGCGTCCAGCAAAATCTGATTCGTTGTTTTCATAGACAAACAGACCACCTTTCTTGTACAGATTAGTCTTACCCTGTAAAATACGCAAATAACGTCCAAAAGGAAGGTTTTAACGGAAGCCGGGCGGCGTGCTATAATGGCTTTAAAGTAACCCATGTTTCAACAATGCAACGGTTGAGCTGGCCGGATGAATTTGGGGGAGAATGATGGACGACTCTAGCTGTAAGATGTACCTTGCTATACTCAAAGAGGAGCTTGTTCCCGCACTTGGATGCACGGAGCCTATTGCCATTGCCTATGCAGCGGCAAAGGCAAGAGAAGTGCTGGGTGCGTTTCCGAAACAAATCAGCGTATTCTGCAGCGGCAATATCATCAAAAATGTAAAAAGCGTCGTTGTTCCCAATACGGGCGGATTGAAGGGAATTGAGGTGAGCGCTTTAGCAGGCGCTGTCGGCGGAAACGCCGCTTACGGCATGGAAGTGCTTTCCTGCCTGCAAGAAACGCACAGGCAAAAGATCGCCCAATTGCTGCAGGAAAATATTTGCCGGGTGCTTCCACTTACTACCGGGAGGACCCTCCATATTCTTGTAGAAGCGCTCACGGGACGGGATACCGTTACGGTTGAAGTGCAGGATTTTCACACCAATATTGTTGCAATCATAAAAAACGGACAGGCAGTTTATACGCAAACAGAGACGGCGCAGCACATGGCTGCGCTTACCGACCGGAGCGTGCTCAACGTTGCGGATATCCTTGCGTATGCGAATACCGTGTCGCTTGCGGGCGTTAAGCCTCTTTTGGAACAGCAGATTGCAAACAACATGGCCATTGCCAGGGAAGGCTTGAACGGCAGGTACGGCGTGGACATCGGGAATACACTCTTGTATTCCGGAAAAGACAGCGTATTTAATAAAATGAAAGCATATACCGCCGCGGCTTCCGAGGCGCGTATGGGCGGCTGCGAGTTGCCGGTTATCACCAACTCCGGCAGCGGCAATCAGGGGATTGCATCTTCCGTGCCGGTCATTGTATATGCCGAAGAAAACGGCATCGCATATGATCGGCTTTTGCGCGCGCTTGTGCTCTCCAACCTGTTGACCATCCATCAAAAGACATTTATTGGAAGGCTCTCCGCGTTTTGCGGGGTGGTCAGCGCATCCTGCGCAAGCGGCGCCGCCATTACTTATCTGGCAGGCGGCACATTGGAGCAGGTGAAGATGACCATCACCAATACGCTTGCCAATGTTTCAGGCATCGTGTGCGATGGCGCAAAGCCCTCCTGCGGCATCAAGGTCGCGGCGAGCCTAGACGCAGCCATTATGGCGCATCTTCTTGCTATGCACAATAGAGCCTATCTTCCGGGGGACGGCCTGGTCAAGACCGACGTGGAGGATACCATTTCTTCCGTAGGGAGGATGGCGCGCGACGGCATGAAGGAAACGGACGCGCAGATTCTAGAGATCATGCTCGAGTGCTGATTGGGACAACAGTATGCTTGTAGAGCCAAGGAAGTATGAAACAAACGGCCTTTTTTATACCATCCGCCCGGCGGTTCCCGCTGATGCGCAGGCGTTGAGCGAGCTGCGGCTGCTCATTGACGGAGAAACGGAGAACATGGACCGCGAGCAGGGCGAAGCATATCTGGATGAAGCCGCGTTTGCGCAGCTGATCCGGGAGGATGCGGCGCTTTCCCACAATCTGTTTTTGGTTGCGGAAGCGGAACAGAACCTAGTTGGCTTTAGCAGATGCCAGGGAAGCACGCTCAAACGGTTTTCCCATCGGGTGGAGTTTGGCGTATGCGTACGCCGAGCCTGCTGGGGATACGGCATCGGAAAAGCGCTTTTGCAGCAGTCTGTCAACTGGGCGGATGCAACCGGCGTCAAAAAAATGATGCTGAGCGCACTGGAGACCAATACAAATGCTATTGCGCTGTATGAACGGTTTGGATTTGCAGTGGAAGGCGTGCTGCAACAGGACAGGCTGCTTTCGGACGGCATGTATTATGCAACCATATTAATGGGGCGCATCCGCGAGTAATTCTTTCAGCAAGATAGGGGAAGCAGTAAGGTTTTGGGCGGTTGAAAGCAAGGCCGGGAACTCTGCTGCCGCGTTGCCGCAACAGAGGAAAGCGGTCTTTGAAGGGCAATCACATAAAGGCGCAGTGCTCTATTTAAGCGAAGGCCTGACGCCTGCATGCCGCTTTTTTGCAGGCAGTTGCGGCAGCGGACAGGCTGATATTCTGCAAAAATCCATATATTATGCCGTATGATGGATAAATCGCCTCATATTGGGTGCGCATTTTTCGTTACCCTCTTTCATTTTCGATACAGATTTGCTAAAATAGGTTGTGCGTTATATATACAAAAATATATGATGCATATTCGGTAATACAAATTTGAAGGAGGAGAAATCCAGAATGAAGAAAGTATTTGCCTTGCTCCTGGCGCTCCTGATGGTTGTTGGCGCTGTCGCGTGCACACCGGCAGAGCAGCCCGCAACGCCGACCCCCGCGCCGGCGGCGACGGAAGCTCCCTCTGCGGCCCCGGAAGCGACGCCCGAACCCGCGGCAACGGGCTTTGAAGTTGCGTTGATCACGGACATCGGCACCATTGACGACAAGTCGTTCAACCAGGGTGCATGGGAAGGCGTAGAAGCCTATGCGAAAGCGAACGGCAAGACCTACAAATACTATCAGCCCACCGAACAGTCCAATGACGCGTATCTTGCCCAGATCGAGTTGGCTGTCAAAAACGGCGCGAAGGTCATCGTGACCCCGGGCTTCCTGTTCGAAACCCCGATCTTCATCGCGCAGGACCAGTATCCCGAAGTCGCCTTCATCCTGCTTGACGGTTCCCCCAATGATGGCGATTGGTCTACCGGCGCACCCACCTATAAGACAGGCCCCAACACCGTTGGCGTTACCTATGCTGAGCAGGAATCCGGTTATCTTGCCGGCTATGCTGCTGTGAAAGACGGCTACAAGAAGCTCGGCTTCATGGGCGGCATGGCGGTTCCCGCGGTTGTTCGTTATGGCTACGGCTTTGCGCAGGGCGCAAATGACGCTGCAAAGGAACTGGGCGTAAACGTGGAACTCATGTACCACTACACCGGCGGCTTTGATGCTACCCCCGAAGCGCAGAACCTCGCCGCTTCCTGGTATAACAATGGCACCGAAGTGATCTTTGCCTGCGGCGGCGCTGTTGGCTTCTCCGTGTTCGCGGCTGCGGAAGCTGCCGGCGCTAAGAGCATCGGCGTTGACGTTGATCAGTCCGGCGAATCCGATACCGTTATCACCTCTGCTATGAAGTCTCTGGCGCCGGGCGTTGAGATGCTCATCAAGCAGTACTATGACGGCGCGTATCCCGGCGGCCAGGGCATTATCCTGGATGCTTCCAACGACTCCGTCGGCCTGCCGATGGCTGCGTCCAAGTTCAACACCTTCGCACAGGCGGACTATGACGCCCTGTTCCAGAAGATCGCGAACAAGGAAATCACCATCGTCACGGATAAGACTGCGGAAACCGCCGACAAGCTCGATCTTCCCAGTGTCAAGGTTACGGTTGTTGAATAACCATTTTTGACTGCAGGAGGCAGGCAGGCTAAAATCTGCCTGCCTCTTTTTTTAAGAGAACCTGATTCTTTTTGTTTATTCTTTGTGCAGCTTCCAGTATAATTAAGACATATCGCGTATTTGTTTTTACAAATAAGAGGTACTTAACTACATATGCAGAGTAGGAGTGACGGCATGAGCGGCTACGTGATCGAGATGCTCCACATTACAAAAACGTTCCCGGGAATCATAGCAAACGATGATATTACGCTACAGTTAAAAAAAGGGGAAATCCACGCGCTGCTTGGCGAAAACGGCGCAGGGAAATCCACTTTGATGAGCGTATTGTTCGGCCTGTATCAGCCAGAAGGCGGGACAATCAAAAAAAATGGGGAAGAAGTCAAAATCCAAAACCCCAATGACGCAAACGTGCTTGGCATCGGCATGGTGCACCAGCACTTTAAGCTCGTTCATAATTTTACGGTACTGCAGAATATTATCCTCGGTGTGGAGACAACAAAGAACGGCTTCCTAAAAATGCATGAAGCCCGGAAAAAAGTTGTTGCACTTTCCGAGCGTTACGGATTGAAGGTAGATCCGGACGCGCTGGTGGAGGATATCACCGTAGGCATGCAGCAGCGCGTGGAAATTTTAAAGATGCTCTACCGTGAAAATGAAATATTGATCTTTGACGAGCCGACGGCTGTGCTGACCCCGCAGGAGATCGACGAGTTGATGAAGATCATGCGCGGCCTCACACAGGAAGGCAAATCCATACTCTTCATTACCCATAAATTGAATGAAATCAAAGCCGTTGCGGACCGGTGCACGGTGCTGCGCAAAGGCAAGTATATCGGCACCATCGACGTCGCAGGAACAACAAAAGAAGAAATGTCCGAAATGATGGTGGGCCGCAAGGTGATGCTGGAGGTGGAAAAAGCAGAGTCCGAAATCGGCGCGCCTGCATTTGAAGTTCGGAATTTGACGGTTTCTTCCCGTCAACACACTAAGAAGTCTGTGAACGATGTTTCCTTTGACGTCCGCAAAGGAGAAATCGTCTGCATTGCAGGCATCGACGGCAACGGGCAAAGCGAACTGGTACAGGCGTTGACCGGCTTGATGCCGCTGGAAAGCGGGACCATCCTCTTAAACGGCAAGGACATCACGCATAAGTCCATACGCGCAAGAAACCTGCTTGGCATGGCCCATATTCCCGAAGACAGGCATAAGCATGGGTTGGTGCTGGATTATACGCTCGAAGACAATCTGGCGCTGAAAAAATACTTTATGCCGGAATTTCAGCGGGGCGGGTTCCGCAAGTTTAAGAAGACGCGCGCTTATGCGCAAACGCTCATCAAGCGCTTTGATATCAGAAGCGGACAGGGGCCCATCACGCTTGCGCGCAGCATGAGCGGCGGCAACCAGCAAAAAGCGATTGTCGCGCGTGAGATCGAGTACGATCCGGAAATCCTGATCGCTGTACAGCCTACAAGGGGCTTGGATGTGGGCGCGATTGAGTATATCCACAAGCAGCTGCTTTCCCAGCGCGATCAGGGCAAAGCGGTGCTGCTGGTTTCCCTGGAGCTGGACGAGGTCATGAATGTCAGCGACCGTATTCTTGTCATTTACGAAGGCGCGATCGTGGGTGAATTTGATCCCAAAGAAATTACCGTGCAGGAGCTGGGGCTGTATATGGCGGGCTCCAAAAGGAGGCAGGCGCAATGAAACGAGTAAAGAGTTTGGTCCGAAGCGCAGGCTTCACGAACGCCGCCTCATCTGTTGCCGCAATTGTTGTGGGTATGGTATTCGGCTTCCTCATCATGCTGATCAGCAATCCAAAGGAAGCGCTGCAGGGCTTTGCCATCATAGCGGAGGGCGGCTTTGGAGGCGGCGCAAAGGGCATCGGGCAGACATTCTATTACGCCGTCCCCATGATTTTGACGGGCCTTTCGGTGGGATTCGCGTTCAAGACAGGTCTGTTTAATATCGGCGCGTCGGGTCAGTTCACGGTGGGCGCTTTTGTCGCGATACTCATTGGGGTAAAATGGACATTTTTGCCCGCCCCCTGGCACTGGATCGTGGCACTGATAGGCTCCGCAGTTGCAGGAGGCCTGTGGGCGCTGATTCCGGGCCTTTTTAAAGCGTACTTCAATGTAAACGAAGTCATTTCTTCCATCATGATGAACTATATCGGGCTGTTCGCGGTAAACTTCCTGATGAAACTGCCTGTGTTCAGGGGTGCGCCTCCGCTGTTTGACTCCACCATGAACCTTTCAAGCAATACGGCGGCCTCTGCAGTGATTCCCAAAGGATTTCTGCAGACGCTGTTTCCCGGTTCAACAGTAAACATCGGCATCTTTATTGCTATAGCCGTAGCGGTCGTGATCTATATTGTGCTCAATAAAACGACATTTGGCTACGAGCTCAGAGCGTGCGGATATAACCGGCATGCGAGCAGATATGCGGGCATCAATGAAAAAAGAAATATTGTACTTTCCATGGTGATTGCGGGCGCTTTATCCGGTCTTGGCGGCGGCCTTGTATATCTTTCGGGCGCGAACGGGCGGCGGTATAAAGTTGTGGACATGCTGCTTGGCGATGGGTTCAACGGCATTTCCGTCGCTCTGCTGGGACTCAACAATCCGCTTGGCATTATTTTCTCGGCCCTGTTTATCGCCTACATCACAATGGGTGGCGAATATTTGCAGCGGCTTGATTTCGCGGTAGAAATCATCGATATTATCACGGCGGCAATCATCTATTTCAGCGCCTTTGCGCTGCTGTTGCGCACGCTGGTCAAAAGGGTGACCGGCGCCAGGGATGTGCTTCATGTTGTTGAGACCGGCGTGCCCGGTGAAGCAGCTTTTGAAGCGAAAAAAACCGCAGAGGAGGGTAAAGAATAATGGATACCCTGTATTTCCTCATACAGCAGATGATGACGTATTCCATCCCTCTGTTGATTGTTGCTTTGGGCGGCCTTTTCAGTGAGCGCTGCGGCGTTGTAAACATTGCGCTGGAGGGCATCATGATCGTCGGCGGGTTTTCGAGCATCCTGTTTATCAACTTCATGCAGAACATGGGCATCATGGACGGGCAGATCCTGCTCCTATGCGCCATTCTTATCGCCGCGATTTCGGGCGGCGTGTTCTCATTGCTGCATGCATATGCCGCAATCAACATGAAAGCGGACCAGACCATTAGCGGTACGGCACTCAACATGTTTGCGCCCGCGTTTGCCGTATTTGCTGCGCGCATGATTCAGGAAAACGGCGTACAGCAGATCACATTTAAAAACACGTTCCGCATTGCGGAGGTTCCCGTATTGAGCAAGATCCCAATCCTGGGCGATATGCTCTTTAAGCAATCCTTTATCACCACGTATATTGGCTTTGGCATCCTGATTGCCGCGATCATACTGCTCTATAAAACACGGTTTGGCCTGAGGCTGCGCGCTTGCGGCGAGCATCCGCAGGCGGCCGATTCCGTGGGCGTTAACGTGTACAGGATGCGTTATGCGGGCGTTACGATCTCCGGCATGCTTGCAGGCCTGGGCGGGCTTGTGTTTGTCGTTCCCACATCCACTAACTTTAACGCTACGGTGGCCGGCTACGGCTTCCTGGGAATTGCAGTGCTGATTTTCGGACAATGGAAGCCGCTGCGCATCCTCTTTGCCGCACTGTTCTTCGGCTTGATGAAGACCATTTCCTCTTCATATTCCGGAATTCCGGTGCTGCTGGAGCTTGGCATTAACAGCTATATCTATAAAATGATTCCCTATATTGCTACGCTCGTCGTGCTTGCGTTTACCTCAAAGAATTCACAGGCGCCGCGCGCTTCCGGTCAGCCTTATGACAAGGGCAGCCGCTAGGGCAGGGGGAAACGAAGCATATGGCAAAACTGTACTACAGGTATGGGGCAATGGGCTCGAGCAAAAGCGCAAACGCCCTGATGGTCAAGCATAACTATGGCGAACGCGGACAGAAAGCGCTCCTCTTAAAGCCGGCGGTGGACCAACGGGATGGAGAGCACCTGGTCGCCTCGCGTTGCGGCCTTACGGGCAGCTGTATCCTGTTCCATGAGATGGATGTCGCGGCTGTGCGCGCGCATGAATACGATTGCCTTATCGTGGATGAGGCGCAGTTTCTCAGCAAGCAGGAGGTAGAGCTTCTCATAAAAATTGTAGATGAATATGACGTTCCGGTCATTTGCTATGGACTGCGGGCGGACTTTCAAGGCAATTTCTTTGCAGGCAGCCAATGGCTGATGGCGTGGGCGGACACCATTGAAGAGGTAAAGACCATCTGCTGGTGCGGAAGGAAAGCGACGTTCAATGCCCGCCTTGACGGCAAAGGCGGTATTACAAAGGTCGGCGAGCAGGTTGTGCTTGGCGCAAACGATAAGTACATCGGCCTGTGCCGCAAGCATTGGGCGCTGGGCGATCCCGGGCCAGGCTTGCGCAAAGAAGATTTGGAGCATAAATGAACTATTATATTGCCAGCGGTCTGGAAAACACAAAGTGCGTCGGATTTGCCGCACAGGCGCTTTCAGGGCATACCCGCACATACGATTGGACAACGCATGGGGACATCCGCAGGGAAGGAGCCATGCGGATGCAGCAGGTCTGCCGGAATGAACTGCAGGCGGTCATCGACGCGGAGCTTGTGGTAGTGCTTTTCCCGGGAGGAAAGGGAACCCACAGCGAGATTGGAGCAGCACTTGCAACAGCACAAAACAAGCGGATCATCCTTTGGTCGGAAACGGGGGATGAGTTCCGGGCAGGGGATGGAGAAACACATCCATCCGTCTGTGCGTTTTACTTTCATCCCAGCGTGGAGCGCTGGGTTTGCCCGTTTGAAAGGCTGCTGGATCGGCTGCGCGCCATTTGATGCAAAAAACGCCCAAGGCACTTTTGCCTTGGGCGTTTTTTTGTTGCATGTTATAGCGAATCAAATAGGGCGGCGGCCTTGCTGCCACCGGGGCCTGAAAGAATCTCTGTGACGCGTACGCCGTAATTGTCATCAATGACCACGACCTCGCCGCGGGCAAACAGCTTGCCATTGACCATGATATCCACCATTTCGCCTGCCATGCGGTTTAGCACAACGACGGACCCCATGTTCAGGCTGAGAATATCCTTAATGCTCTTTTTGCATTGTCCAAGCTCAACCGTTACCTGCAAAGGTACGTCAAGAATCAGCCCGAGGCTGTCGCCAAGATCTGACCGGTCATAAGGAATGCGGCCGTCCTGGTATGGATCATCAAAAGATTGATACTGCATCGCTTTCACACTCACACGGTTCTGCTCAGGTGCACGCTGCGGCGTATACTGCGGCGCATAGTGCGGCGGGTAGGGGGGCGGGGGAGCGTAGCCCGGAGGCGGTGCATATTGTCCCGGATAGGGCTGCTGCGGTACTGCCGCAGCGTGAACAGGCTGCTGGTATGCCGGAGCCTGTATCGGCGGGGGTGCAGGCGGCTGCTCCGGTATTGGCGGCGGTGCCGCCACAGGCTGTTGCGGCACCGGAACTTGCGGGGGAGGGGGTGTGACCGGCTGCTGGGCGGAAACATATCCTTGCGCAGGAGCGGCGGATTCCGACGCCTCATTCATTTCTTTTAAGAGCACGCTGGCCAGCTTCTTGCCAAACTGGAAGGGCATGATCTGCATAATGTTGCTGTTCAGCACATCCTGTATCTGCATAGCAAAGCTGATGACAATAATGGTATCATGCCCGCAGACCAGACAATCCAGACTGTCCTCTTCCAACGTGATTTTGCTTGCATGCGGCGGCGCGATATTGACCGGCATCTTAATGATATTGGAAAGCGAGGTAGAAGAAGAACCAATCATTTGGTTCATGACTTCGCTGATTGCGGAAAGCTGAAGTTCTCCAATTTCGCTATCCGGATCGATTTCCCCGGTGCCTCCCATCAACAGATCCGTAATGATCAGAACATCATCGTTGTTGATCAGAAGGATATTATAGCCGTCAATGCCGGACGTATAAGAAACTTCCACCGCAACATAAGGCTTTTTATATGGCCCGACCTCGGCAAGATTGCTGGTGAGAGAAACTTGCGGCGTCGTAATGGACACCTGTTTCCCCAGCAAGGAGGAAAGCGTGGTGGCCGAAGTGCCCATGCAGATGTTTCCGATTTCGCCCAATGCGTCTTTTTCATACTCGCTCAGCGGGTATTTTTCATAATCGACTGGCGACGGGTTGACATGAGACGCGGTGTCATTGCCACCTGCGGGATTATTCATCGTCAGCCACCTCCTTTATAATTTCAGTAATTTTAACAGCAATTTGTTGTCCCTTGTGTCCGATTTTTGCCCGGAACTTGGGAATGTGTTCCACCATGATCGTAATGCCCTGGTTGACGGGATGCTCAACGCGTATCACATCGCCTACCTGCAGGTTCAGAATATCGCCGATGGTTGCCTGCGTTGGGTCAAACATGGCACGCAAGGTAACAGGGGTAGAAGAAATACGCCCACTCACGCTCGGATCCTGAATCAGCGCATGATTGGTCGGCATGCCGCCCTGATCGTTATACCAAAGCCTCGTGGTCATCTTATTGGCGATCGGCTGCAGGGCAGGGTGCGGAATGCAGAAATTAATGATATCGGAAATGTCGCCAATCGTGACATTGATGGTGATGATGGCGATTGGCTCGGAACTAACAACAATCTGCGCAAACTGCGCGCTGGTCTCCACGCGTTCAATCATGGAACGGATGGGTGTGACACGGCTCCAGCTTTCGTTCATAATGGAAAGCATTTGTCCGCAGATGCGCGTTAATATGCTTAACTCAATTTCCGTAAACGATTTTCCTGCGACATCGCTGAACGTACCGGTCCCGCCCAAAAGGCGGCTGATGATTTCAAACGCAATGGTCGAAGAAATTTCCAGCAATGCCGATCCAGCAAGCGGCGGCATATTCAGTATCCCAAGAAAAGCAGGGGAGGGTAAGGAATTGCTGAATTCCGAAAATGTCTGCTCTTCAATGGAAACAAGCTCCACATCACAGCGTGCACGCAAAGAGCCGGAAAGGAAGGTGCCCAATCTGCCGGCATAATTTTCATATATGAAGTTGAGCATACGCATTTGCTCTTTGGAAAACTTGTCTGCTGTTCTAAAATCGTAAACGCGAACTTGCTGCGGCTCTTCTACCGGTTCCGGCTCCTTCGGATCCGCTCTACCGGAAGCAAGCGCTACTAGCAGCTCATCAATTTCGCTTTGCGATAAGATATCGGCCAACTTGATCTCCTCATTCAATCAAATGATGTCGTTATTTCTACATATTTTATCATAAAAATGGCAAAATATATAGAGCGAAATACATATGGAAAGGGATGCCGTGGTGACGCAATGCAATGCGGCGTCAAGAAACGGCTTTCGGCAAAATGATGCTTTGGCTGCTATGGATAACAAAATCTACGCGCCGGTTCTTCGCTTTCCCTTCTTCCGTCGTGTTCTCCGCAATCGGATGGTATTCACCATAGCCGGACGCCGCATATTTCATCGGGGACAACGCCGAATTTTCAATGCAATATTGTACGACGCTGACGGCGCGCGAGGTGGAAAGATCCCAATTGCTTTGAAAGCGGGCGCTCCGTATAGGAACGTTATCGGTATGCCCTTCGATTTGAATCAGACTGATTGCCTCATCATACTCATCAAAGAGCGTCACGATGGAGTCAAGCAAGGAGATCGCCTCTTCCCGTATCTTGTCATGGCCGGAATCAAATAACGCCGTATCCGTGATGCGGATAATAATCAGATCATTGTCCTTTGTCACGTTTAACGCGTACTCTAGACCGTTGAGCATGATGTGGTTCTTTACCTTTTGGTAAAGCTCATTGAACATCTGCTGCATCTGCGCGCCCTCAAGGTCGTCTGCATGGGGGGCGGGCGTTTGCATAGGGGGAAACACAACATCCTCAAACGTAAAGTCGGGGTCCGGCGTAAGTTCAACCGTCATCTCATCGGGATCTCTGCCGGTAAAGGATTGTACGATCGACTTCCATTTCTGCGCATCGACCGTAGAGAAGGAAAACAACAGCACAAAAAAAGTGAGCAGCAACGTCACCATGTCGCCGTACGTATTCATCCAGGCGGGGGCGCCCTCTTCCTGCGGGACTTCGGGCTTACTTCGTCCGCTTCGCATTTGCTGTCTCCGATACACGTTTGCCGCCCTTTTCCTCATTGCGCCTGATTTCGGCGCTGGAGAGGAATGAGTATAACCGTTTTTGAATGACGCGTGGATTTTCTCCGGCCTGTATGGATAATAACCCCTCCAAAAGAAGCTCTTTGCGCAGGGCTTCCTGCGCGGTCATCACCTTCAGCTTTTTGGAGATTGGGTTAAAGACCAGGTTGGCAAGCACGACGCCGTAGAATGTGGTGATAAGCGCTACCGACATGCTCGGCCCCAATGCGTCGGAATTGCTCAGGTTTTTCAGCATATTGATCAGGCCGATCAATGTCCCGATCATGCCGTAAGCGGGGGCATAGGCAGCCATAGAATCAAGAATGGCCTGGCCTTGGCTATGCCGTTCCTGAACAAAGTAAATTTCCGATTCCATGACGCTTTTGACAAATTCCGGATCCGTACCGTCTACAACAAGCATGATCCCTTTCTTTAAAAAAGGATCGCTGATCTTTGAGAGCGAATTCTCCAGAGCCAAAAGACCTTCGCGGCGCGCAGTATTTGCAATGCCCAAAATCAGCTCGATTTCTGCGTATAAGTCGGACTTTTTCCTTTGGAAGGCGGTTTTAAGCGCGCCGCCAAGCAACTTGAGGGATTTTGCCGGATAGGCAACGACGGTAGAGGCAAAAGTACCACCCAATACAATCAGTACGGACGGCGGGTCCCAAAAGCTCTTTAGCACCGCACCTTCGCCGATCAAAATGGATATAATAATAAAGATGGCCCCCGCTAAAAGACCAATCGGCGTTGTTTGTTCCAGCTTTGAATTCTTTGACTTCAACTTATTCTTCCTCTGTCAGGCATTCCAGCTTTTCTTTTGCGGGCTGCATGACCCTTTGCTTGTATTCAATGATGAGCTCGCGTATATGCTCCGGGGTCTCCGTGACCACAAGCTTACGCCCGGACATCATGGAAACAATTGTGTCCGGCGTTTGTTCGACGAACTCAATCAAATCGCAGTTCACAAAAAAGGCCTCGTTGTTTAAACGGCTTAAGCGTATCATACTATGCTCCCAATCTTGTTTGGGAGCGCCGGGCTACACCGCAGCGGCGCCCCTTTCAAATAACAGTTCTTATCCGGCGTCAGGAATTAGCGCTTGAGGTTTACAAGCTCTTCAAGCATGGAGTCCGTGGTGGTAATGATACGGGAGTTGGCCTGGAAGCCCCTTTGGGTTACGATCATATCCGTAAACTCGCTCGCAAGGTCCACGTTGGACATTTCAAGCGTACCGGGGTTCAGTTTGCCTGCAACGCCCGAACCGGGAGTATTGTAGACGGCAGCGCCGGAGTTCGTGGTGGCGCGGTAGGCGTTCTGGCCGACTTTTTCAAGCGCGTTTTCGTTGTTGAAGGTAGCAATCGCGATATAACCGATGGTCACTTTATCGCTGCTTCCGCTTGTAGAGTCAATACCGGTAATGGCGCCGTTTTCATCGATGGAAACATCTTTATATTTAGGATCGATGGTCATTACGGTAGGGAGACCGGCAGGGGAAGCGGGCTTGGTAGCGCCCATATATCCCAGAACAAGGGCACCGCTGCCCGTTACAAGTTGATTCAGATTATCTGTACCCAAATTGCCGGTACGGGTGTAGAGTGTCTGGCCGTTGCTTTGAATGGCAAAGAAGCCGCTGCCCTCAATGGAAAGATCGAGTGGAACACCGGTATATTGGCTGGCGGAGGATGTCTGAATGACGTCAATACTTGCGATGCTGGAACCAAGGCCGACCTGCCTGGGGTTGGTACCGCCCTTAGTTCCGTCGGTAGCCGCGGAGGCGGGGCTTAATGTCTGGCTGTAAATATCCTGAAAGACCACACGGCTTGCCTTATAGCCTGCGGTGTTGACGTTGGAGATGTTGTTGCCGATGACGTCCATCCTGGTCTGGTGGTTGCGCAGTCCGGTAATACCGGAATAGAGAGCACGCATCATAGTCGTTTTCCTCCATTTATCAAATCAGTTCGTAAGTTTCGGTTCAGCTAATTTCAGAAATATCGGCGACGGGAATTTCATGATCCACGCCTTCGCCGTCGGTAATCACCGCATACGCAATGCCGTCGCGGGTAAAGATTTTCTTGACAGTACCGCTGATGTCATCCCCGTTGGAAACGGTTTTTCCCAAGAAGCCGGTATTGCCTGAAATCGGGTTGGCAACCGGTGATGTTTCCACATGGTTGACGCTGACGATATTGACGGCGGGGTAGATCGTACCGCCGACCACAACATAATCCACGCCGCTGCTGCGGAACACTTTCTCTACAGTACCGGTGACAAAAGCGGGCGAACCGCTTTCATCCGAAAATGCCACGGTCACATTTTTTCCCACCATGCTGTTGGCCTGCCCTTGCGACATGGTATCGTTCAGGGACTGGATCTGCTCCAGCATGGAGAATTGGGCAAGCTGTGCAATAAAATCCGAATCGCTCGTGGGGCTCAGCGGATCCTGGTTTGCCATCTGCTCGACGAGAAGCTTCATGAACGCGTCCTTGCCAAGCGCGGATTTCGCGTTACGTTCGGCTGCCTGCATGGACTCAAGCGTTCTTGTTGTAGATTGGGTGGTTGCTGTCGTTGAAGAAGTCGTAGACATGTGTTCTCCTTTCAGGCCTGATATTCCACGGAACTGTCCATCAGAAGCGGAGAAGCGGTAATTGCCGTGGAATCGACTGCAGCTCCATAGGATTCCTGTGCTGCGCCAATGCGGTACAGCCTGGATTTATGCGGCGAGGAAGAGGAGGTATCCCTGCGTCCTCCATTTTGCCGCATATCCGTTGTAAAAGCGGGTGCTTCGTAAACGACCTCAATCTGCCGTATTTCGATGCCCTTGTCCTTGAGCTGCGCTGTAAGCGCGGCAACTTCGTTCTGAATTAAGCCCTTTGTGGAGGCGTCTGCCGCTTTGATCTGTGCAAGCAGGCCATCTGAACTCTTTGTGAGCCTGATGCTCAGTTCCCCAAGATGCGCGGGCTTGAGTGAAACGGAAAACTCCTGAATCTCCTGATCGGCGCGGAAGCTCATTTCCTCTACAATGCTGGAAATGTTCTGCGCCATGTCCGCCTGCGTCGGCGCTACGTCTACTGCGCCCGGATCGACGGAAGTCAAAACCGGCCGCTGCAGGGATAGGGGGGCGTGGAAAGCGCCTGCCGGTATCGGTTCATGCCCTGAAACAGGGGATTTTCCTTCCCGGGGAGCATTGTCGTCCAGCTGCGTCAATGCCTGCACAAGATGTTCCAGTGGTGTCTTTTGGACAACAGCATCTTGCTCCAACGGCGAAGCATTTGCAGCGGCTGCAAGTGGATCCATAAGATCGCCAGACAGGTCTGCAGGACTCTTAAAATCTGCTTGAACCGTATCTGTGCGGGAAAGAAGGGGAGCTGCTGGAGACTCTAAGGAAACGATTCCGGGGCTGTTGGCATTCTCCAAGGAGCAAAGATACTCTTTGATAAGCAATTGCAGCGCCTGCTGCGTTTCTTCTGGTATCGCCGTATTGAGCATCCCTGCTTCATTACCGGCAGCGTATGGCGTAGAGACTGTGGCCTGTTGGTCCGCTCCCATAAGCTCATGGAACAACTGGGCGAGGAAGGCCTGTCCTTCCGTTGTAAGCTCTATGACGCCTTCGCTACGATTCAGCAATCCGAATCCTTCGAGAATGTCTGCAATTCCACCGACGGGTTCCGGCAAATCACAGCATTTGCTGAGTTGCTGCTGCAATGCGTTGACGCCCTGCAGCACATCACGACTTTGTGCGTTTGTTTCAACCTCGGTTGGGGTTACGGCCGCCTGGGGCGGCACCGCTGGGGCAGCCGGGGCAACCAGTCCCTGTTCTGCAGCGGTTTCGGCACGCTGTTCCTTTTGCGGGGAAGGAGCGCTTTGCGTATTCTGGGTATTGAACACGCTCTCTCTGACTGCGTCAAATTTTCGTGAAGCAGCCTTGGCGGTTGTTCGTCCGGTCGGGACAACATTGGCTAAATCTGTCGCTACGTTCTGAACTGCGTTCACCTAAATGATCACCTCCTGAATCCTAATTTTACTTTTTCGGTGTGGGGGAAGGCGCGGGGGGCAGCGCGTTTGCCGCCTTAAGCGCCGTAATTTCCAGCATGACGCTGGTGGCAAGCTTTGTTTTCATTTCGTCCAGTATGGCGGCCGACTTGTCGCTTTCCATATACAGCAGCAGCAGCGCGATATCGGCCGGGTTGCTCATGCCCGAGAGGGCATCTGCCGCTTTATCGGGCTTCATGCCCGCAATCATCTGTACGGCGGTGGAGATATCGATTTTTTTAATTTCGAGCGAAGCGGCAAGCTTATCGAGTTCTGCTTGCTTGATAGACAATGCCTCTTCGCGTTTGAGAAGCTCCTTCTCCTTGGAGGAAACGCCGCTTTCACGGGATTTTAGTTCCTTATTGAGTGCCTTTTGATCCGCTTCCTGCTCTTTTTTCTTATCTGCAAGTTCGGTTTCGCGATTGGCGAGTTCCAGTTCCTTTGCCGCAAGGGATTGTTCCCTTTCCAACAGTGATTTTTCCTTCTCTGCAACGGTATAAAGCTGCTCACGCGTGGGGTTCTGCAAGGCAAACATGGTCACAAAAACATCCCTTGCGCCGATCAGGTCAAAGTAGAGTACGCCAAAGCCCGCTCCGATGAGCAATACAAACAAAATGGCGACAACCAAAGCGCCGGAGAGCTTCTTCTTCGGCTTCTTCGGCTTAACGGGCATCTGCGCCTTTAAAGCTGCAACGTTCGGCGCGCCGGGCTTTGTGGCGGCCTTGGAGGGGCGCGTCTTACCCAACATGGGGAGCTTGCCTTTCGGAGCGGCAGCGGGTGCTGCTTTTACAGGCGGCTGGGGGGCAGCGGGTTTTGTGTTCTCGGCCATAGTGTCCCTCGCTTATTGGAGTGTTGAGCGGTAAGCAACAAGGTCTCCTACCGTCTTTTCTTCTTCGCGCTTTAGCTCCTGCAAGTATGCTTCGTACTGCTTTTCGCGGAGTTTTTCGTGCGTCTTGAGTTCTTTTCGGTTTTCGATCTGCGTCTGCAGGCATAGTTGCTTTTCGCGCTCTATCTGCGATTTATTTTGGTGAAGCACCTGAAGGATCGCATGCAGCTTTTCAAAATAATGTGAATATTGCAGCAGCGTTTCCGAGTCGATTCCTTCCGTGCGCATTTTATGGAGGCAGCGCTCCTTCGAGGCGCGAAGTTCCTGCTGCGTATCCTCTATGTCCTTAAGAACACGCCGCAAACGCTCTTCGATGCGCTGCATATCGAGCTTGAGCTGTTTTTCCGTTGCGAGGGCGATATCGTTGACCGCCTGTAACGTAAATATAAACTTTTTCATGATTAGCTCCGCGTATTGCCGATCGCGTAGAGGAGTTCGATCGTCTCTTCAAAAGTGAAGCGCTCTTCCACACGCTGCTGTAACAATGCGTGAATCGGATCTAAAAGCTCAATCGCCCGGTCAATATTCGGATCGGTGCCGCGCTTATAGGCACCGATTGCGATAAGATCCTGTGCTTTTTGATACGTGTAGAGCAAATTGCGCACAAATCCGGCCTTATCGTAATGCTCTCTCGATGCAATTTCAGGCATCAGTCGGCTGACGCTCGCAAGAACATCGATCGCGGGGTAGTGGTTGCTGTTTGCAAGGTGGCGGGAAAGCACGATGTGCCCGTCGAGTATGCCGCGCACGGTATCCGCTACCGGTTCATTCATATCGTCACCTTCGACAAGGACGGTATAGAGCCCCGTAATCGATCCTGATGCAGAATTGCCGGAGCGTTCAAGCAACTTCGGCATAATGGCAAATACGGAAGGCGTATATCCACGCGATACCGGAGGTTCTCCGATCGCCATACCGATCTCCCGCTGCGCCATCGCAAAGCGGGTGAGGGAGTCCATCATCAACAGGACGTTCTTGCCCTGATTGCGGAAATATTCCGCAATGCTTGTCCCGACGCTTGCCGATTTTAGGCGTACCAGCGCGGGCTGATCGGACGTTGCAATTACTACAACGGAGCGCTTTAGTCCCTCTTCACCCAAATCGTTTTCTAAAAAGGAACGAACTTCTCTTCCACGTTCTCCGATGAGGACAATGACGTTGATATCCGATTTTGCGTTGCGGGCGATCATGCCTAAGAGCGTGCTTTTTCCCACGCCGCTTCCTGCAAAAATGCCGACCCTTTGCCCGCGACCGATGGTCAGCATGGAGTCAATCGCTTTAATGCCCAAGGGGAGAACCTCGGAAATCGGCTTGCGGGAGAGCGGATTGGGCGGCGCGTTCTCAACGCTGTAATAACCGCCGGGCTTAATGTCGCCCAAGCCATCCATCGGCTGCCCAAACGGATCGAGCACACGGCCAAGGTATTGTTCGCCTACCGGCACACGAAGGGTATCGCCGGTACAGACGACCCGGTTGTTCGGACCGATGCCGGAAAGTTCGCCAAGCGGCATCAACAGTACCTTGTTTTCCTTAAATCCCACAACATCGGCCAAAATGTATTCCTGGCCGCGTCCGGTATAAATCCGGCAGATATCGTTCATGTGCGCCTGAAGGCCCACACATTCCACCGCCAAACCGACAACCTGCGTCACCTTGCCTACGCGTTCGACGGTGTCGGTCTCACTGATGATCGTTTCATATTTATGAATGTCAAAGAACGGCTTCATCGGCAGAACCCTTGACGCCAAGCGCCTCTTTCAGAATCTCAAGCTGAACATCCGGTCCGGTTTTAAAGGAACCCTCTTCCGTCTCCATCAGGATACCGTATTCCGGAAGGGTTGCATCAGCTATCACTTTAAAAGGAGCAGTTTCCATGGAGGATTTGAGCCAATCCGAGCCATTTTGAAAATACCGTTCATAGGCGGAAGGGCTGATGCGCAGGAAAAACCTGCTCTCCTCATGGTGAATCTGCAACGTGCGCTTGATCAATTGCTCAAATACAATATCGTTGTTTTTGAGTTCAATATTAATTATTTTTTTTGCAATCGCGAAAGAAAGCCGCAGCACGTTCTCTTCAAATGCCGCGTTTACGCCTTTTGTGAATTGATCTGTCTGAGAAACGATGCTCCCTATGAGCGCCTCAAATTCGTGTTTCTGCTGTTCGGCCTGCTCATTTGCATAGGCGAGCCCTTCGCTGTACCCTTTCTGCCAGGCCTCAATACGGACCTGTTCGGCACTTTTTGCAGTCTCTGCGCTGATACAAAAGGACTCATATTTTGCGTCTTCGAGAAGCTTCGCGGCCTGCGCCGCGGCATTAGAAAGAATTCCCTCGGCGGCCTTAGATGCATCGCTGAGAAGTTGTTCGGGATTTTCTTCTATTGTTGACGCATCATCGGGGCCGGATGTATGCTCTATGCGATCCTGAAAGGAAGCATCCGGCTTCTCCAAACGGAGAGGCGCGGACGCTTGCTGCTGGGGTGTGGAGGCATCGCCGCAGGGCGGTGCCGAATTTTCCGGGACCGGGCCTGTTTCTTCCTGCGAAGCGGAAGAAACAACGGTAAGAAAACGGTTTGCATCAAGAAATTCAACCGATGATTTGTCGATTTTAAACAATCATCTCATCCTCCTTGCTGCGGGAAATAAAGATCTCGCCGGCGTCATCCAGCTTGCGGATGATATTCACAATCTTCTGCTGCGCTTCTTCTACGTCGCGCACGCGCACCGGCCCCATGTATTCGATATCTTCCTTGATCATATCCTGCAGGCGCTTGGAGGTATTGTCGAATATCGCCTTTGTAACCTCTTTGCCGGCAGTCTTGAGCGCAACGGCCAAGTCGCGGTTGTCCACCTCGCGCAGGATGCGCTGTATGGCCTGGTCCGTGAGCTTTGTGATGTCCTCGAACACAAACATGCGGTTTTTGATATCTTCCGCAAGCTCGGGGTCCGTCTGCTCGAGGGCGGCAAGCAGGCGCTTCTCCGTCCCGCGGTCGACACTGTTGATGATATTGACCAGGCTGTCGATACCGCCTGCCACGGTCTGGTTGCCAAACATCATGGTGGAAAGCCGATGCTCAAGCACGCGCTCGGTATCCTTTACGTATTCGTGCGAGGATGCGCCCATGTTGGCAATGCGCATGATCACATTCGCCTGCTTTTCAAAGGGCAGGGAGGCGAGTACGGGGGCGGCCTGCTTGGGCTCCAGATAAGAAAGAATCAATGCGATCGTCTGCGGGTGTTCATCCTGCAGGAAGTTGTAAATCTGGGAGCTGTCGGCACGCCGCACAAAATCAAAAGGGCGGACGCGTAGGGCCGAGGACAGGCGGGAGATCAGTTCGTTTGCGCGGGTTTCCCCAAAGGCCTGATCCAATACTTCCTTGGCGTAATCGATGCCGCCCTCGGAGATGAATTTCTGCGCCATGCAGATTTCATAGAATTCGCTCACAACCGAATCCTTGACCTCGGGATCGATGCGCCGAACGCCGGTAATGGCCAAAGTGAGCTGTTCCACTTCTTCTTCCGAAAAGAAGGGGTATAGTTTTGCCGCATGGGTTTTTCCTAAGGAGATCATTAATACCGCGGCTTTTTCTTTTGAGCTTAAACCTTGGGCTGCCATAGCATCCTCCGTTCAGAAATCACAAACATACGCTTATTTTGTATCGTCGCTGAGCCAATTGCGCAGAAGCTGGACAACGGCCTCGGGACTCTTATCGATATATTTCTCCAAAGAGTTGAGCGTGGTATCCTGTTTTTCCTCGATTTCGGGCACCGGATCTTCTTCAAGCTCCGACTCTTCAAGTGCCCCATATTCCTCAGGCAGCATATCCGCTTCTCCGGCCTCCAGGTCCATATATGCGCCGGGCTCCGCGTCCGCAACCGTATAAATGGGAGCAGGCTTTTTGCGCAGTGAAAGCACAGCAATGAGCAGGAGAAGCACGACGATGACGATGGCCCCCGCAATAATAAGCGTATTCCTTGTAGTGGCAGCGTTGGCCTGGTCAATAAGCTCCTTTTGGTTGTTGAACGCTTCTTCGGCGCTCTGCTGGGCGGTTTCGCTCTGCTGCAGGCTGAAGAAGGGAATCATGGCCACCGATACATATTCCGGCGTCACGCCTATGGCGCTCGCCACGAGCTCCTGTACGCTCTCGGTGTAGTCGTCCTCCATGCCGGAATTATCGATCACAATGCCCACGGAAAGGCCGGTGATGACGCCGCGCGCGTTGTCAATCTGCGTACGCGTTTCATTCAACTCAAGGTTTGTTTCCTTGCTGACCTTGCTGTAGATGGAATTATCGTCCAACTCAAGTTCGGGGTAGGTGGTTGTGGTGTTGGTGCCTCCGTTGGAGTCGGTGCCCGTTGGCCCCTGGGCCGCCGCGTCGCCCTTGATGGTTTCTGCAAGCTCCTGCATGCTTACGGCAAGGCCTTCCTGCATATCGGCTACGGGAGGCGCAAACACAACGCTTTCAGAGGATTGCTTATCGAAGTTCATCGTGACGCTGACCTGCGCGCTGACCCTGCCTTCGCCAAAAACGGGGGAGAGCAGCTCGATCACCTGTTTCTGCAGGCTTTCCTGTACAGATTGCTGCAGGGCAATCTGCGTGCCGACGTCCTGGAAGGCATCCGGCGTAGGTGCGGGGGCGGTGGGGTCTTCATCCGTTCGATAGAGGTTCATATTGGCGTCAACAATGCGGACGTCCTCTACACTGAGGCCGGAAACGCTTTTGGAGACTAACTCGGCAATGGTGCGCGCTTCTGCGGAGGTCAGCGTTTCTTTGTCTTTCAGCTTTAATAATACGGAAGCGGAAGCGGGTTTTTCGTCATTGGAGAGCACATAGGCGCTTTCCTGCGCGAGGGAAAGGTTGACGATTGCATCCTCAATCTTGCCCATCTTTTTAATCACCTGTCCCAGATTTTCCTGCAGCTGGAACTGGTAGTAGACGCGCTTTTCCATATCCGTAGCGCCAAGCCCGGAGGACTTGGAAAAAATATCGAAATTCTGCCCGCTCTTCGGATATCCTTCGGCTGCAAGCTGCATCCGCACGCTGTCCGCCTGATTGGTTTCTACCAATATAGTGTCTGTACCCTGCGCTTTTGAATCTACCTTCATCTCCTGCAGCAGGGAAAGCATCTCGCCCGCGTCCTGCGCTTCCATACCGGTATACAGCACCGTATACGATTTTTGGTTCAGCAATACAGAAGCGGCAACAATAATTGCCACCGCTAAAATACTGAAAACAAGAAGCCGGGTCTTCTGCCCTTTCTCAAGGCTCTTAAAATAGTCGGCAATCTTGCCAAATGTGTTTTTTAAAAAATCCAATTGCGTTCACCTATCATATCGTTATTCTTTTCCCCGCCGTTTCCCACTGCGGCAGAGAAGAGGCCAGAGAACACAAGATAATGTATATAATGCCACAATACTACACAATTCCACATATGTATTGTATACGGCAAAAGAGGCAGATTCAATACTTTTTTGCCGAATGATACCTAATTCTGACAGGATGCGGTAAAAAAAACGCGAAAAATTTTGATTAGGACGCTAAAGTCCAAAAGGAAAGAGCCGATTATTATAGCAGATGTTCAGGAAGGCCCGGATGCATACCAGGCGCCGGTGGCAAAAAGGCCCGCTTGGCCGTCCAAAAAAGGCATGGATGCCGTTTTAAAAATCAAGGAGGAACTTTCACAATGCGTATTAACAACAACCTGATGTCCATGAACACCTACCGTCAGTATTCCATCAACACCACGAATGCTGCTGCTTCCACCGAGAAGCTGTCCTCCGGCTACCGCATCAACCGCGCGGGCGATGATGCTGCCGGTCTTGCGATCTCCGAGAAAATGCGCGCGCAGATCCGTGGCCTGAACATGGCAAGTAAGAACAGCCAGGACGCGATCTCCCTCGTGCAGACTGCTGAAGGTGCGCTCAACGAAACCCACTCTATCCTCCAGCGCATGCGCGAGCTGGCCGTACAGTCTTCCTCCGATACGAACCAGAGCGGTTCTACCGAGGTTGACCGTGATGCATTGGATGCAGAATTCCAGGCATTGAAGGCGGAAATTGATGACATCGCGACCAAGACTAAATTCAACGGCAAAGACCTGCTGAAGGGTGATCTTGCGTCTACCGGCTTGACCATTCAGACCGGGGCGAATAATGGTGATACGCTCGAGATTAAAATTGCCGATATGCAATCGGTAAGTGGTTTGGGCATTACTGGTGCCACTGATTTGAAGACGCAGACGGCTGCCGCTACGGCAATCACAACGATCAACACCGCTATCAACACGGTCTCCACGACGCGTTCCGGCTTGGGCGCTACACAGAACCGTCTCCAGCACAAGATCAACAACCTGGATACCTCTTCCGAGAACCTTTCCGCTGCCGAAAGCCGCATCCGCGACCTCGACATGGCGAAGGAAATGACCAACTACACCAAGAATAACATCCTCGTGCAGGCTGCCACCGCCATGTTGGCGCAGGCAAACTCTGCACCGCAGGGCGTACTCCAGCTGCTCCAGTAACAGCTGCGCAGCCTTGAACCTATTGAGACGGTCGCTTTCTGAGAATTACGAATTCAAAGGCACGGATGCCGATAAAAATCAAGGAGGAATCCCCAAATGCGCATTAACAACAACCTGATGTCCATGAACACCTACCGCCAGTATTCCGTTAACACTACGAATGCTGCCGCTTCCACCGAGAAGCTGTCTTCCGGCTACCGCATCAATCGCGCGGGCGACGATGCCGCCGGGCTTGCGATCTCCGAGAAGATGCGTGCGCAGATCCGTGGCCTGAACATGGCCTCTAAGAACAGCCAGGATGCCATTTCTTTGGTGCAGACCGCTGAAGGCGCGCTCAATGAGACTCACTCCATCCTCCAGCGCATGCGTGAGCTGGCTGTTCAGTCATCTTCGGATACCAACGACAGTGCGACCGTTGACCGTGATGCTTTGGATGCGGAATTCCAGGCGTTGATTGAGGAAATTGGCGACATCGCGACCAAGACCAAGTTTAATGGAAAAGATTTGCTGCAGGGTGGCGCTATTGCTACTACTGGCTTGATCATTCAGACCGGAGCGAATCAAAATGATACGTTGACGATTAAAATTGCTGATATGCGGGCGAGTGGCTTGAGCATTACTGCTGTTACTGACAATTTGAAGACGCAGACGGCTGCCGCTACGGCAATCACTACGGTCAACACCGCTATCAACACGGTTTCCACAACACGTTCCGGCTTGGGTGCTATTCAGAATCGTCTCCAGCACAAGATCAATAATCTGGATACCTCCTCCGAGAACCTCTCCGCTGCCGAAAGCCGCATCCGCGACCTCGACATGGCGAAGGAAATGACCAATTACACCAAGAACAATATTCTCGTGCAGGCTGCCACCGCCATGTTGGCGCAGGCCAACTCCGCGCCGCAGGGCGTGCTCCAGCTGCTCCAGTAAGCCTCGTAAGAGGAATCGTGTTCCCCCTTTATCCCCCCACGGAAAAGCGGCGCAAGCCGCTTTTCCTATTTATATAGTGTTTTCGCAGAATGCGTGCTTTTGAAACGAGGGATGATCGTGGCAATGTATCGTGCGGTTTATAGAGTGTCTCTTTTTTGTAACGCAACAATAATTTATGTGCCCGAAATTTGAACAACAGAGATAAGCTGCAAGCCAGCTTTGCCGGATATACTGCCCGAAAGCCCGGAAAAGTACAGGCTTATGCACTCTGAAAATGATCCTGCAAAAAACTCTGCAAAAAACTTTAAAAAAGGGTGTTGACAGTGGGGAGAGTGCTTGCTATAATAAACAAGCTGTCCCGCCTGAGGGACGGAGCCGAGCGCGGCCAGCGGCCGAAAAAGCAAGGCAAAGTCCCGGTGAAC
>JAEWCL010000024.1 GCA_023390655.1 Bacillota bacterium | reverse complement strand
GTACCATTGTGGACAGCGACGCATTCTATTACTTAGATGCCCCCGTCAAACGGGTGGGCGGCATGTTCTGTCCCGTTCCCTTTAATCCCGAATTGGAAAAACGCGTGCTCCCGGGACCGGACAGGATTGAGGCAGCGGCAAGGGAGATTCTATAGCAACAGGGGGGAATAAAAGTGCGTATTACGGTGGCTGTCATAAGAACTACGGGCTGTATCCCAGGAAAGATACAGCCTGTGTTTAGGCTCCCTCTGATGAGGGAGGTTTGATTAATCAAGCGTTATAGCTTGAATTTCCGTCGTCAGGCGGCATCAGGGCACAGGGCGATTGCCCTATAAGCGCGATATCTTTGCGCTATGCTTGCCGATAAGTTGGAATTTATCAGCTTTATGTTTGCTTATTTCCACGCTGTTTGGTCGGTTATTATACTTTTTATTTCATCAACAACTTGCGGAATTGATTTGTGGTCGGTATTGATAACATAATCTCCAGGATGGGGCTTCATTCTTAACCATTGGAATACTGCTTCGTTAGTGTCGCCACGATTTTTATGGCGTTCAATCAGCGTTTCTTCGGAGCACTTTAATGTGAACGCGATGGTCGTGTAATCCTTCGCGGTAATATCTTTCAATATAGCCTCTCGAATTGCTTTACCTATCACCACCACGGAGGAAAAAATAACGTAATCGAAATTTGAATTTAAGTAGGTAGACAGCGCAAAGGACATGGTTTTGTCGCCATTGCGTAATCGCGGGTCGGCAATCAAAAACGGATTGACGCACCATGCCCAGTCTCCATCGAAATATGCGCTGTTTTCGTATGACTCAAAAAGGCTTTCCGCCACAGCAGTTTTACCTACACAGGGCGATCCGGTTATGATAATTAACTTTTGCCTCGAATCATCGGACATCTTTACCTCCGCAGACATACAGAATACAAACAATTCCGAAGTTCGAAACAGCTTGATAAATTCCCGTCTCTCTTTACAAGAATAATAAATCAAAAGGCGTGCCGCAATAGTTCTCTATCACAGCACGCCTTTTATACACTTTTTATTGACAGAAACTCCGCAGGTTATTCCCGGAGGATTAAGGCACCGGTTATGGCAGCAATTTTGGGTCCAAGGCTAGAATGCGCTTTGCCCTTAACACATCCTCCTGCGTCGCCGGCGGAACATCCGCCAGCGCGTAGTCGCACCCCATCTGCTCCCATTTGTACACGCCCAACGTATGGTAGGGCAGCAGCTCCACGCGTTCCACGCTCTTGAGCCTGAGGAGAAATTCCCGCATGCGGCAAAGCTCGTCCTCACTGTCTGTCAGCTTTGGAATGAGCACATGGCGGATCCACATGGGGATGTTGCGTGCCGCAAGATGCTCCGCAAACGCAAGGATTTTGTCATTCGGGACGCCGGTCAGCCGCTGATGGAGGACAGGGTCCATTGCTTTTAAGTCCAAGATCACAAGGTCGGTCACCTCAAGCAGGGGTTTGACCGCCTCGATCTCGCAGAACCCGGAGGTATCAAGTGCGGTATGGATACCGTATTGCTTGAGAGAGCGGAACAGCTCCGCTAAAAACCGGTGCTGCAGCAGCGGTTCGCCGCCGGTTGCGGTAACGCCGCCGCCGGAAGCGCAGATGTAGGTCCGGTACCGGAGGACAAATTGCGTCAGGTCCTCCACGGTGCGCTCCTGCCCGCCCGTAACCGTCCAGGTATCGCGGTTGTGGCAGTAGAGGCACCGAAGCGGGCAGCCCTGCATAAACAGCACAACGCGGATCCCCGGCCCGTCTACCGTGCCCATTGTTTCAATGGAATGGAGACGGCCGGTGATGGGGGCGTCCCTCTGCGGCGCATTTTGCGCGTTGTGCGATCGATCTTCGCTCATGTTACATCTGCTCGTGGATAGTCCGGTTGATGACGTCAAGCTGCTGCTTGCGCGTGAGCTTTACAAAGTTCACGGCATAGCCGGAAACACGTATGGTCAGCTGCGGGTATTTTTCCGGGTGGTCCATGGCGTCTAGCAGCAGCTCCCGGTCAAATACGTTCACATTCATGTGGTGGCCGCGCTGTGCAAAGAAGCCGTCTAGCATGCTCGTCAGGTTGCACACGCGCGCGTCATCAGTTTTTCCAAGCGCGCGCGGCACAATGGAGAAGGTGTAGGAAATGCCGTCCTGCGCGTACTTGTAGGGCAGGCGCGCGATGGAGTTCATGGTCGCAAGCGCGCCCATGGTGTCCCGCCCATGCATGGGGTTTGCGCCGGGGGCAAAGGGTTCGCCCTTCTTCCTGCCATCGGGCGTGTTGCCGGTTTTTTCGCCGTACACCACATTGGAGGTAATGGTCAAAACGCTCAGCGTCGGCTTCGCGCGGCGGTAGGTCTGCTGCTTTTCAAGCTTTTCCATAAAGAGTTTGACGAGATATTCCGCAATGGCATCCACACGGTCATCGTCGTTGCCGAATTTCGGATAATCACCCTCCACCGTGAAATCCGTAATGATGCCCTGCCCGTCTTTTACGGGGCGGACGGTCGCGTACTTGATGGCGCTCAACGAGTCCGCCGCAACGCTCAACCCTGCGATGCCGCAGGCCATAGTGCGCAGGATTTCCTTATCGTGCAGCGCCATTTCAAGCGCCTCGTAGCAGTATTTGTCGTGCATGTAATGGATGGCGTTGAGCGTGTTGACATACAGCTTTGCAAGCCAGTCCATCAGCACGTCAAAGCGCGCCATGACTTCCCCATACTCAAGCACATCCCCGCTGACCGCGTCAAACGCGGGCGCTACCTGCATGCCGGTGATCTCGTCCTTGCCGCCGTTGATGGCGTACAACAGCGCTTTTGCAAGGTTGCAGCGCGCGCCGAAGAATTGCATCTGCTTGCCGATGCGCATGGCGGAAACGCAGCAGGCGATGCCGTAATCGTCCCCCCAGTATTCGCGCATGAGATCGTCGTTCTCATATTGGAGCGAGCTTGTGAGGATGGACATTTTTGCGCAATAATGCTTGAAGCCTTCCGGAAGATTGGTGGACCACAGCACCGTCAAATTCGGTTCGGGCGCGGGACCCAGGGTGGTGAGGGTATGCAGCATGCGGAAGGCCGTCTTTGTCACCATCGTACGCCCGTCAATGCCCATGCCGCCCAAAGACTCTGTCACCCACACAGGGTCGCCGGAGAACAGCGCGTCATATTCGGGCGTGCGCAAAAAGCGCACCATACGAAGCTTCATCACAAAGTGATCGATGATCTCCTGCGCCGTTTCCTCGGTGAGCCTTCCGGCCTTGAAGTCCCGTTCAAAGTACACGTCCAGGAACGTGGAGATGCGGCCAATGCTCATGGCAGCGCCATTCTGTTCCTTGATCGCGCCAAGGTAGGCAAAGTAGAGCCACTGCACGGCTTCTTTTGCAGTAACGGCGGGCCTGCCGATATCAAAGCCGTATTTTGCAGCCATCTGCTTCAATGCGGCAAGCGCCTCGATCTGGTCTGTCGTTTCCTCGCGGGCGCGGATGGCGTCCTCCGTGATAATGTCAAGCTCCAGAAGACGCATCTGGTTTTTCTTATCTTCAATGAGCGCATCCACGCCATAGAGCGGCACGCGGCGGTAATCGCCGATAATTCTTCCCCTGCCGTAGCCGTCGGGCAGGCCCGTGATGACGCCCGCCTTGCGCGCCCTGCGCATTTCCGGCGTATACACGTCAAACACGCCGTCGTTGTGGGTTTTGCGGATGTGGCGGAAGGTATATTCGATATCCTCAGGGACCTTCTTCCCATAGTATTCCGCGCCCTTTACCACCATATTGATGCCGCCAAACGGCATGATGGCGCGCTTTAGGGGCTCGTCCGTCTGCAGGCCGACGATTTCTTCAAGCGCCGCATCGATATAGCCCGGTCCGTGTGAAGTGATGGTGGAGATGGTTTTTTCGTCCACGCCATAGACGCCGCCGCGTGCGCTTTCCGCCTGATAGAGCGAGAGCACCTTATCCCACAGCTGCTTTGTACGCACGGTGGCGGGCGCTAAAAACGCGTCGCCCCCTTCGTACGGCGTATAATTGTGCAGGATAAAATCCCGCACATCGATCTCTTTGGCGTAGTTCCCGGTAAGAAATCCATCCCATGCATCAAATTTCATGTTTGCCTCCCTTGGTTGACCTTAAATTTATTCTTGCGCAGTTGCGCCAGTTGACAGGAAATCCTAGTAAAATAGTCATGTTTCCTCTTTCTATCATATACCCTCATGCCGCGCATGGCAACCATTCTGTTCGCCCCGGGCATCAAAAATCCTTCTCCAATAGCATGTCCAACCGGAGAAACCCGGTATGCAATTCCCATAAACGCTAGAAGAATTGGCGGTGCAGGCCTTCGATCATTTCGCGGGCAATCCGTAATGCATTGTCGTGCGCGCGGTCAAACTGCGCAATGCCCTCCGCGTATCGGTTCCCCTTGAGCTGATGGAGCAATTCGACTTCCAGCTGAAACTGGTCGTAGATGATGGGTTCCCAGATATCCTTGGCCCAATGGGGGTTTTGATTGAGGAGCCAGTTTAAGAACTGGTTCGCATTTTCCGCCCAGCGGGGCTGCAGCATATCGATATTGTTTTCCATTTTTACCGTTGTCGCCAGTTCTGAAAGAAGCAGGATATGCTGCGTCATGATGTTTTCAAACAAAGACACCGCCTGCTGGTTGTAAAAATAGGAAAACAGCTCCGCAAATTCCGTCCCGTTGCGCAGTGCGCGCATTGCGACAAAGCTTAAATCGCGCAGCCCCATCATCAGGCTGATGATATAGTGCCGGATCCAGACCATACGCTCCACCCAGAGATTTCGTATCCGCTCCTGCCATTCCATCTTTCACGCTCCCTGTAAAATATTTACTTTATACTATGAATGTTATCCGGCGGAGCGAACAAAAGCGGATACGAAATTTATGCGATCGGGGGAGGAGACGTTTTTGTCTTGGCATCGCGTGGTATCCTAGTGGTAAGACTGTTGCGATGGGAGGTTTCGTGTATGCAAAAGATCATCCCGCACCTGTGGTTTGACCACCAGGCGGAGGAGGCCGCTCACTTTTACTGCAGCCTGTTTGAACACGCCGGAGTTTCTTATATTGCGCGTTACGAATCCGCGGGAGCGGAAGTTTCGGGGATGCCCGAAGGATCCGTGCTGACGGTAGAGTTTACGCTTGCCGGGCAGGAATTTATCGGCCTCAACGGCGGGCCCGCGTTTTCTTTTACACCCGCTATCTCGTTTTATGTAGGCTGCGAAACGGAGCAGGAGCTTCTAAAACTGTATGAAGCGCTCTCCCAGGACGGCGCTGTATTGATGGAGCTTGCCGCCTACCCGTTTTCCGAACAGTTTGCCTGGGTGCAGGACAGGTATGGCCTCTCCTGGCAGCTCAACCTCGGGGAGCGCAACCAGAAAATCACGCCGTTTCTGATGTTTACGGGCGCGCAGCTCGGCAGGGCGGAAGAAGCGGTTGCGTACTACACGGGCTTGTTCGAAGACGCAAAGGCGCTTCATATCGACCGGGTTGGCCCCGGGGAAGAAATGGCGGAGGGTTATGTCCGGCACGCCGCATTCCGGCTAAGCGGACAGGAGCTGATGGCGATTGACAGCGGATTTGAGCACGGGTTTACATTTACAGAGGCAATATCGCTGTATGTCAACTGCCGCGATCAGCAGGAAGTGGACCGCCTGTGGAGCGCGTTGACTGAAGGCGGAGAAGTGCAGCCCTGCGGCTGGCTCAAGGACCGGTATGGCGTTTCCTGGCAGATTGTTCCCGAGGCGCTCAATGATATGATGAAGGACCCGAATCCAAAGAAGGTGCACAATATGATGAAGGCGATGCTGCAAATGGAAAAACTGGATTTGGCCGCGCTGACACAGGCATACGAAATGGAATAACAAGCACAGAACGAGCCGGGGCTTCGCCCCGGCTTTTTTTATGCAGAGAACCGTGCCGAAATGAGACCTGCGTTGCCCGCGCTCCTATATATGCCTTATAATACGGTATATACCAATTGGATGGAGGGCACGCGGGTGAAACAGGAAAGACTGGGCCTTCGGGTATGGCTTGCACTGCTGGTGTTTGGGCTGTTCGGGCAGCTTGCCTGGACGGTGGAGAACATGTACCTCAATGTGTTCGTGTTCAACACCATCACGGGCGATCCGGGCGTGATCGCCAACATGGTGGCCGCAAGCGCAGTGACCGCCACGTTAACGACGCTTCTCGTAGGAGCGCTTACGGACAAACTGGGCAGACGCAAGGCTTTTATGGTGGCGGGGTACCTTTTGTGGGGGCTTTCCACCATGGCGTTCGGGGCGATCTCTATCCAAAACGTACAGGCCATGTTTCCGGGCGTTGCGGCGGTGCAGGTGGCGGCGGCGCTTGTGATTTTGATGGACTGCATCATGACCTTCTTTGGTTCAAGCGCCAACGACGCCGCGTTCAACGCATGGGTGACGGATGTGACGGCGGCGAAGAACCGCGGCAGGGTGGAGGGGGTATTATCAAGCCTGCCCCTTGTTGCGATGCTCATCGTGTTTGCGGTGCTGGACGGATTTACCCAGCGCGGAGACTGGCCCATGTTCTTTACCGTTGTCGGCGGCACAGTAACGCTCGGCGGGCTTCTGGGTCTGTTTTTGATCAAGGATGCGCCAACGCTTGTAAAAAGCGATACCGGCTATTTTTCCAATATCATATACGGCTTCCGGCCTGCGGTGGCGCGCAAGCATCCATCGCTGTATCTCACGCTGTGCGCGCTGTTTGTGGCGTCCGCGGCGACCCAGGTTTTTATGCCGTATCTGCTCATCTACATCCAGAAGTCGCTCAATATCGAAAATTACGCATTGCTATTAGGGGTGGTGCTGATCTGTGCCTCCATCATCAGCGTGCTGTGCGGGCGGCTGATCGATAAGATCGGCAAATTACAGTTTATCTTCATCGCCATTGCGGTGGAGTTTGCAGGGCTTATCTTGATGTATCTCGCGGTGGACGCGGCGTTTGTAGCCGTAGCGGGTACGCTGATGGTGGGCGGCAACATGCTTGTGCTTGCCAACATCAACGCTCTGGTGCGCGATGATACGCCGGAGGACAAAGTGGGGCATTTTCAGGGAATCCGCATGCTGTTTGCGGTGCTGCTGCCCATGGTGACAGGCCCCTACATTGGCGCTGCGGTCATCCGCGGTAGCGGGCGCACGTATGAGGATCTCGGCGTACTCAAGCAGGTGCCTACAGCCCATATTTTCCTTGCCGCGGCGGTCGTGCTGCTGCTGGTGTTCCTCCCCGTAATTTTGCTGCGCAAACGAAAGGCAAAGGATGCGGCAGCATGTATCCATACGCTCTACACCCCGTGGGGAGAAACGCTCGACCCGGAACAGGTGTTGCAGGAATATCCAAGGCCGCAGCTGAAACGGGAAAGCTACTACAACCTCAACGGCTACTGGGCCTATGCCATCGCGGAAGGTACAGAAGAGCCAAAGGAATATGAGGGGCATATCTTAGTGCCCTTCTCGCCGGAAAGCGCGCTTTCCGGCGTCAACCGGCAGCTGCTGCCCGGAGAGACCCTGTGGTATCAAAAGCAGGTAACGCTGCCGGAGGGATTCTTGCGGGACCGGGTGCTGCTCCACTTTGGCGCGGTCGATCAAAGCTGCGAGGTGTTCATAAACGGTATCCGCGTGGGCGGGCACGAGGGCGGCTATCTTCCGTTCACGCTTGATGTGACGGACGCAATGAAGGACGCTTGTGCGCACACGCTGACCGTCAAGGTATGGGACAGCAGCAACCAAAGCGCAAGGCACGCCTACGGCAAACAGAGCTTAAAGCGCGGCGGCATCTGGTACACGCCGCAGAGCGGCATGTGGCAGACGGTGTGGATGGAAAGCGTGCCGCGGCGATATATCGAGCGGCTTGTCATCAAGCCTCTGTTTGACGAGGCTGCGGTAAGCATAGAGGTTGTGATGCGCGGAGGGGATGCGGAGGGCAGCGTCCGGATATTCGCGGAAGGCGTTGAGATTGCATCCGGCACCTTGGCTTCCGGAATGGCGCGCATTGTGCTTCCAAATATGCGCGCCTGGAGCCCGGAAGACCCGTTCCTGTATACACTTGAGGCAACGGCAGGAGAAGACTGTGTGGAAAGCTACTTCGGCATGCGCAAGTTTGGCATAGGGCAGGATGAACAAGGGATGATGCGCTTGATGCTCAACAACAGGCCGTATTATCAGAACGGCCTGCTGGATCAGGGCTACTGGAGCGACGGGTTGTATACCGCGCCCAGTGATGAAGCGCTGGTGTATGATATCAAGACCATGAAGGCGGCGGGCTACAACATGCTCAGAAAGCACATCAAGATTGAACCGCTGCGCTGGTACTATCATTGCGACCGCCTGGGCATGCTTGTGTGGCAGGATATGGTAAGCGGCGGCGGCCCGTACAGCCCGCTCGTCATTCAGGTACTGCCGTTTGCGGGTATCCGGATGAAGGACAGCCGGTACGGCTTGCTGGGAAGAACGGCGGAGGAAGGGCGCAGGCAGTTTCTTCTCGATATGGAAGAGACGGTGTGGCACTTGTATAACACCGTCAGCTTGTACCTGTGGACGCCGTTTAACGAAGGATGGGGACAGTTTGACGCCAATGAAACGGCAGAGATGCTAAGAATGCTTGACGATACCCGCGTGATCGACCATGCGAGCGGCTGGTACGATCAGGGCGGCGGGGATGTCAAAAGCCTGCATGTATATTATAAGAAGATTCGCGTTCGCCCCGGGCGGAAGCGTGCGTTGGTGCTTTCGGAATTTGGCGGCTACAGCTTTGGCGTTGCGGGGCACCGCTATAGCGACGGGGTGTTCGGCTACCGCGTGTATGATACGGCGGAAGCGTTTACAAAAGGCTACCGGGATCTGATCCGCAATGAGGTCGCTCCCGCGATCCGCAAGGGCTTGAGCGCCTCCGTTTATACCCAGGTGAGCGATGTGGAGGATGAACTCAACGGAATCATGACCTATGACAGAAAAATCCTCAAAATTCCCCAGGAAATATTACGGGATATCCATCAGGAACTCACGCTGGAGTAACTCCCCCGTAATGGAAACAGGAGACGCTTATGATTGAGCTTGCATTTGGAGAAAGCACCGCCGGTGCGCTGAAATTGGCAAAATCCATGAAGCAGGGTGCGCGTATCGACGGCGCAGTCGGCGTGATCGGCGGCACCGCAAAAGAACGGCGCGCCATAAAGAGGCCCCGGTATTGGGAAGGGATGACGATGGAGGGCCAGTCAAGCGACGTTGCGGCGCTTCCGCTCATGCTGGATATTGGCGACCTCTCGGATTTGAATGCGGGCATGCAGGCGCGCAAAGAAGTGCTTGCTGCGCTGTTTGCGCCGTTTTCGGATGATTCCAATGCGCTGTGGCAAACGAACGAGAAGACCCTGCATCGGCTTGCGGCGGCAAAAACAACCATGGAACCCGTGCGTATGTGGATCAGCGAACATGATCCCGCGGAGCTGTGCGGCTTCTACTTCATTTGCCACCACCTGATGGCCGCGGAACAAACGCCCCTTTCTGTCGTGCGGGTTCCCATGGAGACCGAACGGGACGGTGCGATTATCCGGTATCGGAATACTGGGGAACGACGTCCGGAAGCGTTTGGCGGTCTCGCCGGGTGCGAAGAGGAGATCAGCGCAGCACAGCGCAGGGCATATGCAATGATGTGGAGGGCATTGGCAGATGAAAACGCGCCGCTGCGCGCGGTCGTTAACGGCACACTGATCGGCGTACCGGAGACGTTCTATGATTTTGCGCTCCGCGCGAATATACCGGAAGGGGAATGCAAAATTGCGCACATCATTGGCAACACGCTCCATCAGGTATCGGGCGTTGGCGATCAATGGCTGTTTTGTAGGATTCAGGCGATGCTAAACGCCGGGGAGTTGATATTGGTTTCGCTGGCAGAGGATCACCCGTATTCCCAAATCGTCCGGCGCAGCATGGGATAGCATTTTATCAACACGGGGCTTTTTTGAAAAATC
The DNA here is from genome assembly GCA_023390655.1 of Bacillota bacterium. Taxonomy (GTDB): domain Bacteria; phylum Bacillota; class Clostridia; order Christensenellales; family CAG-138; genus JAEYLA01. The sequence continues at coordinate 163,937 of JAEWCL010000024.1, read as the reverse complement.
AGAAGGAGCGGCGTTTCCGGTAATACCGGAGAGCCGCTCCTTTTTGGTTTTATAGGATGCGGTCATTCCGAATCCTCCTTACGGCACGGTTCATACTGTGCCGCACAACGCGGGCGTAGAGAAACGCCTGGAGCGGGCTTAGCGCTTGCTTGTTTGCTGCAAACAGCGCATCGGGATTGTCATAGACGCCAAGGTCTTTGACGATCCCTTCTTTTTGAATATAGGTGTCGTTCTCCGCCCAGTCGATCTGCGGGCTTTGAAAATTGTCCGTTGCGACGCCGTATCCGCAGAAGGAGCCGGTGCAGTCCTGAAACGCCTGCTGGAGGCTATATAGATACGGCTTATCCAGAATAAAACCTTCAAGGTTGAGCCATCTGCCGTCATAAAAGAGCTCCACCCAGCTATGCAAAATCTCATTTGGCGCAAGCTGATAAAACAGTCCGGTCAGCGCCCCCCTTTGGAGTGGCTTATCAATCAGAAACCCATGCATCCGGCAGGGGATGCTGCAAGCGCGCAGCAGGGCCATGAATAAAATTCCCTTGGTGTTGCATTGTCCATACCCATCCTGCAGCACGGTGGCGGCGGAAATCGCATCTCTTTCGTTGTAGCCAAATGCAATATCGTCGCGCACAAAGTCGTAAATTGCGCGGATGCGCTCTTTTTCCGGCAGAGCAGGCCAGCCTTTTTGTGCGACAAGCGCGGTTATGGCGGAATGGCCGTAATTTAAAAGCGCGGTCTGTTCCAAATATTGAAGCATACAAAAATGCACCTCCCTATGTGGAGATGTTACCATTCCGGGATATAGGAAACTTTCAAAAACACGCTGTCTTTCCTGATCTCCCTTGCGGACATGCCGAGCAGCCGCTTGCTGGTAGCGGCAAGGTGCGAGGGGCTGTCAAAACCTGCTTCAAGGGCGGCTGTGGTAATGTCCATCCCGTGCAGGATCAGATAAAACGCCTTTTGCAGCTTGTCCATCACCAGATAGCTGTTAAGCGGCACCCCTATTTGCGCTTTGAACAGGTGGGACAGCCTGCTTGCGGATAACCCTGTTTCTTTTGCAAGCATGGCAACCGTATCGTTCACTGCCGTACCGGACTTTAAATTGAGCATCAGTTTTGCAATCCGCGGGTCAACCGGCGTATGGTGGGAAGCTTCGATCCCAAACAAACGCAGAAATTCTTCTAAAAATGCATAGTAATCCGCACTGTCCAAGGGCAGATGCCGCCTTTCCCCAAAAAGCCTGCAAATATCCGAAATCTCTTGCTCCGTTAAGAAGTATGTCGATTTATTATAAACCAGCTTTCGAAATGGTTTTGCCAGATTTGAGGTACAGTCGATCAGCAAAAAGAGCAGCTTTTGCCCCGCTCCGGAAAAACGATGGGGAACATGGGAGCCAAGTAGAATTCCCCGGCTGCTGTATTGCGTTCCATCTACATCAATGAGAAACGGTGCGCCCAGGGAAACGGAAAGCTGCAAAAAAGAATGCCGGTGCACCTGTGCGTCAATCTGGTCTGTTACAAACAACATGTGGTCCGGCGCGCCGTATGCATGCATCATCGTCTTTTGTGTCCCCTGTTTGTAAAAAATATTTATAGCCCGTACCAAGTGTATCAAAAGCGGAATTGTACTGCAAACAGGGAACTGCACGGCAGGGAAGACCATAGGGTTCCGGTGCGCCGCGGTTGAACCAAGTCGAACCTTTCGTGCATATGATGTGATAGGGATATATGGGTATCAACAGTTCCTGGGCAATGTGCATCATGCCATTGCCTGTATCCATCTTCCCATAAAAGTGATACCCGCACCCTACAAGAGGAGGGAACACATATGACAAACAACGAGTTTGATTTTGTAACGGATGTCGGCCTGAAATGGTCACGTTCGCTCAGCAGGCTCAAAAAGCTGGATACGATCGTCATCCATCACAGCGCAAGCGACAACAGTACGATACAAAGCATCCACAACTACCACCAAAGCGAAGGGCATGCAGGGTGCGATTATAACTATGTCATTGCGCGGGATGGAACAATTTACAAAGGCCGCGGCCTCATTTATGAGGGCGGGCATGTGAACAACGCCAAAAGCAATCAGCTGAACGCGCATAGCTGCGGCATCTGCATTGTCGGCGCAATCCACAAGCATGCCCCAACCGCGGCGCAGGTTTCTTCGGCAAAAAAACTGATAGCGGCAATCCTTGCGATTGACGGCAGCAGCGTGGGCGGCGTTGCGGTCCACGTTACAACGATCTATGGACACCGGGAGGTGCCCTACTATGTGAACGGAAAGCTTACGGGCAATCCGTACCCCACCGTATGTCCCGGCGCCTATATGCCGCTTGCCGCGCTGAAAGCGCTTTTGGGCAAGCCGGTTGTGGAGCAGCCTGTAACGGCATCCGACTTTCCGGCTGCGTACGCGTATGCGGGGGCTACCGGCGTCAATGTGCGCAGCGGCCCGGGTACCGGTTATGCGGTGACAGGCAAGCTCTCGGCCGGAGAACAGTGCATTGTGCTTTCGAGCAAAAACGGCTGGTCCAAGGTCATCCTGCACCAGCAAACGCCGGTCATTGCGGGATACTGCATCGACACGTATCTTGAAGAACGGGACGAGAGCGATCCCCCCGCGCTCTATCTCTACCAGGGCGGTTCTTATGTGCATCTGCGCAGCGGCCCCGGTACCTCATATCGAAAAATCGGCACGGTCAACGCAAAGGAGGAGATCATTGTTTTATCGATCAGCAATGGATGGGCAAAGGTGATCAAACACAATGCCGTACCGGCACTGAGCGGCTGGTGTGTGAATACGTATTTGCGGAGGGTATAGCGATGAGTGATATTCATATTATGATGGCGGTTCTCTCCGCAATCAGCGGAATCTTACTTGGATGGATTGCGCACGCAAGGCAAAAGCAGAACGAAGAGCGGCAAGCCGGCTACAAGGATGGGGAGCTCAAAACGGATATGCAGTATGTCAAGCGGTCGCTTGACAGCATCCAGTCCGATTTTAAGGAGCAGGAGCGGCGGCTCGACGACTTCTCCGACCGCCTCATCCGCGTAGAGAGCAAACAGGCGTGCGCAAAGGACACGGAGAAAAAGGAGGAATAGCAATGGAACAAAACCGTTGGAAGAGCCCGGTGCTGTGGGCGTCCATCGTTGCGCAGATATTGGGCATCCTGCTTCTGACAGGTGTGGTCGATACCGGGTTGAGCGAGACCATCAACCAGATTGCTGCAGGCATCATGCAGCTGCTGGTGCTTGTAGGGGTATTGAATAATCCCACCGACCGGAAGGACTGGTAGGGATAGCTAAGCCCCGTTGCCTAAACAGCGGCGAGGAGAAAATCCTCGCCGCTGTTTTTATGGTGTTAAAGTGAATGAATTGGCTATATAGTCTTTTACATTGGTTTTAAATTTTTATTGAGGCGTTCAATCATCCATGATAAGCGGCTATCTCGGCCAGCATCTGTTTTGGCATCGAAATAAGCCCGCGTATACGTTTTTTTTACCGATGGGGGCATTGTCTGAAAATTCGTATATGCCGGTTCGTGTTTTTTCAACAAATTAGATAAAAGCGTTATTTGTTCGTCCGTAATAGTAAGCGATTTGGGGGCATTCCACTGGCCATTTTTTTTAGCTTCCTCTATTTTCTTTCTGCCATCAGCGGACATTTTTCCCTGCTTCTCAAGTTTTTCAACCAACGATTTGTTTTTGTCGGACCATTTGCTGTTTGGTGTGCGGCGAGCGAAATATTTCTTATATTTCGCTTCATCAATGCTTTGCATTTGCCCATCTATCCATCCAAAGCATAGGGCCTCTTCCAAGGCCTCATGGGCTTTCAGCGTAATCGGCCCGCCTTTTTTTCCAAACAGCAGCCAAATTCCGTCGCTGGTTTTTCCATATTCGTTTAGCCATTCACGAAACGCCTCTCTATTTGGAAACGCCATAATCTCATTCATAAGCAGTTCCCCCTTTTAGCCTGCTGCACGCATCTTCTGTGTGCATTTAAATGATAGCATAGTGTCATGTAATATGCCCAGACGTAAACAGAAAAACACCCCTGTGAATACTTAGAAAAAAGGCAGGCTTTCGACACTCTCCAACAAGCAATTTGCAGGAAGTGTATCTACACTTCCTATGCTTGCTATTTTTTCTCTTCTTATAACAAACACCGATATCACCTAGATAAGGCGATATCGGCGTTTGTTTTCTCAACGGACCGCCCTTATAGCGGGGCTTTTGCGCGCAGTCACTGCCGGGGAAATGGCGGGCCATTTGCCTGCGGCTCGGGCCATGCGTGCCGGAAGTGCTTCTGCCGGTAAGCGCCGGGTGTCAATCCCGTATACTTTTTGAACACGCTTGCAAAGTGGCTCTGGGAGTTAAACGCAAGATAGCTGCTGATTTCCTGTAACGTAAACTCGGAAAAACGCAGCATGTTTTCCGCCGCTTCAATGCGCTTTTCCCGGATATAATCGGAAAGGGAAACGCCGGTCTCCCTGCGGAACAATATGGAAAGATAGGAGCGGTGCAGGCCGACATGCGCCGCAACATCCTCCACCGCAATGGTCTGCTGCAAATGGAGATAAATGTAGTCCAAGGCAACAAGGACGGGTTTGGAATAGCGAGGCTCCTGCTTTTTCTTTGCGACGCGCGCGGTAAACTCACCGATCATCGCACGGTAGAGCTCGGTAATTTCAGCCTCCGTCTTGCAGGCGTCCATGCGCTGGATGAAGAGATCGCTCAGGTTATAGGCCGTCTCCTGCGCCAGTCCGCCTTCCATGGCAAACCGGGTGGCAAGCGTGGTGCCCGCTACAAACAGGTAGCGTTTGTGGCGCACCGGGTCGTCCGAAAGGCGGCCGACCGTATTGCCGGTGAAGATGCGTATGCCTTCCGCTATTGCGCGCGGGTCGCCCGTGCGCACATATTCATACTGGAGCACTTCCTCCTCGTACGCATGGTGTAAAAAGCCGTCCTCGCGCTGCAGGAAGGCCATGTGGACAAGCTTCTTTTCAATCTGTTGATTTTCCTGCATGGACTTTCTCCAATCCAAATGTAAACAACAAACGTGATACGTACACGACAATTTTGATATACCCGCCGCTGCGGTTCATGCTACAATATTCCCGATGCTCTCAAACGCATGGAGGACAAACAACATATGGCGATCTTGCTCCTGGTGGTCATTTATATTGCATTTATTGGCCTTGGCCTGCCGGATTCCCTGCTTGGGTCCGCGTGGCCGGTAGCACATATGGACCTTGCTGTCCCCGTTTCGGTCGCGGGGATTGTTTCCATTGTATCGGCCTCGGGTACCGTGCTTTCCAGCCTGTTTTCCGAGCGCATGATCAAACGGTTCGGGACCGGTATCGTTACGGCGGTCTCCGTATTGATGACGGCCCTTGCGCTCATGGGAATGGGCTTTGTACAGCATTTCTGGGTCGTGCTGCTGCTTGCGGTCCCGCTTGGCCTTGGCGCGGGCACGGTGGATGCGGCGCTCAATAACTTTGTAGCCCTTCACTATAAAGCCACGCATATGAACTGGCTGCACTGCTTCTGGGGCGTGGGCGCTACGGCAGGGCCGATCATTATGTCCCTGTATCTTACAAAAAACTTCTGGCATGGCGCATACCTCACGGTATCCATCACGCTGTTTGTCATTGCCTGTATCCTTGCCTGTTCGCTGCCGCTTTGGAAGCGGATGGCGCGGCATACGGAGGAAGAGGCCCATAAGGAAATCGTGCCGCGCAGGGAGCTGATGCGGCGGCCCGGCGCAGCATTTGCCTGCATCGCGTTTTTCGCCTATTGCGGCGCGGAGTACGCTGCAGGGCTGTGGGCCAGCACCTATTTTGTCAATGTCAAGGGGATTGCGCCGGATATTGCGGCCTCCTGGGCGTCCATGTTCTTCCTGGGCATCACGGCGGGGCGGCTCCTTTCCGGCTTTGCGGCACTCAAGTTTTCCAATCTGGCGCTGGTGCGCATTGGGGAAGGGATGATCCTGATAGGCATATTGATGCTGCTTCTGCCTCTGCCCAACGTGCTGCTCATTGCAGGGCTCCTGCTTGTGGGGATTGGCTGTGCGCCCATCTTCCCGTCGCTGCTGGATGAAACGCCGCGGTTGTTTGGCGCAAGGCACTCCCAAGGGATGATGGGACTGCAGCTTGCCTTTGCGTACGCAGGCGGCACGGTGATGGCGCCGCTGTTCGGCTGGATCTCGCCGTTCGTTGGGCTTGACGCATGGCCATATTACCTGCTGGCGATCTTCGGAATCATGATTTTTTCAACCGAGCGCACGCAGCGTGAGGCGATCAAGGCGGGCGTGATCGATCCGGCATCCTCCGGCGGTATGCGCGCGCCCTGCCCGGTAAAAGGGGACGAAGCATGACGGGACAAAGGCAAAAGCTTGCCGGCGCAAACATGGATATTGATTTGACCAGTTTCGGAGATATTCATTGGGCACAGCAGCGTTGTCCCTGGAATGAAGAAGAAGGCGGCAGTGCGCACAAATGCGCGGTCAAGAATGTGAGCCTCTGCACGTACTTCCGCGGGATCGAATTTCCGGATACCGTGCTGTGCGCATATCCTGCGGGACGGCCAGAACGCGCAGGATAAATCGGGATTTTTTCAGAAGGCCGCAATAGAGCGGCCTTCTTTTTTTATATCGCGCGCTAACGGATGTCATAGACGCTTCTTACCGTTACGGCAGTGACAGTGCCGCGCAGGATGCGGATGCGCCGTTCGCCCGCATCCATATCAAAATAGTTGTCTCCCAGCACAACTTCCCCATCACACAGAAGCTCGACAGAACGCGCATACGCCTGCGCGCGGACAATGATTTCATCGCCAACGATTGTTGCCGTGAGCTTCGGGTCGAGAAAGCGGAAGTGCTTGGGCGGGCAGAAGAGTACGCTGCCCTGGCTTAAGGGTTGCCCTTGCTGCTCCAGACTGTAGCTGAAATAGCAGCCGAATGTATCCTGGTCTGAAAAATCCTGTTCTGTAAGCCAGACGGCGGAAAGCGGCGGAACGGATACCGCAAAGGAACCATCCTGCAATATACCAGCGTCAGGGGTTCTAAGGGACCAGGCGACGGTCCCGCAAAACGGTACTGCCGTTTCGTTGCTGATGTTTAGCCGCGCGCTTTTTTTGAGCGGAAACGGCTCCGCGTTGACATTGGTGTTTTGGGAAAGCACGCCCTCCTCATGGCAGGAGAGCAGCACCGGCGCAAAGAAGCGCTTTGCGTAGTAGTGCAGCGCTTTCCAGCGCCCGTAATAATCGATGGAGGACCAGCTTGCCACCGGCCAGCAATCGTTTAGCTGCCAGATGACCGCGCCCATGCAGCGGCCCCGGTGCCTGCGCCAGTGCTCCACACCATACTGCATGGCCTGCGCCTGCAAAAGCTGCGATGCATAGACGAGCGTATCAAGGTCGCGCGGGTAGAGATACAGTTGCGCAAGGTATGCGATGATCTTGCTGTTGGCCGAGGCGTTCCGCTGATGCTTTTCCATGATATAAGAGAATACGTTGCGGTCTTCCGGCTCCGTAAACGACTCGATCGTTTTCATGCAGGGGAAGGACTGGAACCCAAATTCCGATACATACCGGAACATATGGTTGCGGTAATCGGGAAAGGGCAGGCCGCCATGCCATACCTGCCAATAGTGGACGTCCCCGCGGTTGGGCGCGTTGGGTTCGTCAAAGCTGCCGCCCGAAGAAGGGCTTGCGGGCCAGTAGAAGGTTGCGGGGTCCTCGGCTTTTAAAATCTGCGGGATGACGTATTCATACATCTTGATATAATCCGCTTTCTGCCGCGGGGAAGAGACCCATAATCCTTCCGCTACAAACTGCTCCATTTCATTGTTTCCGCACCACAGGCCAAGGGAAGCGTGGTGGCGGAGCCTTTGCACATTGTCGCGAATTTCAGCGCGGATGTTTGCTTCAAACGCATCGTCGAGATTGTAGACCGCGCAGGCAAACATAAAGTCCTGCCAGACGATCAGCCCCAGTTCATCGCAACTATCATAAAAGAAATCATCCGGGTAATAGCCGCCGCCCCAGACGCGGATGGTATTGAAGTGCGCCATTGCGGCGTCCTCCAGGAGCCGTCGGGTACGCTCCGGATTGACGCGGGGCAGGAGATTGTCTTCCGGGATATAATCCGCGCCCATCGCAAAAACGTCTACACCGTTGATGCGGTGGCAGAAGCATTCGCCCCATTCGTCCTTTTCGATATGCACCGTCATGGTCCTAAGGCCAATCCTGCGTTCCCACGTATCGAGCACGATACGTTCACAATCACAACGGAGCGAAACCTGTACGGTATAAAGCGGCTGTGAACCAAAGCCGTTGGGCCACCAGCGTTCCGGGGATGAAATGGTAAGCACAGCATCCTCTCCAGACGCAGCGAAGGTTGTTCCGTCGGGTGCAATGACAGTGATCGAGACCACGGTATCGGCAGGAGCGATGCGCTCGACCTGCGTATGGATATGCAGATGGACAGCCTCTGCATCATGCACCTGTGTGACGGATACGCTTTTGATGCGCGCCTTTTGAATGCCAACAAGGGCAATATTACGCCAGATGCCCGCATCCGGCAGCCGCGGGCCCCAGTCCCAGCCGAACATGCAATGCACTTTTCGGAGAAGAGGGAAGCCCGTCATGGCGTCGGACGTGCCGTCTGCACGGTTGGCCGCGTACGCTTTTCTGATATACTGTGTGGGGGAAGAAAACTGAATTTCGATCTCGTTTTCTCCCGGACGCAGCAGATGCTTTACGTCAAATTCCCAGATGCGGTGCATATTGTCCGCGTTTCCGGCTGGAAATCCGTTGACGCGGATGGCGGCAAGGGTATCCAGCCCCTCGCAGCGCAGCAGCACGGCGTCGCAGGCGAGCAGCTCCTCCGCGGCGGAAATTGTGCGGGTATAGAAAAAGTCATGCTCCATCAGTTGCAGGGCGGCCATCTCATTGTCCCGCCAGTAAGGGTCCTCCATACGGCCCTGGGACAGGAGATCGGAATAGACGGAGCCGGGAACCGTGGCTTCGTATTGCAGTACTTCCCCTGAAAGCTGCAGCTTCCATGCGCCGTTGAGGGAGGAGGTCATCATGACGTGATCCCCTTTCTGTTGTTCAACCGAGAGTAGCGATAGGAAAAAAGAAACATGATATCATTACGAAAACGTTTAATTTCATACTATCCAGAATCCACGCACTTGTCAACGAAAATGGAGGTTGCCGGGATGTATTGGAGCGGATACGGGGATGCTGTTCCGGAAAGAGACCTCCTGAAGGATGCATAAACGCCCGAAAAAGCAAATAAATATGTAGGTGCCGCATTTGCGGGCGTTCGGTAACACCGGAACTGAAAAAAGCAACCGGAAAAATTTGCTTGACAGCCGCAGGACATAAAAATATAATATAATCAAACAGTCCCGAAAACGTTTAAGTAAAATTTCAATCGACAATTTCCCCTAAAATATGCAACGATGCATCCCGTTCTGCCCCGTGTGTTCTATCTGTTCCCCAAAAAATAATGCGAAAAGCCGGTTCAGGTGACTTCCTGTTCAGTTTGCGCAAGTGCCTCCGTTTAGAAAACCGCGTTTGATGAGGCGTCAATCTGCCATTTTTGCGCCCGGATGCTGTTGGCACATGAAAAGAGAATATACCGCATTCTTTTGTGCGGGCCTTTCCTTGATACGATGCAACTATTTGGCTGCGCGTTTGCGGCCATAACAATAAAGCAAAAGTAGGAGGATAGTCATGAAAACGAAGGCATGGAAACTCTTGGCCCTTGTTCTGGCGGTATCCATGGCAATCGGCCTGTTTGGCTGCACGCCGACAGCACCGGTTGCAGAGCAACCTACCGCCGCGCCCGTCGCGGAACCCACCGCGGCCCCCGAACCCGCCGCTACACCCGAACCGGCCCCCACTACGGAATTGCCCCGCAACGAGACACTGTATTTCGGCGGTCTGCAGTGGGGCGCTGTAAAGAGCTGGAGCCCGTACAATCCCGACCCCAACAACTCCATGGCCATTACGCAGAATGCGTCTTCCCGTATTACGACCTATGAGACGCTGTACATGTACAACATGCTCGACGGCAAAATGTATCCGCTGCTTGCCGATGGCGATTATGTATGGAATGACGATCTGACCCAGATGACCGTGAAGATCAACGCTGCCGCGAAGTGGAGCGACGGTACCCCCGTAACGGCGGAGGACGTTGCCTACACGTATGCGACGCATGTGAAGTACGCCTCCAACATGGGCAACGAATATAAGGACTTCATTGAAAAGATCGAAGCGACGGATCCTTCCACTGTCGTCATCTATTCCAAGCTCAATGCGGAGGGAAAACCCGTCAACCCGCTGATGGTTGTTGAGTATATCGGCAAAGTGTACGTTTCGCAGAAGGCTTATTATGAAAAAGTAGAAGCAACTGCAAACGGCGATGCGGATGCGTTCAAGAATGCGCTCTGCGATGATTTTGTAGGCTCCGGCCCATACAAACTCATGCATTCGGACGACCAGAAGGTTGTACTCGTGCGCGATGACAACTATTGGGGCAAGGCCGTGTGGGGCAAGGAACCTGTGCCCAAGTACCTCACGCACATCATCTATGCGGATAACAACGCCATGATGGTAGCATTTGCGGCTGGCGAGATCGACGTCTGCCAGGGCTTTATCGCGAACGTTCAGGATCTCTGGCTCAAGCAGGGCCTGCCGATTTCCACCTACATGGAGGAAGCACCCTACGGCATATGCGCTACGATACCTACCGCATGGTACAATATGCACTCCTTCGGTCTTGACAATGTGGCCGTCCGCAAGGCGATCGCAATGGCGATCGATTACGACGCCATTATCGCCAACGCCATGACCAACCAGAGCCCGACCTTTACACAGACGCCGCGCTCTATGATGATTCCGACCGACGGTGAACAGGCGCTCCTTGATCATGATAAACTCAAGCCCCTCCAGTGGGCCGGCAACGACATTGAAGGTGCGAAAGCACTGCTCGATAAGGCTGGCATCGTGGATAAGGACGGCGACGGCTGGCGCGAAATCGACGGCAAGAACCTCAAATACAATGCCTGCTGCCCGAACGGCTGGACGGATTGGCAGCAGTCCATGGAAATCCTGGCCGCTGCAGGTCAGAAAATCGGCATCAACATTACCACGAATTTCCCCGAAGCGGAAGTATTCCTCCCCACCGTGTTCAAGACCGGCCAGACCGATTACGACATCTTCATGATGTGGAACGACGCCGCAGGCCCGACCCAGCCATGGCAGCGCATCCGCAAATTCATGAGCAGCGAATTTACGACGCTTGAAACCAACGGCATCGGCAACTACGGTGGCTATGCAAATAAGGAAGCCGATGAAATCATCAAGAAGCTCCCGACCGTGACCGATCCCGCGGAGCTCAAGGAACTCTACACCAGGATCAACGAGATTTATCTCACCGACGTTCCCTCCTTTGGCCTGATGTACCGCCCCGACATGTTCCACGCCGTGAACGAGAGCGTATGGACCGGCTTCCCCGAAGCTGGTGACGGCCTGAACGTCCCGCCGCTCGTCATGATCAACGGCTACGGCATTGCCGGCCTCTATCATTTGGAGCTTGTCAATCCGTAATTTCTGGATGAGTAGGAAACAGCCATGTTTTGAGCCATCTTGAAGCATGGCTGTTTCTCTTACGCAACGCTGGAGGTGTAGCCATGAAAGGGTATAGCCGGTATTTTCGGAAAAAAATCATCTGGTTTCTGATCACATTCTTCTGTGCGCTCATATTGAATTTTATATTGCCGCGGTTGATGCCCAACGATCCGATTGTAGGAATTATCGCGCGCATTTCGACCGGCGGGGCAAGCAACCAGACCTCTTTGCAGCGGGTATATGAGGATTACGCGCGCTTGTTCGGTATCGATCAGCCCATCCATATTCAGTTCTTCAAATATATGCAGAATCTTTTCAGAGGTGATCTGGGGGTATCGTTCACCCAATATCCCCGTACGGTAGTAAACATTCTGCAATCTTCCATTTGGTGGACCATCGCACTGCAATTTCCTGCAATTATTGTAGGATGGCTGATCGGCAACGTGTTAGGGGCCCTTGCCGCGTACATTCGCAGGGGATTTGACAAGGTGCTGCTGCCCGTCTCGCTGTTTGCGAATAGTATCCCGGCTTTTGGCATGGCGATCATTCTGCTCGTCATTTTTGCCATGAAGTTAAAAATCGCGCCCACCGGGGGAGGATACGGGTTTGACTTGCTCCCTGAATTTTCGCTGAAGTTTGTAAAATCTGTAATCCAGCATTATCAGCTTCCGTTCTGGTCCATTGTCATCATCGCAATTGGCGGGCAGGCCATTGGCATGCGCTCCATGTCTATCTATGAACTGAATGCGGATTATGTAAAATACAGCCGTTTCTTAGGCATAAAGGATCAAAAAATCGTCTCCTATGTGTTCCGCAACGCCATGCTCCCACAGATCACAGGCCTTGCGCTTTCTATCGGCACCATGGTCGGCGGCGCATTGGTTGCGGAGGTCGTGTTCAGCTACCCGGGTCTTGGTTCCACCATACTCGGCGCCATCACGGGGGCGGATTATCCGCTTGTTTCCGGCACGACGCTGATCATAACGGTGATGGTGCTCCTGGCCAATTTTTTAATAGAAATCGTATACGGTCTGATCGACCCGCGCATCAAAGCTGCGCAAATGGAATAGGGGGGACCGGTTATGAAAAACACGTTACGTCAGGTATTCCACTCCCCCAAATTTGTCGTCGGCTTTGTCATCCTCGTGGCAATGCTCCTTACGGTTATCATCTATCCGCTTTTTGTTCCTGACAATCCGCTTTTGATGATTGGCCAGGGCAGCTTTCAGCGCCCCGGCATGTATGTTTCCATACAGGACAGCATCGGTGCACCCAAAACCACCTTCAAACTGCCCGACGCCGAAGCAAAGCGTCTGGAAAGCAAGCTCAGCAGCGAGGATCGCCTCGAAATGAAGGCATGGCTTGTTGCATTCGGCATACCTGAAGAGGAGATCGATGTTACGGACACGGATGCGCTGCTTGCAATGTGGAACGAACATTATGAGAGCACTTTGAAATTCAAAGGCATGACGTCCGCCAAGCGGAAGTATTACGGACGTCTGGACCAGAAGCTAAAGAGCCTACAGCATTCCTCGGATATGGCTGTCATGCAGGAAAATATTGAAACAGGAGAACTGATTGAGACCGCCAAGGTTTCCGGCACGGACTATGTGAACGTGAACGATGTAGCAAATATCGTTAACCTGCCGCTGGGGACGGATAACTTTGGCGCAAACGTGCTGACAAAGCTCGTTTCCGCGTGCGGCACATCCATGCTGATCGGCCTCATTGCAGGGGTGATCGCCACATTGATCGGGCTGGCGCTTGGCCTGCTGGCGGGATACATTGGCGGGGTTGTGGACGATATCATCATGTTCTTTACCAACCTTTTTACCGTCATCCCCTCTTTTGTGCTGCTGATCCTCATCTCCTTCTCCATCGGCCAGGAGCAGCGCGGGGCTGTAACGGTCGCGGTTGTCATCGGTTTTACCTCCTGGGTGTGGACGGCCAGGGCTGTGCGCGCGCAGGTGGTTTCCCTGAGGAACCGCGATCATGTGAATTTGAGCAAGCTCTCCGGCCACTCGCTGATGCGGATCATCCTCACAGATATCCTGCCTTACATCGCATCCTATGTGGTGATGGCGCTTATTTTGCAGATTTCCTCCGCCATACTCGCTGAGGCGCAGCTTTCCATGCTGGGCCTTGGCCCAAGAACCACAGAAATCCCAACGCTTGGTTTGATGATGTACTGGGCGGTGGCCTATGCGGCGCCCTTAAGTGGTTCGTGGTGGGCATATTTCCCGGTCATATTTTCCATTGCGTTTATCAGCTTCTCTCTGAATTTGATGAATACCGGCCTGGACCAGGTATTCAATCCTACTTTGCGGGATTAGGAGGCCGGATATGGGACGAACGATGCTTGAGGTCAATGACCTTACAACCAAATATATTACGAGGTTCGGCGAAAACGTCTATGCGGTGGAAGGGGTTTCCCTAAAAATTGAGGAAGGGAAATCGCTCGGCATCGCGGGTGAGAGCGGCTGCGGCAAGTCAACGCTCGCGCTGAGCCTGATGGGGTATTACTTCCCGCCGCTGCACTATACGAGCGGCGATATCATCATCGACGGATGCAACATTTCCGGCATGAAGCCGGATGAGGTGCGAAAAACCATTCTCGGCACGGAAATCGCGTACATCCCCCAAGCGGCCATGAACGCGCTCAATCCCACGCGCAAAATCATCCGTTTTATTGAGGATGTGGTGCGCGCGCACAATCCCAAGGCGACGAAGCAGGAAATCCTTGCCCTTGCAAAAGAACGCTTTGGGGTGTTGGGGCTGCCCGTAAGCGCGCTGGACCGGTATCCGGTGGAGCTCTCGGGCGGCATGAAGCAGCGCACGGTCATTGCGGTTTCCACCATCCTGAATCCCAAGGTATTGATCGCGGACGAACCGTCAAGTGCGCTCGACGTGACCAGCCAGAAGATGGTTATCAGGATGCTACGCGATTTGATGGAAAAGGGCTACATCAAATCCATGATATTCATCACCCACGAACTGCCGCTGCTCTACAACGTGACGGACGACATCATGGTCATGTACGCCGGGCAGATCGTGGAGCAGGGAACGGCGCGCGAGATGGTATTTGATCCGCTGCATCCCTACTCCAAGGGGCTGATGGGCTCCATCATTGTGCCGGAAGAAGGCGTCAGGGACGTGAAACTCTCCGCCATCCCCGGTACGCCGCCCAACCTCAAAAACCCGCCCTCCGGCTGCCGCTTCGCGGAGCGCTGCAACTATGTCAGGCCGGAATGCAGGGGCATGTGCATACCGCTTATGGATATTGGCGATGGGCGTGCATACCGTTGCATTATTCCCACAGAAGAGCTCCGGGAGGTGTATGCACATGCGTGAAGCGGGAAAGGCGGCGATACAGGAACCGCTGTGCCTGAGCGGTACGGGCGTCACCAAGATATACGGCGCAGGCGATAAGCGGAATGTCGCGGTGGATCATGTGGATTTTGCGTTCCGCGAAGGGGAGCTTGTCTCTATCGTTGGCGAATCCGGCAGCGGCAAGACGACGTTTGCAAAGATGCTGCTGGGGCTGACCAGCGTAACCGAGGGGGAACTCTTCTTCCAGGGGAAACAGCGCGATATCGGCACACATAAAAAAAGGCAGGAGTACTGGAAGGGTATACAGGCGATTTTTCAGGACCCGTTTTCCTCGTTTAACGTATTCAATAAAATCGACACGGTGCTTCTTGACTGTATCCATATGCGCGGCGGAAGGCGGCTTCCTTACGAGAAAAAGGTGGAGATGATGACGGAAGCGTGCAGCTTTGTCAATTTGAAGTATGCGGAGCTGACCAACAAATATCCGTTTGAGCTTTCCGGCGGCCAGATGCAGCGGCTGATGATTGCGCGTATATTCCTATTAAAACCGAAGCTGCTGCTTGCGGATGAGCCAACCTCTATGATCGACGCGTGCTCGCGCGCGACCATATTGGATATGCTGCTGCAGCTGCGCGATGAAACGGGTATGACCATCATATTTATTACGCACGATATCGGGCTTGCCTATTATATTTCCGATTCCGTCTACATTATGGAGCATGGAAAATTTGTGGAGTGCGGTACGGCGGACGAGGTGATTTTAAACCCCAAGGCGGCCTATACAAAGCGCCTTGTCAGCGATGTTCCAAAGATTTATGAAGAGTGGGATCTTTCCACGGTATCGGCCGAAAATGTATCACCGTTGTGATAAATACACAACGGAATTGATAGTGGATGGCTGCACGCAAACGGTAAAATGCAGGTATCAACTCATAGAAAGAGGCGGCAGGCATGGATGTAAAACAATTCGTTATGAAGATGACGCTCGAGGAAAAAGCTTCCCTATGTTCGGGTCTGGATTTCTGGCATACAAAACCCGTAGAGCGGCTAGGTGTCCCTTCCGTTATGCTCAGCGACGGCCCGCACGGATTGCGCAAGCAATCCGAAGAGGCCGATCATCTGGCGGTAAACGAGAGCATTGCGGCGGTCTGCTTCCCAGCGGGGTGCGCCACCGCGGCGTCGTTTGACCGGGCGCTCTTAACAACGCTGGGGGAAGCGCTTGGCGACGCCTGCCAGGCGGAACGCGTCAACGTCGTGCTTGGACCCGCGGTGAACATCAAACGCTCGCCGCTGTGCGGGCGCAATTTTGAGTATTTTTCAGAAGACCCCTATCTGACTGGTGAGCTTGCTACAGCGCACATCAACGGTGTGCAGTCAAGAAACGTCGGCACAAGCATCAAGCATTTTCTTGCCAACAATCAGGAGCACCGCCGTATGTCCTCTAGTTCCGAGGTGGATGAACGCACCCTGCGCGAAATTTACCTTGCCGCGTTTGAAAAGCCGGTGCGGCAGGCAAAGCCCTGGACGGTGATGTGCTCCTACAACCGCATCAACGGCACGCTTGCATCGGAGAACCGGCGGTATATGACGGATGTGCTGCGCGGCGAATGGGGCTTTGACGGGTATGTCGTGACCGATTGGGGCGCTGTCGCTGACCGGGTAAAGGGACTCGAAGCGGGCGTTGACCTTGAAATGCCCTCTTCTAATGGCGTGAACGACAAAAGGATTGTAGAGGCCGTTCGTGCGGGAACGCTTGAAGAAGCGGTGCTGGATCAGGCTGTGGAGCGGATATTGAACATCCACTACCGGTATCTTGAGAACGCAAAACCCGATACCGTATGGGACAAAGAGGCGCAGCACGCGCTCGCTGCCCAAATTGCGGAAGAATGCATGGTGCTCTTAAAAAATGAGGACGCAATTCTTCCGCTCAACAAAGGGGAGGAGATCGCCTTTATTGGCGAGTTTGCGCAAAAGCCCCGTTTTCAGGGCGGCGGCAGCTCGCACATCAACTGTTTCAGGGTGACAAGCGCGCTGGAGGCGGCATCCGGCATCGGGAATGTTGCCTATGCAAAAGGCTTTGATCTTGCAAGCGACTCCACAGACGAGGCGCTGCTAAACGAAGCGGTTGCCTGCGCCAAAGCAGCAAAGGTTGCAATCGTGTTTGCGGGCCTGCCGGACGCGTATGAATCCGAAGGGTACGACAGGACGCATATGCGCCTGCCGGATTGCCAGAACAGGCTCATTGAAAAGGTTGCAGCCGCAAACCCCAATACGGTGGTGGTGCTGCACAACGGTTCCCCGGTAGAGATGCCGTGGATCAACGCTGTCAAAGCGGTGATCGAAGCGTATCTTGGCGGGCAGGCGGTGGGCGCAGCCACGGTACGGCTGCTGTTCGGGGAAAGCAACCCTAGCGGAAAACTGCCGGAGACGTTTCCAATGAAGCTGGAGGATAATCCATCCTATTTGTTCTACGGCGGGGAAAAGGACGTTGCAGAATACCGGGAGGGCGTGTTTATCGGCTACCGGTACTATGACAAAAAGAAGATGGAGGTGCTCTTCCCGTTCGGGTTCGGGCTTTCCTATACGACGTTTGCGTATTCCAACCTGCGGGTGGACCGGGAAACGATGGCGGATACGGATACGATGCAGGCATTTGTAGACGTCACCAATACCGGAAGCATGCGTGGCAAGGAAATTGTGCAGCTGTATGTTTCCGACTGCACGAGTACGCCGATCCGTCCGCTGCAGGAACTCAAGGGTTTTGAAAAAGTGGACCTGCTGCCCGGTGAAACAAAGACGGTGCGTTTTACGCTGGGGAAACGCGCGTTTGCCTACTGGAATACAAAAATCAACGACTGGCATGTGGAAAACGGAGAGTTTGCCCTTCTGATCGGCAAATCCTCCAGGGAGATCGTGCTCCAAAAGACGGTTACGGTGCATTCCACCGTAAAGCTGCCCGTGCATTACGATTTTAACAGCATATTTATGGATATCATGGCCGATCCGCGGGCGAAATCCGCATTAAAACCGTTCATGGACGGCATTGCGAACGCGCTGGCCCCGCAAAATGACAACTCTACAGATACGGCAAAAGAAGCCATTTCGACAGAAATGATGGAAGCAATGCTGCAATATATGCCGCTGCGCGCCGTACTGAGCTTTGGCAACGGCCAGGTCGCGCCCGAAATGATCGATGCGCTGTTAAGAGAACTCAATCAATAATATTTTATGGTTGCGGGGAGGGCGTTGACACGGCCTCCTCCGATTCGAACAAAGGGGATTGCTATGAGGTTTGGGCACTTTGATGATGCAAAGAAGGAATATGTCATTACCACGCCTGCAACGCCGCTGCCGTGGATCAATTACCTGGGCAATGAGGAATTCTTCGGCCTGATTTCCAACACCGGCGGCGGATATTGCTTTTACCGGGACGCAAAGCTGCAGCGGCTGATCCGCTACCGCTACAACAACGTTCCCGCGGATATCGGCGGCAGATTCTATTACATCAAAGAAGCCGGAAAAACGGCGTGGAGCCCCCTGTTCCACCCCTGTGATACGGAGTTGGACCGTTATACCTGCCGCCATGGGTTGGGGTATACGGCGTTTGAGAGCGAAAAGGATGGGCTAAGTGCCGAACTAACCTGCCTTGTGCCCATGGGAGAAACCTGTGAGCTTCACCGGATGACGCTAAAGAACACAACGATGGAACAAAAGCGCATCCAGTTGTATGGCGCTGTAGAATGGTGCCTTTGGAACGCGGTGGACGACGCCTCCAATTTTCAGCGGAATTTGAACATTGGGGAAGTGGAGATAGAAGGCAGCACCGTCTACCACAAGACGGAATACCGCGAGCGCCGCGATTATTACGCGTATTATGGCGTCAATGCGCCGGTTGCGGGCTATGATACGGACCGCAGCGCATTCCTGGGGCAGCTTGGGGATTGGGCCGCACCCGCTGCCGTACGGGAAGAAACGAGCTATGGTAGCGTTGCGCACGGATGGTCTCCCATTGCGGCGCTTCGCCTTGCTGTTTCCCTTGCGCCCGGGGAAGAAAAGACGTTCGTCTTTACGCTGGGGTACGCGAAGAACCCGCAGGAGCAGAAATTTTTATCCCCCGGCGTGATTCGCAAGGACGGCGCCGCCAAGACGCTCAAACGCTTCTCAAACCCGGATGCGGTACAGGCGGCGCTGGATGAACTTGCCACATACTGGGATGGGTTATTGGGGCGTTACCATGTCAAAAGCCGTGATGCGCGGTTGAACCGCATGGTGAACATCTGGAACCAATACCAGTGCATGGTGACGTTCAACATGAGCCGCAGCGCCAGCTATTTTGAAAGCGGCATGGGGCGCGGCATGGGCTTCCGGGACAGCTGCCAGGATATTTTGGGGTTTGTGCACCTGGTTCCGCAGCGCGTGCGGGAGCGCATTTTAGACATCGCCGCCGTGCAAAAACCGGATGGGAGCACCTATCACCAGTACCAGCCGCTGACCAAGCGCGGCAACAACGATGTGGGCTCGGGTTTCAACGACGATCCGCTCTGGCTTGTCGCCTGCACGGCTGCCTATATCCGGGAAACGGGGGATATGGCAATCCTTGACGAGCCGGTGCAGTTTGACAATGCGCCAGACAGCGAACAGCCGTTATTGGAGCACTTGCGCCGCAGCGTACAATTTACATTGCATAACAAAGGCCCGCACGGGCTGCCGCTCATTGGCCGTGCGGACTGGAACGATTGTCTGAACCTGAACTGCTTTTCGGAAGAGCCGGGGGAAAGCTTCCAGACCTGCTCCAACTTTGAAAGCGGCATCGCTGAAAGCGTGTTCGTTGGAGGTATGTTCGTGCTCTACGGCAGGGAATATGCCGGGCTTTGCAGCGTCCGCGGGCTATCCGCCGAGGCGGAAGCGGTCTTGGCGGAAGTCGCCGCTATGGAACAGGCCGTAGAAGAAGCAGGATGGGACGGAGACTGGTTTTTGCGCGCCTATGACGCGTTTGGCGACCCGGTGGGAGGAAAGGCAAATAAAGAGGGCCGTATCTTCATTGAACCGCAGGGCTTCTGCGGGATGGCGGGCATCGGTAAAGAAAACGGCAAGGCGCTGCGCGCGCTTGACGCCGTACGCGAACAACTTCTGGGCGAATACGGCGTAGAACTCCTGCATCCCTGCTACACCGAATATCACAAAGAGCTTGGCGAAATCACAAGCTATCCGCCCGGATACAAGGAGAACGGATCCGTCTTCTGCCACAACAACCCCTGGGTGAGCATTGCGGAGACGGTGCTTGGCCGCGGCAATGAGGCGTTTGACCTGTACCGGCGCATTTGTCCCGCGTACCTTGAGGAGAAAAGCGACATCCGGAAATCGGAACCCTATGTATATGCACAGACTGTCGCGGGGCGCAGCTCCTTTCACGAAGGGGAGGCAAAGAACAGCTGGCTTACGGGCACGGCCGCGTGGACGTTTGTAAACGTCAGCCAGCATATTTTAGGTGTTCGGCCAACGTTTGAGGGACTCAAGGTTCGTCCGTGCCTGCCGGATGGATTTGGCGCATATGAGGTGGTACGGCGGCACCGGGGCGCGGTTTATCGCATCCAGGTCGTACAGACCGGTGTATATTCCCTGCGGGTTGACGGGCAAACGGTGGAGGGAGACATCATCCCGTTCGATCCAAAGAAAGAATTTTATCAAGTCGAGGTAACGGTATGAGTTTTGACAAAGATTTTCTATGGGGCGTTGCCTGTGCGGCATACCAGTGTGAAGGCGCGTGGGATGCGGACGGCAAGGGGCCGAGCATCTGGGATGAGTTCAGCCATGCAAAGGGCAATGTGCGCAATGGAGATACCGGGGACGTCGCCTGCGACACCTACCGCCTTTATAAAGAAGACATTGCGCTGATGAAGCAGCTGGGCATACAGGTATACCGGTTTTCCATCAGCTGGCCGCGCGTCATTCCCAACGGAACGGGCGCAATCAATGAAGCGGGCCTCAAATATTACGATGATCTCATTGATACGCTGCTGGAAAATGGGATCGCCCCGTGGGTAACATTGTATCATTGGGATTTGCCAAGCCCCCTGCAGGCAGCCGGTGGATGGACGAACCGCGCAACGGTGGACGCATTCCGGGAATATGCGGCGGTACTGGCAAAGCGCTTTGACGGCCGCATCACCAATTACATGACCATTAACGAGCCGCAATGTGTTGTGGGCCTTGGGTATGGAAGCGCGCAGCATGCGCCGGGATTGAAGCTCTCGAAAGAAGAGCAGGCGCTGTGCATGCACCATCTGGTGCTGGCGCACGGCGTCGGGGCAAAAGCCCTGCGGGAAAACAGCAGCGGCCCCATACAGGTTGGCCTTGCGCCCTGCGGCAGGCTTTGCTATCCGGAAAAGGATACGCCTGCGGGCAGGGAAGCGGCGTACCATGCCTCGTTCCGCCTGACGGAAGAGGATTGGACGTTTACCTTTAATATCTTTATGGACAGCATCATGTTCCACCGCTATGATGATGACGTTCCCGCATTTTTGAAAACGTTTGAAAAGAGCATTCCTCAGAGCGACTGGGATTTAATCGAAAAACCGGACTTCTTGGGCGTAAACGTATACGGCGGCATCGCGGTGACGGAAACGGGAGAACCGGTAGGGCATATCCCGGGGTTCCCGCTTACCGCAACCAAATGGAAGGTCACGCCTGAAGTGATGCGTTTTGGCATAAACAACCTCTACCGTCGGTATGGCCTGCCAGTTTATATCACAGAAAACGGCCAGTCCTGCAACGACCGCGTCTTCCTTGACACAAAGGTGCACGACCCGGACCGGATCGATTTTTTGAACCGCTATCTTGCGGAACTGAAAAAGGCTGCGCAGGAGGGCGTGCCGGTACGGGGATACTTCCATTGGAGTTTTTTAGACAACTTTGAATGGAACGACGGGTATGATGAACGCTTCGGCATTGTGTATGTGGACTATACAACGCAACAGCGCATCCTCAAGGATTCGGCAATTTGGTATGCGGGTGTGATTGCAAGCAACGCCGAGATATTGTAGACTAAGGATATTCCCTGAAGCGGCAGAAAAGGATACGCTTTCCTATGGCATACCGGCGTATTTTTGCGGGGAAGGGAACATTGCCTGCATGAACGTAAACGTTTCCTGAATAGCGGCGGCATGATGCCGCCGCGTGTGCACTTGCGCGGGGAGGCCGTTTCAAGAAAACATGCGCAGGCGTGGAGGAATATCTATGGTTTCCATCAAGGACATTTCATTGCGCTGCGGCGTTTCCGTCGCGACGGTCAGCAAAGCTATCAACGGGCATGGCGATATTGCGGAGCGCACCGCGCGGCACATCCGCGAAGTTGCAAAGGAGATGGGATACCTTCCCAATGCCGCGGCGCGCGCATTGAAGACCAACCGCACCTACAACCTGGGCGTGCTGTTTATCGACAACACGCACAGCGGTCTGACGCACGAATACTTCTCCTCCATGCTTGATAGCTTCAAGGTGCAGGCGGAGCGGCAGGGGTATGATATCACGTTTATCAGCAACAACATCGGCAAGTACACCATGAGCTATCTGGAGCACTGCCGCTACCGCGCGTGCGACGGTGTGGTAATTGCGTGCGTCAATTTCAGCGACCCCGCGGTGGTGGAACTGGTGCAAAGTGAAATTCCCGTTGTAACGGTCGATCACGTATTTAACGAAAAAACGGCGATTCTTTCGGATAACGTGCAGTGCGTGCGGGACCTTGTGACCCATATCTATGAGCAGGGGCACAGGAAGATTGCGTTTATCCACGGGGAGGATACGGCTGTTACACAAAAACGCTTGGCGACATTTTACCGTACCTGCCGGGAGCTGGGGCTCACGTTGCCGCCGGAATATGTGCGGGCAGCCATGTACCATGATCCGAACTCGAGCGCCGAGGCGACCAGGGCGCTGCTAAGCTTACCCAACCCGCCCACCTGCATCATGTATCCGGACGATTTCTCCTTTGTCGGCGGGCGCAATGTCATCACGGAAATGGGGCTGCGCATGCCGGAGGATATCAGCGTTGCGGGGTTTGACGGCATCTATCTTTCCCAGGTGCTCCAGCCGGCGCTGACCACCATGCAGCAGGATACGGTACTGCTCGGAAGCGAAGCCGCAAAGCGGCTCATCGCCTGCATTGAAGAACCGCAGACAACGGTAGTGGAGCAGGTCATGGTCGCAGGCCGCCTGCTTCCAGGTAAATCTGTACGAAAACTGAACTGATGCGGCTTAATGAAATACGGCTCCTTAGATCGTCCGGGATATCTTCCGGATTGTTTGGGGGACAGGGAGGTATGTATGCGCTTTGAAGACTGCCAGTGGAGCATGAAGACACAATATAAGCAAACTGCCGACGGGATACAGATTTATGCGCCCGCAGGTACGGATTTGTTTGTAAACTTGGAGGATGGGTCAATCAAGGCGGATGCGCCGTTTCTGTTCCGGGAAGTGGAGGGGGATTTTGTTTTGCGCGCAAAGGTGAGCCATGCGTTTCAATCTACATTTGACGCGTGTGCCCTGCTCGCGATGGACCATGAGACGTTGTGGGCGAAAGCCTGCTTTGAATATTCCGACCTTGGCGGGCATGCAATTGTGAGCGTGATGACCAATGGCCGTTCCGACGACGCGAACGGCGTGAATATTGCGGACAATGCGGTATGGCTGCAGCTTGCAAGGAAGGATAATGTGTTTGCCATACATCATTCGCTTGACGGCAATACGTTTGAGATGGCGAGGATCTGTTTTCTTCCCATGCGCCCTATCGTCAAGGTAGGCCTTGTGGCGCAGTCCCCGCTTGGCAGCGGCGGTATCCGGAAGTTTAAGCATGTTTCTTTGGAACAGAGAAGCCTGCAGGACATCAGAAACGGCAATCAATAAAGCATAAATGGTGATATGCCTTGTTCGTTTAAGATGTCGGCGCTTGAGAGCGCCGATTTGTTTTTTTCTTTAGGGAAGCGTACTTCCGTGTTCATACAGGCACCGCGCGCCGCAATCCCGCCCATAGCGCAAGGGGTTTTACAGGTCATTTGTATATTTGGGGGAGAAATGCATGAAGCCCCGTGCCTTCGCGCGCATCCACCTCATAAGCGGCGGTTACCTCTCCACCGCGGCAGAGCGCAATGTGGCTTGCCATGTTGGCAGCGCTGCAGCTGTGGTTGGGGATGATCTCGATCCGGTCGCCAACAGCAAGCGGCAGTGCGGATTCGCTCTTTAAAATTCCGACTTCCTCGGAAAGGCTGGTGATGATAAGATCAGGATAGCCCTTTACTTTCCCATAGCCTGTGATAGCGCTGTTGCCGTGAGCGCCTTTGTCCAGCCCCAGGCACTTGCTGCCCGCATCCATAATCCACTGGCAATCACCCTTCCGGCTCAGGATGGTTGCAAGTATGCTGAGCGCACAGCGCTCCTCCGGGATGCCGAACGTCGTCTGGATAACGTCATAAAACACATAATTGCCGGGCCGCACTACATTGATGACGCTGCTTTGCACTTCACCCAGGAAGGTAGGCGTGCTGCCGCTCGCAATGACCGGGCAGGGGAAGCCTGCATTGAGGACCGCGTCCCGTGCGGCGCGCAAAAGCCGCTCTTCCTCTATAAAACACGCGTCCCGCTGCTCCGTGGAGCTGCAGGCATATACCTGGCCGGGATGGCTTGCAACACCGGCAAACAGGAGATTTGGGCATTGCGCCGCAATGGCGGAAATATAAACGCCTGCTTCTTCGGGCGGTACGCCAAAACGCCCAAGGCCAATGTCCACAAGCAGCAGGTAGGGCCAGACGACGCCCTGTTCTTCACAGAATGTATCGTAGCTTTTGGCGGCCGCAAGCGTATCGATGCTTACAGTAATTGGAACTTTTTTACCCACCGCAAGCATCCGAAGCAGGTTGCATCTTCCAAGGAACGGGTATGCAAACGTGATTTCTTTCGGAGAAAGCAGACAAAAGCGCTCCGCCTCAAGGATGGTGCCCGCCAGCAAGCCGGAAGCGCCCGCTTCCAGCTGCAGCTTTGCGATGAAGCCCGATTTATGCGTCTTTGTCATGGGCACAAGCCGCTTGCCGTGCTGCATGCAGGCTGCCTGCGCTTCGTGTATGTTTTGCAGCAGCGTTGCTTCATCCACCAAGGTCATGGGGGTAGGAAGTTCGTTTTTGTATATCATCGTCCGCAATGCTCCTGAAAAGTATTCTATTGTTCAGTATACCATTTGCCTGGGCAGCGGGAAAATGCCCGTTTCCCAAATCTATTTTCTTTTCTATTGCACCTGATGCAACCACCGGCGTTCATTCTGCGTTAATAAAGCAAATACACAACATCAGAAGATGGAGGGATAGAACATGAAAAAGAGATGGTTTGCGGCATTGCTCATTGCCATACTTCTCATCGGCGCAGGCTGTGCTTCGCCAAGTAAATCGCCCACAACGCAGGCAGCGCCTGCTGCGGAGGCTCCCCAGGCGGCGCCCGCGCCTGAATTTGCCGCCGATAGCAAGGCAGAGGCCGAAGAGCGCGGCTGGAGCGGTGGAAGCGGCATGAAGGATCAGGCTTTGGGAGGCACAAATGCTGCCTCGCAGGAGACTGTCCCCGCGCAGCAAAACTACGGCGGCCACAAAATTATCAAAACGGCAAGCCTGGGCCTTGAAACGCGCGACTTTGAAAAAGATCTCAATTACATCAAGCAAAAGGCCGTGGATATGGGCGGCTATATTGCAAGCTCCTATGTAAATGGCCGTAAGCCCGAAAATTACAATGATCCGGGCCGGTATGCAAATATCTCGCTGCGCATCCCGCAGGAGCGGATGGAAGCATTCTTGGCGGAAGCGCGCGGCGTTGCCACTGTGACGTATGAAAACAGCGGCGGCGAGGACATTACCTCTTCCTACTTCGATACCGACTCCCGCCTGAAGATCTACCAGGCCCAGCGGGACAGGATTACGGCGTTGTTAGCGAAGGCGGACAAGATGGAGGATATCATCTCCCTCGAAACCGAGCTTTCCCGCCTGACGTATGAGATCGAAAACCTCACCACGCAGTTAAAGCGCTGGGATGACCTGGTGAGCTTCTCCACCGTGAATATCGACATCAACGAAATCCCGCCCGCAATGGCCGCTGCCAGCAACGACAGCGTGGGAACCCGCATCAGCGAAGGCTTCAACGGCACGTTAAGCGGTATCGCGGTGTTCTTTGAAAACCTGTTCGTATTCCTCGTTGCGGCATCCCCCGCGCTCATACTCATCGCGGTCGTCGTGGTCGTCATCGTTGTACTGGTGCGCAGGCACAGCAGGAAGATGGCTAAAAAGCTTGCGGAGCAGGGCGGCCGTCCGCCGCTGCAGTCCGGCTATGCACCTGTACCGCCCAAGAAGGATGAAGAACAGAAATAACCGGCTTCTCTCATACCAAAGGCCCGCGTTTTACGCGGGCCTTTTCATGTAAAGCGAAGGAACCGCTATTTCTCCGTTTCCACCGCGTATCCCTTTCCGTCAAGGGCGATATGTACGGTACCCTGAAGATCGGTGCGGTACACGGGGATATCCCGGCTTTTGAGCGCATCCATCGTTTCCTTATGCGGATGGCCGTAATCGTTGTCCTTTCCGAGGCTGATAACGGCAATGCTGGGGGAAACGGCGTCTAAAAACGCGTCCGAAGAGGAGGTGGAGGAGCCATGGTGCCCTACTTTGAGCACGGTGGAGCGGAAATAGGATGCCGGCAGCGTTTTTAAAGCCGCTTTTTCTGCGTAGGTTTCCGCATCCCCTGTGAGCAGCACGGAGGTATCCCCGTACTGGATATGCAAGATTACGCTGTAATCATTAAGGTTGTCATACTTTACATCCAGTAACGGGGAAAGAATACGCACCGTAACGTCCTCATCCCAGGCGATGGTGGCATTTTTGCCGCCCACAGCCTGCTTGACGTTGATGTTGTGCTCGTCAAGCGCGTCGAGCAGCCGTTCAAACATTTTGGTCTGGTTCTGCGCGTCCGGCATGTAATAAGTGCCGATCCTGTAGTTGGTGACGACCTGTTCCATGCCGCCGATATGGTCCGCATGAGGATGCGTGCCCACCACAACGTCAAGCTGTTTGACAGCCCGGTTTTGTAAAAACGCATCGATACGCCCATACATGTTGCGCTCGCTTGCGTCCACGAGCATCGTTTTGCCGGAAGGGCTGCTTAAAAAGATACTGTCCCCTTGCCCGACGTCCAGCACATAGATATCCAGCGTCTTGCCCGAAGGCAGGGCGGGCTGGGGCGTTGCAGTGGAGGCAGGCGCGTCAACGGGCAGGAGATTGCCAAGCGGCTCCTCCATAAACGCGTTGATCGCTAAAACAAGCGCAAGGAACAGCAGCAGAGATAATAGGCTGCGCGCGCGTTTGCTCAGTTTGCTTTTTGATCTTGCCATATATAGGTTGTTCCCCCAATGATGAACACAATATCTGGTGCCTATTATATACCGTATGCATCGCTTGTGCAAAGCGAAACGGAATCGATCTGGCACAACCAACACTTTTTCTACTATAATAAAGAAAAGCAGTACCGTAATTGCCAATGACCATATTCCATGATTGAGAAAATACTGCGTTCATTGATAAAAACGACTTGGGAGGCGCTTATGAAATCCATATTCGCAAAAAAGAAGCTCGATTTTCAGGTGCGTGAGATACCGGTCCCGCCAATAGGCCCGTTTGATGTGCTGGTAAAGGTTAAGGCCTGCGGCCTGTGCGGCACGGATATGCGTACCGCCACGGAAGCGGAGGCGTACGAACCCATCGGGCACGAGGTAGCGGGTATCGTCGTGCAGGTGGGACAGGCTGTACACAATGTCGCGCCCGGGGATGACGTATGCCTGGAGAGCGGCACGTTCGACCGGTTTTCATCACTCTCCCGCAACGGCAAGGTGGATTTTGATATGTCCGGCCGCTCCATGTTCAATTCCGGCGTGGGCACAATGGGCTTTGCAGAGTACATGGTTGTGCCGTGCGAAAGCTGCGTGAAGTTTTCCGCCCTTTCTTATGCGGAAGCGTCGCTGATAGAACCGCTGGGCGTCGCATATGACCTTGTGAAGGTAACGGGCATAGAAATGGGCGATGATGTGATCGTCTACGGCCTGGGGCCGATCGGTTTGTTTGCGCTCCGGCTGGCCCGGTTGAGCGGCGCGCGCAAGATATACGGCATCACCCGCTCCGGGCGCGATGCGCGCGACCGTCTTGCGCTCGAATGGGGCGCGGATGAAGTGATCCACAGCGATAAGGTCGATCTAAACCAATACCCGTTTGTGCGGGGCGGCGTTGAGAAAATGCTGATGAGTGCAACGACGGACGCGATGCCGGGCGCAATGAAGCTGTTAAATGTCGGCGGCGTGATGGGCTTTATCGGCATAGGCACAGGCGACAAACAGTTCGCCACATTCGATATGCGGCATTTTCATGACAACAAGCTGCAAATCAGGGCCAGCAACGCAGTGCCCGCGCTCTACTTCCCCGCATGCCTCGACCTTTGCACATCGGGTATGCTCGATATTTCCGAAATGATTTCGCATACGCTGCGTATGGATTCGTTTGCGGAGGATGTGCAGGTATATCTAAACGATCACACGACTGCACTCAAGGCAGTCATGACACTCTCATAATAGCTGTGGACTTAAAAAGAGCTTCCGTGCAGCGCCTACTGGCGCTGTGCGGAAGCTCTTTTGTGTAGATGAAAACCTTTGAGCCTACCACTCAAACCGCAGGCTGATGTCCATTGCCCGTGCGGAATGTGTGAGCGCGCCGATGGAGATGATATCCACCCCGGTATTTGCGACTTCCCTCAAATCCCGCTCGCCCATGTTGCCGGAGGCTTCCGTCAGCGCCCGGCCATTGACCCGGAGCACGGCTTCCGCCATATCCGCAAGCGACATGTTGTCGAGCATAATGGTATCGGCCTCGGCCTGCAGCGCTTCTTCCAGCTGTTCGAAGTTTTCGACTTCCACCTCAATTTTTAAAAGATGGTGTGCAGCCTTGCGCGCATTTTCGATAGCCTGCGTGATGCCGCCCGCCGCGCGGATGTGGTTGTCCTTGATGAGTACCCCGTCATAGAGGCCGGTACGGTGGTTGGCGCCGCCGCCCATGCGCACCGCGTATTTTTCAAGGCCGCGCATGCCGGGCGTGGTTTTGCGGGTATCCACGATCAGGGCCTTGGTGCCCGCCACCTGGCTCACAGCCTCGCTGGTTTTTGTGGCGACGCCGGAAAGACGCTGCAGCAGGTTTAACGCCGTACGCTCGCCGGTGAGTATCCCGCGCGCGGGACCTTCTATGGTGGCGATGACATCGCCCTTTTTGACATGATCGCCATCACTCACAAGCGGGGTGACAACAACGCGCGGGTCAATGAGTTCAAACACACGCTCGAATGCGGGCAGCCCACATACGGTGAGCGGCTCCTTGGCGATCAATTTGCCGCGGCTCGTGTTCGCCTCGGGTACGGTGGAAAGCGAGGTGACGTCTCCGCCGCCGATGTCCTCTGAAAGTGCCAGACGGATGATCTCTTCCATGCCGGGAATTTGCATAGGGTTATTCCTCCTTGCTATCGCTTCTGTAATGTGCGCCGATGCTCGTTTTACGCGCCTGTGCGGCGGTTGCGATGGAAAGCGCCACCTGCGCCATGTTGAGCGTTTCCACGGCGTCTTTTGTATGGATACTCGTTTTTTTGAGCAGTTCTTCTGTGTCCTGAAGTTCTCTGACGGCCTCCAGCAGCCCCGCTTCCTCGCGGATGATGCCGCAGCGCATGCGCATAATGGCGCGGATGCGCGCTTTGAGGCCCTCGTAGCTTGCAAGCTCGGGGTCCCCTTCGCAGCAAAGCATGTAGCCGGGCGGCGCGTCGGGCAGGATGAGATTTGCCGCGTGCACTGCGGCGCGGCGCGAGAATACGATGCATTCGAGCAGCGAATTGCTCGCAAGCCGGTTTGCACCGTGTACACCCGTGCAGGCGGTCTCCCCGCAGGCGTAGAGGCCGGGCAGGGACGTTTCTCCATAGAGGCCGGTCGCAATGCCGCCCATCATGTAGTGCTGGATGGGGTGGACGGGAATGCGGTCTTTTGAAAGATCGATGCCGCGGCGCAGGCATTCCTGAAATATGGTGGGGAAGCGCTCCTCTAAAAATGCGCGCGGCTGGTGGGTGATATCAAGGTACGCCAGCTTTTCCCCGGAGTCCGCAAGCTCCTTAAAAATGGCGCGCGCTACAATGTCGCGCGGGGCAAGATCTGCCATAGGATGCTTGCCCTGCATGAAATAGTCCCCCCTGCTGTTGACAAGGCGCGCGCCCTCTCCCCGCAGGGCTTCGGAAACCAAAAACGAGCGTCCATCCTCCGTCGGCCCGACAAGCACGGTGGGGTGGAATTGTACAAATTCCATATCCTTGAGCGCAACCCCCGCGCGCAGCGCCGCCGCCATGCCGTCCCCCGTGGCGCACAGCGCGTTGGTGCTCTCTTCATACACGCGCCCGATGCCGCCGGTTGCAAGCAAAATCCGGCGTGTTTTGATGTGCAGCGTATGGTTGTCCCCAATGAGCGTAAGCGCGCCGGTAACGCCGTCCGCATTCGTTAGAATGTCGGTCAGCAGCGCACCATGCACAAAGCGGACGTTTTCTTGCCGCTTTGCCTGCTCCAGGAGCGCCCGGGTCAGATATAGGCCGGTGGCGTCCCCACCGCAATGGAGGATGCGCCGCTCGGTATGCCCGCCCTCGCGCGTGCGCAACAGCTCCCCGTCCTTGCGGTCGAACGGAACGCCAAGGGCAATCAGCCGCTCCATATTCTCAGCCGCTTCCGTCACAAGCACGCGCACCGCGTCCTCATCGCACAGCCCCGCGCCCGCCGTGAGCGTATCAAGGATATGCCGCCCCCATAGCGTTTCATCATATTGCGTAACGGCGGAAATGCCGCCCTGCGCATACATGGAATTGCTGACGTCTTCGCCCGCCTTATTGAGGATCGTGCAGCGAAAATGGGAAGGAAGCGATAATGCCGCATACAGCCCCGCAGCCCCGCAGCCTGCGATTAATACATCCGTTTCCATGGACTGCGCGCTCGTTACGGCTGTTTGCAAGATTGGTATTCTCATAAAACCTCTTCCCGTTATACAGGGACGGAGAACATTCGGTTGAGACTTTTGAGCGCTTGCTGTGCAAGCGTTTCCTCCACGGTGATCTCATGCTGCATCCGTTCAAGGGCGAAAAGTACGTTCTCAAGGCGCGTCTTTTTCATGTTCGGGCAGACCTGTGTTCTTCCGGTATTATAAAACTTCTTATCCGGGCAGAGCGTATTGAGCCGGTGCAGCACGCCTTCCTCGGTGCCGATCAAAAATTCCTTTGCGTCCGAGCGCATGGCTTCCGCGATAATCTGCGAGGTGCTGCCCGCAAAATCGGAAAGGGAAACCACGTCCGGCAGGCATTCCGGATGGACGAGCACCTTTGCGTTGGGCAGAATTTTTCGCGCCGCAATCACATCCTCAGGCTTGATGCGGCAATGTGTGGGGCAGAACCCTTCCGCAAGGATAAAACGCTTTTGCGGCAGGAACTGCGCGATATAGCTGCCCAGACACTGGTCGGGCACAAATATGATTTCCTCTTCTTCCAGGGACATCGCGATTTTTAACGCGTTGGAGGAGGTGCAGCAGATGTCGCTGACGGCCTTGACGGCAACATCCGAGTTCACATAGCACATAACGGCGGCATTGGGATGCTCTTCCCTTAAGCGCAGCACCTCTTCGGCTGTGATCATATCCGCCATGGGACAGCCCGCGTCAAGCGCAGGCAGCAGAACGGTCTTGTCGGGATTTAAAATCTTTGCCGTTTCCGCCATAAACCGGACGCCGCAAAATACAATCACGTCCTCTTTTGCGTCCCGCGCGGCTTTTGCAAGCTCCAGAGAATCGCCCACAACGTCGGCAATGTCCTGGATCTCCCCCAACTGATAAAAATGCGCCAGGATCAGCGCATTGCGCTCTTTTTTAAGTTGTTGTATCGCTTGTACGGCTTCCATGATGCGTATTCCCTTTCGTGTTTCATCAACCATTTGTATCGGCGCGTCCTGTAGGACGGACATGTAACGATTATGAAATCAGTATGCCCGCCTCCAGGAGCGCCTGCTCGATTTCATCCAATATCCGTTCGCTTGGCGCTTCGATGGTGTGCATGTGGATGCCGCCCGTCATGGTGGAAAGCATCTGTACGCCGGGGCGGCCAAGCTCGCCCACCAGCGCTTCCACAGACTCGGGCGTGCGCAAAAGAAGCGAGCCTGAAAGCTCTCCATAAATCGGGTGCTCCACAATCACATCCCGTACGATACCGCCCGTGCGGACAATGATCATCAGCTCTTCCCTGGCGCCTTCGAGTGTGGCGTGCTTGCAGGAAAGCACACGCACCGGCCTTGGGACCGCAGCCTTATCCACCCAGACGTAGCCGGATGGCGTTGCGAGTATGGGGGCGCCGCCGGCGCGCAGCAACGCTACATCCTGTACGACCACTTGCCGGGTGACGCCCATGCGCGCGGCAAGCTCGCTGCCTGTTACGGGGCAGGCAGCTGCCGCAATCAGCCGTCCTATGTGTTTGCGCCGTTCCTCGGTATCCAAAATCGGCTCCTCTTTTCGCGTAAGTATGTTCTATTATAACCATATGGAACCCAAAAGCAACAGCTGTATAGACAGATGTACAGAACGCGATGATTGCTTTTTGAGATAGCTGCCTTTGGAGCGGCGTGTTCGAAGTTGCAATGGTAAAGAATGAACTAGCATGGATTTTTTGTTATGGGGAGCTATCCTGGATGCATGTTTGTGTGTTGGACAGGAATTTGAGCACATCTTTTTTGTTGTACACACAGCTGTCCGCTTTCTTTGGGGAGGGGCACATCTCAGGGGGTGCGGGGAGCGAAGCCCTCCCGCTATTAAAATAATTTCTCGTCGCCGCCATAGGCGGCGATACCTTAAGAAGTACATATGCGCTATGCATCGGCAATTGCATGGCGGCGATTTCTTTTATGTTTCGCTTGTGGCAGGGGCCGCCATTTTGCTATGATGGTACACACAACAGGAAAAAAGGAAGGTTTTCATGCAGCAACTTAAGTACCGCGTGCTGGCGCTGGATCTTGACGGCACGCTGACCAACGCAAAAAAAGAGGTGACTCCGCGCACAAAGGAAGCGCTCCGCCGCGCGATCGACGCCGGCGTCGCTGTCGTTCTTGCATCGGGAAGGCCGCTCATCGGCGTAGCGCCGGTGGCGCGGGAGCTTGAACTCGACCGCCTGGGCGGCTATATCCTCTGCTATAATGGCGCGCTCATTTTGGAATGCCGTACGCAAACGCCCGTATTCCGCCGGTATCTTCCCGAAGGTACTGTCAATACCATATGCGCGTGGGCAAAAGGCAAGCCGGTACATCCGCTGGCCTATGATGAGAAAGGCGTCATCACCCCGTCTCCCGACAACCGCTATGTGCACATGGAGGCGTACAACAACAGGCTTCCCATCCGCCATGTCGCGGATCTTGCAGGCGCTATCGACTATCCCATCGAAAAGATGATGCTCGTAGGCGAGCCGGAAGAGGCGCAGCGTGCGATGCTGGAATTAAAGGAGCGCTTTCGGGATGAACTCAACATCTTCGGTTCCGAACCGCCTTTTATTGAAGTCATGCCGCTTGGTGTGGATAAGGCGTTTGCGCTTGATGTGCTGTTAGCGTATCTTGGTGCCAAACGGGAACATATGATTGCCTGCGGGGACGGTATGAACGACCTTCCCATGCTGCGCATCGCGGGGTTGAGCGTTGCGATGGAAAATGCGCGTTCCGCTGTGAAGGAACTCGCGCATTTTGTGACGCACTCCAATGAGGAGGATGGCGTGGCACATGTGATCGAGCGGTTTATTGGCGTATAGGTTTTACCGTTATAGCGGGCTTATTTTGAAATCGCGGTAAATTCGCCGGAAATACATCCGATATATAAGCTAAGGTATTACTGAAAGGATGTGTTTGATATGCCGTGGACACCGAATCTTTCCGTTGGAGTTGCAGCGATTGACGACCAGCACAAAACCTGGTTTGACAAGGCGGACGCATTGTTTGAGGCGGGCAAAAACCGCAAATCCGCCGAGTATATCGGAGAACTGCTGGGGTTTTTGGACAGCTACACGAAGCTGCACTTTTCGGATGAGGAGCGCTATATGCTCTCCATCAAGTATCCGGATTACGAGCTGCAGAAGAAAGCACATACGGATTTTCTTGCCCGCCTGAAAAAACTCAAGGAAGAATACGACAAGTCCGGCGGCAATATCCTGGTTATCCTCGAAGCAAACCAGGTGATGATCCAGTGGCTGACCCAGCATATTTCGGGCATGGACAAAAAGATCGGCGATTACGCAAAGACGCTCAAATAATTCCGGAATGTTAGAAATATGAAAAACGCCTTCCCGCAGTGATACGGGAAGGCGTTTTGCGTACTGAATATTAGCGGTGAAGGAGCCTTTCTGAAAGCCGGATTGCAGCGAAGCCCAGCAATACGCCTACAGCATACTGGATGCCGTTGAGCGGCAGGCTCACCGCGGCAGTTGCCGCGCCATACAGGAAGGTTTCAAATATAAAATAGCCTGCGGGCATCAGGATGCCTGCGCACAGCACGGCAGGAAAAGGCTTTTTCCAACGAGAGATGAGAAGGGACGCCACAAGCGCCATACAGCCCTTGATGACGAAGGTGGGGCCGGCATAGATTGCGCTGCCTAGGAGAAGGTCCGCAAGCCCACTGCCGACGGCAGCCGTAAGCGCGCCCCAGGGAGACCCTAAAAGGAATGCGCAAAGATAGACGCCCACATCACCAAGGTTGATGTATGCGCCCGCTACGCCGGGAATCGGGAAATAGGTAACAATGGTCAATATGACAACGACCGCCGCTAAGAGCCCTGCAAGCGCCAAACGGTTGACCGGTTTTTGTGTATTCAAAAAGCATCGTCCTCCTTACCCTTTTGAACCGTTATACCATTTCCCATTATTCTGGTCAAGTATTGGTGAAAAGAAAATATACGGTAATTTTACTTGACAGATGCTTCCCGTACTCCTGAGAGCGCCTGCGGCACTTCTTCTATAAAAAAACAGGATGCATATGCATCCTGTTTATCTCTACTTACCGATCAGTTTTTCTTAGTTGCAGCCGCAGCCGCAGGTGTCCCGGGTGCC
The DNA here is from genome assembly GCA_023390655.1 of Bacillota bacterium. Taxonomy (GTDB): domain Bacteria; phylum Bacillota; class Clostridia; order Christensenellales; family CAG-138; genus JAEYLA01. The sequence goes on along the minus strand of JAEWCL010000024.1, from coordinate 128,766 downwards.
GCAGGTATCGCGGTTGCCGCAGTTGCCGTTGCAGAGGAACAGCAACGCAAGGATCCAGATCAGGTTATCGCCGCAGACGCAGTTGCGAATGCTGTTGATGCAAGCATTATCTTCGCTGCAGCAGAGCAAGAGCAACAGGATGATGATCCACCAGTTGTTATCTCCAGTGTTGCAATTGAAACAGCCCATACAAAAAGCCTCCTTGTTTTTTGAGCGATTGGCGCTGGTTTCGACGCCGATGGTATATAGTACGCAAGGCCGTAAAAATTGGTTACAACGCAAAGCCGCACTGTTTTTTCAATTTCTTTGCAATCCATGAAGATTAGGCGCATTCATGTTTTTTGCCCTTCGTGGTATACTGGTTGAAACAGCCTTGGCGCTTGAAAGCGCCGGAAAGGAACAATGGAATGAAGCACTACAGGCTTGAAATCGAGGGGATGGGTTGCGCGCACTGCGTACGCAGCGTGACAAACGCGCTTAACGAGCTTAAGGCGACCGTGAATGACGTGCAGGTGGGCAGCGCCGACGTTTTGTGGGATGGCAGCACCGACGTGCTCAAAGAGGCCATTTCGGAAGCGGGCTTTGAAGTAAAATCCATCGCAGTGTTATAAAACATGGCGCGTATTATGGTTGGGATGTCCGGCGGGGTGGACTCCGCCGTTGCGGCCTTGCTGTTAAAGCAGCAGGGCCATGAGGTCGTGGGCGTTTTTATGAAAAACTGGGAGGAAGAGGGGGAGGACGGCGTCTGTACCGCTGCGGAGGATTACGAGGACGTCCGCCGCGTTGCGGATAACATTGGTATCCCGTACTACACCGTCAACTTCGCAAAAGAGTACCGGGAGCGCGTGTTCTCCTATTTTCTTTCGGAATACCGGCTGGGGCGCACGCCCAACCCGGATATCCTGTGCAATGCGGAAATCAAGTTCCGCTCGTTTTTGGAGCTGTCCCATACGGCGGATATGGAGCACCTTGCAACCGGCCATTATGCCCGTACGGCGCATAACGGGGGGCGGGTGCGCCTGTTGCGCGCAATGGATGCCAACAAGGACCAGACCTACTTTTTGGCGGGGCTGACCCAGCGCCAGCTCACGGGTGTTCTGTTCCCGATTGGGGAGCTTGAAAAAGGCGAGGTACGGCGCATTGCGCGCGAGCACGGCCTCATCAACGCGGATAAAAAGGACAGCACCGGCGTCTGCTTTATCGGCGAGCGGAATTTCAAACAATTTTTGATGCAGTTCCTGCCCGCGCAGCCCGGAGATATGGTAGACCTTTCCGGACGCGTCATCGGCCGCCACGACGGCCTGATGTATTATACGCCGGGCCAGAGAAAGGGGTTAAGGATCGGCGGCAGAAAAGAAGGCTCGGGAGAAAGCTGGTTTGTCATCGGCAAGGATATGGAACACAATCGCCTAATCGTACAGCAGGGTGAGCAGGACGAGCTGTATTCGACAGCTCTTTTCAGCAAAAAAGTCAACTGGATCGCAGGGGAAGCGCCTGCGAAACAATTTTCCTGCACGGCAAAGTCCCGCTACCGCCAGCCGGACCAGCGCGTGGAAGTCTTTGTAGACGGCGAGGGTGCGCGCGTGACGTTTTTAGAGCCCCAGCGCGCAGTAACTTTGGGCCAATGGGCTGTGTTTTATGACGGCGAAACGTGCCTGGGCGGCGGCCCTATCGACGAAGTGACCCCGAAAAAGCCGTTTACCGCGCCAGCGCGCATTCGGGTATAAGCACCCCTTCTTTTCAGGGGAATATTTTGTTAACAGCGAATTGCGCCTAACCCAGAATCCCCTTGCGCGTGCGGCCCAATATGTTAAAATAACAGCAGAGCATAGGGAAAACCTATGCAAAAAGCTTGGCGTTATTATAAGAAATAATTATTATACGGCAGGAGGAATGGATATGGCAAAGAAAACCATACAGGACATCGATGTAAAAGGCAAGCGCGTATTGGTGCGCGTGGATTTCAATGTTCCCTTGGATGCGGAGGGCAATGTAACGGACGATAAGCGCATTGTCGCGGCACTCCCCTCCATCAAATACCTGCTTGAGCAGGGCGCAAAGGTCATCCTCTGCTCTCACTTGGGCCGTCCCAAGGGCAAGGTGGATCCGCAGTATTCCCTGCGCCCCGTTGCGGGCAAGCTTGCATCCCACCTCCCCGGCGTGAAGGTCGTGTTCGCCGAGGACACCATCGGCGAAAGCGCCAATGCGGCCATTGCGGCCATGCAGGATGGCGAAGTCGTGCTGCTTGAAAACGTCCGCTTCCACAAGGAAGAGACGGACAACGATCCCGAATTCTCCCGCAAGCTCGCGTCTTTGGCGGATATCTTCGTATCCGACGCGTTTGGCACCGTGCACCGCGCGCATGCTTCCACGGCAGGCGTTGCAGCGTATCTCCCGGCAGTTGCGGGCTTCCTCATCGGCAAGGAGCTTTCCATCATGGGCGAAGCGCTCGATAACCCCGCCCGCCCGTTCGTCGCCATCCTGGGCGGCGCAAAGGTTGCGGATAAGATCGGCGTCATTACCAACTTGCTGAACAAGTGCGACAGCCTCATTATCGGCGGCGGCATGATGTTCACCTTCTATAAGGCCATGGGCTATGAAATCGGCTCTTCGCTCCTTGATGCGGAAAGCATCGACCTCGCCCGCGATCTTATGAAGCAGGCAGAGGAAAAGGGCGTGAACCTGCTGCTGCCCGTTGACACCGTGGTCGCCACCGCGTTCGCCGCGGACGCCGAGCATAAGACCGTAAAGGCAGACGCCATCCCCGAAAGCTGGATGGGCCTTGACATCGGGCCGGAAAGCGCAAAGCTGTTTGCGGAGACCATCAGGGCGGCAAAGACCGTTATCTGGAACGGGCCTATGGGCGTGTTTGAGTTCCCCGCGTTTGCGGAAGGCACCAAGGCCGTGGCACAGGCCTGCGCAGACTGCGACGGCACCACCATCATCGGCGGCGGCGACTCCGCGTCCGCTGTCAAGAAGCTGGGCTTTGCCGCGAAGATGACGCATATCTCCACCGGCGGCGGCGCTTCTCTTGAGTTCCTCGAAGGTAAGGAGCTGCCCGGCGTGGCCGCGCTCAACGATAAGTAAGAGATAACGACAGGGGGCTTTGCCCCCTTTAAGCCCCACTTCTTTTCTTTCCACGAAAGAAAAGAAGCAAAAGAAAGCGTAAGGGATTCCAAAGGGAGGTGTCCCTTTGGTGGGGTTTGGGGCGAAGTCCCAACGGCCTCAATCAAATTTTTAGGAGGAAACTCATCCATGCGTAAACCCATCATTGCAGGCAACTGGAAAATGAACATGACGCCCGACGAGGCGAAGGCGCTTGTAACCGAGCTCATTCCCCTGGTGAAGGACGCGCAGGCGGAAGTCGTCGTCTGCCCGCCGTATGTGGATCTCGCGGTGGTGCAGCCGCTGATCGCGGGAACCAACATCAAGCTTGGCTCCCAGAGCATCCACTGGGCGGCAAAGGGCGCGTTCACCGGCGAAGTCAGCGCCGATATGCTAAAGGCCTTTGGCGTGAGTTACGCCATCATTGGCCACAGTGAGCGCAGGCAGTACTTTGGTGAAACCGATGAAAGCGTCAACGCGCGCGCCAAGGCGGCGATTGCCGCGGGCATCACGCCCATCATCTGCGTGGGCGAGTCGCTTGACCAGCGCGAAGCGGGTGAGACCGACGCATTCGTTTCCGGCCAGACGGTCGCGGCGTTGAAGGATATTGCCGCTGCGGATGTAGAGAAGCTTGTCATCGCCTATGAACCCATTTGGGCCATCGGCACCGGCAAGACCGCCACCAACGAGCAGGCGAACGAGACTGTCGGCGTCGTGCGCGCGGCGGTCGCGAGCGTATACGGCAAGGAAACCGCCGAAAAGGTGCGCATCCAGTACGGCGGCAGCATGAACCCCAAGAACGCAACCGAGCTGATGGCCATGCCCGAGATCGACGGCGGCCTCATCGGCGGCGCGAGCCTGAAGGCCGAGGATTTCTCCAAGGTCGTCAACTATTGAGGTGCACATGAAGGCAGTCACCGCATTGATCATATTGGATGGCTTCGGTTGCCGGAAGGAAGCGGAAGGCAACGCCATCTTAGCTGACGGCGCCAGGAACGTCATGGCGCTGTGGGAAAAATACCCGCATACCCGCATCGGCGCGAGCGGCATGGATGTGGGCCTGCCCGAAGGGCAGATGGGCAACTCCGAGGTCGGGCACCTGAACATCGGCGCGGGCCGTATCGTATACCAGGAGTTCACCCGCATCAGCAAATCCATTATCGACGGGGATTTTTTTGAGAACCCCGCGTTTTACGGCGCGATAGAGAACTGCCGCAGGCACGATTCCGCCTTGCACCTGATGGGCCTTTGCTCGGACGGCGGCGTACACAGCCACTTGACGCATCTGTATGCGCTTGTGAAGCTGGCCCGGGATAAGGGGCTTACCCGCGTGTTCATCCATTGCTTTATGGATGGCCGCGATGTCGCGCCCGACAGCGGAAAGGGCTTTATCGAGCAGTTGGAAGCGGAGCTCAAGGAGCTTGGCTGCGGCAAGATCGCAACCGTGATGGGACGCTATTACGCTATGGACCGTGACAACCGCTACGAGCGCGTACAAAAGGCGTATGACGCTATGGTGTACGGCACCGGTGTTGCGGTGGGAAGCGCGGTTTCCGCGATGGAGCGCTCTTATGAAGCTGGCGTGATGGATGAGTTTGTGCTTCCCGCCGTGGTCACGGAAAACGGCACACCCGTTGCGACCATTTCCGCAAACGACAGTGTGATTTTCTACAACTTCCGCCCCGACCGCGCGCGTGAAATTTCCCGCGCGCTGATCCTGCCGGAGTTTGACGGGTTCCTGCGCACGTACTTCCCGCTTTACTATGTGACGATGACCCAGTACGACAAAACGTTTGGGCCCTATGTCAACGTGGCTTACCTGCCTGTGGCGCTTACGAACACGCTGGGCGAGTACCTTGCAAAACTCGGAAAAACGCAGCTGCGCATCGCGGAAACGGAAAAGTACGCGCATGTCACGTTCTTCTTCAACGGCGGCGTAGAGCAGCCGTATACGGGAGAAGAGCGCGCGCTCATCCCTTCCCCCAAGGTCGCAACCTATGACTTACAGCCCGAAATGAGCGCGTATGAGGTTGCGGAGGAAGCGGTCAGGCGCGTCAAGAGCGGCGCGTATGACGTGATGATCTTAAACTTTGCCAACCCCGATATGGTCGGCCATACGGGCATTATGGAAGCCGCAATGGCTGCCGTACATGCGGTGGATACCTGCGTGAAGCAGGTCGTGGACGCCATCCTTGAGATGGGCGGGCGCTGCATCATCACGGCCGATCACGGCAACGCGGAAATGATGATCGACCCCGAAACGGGCGGCCCGTTTACGGCGCACACCACAAGCCTTGTGCCCTGCATCCTGGTGGACCCGGAACGCAAGAATGTGAAGCTGCGCGATGGCGGCAGGCTCTCCGACCTTTCGCCGACGATCCTCACGCTCTTAGGCCTGCCCGTGCCCGAGGATATGACGGGCAAATGCCTGATCGAGGCATAACAAAATCAATATCGTGGAAAACAGTGGTAAAGCTGTTTTCCACGGAGAAATTATGATTGTACAAGTTTTGCTTGCGTTGGCCTGTCCGGCGTGATAGAATGGGTTTTGCAGTCATGGATGGAGGTATGTTTTGATGGATATCCCTCGTTTGATCATTACCATCATTTTGCTAATCGTTTCTGTAGTGCTTATTGCTGTCGTGCTGATGCAGCAGGCAAAGACCTCTGGTCTTGGCGCGGCATTCGGCGGGGAGTCGTCTTCCCTTTCCGTAAAGGGTAAGGCCGCGACCAAGGAAGCAAAGCTCCAGAAGCTCACGAAGATACTCGCCATCGCAATGGGCGTTCTTTCGATCATTATGGTGGCGCTGCCGCAGGCATAATTCTGCGGAAAAGTGATGTTACATGTGAAAAACGGCACGCGGACTGCGTGGCGTTTTTTCATTTGTGCGGGAAAATGCGCACTGCCGGGGTTGAAGCGGCGCATTCGCGGGTACGATAAAAACAGGTTAGCGGCAAAAAGACCGCAAAGATGTCTCTACCTCTGCCAAGAGTAGTACATAAAGAAAGTAGTAATGAAAAGTATGCAAGAACAGATTATACAGGCGCTGACGGAGGCGGGGAAGCCCCTCTCAATGGAGGCGCTGCTCGAACAATTTAAGGAAGAGAAGGATGCGGCGCAGGCGGCGATCCGCGAGCTTTTGGAAAAGAACCGCATCCTGCTCACAAGAAAGCGCAAGCTGGCCCTGCCGGAACATACGGGCCTCACGCTTGGAAGAATGCAGGGGCACTCCCGGGGCTTCGGTTTCTTTGTGCCGCAGGGTGGCGGGCAGGACGCGTTTGTGCCTGCGGACGCCATGCACGGCGCCATGCATGGGGACACCGTGTGGGTGCGCTATACGGAGCAATTCAGCCGCAACGGTTCGCCGGAGGCGGAGGTTGCACTGGTTGCGCAGCGCGCGTTTACGCAGATTGTAGGCACATTTGAACAGGACAGCCGCATGAGCGGGTATATCATTCCCGATGAAACGCGGGTCTCCATGGACCTGTTTGTCCCCAAGGACCGCACTATGAAGGCGCAGGCGGGGGACAAGGTGGTTGCAGAAATCTTAGAATATCCGGATGGCAGGCGGCCGATGCTCGGCGCCATCATCGAGATACTCGGCGGCAAGGATGAGGCGGGGACGGATGTATTGTCCATCGTCCGTCAGTTCCAGCTGCCGGAGAAGTTCAGCAAAAACGCTGCACGGCAGGCAAGGCTTATCGGCAAGGACGTTGCGGCGGATGAATTTATCACGCGCGAAAACCTCACGGACAAGCTGATTTTCACCATAGATGGTGCTGACGCAAAGGACTTTGACGACGCCATCAGCCTGGAGCGCCTCTCAAACGGCAACCTCTACCTTGGCGTGCACATTGCGGATGTTTCCCATTATGTGAAGGAAGGCAGCGCGCTAGACCGCGACGCATATGAACGCGGCACCAGCGTCTATCTGACGGATCGCGTCATTCCCATGCTGCCGGAGGAATTATCAAACGGCATCTGCTCCCTAAACCCCAATGTAGACAGGCTCACGCTTTCCTGCTTTATGGAAATCGACGGCGCGGGCAAGGTGCTTCGGCACCGTTTGACGGAAACCGTCATCCGTTCCAAGTACCGCCTGGTGTATGAGGACATTACAAAGCTGCTGCAGGGGGACGCCGCACAGCAGAAAAAGTATGCGGAACTCGTGCCCACGTTGCGGGAGCTTGAAACGCTCTGCGGGATTTTGAACGCGCGCAGGGTCAAACGCGGCAGCATAGACTTTGACCTTGCGGAAGCGAGCATCCGGCTTGACACCAAGGGCAGGCCCGTCAACATTGAAAAAGCGGAGCGCGGCATCGCCAACCGCATCATTGAAGAATGCATGCTGCTCGCCAACGAAACCGTGGCCCAGCATATGTATGACCTTAAAGCGCCCTTCCTCTACCGCGTGCATGAAGCGCCGGATAAGGAGAAGCTACAAGAGCTCAACGCGTTTTTGCAGACGCTTGGCTACGGTATCCGCAACATCCGGGATGTGCAGCCCCGTGCCTTCCAGAAGGTGCTGGATCTTGCGCATGGCACGCCTGAGGAGAATGTGGTCAGCAAGGTGGTGCTGCGCGCTATGCAGAAGGCGCGCTACGCGGAGCTGTGCCTCGGGCACTTTGGCTTAGCTGCACAGCGCTATTGCCACTTTACCTCCCCCATACGCCGGTACCCGGATTTGATGGGCCACCGCATCATCAAAATGATGCTGCATGGGGAACTCAATGAAAAGCAGGTCAATAAGCTCAACAGTGGCCTGCATGATGTTGCGGAGCATTGTAGCCGCCGGGAGCGCGTCGCCATGGAGGCGGAGCGCGCCGTGGACGATCTCAAGAAGTGCGAATACATGAAGGGGCGCATCGGCGAAAGTTTCGCAGGTGTCATTGCGGGCGTGGTGTCCTTCGGTTTTTTCGTCGAGCTGGGCAATACGGTAGAAGGGCTGGTGCGCGCAAGCACGCTCGATGACGATTATTATGTCTTCGATGAAAAAGGCTACCGTATGGTAGGCCGCAGCCACGGGCGGGTGTACCGGCTCGGCGATACGGTTTCTGTCCGCATGGCGGCGGTGCATATGGATGCACGGAATATCGATTTTGAACTGGAACGGACGTAACGGGTAATCCAGAACATAACATCGCCCCGACCCTCCTCTGTTGGTCGGGGCGAATTTTTTTGCCGATTCTTGCAAAATGAAATGCAGTGGGGGTTAGATCGTATCCTGTGAATATGTTCTTGTGGTACAATTGTTTCAGTGGGTCCGGAATCAAATAAAAGACAGTGGTTGGGGTCTGACGGGACTATGCGCGGTATCGAACAAGAACGGTGTATGGAATTTAGCAGAAGCATTATGAAAGGCGTGGAGATCAAGCTGTGTAAAAACGACCTCCATGCCTATAAGCAGCATGTCCACAATGAGCTTTCATTGGGGTATATCGCGGAAGGCTCCACCGACTTCACATTGAACGGCAGGGCCATTCATTACGGACCGGGCGACGGCATCATAATACCGCCATTGATGACTCATAGATGCGCGCCAAACGATATCAATCACTGGGCATACGTCATGCTGTATGTCGATCCCGGCTACTATCGCGATGCGGTTCGCTTTCATCAGGCAAAGAGGTTAACAGGCGATCAGGCTCAAAGGTTAATCAGCTTTATTGAACAGTTGCTTACGGAAACGGCCCCGGACACATTGGAAAATATACTCATTGAGTTGCTGCTGGAGTTTGCGGAACAAGACGCTGCGGAAACGGAAAGCGCGGGCGATATTATAAAAGGCGTCCATGACTACATATTAAATCACGCAAAGGAGGATATCACGCTGGATCAGCTTGAGCAAATATCCGGCCTGAATAAATTTTCGGTCATCAGAACTTTTAAAAAGCTGTATTTAACCACGCCCGCCGCGTACCATTTGCAATACCGGGTTGCGCAAGCAAAAGGACTGTTGAGCAAAGGTGCGGACGTGCTTGATATTTGCGCGGAATTACGATTTTATGACCAAGCCCATTTCATTCGGGAATTCAAAAAAATGTATGGTGTTACGCCGGGAGCCTATGTGGAGCAGGTAAAGGCGTAGGGTGCAATTTTATACAATACAGCCCCTTATCGTTGCGCTAATCTAGAGTTTAGTGAAAGATAAGGGGTTTTTTCTATGAACAGAATGAAATTGGCGCTTGTTATGCTTATTTGGGGGAGCCTGGGCGTATTTACAAGGTTCATTCCATTGTCCGCACTAAACCTTGCGTATCTTAGGGCGTTCATTGCGCTGCCTGTTCTTTTTGCTGCAATGAAAATGAAAAAGGCGGCGAAGGCGGAATGGCGGCTTTTGATACCCTATGTTATTTCAGGCGTATTGCTGGGGTTTGGCTGGTTAACGCTGTTCTACGGGTTCAAGCATACGAGCATCTCCTCCGCTGTTATCATCTACAATATGAGCCCGGTATATGTCATGATACTGGCGCCGCTGGTGTTGAAAGAGAGGATTTCAAAGATTCATATTGCGGTCATCCTCTTTTCCATTCTTGGCCTCTTTCTGATTGTCGGCCATAATGTATCGGAAGGGTACGGATATATGGGAATGGCGCTGAGCGCTGTTTCGGGGATGCTTTATGCAACCATTGTCCTTATTAACCGCAAAGTGAAAGCCAGGGTGGATAATCAAACGGCCACATTTGTGCAAATACTTGCAGCAATGGTTGTTTTACTGCCATTCGTATTGATGGATGGATCGATCTTTACCATTGTACAGATGGATACAATGGCAGTGATCTGCACCATACTCTTGGGGGTATTGCATACGGGTGTTGCCTATACCCTGTACTTTTCCGTTTATACGCATATGAAATCCGTGGAAATCGTGTCCTACAGTTTTTTGGAACCTTTGTTTGGCATCCTGTTCAGCGTAATTTTTGTTGGCGAAACATTAACATTCCCTCAGATTGTCGGAGGGGTTCTGATACTGGGTTCGACCTATATTGGAGAAGTGCTTGAGGATAAAATATTACTAAAAGAAAAAGGCGTCATTTCAGATATAAAATAGACGGCAACCTGCCGTACTTTAAAAAACGGGAATGGTACTTTTACGGAGAAAACGAAACGCCCCAAGAGATCATCGCTTGGGGCGTTGTTACATGTTGGAAACGATGGTTTATGCCATCAGCTCCAGCACAGCCTGTGCGTACCCTGCCGGGTCGTCGGGCAGCATGCCCTCCAAAATCTGCGCTTGGGCATAGAGGATTTCGGCGTAACGCTTGAGCTGCGCCTTGTCCTCTTCCTGCAGCTTCACGAGCTTTTCAAACACGGGATGCTCGGAGTTCAATTCCAGCACACGTTCGGCCTTCATATTGTGGTCGCCGGGCATGCTGCTCAATACCTTCTCCATCTCCAGGGAAAGCGCGCCGTCGGCAGCAAGACAGACCGCATGCTGTTTGAGGCGGGAGGAGACGCGCACGGCCTTTACTTTTTCGGAAAGATTGCTTGTCAGCTCGTCAAGCAGCGCCTTATGGGCGGTGCCTTGCTCTTCAGCGGCCTTCTTTTCTTCCTCGTCACCCAGGTCAAGGTCGCCCGCGGCGATGGACTGGAAGGGCTTCTCCAAGTACTTGTTGAGCACCTGCAGCGCGAACTCATCCACATTGTCTGTCAGGAACAATACGTCGTAATGGAGCTCCTTCAGGCGGTCAAGCTGCGGCAGCTGTTCAATGCGCGCAACGGACGCGCCGCTTGCAAAGTAGATGGCCTTTTGCCCTTCGGGCATGGCATCCACATATTCTTTTAAGGTGATAAGCTTATTTTGCTCCATGGAGTGGAACAGCAGCAAATCTTCCAGGACCGCGCGGTTCTGTCCATAGCCGCTGTATACGCCGTACTTTACCTGCAGGCCGAAAGCCTTCCACAGCTTTTCGTACTGCTCGCGGTCATCCTGGAGCATGGAAGTAAGCTCGTTCTTGATTTTCTTTTCGATGTTGGTGGCAATGACCTTTAACTGCCGGTCGTGCTGCAACAGTTCCCGGGAAATATTCAGGGAAAGGTCGGGCGAATCGACAAGTCCGCGCACAAAGCTGAAATAGTCCGGCAACAGGTCCGCGCATTTCTCCATGATCAGCACGCCGTTGGAGTAAAGCTGTAGTCCCTTTTCAAACTCCTTGGTGTAGTAATCATACGGTGCGCGGGCGGGGAAGAAGAGGAGCGTATGGTAGCTGACCGTACCCTCCACATTGGCGTGAACGGTTTTTAACGGCTGCTCAAAATCAAAGAATTTATCCTGATAAAACTGCTCGTACTCCTCCTCGGTCACCTCGGATTTGCTCCGCTTCCACAGCGGAATCATGGAGTTGATGGTTTCAATCTCCGTGTAGGATTCATATTCCTTGTCCGAGCCTTCCTTCAGGCGGCGTTTTTCCACCTCCATGCGGATGGGGTAGCGGATATAATCGGAGTATTTTTTGATGAGCGGGCGCAGGCGGTAGATATCCAAAAATTCGCTGTACTGCTCATCCTCGGTGTCTTCCTTGAGCTCTAAGAGGATTTCGGTGCCAAAGCTGTCCTTGGGTGCAGGCGCTATGGTAAAGCCCTCCGCGCCCTCGCTCTGCCACTGCCAGGCTTCGTCGCTGCCGTAGGCGCGGCTGGTGACGGTAACGCGCTTTGCCACCATGAACGCGGAATAAAAGCCTACGCCAAACTGGCCGATAATTTCAGCATCTTTTGCGGCGTCCTCCGCGCGGAATTTCAACGTGCCGCTTTCCGCGATGGTGCCAAGGTTCTGGGTCAATTCTTGCCTGGTCATGCCGCAGCCGTTGTCCGTGAGCTTCAAGGTGCGCGCGCCCTGATCGGCCTCAATGAGAATAAAAAAGTCTTCCTTCGCAAGCCCGGTGTTGCCGGCGCTCAAATCCCGGTAATAGAGCTTGTCGATCGCGTCGCTTGCGTTGCTGATCAGTTCCCGCAGGAAAATTTCCTTGTGCGTATAGATGGAGTTGATCATCAAGTCCAAAAGTCGTTTGGATTCTGCCTGGAACGGTTGAAGTGCCATATCAATTCATCCTTTTGCATGAATTAGCACTCGTAAACCATGAGTGCTAAAAAAATTATAGCGCAGCCCATTTAAAAATGCAAACCCATGAATGTGAGAAACTTGTAAAAACACAGGCCCGCGCTGCAATGCACAGCGCGGGCCATAAGGGGGAGAAAGGGGGATTATGCGCCTACAGGATACCATGCCGTCAGGTTTGGAACATTGAGCGCCACATACCACAGGATGAAGATGAGCGCGCATAGCCGGAGCAGCGGCAGCTTTTTGTTGTAAAGCCGGATGGCGTAGAGTACGAGCACACAGGTCAGATAGCACAGGAACCAGAACGCCTGGATGCGTTTGAAGGTCAGTCCATACGCCCCGATGTAAAGGGAAAGCCGCGTAAACGCGGAAGCGAGGATCACGCCGGTGGCGAGCAGCAATAAGAGCATCATTGTACGCAGGATGGGTTTTTCCTCCACCCGGCAGATGCAGAAGGAGAGCACACTGAAATTGATGGCAGCCACCCACATCAGCTGGTTGAAGCCTTCCACCGCGTATTCGGAATAGGTCAGGCCATTGGGCAGGCCATAGCCGCCAAAGAGGTATAAAAACTGCACGGCGGTGAAAACGGCATAGGCCGCAAGCAGTGCGCCAAGCACGACCGCGGGCGCGGTGATGCCGAATGCTCTGGCGGATTGCTGCCGAAGCTCCATCGGCTTGCCCCAGGCAGCGCCATAGAGGAAGCTGTAAAAGAGCATGGCACAGATGGAAATCACAAACAAGCGCCAGATGATGTCCGAAAAATCGATGCCGCCAAACGCCTGCACCGCAAGCGCGTTCATTACCGCATCCGCTGAAAGCAGCAGGGAAATAACGATAATCAGCACCGGCAGCGCAACGAGAATCCCAAGCCAGACATGTTTTCCTTTCTCGCCGGCTTTAAAAAGGCTGCCTACGCTTGCGAAAAAGCGCCCAAGATGTTCAAACGGCTGGATGAAAAAGCCGGTCAGAAAATGGATGGCATATCCGCCCTCCAGCTCTCTGGGCAGCGGTTTCATCACATACTGCGCGTGCAGCATCAGCAGGCAGGGCACGGCAAGGAGATTCAAATAATAAAGCGATTGGTCGCTGTAGCCTGCGGACTGGAAATAAAGCATGACGCTCAGGAATACAGCGGGGACGCTCAGGAAAAAGGATAAAGGCCGTTCCACGACTTTTTGAAAGCAAAAGATATGGAATACGCCAAGGTAAACGAGCCAGAACGCGGCATACCACCCCGCAAAGGCGGAGGGTGTTTCGCCGAACATATGGGACAGTCCTGCCTGCATCACAAAGCCAAGCAGGATGGTGCCTATTAGCAGCCAGCGCTGCGGGGTGGTGACGGGCTTTGGCGCTTCCGCTTGTTTGAGCGTTGTATAGGCGCTTTCAAAGTGCGTTGACCGCTGCGTATCCAAAGTTCCGGGCAATTGCTGGGCCGATAGCGGAGTTGCGGAAGGCTGGGGCTGCTGTCCAATTCCGTTTGTAGCGGCGGGTTCGGAAGTCATTTTTGCACCACAGCTGCTGCAAAAACGGCTGCGGTCATCGAGCATAGCGCCGCACGCGTGGCATTTCATAGGGACACCTCCTGGCTATTTTGTGCTCCATGGGATGGGGCGGTCAAACCTTCCGCTTCGTCTTCCACATATTCCAGGATATCGCCCGGCTGGCAGCGAAGCGCGCGGCACGCGGCGTCAAGCGTGGAAAAGCGGATTGCCTTGCCCTTGTTGTTTTTGAGGATGGAGAGGTTTGCAAGCGTCAGGTCCATCGCCTGTGCAAGTTCAGTGAGGCCTATTTTGCGTTTGGCCATCATGACGTCGAGATTTACGCGTATCATATGTCGGCCCCCTATATGGTCAAAGCGTTCTCTTCGCGGTACTCTACGGCTTTTTCAAATACGCCGCGCAATACCAGCGAGAAGAGCGCACAAAGCACTTCTGCCGTCATGATCAGGTACAGCATGGGGCGGGGATAGAGCAGCGCCGCAATACACGTAAATACCGCCATTAGAAGTGCCGCAAAGCCCATGTTCCTCAGGCGCAGCACATTTTTCCGGATAAACGGGTCATGGGTTAAGCTGTGCATCATTCTTGTAAGCGTGAAGAGGATAAAGATGCCCAAAAGGGCGCCCAATATCCAGCAGGCGAGGGCTGCGGCATAGGTCAAGGTGGCTTCCGGCCCGCCAATAAACAGGATCATCGGCAGGAGCCTGGGAAGCAGGGCGATAAACAATACTCCAAGCGCCATCGTAACATATACGAGCGCTACCGTAATCGTGCTAAGAAGAGAAGACTTTTTCATGCGCAGAAAATCCCCTTTTTTATTCTACGATAAAGTATATGTAATTTGACATTGATTTTCAATATGAAATTATCGAAAATCAATAAATATTTTATGACCAGCAATAAATTTAACGTATAAAAAGGCCGCGCTCGTGCGCGGCCTGCAAGGCAGATCCTCAATATTACAGCTGCTTGATGAAGCAGCGGCGGGTTTTGTGCTGCTCCGTTTCAAAATAGCGCCACTGGCTCTGGACATTGGAGTTTTCCTCCAGCTCAGGCCCGGTTTCCGCGTATTTGCGCCCATCTTCAATGGCAAATTTCAAAAGGCGGTTCATGATGACGGCGTTGATGCCCGTTCCCTGAAGCTCGGGCTTGACGGCAATCAAAAACATATCCAGCGTGTCGTTTTTGCCGTTGAGCGCCTTTAGCACATGGTACCATCCAAAGGGGAAGAGCCTGCCCCTGCACTTTTGCTGGGCAAGGGACAGCGAGGGCGCGCCTACGCCAAAGCCGACCACTTCGTCGCGCTCATTGAGCAATATGGCGGTGGTGCGGTCATTGACAAGCGGCAGAAACTCGCCGACATACTTTTCTATCTGCCGCGGCGTCAATGCCACCATGCCGTAGAGCGCAAGATACGCCTCGTTATAAAGCTTGAACACGCCCTCTACATAGGGCTTGATGGAGTTGCGGCTGGTGAGCGGAGCGGCCTTCAATTTCATGCGGCGCTCCACGGCGCTGGCCAGGCGGTCCAGGCGTTCGTCCGGCTTGTCGGGCAGTTTTATGCGGTACTCGATCCAGTCCACATCCTTTCCGTACCCCATGCGCTCCATTTGCTGCATGTAATACGGATGGTTGTAGTACACAAAGAACTGGCTCAGCTGATCAAAGCCTTTGATGAGCAGACCTTCCCGGTCCATATCGGAAAAGCCGAGCGGGCCGTGTACGGATGTGCAGCCTTTTTCCCGCGCCCAGGTCTCCACTGCGGCAAAGAGCGCGTCCACCACCTCAGCATCATCGATATAGTCCGCATGGGAAAAGCGCATTTGGTTCTCGTTGTATTTCTGGTTTGCATGGGTATTGTAGATTGCCGCGATGCGACCGACGACCTTGCCGTCCCGGTACGCTAAGAAACATTTGGAATCGCAGTACTCGTAAGCGGGGTTTTTGTCACGGTCAAAATCCTTGACCTGCTGGCTGAACATATCCGGCACATAATAGGGATTGTCCTTGTACATGTTGTTGGCGAAGGCGATAAACGTCCGGATGTCTTTTTTCTCCGTTATCTCGCGTACAGTAACCATATTGTTTTTCCCCCCAACACTTTGTTAAAAAATAAAAATAAGTCCCGATAGCTCCGATCATTATAGCAGATTCCCCAAGGCCCGGCAAACAAAACAGCAAGAAAGCGCGAGAAAACGGGAGCTTTTTTAAGCAATACACCATATATGGGATATGAGTAGCCACTCATAATGAAAATGGACGAAAATCTGGAGCAATCGGCTTTCTTTTGCGCAACAGCGGAAACAGCGCGGCGCAACATGGAAATGCGCAGGGATGGTCCGATATTCGCAGTACTGTAAAGCAAGAGCCTGTGCGTTGAACAGAATGGACGCAAAAAAGAACGGCGAAAACCGCCATTCTTTTCAGTGCTTCGTTTTGATATAGACCGGATCAGCCGACCGGCACCTCGGAAATTTCCGGGATGCCCGTATCGGGCACCGGCGTGGGTTCAGCGGGAGCGACGCCCGACATTGCGCCGGCATTCTGCAGCGCCGTCAGGATACTGTTGCAAAGCTGCACGAGCGGCGGCGTATACGCATCAAGCTGTTCCTTGTCCTCCGCATCTACGGCATCCTCAAGCTGGCCCTTTACGCTCTTGAGCTGCGCTTTTACATCTTCTGTCAGCCATGCGCCATACTGGCTCAAAATCTGGTCGGCCTGGGCAATGGCGGACTTGGCGGCATTGAGCTCCGCTGCGATCAGCGCGCGGTTTGCTTCAATCTGCGCTTTGATGTTGGTGACGTTGATGTCGGAATCGGTGGAAACGCTGATGCCGAAGACATCCTGAATGAGCTTGTTAAGCTTGGTGGTGCTGATGCCCCAATAGCTGACAGAATACATGTTGAGGAATTCTCCCTCCACCGTATGCTTGTAAAGTTGGGAAGAATCCATCTGCAGCGCGAGGAGCGCCAAAGACGTAATCTGCTTAAAGCTTAAATTCGTCTGGATGTTCTGTTCCACCGCCTGATAGATCTGGGGGATGTTCTGAATCTGGCCGGTGGACTTTAGCTGCTGGAAGATCGCCATGATGATCTTCTGCTGGCGCTCCACGCGCGCGATATCGGAAGACCCCTTCCTCTGGCGCGCATAGTCCAGCACCGCCTGCCCGTCCATATGCTGCATACCGGGGTGCAGTTCGCGTCCGTTCATCTTGACTTCGGTATCCACATTATAGTCCACGCCGCCCATGGCGTTGACCACTTCTTTGACAACGTTCATATTAAAGCCAAGATAATAGTGCACCGGTATGCCGCCAAGCAGATGGCTGACGGTACCCATGGCGTATTCATAGCCGTTCTTTTGCGCGCCGCCGCCGGCGGGGAAGGCGCTGTTGATTTTCGCAAACTGCGGCGCGCCGTTTTTCATAATCACGTTGCCGCTGCTGTTTGCGATTTTTACGTAGCTGTCACGGGGAACGGAAATCATATGCACATCGTTTGTGGCAAAGTCAATCGTCACAAGGATCATCGTATCCGTGCGGAAGGAGCCCCAGTTGGCGCGCTCCGTGCTTTCATCAATGCCAAGCACCAGGATGTTGACGCGGTTTTTCATAAACTCCAGATCGGCCTGGCTTAATAGTTGTGCCTCTGGGTCCGGCGTTGGGGAAGGAGTGGGGGAGGCGTTGGGAGCAAGCGTCTGTTCCGGTGTGGGAACAGGCGTCGGCGTCGGCTGATTGTCCTCATGGAACAGCGTTGCAGGGTTTGTTACGTCATAATAGAACTTGATGCCCATGCCGATGCCGAAAAGAAGCAGGGCAAGCAAAGAAAAAAGCACGATTTTTCCTGCTTTGGTCATTTTGCGTTTCTGTTTGCGGCGGGGGGATTTGTGGGGTGGTTTGCTGCTGCCTTCCCTTTCAAGCTGGCGAGCAACGGCTTTATCCGCCGCGCGCACTGCCTGGGGAGAGGGGGAAGGGGAAGAAAGCACCTCTTGTTCAATCTGCTGCGGCGTCTCGCCGCCGGATGGCGTCTTGCCGCCTACATGTCTGATCTTGCGCTTGCTGTCATCATTCAACATAGCATGCTCCTTGGTGCGATGCGCTTTGATACGTTGGAAAAGGCCGCGGGGATACCGGGAAGATCGACGTTTTATACCAATGTGCGACGAAAAACGTTGATAGCGTATATTTTTCCCAACGCCTTATTATAGCGCATGCAAAGCGGACGCGCATAGAAGGTATATGAATAAACTATAAATTCTTATGCATCCGCGCTTTCCTCCGAGAGCATGAGCCCGGGATTGTAGAACAGGGGGCCGCCCAGATACAGGAGATTGATGCTGCGGTCAATGGGCGTTCCGTTTTCAAGAAGCCAGACCTTTTCAATGCCCGGGATGCTCGCAAGCGTATTGACGATCGAAAAGACCGTCATCTGCGCACGCGTGTTCTGGGGAAGATGGGATACGCCCGATTCGACAAAGGCGCGCAATTGGTCAAAAAACCCCTCATAGAAATTGACAACCGCCATATTGCCGTGCAGGGAAACGCTTTCCACACCGGAGGCGTCAAGCATCGCAAGCGGGATGCCGGGATCGGCAGGGCCGGTGAAGAGAGAAGTCAGGCGCAATTTCAAGTCATACGCCTCGCTCTGCGGCAGGCACCGCAGCACTGGATACAGGCCGATTCCATCCTGGTCCGGAAACATCAACGTAACGGTGTGCCCCAGCATGTTGGAAAAATCGGTGCGGGAAAAGATGGCGCCATCGTCTCCATTCTCTAAAACTGCGTCTACCGTCATCGGGGTTTCGTTGAGGAAGATGCGCACGCCGCCAGTCTGCGGCCAAAAGCCTGTGACCGTGTATACGATGGAAGCATATACGATGGGAGCAATCACGGACCGTTCCGGCACGGAAAAATAGAGGTCCACAATTTGTCCTTCCGTCCCTGCGCTTAAAGGAATATCGTCCGTCGCGGAAGATGGCGAGGCAACGGAACCGGGCAGGACGCACTTAACGAGCCGCATGTCCGGCGGAAGAACAGGTTCCCTTCCCTCGCTGTCCAGCGGGCCCTTTGCAAGTTCCCCCATCAATGCGGAAATCACAATGTTTGCCTGCTCCTGTTTTTGATAGGAAATTTCGCGTACATCGCACAAAAGCAGGCTCCCTGTGAGGTCTGTAAAATAAAGCTGCGCGTTGCGGCTGACCAATGCATTGGCCTCTCCCTGTGCGGAAGCCTCGCTATTGTCGCGCCAAACACGGCTGAGGTAGGAATCGAGCGGCACCGTAATGGGGGAAAGCACGCCAAGCGGATTGCCCAGATATCCCGGCTGCATGCCGTTGAGGAAAACATCCGTATAGGCGATGCCTTCGTTTGCAAACACCGTCGCGGCGGCGGCGGCCCGCAAAATCACCAGTTCGTCTTCCGTTGCGGGCGCGCCCGTAAAATAAATATTGCAGACGTCGCCGGAGAGCTCTACCTTGGAAAGCACCCAACCCTTGGGGAATACGGCTTCGAGCGTATCGCTTTGCGGCCCCTGCGACAACGCCTCGATGGCGCATTGCGCCCGGCTCACATTGACGGGACGCTCAAGCGTACGCGTTTCGTTGCCGAGTGCTCGTTTATCGGTGGGGAAGAACAGCGTCACATCGATAAAAGCATCATCCTGGCCGTCTGCCGGCGGCGTGAGTGTGTTCGCAGGAAGCGGGGCAGGATATTCTGCGGCGGCATTGCAGCCCAGCGAAAACGTGATGAACAGCGCACAAAGAAGCAGGCAGACAGCCTTAAGCGCCCTGCCGCGGAATGCTTGCGCTTGATGGATTGGAACGGTGCGGGTTTTTGATGCCATAATAACCTACCTTGTCTGGTACAGGGCGTTCATCAGGGAATAATAGCCGATTTTATAGAGCTCCCCTTCGGACAGCAGTGCAAGCACAGCGCCCTTCGCGGTGCGGGTCTGCCCGTCTTCCCGGGAGGTCCACGTAATGTCCACAACAGCTTTTCCGTTTAACGTACCTTTTCCGCTGTCTGCGCTGCGCACGTCGAAGCTGTCGATGGTGCCAAGGGAAAGCAGCTCCGTTTCAAACGCCGCATAATCCGGCTTTTGCAGGCCGCCCGTTTCACTTTCTGCAAAGAACATATACGCCTGGGTGTAGTCCTCCTGCGTCAGGCGCTCCATGGCAAGCGTTACAAGCAGTGTAGGCGTGATGACGACATCCTTTTCAAAGCCCATCGGGTCAAGCCATTGCGAGGACGTATACTGGGAGGTGAAGCCCAACAGGAAGGGAGAAACGCGTGCGCCCTTTCCTGTGCCGTCCATATCGATCAAAATCTGGACGCGGTTGGTATCATTCAGCGTGCAAAGCGAATTGACAACAGCGTATACGCTCAGGCGCTTGGAAAGCTCGATTTCTTCCCGGGTAGCGGAGGCATCCTCATATTCAAGCATTTCCTTGGAAAGCACGACGTACCAGATGCCGCCGTCGCGGTAGGAATCAACGAGGCGCGTCCCCTTGGGAAGCACCGCCTCCAAATCGCCGAACAGCGCGGTGGGGCCGCTTAAGAGCTGGCGGACGACAGCGCTTTCCACATATTCGTTTGCACGCACGGTAATGCGGCGCTGTACCGGCACCAGGGCCGGTTCATCCGTCAGACGGAAATACAGCGTAATGTCTACATCCCGCCCAATGCCCGCCGCGGGGTCGATGCCGGGGAGCGGTTCCTTGATGGCATCCTCCTGAATGGTCGTCTGTATCCCGCAGCCGCTCAACAGCAAAAGGCCGCATAGGAGCAGGCAAATTAAACCGAACCGTTGTTTCATTCCGCCTGTCCTCCTTTTAGCTGCGGCGCATGCAGCGGCAGCCTGACAGTAAAGGTCGATCCGCGGCCAACCACGCTTTCCACCTGAATATAGCCGCCGTGCATAGCGATGATGCGCTCCACGATCGACAACCCAAGGCCCGTGCCACCGGTATCCCGGCTGCGGGCTTTGTCCACGCGGTAGAAGCGCTCAAACAGGCGGGGGATGGACTCTTTGGGGATGCCGATGCCCGTATCGTGCACGATGAGTACTGCATAAGCGCCGTCCGGCTTTAATGTAACGGAAACACTCCCTTTGTCCGTGTATTTGAGGGCATTGTCCACAAGGTTTGTCACAACCTGCTCGATCCGGCCTTCATCGCATTCTATCCTGACGGGCACGAGCTTGCGCTCGAGCCGGATGCCCTTATTCTTTGCAAGCGGCATCAGGCGGTACAGCACGCGGGAGATCAATTCGTCAAGCTCCACGGAGGAGACGCTCAAAGCCCGGCCCGCGTTTTCCTCATTGACCAGGCGCAGCAGGTCGTTGATGATGTGGGTGAGCCTGTCCACCTCATGGTTGATGTCCGAGAAAAACTCGCGGGACATCTTGGGGTCCGGATTTTCTTCATATAACATGGCTTCGGAAAGAAGCTTCATCGTGGAAAGCGGCGTCTTGAGTTCATGGGACGCATTCGATACAAATTCATTGCGGAGCCTGTCGTGATGCTCCAGCTTTTCGCTCATGATGTTAAAGGCGTCGGAAAGCTCGGAAAGCTCGTCTTTGCCCTTGACGGGCACGCGATCCCCATACCCTTGCGCACCGACACGCCGTATGGCGTTGGTAAGCGTGACGATCGGCCTTGTCAGCCAGCCGGAGACCATGAGGCTTACCATGCCGACGACTATGGCAAACGCGACAAACACAAGTCCGATCTGCTTGGTAATATCGCTCACGTGGTTGACGGCGTCCTGTATGGAGACGGAGTAAAGCAGTGCGCCTTTGACGACGCCGTCCGCCGTGACGGCGGCGGTATAATAGACCACCCAGTCTGTGGAGGAAATGAACGTGAAGGTGTCAAGGTTGTCGTACTTGTTCAGGCGGTGGAAGCCGAAGGAGGATTCCTTATCCGTCATCAGCACATCCCGTACTTCCCGGTAAGGCAGCAAAAAACCGTTGTATTGGGAAGCGGTGTCCATCTGCACGATGGCGCCGGTATCCAAAAACAGCACCCGCCCGCCGGTTTCCTGCGCCCAGGAGGAGGCGCGATAGAATACGCTGCGAATATCCTCCGCAGCGATCAGCGGCGCAAGCTCAAGCGCCAGACGCTCCGTCTGCCGCTGCTGCTCCTGCGTGCGCTGGGAAACCAGGAAATTTTCGATCAGTACGGAAACAATGCTGCTGACCGCAAAGAATGCGAGGATCATCAGCACGAGATAAATGGCCATTATTCGAAATCGTATGGACCCAAAGAACCTACGCATGGCCGAAGAAATACCCTACGCCCCACTTGGTTAAAATATGCAGGGGCTTCGCGGGGTCCGCCTCTATTTTTTCGCGCAGGCGGCGGATGTGCACATCCACCGTGCGGAAATCTCCGAAGTAATCGCTTCCCCAGATGGTTTCGAGCAGCTCTTCCCGGCTGAATACGCGCCCGGGATTGGACATAAACAGCTGAAGAAGATCAAATTCCTTTACGGTGAGGTTGATGGGCTTTCCATCTGCCTCAACGGAGCGTGAGGTGGCGTCAAGAAACAGCCCGCCGCCCGCAAGCTGGGGCTTTTTTTCTTCGCGCCGGCCCGAAGCGCGGCGCAGGATCGTCTTAATGCGGGCTTTGACCTCCAGGATGTTGAATGGCTTTACCATATAGTCGTCCGCGCCATACTCAAGGCCCAGGATTTTGTCCATATCCTCGCCCTTTGCGGTGAGCATGATGATGGGTACGTCCGATGTTTCCCGCACCCTCTGGCACACCTCGATGCCGGAAAGCTTGGGCAGCATGACGTCAAGCAGGATCAGGTCAAAGGGGGTTTCCGAAATTTTATGAAGCGCCTCCTCGCCATCGGCCGCAGAGTCGATTTCATACCCCTCCTGCTGCAGGGAAAACCGGAGCCCCTTGAGGATCAGGGGCTCATCGTCCACCAATAAAATTCGCACCGCCATACGTTCTACGCTCCTCCCGGCTGCCGGGGCCGGTTGTTTTACTTGCTCCATGCTTGTACCATGATAGAATGAATGATGACAAAATATAAGCTAAGTATACCACATTTGCGGCGTTTTGTACGGCTTAAATCCGGCGGAAAATGGAAACGCTTTGTGAATGAAGGGAGAATTGACTATACAATTTGGATACAAGTTTGCTATACTAATATGAGATTTTGGGCGGACCGGGCAACTTGCCGCGCGTTTTGTAGAGAGGAGCGCGGATAAGACGTCTTTCGCCTAGAAAGCATAAAGGATGAAAAAGCTTTGAAAAAATTGCTTTGTGTGTTGACGGCGCTGGCCTTCCTGCTTTGCGCAACTGCCACATTCGCCTATTCCCCAGGGGATAGCCTGAATTCGCAGTACGTCGCGTTTGCGGAAGTCGGTTCTTCCTCCTTGCTCGTGGAAAAGAACGCGAATGAAAAGGCGTTTCCTGCAAGCACCACCAAGATTATGACCTGTATTTTGGCGCTTGAGAACGGTAAGCTCGACGATACCGTAACGGTGGGCAAAGAGGTATCCGCATTTGGCTCCAGAAGCTCCCTGATGGGCATAAGGCCCGGCGAGACACTCACGCTGCGGGATTTGATTTATGGCATGATGCTTGTTTCGGGCAATGACGCCGCTGCAGCCATCGCCGTGCACGTCGGCGGTTCCATCTCCGGGTTTGCGGATATGATGAACCAGAAGGCCGCGGAACTCAATATGACGAATACCCATTTCGTCAATCCGCACGGCAGGCATGACGAGAACCATTATACCACCGCCGCGGATATGGCGAAGCTTGCAAGCTACGCGCTTCAAAACGAAGACTTCCGGGCAATCGCAAAGAAAAAGACATATGATGTTCCTCCAACCAATAAGGACAGCGACGGATACCATCTGGAGAACAGCAACCGCCTCATTCACACCAAGGCCGACAGCAAGGACGCCAATATGGAGTATGCGTACGCCATCGGCGTCAAGACGGGCGAAACCAATGAGGCCGGGTTCTGCCTTGTTTCCGCGGCGGAGAAGGACGGCGTCACGTTTGTCCTTGTGCAGTTCAGCGCGAAGGATAAGGATTACCGCTTCTCGCTTTCCAAGGAATTGTTCGACTGGGTGTTTTCAAGCTACCAGTCGCTGGATGTTGCAACGCTGAACCTCCCGTCCAATGTGGAGGTCTCCGTGAAAAACTGCAGCTTTGACGATGAAACGGGTGGGCTGCTGAAACTGAACGTGGATCTTACCGGAAAAAAAATCTCCTGCCTGAAAGATGAGATGGAGCGGATTAAAAACAATGTTTCCGCCATTACCACCTCGGTTGCGACGGTAGGGGAGCTTGCGGCCCCCGTCAAGGAAGGCGACCTTCTGGCGACGGTAGCGTATAAATTTGAAGGGCGAACGCTCTTTACGGCGGATGCGTACGCGAGCCGCGATGTTTCGGAGATGGGCGGCGGCGTTGTGGAAACGCCGGGCGCGATGAAGCTGATTGACGATCCGGTATCGGGCAGCAGCAAGCATGGCCCGTGGCCGTTTATTATCCTCGTGGTGGTGCTGATTCTTTTCTTCATCGGCCTCGTCGGTTTTCTGCGCAGCCGCAGGAATGCGCGGCGCAGGAAAGCGCGCCGGGTGACTTACGCGTACCGTGGCCGCAGGTAACAAAGAGAATATGAAATTTGTGTGCGGGAGGCGTCCATGCAAAAGGGCGTAAAGGTTATCGCGCAAAACCGCAAGGCGCGGCATGAATATTTTATAGAGGATACCTATGAATGTGGCCTCGTGCTTTTTGGTACTGAGGTCAAATCCTTACGTGCGGGGAAAGTCAATTTGAAGGATAGCTATTGTCTTGTGCGCAATGGGGAAATTTTTGTGCATGGCATGCACATCAGCCCCTATGAGCAGGGCAATATTTACAACAAGGACCCGTTCCGGGATCGCAAGCTTTTGCTGCACCGCAGCCAGATCAATAAACTGCACGGGCAGCAGCAGGCGCAGGGTATGAGCCTGATCCCCTTGCAGCTGTATTTCAAAGAGGGCAGGGTCAAGCTGGAGCTTGCCGTAGCCAAGGGCAAGAAGCTGTATGATAAACGCAGCGATGCGGCGGACCGGGACAGCAAGCGCGAAATGGAGCGCAGCTTCAAGGAAATGCGGGACCGCGATTGACAACGCCGTTTCTCCGTTATAATAAAGGGGAACGCATATGCATTTTGCTTTACCAAGGCGCTATGCGAAAGCGCATGTACAGGATAAACAAACCACGCACAGGCCGGACGGCAGGCGCGGATTGCATATTTTTGATACGGGAGGATTTCAATGAAGACACTGCCTTTTTCCAAGGCGCAGCTTGAGGCCATTGTACAAAAGTACCCGACTCCGTTCCATATTTACGATGAAGCGGCAATGAAACAGAATCTCAAACGCTTGCAAGCCGCATTTTCCTGGAACAAAGGCTTCCGGGAATACTATGCCGTCAAAGCGGAGCCCAATCCCGTCATCTTGAAGCTCCTCTATGAGGCGGGCAGCGGGATGGATTGCTCTTCGCTGACTGAGCTCATGCTCTGTGAGGCGCTGGGCATTACCGGGGAGGATATCATGTTCTCCTCCAACGATACCCCGCCGGAGGAATTCGAGCTTGCAAGGGCGCTCAATGCAACCATCAATCTTGACGACATCACGCATATCGATTTCTTAAACAAGCACGGCGGTATCCCCGAAACCGTCTGCTGCCGCTATAACCCGGGCGGAGAATTCCGCGCGGGCAACACCATCATGGGAAACCCCGGGGACGCTAAGTACGGCTTTACGCGCGAGCAGCTCACGGAAGGCTTTAAAAAGCTTCAATCTTGGGGTGCAAAGCGGTTTGGCCTGCACGCGTTCCTGGCCAGCAACACGACTGATCCCAACTATTATCCTGCGCTTGCGCGCACACTGTTTGAAACGGCGGTGGAACTGCAAAACGAAACGGGCGCCGAGATCCGGTTTGTCAACCTTTCGGGCGGCATCGGCATTCCGTACCTGCCGGACGCGAAAGAAGCGGATATAGAGTGGATCGGCCGTGAGGTGCGGCGCGCGTATGAGGAAGTGATCGTGCCCGCAGGCATGGAAGTCTCCATATTTACGGAGCTTGGCCGGTATATTACAGGGCCGTATGGGTACCTGGTGACGACGGCAATCCATAAAAAGGAGACGCACAAGCAGTACATTGGCCTTGACGCCTGCGCCGCGAACCTGATGCGCCCCGCCATGTATGACGCGTACCATCATATCACGGTGATGGGCAAGGAGCATGCGCCGCATGACCATGTGTATGACGTGACGGGCTCGCTTTGTGAGAACAATGATAAATTTGCGGTGGACAGGCCGTTGCCGAAAATTGAGATGGGCGATCTCATCGTCCTGCACGATACCGGCGCGCACGGCTTTGCCATGGGGTATAACTACAATGGCAAGCTGCGTTCCGCCGAGTTGCTCTTAAAGGCGGATGGCACCACACAGCTCATCCGCCGCGCGGAAACGCCCGAGGATTATTTTGCCACACTTGACATCCTGCATCTATTTGACTGAAAAGCGAAAATGAAATATAATATAAGAGGCGGGGAAGACACCCGCCTCTTTTTCCCACATTGTGGATCTTCATGGGGGCGAAATTGGTTTCGACGGGGATCGCGGAAATGGGATAAGCGAGCCGCAGGTCCGGACTGCGTAATAACTGGAAACTTAAACAATAACAGAGAACGATAATTACGTTCCCGTCGCTGCTTAAGCAGTGACCGTTCGGCTCCGGAGGCCCACGGCCGGTACCCGGGCGTCATCATCGTGGGGAACCAGCCTGCCTAAGCTTTGCGGCAGGTGGGATTTATGAAGCTACCAAGGCGCTGACCCTGTTGGCGGGGGCTGCGTGGAGGGAATTCTAAAACACCAACTACGCTCGTAGAAAGTCCTGTGGACGGATTTTCGGACGGGGGTTCGACCCCCCCCGCCTCCACCAAAGTTATCACTGCACGAACCCCTGAGAGAAGAATTGCTATTTTCTCTCAGGGATTTGTGTTAAGTGTCGGCTTAGATAAAACTATATGACCTCAATTAGAGAGCTTATTTGACAAGGAGATTGCCATGGCTGTTCGAATTATACCGTTTTCTTTTAGATATGCCGAACAAATAATGAATAGCAAGCTCTCTTTGAAATCAGAGCTTGAAAACACAATTTATACATCTTGTTCTGATTTGTCTGTATTGAGCCGTCCTAATTTCAATAAGATATTAGATGAATCCTTCCAGCAAAAAGGATGGAAACGCCAAGCATCAATTTTCCCAGATGAGGTTGAAGCATATGCAAAACTTGATTTTCTTAAGGAGCGTATAGGTGTAGAAGTGCAGTTTGGACATGCCTCATTTATAGGAATAGATTTGCTAAAGTTTCAGATCGCATCATATTCCAATCTTGATAATATAGATTTAGGAGTTTACATATGCACCACAAAGAACATGCAAAACCACTTAAAGAAACAATACAATCTTAACTGGGACGGCTCATTAACATTTGAGAAAGTAAGAAACTACTTGCCTCATATTAAAAGTGCCATTCAGGTACCTGTTTATTTGATGGGGATAGACATATAAGATTATCGTTTGTTTCTAACGAGTTCGACCAGCGATGGCCAACCTCCACCAATGTATCCCAACTGGGATAAGTATCTTTCATTTGCGGATCAGCATAAAGGACTACCGGCATAAATAGCAGGTGGTCCTTTATGCTTGGATCCTAGCTTTAGTGTTCGAATCCCCCATGCTCACCAAGTGAACGCAAGTATGTGATCTGAACAAAGAGGTTGGAATTGTCCAGACTGCATACCTGTTTTCTATTACAGAACCCTATGTCGTTCGGATGGTTTAGAATTACGATTCCCTTTGTCCGAAGCCCTAAGATTCTTTACCATGTAATGATCCATCATGCTAATACATGTAAGAACCATGGGCCATGTCACAAAAATCGCACGTTTGGATTCCACAACTACTGCATTTGTTTTTGAAACAATCAGCAGAGATATAAATGTTACCATAAGAATAATGAACACGGAATAGAACCATTGCCTTGCGGTGAAATTGGGCCTGATTGCATAAGCACTTATAAAGAATCCAACCGAGGCACACGAAAAAATAGCGCATCCAAGCGCGCTGTTTACACGCAGCAAATCTCCGAACAACGGCGATAGCGAACGGATCTCAGCGACGCTTTCTTTTGCCTGTGCAACAAGCCGGGACCAGAACGCAAAATCGGACCACTTGGTCGGAATAAACCGTTCTGGGATGGAAATCGGAATATCTGCACCGTATAACAGAAGCATGGTATATAAGATGGTGGCAGCAATTGCCGATAGAGAATGAAGCGGAGTTTTTCGCAGGCGATAGGCGCCCGACATCATCCGGATAAACAGCAGTACGATCATTGCAAAGGCTGGCAGCAAAGAAAGGGCTTTGATTAGCGTTGCAACAAACGGCAAATCGACGATCACGTCGCCGACTCCCAGTGAACCGTAAAGAAAAGTGCTGACGGCTTCCTTTCCGTTGGCACCCTTGCTCACACGAAACGCCGCCGCCTGAAACGCGCGCGCGCTTTTTTCACCCGATTGGACTACCATAACCCCATCCATGCCGGAAAACACGCCGCGGACAAGGTAGGCGTTTCCTTCATAATGAAGCGTATTGCCAACCGCATCCAGGCTTCCAAACAGCAGGTATGCCGCCTGTTCGTCAAGGGCACAGCCGATTTCATCGCCATGTAAAGGATATGCGCCTGCTACAAAGGCCGCATGATAAAAAAGAGCAGGATCCCCGTAAACCGTCAGAACGCGTAACGCACTTGTTCTATTAAGTATGCCCGTTACGGTCTGGTTTTCGGCTTCATTCGAGATTGCGGCATCCGTGACTGCTCCTCCATATTTAAGGGAGTTGTCAAGATTAACTATTATGGACTCTATGGCGAGTACGGATCCCTTGACGCGCACATGTACGCTTTCGGCTTGTAAAGAAAATTGCTCGTACTGCCCCAACGCTGCGCAGAACAGGAAGGTCGCTGCACAAGAAAAGACAAGAAAAATCAAATAGCGTTTCTTATTCGACGCGCTCATCATATTTCTGTTACCCTGATGCGGTCTTCAACATCGATCGGTTTGTTGCTGGAAACGATCACTCTATCCTCGGCCCCGATACCGCCGGACACCGCAACCGTTGTAGAATCCCTGTCCGCCACTACAACGTTGATACGGGAAACGACAAGCTCCTTCCCCAATACGGTATTGCTCTCATGGATAATCAAAACATACTCTCCGCCCGAATCCTTCCGGATAGCGGAGATGGGCAGGCAGGTGGTATAGTTTTTGCTCCGCTTTCGGACGTCCATGGTAGCGCGTTCACCCGGAAGATAGGAACCTTCCGGCAATATGGCCGTGAGTTCAGCGGCTCTATTTGCGTGATTCAGGCTCAAGCTTTCAACTTTTGCTTTGACAGGCATGGGACTTCTGTCTGTTGTCAGTGCAATTTCATCTCCCAACGCAACATGCTTCGCCTCTTCATCACTGAGTTGTACACGGAACTTATAGCCGCTGTTTTGCGCCGCCATGCGCGCTACCTCTTCCCCGTTTGTACGCTGCCCTACTTCGGCGGAAAGGGTAAGCAACAGGCCGTCTTCCGGGGCAGTGAGGAAGCTATTTTCATACAGCGTTTGTAATTCCTCTACTTCCCGCTGCTTTGCACGGATATCGATATCCATGCTTTGCTTCTGATACTCTGCCTGCGTCGCACGGTTTTCCGCATCCCGTTGGGCGCCGTCAAGCTGCGTCTGCGCGTTTTCTATGACACGTTGTGCCGTATGCTCCTGGATCGCTTGATTTTTTATCGCATCCTGCAGGGCCCTTTCCGCATTCTCTACCGCCTGGCGGGCGACTTCAACCGATGCCGACCTGTCGATGCCCGTTTCATTTTGGGCGATCTGCAACGCCCTTTGCGCCTGCTCCAGATCATTCTGGGCGCGAGAAAGGGCCTGCTCCCAATGGGCAGATACGGTGTTCTGGTCTTCATTAGCGCGGTCGAGCGCGGTTTGCGCGACATCGATGGCCAACGTATCTCCCGTAGCCTCCGCGGCGACTAAATCAGCCTGCGCATCTTCCACTTTCCGCTGCTCGGTTCGTAGCGCCGTAGTACGGGAATATACGGTATCGTCATAATTCCGTTGTGCGGAAACCAGAGCCGCCTCTGCACGTGCGACTGATTCCTGACGGGAAGTGTCATCTAAATTCTCCGCTTCCTCTTTTGCGGTCTCATAGGCTTCCCTTGCTTGCATGAGATCTTGCTGGGCACGGTAGACGGCAAGCGCTGCATTTTCCACAGCTACATCGTAGTCTTCCTGCGCCGTTTGAAGCGATTGTTCCGTCAGATCTGGAACATCCGATCCGGAAGCGTTTAGCTTCTGCTGCTTCTGTTGCAAAATCAATTTTTGGAGTTCATCTTCAGCCTTGAGCAGTTGTTTTTCAATATCCTTTATATCAAATTCTAAAAGGATCTCTCCCTTTTTTACTTCCTGACCTTTTTCCACCGGAACGTCAAGTATACGAAGCCCCTCGCGAGCAGGGATGGAAATCTCTTTTCTGGATTCGATCACGCCATTCGCTTCAACCTCATACATAAGTGGGGCGTTTTGAGGGGAAGTAACCTGCACCTTGGCGACTGTCAGCGAGTCCGCCACCCGGGAGAGGATTGTAAATACAAGCATCAGCACAAAAAATCCGGCAAGCAGCTTTGCTGCCTTGCGTTCCAGCGCGGCCTTAGGTGCGGCAGACGCATTGCGCATACCCTTAAAGCCGCTTGCTACCGTTTCCCGAATTTGTCTTGCAAGTTCCAGCATTAAACTACTCCTTTAGTCCCGAAGCCCGGATGCCCTGTTCGAGATGCCTTTGGCCCAGCAGAAAAATCAGAAGGGCGGGCAGCATCATGATAATGGAAGCCATAAGGGAGACCCCCGCTTTGTCTGCAACGATGCCGGGAAGATAGAGTGAAAGCGGCCAAAGGGATTGATCCTGTAAAAATGTCAAGGGCGCTTCTATCGCGTTCCAATATTCCAAAAATCCAAGGACGAGGGCAGAAATTACTCCCGGCATGCCGAGAGGAAAGCCAATGTGCCAGAACACCGCCCATGCGTTTGCGCCGTCAATCTCGGCTGCCTCCAGCACGGTTTTCGGAATGGAGGCAAAAAACTTTACCATAAGAAAGACCGGGAATGTGGAAAAAACAGCAGGCAAGATAACCGCATAGCGCGTATTCAGCAGAGACAGCCCATCCAAAACCAAAAAACTTGATACCATCGTTACCTGAAATGGCATCAGCATCAGGACGATGTAGAGGGTAAACAGCAGCCTTTTTCCCCGAAAGGAATACCGGGCAAACGCCCATGCGGCTGGCACGGCAACAAATAGCTGTCCTGCAAGAATGGGAAACACAAGCAGGCATGTGTTCCAAAACATTTTAAAAAACACGGGGGAATCCAAGAGCAGTTCCACCATGGGCTGGAGCGTGGGATATTGCGGAAGGAGCGGCCAACTTGCAATACCGTTGGTATCCGCGATTACCGGCCCAATTGTTTCAACCAATTCACCCGTACTCATAAAGGAACCGGAAAACAGCATCCAAAGCGGAACCGCCACAAACAATGCAAGTAAAAGCAGTACGATCTCTGCCGAATGTTTCTTGATAAAGGCAATGATCTTTTTAATCAAGAGAGTCCCTCGTTCCCCCAAAGCTTTTGCAGCAGCAAAACCAGAGCTAGAATAAACAGCGCGACGAGTACCGCAGCGGCGCAGAGCTTTTGAATATCCAACGCGGTAAACCAATTGTTGAACAGATGCTGGAGCATGTACATGCTCTTGTGCGGGTAATTCCCTGCAACGAGAAACGCTTCGCGAAATACTTTAAATGAGTTGAGAAGCGACAAGACCGCAACCGTAAACAGTGTTGGAAGCAAGGATGGCAGCGTAATATGGCGGAACAGGGACCAGACGCCTGCGCCGTCCACACGTGCAGCCTCATAGAGGCTGGGCGATATTCCGCCCAGCCCCGCGAGGAACAGCACCATATCATATCCCGCATTTTTCCAAAGATAGCTCAGGACAAGGATGCTGAATGCGGCGTCCGAATTCATCCAATCCGTCCGTGTACCGCCAAACGCTTCAACCATGCCGGAAAGCATACCTTTTTCGTGGAAAAAGACCGTCCAAAGCAGCACGACAGATGCGACCGGAATTGCAATGGGCAGCAAGAACGCCGTCTTGTAGAGCTCCCCTCTGCGCCGTACCGCCCGGATCATTACCGCAAGCAGCAGCGAAAGCGCAAGCAGCAGAGGTATGCAGGCTGCAATAAAGCGGAGCGTATTTTGAGCGGCAAGCCTGAACGCCTCATTCTGGAGCACGGCTTCATAATTCTTCAGCCCTACAAACTCGCCGCTCATCGCCGTGAAAAATGACCGACGGACAGCATCCCCGAACGGCATAAGCACCAAAATAAGGACGCCTGCCAAGCTGGGGGCGAGGAACATGAGCGCTGTGCGCGTCTGCCGCTGCTTATTCCGTAAGGTATGCCTGTGTGCGCTCGGCAATCGCGGCGGCAGTCTGCTCGGCTGTTTTTTCGCCTGCAAAAAAGGCATCGCATTCATTCTTCACATTCTCCAACAGCACTTTGTCAATTGTGGAAGCCGTGGTTGCACAAAGAAGGACATCCTGATAGAACGCCTGCAAATCTTCTTTTGTGGGCGGTCCTGCAGTAATCACCCCTTCGCTGGAGCCGATGGCAAACCCCGTATTGGCTTCAGGGAACTCCACTATATTCTTTTCAACGGCCTCAACGCTTACAGGGAAGCCGTCCCCCAAATCCGTGCTTTGCACGCTCAGTCCAAACAAGCCTTGAACAAATGCAACGGCAATATCCTTAAGCTTACTTGCATTGTTAATGCCAACAATCCCGTGGGGCACAAATACGCCCGGGCTTTGCCCGCCCATTGAGGCAAGCACTCCGTTTTCCAGTTTGTTCTTTACAGAAAACGGAATGGCAAGCTGGGAGAAGCCGTCTATCATCTGTATGTGCAGTTGAAGCTTGCCTTTACTGAGCTTGATCAGATTCTCAAGTCCTTCGTCCACCAATCCAAGCTCATCCGCTCTATTCATGTAACCGGCGGAAGCGGAAAGTATCGCGTTGTCGTTGCAGGCGTCACTGATTGCCTTTATATTCATCAGGAATTCTGCAAGCAGCTGTTGATCCAGCACACGGTCGCCATGAAACCAGGCGGGCGAGCTTGTCAGAAAGAACTGTACGATGCGCCCGCTGGGTGAATTCATGGCGAGAAAGTCTCCATCCGGGCTTTGCGCTGCCGCGTTTGCAAGTGTATCGAGCCTCTTTGCGGCATCAACCGCTTGCGCGCTACCAAGCATAACCGGTACGGAAATCCTGACAGGCATGGAATAAAGCTTACCATCGCGCAGATAGTAATCCACAATGTTTTGCAGCAGCTTACTCGAATCAAGCATCCCGCTCAAATCCATCAATACACCTTTTTCTATATAGGAGCCGATGGGCAATCCATCCAGCAGCAGGATATCCGGCCCTTTGCCGGCCAGTAATTCCGCATTGAGCGAGCGGATGACGTCATCGGCAGTCGTCGCTCCGTCCTCGGTAAGCCCGTACCGAAACGTGACCCGCACATCCGGGTTCTGCCGCTGAAATTCCCCGATCGCCTGGCGTATCGTCTGATTATCGGACAGCGCAAATACGGAAAGCTCGGTGCTGGGCACGGATGGGGTGTCGGCGCTATAGGTATAATGCATCAGATGTACTCCGCTATTGTCAAACAGCGAGACGAAAAAGCCGCCCTTTTTATCCTGCATCAGACCGCCAACCCGCAAAGAGGGAATGCCGAGGGAGCTCAGTTCCCCATCGACAACCGTTTCCCAAAGTGAACCACCCGGCGCAAGGCGATGGATTCCTTTTTCGTCTGCATAAAACAGGGTGCCTGCTTCGTCCGTATCCATCGGAGTGCTGCTCGATTCATAGTTGATACCATCGCTCTGTGAAGTTGTGGAGGGAAGCGCAACTGAATGTATGGTTTCGCCTGTTTCCAGATTGACGGCTTCAATGCTTTTACGGTCCCTGCCCATCATAAACAGCGTGTTTTTGGATACGTTAAACTCGCTTCCTCCGCTTTCATATCGCTGAAGCTCCTTTCCTTCACCATCATACCGGATGATCTTGTCAAAGCAGCCGATCAAAAAATCGCCATTTTCCATTGCCACAACAATCTCCGGCAGGACCTCCGGCATTTCAGAAAGGGGCAAAGCTTCCCCTTCTGATCCCGCAGGTTGCCTTTGGGGCATCTCCCAGCCTTTCATCAATGTGAGTTTTGTGAGCGGGCCGTTTTCGCTGCTTTTTGCCATGCATGGCTGATATTGTGCATCCCGGTAGAGTGCATAGAGGGTATCTCCATTGGAAGCAACACTCATCAGATCGGCGAAGCCGCCCTCCAGTTGCGAGATGTTTTCCATTGCCCCGGCATTAGACGTTTCCCATTTCGTCCCGTCGGTGCTGGTATAGCATACAACTTGCCCGTTGTCGTTATACAGAATGCTATATAACAGGAGAGAACCGTCGGGCTGGACGAGTATGCATGGGCCCAGATTATTATGTGGAACTTCCAGCGCGCTCTCTATATACCGGCCCATCGCGACGGGGGTAGAGGAGCCCGGATCGGATTGCGGCAAATTTCCTGCGGAAGCGCAGCCGGTTAAAAGCATAACAGCCCCCAACAAAAGGCATGCTGTCTGTTTGTGTATTGATTTCATGTTGTCCTCCTTTCGGGTAAAAGCAATCATTACCATGTTCATCACTTTAGTAGACAAATCTTGAAACAATATCAAAAAACGAAGCAATAAAGTACATTTTTTAAAAATTCCAAATTAGAAGGAACTTAGAGAATTGCATGATACAATAAAGTGATACCTAACGGGAGGATGGAAGCATGCGCATATTGCTTGTAGAGGATGATGCGGATCTTTGCAAAGCCATTGAGGCACATCTAACCCGCGAAGGGTATGTGGTGGACTCCTGCCATAACGGCGAGGATGCGCTTGCCCTTGCCCTTGAGCAGGCGCACGAAATGATTATTCTTGACCGAATGCTACCTGAACTCGACGGCCTGCGTATTGTCAGCGCGCTGCGTTCCAGAAGTGTTGCAACTCCCGTCCTGATGGTAACCGCAATGAATAGCATACGCGACCGTGTGGGCGGGCTTGACGCGGGGGCAGACGATTATATGGTAAAGCCTTTTGCAGTGGAAGAACTTCTCGCGCGCATCCGTGCGCTTGGCCGGAGGCCGGCCCACTGGGAGAGCGCCCGAACGCTCGTATACGAAGACATTGAACTTGATCCGGAAAAGCGGGCTCTGAAAGGGCCCCTGAATACCAAGACACTCTCAGGACGTGAAACGCAGCTATTGGAAGTGCTCATGCGTAATTCCGGGCAGGTGATGCCGCGAAGCCTGCTGCTTTCCCGCGTTTGGGGACCAAGCGCGCCTGTGGAAGATGGCAATCTGGATAATTATATCCTATTCCTGCGCAAGAGGCTTAAAGCTGTCGGCAGCAAGGCGCAAATCAAGACTGTTCACGCCGTAGGGTACCGCATATGTTAAAGCGGCTTAGGGTGCGCCTTGCGCTTATCTGCACCTGTATGACTGGCACTATCCTGCTCATTATGGTATTGGGCAGCCTTCCCGGCTCGGAAA
Organism: Bacillota bacterium; assembly: GCA_023390655.1. GTDB lineage: Bacteria > Bacillota > Clostridia > Christensenellales > CAG-138 > JAEYLA01. The sequence goes on along the minus strand of JAEWCL010000024.1, from coordinate 93,311 downwards.
AACAGCTCAAAGAGCGCAGCGCAAAGTTGTTCCAAAGCAACTTCAACGCTATTCTATTCAAGCTTCAAAGCGACAGCACCATTAGCAATACCTGGTTAGCTCAGACTGAGGCGAGTAACCACCTGATCATCGATATTGAGGACAACGGGCAGCCGTTTTCTTTTTCAGGGTCATGGTTCCCTCCCACGCCACGCCACACGCTCATTGCGATGGCAAAAGAAAAGGCGATTGCAGAGCACGGTATCACAATCACGACAAGGCCTGCTGTTGAAGTCAGCTATGCTATTTTTGAAATACATGGAGAAAGAAATGAACGCTACATGGTCGCTGTCAGTCAACTTACATTGCATAACGGCTGGCAAACGGTTACTATGGTGCGCGATATGAGTGAAGAGGACGCAAGTATTATACAGCAGCGCGTCCTTGTATTCGGGCTTGTAGCGTTGGGAGCAGGAATGCTGTTTGTTTTTAGTTGGTGGTTTGCGGGAAGGGCCATCCGCCCAATAGCAGAGAGCCAGCGCAGGCAGGTGGAATTTGTTGCTGCAGCCTCTCATGAGCTCCGGTCACCCCTTGCGGTTCTCCGCACGAGCGCTTCGGCTCTCACAATCGATCCAACTAACGCCAAACAGTTCGCATCGACCATTGAGCAGGAGTGCCAGCGTATGGCGCACCTTGTAGATGATCTCCTTCTGCTTGCGGGTTTGGATGCAAAAACATGGCCTGTGCACTTGGAACCCTTAGATTGCGATACGTTGTTATTGGAGCTTTACGAACGTTATCTTCCCGTTGCCGAGGCCACCGGGCATTTCATCGGCCTTGATCTGCCCAAAGGGGCGTTGCCTGCGATCCGTGGGGATAAAGAGCGGCTAGAGCAGATTTTATCCATACTGATTGAAAATGCGCTGCAGCATACGCCATCCGGTTGCCGTATTGTGCTTCACGCCCATGCGCAAGGAGCCAAGCTTCGCATTGAGGTTGCAGACAATGGGCCGGGGATTGCTCCCGAGCATAAGCAAAAGTTGTTCGAACGGTTTTACCGGATAGATAAATCCCGCACCGACAAAACACATTTCGGACTGGGGCTGAGTATTGCAAGAGAGCTTATAACGCTCCACAACGGTTCCCTTACCCTCTGCGATACGCCGGGCGGCGGCGCGACATTTGTGGTAGATTTATTCGTTTAGCAGTTAGAGTATCGGGGAGTACTTTAATACGAAATGCGTTGTTCCACTAAATTCCTGTAACAGGACACGGGGACACATCTGGCAGCGCACAACGTTCGCAATGCTGGGGCCGGGTGTTCTTTAAATTCCCTATACTTTGCCTGACCTTCGATGCTACGACGTCAGTTGGTTCAGTAAAACTCTCCCACAGCATCGGCTCCGATATTCTGTGACACCGAAAAAAACGAGAGGCACATTACGTGCAGGATAAAAATATTTTTCTTGCAAATATAATATATTTTTGAGGGTCAAATGTTGACAAATAAAAAAGCGGCATAGTATAATTCGAAAAAAATAAGTCGCTGCAGTGGATGACACGCATAAAAAAGAATATTGTTCTAAAATAAATTCGACAGGTGCATCGAAGCGCCGCTTTCAGGACGGGAAGCCTGGTTTCCCTCCAAAAGCGGCGCTTTTTATATATATTCCCACATCATTAATGCAAGAGGTGTGCACATGAAAACAAAGATTGACAGCCTGAAAGAATTGATTCGCGCCGGTAGGGCACAGCTCCCCGCGGATACTGTCGTTCAGAACGGGACACTTGTGAACGTGATGACAGGCGAATTTTATCCGGCGGATGTTGCAATTTATCGCGATATGATCGTTGCTGTTGGGGATGTGAACGCCTATAAGGGCCCCGATACAGCAATTATCGATGCGAGCGGGACTTATCTCACCCCCGGGCTAATCGACGGACACATCCACAGCGAATGCAGCAAGCTGAGCATTACAAGTTACGCCAAGGCCGTGGTGCCACGCGGTACCACCAGCATGATTTCGGGGCTGGATGAATATATCTCCGTTTCGGGCCTCCCCGGCCTTATGGAGGTCTTTGAAGAAATCAAATACACGCCGCTCAAGGTATTCTGGGGCGCTCCCTATAAAACCCCCTACACAATTCCCAAATCCACGGTCGCATTCAATTTTACAAAAGAAGTACATGAAGAGGTGCAGAAATGGCCTGAATGCTTCGGCGTGTGGGAACTCGTGCGCGAAGCGGTGCTGGAGGAGGACGAGGATACGCTGGGTGCGCTTGTGCACGCTGCGCAAAACCGGCTTCCCATATTCGGCTGCGCGCCCATGGCCTCCGGAAACGACCTGAACGGGTATTTATGCAGTGGCGTGCGGCTGGACCACGAAAGCTATACGCACGAGGAAGTCGTGGAGAAAATGCGCAAGGGCATGCATATGCTCATCCGTGAATCCTCCGTTACGCACTTTCTCAAGGAAAATATCCGCGCCATCACAGAGGTGAACCCCGCGCTCGCGCGGCGCGTAAGCTTTTGTACGGATGACGTTACCGCTACGGATGTGCTGAACAAGGGGCATCTGGATCAGGTCGTCCGTCTGGCAATCGCCGCGGGCGTGCCGCCCATTACCGCTATCCAGATGGCCACGATCAACAGCGCCGAGGCGTATCGCATCGACCACCTGATCGGCTCCATATCTCCGGGACGCATTGCGGACATTCTCTTGATTGACAGTCCCGAATCCTTCCAGGTGCAAAAGGTAATCACCAACGGGCGGGTCGTGGCGCAGAACAAAAAGCTCAACTATGTGCTCAATGCGCCAAAGCGGAGCGCAGTGCTCAGCAGCGAGCTGAAATGCAAAAAAACCACCAGGGCGGATTTTGAATACCGGGTCGCTATTGCAAACGGCGAAGCCAAAGTTCTTTCCATGGATGTAAAGGGACCCTTCGTGCGCAAGCGTAAGGATGTTACGCTCAAGGTGGAGAACAATATCGTCCTGCCGGACGTCGCGCAGGATGTAGCGATGGTGTCGGTGCTGGAGCGGTTTGGACGGAACGGGAACCAGTCCCTCGCGTTTTGCTCGGGATGGACGCTGAAAAAGGGCGCCATGGCCTCCTCCGCCGCGCCCGATGACAATAACCTGATCGTGATGGGCGTGAACCCGGAGGATATGGCTGTTGCGGCCAACCATTTAATCGCAAACGGCGGCGGCCAGGTAGTGGTGGCGGACGGCGAAATACTGGAGTTCCTGCCATTGCCGGTGGGCGGCATTGTAAGCGATGAGGAACCCGAGCTGATCGCACAGCAGGAAGAACAGCTTACCGTGGCGGCGCGCCAATTGGGCTGCAACCTGCCCGAGCCGCTCATGTACATGTTTTTCCTGCCCATCACTGCTATTCAGGATTACGCCATTACGGATGTGGGACCTGTGGATTGCGTGGCGCTCACGATTTTTGATCCGGTGCAGGAGCTGATTGAAAAATAAATACGGGGAAGGGAAGGCAAGCCATGGAAAAAAGCGTTCTGAAAAAAGGCATTGATGTTGCGGCGGGGCGCATCCCGGCGGATGTCGTCATTCAAAACTGTCGTATCGCGGATGTATATTCGGGCTGCTTTATAGAGGGCAGCATTGCCATCAGCGATGGGCTGATCGCCGGCATCGGCGCGTATGAGGGCCGTGTTGTGATCGATGCCAAGGGACAGTATGCGCTGCCCGGCTTTATTGATAGCCACATCCATATCGAATCCGCCTATGTCAGCCCCGAAGAGTTGGGAAGGATGCTCGTGCCCTGCGGCGGGACCACAATCATCGCCGATCCGCATGAGATCGTGAACGTATGCGGCCTTGCGGGGCTGAAGTACATGATGGACGCTTCCAAAAACACGGCGCTTGATATCCGGTTCATGCTCCCCTCGTGCGTGCCCGCAACGCCGTTTGAAAACGCCGGCGCGGTGATCAAGGCGGAGGACATGGAGGCCGTAATCGGCCGGGAAGAAATACTCGGCCTTGGCGAATTCATGGATTTTCCGGGCGTTGTATACGGGACGGAGGATGTGCTGGATAAGCTGTTGCTCGCAAAGGCGCACCGGAAGCTGATTGACGGACATAGCCCCGGTGTTGTGGGTAAGGATTTGAACGCCTACGCGTTTCCCCTGATACATACCGATCATGAATGCGCCACCGCGCAGGATCTGCAGGAGCGCATTTCGCGCGGCATGTATGTGATGCTGCGGCAGGGCTCCGCCTGCCATGATCTAAGGAACCTGATAAAAGGGGTGACGCCCGGGAACAGCCGCCGCTGCCTGCTGTGCTCGGATGACCGCCAGCCCAAGACGATATTGGAGCTTGGGCATCTTGACGATCATCTGCGCATTTGCGTTGAGGAAGGGCTGGACCCGATGACGGCCATACGGATCGCAAGCCTCAACGCTGCGGAATGCTACGGCCTCAAGGACAGGGGCGCGATCGCACCGGGCCTGCGCGCCGATATCGTGCTGGTGGACGATCTGCAGGGCTTCCATGTCAATCAGGTGTTCATCAAGGGCGAGTTGGTCGCCGAAGGCGGGAAATATCTTCCGCCCGTACACCGGCATGACGATACGCCGGTGCGCGCCAGCTTCCATGTGAAGGATTTCAGCGCGGAAAAGCTGCGTCTCAAGCTTTCGGGCGATAAAGTATACGTGATCGATGTCATACCGGGCAGCGTTGTAACGGGCAAAGGCACCGCAACGGTGCAGCGCAATGAGAACGGCGAATTTGTGTATGATCCCAACGCGGATATCGTAAAGATTGCGGTGGTGGAGCGCCATACCTGTACGGGCAATGTCGCGCTTGGCCTGCTGCGCGGCTACGGCATCCGCCGCGGCGCAGTAGCCTTATCCATTGCGCACGACTCGCACAACATCATCGTAGTGGGTACGAACGATGCGGATATGGCATTCGCCGTGGAGCGGCTGATTGCACAGGGCGGCGGCATCGTGCTTGCAAAGGAAGAGGTTGTACTTGATTGTATGCCCATGCCCCTGGGCGGCATTATGAGCGACCAAAGCGGCGAATGGGTGATGGAGAGGCTCAATACGCTTCACAGACAAGCGCATGCCACGTTGGAGATCAATCCGGATATAGAGCCCATCATGACACTTTGCTTTATGTCCCTCGCGGTGATACCCGAACTGAAGCTGACTGACCGGGGACTGTTCGATGTGAGCAGATTTGCATTTATCGATATAGAAGCTTGATTTTGAGGAATGCGGTTGCCGCATCCAAGCGATTGGATGTGTAAATATGTTATCGGCACGAAAGAAAGAGAGGAAAACGTATGAAGAAACTGATCGCATTGGCCATGGCACTTGTGCTGTTTGCGAGCGCGGCAGCCTGCGCGGCGCCTGCTGCCACCCCGACTGCGACACAGCCTCCGGCAGCCGCCACCGCAGCCTCCACACCTGCACCGTCCACGCCCGAGGAGGGCGCTGAAAATGGTCTTACAATGGAAACCATCAAGGTAGGCTTCGTGCACATTGCCGACCCGAGCGACGGCGGTTACACCTACAACCACGATCTGGGCACGAAAAAGATGCAGCAGAATCTGGGCCTTCGCGATGACCAGATTATCAACAAATTCAACATTCCCGAGGGCTCGGATACCGATGCGGCCCTTCGCGAGCTGATTGACGCGGGCTGCAACATCATATTTTCAACCAGCTTTGGCCATGAACCCTATGTGCTGGCGGCTGCCGCGGAGAATCCGGATATCGAATTCTGCCATGCCAGCGGCTATCAGGCGGCAGGCAGCGGCCTCCCCAACATGCACAACTATTTCGGCAAGATATTTGAAGCCCGTTACCTCGCGGGTATCGCCGCGGGCCTCAAAACAAAGACCAATAAACTCGGCTTCGTGGGCGCGTTCCCGTATGCCGAGGATATCAGCGGCTTTACCGGCTTCTATCTTGGCGCAAAGAGCGTCAATCCCGATGTGACCATGCAGGTCATGTACACCAACAGCTGGAATGACCCAACCCGGGAGGGGCAGGTCGCCAAGGCCCTCATTGACAACGGATGTGACGTGATTGGCCAGAATCCCGATTCCACCGCCACGCAGACCACTGCCGAAGCGAACGGCGTCTGGGCAGTCGGGTATAACTCCAATATGATCCAGGCGGCGCCCAAGGCTTCCCTCACCTCCGCCATATGGGATTGGAGCGTATTCCTTACGATGGCGGTTCAGGCCGCTGTTGCAGGCGAGCGCATTCCTACCGATTTCTCGGGTGGTCTGGCAGAAGGCGTTGTAAATATTTCCGAACTCAATGAAGCCATCATTGCCGAGGGAACAAAGGAAGCCATCGAAGAAGCCCGTGCAAAGCTGATTTCAGGCGAGCTGAAGATATTCGTCGGCCCCCTGCAGGGCGTTGGCGAGGATTATGACGGCAAGCCCGTCGAGATCAATCTGGCCGAGGGCGAAGAGTTTATCGAGCCGCAGAGCGCGCCCAGCTGGAACTACATCATCCCCGGCATCACCGTCAGCAAGTAACGCTTGTGCAAAGGGCAGGACCGCGTGCGGTCCTGCCCTTTTTGTCGTCATGACGGGAGTGAGAGATACTTTGTGCATCTCCAATTGGGACGCTAGGGACTTTTAATATGGGCACCGGTACAGATGGTAGAGCATTGATGCATTGGTGTTGTAAAAATGGGCGACTCAAAACAGGCTGGATTTCCAAGCCTGCGTGGGCAAAGATTATGCGTTTATCATCCCTGCCGGAAAATGGCACAACCTGGTCAAAACAGGCAGGAGGCCGATTAAACTGTATTCCATTTATGCCCCGCCCCAACACCCGCATGCAACGTTCATGAGACTCGGGCCATCGCAGATGCAGAGGAGCGCCATAACATGTTTTAGTGCATCGGTTAGCGATTAAGGCCGATGGATATGTTCCCTTAAACAGAGCATGTTGAGCGTGTTGTCTTGATGTCAAATGTAACAAACCGATAAGGGCTAAAAAGCGCCTAGATATGGGACTTTCCGGGGTTCTGTCCTCTGCCGCGGCGGTGCTGGCAGGTGGGTAAGATGCCCTGAAAGCCCCGTTTTTTTGTTTGCGCCGAGCTATGAGGGAACGTATCCACCGGCTACGGGAACGACTTTGTGCTGGTTGGGATGCTAAATAACCCGACCAATAAGCGGGATTGGTAACGAGAGAGCCCCGTCACCGGTATGGTAGCGGGGTTTTCGATATTGTTTGGAACGGTTACTCTCTAAGGCCCCCATAAAGCGCTACTTTATTCCGACCATTGCTTTTGGCTGAATATAACGCCATATCTGCGGCTTTTAAAAGCTCGTCAGGGCTGGCATGCCGCGAACTCAGGTCGGCTAAACCGCAACTGAATGTTACTTTACTTGTTTCATATAAGCAAGAAGTCTCCATTATCTTTCGCATGTTTTCGCAAATTTGATATGCCTCCCACAGGTCATATCCTTTAAATAAGATTGCAAATTCATCTCCGCCTATCCGAAAGGCTTGAATAGCTTCTTCTTTGTTGCTCTTTAGAATTTGCGCTAAGCTAATTAAGGCTCGATCCCCCGCAGTGTGACCATAGACGTCATTAATCCGTTTGAAACTATCAACGTCTATCATAGCCAAGGAAAGACGGATATCATACTCTTTGCACTCTTCCACTGTTTTTTGCAAGGATTCATCAAATGTCTTCCGATTATACAGCCCAGTAAATGCGTCAAGCTTTAGTTGTTCCTGCATACTTTGTTGCTTATTATAGAAACGCATTAGGGCGATGAGATTGTCATGCCCATGTCGGATTAATACTCTCGCCACAAGGTAAGAACACAGAAGCAAATCCCATGCGACAAAAACATCCATGAGCACCTTACTGGCGAAATTCTCTTCAACATAAAGCTTAGCGCCACTAATTAACAGTGCAAGCGTACATAATAAAAAGAAATGTAGGGTAATTTTTTTATTTGAAAAAACAGCGGAAGCAAAAACTGATAAGGTGTAGGATCCCATCAATATGGTGGTAATCTTGTGGGTCAAAGAAAGATAAAACGAAAAAATTAGAAATAGCCCCAGTGATAAATACTCCTTGAAAATAAGATGGGTCTTAGACGAGCGCACCGAAAGGTCCACAGCGGCATTTAAAGCTGATAAACCAATAAACGGCAATATTATATAGTTTTTCAGATAAATATCAGGAGGCCATGCCAGGACTTCCCGCGCTGCAAAATACCAAACAACATGAGCCAAAGTAATAACCGTGACCGTTGCATAACCGGCATTTACAATGTCATGACACCACTTCATAGGATTTGCTAAATGCTCTTTGTTGTCTAAAGCGCCATTTACATTCCCGAACAAGAGGCTGCCTCCTTATCGGCTGTTATTGAGTATTTCGGCATTTTTCGACGCTGCGTTAGTGTAAAATGACTTTTTAAACAAATGGGTGGTGCCACATACCCCGCGCCCCTGCCGTCTATACTACGAATGCCTGCCCTGTGCTTCATTCGGGGCGGGCTCCTTCATATAGCCTCGCCGTATAAAATCGGCGAGGCGTTTTATTGTCCGAACATAGGCTCTGTACAGGCCAAACCGCAAAAAAGGAGCCTTCTTGAAAATAGAGGCCAGTAGCATAACAATTTATGAGGCGATGCTGGACATCAAGAGTGGCAGGTATGTAATGCCTGCATTATGGCTAACGTGGCCAGATTATTATACCAGACTGTCATATCACGTAATAAAATTGTTACCGCGTATCGGGGCAAAGCTCAAGCTCGCGTGCAGTTTCCAATTTGGCATACAGCATCTGCTCAAGTTGCGTGATGTTTGTGATCGTTTTGTTTACGGCTCTGTTGATCTCCAGCAGTTCACAGACATTATTTGCAGTCTGAACAGCTTTTTGCAGCTTCTCTCCTTCCGCGTTCAGGATATGCGCAAGCGATGTCTCCACCCGCGCGACAGATTCTATGATGTCACAGATACAGCGTTCCCGGCACTTTTCATTACATGGCGGGCAGCGGCATTCTTGGCGGCATTTGCAATCGAATTCGTCATCATATTTACCGGGGCACGGCGGGCAGCAGAAGTTGCAGGGATGAAGCGTGACGCCACAGACTTCCATCTCACATAGAAGCAGGCATGGGCCGCTACCGCGTTTTATGGCGAGAATATAAATACTCAAACGCCCTTTTTGGAATCCACAGCATGAACAGAAAACCATATCCTCCAGGCGATAGTCGGCCGGCAACATATATTGCCTGATTGTATGTCCCGTCGCGGAACAGAGCCTGATGCTCTGACTGCCCGGACTGATATGAGCTATAACATAGTGGGGCGCTATTGACAGCACGCCGGTATATGTTCCCCCCTGCGCCGCTTGGAGGGAAATAGTCTGGCCGGTACGCTTATCTATTTGCAAAATACAAAGCGGGAGCGCAGCCAGCAGTTCACCGTTGTTACAGTCGAAAGACAGGCCGGTAAGGGTGGCCCGCAGCCCACAGATGTTCAGACAATCTGTTTCCTGAAAGCAGCTGTCCAGTCTGAAAATACGGCCGATCATATGATCGCATGAAGCCCAAAAACAATTTTCTTTGGAATCATAGCAGAGGCAGGTATAGGGCCTTGCGGTATGGATGCATTCGACCGGGTCCATATCCATGCTCAGCCTCTGGATATTTGACTCCTGAGGCAGCGTCAGATAAAAGCAGACGCCATCGCAGGCGAAGCCCCTGTACCTGCCGTCGCGAGCAGGCAACGGCCATATATGACGCGGTTCCAACAATGCCATCATGAACCTCCGTGAATGAATGCATATTACTATATATTATGAAAAAAGGGCCAAACGGTGAAAGTATTATAATGAACAATCCGCACGCCAATTGCCGCTATACCTGGTTTATTTCCTTTCACAAGTTTACACAGTCCCTCATATGATACTAATGAATATAATCCGCGTATGTATGGAAAGAGGTAACTACGATGAGTATGCCAATTATCACGCCGGGCGAGGGTACCAGAGAGCAAGCTATAACGGATCTTATCGAATCCGTTGCGCTTCAGGAAACCGCGCTTTCTCATATCATCAACGCCGAAGGGGAAAAAATGCAGGCCATTATCGCGATGGAGGATGTGACATCCGATCAGTTGCTTGCGCTTAACAAATTGGTCGAACAAATGATCGGCGCTATTACACGTCTTGAAATGATGCTTCAGGCAAAGCTGGAGCTTTTTGCGGATGAATTGACTTGAACCACGCCATGAGTATTTGAGAGAAGACGATGATGGCATATCCGGTTACACAGGATGTACGCCTGCAGCGCGGCCTCGGAAAACATCATGAGATATCCTCGCTAAAAACGGGTCTGACTGATCTCCCGTCGTTAAACTTAGATCGTTAAAATTGGCAAACTTATGGAGGTGCATTAATATGGCGACAATATCCGGCCGGGTTGTCTTCGACCGTGACAGAAGCGCAACCGTATCAGCCGGAGATACCGGCTTAGCGAATATACCGGTTGTATTGCAGAATACCGTGAGCAACGTCAGGCTGGTCGTTCTGACCGATGCGAACGGCAATTATTCGTTTATCAACGTCCCGGACGGCAGCTATAGGATCGTGGAATCCTACGGAACGGCAGGCGGTGTTTCCACGCCGGGCGATTTCAGCACCGCAGTGGTCGGCCCCGTTCCGACAGGAGTCAATCCCCCTATCAGCTCCGCCGTAAATCCGCCCCCCGGTTCCACCAATCTGGATTCCGTCACGCCGGACACCCTGCTTGTCGCCGTGTCGGGTTCAGACCTGACCGATCAGAATTTTCTCAACGGGCCGGTCATTTATACGCCGATCACGGAGATCATGGACGCCTGCGCCATCGTATTGCCTGCCAACCTGATCACTGCCGCTGATAACGGTACGTTCGGAAGTTTTCCTGCCGGAACGCCGGCCAACACCGGCGCGCCTACGGAACCATATCCTGGCGTAACGCCCGATTTCATCTATGTACTGCCGGACCCCTCAGATTTTACGCCCTTTGGCGGCGAATATACAGTACAGAACATTATGAACGACGCCTTAAGTACGCAGATAGGGGCATGGTGGCGCATCGCAGACCATACCGTCGGCAATGAAACGGGACGGATGATGGTGGTCAACGGAGATAACCCGGGCGCTGTCTTTTTCACAGAAACAGTGACCGTACAGCCCAATACCAACTATCTGTTCAGTGCTTGGATATTAAACTTGTTCAAAGTCGTAGGTTTTCCCGATCCACGGCTCGGCGTACAAATCTTAGATGAGAATGGAAATGTACTTTATAGCGCGACTCTGGGCGCACAAATTCCCGTCAATACCAACGCACCGGAATGGAAGCAGATCGGCAGCGTCATCAATTCCCAAGGTAACACCAGCCTGACGGTCGAATTTTTAAGCGAAGGTCCCGAAGAGATCGGCAATGACTATGCGATTGACGATATTGCGCTCAATGAGATACTGGTGCCGGAATTCGAGCCGGTCAAGGCCGTCAGTTCTTCAACGGTGGATGCCGGAGAAACGGTGGTTTATACGATCACACTGGAGAATACCTGTGAGAGCCCGCTGACCAACGTTTCTTTCCAGGATACAGTGCCGAACGGTATGTCGTTCGTATCAGGAAGTGTGGAGGTCAACGGTACATCCGTGTCCGCAGCTGACCCCAATACTGGCTTTGCTTTGCCGGACGTGCCCGGGGGCGAAACCGTCACCGTTACCTTTGAAGCCACAGCGGACTTCGTCCCGCCGGTCAATCCCACGCTCAACAGCGCGGCTATTTCTTATTCCTATACGCCCGTGGAAGGCGGTATTCCGGGCGCCTACGCGGTCACGTCCAACGAAGTGCCGGTGCTCATTGGTGTGTCTGCCGACATATCGGTGGTCAAAATCGCGTCGCCCAGTTCGGTCAAGCCGGGTGAAGTGCTGACGTATACGATCACTGTCGCTAATGCGGGACCTTCGCCCGCCGAAAACGTCATCTTAACGGACAGTATACCGGCTAGCCTCAGCGGCGTTGAGTATTCGACAGACGGCGGAACCACCTGGGCACCGTGGCCGGGAACGTATGCTTTGGGGACGATGGCCAGCGGCGGCTCGCAAGCAGTCCTTATCCGCGGAACTGTCCCCGCCGATGCCGAAGCGCCACTGGTGAACACCGCCACGGTGTCTTCCACGACGCCCGACCCGAATCCTTCGAACAACACTTCGACGGTCACGACGAATATATTCGGCCCGAGGTGCCAAGCGATTGCGGATCTCGTAACCTCCGTGGCGCTGCAGGAAACAGCCATCTCCCATGTGCTGAACGCTGAAGGAGAAAAACTGCAGGCTGTTGTCGGCATGGAGGGCATCACAGCGGAACAAATGTTGGAAATCAACCGTTCTGTGACGCGGTTGATCAATGCCGTTTCCAGACTGGAGCTTATGCTGCAATCAAAGCTGACGACTATATCCGAACGGTTTAAAAACTGTTGAGCAAAAATATATCTTAAGGAGCCTTCATTTAGATGGGACGCTCCTTGAGATATCCATGGAGTGCTGACCAAGTATATCCACTCAATCCGGCTTGGCGTATCTTTTGTCTAAGCCTATTAATCTAAGATAGTTCAGAGAATTAAACAGCGGAAGATTGTAATTAAGCAACATTTTCAGGCTTGCATCCCCCTTTGACGATTTTGCATCCCTATGGAAGGGCAAAAAACGTGCAGAAAGCGCCGGAAGAGTTGTGTCGAATTGGTAAAATATGTGATACAATCTGATTGGAGGTGTAAAGACTTGAGGAAAATTATATGTATATTGGGCGTGCTCTTCTGTACCGTATTTTTTTTTGTTTCATGTGCCTCGGTGCCTGAAGCCCCGGACGCATTCCAGACGGTACCTCCCGCCCCAACGCAGACAATCGCGCCAACGGTTGCGTTTTCCACGTTTGACATAAACAAAAAATATTACAGTGACTTAGGGAACTTTGTGGAATTAGATTTAAAGCTGCCCATACTGGCAGGGACTTACGCCGGGATTCCGGCAATCAATCAATTTTTTGCCGATAAGGAAAATTTCTTCTATAATGAGCTTCCTTTTGATGCCTTACGGGATCTTGAGGCGGCAGCGCCAGATAGAAAGATTGAAGGACAAAAGGATAATTTTTATAGGCAGGCCCACTACTGCCTTGAAGCTGGATTTGGAGGAATCATCTCGGTGTCGGCTACACTCAATGGCGGCGCCGGCGGTGTAGGATGGGCAGGGATTGAAGGAGATACTTTCGACTTAAATACCGGGAAGAAATTGAGCCTTTCAGATATATTTGAGGCGGATGAAGATCGTTATATGAATACTATATACGATTTCGTCTCAAAAAAAGTTGCCGATGATATAAACGAAAATTTGCAAAAAGGATACGGCTCTCCTTATTCATTTGATGACGCCTATTCGGGTGATGGTTACGAAAGTATCCGGCAGTTTGACCCAAACGACTTTTATCTTACAGAAACCGCACTGGTCGTTTTCTATCAGAAATACGCTCTGTCATACGGGGCAGCCGGACCGCAGGTGTTTGAAATACCCTATGAGTCTATTTTGAATATGTTGAAAATCCGGAGATAGACACAAAACAAATATGCAAAATCACCGGCGCCAAAGGCATTTCGTCTTCGGTGCTTTTTCGTATCTTTTATATTTTTCGGCAATGCTTCAAAGATCATGGCGGGGAATACATTTGGGAGAAATGAAACTGATCGAATCCCCGGTACCCCTTATTGATTGTTGTTCAATATTGCTATACGATATCTTAAATTAGATTTCGCAACCGCCCAAACGATTTAAGGGAAGTATTGATGGACAAGTATATTTGTATTAAAATCTGGTGAGTTAAACTACTATAAAGAGTATTGAAAGCAACGATGCAAATCATGAAATCCGATTGACAGGGGAAGACGAATGAATTTGAAGAAACAGATACAAGAGTATATCGCTTATAATGAACAGGAAGAAAACGACAAAAAAATCATGTTAAACTATATAGAGTCTAATCATGATGTTTTAACAAGAAGCAATGAAATTGCACATTTTACTGCTTCCGCTTGGGTAATAAACCCCAGTGGAAACAAACTGCTGATGATATATCATAACATTTACAAATCATGGGCCTGGACAGGCGGTCATGCGGATGGAGAGGAAAATCTGCTTTCAGTTGCAATACGTGAGGTTCAAGAGGAGACGGGCATTACAAAAGTTGTTCCGGTGACAGAGAATATCTTCTCGCTGGAAATCCTAACGGTAGACGGACATATAAAAAAGGGAACATATATATCATCTCATTTGCATTTGAATGTTACATTTTTATTAAAAGCGCCTGAGGATGAAATACTCATTGCAAAGCCCGATGAAAATAGCGGGGTAAAATGGATGGAAATTGAAGAAGCTGTTTCGGCGTCAAGCGAACCTTGGATGCAGGTAATATACAGAAAACTTAACCAAAAACTGAAAGGCATGCTTTTTTGACCTTTTAAAATTCACTGGCATCTTTTTTAAGCGAGTTCTCACAATCAGGATGAGGTATAAGGATTTGGATCCTCGTGGTTTGGGGCCTTTTGCCTTATAATCATGCTCATACGCATCATGTCTGTATAATCACGATAACGCGCGGCAAGATCCATACGAAATGGCAGCCGCCTGGTAGGAACGTAAGGACGATTTTATTTGATTTGGAACATTTATCGAGCAGTATCGTCTTCATTATTATATGAGGAGGTGTTTTCTATGAAGAAAGTCACGTTGCTGCTCGCATTGCTGCTGACACTAACGGCTTGTGGCAGCAATCCCAAGCTCACTGCCACAGGCTTAATGGCCGGTGTTACCCGAAATAACATTGCGCCAATCGCCATTGACAACCTGCCGGAAAGCAGCGCCGATAAAACAATGGAAATCGCTGATTTTTCCCTTGGTATTTTCAAAAAAGCCTACGAGGGCGAAAACACGCTTATCTCGCCGCTTTCGATCATTTCAGCGCTATCCATGACGGCAAACGGTGCACAAAAGGAAACCCTGTTCCAAATGGAGGCGGTTTTCGGCACAGACATAGGCAGCCTCAACGAATATCTCCATGCCTTTCAAGCTTATCTTCCCACTGCCGACAAATACAAGGTAAGCCTCGCCAATTCCATTTGGTTTAAGGATGAAGAGCGTTTGATGGTAGAGAAGGCATTTTTACAGACAAACAAGGACTATTATGATGCGGAGATTTATAAGGCTCCCTTTGATGACAGCACGAAAAACGACATGAACGCTTGGGTAAATGAAAAAACGGACGGGCAGATTCAAAAGCTTTTAGAGGAAAAGCCGCCGAAGGGCGCTGTAATGTACCTTATCAATGCATTGTCTTTTGATGCCGAGTGGCTGAGCATCTACAAGGATACCTCCGTGCGCGAGGGTACGTTTACCACACAGGGCGGCGACAAACAGACGGTTGATTTTATGCACAGTACCGAATATGGCTATATTGAGGTTCAAAATGGCGTTGGATTTTCAAAGCCATATGCCGATCGTAAATATTCCTTTGTGGCATTACTGCCTGACGAGGGACTTGCGGTATCGGAGTTTATAGCCGCAATGGACGGTAAAATGCTAATGGATGCTATAAAAGACCAAAGCAATGATCAGGTGTATGCCTCTATTCCCAAGTTCGCGTTTGAATATGGAGACGAACTTTCCGAGATATTGAAGGAACTGGGGATCAAGGACGCTTTTGATGCGGAGTTTGCGGATTTTAGCGCTCTTGGGCAGTCGCCCGGAGGAAACATTTTTATAAGCCGTGTGATCCATAAAACAAAGATCGAGGTAGACGAAAGAGGTACAAAAGCAGGCGCTGTTACCGCCGTAGCGATGGCGGAAGGATCCGCCGCTCCAGAAGAACCCAGGATCGTCAACCTAAACCGTCCGTTTTTCTTTATGATCGTGGATAATGAGTTTTGTATGCCGATTTTTATGGGCGTTTTAAGCGACACAGCATCATAAAAGGGACATATTGCGAAGCGCCAAATTTGACAGCCTCTTCAGCAGACAATTATTTTTATCATTATTACAGAGACAAACCTGCTTTATTGAACTTCGTTAAAAGTAGGTTTGTCTTTCTATGCTTGAATGGCCGTTTGTGCTCGAGGCTATTGCGGCGGGCAAGCTCAACTGCTCCGTGGAACTGCGGCCCCTCTTGGGACCGCAGTTGATGAAGGCCGTAACAGACCTGATGGCAGATAAGGAGCTGCCGCTTCGCATCATTACGGGCGAGGTGGTGTTTACGGAGGAAAATGCAAAAGGCGCCCTTACAGGACGTACCTACTGAAAGTATCCGGGATATGGAAAATCCACTGAAAACTCAATATTTTCAGGGGATTCTCCATTTAATGGGCGCTTATACATTGGCTATGAAAAGCTGATAAACGAATTGTTGGATATGGGAATTTTTTGCTTGTAATTTGCACGCGGCGCGCTATAATAGGCTTAAGACGTGAATTTGAATTCACGTTAGGAATTTGCCTTATCTTTTCGTCCCTTCATTGTTTTTGTTCTGCGGCGTGTCGCTATTATGCTTATGGAGTACCTTTATGTTTAAAAAGCTTACCGAACGGGAAATGGACGATATTTTAGAGGCGGGCATCGCCGAGTTTGCGGAAAATGGGCCGGATAAGGCGAACATGCATGTTATCGCACGCAAGTCCGGCGTGAGTGTGGGTGTGCTCTACAAGTATTACGAAAACAAGGACGCTTTTTTTGCCGCGTGCCTGAGGCATTGCCTTGCGGAGCTCGAACGCGTTCTTCGCGAGGTGCTGCAGGGAGAAGACAAAATTTTGAGCCGTGCAGAAAGGCTCATGCGCGCACTCCTTAAAAGCGCCAAGGAACAGCCCGGCTATCACGTGCTCTACCATGAGATCACTGCGGGGAGCTGCCGCAGATACGCGCCCGCCTTTGCGCGGGAAATAGAGAGCATCTCCTCGGCGGCATATACGGCGCTCCTTATGTCCGCGCAGGGGCAGGGCGACATCCGGTCCGATATGGACCCGCGCTACTTCGCTTTCTTCTTCGACAGCCTGCTGATGATGCTTCAGTTCTCTTACTCCTGCGATTACTATAAGGAACGCTTAAACATCTATTGCGGCGACGACGCATTTTTTGATGACGAAGCCATGGTTTCTGAACTTTTAAAGTTCCTTGAATCCGCATTTACCATGGAGCGCTCGCAAGTTTTACACAGATCTTGAAAGAGGGCGGCAGTATGAGCTATGTGATTGCTTACGATGTGGGCACGACCGCGGTAAAGACCTGTTTGTTTTTTATAGACGAAAGGATCCGTCTGCTCGCGAGCGCTCAGCGGGGCTATGGCCTCTATGTGCTCCCGGGCGGCGGCGTCGAGCAGGACGCGGACGAATGGTGGGAGGCCATGTGCCTGACCACGCGGGAGCTTTTCAAAAAGACCGGGGTGCGTCCGGATGAGATCGCCGGACTCTCCTTCTGCTCACAGATGCAGGGGCTCGTGCTTACAGACAGCCTTGGCAATGCCGTGCGCAGGCCCATGAGCTATATGGATCAGCGCGCCAAGGCGGAATTGCGGGCCGGCATGGCGCACGGGGTGCAAGTGGGCGGCGCAAACATTCTAAAGCTGATACGCAGCCTCATCATCACGGGCGCGGTGTCGTCAAGCGTGAAAGACCCCGTATGGAAATACAAATGGGTGGAAAAAAACGAGCCCACGCTTTTTCAAAAGGTACATAAATGGCTCGATGTGAAGGAATATCTCATCTGCCGCTGCACGGGCGAGTTTGTGATGACGGAGGATTCCGCGTTCTCTACACTTTTATACGATACCCGCAAGGGAAGGTGCGGTTGGAGCAAAACGATGTGCAAAATGCTCGGGGTGAATATGGCGCACCTGCCGCGCGTCATAGGCTCTGCCGACCGCGCGGGCGCTCTTACGGAGAAGGCCGCTTTGGAGCTTGGGCTTTCTGTGGGAACGCCGGTATTCGGCGGCGGCGGCGACGCCGCGCTCATCGGCATAGGCTCGGGCTGCACCGGCACGGGCGATACGCACATCTACTCGGGCACGTCGGGCTGGGTCTCAACGGTGGTGGAAAAGCAATGCGTAGATCTGAAAGCCATGATAGCAGCCATCGTGGGCGCGCAAAGCGGCAAGTTCAACTATTTTGCCGAAATGGAGACCGCCGGAAAATGCCTTGAATGGGTAAAGGATCACCTTGCCTTGGACGAGATTGGCATCTACCTTGAAAAGCGGAACGTCACGGAAAGCCGGGAAAGCGTCTATACGAGCCTCTACGACTACCTCACCGAAACCGTAAAAAATGTTCCGCCCGGCGCGGGCGGCGTGCTTTTTACCCCGTGGCTGCATGGCAACCGCTGCCCGTTTGAAGATCCCAACGCAGCGGGCATGTTTTTTAATATCCGCCTCGAAACCGGGAAGACCGAGCTTATCCGCGCCGTATTGGAGGGCGTATGCTACCATCTGCGCTGGATGCTGGAATGCCAGGACAGAAAGATAAAGACATCCGACCCCATTCGTTTTGTGGGCGGCGGCGCGCTTTCCGATGTGACCTGCCGTATGCTTGCGGATATGACGGGCCGCTCCGTGGAGACAGTGGACGCGCCGCAGAATGTGGGCGCGGTGGGTGCGGCGGCCGTTGCGGGCGTGGGGCTCAACCGTATCGAGCGTATCGAGCACGTGCGCGCCCTTATCCCTGCCGTAAAGGCATTTACACCAAACCCGGCCTTTAAGGCCGCCTACGATAAAAATTTCATGGTGTTCCAATCACTCTACCGTACCAACAAGAGGTTCTTTAAAAATTTAAATCAGGAGGCGTGATCCGTATGAAGCCGAATTTCCGTTATGTTGACGCAAAGAAAGTGACAGAGCAACTGGACGCGCTCATTAAGCTGCCCATCCGCAGCATCAGCAAGGATGCGCTGCAAAAATACGAAGACAAGTATTACGGCGAACGCTGCAAACGCTCCCGCGAGACGGTGGAGCAGGCGGTTTCCGTGATCCCCGGCGGCGTGCAGCACAACCTTGCCTTCAACTATCCGTTCCCCCTCGTTTTTACAAAGGCCGACGGCAACCGTCTCTACGACCTTGACGGCAATGACTATTTTGATTTTTTGCAGGCGGGCGGCCCCACGGTGCTCGGCAGCAATCCGCCGTATGTGCGCGAAAAGGTGAAGGAACTGCTTGACACCTGCGGCCCCTCCACAGGCCTTTTCCATGAATATGAGTATAAGATGGCGAAAAAGATGCAGGAACTCGTCCCCTCCGTGGAGATGGTGCGTATGTTCGGCTCCGGGACGGAGGCCTGCATGGGCGCCATACGCGTGGCAAGGCTCGCCACGAAAAAGAAGAACATCGTAAAAATGGGCGGCGCTTACCACGGCTGGAGCGACCAGCTCGCCTACGGCATACGCATCCCCGGCACGAAGGGGCTGCAGTCGCACGGCGTACCCGGCTATATCTTCCGCCACACGCAGGAGTTTTTTCCAAACGACCTGAACGATTTGGAGCGCGTTCTGCGCGGTAACGTATTGAAGGGCGGCACGGCGGCAGTCTTTCTCGAACCCATCGGTCCCGAGAGCGGCACGCGTCCGGTTGATTTCAACTTTCCCGCCGGCGTGCGTGCGCTTTGTGATAAATACGGCGCGCTGCTGATCTTTGACGAGGTGGTGACGGGCTTCCGTATGGGACTCGGCGGCGCGCAGGAATACTTTAACGTGATGCCCGACCTCACGATTTTCGGAAAGGTGGTCGCGGGCGGCTATCCGGGTGCGGGTGCAATCGGCGGGAAAAGGGACTATATGCAATGCCTCGGCGCAGGACTCGACGGGCACGGCAAAAAAGCGCTCGTGGGAGGCACCATGGCGGCCACGCCCATCAGCTGCTGCGCGGGCTACCATACCATCTGCGAAATAGAGCGCACGGGCGCTTGCGAGACGGCGGCCAAAATGGGCGACCGCCTCACCGACGGCCTGACCAAGCGCATAGAAAAACGAGGGCTCCCGTTCGTGGCCTACAACGTGGGCTCCATCTGCCACCTCGATACGGTGGGCACCATGCATTTTTCCATCCGCTGGTCAAAGCCCTGGGAGATCCCGCGTATCCTCAAAGAAACCGCATTGCGCAAAAAGGAAATGCAGCATATGGGTGCGGCATATATGGCTGAAGGGCTCGTGACACTCGCGGGCAACCGCATGTACACGAGCGCAGCCTACACGGAGGCCGACATCGACGCGGCCCTCGCGGCGTTTGACCGCGTATTCGACAATATTGAGGTGATATAGTGGACGAGAGAGAGGCGAGGCGGCTTGTTGCCGAGGCCGGCCGGATGTTCCGGAAGGAAGGGCTCGTTGCGCGTACATGGGGCAACATGAGCTGCCGCATCGACGAGAATACATTCGCCATCACGCCGAGCGGTCTTGGATACGAGAGCATGACGGAAGACGACGTGGTTCTGTTTCATATGGCCGATGGGGCCTGGAGCGGCACGCGCAAGCCGTCTTCGGAAAAGGGCGTACACATTGCGGCTTACAGGCAATTCCCCGATGTGGGGTTCGTGGCGCACACGCACCAGCCCTTCGCCTCGGCGTTAGGCCTTGCAGGCTTTGACGCGCTTTCCCTTGCCGAAGAAGAGCATGTTGCGCTCGGCGGCGTTGCGTGTGCGCGCTATGGATTGCCCGGTTCAAAGCGCATCACTGCAAATGTAAGCGCCGCGCTTTCCACGGGTGCGCACGCGGTGCTCATGGCGCAGCACGGGGCGCTCATTGCAGGGAAGGACTTAAATGATGCTTTCTCGCGCGCAAAGCTTTTAGAGGCTGTATGCCGGCGTGCTTGCAAAGGGCAGCCCGGCGGCTCCGTGTTGGGCGAGGAAGGGCTTAACACGCTCGCGAAGCAGTTGGCTGGCAGCTTTCCCTGCATAGGTTATACCGGCGCACCCGCCGTGCAGGAAGCGGCAAAGGCCGAAAAACCGTTTTTTGCTCAGTTGGACGATATGGCGCAGATGATAGGCCCGGAACTCCTTTGCGTGCGTATGGAGCCGCGCGCCGTGCTTGCGGCGCTCAAAAAACACAGTGCCGTGCTCGTATACGACAAAAACGGGGGCGCCGGCGCGCTGTGCCGCGCGGACAGCACGGGGGACTGTGAGGCGCTGAAGCTTCTTGTGGAAAAAGCGTGCGTCGGCTTTTTGCATACGCGCGCCCTCGGCGTTTCAGCAAAGCTGTCTGCGCTTCACGCCATGCTGATGCATATGGTGTACAAAACAAAATACGCAAAGCAGATTGGAGGCTGACATGGGAATCAGACGTCATAAGGAGCTGTGGCGCACACTGAAATTCGTGCTGTTTTCCGCAAGCGCGGGCATGATACAGTTTGGCAGCTTTGCACTTTTTAACGACGTGATCCAGCTGCAAAGCTGGTGGCTTAATTACCTCATCTCACTCGTGTTATCGGTGCTGTGGAACTTTACGCTCAACCGCCGCTTCACCTTCCAGTCTGCCTCCAATGTACCCATTGCCATGCTGAAGGTTTTCGGCTACTATTGCGTTTTTACGCCGCTTTCCTTGCTGCTGGGCAATTACCTTGTAGATGCGCTCGGATGGAACGACTACCTTGGAACGGGAATCAATATGGCGCTGAATTTCGTGACGGAATTCCTGTTCGATAAGTACGTGGTGTTCCGCAACTCCATAGATACGAACGATCTTGCAAAGAAGGAGAGGGAGCGCGAGGCGACCGCACAGGCGCCGGAGGCGTGAGGAGGTAGAAATCGTACCTCCGATTTCCGTCAAATGAGAAATGGCTAAACCTTGGTATTCTGCCGCTAAATCCAATGATCTAGCGGCAGAATACTTCCCCGCTCGTTTCTCTACTCCAAAAGAGGAAGGCTGGATGCCATCACAGCAAGGCGCGCCAATCAGATCGACCGCTCTTTCAGAGGATACATGCAGCCCCTGGCAAGGCGCTCCGTTGATTTTTAGAAAGGGATGTCTTACAATAAAGCACGGTCCCTTTTGCCGCGCGGTTTTATAATCGAAGGAGGCGCTCCACATGGAAATGGCCTATATCTGGCTGGTGCTGATTTCTTTTATCGGCGGATTTTTGCAGGCGGCCATTGGGTTCGGGTATGCTACGATTGTGATGGTGTTTTTTCCTCTGTTTCTGCCCAGCATTCCGGTTGCATCCACGGTATGTGCGGTTTTATCATTGCTCGCGTCTTCCACAATGTTTTTTCAATACCGCAAGGCCGCACGTCCAAAGCACGTGCTGTGGCCTATTCTCATCTATTTTGTGGTGATGCCGTTTGCCGTCGCTTGGTCAACCAGTGCGCCAAAGCTGATTTTGAGCATTGTGTTCGGCCTTTTCTTGGTGTTGTTGGGCCTTTACTATTTGTTTACCGCCGATAAAATACGTATTCCTTGTACCCCCGGCGCCGGCATGATTGTCGGCCTGCTTTCCGGCGTGTTTGGCGGGTTATTTTCCGTAAGCGCGCCCCCTACGGCACTTTATTGCCTGAGCACGCTGGATACAAAAGAAGCGTACATCGGTACCTTGCAGTTCTTCTTTTTTGTCACCAATCTCTATGCGATAGGCGTTCGCGCCTTCAGCGGGCTTGTGACTTCGCAGGTGCTCGTATGGTCGCTGGTCGCCTCAGGCGGGTTGTTCATTGGGCTGTGGTTGGGACAAACCATTCTTTACAAGCGCGCGGATCTTTCGCGCATCAAACATTGGGTCTTTCTGTTTATCGCATGCATGGGTGTGTGGACGGTTGTTTCCAACTTTATTTAAACAGGAGAGCCCGTTAAGGACTATGGATAACCCGCCGGCAAGATTCTTGCCGGCGGGTTTGTGCATCTCGGACAAGGTTAATTCGGTTGATCCCGCGCCTATCGGGAAACGAAAAAAGAATACGCCATGCGCCTTGTTGGAACACTATTCAAAATAGATATGTTCATGTTCAGGAGGACTGCGGATGGAAAACAACGATACTTCCAAACTGCCTATGATGGCCTTGAAGGATGTACCAACGCCAAATGCGGACGCAAAGCCGATTGTTGCCTTGGTGAAAAAGAGTGGACGTATTACAGGCTATCAATTGTTGGACGGGCGTGTATTAAGCAAGGAAGAGGGCATTCAGCTTGCAAAAGATGGCGGCATTCAGGGCGTTGGGATTGCAACGCGCAACGGGAAGGAATATTTAAAATCCCTGCCGGATGGTACGGAAGGAAATAACCTGGGGCAGCTGCCGTCCGTTACCGATTGAACCCATCCGAGTGTTCGTCC
The DNA here is from genome assembly GCA_023390655.1 of Bacillota bacterium. Taxonomy (GTDB): domain Bacteria; phylum Bacillota; class Clostridia; order Christensenellales; family CAG-138; genus JAEYLA01. Next base: position 69,986 of record JAEWCL010000024.1, on the reverse strand, counting down.
CGGGGCAAGACCCTTCGGATATCGTTATTGATATTGATGACCTGGTACTTTCCGGGATTAAAAATGTTTAGCGGGCGGAAGCTGATTCCGCCCAGATTATAGAGCCCGACAAGGGTCATGATCATTAAACTGCATGCGGACTCGCACATGAGTACCTGCGTGACTTGTTCCTCCTCCATGATGCGGAAAAAGGGCATCTGTGTTTCTGGGTCAATTTCAGGGGAAGCGCCGGCGGCGCGGATAATGGCGTCCGCCTCGTCGACAGAGAGGACGCGGTGTTGTCCGCCCGGCGGGTAGGGCACCTGCCATTGATAACAACAGACGGGCATGCCGATTAAAATTTTCGGGCCCGAGATGTATTGGGTGATATAATCCAATCCCTGCTGTACGGCGTCGATCGGGTCGACAGCGTCCGCACAGATAAGGCCGCCCGGCGTGAGGATGAGGCGGTCCAATATCCGGCTGTAGAGCGAGAGCGATGCAGGAAGTACAAACGGTTCTTCCAGGACAACGACCAGGCGGATGGAAGCGACGATAATCAGCCCGAACGCATGCAGCTGGTTGGCGGCCGACTCCAAAAAGGCCGCGTATGGGGCATAGTCTTCCGGTAAAATATACTCAAATCCAAAATTTATGCCATAGTATCCCTGGGTTTTTGCAAGGGAGATGCTGTTGCTAATCAACGCTTGCTGCGCGCGCGGATCGGCAAGAATTTCGTGCAGCAGTTCACCGGAATAAACGCCTTCAACGGCATTGGTCACAACCAGCAGCGGTGCAACGCCAGCTGTGCGCGCCGCCAAAATGAGCGGCTCACTCTCCGGAAGGGCCAGCATGCCGCCGGGGCGGAGCTCATGGCCGAATATGCTTAAATACGTCAGGTACGGAAAGATTGTACTCCATTGGGACGGATCATAAATGGGATAAATATACCCGTTGATTTCGACAGTGGGGCGAACCGCTGCGGCCTGTGGAATGCGCAATGTCTGTCCCACATAAATCATATCCGTTTCCGCCACTTCCGGATTTATCGCACGCAAACGGCCCGTGGTCATATCAAACAGCCGCGCAATGGAATACAGGGTATCGCCGGGTTGCACGATGTATTCTTTCAAAAAACGATCACGTCCTTTTTGCATCTGTTGATGTTTATGATTTGGAAAATCAAAAATGAACGGTTTTGGGCCTATATGGGAAATTCATGTGGATTGCGGCACCGCCTGTAGGCCGACGATTGCAAAGCAGGAGGGATATGCTCGATGAATTCGGGGAAGCGTACCGGCAATATATGAGCCGCACAAAACGCTTCCTGTCGTTTGTGTACTAGGCGCACGTTGCGGGCCGCTGCGCAAGCTACTGTGCACGGGCCCTTTTGTATGACGCTGTTTTGATGGGAGCGTTTGGATTAAAATAAGGATAAGGAATGGAGCATACAACGCAAAGGCCGGAATGTTTTCTAACATAAGGAGTGATTACATGTCTACTATAAAAATTGAATTCTTTCATGACGTTATATGCAGTTTTTGTTTCCCGATGTCCTACAGGATGCGCCAGTTGCAGGACAGGATGCCGGAGGTGTCCGTCATACACCGGTCCTTTGCTCTGGTGAGGACCGAGCAGGATTTTGTGCGGATGTTCGGTTCGAGAACGGCTGCAAAGGAGGCAATTCTTGGGCACTGGGTGCATGCCAATCAAAACGATACCCTGCACCGCTTCAACATAGCCGGTATGCGCGCGGCAGAGTTTCCCTTCCCGGCCTCCATAAAGGGGCTTTCTGCCTGCAAGGCCGCCGGCCTGCTTGGCGGCGACGCCGCTTACTGGAATGTGTTTGACGCCTTGCAAAACGCGATGTTTGTACAAAGCCGCAATATTGAGGAGGATACGGTCATTGAACAGTGTATCAAGGAGGCCGGCCTTGACGTTGACCTGTGGCGGCGGCAGATGCAGGATAACAAGACCATGGAGGCGGTGGAAGCGGACCTCCTGCTTGCACAACGCTATGGAATTGACAGCGTTCCCTGCCTCATCGTGAATGAAACCTATAAGATCAGCGGCGCGCAGCCGCTCGACCGGATCATACAGGCTGTACACAAGGCAGGCGAAGAGGCGGCGAAGGAGCAGGAGGGCGCTGCCTGCCGGCTGGACGGCGGAAAATTTCACTGTGACTGATGTTGCAGGCGTCTGAAAAGTGCCGGTGCGCGAAAAAACGCCGCCGGCACTTTTTATGGCAGCAGGGGGAGTTTTTGCACTGTGGGCCATATATATTTTTTTCAAAAATATCACAAGTGTGGATAATGAAAAAGTCCGCGTACAACGGTATAATAGCAGCAGGGCGAACACAAATTGCCGGAGAGATGTGCCGGAACGCGATAGATCGCCGGACGCATTCCGGCCGGAAGAAAAAGGAGTAGGGACAAATGCGCAATTTAGCCATCGTTGCAGACAGTACATGTGATTTGGAGCCTTCCCTTTTGGAGGGGCACGCGCTTACGGTTTTGCCGCTGACGATTACGGCTGCTGACGTGGATTATCTGGATGGGGAGACCATCGATGTTCACGATATCTATGAATACATGCGCAAAGGCATTGTGCCAAAGACCGCGCAGATTCCCTACGAACGCACGTATACGCTGTTCCGGGAGTTTTTGGAGCAGGGGCGCGATGTGATTTTTATCTCATTTTCCAGTGAAATGTCGGGTGGGTTTCAAATGGCCACCATCATTGCAAGGGAACTGCAGGAAGAGTATCCGCAGCGCAAGATCGCGGTTCTTGATTCCAGAGGCGGGTCCGGTGCCACGGGCATCATCGTATTGCAGGCGCTCAAAATGGCGCAAAAGGATTGTTCGTTTGAGGCCATCGTTGCAGAAATCGCATTTATGGCGGAGCATGTTGAACATGTGTTTACGCTGGATGATCTGGAATGGCTTTCAAAGGGCGGACGCATTCCGAAGCTTGTAGGATTGATCGGCAACCGGCTCGGGTTCCATCCCATACTCGACGTACAGGAAGGGCGCATGACTGTTTGCAGGATGGTACGCGGCACAAAGCATGCGATCCAGAACGTTGCGGATGAAATTATCCTAAGGGCAAAAAAGTTTCCTGCGCAGCTCGTGGCAATCTGCCATGCGGACAACCTGCCTGCGGCCAAGACGGTGGAAACGCTTGTCAAAGAGGCTCTGCCCGGCTGCATGACAATGCTCTGCCACATCGGCGGCGGATTGGCGGTGCACCTTGGGCTCAAGGGAATCGGCGCGTTCTGTTTGAGCCAAAAACCGCCGCAATACTGCCTTGTTTAGAGGATTGACGGAAACTTACATTTCCATTTTGCCGCCAAAATGATACAATGAGTTTCGCTTGCCTTAAAGGCTGGTCAGGCGGGACTCTTTTTTATGCGTTTTCGCCTGAAAGCGGGGATTTATTGGGCAGCTGTCCACAGTTTTAATTATGTTCAAACCCTCTGGGAGGGGCGCGTGCTATAATTGGACAACCGGAGAGATGCACGTTTTCTCCCCGTGTGCAGTAAGATGGCAGGAAATGACGTATGTATCCTTTTATTTTTGTGAAGGATTGTAAACAGTAAGGAGTTACTGTAACAATGATGAAACATCCCCCCAATAAGGCTATCAACCCCATTTTACAGTTGATCCGGCCTTCTATCAGAAACAAACGGCGCAGAGGCACCAGGCGCATACTATGGCTTGCCGGGGCGGGCTGCGCACTGCTGCTTTTTGTGCTGCTGCTCAATACAGGCGGCAAGCGGGCGGCGGAGACGGAGGCCCGAACGCCGGGCGAAGGCCAGGCGGCAATCCTTGGCTTTGTTGCACAGAACAAGATGCTTGCGTGGGAGGGAAGCCGGGCGGTATTTCAGGGGATGCCCGTTCCCCCGGCGACGTCTTCCTCTATGCTGGTGGCAACAGAAGAAGCGCCAATACCCGAAGCGCCCGGGGTGACGGATGCCGACGGCGCGATTGAGTTCCCGTCCGCTACGCCCGACCCTGCGGAAGAACCAACCCCCTCGCTCGCCCCTTCCGCATCCCCGGAGCCAACGCCTGAAATGACACCGAAACCCACGCCCACGCCCTTTGAGGCCGATTGGGACAAATGGATCGATTTTTATATGGTGGAAGCCGATAAATACTACAATGAGATGGGCTATTCCTCCAATGAGTACGAATATACGGAGAACGACATCTATCTGCTGGCGCAGGTGATTCACGGCGAAGCGCGCGGCGAGTCCACAAAAGGAAAAATTGCTGTCGGCAACGTTGTAATGAACCGCGTGCTTGCAAGGGGGTATCCGGGGAATAGCATTGAGGAAGTGATCAAAGCCTCCGGCCAGTTCACCGGGTATTCCTCCTCCATACACCCTAGCTCCTCCTGCAAGTCGGCGGCCCGGCAGGTGCTTGAAAAGCAGGTGTGGGTGATTCCGCAGGACGTGTACTTCTTCAATTCCGACAAGCCCGCAGGTGAGAATTGGGGCGGGCATACCTTCTATGCAAAGATCGACGGCCATTGCTTCTACCGGGAAAGCTACAGCGGCCGCAACCGGAACGGAGAAATTCCCCCGGCGTTGTTTGAACGCACATTCAAATGGCCGCAGTATGGCTGCAAATCGGGAAAGAGGGTATCCCGCATACAGTTTATGCTCAACCAGCTTGGGTATAAGGTCAAGGCGGACGGGTACTTTGGCATCACCAGCAAGGTGGCGCTCATGGCATTCCAAAGCGATAAAAAAATGGAAGCCGACGGCGTCGCCGGGCCCACCACCATCAAAGCGCTCATCAAGGCGTACGGCGTGGAGAAATACCATAAGAAATACCTTTCATAATCTGAAAAGAATGGCTATGCGCCATGGCGCATAGCCATTCTTTTTTACCGGCGAGATTATGGAAGACGACTTGATACGATTGCCTTGGGAACAGAAAAAAAAATACGTTTCGTCTTTTTTTTCAGTTCAAACGTCTGAATAGGTGTAAAAGCTTTTACAAGGATGGGCAAAACATGCAGGATATTGAGACATACATCTGGAACAGCAGGCAGAGTTTGTACCGTGTGGCATATACGTACGTGCGGAATGAACAGGATGCATTGGATATCGTTTCCGCTTCCATTATCAAAGCCATGCAGGCAAAGCCAAAGATTTTGGATGAGCGTGCGATGACGGCGTGGGTATATCGGGTGGTTGTTAACACCGCAAAGGATTACCTGCGTAAAAACAAACGCCTGGTCATTGGCGTAGAGACGGAAGGCTGTATAGAGGACGGCGATCCGACATTGCGTATGGATCTTGAAATGGCGCTCAACCATTTGCCGGAAAAATATCGTACGGTGGTTGTTCTGCACTATTTTGAGGACATGAAGCTGCAGGACGTTGCGGAAATCACAAGCGAAAAACTGAGTACGGTAAAATCGCGCCTGCACAAAGCGCTGCTGCTGATGAAGGCGGATGCTGCAACACCAGGCCCGCGGGATGGCATACAATGACATTTAGGATTGGAGAGAGAATCATGAAACAGGATCAGCTCGATAAATGGAAAGCACAATACAATCATACGCCGATGCCCGGCGCACTGGATGAAACGGTAAAAAAGGCGATTGCGCAGGGGAACCGTATGCGTCCGCACAGCAGAAGATGGACGAGGGCGCTGACCTCCGCAGCGGCAGGAGTGGCTGCCTGCATGCTGGTACTCAACCTGTTCCCTGCTACAGCGCAGGCGCTTGATGATGTGCCGGTGGTAGGGCCGATTGTAACCGTGCTTACTTTTGGCAGGTTCCATGAAAAGGATGAGGACGGGCAATACGAAGTCAATATTGAGGTGCCGAAAATTGAAGGGCTGACCGATGAGGCGCTGCAGAGCGGGTTAAACGAAAAATATCTAAAAGAGGCGCAAACGCTTTATTCAGACTTTATGAAGAAGGTAGAGATGAAAAACGGGGAGCCGGCGCACGCGGCGCTTGATGCAGGATACAGTGTTCAGGCGCGTAACGGCAACCTGATTACTATCATGCATTATGTGGATGAAATTCAGGCTTCGGGCATGGAACGGCAGACGTTTGACACGATTGATACTGAGAAACAGCTTTTGATTACGTTACCCAGCCTTTTTCAGGACGACAGCTATGTAGAGATCATCAATCAGAACATTCTTGCGCAGATGCGCGAGCAAATGGAAAAAGACGAAGGCACCGTTTACTTTATCGGGGATGACGGGTTTACTTCCATTGCAGGGGATCAGCAGTTTTATATCAATGACGACAACAAGCTGGTGATTGCATTTGATGAATATGCCGTTGCCCCCGGCAGCATGGGCGTTGTGGAGTTTGTTATTCCCACAGAGACGCTTTCAGCTATACTGGTCAGCAATGCGTATATAAAATAACCCATGTTCCAAAGAGACGTCCCGCATCCTGCGGGACGCTTTTCTTTTACTGGCTTTATGGCGTCATGTCTTTGCCGGGCACGGATTTTGTTGTGGCATCTGTAAATAGGCTATTGACTTGAAGTGGACTCCAAGTGATAAAGTCATGGTATTGTAAGGCACACGAAGAAGAAAGGTTGCGGACATATGACAATTGCAGAAGTCAGCAGACAGTACCAGCTCACGGCGGATACGCTGCGCTATTATGAGCGCGTGGGGCTGATTCCAGGCGTACGCCGCAATGCGAGCGGGATCCGGGACTATTCGGAGGGGGATTGCCGCCGGGTGGAGTTTATCAAATGCATGCGCGCAGCAGGTCTCCCCATTGAAGTGCTTGTGGACTATATGGCACTCTACCGGCAGGGAGATGCGAGCATCGCCGCGCGGAGGGAACTGCTCATCGAACAGCGACGGCTGCTGGTCCTGCGCATGGAGGATATGCAACGGACGCTTGACCGCCTTACATACAAAATTGACGGCATGACGAGGGTGCAACTGGAACAAAGGCTGCGGCAGCAATAAAAAATGCGGGCAGGGGGGGGGACGTCTTATGCGATACAAACCGTTTCAGGAGCTTTCACTTTCGACCCTAGGCATGGGCAACATGCGCCTGCCGACGGTGGGGGAGCATGGGCCGATTGATGAACGCAGGGCGCAGGAACTCATCGAATACGCGTATGCGCAGGGCGTGAATTATTTTGACACCGCCTACCGCTACCATAATGGGGAATCGGAGCCACTGGCCGGAAAGGTGCTTTCCCAGTTCCCGCGGGATACCTGGTATCTTGCCACCAAAATGCCGGGGCATATGATGCAGTACCGTGACGGTAAGCTGTCGTTTCTGGGGTATCTGAGCGGTTCGCCGGTTTCCTCCATCGCGGAGATATTCGAAGACCAGCTTGCGCGGTGCAGGGTGGAATATTTTGATTTTTACCTCCTGCATAACGTCTGCGAGACGGCATACGAGTTCTACACGGATGAAGAACTGGGCGTGGTGGACTATCTGCTTGCCCAGAAAAAAGCCGGGCGCATCCGGCACCTTGGGTTTTCTGCGCATGCGCGTACGGAAACGATTGAAAAGTTCCTGAGCTTTCGGGATTGCTTTGAATTTGCGCAGATACAGCTCAATTATCTGGATTGGACGTTGCAGGACGCAGGTAAAAAGTATGCGCTGCTCACCAGCCGCGGAATTCCCGTTATGGCGATGGAGCCCTGCCGCGGCGGCAGGCTTGCATCGCTTGGGGCGGTGGTGGATGCGCGCTTCAAGCAGGCGCGGCCAAATGATTCCGTTGCATCGTGGGCGTTTCGCTTCCTGCAGTCGCTTCCCAATGTGCAGGTGGTATTGAGCGGCATGTCCACAATGGAACAGCTTAAGGAAAATATCGCGCTTTTTTCCCGGCATGACCCGGTCACAAAACAAGAGCAGGAATTATTGGAGCGCGCCGTTGCAGCCATTGCCGAGATGATACCCTGCACCGCCTGCAGGTATTGCTGCGAAGGATGCCCGCAGGGGCTCGATATTCCAAAGCTTCTCTCCATGTACAACGAGCTGCGCTTTGATAACCCGTTCCTGCTCCGGTTTACACTCGACGCCATGACGGAAGCGGAGCTTCCCTCCGCCTGCATTGCCTGCGGCGCATGTGAAAGACTTTGCCCGCAAGGCATCGCCGTGCCGGATATTTTAGGGAAGTTCCATCAGGCGCTGCCGCTGATCCCAAGATAAAAATGGCTGGGCGAATTAAGGTGTGAAAAGAAAGAGCCGCCGGAATGCTCCGGCGGCTCTTTGCGTTTCCCTACGCGATCATTGGAGCATTTGACGGAATGCCTGCAAACCGTTACCATAATCATGGGCAGCAAGCGCTGCTTTTGGAGGAAGAGAATGAAGGTTTCCTATCAACCCGCCGGAAAGCATAGGGGTAGATCCGATACGGATGGGATTACAGTACAGGCCGGATGGCAGTTTTTCTATGCCGGGCAGGTATATCAAATTCCGGCTGTCTATCTGTTCCGGAAGGGCTTTGTGCTGGATATCATCGGCATGGTGGATACGGGCGCGCTACGTGCGTTCTATGACCGCTACGCGTCCCGGGAAGAACGCCTGACGCCGCGCGAACGGGCGCAAGCCACGCTGGAACACCCGTATCAGCCGCTAAGTGGAATGAAACTCTGGTTCAACGGCGAAGAAGTGACAGCCTCCTGGCATGCGGAGGAAGCGCTTTTTGTTCCATGGCAGGAATACATGCCGCCGCTCGCAGAAGAGGCGCTTACCGCGTATGCGTTTTTAGATAAGGAGAACAGCTTTTCCGTGACGCGGCTGCATGTACCGTATCCCAGGGCGCAACGCGGCGTATTTGCCGCGATGAAAGCGATATTCGCCCGGCCAAAGTTAAAGGAACTCCGTTTTTTGATCCATCCAACTGAGCGGATGCTGCCGCTGGAACACTCGTTTACTATTGACATGCAGAAAAAAAAGCATCCGGCGTTTCCATTTGTGCATCCGGCAACGGGCGTTACGCATAATCTTCAGGTAACGGACGCCAAATGGACGGATTTGACCGTGCAGTTTCAAAAACTGCACCGCCGCATGGCAATTCGGGGAAAACGCTTGCATCCAATTACACAGGCGGGGCAGAGCCACGTTCTCGAGATTGTATACCGCGTCTCTCCGCCGCTCCCGCGAGGGGAACGGCTGCAATTGCAGGACGAAGCACGCACGTTGCAGCCACACAGTGCCGCGGCAAAAGGCGCTTGCGCAATCGGCGTAATTGGCAGCGCGGATGGGCCGACGGCAATCTATATAGCGGGCCGTGAAGCGGAAGCATCCGAAACGTATGGCGGATGCTGTTCGAGCATCTATCCGCAGCCGCAGGTAAACTGCATCATGTATCTTGAAGGCGTTTGGACGCAAAAGGAGCCGGAGCAGGCGTTTCTGTTTCATGTGACCTGAGTACGGACGGTTGCATATGTACTTTCGGAGTGCCTACTGTAGGGAGAGAATGGGGGAAGGGTATGAAGCTGTATATCAAGCAAAAGGTGTTTTCTTGGCGGGACCGCTTTACCGTAAAGGATGAAACGGGGGCCGACCGCTATTTTGTAGAGGGGGAGCTGTTTTCCTGGGGCAAGAAGCTGCATGTGCTGGACGCCGCGGGGAATGAGGCGGCGTTTATCCAGCAAAAGGTGTGGAGCTTTTTGCCGCGCTACGATGTGTTTGCACTCGGGCGGCATATTGCCCAGATCAAGAAGGAGTTTACCTTCCTGCGTCCCCGCTACACCATCGAGGGCATGAACTGGGATGTGGAGGGGGATTTCTGGGCGCATCACTACGAGATTACGCAATCCGGCAGCCCCGTGGTTTCCATTCAAAAGGAATGGTTCACGTGGGGCGACAGCTACGCGCTCGATATTGCCTCCCCGCAGCACGAGCTTTATGCGCTTGCGGTGGTGCTTGCCATTGACTGCGCCATGGCGCAGGAGAGCAATGCAAACTGAATTGCATCAATCAAAAACGCCGCCCGAGAGGCGGCCTTTTTTGTTGTGCGAAAAAGCGTTTACTCCTGCAGCCGCTCCTGCGCATATGTGATAAAATCCTGCGCTGTGCGGCCGATATAGGCGTTTTTGCTGACCAGGAAGTGATATTGCCAGTATACTTCCAGATCGGCAATTTCTCTTGTAACGAGATTGCGCGGCATGGTATCCGTCCGTCCTGCATAGAAGAAAACGACCCCGCCAAAGCAGGCAAGCTCACCCAAAAGGCGCGTTTCGGAAGGGGAAAGCAATATGGAGGGTTCGATGCGGTGCTTTTGCAATAGATAGCTGAATCCACAGCCGGGTTCCTGCGTGGTATTTAGAAATCCAGTCTTTACAGGGTGCAGCTCTTTAAGGGATATGTGTTCCTTCCGGGCAAGGGGATGGTCTGCCGCCATAGCCAGGACAAGCTTGCGTTGGAAGGTAAACAGCGACTCAAACAAATTGCAGTCGTAGGAGACGGGGCACAGACTGACATCCATGCCGAAGTTCAATATCGCGTTGCGGTAGTGCTCCGCGTCAAAGCTTCTGAGCACCACATCCACATCCGGGTGCCGGCGCATATAGTCCGGCAAAAAGCCGGATGGCAAAAGGTCAAAGCACCCCGCTGCATAGCCGATGGTCAGACGGTGCGAGGTTCCTGCACCAAGATCCCGCATCTGGCGTTTGATCTGTTCGTGGTGCTGCAACAGGGATGCCGCCTGCTTGCGCAACACCTCCGCGCTGTGAGTCAGTTCGATGCCGGTGGGGAGGCGTGTAAAGAGCGTGGTCTGCAATTCCTCTTCAAGCGCCTTGATGGATTTGCTCAACCCCTGCTGGGAAATATAAAGGCTTCTCGCCGCTTTTGAAAGGCTGCGCAGATTGCACACTTCCAGAAAATAGATCAATTGTTGCTGGTCCATGGAAACATCCTTCCGGGCATACAACCCTTATTTGTACCAGCCTATTTACCAGTTGTTTTACATAGGCTGCCGGTACGGTTACCATTTACACGACAGTTTTTTCACAAACCTGTCACAATTATAACATGTGGATCATGGATGGTATAGGAGGATTGTCATGAAGAGAACCCAACGAATGGTTACCCTGGCGTTAGCGGTCATACTCGCGCTGATGGCGTTTGGCGCGTGCGCGGCGCCCGCGGCGCCGGAAAGCACCCCCACACAGGCCCCCACAGAAACGCAGGCGCCTGCTGCCGCTATTGTGGCAGGAACGTACACCGCAGCCGCGCAAGGCTTTGCGGGCCCGGTTGAGGTACAGGTCACCGTAGATGAAACAGGCAAGATGACCGATCTTTCCGTGAAAGGAGATGCGGAAACACCGGATATCGGCGGCAAGGCAATTTCCGCATTACAGGAAACGTTGCTGCAAGACCAGGCCGTTAAGGTGGATGCCGTGACGGGCGCTACCGTAACAAGCAAAGCCGTGCTTGCGGCGCTGACCGATGCACTCAGGCAGGCGGGCGTGGATACGGATGCCATGGCGGCGGTGGAAAGCAATGTGTCGGATGAGACGCTGGATACTCAAATTGTTATTGCGGGTTGCGGCGCTTCCGGTATGTCAGCCGCGCTGGCTGCGGCGGAAGCCGGGGCAAAGGTGATCGTAATTGAGCAGACCAGCTCTTATGGCGGCACTTCCCTGATGGGCTCGGAAGGCTTCTTTGCAGTAGGAAGCGAGCAGCAGAAGCGCGCCGGCTGGGATGAGACGGCAAGCGACCTTCTCGATTGGTTTACGGACTATACGCACAACAACTCCTCCGCGCCGCTCACCAGAAAGTTCCTTGAAATGACAGCGGGCACGGTGGACTGGGTGGCCAAATACGGCAACCCTGTTACACTGATGGAAAACACCCAGAAGGCGCATACAGACCAGATCCAGACCTACCATAAGTTTGACAATAAAAAGGCCGGCTTTGAAAGCTGGTACAACAACATGGTGGATATGGGCGTACAGGTCATATTTGATACCAAGGTAACGGACCTTATTCAGTCCGAAGACGGCACCGTAACTGGCGTGATTGCGAAGAAGGCGGACGGCGGCAAGCTGATTGTAAACGCCAAAGCCACCATTCTTGCAACCGGCGGCTACCTTGCAAATGCAGAGATGGTCAAGGAGTATATTGGTCTGGAAGAAGGCTCGTATGATTTCATGACCTATGGCACCAGCGGTGAAGGCATCAAGATGGCGCAGGCCGCGGGCGCCGACGATTATGGCCTCCGCTACGCGACCTACCACGGCGCAATGCTCCCTAATGGCGCAAGTTTCCAGTTCGCACACTTTATGATGACGCCGACACTGTGGATTGACGGCGGAGGCAACCGCTTCTGCAATGAAGAAGTTGTGTATGATTTTGCGCTTTGGGGCAACGCCACCTTCAGTGCAGGCGGCAGCTACTGGTCCGTGATCGATCATGCAACCCTTGAAAAGTTTGCTTCCGAGGGCACGCCGTATACGCATTCCTTCATGAAGACGCTGCTTGTGGACCAGGGCCTTGATAAGGCCGTGTTCCCCTCCGTTGTCAATGCGCCGGATAATATCGCGGCCGACCCCGCAATCATCGAAAATCTGGAAAAAGCCTGCGGGACGGAAGATTGGGCGATCAAGGCCGATACACTTGAGGAGCTTGCCCAGAAGATGGGTGTGCCGGAAGCCACATTAAAGGCCACCATTGAACGGTACAACGCAGCCGTAAAGAGCGGCAAGGACGATCTCTTTGGGAAGGACAAGGAATACCTGCTTTATGACGTAAGCACCGGCCCGTTCTATGCGCTCAAGCCGAAAATCCTCGCCGAAGGCACGCTTGGCGGCATCAGCACCGATGAAAACCTGCAGGTCATCCGCAAAGACCGCAGCGTCATCCCCGGCCTGTATGCCACCGGCTCCAACGTGGGCATGATCTTTGGCGACAGTTATCCAACCATGGAGGGCGTCAATCTCAGCTTTGCGCTCAACTCCGGCCGCATTGCAGCGTATGCTGCGGCAGAGGCTGTGAAGTAAGCTGGTCCAATACGCAAGAAAAAGCGCCCGGCATTGCCGGGCGCTTTTGTGCATCCAAGATGTTGGTTATTACAGAAATTCCTTCATCAACTCTTCGATTAGGCCCGGCTCCACAGGGCGGCCGAGCAGCGGCGCGCCGTCCTTAAGGATCGGGTTTTTACGGTGGAAGGTCTGGCCCGGCTGGCGGTAGAGTACGCCAAGCGGAATACGGCCCCCAAACTCCATGGCCTTTTCCATAGCCGCAAGCCTGTTGGAGGGATCATAGCTTTCTTCAAGGTCGTAAACGCGCTGGTTGTACCATGCGTAGGTATTGACCTTATTGAAACTGACACAGGGTTGGAGGATATCCACCAGCGCATACCCCTCGTAGGAGATGGCCTGCTTCATAATGGAAACAAGGTGCTCCTTGCGGCCGCTGAATGCCCGTGCCACAAAGCCTGCGCCTGCGGCGAGGGCTACCAGCACCGGGTTAAAGGGCGTATTGGCGGAACCATACGGCTGTGCGGGGGTGATCTGGCCTTCGAGCGTCGTGGGGGAGGCCTGGCCCTTGGTCAGACCATAAATCTGGTTGTCATGCACAAAGTGCGTAATGTCCACATTGCGCCGGATGTTGTGTAAAAAGTGATTTCCGCCTTCGCCATAGGAGTCGCCGTCGCCCGTATCGACGATGACGGTCAGCTTTTCGTTGGCGATCTTTGCCGCGATTGCGGCGGGGAGGGAGCGCCCGTGCAGGCCGCAGAACTCGTTGGCGCTGATATATTGCGGCGTTTTTGCCGCCTGGCCGATGCCCGCTGCAACGAGAACCTCATGCGGAGGCTTCCCGAGCTCATCGAGCGCCGTTTTCAGGCAGTCCAATATTGCGAAGTTGCCGCATCCCGGGCACCATGCCGTTTCATAGGTGGAAAAAACGCTTGCGCTCATTGCTGGCCCTCCTTTAACACGCGCGTGACGATTTCCTGTGCGCTGATTTGCCGTCCGTCATACTTTAAGATGCTGCCTGTGCAGGCGATGCCGGCATACTCACGGATGAGGCCCGCAAGCTGCCCGGTTGCGTTCTGCTCCACATTGAGGATGCGCTTCGCGCTTGCGGCGTGCGCGCGCAGAAGCTTTTGCGGCAGGGGATAGACGTCCCCAAACACAAGCGCGCCATAGCCGCCCCCGTGGCTTTTGTTTAAAAGCGCCACGGCCTCCCTGATGGGGCCGTAGGTGGACCCCCAGCCGATCAGGAGCGTTGATGCGCCTTCTTCGCCCATAAACTCCGGCTCCTGCAGCTCTTCCACCAGCAATTCCAGTTTCTTTGCGCGTTTGTCTACCATTTTGACGCGCACCTCGGAGGATTCCGTAATCCAGCCGCGCTCGTCATGCTCGTCGCTGTCGGCAGCCACAAGATGGTTGGTCTTGCCAGGGATCAGCCGGGGGGAGATGCCGCTTTCGGTATAGCGGTAGCGCAGGTAGTCTTCCTGCCCCGCGTCGGCAGCGCCGCAGGGGTATACGTCGATACCGTCAAGATCATACGGCGGTATGGTGGCGGAAGAATCGCCCAGATACTGGTCGCTCAATAGGATGACGGGAATCTGGTATTGTTCCGCAAGGCGGAATGCGCGGATGGTCTGGTAAAACGAATCCGTGTGGTTCCGTAAGGCGATCACCATGCGCGGAAACTCCCCCTGCGAAGCGGAGATGACAAACTTCAAATCGCTCTGCTCCGTGCGCGTCGGGAGCCCAGTGGCGGGGCCGGGACGCTGTACGTCTACCACCACGAGCGGGATTTCCGCAATGCCGGAAAGGCCGAGCGCCTCTACCATCAGTGAAAAGCCGCCGCCGGAGGTGCCCGTCATCGCCCGCGCACCCGCATAAGAAGCGCCGATGGCCATGTTGATGGCGGCGATCTCATCCTCCGCCTGCTCTACCACAACCCCGGCCTTTGCACTTTTTGCAGCGAGGTATTCCAGAATCGTGGTGGAGGGGGACATGGGATAAGCGGCATAAAATTTCAGGCCCGCTGCAAGCGCGCCCAAAGCAAGTGCGCGGCTTCCGGTGAGCAGCAGGCAGTCTTTGCAGCCGCCGCCCAGATACGCAAAACGCTGTTCTGCAAAAGAATGGCCCTTTTGCACCGCCTGCACATTGATGGCAAGATATTTTTCCTTGATGGATTCCGCAAGGATATCCTCTATGCCCGCAAGCTCCACACTAAAGAGCTTGAGCGCTGCGCCCACGGCAATGCTGCCTGCGGCGTTGGCTGCGCCAAGCGTGCGGGCAAGCTCCGCCATGTTGATCTTGATGGCGCGCGGATCGTCTGTGTTTACCGCCGTATCGCAAAGGATAAAGCCGTCTTCCGTAAGCGCATCCTGATGCAGCGCCACCGTTTCTTCATTGAATGCAAGGATGCCGTGGAATGTTGTACTGTGCCCCGGCACTTCTTCCGGGCCGAAGCGCAGCGTAATGAAATTGTGCCCGCCGCGTACGCGGGACATGAAATCCCGCATGGTAAACACATGGTATCCCGATCGTTTGAGTGCCTTTTCCAACACGGCCGCCGCAGTATCAATGCCCTGCCCGGCCGCTCCGCCGATTAAAAGACTGTACATGCTTTCTTCTCCTTCGATGTGTTGGAACATAATGCCGTGTGACGAATGAATACTCTTATTATATCAGCCATATTGCCATTATTAAAACGCTTCCGGCATGCAAAGAAATAATTTCTCATTATATCGTCTGTGGTGCATGCCGTTGGAAGCACAGGAACTGCCTGTAAGGTATACTTGTATACTTTCGCCTTTTTCAAAGTTTTCATGATACATGTGAGGTGCTGCGTGGTATAATCACTTTGCGATTTGGAGATAGAGGGGTACGGTTTGCGTGAACGCTAAGGTAAAGGATTTTCTTTTGATGACTGCCGGTACGCTGATCGTCGCGGTCGGCATTTACTTTTTCAAATTCCCCAATCATTTCTCTACCGGCGGGGTCACCGGTCTTTCCATTCTATTCGGCAACCTCACCGCTGCGGTGACGCCGGGCCAGTTTGTCTTCCTGATCAACGCGGCGCTGCTGGTGATCGGGTTCCTGGTGCTCAAAACATCCTTTGGGATCAAGACCGTCTATTGCAGCCTCCTGCTCTCCCTGGTGACGCGCGGGCTGGAAATCCTGGTACCGCTGCCCGGACCTCTGACGGATCAGAAGCTTTTGGAGCTCATATTCTCCGTGCTGCTTCCGGCAATCGGCTCCGCCATCTTATTTAATGCGGGCGGAAGCACGGGAGGCACGGATATCCTTGCCATGATCCTCAAAAAGAAGACGAATCTCGATATCGGGAAATCTCTCCTGTGTACGGATTTCGTCATTGCGGCTTCCGCGGGGTTTGTGTTTGGGATTGAAACCGGGCTGTTTTCTCTCCTGGGGCTTGCGTTCAAGGCGGTAGCCGTGGACTCCCTGATTGAAAATCTCAACCTCAAAAAAAGCATCACCATCATTACCAGCATGCCGCATGAGGTGTGCGATTATATTACGCACAAAATCCACCGCGGCGCGACATTCTGGCGTGCGCAGGGCGCATATACCGAGCAGGAGCGGTGGGTGGTGCTTGCGGCAGTAGACCGCGCGCAGGCCAACCAATTGCGCCAGTATGTCAAAACCATCGATCCGCAATCCTTTGTGGTACTCAGCAACACCAGTGAGATCATCGGCAAGGGATTCCGGACGGTATAGGGGAACGGTAAGCGCCGCGGCAGAACGTTTTGACGCGGCGCTTTTTAAATTGAGCGTATTTCGTTCTTGAAATCTACGGCCGGGTCTGCATAGCGGGTGCAGATATCATAAAACGTCTGCTGCAATTCCACAAAGAGTGTCACTGCCCGGGGGTCAAACTGCCTGCCGGACTGCCGTATGATATAACGCGCGGCCTCCTTGTGAGAAAAGGCTGGCTTGTATACGCGTTTGCTGGTCAGCGCATCGTATACGTCCGCAATTGCCATGAGCCGGGCGCAAAGGGGAATCTCCTCTCCCCGCAGCCCTTGCGGATAACCGGAGCCATCCCAACGTTCATGGTGGGAATAGATGATGTCAATTGCATATTGCAGTTCACGTGCCGTACCGCCGATGGCGGCCTGGGCCGCCAGTATGGCATTCCGGCCTAAGGTGGTATGGGCTTTGACAAGATCAAACTCCTCCGGGCTGAGTTTGCCGGGCTTTTGGAGAATAGACGGATCGATGGCCATTTTGCCGATGTCATGAAATATCGCTGCCTGTGCCATCAGGCGGTTGCCTTCCAATGTGAGCATGCCCGGATATGTATGCGAATAAAATGCGGAGTCCGCAAGCGCCTTGAGCAAAAACTGGGTTCGCAGCGGATGTCCGCCATGGCCGTCTACAGGCGCGGTGAGAATGGAGCCGGCATAAAAGCAAGCCGATTGCAACGGATTAGTATCCTGGGCCTTTGGGGCTATATGCCGCTTAAAAAAACTCCGTATGCGGGAAAATATGGATAAGGAATTGCTGCGGTACAGCGGCTGTGCGCCGCTACAGCAATTGTTCAACTCTGGAACAGGACCGCACGCTGTTTCTGCCGGAAAAGCGGATAGGGAGCCTTTCGCTGTTTGCCTCATTCTGTACCTGCCATATTGTTTTAAAATACCGCAGCGGCGCAAGCGGCGTGCCGAATTCAGGCAGCCGCTGCGTCGGCGGGTGAACCGGACAGATCCGTCTGCACTTAAGGTGGATTAATACTTGTCAAATTGAATGGCGCGCTCCTCCAATGGTGTATGGCTGCGCTTCGCGGCAACAGGCGCATATGCCGTGGGAGAAAGCTGCGCCTGTTCCTGCAGGCGGAAGCGCGTAATCAATTGCTGGAGGATGAGCGCCTGCCCGGAGAGCTCCTCGCTCGCCGCAGCGCTTTCTTCTGCTGTGGCGGAGTTGTTTTGCACCACATTTGAAATCTGTTCAATGCCCTGGGTGGTTTGCGTAACGGCGGTTGCCTGCGCGTTGGACGCTGCTGCGATTTCGCTGACCAGTGTGGAGACGCTCTCCGCTTTCTCTACAATGAGGCCCAGGGACCGCTCCGTTGCGCTCACCATATGGGTGCCGTTCTGGATGGCCTGAATGGCGCTTTCAATAAGAACCGTCGTATCCTTTGCGGCCTCCGCGCTCTTGCCCGCAAGGTTGCGTACTTCTTCTGCGACCACGGCAAAGCCCTTCCCGGCGTTTCCAGCGCGCGCTGCTTCCACTGCCGCGTTTAGGGCCAGGATGTTTGTCTGGAAGGCGATATCGTCAATGGTCTTGATGATTTTGCCAATCTGGTTGGACGTCTTTGAAATCTCATCCATAGCAGAGACCAACTGCAGCATCTGGCGGTTGCCGTTTTCGATTTCCTGCGTGGTTGCGCCGACCATTTTGTTGGCTTGCTGGGCATTTTCCGCATTCTGTTTGATTTGCAGGGAGATCTCGTTGATGGTGGCGGAAAGCTCTTCTACGGAGCTTGCCTGTTCGGTAGAACCCTGGGAGAGTGCCTGTGCGCCGCTTGCCACCTGGTTGGAGCCGCTCGCCACCTGCTCGGAAGATTGGCTGATCTGCATGAGTGCGCCGTTCAGAGAGGTAAGAATGCGCTCCAAAGATGCTTTGATGGGCGCAAAATCCCCCGCATAATCAATGTCAACCGTTACTGTCAGATCCCCGTCGGCCATAGTGCCCAACACATCGGAAATATTGCCGATATAGGTACGGAGGATTTCAATGAGCACGCGCGTATTGCTGGCGAGGGAACCCAGCTCATCGCGGGATTCGTAGGAAATAGATGCGGAAAGATTGCCGGAAGCCAGCTTCTTGGTTGCGCTTTCAATTTCAAGGATGGGTTTCGTGATGCTGCGTACGATATAAACACACAGGACGACCGTAATAATAAGCGTCGCTGCAGAAATGGAAATGGCAAGCGTGAAGCCATTTTGGGCTGCGACTTGACTCTCACTATAGAATTTCTCTGCACGTGCTGTGACATTTTCCCCTATAGAAGCTGCGACATCACGCACTTGCTGGGCAATGGGTGCATACTGGTCCTGATATATAGTGAGCGCCTCGGCTTTTTTATTGGCATCTACCAACTCCATAATACGTTCTCGGATTGGTTTCCCCTGCGCAAGCAGGTCGCGCAAATTCTGCATTTTATCGGCGTCTTCCAATACGGCGATATCCATTGTATCAATAGATGCGTTGACTTGTGTCAGGGCGTCTTGAATACTTGCAGCATATTGGTCTGCCGCTTCCTGCGTTTGTGCTGTGGCAACGCTCAAAATCAGTTTTTCAAGCTCCTGTAAGCCGCGGCGGACATTGATTGATTCATTGGAAGCAACGAAGGAATTGTTGTGGAAGGTAGTAAATTTATCTGTGATGGTCGTCATGCTCAAAAGTGTTATAACAACTGTCGCAATGAGCAAAACGATGATCATTGCGAACGTAACGGTCAGCTTTTTTGATATGGAAAAATTCTTCATGAAATAATTAACTCCTGTTCTTTGATATAGAGGGGGCGCTCATATGCAAGCAGTTTTTCAGTATCCAGCAACAGTTTTATCTGTCCATCCGATTTGCCGATGCCTTTGATATAATTGCCTGGGCCTGCGCTTTGCTCCGGTGGCGGAACGATATCGCTTTGTTCAATGCGCAGCACCTCTGTTACCCGGTCCACAATCAGTCCCGCCGAATAGTGGCCGATGTCCACGACAATAACGCATGTGCGGTCCGTATAGTCTGCGGGCAGTTTGTTGAATTTGAGCCGCATGTCGATCACCGGAATAATTTTTCCCCGCAGGTTAATGACGCCCTTGATGTAGGCAGGCGTATCCGGAAGACGCGCAATCGGTTGGATGCCGATGATTTCCTTTACGTACGCAATCTCCACACCTAACGCCTCGCCATCCACAACAAAGGTCAAAAATCTTCCATGCTGGGTCTCCTCCCATTCTTCGCGCAGGATTTCCTGCTCAAGTGCCATTGTGGTTGCCTCCCAATCATTATTTTTCAAAATCACATGCGCAAGGCGCGCACTGTTTTGGTTCAAAGAATCTACATAAGGAATACGATATCAAGGCATACATGCTATTTAACAAATTTATTATTTTGTTGCATTAGAAATAGAAGAAATTAGGAGATATATAAAGAAATAAAGAGATAATCTGATTTTATTGTTTTTGGAGATGTGATTTGGTATACTCGTTTTTAATGAATAAACGCATAAAACATATCCTTGGAGGAAGAACATGACCGTACAACCTATCCGCGACAAGAAGAAGATCAAGCAAATGTACGTATACCTTGCAGGGTACGAGTCAAAGTATGCGGTCTTGTTTAAATTTGGTATCAACACCGGCCTGCGTATCAGCGATATTATACCCATCAAAGTAAAAGAAATCTGCCTTGAAAATATGCAGTTTCGTGAGTATCTGACATTAACGGAACAGAAAACGGGGAAGGAGAAGCGTATCAAATTAAACGAGACACTCCGGAAATGTCTTTCAGAGTATATAAAAACATACGGCCTTGTGCTGGAAGATTATCTGTTTTACAGCCGAAAAGGGGGCCATATAGGGCGCATACAGGTTTATAAAGTGTTGACGGACGCGGCCGAGGCGCTCGGTATTGAAAACTTTGGTACGCACAGCCTCCGGAAAACATGGGGGTATTGGACGTATCAGATTTCAAAATACAACATTGGCTTGATTATGGATACGTTTAATCACAGTTCTCCGGCAATTACCCTGCGCTATATCGGCATTACGCAGGATCAAAAAGACGAACTCTACTCCATGGTGCAACTATGATGCCATATCAAAAAAAGCGCCCGCAAAAAAATGCGGACGTTTTTTTTATGAAATCATATAAAAAAAGGCTAATGCCGCTGCGAATTATGTCGAAAATATAGCAAGAACAATCATAATAACTTTCTTTTGGCGAATGCAACAAAATAATAAATTTGATAGATAGGCTTCCAATAAATTGGAAGGAAGTTATTTACCCTATTTCGCACAGGTTTATTAGAAAATTGCTTATAAAAAACGCGGGGGAGCTGTACAACAGCTCCCTCAACAGTATTCTCTTTCGCGTATAGGGCTATTTAAAATGCACGTTCAGCGCTTCCGGTCAAATTGCAAATACCGCTTTCCCTGGATGGTCAGCATACCGGTGTCGCCTTCCACCAGCATACCGTATTCCACATCCTTTATACGAAGTTCCATGCGGTCGCCGCTCTCCACCTGGAAGGTGACATAGTAAGAGGTAGAGGAATAGCTGTGATTCATCGCATGCATATCATGGTTGTGATGGTGGTGGTAGCTGACATCCGCGCGCTTTGCAACTACCGTAGCGGGCACGGTTAAAACGGGTGAGTCGTTGTTTTGCTTCCACTGCTGTGCACTGCGGATGCCCCGCACAATAATGGTGCCAAATACAAATACAAACCCGATGATGACAATCACGGGTACAATAGAGAACATGATCCCCATACCAAACGGTTCTACCATAAACGACTCCTTGTATGCTATACAAAACGCTGCCCCGAAGGGTATATCAGCTGATTCCCTTTACTATACCGCAAAAATGATATTCACGCAAAGAGCGGCGGTTTTTCGAGGCGTTCCCGCAAGCTGTACAACCTAATGATAAGGGCAATATGCACAATTTATACCCTGCCAACATAGCAAAGTGTAAAGTTTGGCAGTATAAGTTGACCTTCCCTGCTGAATTGCTGATAAAAGGCTTTCAGCTCCGCGACATAAGCAGGATAGGTTTCATCCTGTTCTTTGGGCGCATAGGAAGAGGAGAGACAGCCGCCTATAAAACCGCTGAGGTCAAACATCAGGTCATTATGAAAGACCTTCTGATCATACGCGCCATGAAAAAAATCAGAAAAAAGGCCGTCCCCTGATAATTGCATCCCACCGGAAAAACCTCTAAAATTCGGGCAATATTCGCGGTGGATTTCAGAAAGCTTTTGTACCGGCTCGCTGTTTTCATCTTTGTGGTTCCAGACTAAAATCACCTTGCCGCCTGCCTTTAAAATACGCTGGCATTCTTTTTGAAAGCCACACCTATCAAACCAGTGAAACGCCTGCGCAACGGTAATAAAATCAATGCTGTTGCCGGCAAGGGTGGTGTGTTCGGCGATACCGTTGACGGAAATGAAGCCGGGGTATGCTTTTAAATTCTCCTCGGCTGTCATGCGCATATCCGCATTCGGTTCAACAGCATATATACGGTTGCCTTTTTCAAGCAATTGCCGCGTGAGGATGCCGGTGCCTGAACCGATATCGGCAATCCGGCTGTCCATTGTGATGCCAACGTCCGAAAACAAATAATCAATAAAGCTTTGTGGGTAGGACGGCCGGTATTGCGCGTAGAGTTTGCCCATGCCATCAAACTTTGTTTCGTTCATGTGATCCGCCTCGTTTGATTGTTTTTGCAATGCACCGCCCTTACTATACTGCAAAAAGAGATTCCGCGCAAAAGAAGGCGGCGCGCTATTTCGGCATTCCCGCGAGTCCGGCGATCTGCTCATACAGAGCCCGCGGCTCGGCCCGGCTGACGATAAAGGGGGTGTGATCGCCCATAAGATAAGAATGTTCTCCGCCAGCGTCCATATTGCCGATGAAAATCTCACCCAAATTGCTGATACGGCAGGAATACCGTACAGTAGCGCCATTGCTGTCCTGACCTTTTAAATAAATGATGAACATGGTATCACCGCCATAGCCGCCGCTCATGAAATCCCGGTAATAGGTCGGCGCTGTTATCAGGCCGATGATTTGCTGCTGCGCTGGCGCACTTAGGGTGACGGGCGTATCGGGCGTATCGGAAAAAGGCCGCCATATTTCAAAGTTGATCATCCGGATGTCCGTGAGCCGGGCGGAAAAGGAAACCGCAGTCAGTTGCCGGTATCCAAATGCCGCCGCCAGCAACAAAAGAACAACGACGAGCAATATTATCGCGTTGCGGATGGGCTGCTTCCGGTTCATAGGCCTTCCTTTCTCAAACAACAGTTTCCTTCAATATACCATATTCAGTAAAATGACGCATGTACATATCGTGAGCGCATGTTTCCTTCCCGCTCCGCCAAACTAAGGGCAGGAAAAGGAGGGAATGCGATGCAAACGGTATGGAAAGGCGCCATCAGCTTTGGGCTGCTGAATGTTCCGGTCAAGATGGGCTCTGCGACGCAAAAGGAAAACATCAGCTTCCGGCAGCTGCACAAGGCGTGCAATACGCCCATCAACCAGAAGCGGTTTTGCAGCAAGTGCAACAAGGAGGTGGCGTATGAGGAGATTGTAAAGGGCTTTGAATATGAGCCGGGCAAGTTCGTGCTGATTACCGGTGAGGAGCTTGACGCGCTGCCCATCAAGAGCGCGAAATATATGGATATTGTGGATTTCATCCATATTGAGGAGGTGGACCCCGTCTATTTTGACAAGACCTATTATCTCTGGCCGGAAAAGGGCGGGGAAAAGTCCTACCTCATCCTGCGGGACGCCATGCGCCAGACGGGACGGGTGGCAGTCGCCAAGGTCACGATGCGGGAAAAAGAGCACCTCTGCCTCATCCGGCTGATCGGGGATACCATTTCCGTCGCCATGATGTACTTCCAGGATGAAATCCGGGATACGGCGGAGCTTGGGATTCAAGCGCTTTCCGAAACGGTGCAGGTGCGGCCCGAGGAAATGGATATGGCGATTCAGCTGGTGCAGAATCTGACGGCGGACTTCAAGCCTGAAAAATACCACGATGCTTACCGCGAGGAGCTATTAAAGCTGATCCGCGCCAAGGTGGAAGGAAAACAGGTGGTGGAACCGGAGGCCGTGGAAACGCCCGCGGGCAATGTGGTGGACCTGATGGAGCGGCTCAGGCAGAGCGTGGAGGCGACAAAGGCGAAAAGCGAGCCGCCTGAAACCAAGGAGAAAAAGCCAAGGAAGCGCAAGGCCGCCGGCGGAGCGTAGCAAGGTTCCGGGCGTCCATAAGAGCGGTGTAAGAAGCTACTCTTTAAAAATTCCCCTGTAAACGCCCTGTTTAGGACGCTGTTAATGGGTTCTTAGGACGGCTACAGCCCTAAGCGGGGTTTGGGGCAGAGCCCCAATCGCCTGGCGCAAAAGCAAGGCCTTCGAGATTGCCGGTCTATAGCTCGGGCAAAATCTGGCGCATGGTATAAGCGGGCGCAAATAGGTCGCCCGCTTCTTTGATGCGCGCGGGTATGTTGCGGATGTGGAATTGCTCCGGCGTTACGCCCTTCTCCAGCTCCGCCCAGGTGAGTGGGGCGGAAATGCTTGCGTTGGGGATGGAGCGGACGCTGTAGGGGGAGGGGAGGGTCTTGCCGCGCGCGTTCTGCACGGCGTCAAGATATACGCGGTCACCCCGCTTTTTGATGATGCGCTCGGTGGTAAAAAGCTCCGGCTGCGTGCGTTCGATGGCTTTACAGATCACCGCCAAAAACTTCCGCACCTGTTCAAAGGATGTGGGCTCGATGGGCACCACAACATGCACGCCCGTCTTGCCGGAGGTCTTGGGGATAGAAAACAGGCCGTAGGCGTCAAGCGCCGCCTTTACAAGCAGCGCGCCCTCCACGGCATGGGAAAAGCCTGTATTGCCGGAAGGGTCGATGTCAAATATCGCGACATCCGGCTCTTCGATATTTGGCACACGGGAAAACCATGCGTGCGTTTCGAGACAGGAGCGGTTGACCATGTAGATTAAGTTTGGCGCGTCGTTGACGAGGCACCAGTCGATGGTTTTCTCATGCGAAGGGATGCGCACGCCGGCTAGCCAATCCGGCGCGTCGTCCGGACGCCGCTTCTGGAAAAAGGTTTCCCTGCCCACGCCATGCGGATAATGCAGCATCGAAAACGGACGGTTTTTGAGGTAGGGAAGGATATACGGGGCCATGGTCAGGTAGTATTCAATCAGCTCCGCCTTGGTGGCGTTAATGGCGGGGAAATATACTTTATCGAGATTGGTGAGCGCCAGCGCCCGGCCTTCTATTTCAAACAGTTCCTTGGTTGCGGGCATTTCCCTATACCTCCGGCAAAGAGAATGGCGGGGGCGCGCATCTACGCCGTCCGGGTACGCATAGGCAAGGCGCCGCACGCCGTCCCATTTGACCTGGAACAGCGTATCGGGCGCGTCATGCGGCGCATCGCATCTGGTAAGCTCCATGGGGACGACGGGCCAGCCCTCGGGCGTCATGCTGCAGGCCCTTTTGCGGTTTTTTCATAGTTTGAGCGGGTAGGGGGATTTTATGAGCCCAAATCCCGTGGTATGATGGGGATATTCTCCTTCTGCGCATTGTGATGCGGATAAATTTGCTTGCAGAACGCGAGGTTTTTCTATATCATATATATCCTATATAATTATGAGGAGTTACTAAGATGCCCATCAACCGTGAACGTCTGATTGAGAGCTTTACCGGGCTTGTAAAAATTGACAGCCCCTCGTTTTCGGAATGCGAAATGGCGGGATTTTTGGCGGAGCGCATGAAGAAGCTTGGCTTTTCCGTTGCGGAAGACGATGCGGGGAAAGCGATCGGCGGCAGTTGCAACAACCTCTACGGTTCCCTTGCGGGGAGCCTGCCGTATGCGCCGCTGCTGCTGTGCGCGCATATGGATACCGTGGAGCCCTGCCGAAATAAGCGGGCTGTGCTCCATGCGGACGGTCGCATCACAAGCGCGGGGGATACGATACTGGGCGCTGACGATTACGCGG
Source organism: Bacillota bacterium (assembly GCA_023390655.1). Taxonomy (GTDB): domain Bacteria; phylum Bacillota; class Clostridia; order Christensenellales; family CAG-138; genus JAEYLA01. The sequence continues at coordinate 44,322 of JAEWCL010000024.1, read as the reverse complement.
GCATCGCAGCGATCCTTGAGGCGGTGGAAAGCCTTCGGGAGGAACATATCCCCCACCGCCCCATTGAGGTGCTCTTTACCGTGGCGGAGGAGCCCTACTGCACGGGCGCCGCGCAGATCGACTATGCGCGCATCCGCTCTAAGGAATGCTATGTGCTCGATCTTACGGGCCCCGTGGGGCGCGCCGCTTTGAAAGCCCCCACCATATTCCTGTTTACCGCGCAAATAACGGGCAGAGCGGCGCACGCCGGGTTTGAGCCGGAGAAAGGTGTACACGCCATTGCGGCTGCGGCCCGCGCGATTTCCGTGCTGCGGATGGGGAGGCAGGACGAGGAGACGGTATTGAACATCGGCTCCATCGCGGGCGGCACCGTTACGAACATCGTGCCGGAAACATGCACGGTGCGCGGGGAAATCCGCAGCTATACGCACGAAAAGGCCGTGGCCTGCCTGCGGGAGGTGGAAGAAGCGTTCTTACAGACCGCGAAGAACATAGGGGCGGAAGTCCGTCTTGAAACCAGGCAGGCATGCCATGCCTATGAGACCCCGCAGGATCATCCTGTGACGCTGCGGTTCCAGAAGGCCGCAAGGGAGATGGGACTTTCTGGCGAACTGGAGGCAACGTTCGGCGGCAGCGACAATAATTTTCTTTCCCAGAACGGGATTGCCGGGCTGGTGCTCGCCACCGCGATGAACCGCTGCCACTCCAGGGACGAATACACCACAGAGGAGGAGCTTGTAAACATCGCCTCCCTTGTGTACGCCATCCTGCAAAAGGAATAGGAGCGCTGTTATGAAAAACCCGCTCAGCTATCAAATAACGGAATATGACTGCGGGCCGACCACCGTGATGAACGCCGTGAGCTTTCTTTTTAAGCGGGAGGAAATCCGTCCGGACGTGATCAAGCACATCATGCTCTACACGCTCGATGGTTACAACAAGAAGGGGGAAAGCGGCAAAAGCGGCACCAGCGGCATGGCCATGCGCTTTTTGTGCGAGTGGCTCAACCAATACGGTAAGGCCACAAAATTCCCCATCCACTGCGAGGCGTTGCGGCAGGAGGATGTGTTTGTGGCACAGAACAGCAGGCTGGTGACGGGCCTGCAGCAAAATGGGACCGCAATCGTCCGTCTTAAGTACGGCTGCTGGCATTACGTGTTGTTTACAGGGGCGGATGCGGAATCCGTTTACCTGTTTGATCCATACTACAGAAAGCAGCCCTTCCGTCAGAAAGACATTGAAATTCTTACCGATGCGCCGGAGAAATGGAACCGCAAAGTGCCGTACCACTATTTTAATCAGGAAGATGGCCCTTACGCGCTGGGTCCTGCCGACATGCGCGAGGCCACGATGCTTTTTAACAGCACGACGAGGGCAGCGCTTATAGAGGCGATCGAATACTTTATTTAAGAATGGCTGCAGGCAAGCGGAGGAGAGATTATAATGCAGTTTATGGGGGACGTTGCGTGGTGGGACGAACGGTTTGCATCAAGGGAAGATCGGCCGCTGCCGCCGGACGCGGCGCTCATCCGCGACATGGCGTGCCTGAAAACAGGCAGCGCGCTTGACATTGCCTGCGGGGACGGCAGGAATGCACTCTATCTCGCGCAGAACGGCTTCCGGGTCACGGGGGTGGATTTTAGCGAAAAAGCATTACACCGCCTGGAAGCGTTTGCTTCTGCGCGGGGACTTGCTGTAGAAACCCGGCAGATGGACTTGTGCGCAGTGGAAGCGTTTATACAGCTGGGAGAGTATGATACGGTCATCATCAACCACTACCGCCTGCCAAAAGACATTGTCTCCTTGCTGCCCGGCCACCTGACGGCATGGGGAACGCTCTGAATCAATGGGTTTAATGGATTTCCGCAGGTGAATACAAGAGTGACGGAACAGGAACTGCTGCATCAGGCGGATTTTCTGGAACTGGAGCATGCCTGCAGCCTTGTATTCCAGAAAACATATGAAACGGAGCAGGGAATGTTTTTGACGCTGATGTATCAAAAAAAGGGAAACAGTATTTAACGAGGAAAGCAGGTGCTTTCTACAATGATAGAAAACAATAGGGGAAAACGAATCTTGCAGTACACCGTCAAACCCTTGTCTCCCGCGCTCGCGGAAACATTTGTTCAATTTTTTGATGCGCTGGATTTTTGCCACGCGCCCAAATGGGCGACCTGTTGCTGCAGGTATTACCAAGGCGGATTGTTCGGAGAAAGAATGGGGCGCGCGCCCGGGGGAACACAACCGCGCCGAGGCGCTCGATGAAATCCGCGGCGGCAGCATGAAGGGGTATCTCGCCTTTGATGGCGGGCAATGCATCGGCTGGTGCAACGCCAACGATATCCGCGCCTACAGCAGGCTTTCTGAGGATATCGCGCCATATGTGCAGAGGGAAAGGCGGGATGTACCATCTGCTATGTCATCCATCCGGACTACCGGAATCAGGGTGTGGCGCGGAGCCTGTTAAAAGCGGCGGCGGAGAGCTTCGGGACGGACGGATACGATGCTGTGCTGGCGCTGCCTGTGGGCGGGCAAATCAACGCCCGGCGTTACCGCGGCACCATGCATATGTATGAGGAGCTTGGCTTTCAAGAAGTGGTGCGCATCGACGATACCACCGTCATGCGGCTGGGCCTCTGATGCCGGCCGGAGTGGGGATGCATCCTGCCGTATTCCTTGCGTTCTGGCGGATGTATATGTAAAATATAGTAAATAGAGTGCGGCGAGGAGGGATCGGATGCGTTCGAAAAAAAGCAGGGCGCTGATAGCAGTTGGCGTGCTTGTGATCTGCTTGGCGGTGTTCCTGTGCTTTTTCCTGACGCGAAAGCAGGAGCACGTTGCCTCCGAGTTTTTAACAAAACTGTATACGGTGGAGGACCCGGCGGCCGCCGGGGCGCTGTTTGCTCAAATGCAGGAGAAGATCGAAAAGAAAATGGGGCAGCCGCGCGGAGAGGGCATTGCAACGCTCCCGATGAGCGAGGACCCGCTGTTTGCATACTATCTGGAACAATACGGGGCGTTGTGTACGCGCGCGAAGGCATGGAGGCGATGTATGCAAACCGCTTTTTGAGCACCTTTGCGACGCTTGCCATCCGGCAGAATTGGAGATTTCGCGCAGGGCCTCCCGTACTGGACCGGCAGACCCCAAACCAGTTTGGCTACCAGCTTGACGTGATCGTGACCGATATCGCTACCGGCGAGGAGAAGACCGTCCCGCAGTATGGAATTGTCCTTATGAAACGGACGCTGTTTGGCTATAAAGTGCAGACAATCCGGATGCAGTCCACAAAGCTCATAAATCCACAGCCCGAGGTATTCTAATCCGAATGAAAAAGGGGAGGCGATGCCTCCCTTTTTGCATTCTTTTTCTAGAAGGCATATGGAGAACAGCCACAATGCGCCAGCGTGCATATCCGCGTATATACGCGAACGGGAACGCATACATTCGGAGTAAAACTGCCGGATAGGGCGTGAGGAGGGAAGCTGAAACGAAAAGGATAATGTATCTATTGATCGCCATCATCCTGCTGGCGGCGATGCTGCTTTCCGGCTGTCCGGCGCAACAGCAGCAAACCATCCCCGTTGCGGTTGCAAGGAGCATCAGCAAGCAGGAGCAAAAGGAGCTTGAAGCGATGCTGCCTCTGTATACCTCTATTCTTCGCGCCATGCGCAAAACAGGCAAGGCATATTCGTTTGAAGACGCGGTATTCGTGTGGACTGTGCTTTATGAACTCACCAGCCGGTATGGTTCCGGGTTTGCGCTGGTGGAAGAAGCTGGGGATCACAGGCTGCGCATTCCCCGCAAAATGGTACAGGAGCTTGCGACAGAAGCTTTCGGCGCATATACGGACCTCCCCGATCTTGTAAAAGGGGTGCCGATAGCGTATGACGATGATTGGGACGCATACCTCGTTGCGCAGAGGGATGAAGGCCCCAAAGACAGCGTGCGCATTACATCGATGCAGCGGGATGGAAAAGACCGCTATACGGTGGTGGTGCAGTGGACGGAGGAAGGGAAGAAGCCAGATACCTACCGCTTTACGGTGGGGCAGAACCAATATCGGGATGCCATCAACGATCCGGAGTTTCCGCTTTCCGTCTATGGGATGGAGAAGGTGGCATAAATGCCGGTTCTGTTTAAAGAGAAGAGAGCGCGCATGAAAAACGGGCGGTTTGGCCGCCCGTTTTTCACGTTATTGTTCCATTTGCTTGCCGATAAAACTTGCGGCGGTTTCCGCCACCTTTAATTCTGTGGGCCCCATGACGGCGTCGGGTTCCCGGGAGAGGAGCATCACAGCGCCGATGGCGTCGCCTTCCGCCAATATGGGGACAATGACCTGCGCCCGGTAGGGGTGGTTTTCTTCATCCCCTTCAGTGATGGCAAGCAATTCGTCGCCCTTGGATGCGGAGCGCATCACCTTGGTACGGGACTGCATCACCTGCTCCACATCCTCGTGGATGGCTTTTTCCAAAAGCTCACGCCTGCTGCCGCCCGCAACGGTAATGACGACGTCCTTGTCGCAGATGGCGGCAATATGCCCGAGATTCTGATGCATGGCGACCGCGTATTCCCTGGAAAAGTCGTTGAGTTCCCCGATGGGGGAATACTTTTTGAGGATGACCTCGCCTTCGCGGTCGGTAAAAATCTCCAGTGGGTCGCCTTCCCTGATGCGGAGGGTTCTGCGGATTTCCTTTGGGATAACAACGCGCCCGAGTTCATCGATACGCCTTACGATTCCTGTTGCTTTCAAAACAAAAAAACCTCCTGTTTGCCTTGCGTTTTTGGATGCAGGAGTAGTATTTGTCGCTTTATGGGTTTTATGCGGACAATAAGCAAAACTTGAAAAAATTCAGTGTGATATAAATATGGATTATTGAAAATACGGAAAAGTACCTAGGCACTTTTTGCGCTCATAAGCGGCTTTTATCCAGGGTGATACCCTCTGTTGAGCAAAGTGCCCTATTGTCTAATAAAATTGATGGTGAGTATTTGAGAGGGTATTCATATCTAAATACCTTCATAAACAACAATTGAAACCGTTTAACATTTTCCCTATGTCCGGCCTACTTCCGCAAAACTACATTATAAACAGAATGCGAAGTTCGCTTTGTAGCCGCTCCTAAACATAATTGGAAGTTCGCCGCTTGGATTTACGGATAGCCGGAAGCCGTTAACATAGGCGCTCAACTTTCTCATACTCTGATTTATCCGGAAAACCGAAGCAAGACAAGATCGCTTCCGGCATGATATAATTCATGCTGTTGCCTTTCTTGCGACGGCACTTCCTTATAATAGTTAGGTTGTGCATGAACGAAAAAGAAGTACGGGAGATCCGGCGCCGCTTCAGGCCCGATAAAGCATGATCGGCAACATATATGGCTGTTATGTCAATGTGGATAGAAAAATTGTCCCTACATTTGAAGAATTCCCGAGGAGTCGAAAAGGGTGGATTCGGATAAGATATCTAATGAACAGATATGATCATGTTCGCTGATGGCCAGCGAAGAAGATGAGGCTGAAAAGGCGCGCTGATAAAATAAGCGATTGATTACCGCTAATTAAATTTTAAAAAGGAAAATTACCGAAGCAATGGAAGAAATCAGGTTACATGATGAGATCAACAGAAGACGTACGTTCGCCATTATATCCCACCCGGATGCAGGCAAAACGACCCTCACAGAGAAACTGCTGCTATACGGCGGCGCGATTCGACAAGCGGGCAGCGTGAAAAGCCGTAAAACCCGTACGTATGCCGTATCCGACTGGATGGAGATTGAAAAACAGCGAGGTATTTCAGTAACTTCTAGCGTACTCAATTTCAATTACAACGATTATCACATTAACATCCTTGATACGCCTGGGCATCAAGACTTCAGCGAGGACACCTATCGAACGTTGGTTGCCGCAGATAGCGCTGTAATGCTTCTTGACGGTGCAAAAGGTGTGGAGGCACAGACAAAGAAACTGTTCCATGTGTGCCGCAAACGTGGCATACCTATTTTTACTTTTATTAACAAGTTGGACCGCGTATGCAAAAACCCGTTTGACCTCATCGATGAGCTTGAAAAAACCCTTGGCATCCGCTCTTACCCGGTAACCTGGCCTGTAGGTATAGACGGCGTGTTTAAAGGCGTGTATAACAGAGCACTTAAGCGGCTTGAACTGTTTGAGAGCGATGGGGGCCACGGCATCAAAGCTACCCTGTCACAAGTGATGGAATTAAATGATCCAGAATTGAAAGCGTTGATTGGAAGCGAAGCCTACAATTCACTCTGTGAGGATATAGCGCTGCTTAACGAGGCGGGGGAGGAATATGATATAACCAAAATTCTTTCAGGCAAGATCACCCCTGTCTTTTTCGGCAGTGCAATGAACAACTTTGGCGTACAGCAATTCCTGGAGGATTTCATACAGATGGCTCCGGCACCAGGGCACAGAAATACCAGCAAGGGCATTTTAGCACCTGATGATCATGAATTTGCCGGTTTTGTGTTCAAAATACAGGCAAATATGGATCCCAAACACCGGGATCGGTTAGCGTTTGTCCGCATATGCTCCGGCCAGTATGAAAAGGGTATGCAGGTCTATAACGCGCGCCTGAAAAAGAATATTCGACTTGCACAGCCTCAACAATTCCTGGCACAGGACCGAGCGGTTGTGGAAGAAGCGTATGCCGGAGATATCGTTGGGCTGTTTGATTCGGGTGAGTTCCATATTGGAGATACCCTGTGCTCGGAAAAGAAGCCTTTCCACTTTGATCCTATTCCGATGTTTCCTGCAGAACATTTTGCCTATGTTTCCGCAATGGACGCGGGGAAACGCAAGCAGTTTGTGAAAGGGATCAATCAATTACAAACCGAGGGCGCAATACAGGTATTTCGCAATTCGGAGTCCACCGGTGAAAGGTGCATCGTCGGCGTCGCAGGCGCACTTCAATTGGAAGTGCTTTCTTACCGTATGCTTGGAGAGTATAATGCTGAAATCAGAATAGAACAGTTAAGTTATCAGCACGCCCGATGGATTGTTCCCGAAGATGCCAACCCCGTGCTGGCCGTACTTGATGGGGATATATTGCGCGTGGTAGACCGCTTTGATCGGCCGGTCATACTCTTTAAAAGTGATTGGGTGTTACAACGTATCATGGATAAAAATCCGAATGTCGAATTTGCAGATATTGCTCCATTGGAACATGAATCTATAGGCGATTGAAAACCCGGAAAATTGGTATGTAAACAAGGCACTATTATAATAGTGCAGTTATGTGACCAACCAACTCTTCTAGCCCCCCGCAGGGTGAACGTATCGCAACCTGCGGGGGTTCCTTAAAATTTGGATACCGCTTGGGTTAAATATAATCGGAAGTTCATATCAGCTCCGGCGGCGCTAAACGTAATGGAGGATTAGGAGGCCGCTTGGGTTATGGATCGGGATATTGCTTCATCTCCCTGCTTGCCGGCTCAAACTCTTTTTTGCTCATAGTTCGCACCTCACTTAAGCAGTTTTTTCAATTGCTTGTCCGAAACATTATGGAGAATCGAAGCCTCCATTATTGCTGTTATCTTGCCTTGACTGAACTTCGTGCTATTCGCCTAACATGAGAGCCTTTAAAGTGGAAAACTGTTAAGATATATTGTGGGAAAAAAGGTCACGGCCCTAACAGATAGCCATACCTTCTGACTAATAACTGGAATATGAAGTGACGGTGGCGTTTCCTTCATAAAATGTGAAAACGCCGGAGCAAGATTAACGCTTTATGTCAACCTGCATGATAGCGCTTCCCGGATAATATGGGGGCATTGTCGTGACTTGTAACTGTTGTGCAAAGCCACATAAAATAGGCCTTTGTGGCCGCAGTATTTTATGGAAATATACAATAGGCACCACCGTATACATCACTTATAATAAGCTTAAATTTTTAGATGCCGGGTTTTACCTTCTTTTTTTACTGCCATATTTGAGATTTTTGCTTCTTTCATCCTGAAATCGAATGCACATGTGAGCCGGGTACGAACCATAGCTGACAGTAAAATAATGGAGGAAAAAACACATGGCATATGATTTGCTAATCACCAACGCGCATACCCGGAAGGGGAACGGGGAGCTGCTCTCTATCGGCATACAGGACGGCAGGATTGCGGCGCTTGCGCCCAGTCTTCCGCATGAAGCCACGCAAGTAATAGATGCCTGCGGCGGTCTGGTTACCGAATCGTTTGTCAATGGGCATCTGCATCTTTGCAAGGTGTATACGCTGGAAATGGCCGGTCAGGCTGCCTTGGGCGAATATCATCATGGCGGCATGGGCGGCGCGATGACGGCGATTGAGCGTGCGGCCGATTTTAAAGCCGCCTATAACGAGGGTTGGATTCTGCCCAACGTCCGGCGTGCGTGTGAGCTTGCGCTGCGCTACGGGAACACGCATATCCGCGCGTTTGCGGATGTGGACTCCAAGGCCAGGCTGGAGGGTATAAAGGCGCTCCTCAAAGCGCGCGAGGAATTCGAGGGGCGCGTGGAGCTGCAGGTGGTCGCTTTCCCGCAGGATGGCGTAATGCGCGAGCCAGAGGCGGAAGGCTATGTGATACAGGCGCTGGAAATGGGCGCCGATGTGGTTGGCGGCATTCCGTGGATTGAATTTACGAAGGCGGATGAACAAAGACATATCGACAGAATGTTTGATCTCGCTGTGAAATACAACAAGGATGTCTCCATGCTGCTTGACGACGTAGGCGATGCCGGGGAAAAGACGCTGGAGATGTTTGCGCTGCGCGCGCATAAAGAAGGCTGGCAGGGCCGCGTAACCGCACAGCATTGCCGCGCGATGGCGCTCTATGGCGAAAATTATTTCCGCAAGCTGGTGACGCTGTTAAAAAGGGCGGGCATCGGCCTGGTGGCAGATCCGCACACCGGTCCGCTCCATGCGCGCGTGCGGGATTTGGCCGCAGCAGGGATACCGGTGGCGCTTGGGCAGGACGACATTGCCGATGCATATTATCCGTTTGGTCGCTGCAATATGATCGAGGTCGCCTTCTTAGCGTCACATCTGATGTGGATGACCTCTTTTGCGGATATGGAGCTTTTATATGATATGATCACGACTTCGGCAGCCAAGGTGCTGGGCATCCGCGGGCACGTGCTCGAAGTTGGCGGCAATGCGGACCTTGTCGTGCTGGAGGCGCCCGATGTCTACCATGCGATCTGGGAACACCGGGCGCCGCTGCATGTAATCAGGAACGGCAGGGAAGTGACGCTTCCGCGGTAAATGGGCGGCAGGGCTTTTGGACGACGGAGCCAAAGGAAATAACACTGCTCCACAGCGCCTTATCGGTGACCTGGGGCGAAGCGCCCTGCCGTGTCACCGCCATTGTGGTGGAGCAGAACCTGAAGTTTGCGCGAAAACTCGCGGACTGCTATCTGATGATGAAAAGGGACAGATCGTCGCCAGGGGAAAGACCTGTGAGCTTACCAAGGAAGCCGCCAGGCACTATTTGGCCGTGTAGCATACGCCGTCTCATTGCAATGTGCGCACCATTATGCGACAGAAAAGGCTGTTCCGAGACTGGAACGGCCTTTTGCAATTGCCGGCAATATCCGTTGTTCGCATACGGGCGGTGCTTAAGGCAGCTACTCCGATGAAAATCGTTGCAGGAAGGTACCGATTGCCGCATGAAAAATACTGCGGACAAATTTCAGTTTATGACTTGACATCATAGAACCTGTGACATAATATATATGTGAAAATGATCATTTCTATTAAAAATAAAAACGTTACGAAATTAAGATTTGAGAAGGATGATATGGAAGCAAATCGTAAACTGCAATTAGAAATTATTGCAATGAATGTCAGAACAGCCGGCTTGAAAATGGTAGAGAATGCAAGATCTGGACATATAGGCGGCGCATTTTCATTATCCGAGATCATGTCGGTGCTTTATTTCGAAAAAATGCGCATAAATCCCGAAAAACCGGATTGGGAAGACCGTGACAGGTTTGTTTTGTCCAAAGGACATGCGACGGTCGCTTTGTATCCTACCCTTGCGCTGAGAGGATTTTTTTCATCCGATTTATTAAAAACGTTTCGGAAGACGGAAGGCGCGCTTTCCGGCCATGCGGAAATGACGCATGTTCCGGGGGTGGATATGTCCACAGGGTCGCTGGGGCAGGGGCTCTCCGCGGCAGTCGGGATGGCGCTTGCGGGCAAGCAGACCGGGAAAGACTATTACGTTTACGCGATTATAGGAGATGGCGAGATGCAGGAGGGCCAGATATGGGAGGCCATGATGTTTGCGGCGTCCAGCCACCTCGACCATCTGACTGTGGTATTGGACAGCAACAAGGTGCAGCTTGACGGCACTGTAGCGCAGATTATGAATATGGGCGATATTGAAGCAAAATGCAACGCGTTCGGGTTCCATACACAATCCATCGACGGGCATGATGTGAAACAGATTGCCGCCGCAGTGGACGCCGCCAAGGCAACGCCGGGTAAGCCGCATATGATCATTGCCAATACGGTGAAGGGAAAAGGCATCTCTTTTATGGAAGGCAAAAACGAGTGGCACGGTAAAACACCAAACGACGAACAGTTTGCACAAGCCTTCGGCGAGCTTGCACGCGGAGTTGAGGAGATGAGCACAAATGGGTAACAAGATTTCAACGAGAAACGCCTATGGCGAAGCGCTGGTGGAGATCGGCGCGGACCCGAAAATTGTAGCGCTTGATGCGGACGTAAGCACTTGCACCATGTCCTGTTTGTTTCATGCGCAGTATTCGAAACGTTTTCATAATGTGGGTATCGCGGAAGCGAACATGGTGGGAATTGCCGCCGGTATGGCGACGTGCGGGTTAAAACCCTTTATCAGCACATTTGCGATGTTCGCTGCCGGGAGGACGTTTGACCAGATCAGGAATTCCCTGGCGTACCCCAGGCTGAATGTCAAGGTGGTGGGCACGCATGCAGGCCTCACGGTAGGGGAAGACGGCGCAACGCACCAGTGTCTGGAAGATATTGCGCTGATGCGCAGCATTCCGGGCATGACGGTGATCTGCCCAGCGGATGCCAATGAGACGCGCGCGGCCGTACACGCCCTTGCCGCATACGAAGGCCCGGCGTATCTGCGCCTGGGCAGGAGTGCGCTTGAGGTCATTACCGATTTTGACGGATATGCGTTTCAAATCGGCAAGTCCGTACAAATGCGCAAAGGCGGGGATGTTACCATCATTTCTACCGGAATCATGGTTGCGATGTCGCTCAAAGCGGCGGAGCTTCTTGCGGTGGAAGGCATTGAAGCAAGGGTTGTGAACATGCACACTATCAAGCCGCTCGATGAAGCCGCGGTACTAGAAGCAGCCATGCAGACAGGCGCGATTGTGACAGCCGAAGAACATTCCGTATTGGGCGGCCTGGGTGCCGCGATTGCGGAGCTGGTATCAGGGATTTGCCCTGTTCCGGTAAAGCGGGTGGGTACGCAGGACACGTTCGGCAAATCCGGCAATGCGGATGAGCTGCTTACACGCTACGGCCTTACGCCTGAGCAGATCGCTTCGAGCGCGCGGGCGGCGGTTGCCATGAAATCAAAAAGAGGGGAACAGCAATGAGAACAGTAAAGGTCAAGCCACTGACGGCGGAAAGCTTCCGCCCGTACGGCAGTTACACAAGCATTACCAATCCCACGGGAAACCACATGGGAGATTTTTATAACGATCAGGTGCTCTTCCCTGTTTCGGGGAGCATGCCGATAGGGCTTTCGCCGCTTGTTTTGCATAAGGCGGAAAAGATGGTGGTGACGGCCTCCGAATACCACAACACCACGGGCGAGGCGATCGTCGTGATGGACGACGATATCATCTTTCATGCGGCGCCGCCAACGAAGGACCCTGTTCCCGAATTGACGGAAGCGTTCTATGTTCCCTGCGGAACGGTGCTGCACATTCATACGGGCGTATGGCACTATGGCGGGTTCCCCGTCAACCGTGAACAGGCGCATGTGCTGATCGTTCTGCCGCAGCGGATCTACAAAAATGATTGCGTTGTTGTGCAGTACGAGGAAAAAGACCAGATCGAACTCATTCTCTAAAGTAGAAAAGCAATATCAAGACGAGGACGGAAAAAAGCGTAATGAATGTAATGGAACAACTCTCTCTCAAAGGCCGCAATGCGATTGTGACAGGCGGCGGCCAGGGGCTTGGTAAAGCGATGGCCATGGGCCTCGCGCAGGCGGGGGCCGATATCATCATAGCCGCAAGGCGTACACAAAGCGCAATGGAAACCAAGCCCATCATTGAATCCTACGGCGTCAAATGCACGGTCATCCAGGGCGATATGCGCAATGAGGACGATATCAAGGCGATGGTCGTAGCTGTACTTAAGGAATATGGGAAGATCGATATCCTGTTCAACAATGCGGGAACCTGGCGCGGGGATGACGCGGAAAAGGTCACCACGGAAGATTGGAAGGAAGTCATCGACGTCAATCTGACCGGCCCCTTCATTGTTTCCCGCGAGGTGGGCAAGGTGATGCTCGAGCAGGGGAAGGGCAGCATTGTAAACATCGCCTCCATGTCCGGCATGGTTGTCAATACGCCCCAGAACCAGTGTGCGTACAACGCGTCCAAGGGCGGCCTTATCATGCTTACAAAATCCATGGCGACGGAGTGGGCTACAAGGGGCGTACGCGTCAACGCGATCTGCCCCGGTTATATCCGGACGGAAATGAGCGAAGACCGTTATCAGAGAAAAGATCCCGCGATCGAACGGTGGTTTTCCATGACGCCCATGGGCCGCTCCGGCAAGGCGGAAGAGCTGATGGGATTGGCGGTTTACCTCGCTTCGGATGCAGCCGGGTTTGCGACGGGTTCCACCTATGTGCTCGATGGAGGCTATACAGCCTGGTAAGGTCCGTACTAAACTATAAGTTTGTGCATGCACAAAGTAAATAACAGGAGGAAAAGAATATGAGCAAGAAATGGACGGTACTGTTGTCGGTCATGGTCGTCATGGCCATGCTGCTGAGTGCCTGTGCGGCCCCCGCACAGGAAACGCCGGCCGCAGCGCAAACCCCCGCTGCACAGGAAAGTGAGGCTCCCGCGGCAGAAGCGGCCAACCCGGTCAAGATCGGCGTCTCGGTAGCCGACCAGGCCAACCCGTTCTACATTGAAATCCTCGACGGCATGAAGAGCGCCATGAAGGACGGCGATCAGCTCATCGTCATGGACGCCGCGTTTGATCCCGCAAAGCAGATTTCCGACATCGAGGATATGATCCAGCAGAGCGTCAACGTCATGCTGATCGACCCGGTGGACTCTAATGGCATTCAGGCAGCTTTGGAACAGTGCAAGGCCGCGAACATTCCGGTGATTGCATACAATTCGCCTGTAAACGATGCAAGCTCCGTGGTATCCACCGTCGCTTCCGACAACTTTATGGCAGGACAGCTGATCGGCGAAGCGCTCGCAAAGGAATTGGGCGGCAAGGGCAAGGTCGCAATGCTGACCTACAATGTTGCGCAGGTCTGCCTGGACAGGGCAAACGGCTTTATCGATTCCGTGAAAAAGTACCCCGAAATGGAGATCGTGGAATCCCAGGAAATTCAGCCCGGCGTTGATACCGCACTGCCCGTGATGGAGAACATCCTGCAGGCATATCCTGACCTTGCAGGCGTATTCGCACTCAACGATCCTTCCGCGATCGGCTGCGCGGCGGCGGTGGAGAGCGCAGGCCTGCTCGATGCCATCAAGATCGTGGGCGTTGACGGTTCCACCGAAGGCAAGGCTGCCATTGCACAGGGCAAAATGCTTGCATCCGCAGCACAGCATCCCAAGGATATCGGTTCCATCAGCATCGAAACCGCCTATCAGGTCATTGCAGGCGCAACGGTGGAGGCGGACGTGAAGGTTCCCGTAGAACTGGTGGATGCATCCAACGCGGGAAATTAATCTGCTTGAAGAACTGACAGGAACACGTATACTGATGTATAGTTGCTTCCCCGGCGCGCTTTGTTAAGGCGCGCCGGGGAGCGCAAACGCTTAGGTACAGTCAGAGGGTTAGGAGGAAAAGATGGCGTCCGAGTATTTTCTTGAGATGCATGACATCAACAAAACGTTTCCCGGCGCAAAGGTTCTGGATTCGGTACACATTCAAATAAAGGCCGGAGAAGTGCGCGCGCTGATGGGGGAAAACGGCGCGGGCAAATCGACGCTCATTAAAATACTTGGCGGCATTCATGAGAAGGACGAAGGCGCAGGCTCGATCCGAATCGCGGGAAAAGATGTAACGATCCACGGCGTACAAAGCGCAAAGGCGCATGGCATCAGCATCATCCATCAGGAAATATGCCTTGCAGAGAACATGAGCGTTGCGGACAACCTGTTTATGGGTGCGGAGGTCACCGGGGATACCGGCGTCTTCCTCAATGACAAAGAGATGGTCGCGCGCGCGCAGGGTGTGCTCGATTCCCTGGGGATGCAGATTGACGCACGCGTAAAGGTCGGGGAGCTGAGCATTGCAAAGCAGCAGATGGTGGAAATTTCACGCGCGCTGCTTTCAAACGCGAGGCTGATCGTGATGGACGAACCCACCTCCTCCCTGACAAATATAGAAATTGAGCAGCTCTTTGCACAAATTCATGCACTAAAATCCGCGGGAATTGCAATTATATACATCTCACACAGAATGGACGAGATTTTCCGCATTGCGGATTCCGTCACCGTGCTGCGCGACGGGCAGCTCATCGGAACGGAGCTTACAAAGAATCTGACGCAGGACGCCATCATATCCATGATGGTAGGCCGGGAGATCTCCGAAATCTATGATTTGAATACGAGTCCGGCGCACGGAGAGGAGTGCCTCCGTGTAAAAGGGTTTCAGAATAAGAAATTACGCAATATCGATTTTTGCATCCATAAGGGCGAGATACTCGGATTTTCCGGGCTGGTAGGCGCAGGCCGTACCGAGCTTGCCCGCGCGATATTCGGCATTGATAAGCTCGAGGCCGGGGAACTGTACCTTGATGGGAAGAAGGTACGCATCGATTCGCCGCGCGAAGCGATCCGGCACGGCATTGGATATGTGCCTGAAAGCAGAAAAACGGAAGGCCTCTTCCTGCAGAATCCCATCCGCTATAACATCACGATCTCCGTGCTGGAACAGTTTATCCGGTTTATTAGGATCAACAGGCACAAGGAAAAAGACATTGTTGACGATTACGCAAACCGCCTTTCCATCAAGATGACGTCGACCGACCAGTTGGTTCGTTATCTTTCCGGCGGGAACCAGCAAAAGGTCGTAGTTTCCAAATGGCTGGCGACAAACCCGAACATTCTGATACTGGATGAGCCGACGCGCGGCATCGATATCGGCGCAAAGTCGGAAATTTACCACCTGATCTCGGAGCTGGCCGCGCAAGGCATGGCAATTCTTCTGATCTCCTCGGAGATGGAGGAGATCATCAACCTCAGTCACAGGATTATCGTGATGTGCGAAGGACGTATTTCGGGCGAATTGCGCCGGGACGAGATGGAGCTATTCTCACAGGAACGCATTATGCAGCTTGCATCAGGAGGAATCAATGGTGAACAACGAGAAGCGTAACAAACTGGTGTTCGGCAGAGACCCTGTCACCAAATTTATCAAGAACAATTACGGCACGATGCTTGGTCTGCTTGTTCTGTGCACGATACTGACGTTGTCGACCGACTCGTTTCTTACCGGGAAGAACCTGCTCTCCGTGCTGCGGCAGATTTGCATCAATTCCCTGATTGCGTTCGGCATGACATTCGTCCTGATCATCGGAGGCATTGATCTGACCGTAGGCTCGGTCGTTGGGGCGAGCGGCGTCGCGGTTGTGATGCTGCTTGAGGCAAATGTGCCGCTTGCAATCGCAATCCTCCTTGCGCTCCTTCTGGGCGCGGTAATTGGCGCAGTAAACGGGATGATCGTTGCCTACATCAAAATGCCGCCGTTTATCGTCACATTGTCCATGCAGGGCATTATCAGAGGGCTTGCTTACATCATCACAAACGGCCGGTCGGTCGCCTGCAAGGACCAGATATTTACCTCAATGGGCAACGGTTACCTGCTGGGGATCCCCATCCCGATCTATATCGTGGCAGCCGTGATGATCATGATTTCCATCATCCTGTACCGGACCAAGTTTGGACGGCGGATGTATGCGGTGGGCGGCAATATCACAGCGGCAAAATTCTCCGGCATCCGCATCAACGGACTGACGATCAATGTGTATATCATCTCGGCGCTGATGGCGGCGCTTGCGGGCATCATATTGGCGTCCCGCATGTATTCGGGGCAGCCTACGGCGGGTCAGGGGTATGAATCGGACGCGATTGCGGCGGCTGTGCTCGGCGGCACGAGCTTTGCGGGCGGTATCGGCACGATTGGCGGAACGCTCATCGGCGCGCTGGTCATCGGCGTACTGAGCAATGGATTGAATCTCCTGCACATTTCTTCCTACGTGCAGATGGTCATCAAAGGCGTCGTCATTATACTGGCGGTAGCATTTGACCTTCTCAAGAACAAGGGCAGGCTGGAAAACTAATACGTTCGATTTTACACAATACGGGTGAAAGCTCCGGCAGGTAAGCCGAGGGTCTTTGACCCGTATTGTTTCGTAAGGAAAAAGGAGGCCGGTTATGGAATGGTATGTCATCGGTGTGGATTTTGGAAGCGATTCGGTACGGGCGGTGGCCATCAATACCGCCGACGGAACAATGATGGCGCAAACGGAACGCGGTTACCCAAGGTGGCTTGCGGGAAAGTATCAGGATATGGAGAAACGGATGTTCCGCCAGCACCCGCTGGATTATATCGAGGCGTTCACAGACGCAATGCATGCGCTGCTGGATGCCGTGAGCGGCGAGGTGCGGGAGAACATCACAGCTATTTCTTTTGCGGCGACGGGCTCCACCCCGTGCCCGGTAGACCATACGGGCACGCCCCTTGCGCTGCTGCCGGAGTTTATGGAGAACCCCAACGCCATGTTTCATCTGTGGAAGGATCATACCGCAATACGGGAAGCGGCAGAGATCAATGCGGCGTTCTCAAATGATAATGGCGTAGACTATACAAAGTATCAGGGCGCTTATTGCTCGGAATGGTACTGGGCGAAGATATTGCACACCATCCGCATGGATGAACAGGTCGAAGCGGCGGCCTACTCCTGGGTGGAGCATTGCGACTGGATGCCTGGGCTCCTGACGGGGAATACACAGCCGCATACCATGTACCGCTGCGCCTGTGCCGCGGGGCATAAGGCGCTTTGGCACAGCGATTGGAACGGCCTCCCTTCAGCAGTGTGCCTCCAAAGTCTCGACCCGTACCTTGCGCATGTGGGCAGCACGTATGCAAAACCGCAGCCATCGGACCATTGTGTGGGGAAAATCAGCAGGAAATGGGCGCAGCGGCTGGGTGTAGGAGAGCATGTTCTCATTGGGGGCAGCTCGCTTGACGCGCATGCGGGTGCTGTGGGCGCAGGCGTCGCGCCCAATGTGATGGTGATCAACATCGGTACCTCTGCTGTCAACATGATGGTGGAGCATGCAGATAAGCTCGCGGGCAAACAGCTGTGCGCAATCGGCGGGCAGGCGGAAAACAGCATCATACCGGGTTTTATCGGCTTTGAGACGAGCCAGGCCTCCTTTGGCGACCTGTTTGCGTGGCTCAAACGCTTTTTACTGTGGCCCATGCAGACACTTCGCGATATGGAGCCGGGGCAGCATGCGGAGCTTGCTTCCCGGATGGAAGCGCAGGTTTTGGGGCGTTTACAGCAGGAGGCGGCATTGCTGCCAGTGGAAGGGGCGCTGACGGCGCTTGACTGGTTCAATGGAAGAAGGTATCCCAATACAAACGAAGAGGTCATGGGCGCGATCTCGCGGCTTACGCTTGGTACAACGGCACCTGCCGTCTATCAGGCGCTCGCCATGGCGGCGGCGTTTGGACAGAAGAGACTCATAGATGCGCTTATCAGCGAAGGCATTGAAATTCAGGAGGTCATTGCCGTTGGGGGGATTGCACAGAAATCACCCTACATCATGCAGGTGTTAAGCGATGTGCTGGGTATGCCGATCAAGGTTTCGTCCTCCTTGCAGGCCTGCGCAAGGGGCGCTGCGATCTATGCCGCGGTTTCTGCGGGCGAATATGCACGCATTGAGGAAGCGCAGCGCCATATGTGCGAGGGGTATCTGCATACGTATCTTCCCCAAAAGACAAATGCTGCGGCGTATGCCGCAGCGTATGGGCGCTATTTGCGTTTGGGAGAGTATGCAGAAGAAACTGCTTTATAAAACCGGATCGCCCGATGTGCAGGCTATGCCTGCATTCAGGGGATGAGCTTTGTAACGGAGCCGCGGCGGATCAGCTTGACATCAAGCATTTTCTGCAGCGGC
The DNA here is from genome assembly GCA_023390655.1 of Bacillota bacterium. Taxonomy (GTDB): domain Bacteria; phylum Bacillota; class Clostridia; order Christensenellales; family CAG-138; genus JAEYLA01. The sequence goes on along the minus strand of JAEWCL010000024.1, from coordinate 25,928 downwards.
TCTTTCCTGTTGCCGCTGAGGATATCAAGCAGCATCCGCGCCGCAATCCGCCCCATTTCAATGGTCGGTCTGTCGATAACGGTGACTGCGGGGCGTATGGTGCGGGCCAGAAGCGAATCGTCAAATGCGGTCAGCGAGATATCCTGTCCGATTTGAATGCCATGGTCTCGCAGGTAATTGATGCAGCCGATGCTGATCTGGTTGTTGGCAGCAAAGATTGCGGTTGGCGGATCGTCTCCGGTCAGGAGTTCGCCTGTGAGCGCATAGCCGCTGTGCTGATACCATTCTCCCTGCTTGATGTATTGCTCCTGTATGGGGATGCCGTGCTCGCGCATGGCGTCCTCAAAGCCTCTTTTGCGGTTGGTATAGATCATAAAGTCACGGTCGCCGTTGATGGCGGCGATTTTCGTGTGGCCTGCGTTGATCAGTTCCTTTGTGGCAAGATAGGCGCCCTTATAGTTGTCGATTGTGACGGCGTTCAGGTTACCGACGGTTCGGTCGATCAACACAACGGGCGTGGACAATCCGTCATAAAAAGCCTCGTCCTCAATGGTAGGGACCAGGATTGCGCCGTCAATGATCTGGCCGATCTCTCCATGAAACAGCTCCTCCTCTTTTTTCGGAGACTCGCTGGTGGCAAATACAAGCGTAAAATAACCGCGCTCCGTCGCAACTTCGGTGATGCCCTGTACAGCATAGGTGAAGAAATCGTTGATGAAATCCGGTACGATGGCCACAATGATTTTTGTGTGCCCGGTTTTCATGGAGGCGGCAATGCTGTTGCGGACATATCCAAGCTCTTTTGCGGCAGCTTCTACGCGGAGCCGGGTACTGTCCTTTACGGAATCGCGGTTGTTCAATACAAGCGATACCGTTGAAATGGCAACACCGGCTTTTGCGGCAACATCTTTGATTGTAATAACGTTTCGATTCTTTTTCATATTAAACCCCAAAGTTTATATTAATATCTTGCTGGTTGGCAGGAAAATTGTCAATACCAAAACGTTTTTATTTCAGGTAGGGAAGCGGTTCTCGATAAGACGGCAAATAGGTTGCATCACAAACGAAAAGCTCCTATAATTGGGAAAGATGTCTTTTTAAAATGCTGAATTCCTGTGCCGGATGCTATGCAGGCATCGGGCGCATGTTTCAAGCAACAAGGAGGTTTCCCTCATGAAAGAGCTTTTGACAGGGTTTCACCACATCGGCCTTCCCACAACCGACATGGACGCTACCATCAAATTCTATGAGTCGCTGGGTGGGACAGTCGTACTCGAAAAGGCGGATGAGGACGAGGGCCGCCCGATCCGGGTCGTGCATATTTTATTGAGCAACCTGAAGATTGAAGTGTTTGAACGGCTGGAGATTGCCGGAAAAGCCGGGGCGTTTGATCATATCGCCATAGAAGTAAGCGATGTGGACGCAGCCTTTGTGCAATGTAAGGCGATGGGGATGCGCTTTATGGAAGATTGCGTGAACACGTCCACGTATTGGCCTCCTCACAACCTCCGCTGGTTTATTGTATACGGCGCTAATGGAGAAAAGGTGGAGTTTGCGCAAAAAGGCTGAGACTGCTTTCCCATCCTCCCGTATCAAATCTCTGACTGTTTGAAGATGAAAACAGCCCGCAGAATATGTCTGCGGGCTGTATGTCTATCTGTCCTTATTCAGGCTGTAGTTCCGCCATGCCTTCCTCCGGCAGCAGATCGTCAAGCGGGCGGATCATTGTGCGGTGTACGGAAGTGAGCAGGAGCATGCATAATGCAAACGCCACAATCTCCGAGACGGGGAACGCAAACCATACCGCCGAAAGCCCGAACAGCCTTGCAAACAGGTACGCAACCGGGAGGATGGCAATGAGCTGACGGACCGCGCTCATCAACAGGCTCATCGTCCCCTTTCCGACTGCCTGGAAGAACGTAGAACAGGCGATGCCGATCGCGGCGCCCGGGAAGCCGGCGCTGATGATGCGCAGCGCGGGGATGCCGATGTGCAGCATTTCAGGAGACGCCTTAAACAGCAGCAGCATTTCTTCCGCAAAGAATTGGAACAATAGAACGCCCACGCCCATAATAATCAAGCCGTACAGGATCGTGGTCTTTAGCGTATCCGTCACGCGCTTTTTTTGCCGCGCGCCGAAGTTGTAGGCAATGATGCTCATGGATGCGCCGTTGAGCGCAAACACGGGCATGAACACGAAGGAATTCATTTTAAAATAGATACCCAGCACCGATACCGCCGTCGGCGTAAACAGGATCAGGATTTTGTTGAGGCCGAACGTCATGACGGTGCCGATGGACTGCATGACGATGGACGGCGCGCCTACCGCATAAATTTCGCCGATCAGGCGCAGGTTTGGGCGGAAGCTGTGGATGCGCACCTTCACCTCGTGCTCCTTCATGAAGATCAGGCAGAAGCTGAAGAGCATCCCAACGAGCTGCCCTGCGACCGTTGCGATGGCGGCACCAGAAACGCCCATGGCCGGGAACCCGAAATAACCGAATATCAGGATAGGGTCCAGTATGATGTTGGTGATGGCACCGGCCAGTTGCATGAGCATGGGGTAGAGCGTATTTCCTGTGGCCTGCAGGATGCGCTCGCAGCCGATCTGCAGGAAGACGCTCAAACAGTAGATCATGCAGATGGAAAGGTAGTCCACACCCATCTGCAGGATTTCAGGGTCGTCCGTAAACAATTGAAAAAACGGCTTTGTCAGCGTCAGGCCGAAGATCGCAAATACGATTGCGCTCAATGCTAAGAGGAACAGCCCGTTTGACGCGGCGAGGTTCGCCTCTTCAAAGCGTCGTTCCCCCAAACGGCGGGAGATGAGCGAATTCATGCCGATGCCCGTGCCTACCGCTACGGAAATCATCAGCATCTGCATCGGAAACGCCAAAGAGACCGCCGTCAGCGCGTTTTCGCTCAATTGCGCCACAAAGATGCTGTCCACAATGTTGTAACAGGCTTGTATGAACATGGAGAGCATGACGGGTGCGGACATGCCGAGCAACAGCCTGCCCACCGGCATGACCCCCATTTTGTTTTGCGTTCGCGTCGTTTGCTCCATTGCCTTCTCGCTTTCCTGTTTTTGATCGCTTAAGGAGTAATTATACCAGTTGGCCTGTATAAAACAAGTACCCGCGCTATATTGGGTGATTATGGATGGCGGCGCTTGCATGAAGCGGAGCCATACGCGCACACAATAAGCCTGCCGTATGGACTCTGAACGGAACTTGCCGCACGGCATCAGGGGTGGCTTATGAAAAAAATGTTGAGCGTCGTGATTGTACTCATAGGGGTGTTTGTGTGGACGGCTTCCTATGCGCGCAACAATCCGGACAATTATATAGAGGCGTATGAACCAAGGTATGCTGCCTTTCTAAAGAAGAATCCGGGCATGGAATACGAGGATGTGTTGATAACAGTCAATTTGGGGCTGGATCAGCCCAATTATAAAAATACCGTCCAGATCGCACAGCCCGAGCGTGTGGACGTATTTGTGAGCAAGCATTACGCGCTGCCGACCGGCTATAAGCCGAAAAATCTTGTGAAGGTGGACCGGAACTACGCGCAAAGCGGCGTCACCCTGCGGGAGGATTGCTACAAGGCGTTTTTAGGTATGGCAAAGGATATGGAAAAGGAAGGGCTGCAGCTTTATATCAAGGCGGGATATCGAATCAACAAGAAGCGAGGCAGCGCGAATAGCCTGTGGTATGCCTGGCCGGGGCATTCCGAGCACCAGACGGGACTTGCGTTTGACCTGCGCAAAAAGAACGTGACCTATAAAACCCTGGGGGAATACGATTATGAAAAGACGCGCGAATACGCGTGGCTCAGGCAGCACGCCTACCGGTACGGGTTCATTTTGAGCTATCCCAAGGGGCGATCGGAAATCACCGGGTTTGGATTTGAACCGTGGCACTGGCGCTATATCGGTGTGGAGATCGCAACGGATATGAAGCAGAAAGGTATTGTCACCTATCATGAATACTGGGCGACGTACCTGATCCGGGATGCCCTTTCCGCGGAGAAACCTGTATTCTATCCCCGGAGAGTAGGCCGTTCCCTATAACGCAGGCCAGCCCAGCAGGATACATAAAACGCATGCAAGCAGGCCGCTTGTCATATTGACAAGATCGTTGTTGACCCAGGCGACGCCGGAAACAAGAGCGCACCCCTCCCCCGGAAGCCGCTTTTCCACAATCATGTCCGTATCGGCGCACCGGTATTTCGCCTGTACGGTCGCGCCAAGAAAGCTGTCGATGAGGGAACCGAATACGCCGCATACGGTGATAAGGAAAAACGTGTTCCATTGCGTTTCTCTAAGCAGCAAGGCCTGCCCGTATAAAAGCAGTGCGGCAAGCGCTATAAAAGAGGAACCGAGCAGGGTGGAGAAAAGCCCAAGCGCGCTTACCCCGCCGGAAAGCCCCTTTCCCATGGGCCTGCCGGTCAGGATGGAGACGGGCAGCCGCCTGCTTAAGATGCCGATTTCGGAGGCCCAGGTATCGGCGGTCGCAGACGCGATCGCGCCGCAGGCAATCACAAGATAGAGCCGGTTGCCTGTAAAAAAGAAGAGCGCGCCGCAGATGAGGGCGGGGATGCTGTTGCAAAGCACCTGGTAAGCGTTCCGGGGGCCATCCTTCTTCAGTTTGCCGTCGGTGGGAACGGATCTGTCCCGTACGCGGGAAATGAGATTGGCGCTTAGAAAGAACAGGATCAACAGCATCCATAGCCGCCAGCTGCCAAACAGGCCGTAAAGTGTGCCGGCGATAACGCTCAGTACAGCGCCCCACGCGGTCAGCAATCTTTTTTTTATGGAAAAACCGGCGATGAGGAGACTCCCCAGAAAGCCGATCATAACGTCAAACAGCATACCGCGCTCCTTAAATGGAGAAATTATAAAGATCAGATAAAAAACAACAGCTGGTACAGCAGGGAGACGCCAAGCGGCACCGTGAGGTTATCAAGCTCAAGCGGCGTTACGGCTTCCAATACCGTTGCGGCTGATGCAAGCACCAGTGCGGGAAACGGCGCATGCCTTCCGGTAGAGAGCAGGACCAGCAGGCAGGCGGCATAGGAAAACAGGAACATGGCGGCGCTGCCGATGTAGCTTTTTTCTGTGCGCCAGATACGGTATGTTCTCTTTCCATACCGCTGTCCCGCAACGGCGGCAATGCCATCCCCATACCCCATGGAGAAGATGCCCAGAGCGCCGACATATGGGCGGCTCAATGGACCAAAGGCAAACAGCGCGAGTATGGTGAGCGAAACAGCATAGTAAACAGTACCATAGCCCGCGTCTTTTCCGCGCTCCATGGCGGGAATCAGCCGGTACCGGTGGCTGAGCGTATTGACCAGGATGAACAGCGCCGGAACGATAGCGGCCCAAATCGGCGTTTTAAAAAATGCCATTGCGATGAGCCACCAGTTGGATACGCTGATGTGGATGAATTTACGCGCGCCTACAGCGCACAGCAGGCCTTTTTTTTGCAGCAGCGCGGAGATTCCAAGGATCAGGCATACAAAGGCCAGAGAAACGAACAATCCCCAAACCTGCATTATGGGCCCTCTTTCCTGCGAAACGGCAGGGTCCCCGCTATTTTTGGGCGGGATGCCGCTTCACCTCTGCGGTCGTCGCGCATCAGCTCTTCGGCGGCCAGCCTGGCGCTTGTCAAAGCAAGGGGCACACCTGCGCCGGGGTGCGTGCTGCCGCCGCAGAAATACAGCTTTTCGCATCCGCCGAATTTGTTATGGGGGCGGAAATAGTCGCTCTGCCGCGATGTAGGATTCAGGCCGAAGACCGCGCCGTGCATGGCATTAAAACGGTTTTCAAAATCCTCCGGGGTGAAACGGCGCTCAAATACGATGTGTTCGCTGATATCCGAGAATGGCGTTTCTTTCTCAAGAAGCTGGATGATTTGATCCCGGTACGTCTGTACCGCCGCTTCGTCCCAGGAGATCGTGCGGCCGGAAAGCCCGGGCACGGGAACGAACACATAGAGCGCCTCGCAGCCTTCCGGCGCAAGGGAGGCATCCAAAATGCTTGGCACATACAGGGAAAAGGAAGGGTTCCACGGCAATTGCCTGCGGTCAAAGAGATCCGCCACATTGCCTGAAAAGTCACCCGCAAAGCGGAAGGTGTGCAGGGATTGGACCGGATATTTTTTGTTAAGTCCCAAATAGAGTACAAAACCGGAGCAGGAGTATTCCAGTTTGGAAAGGAGTTTGTCCGTATAGCTGCCCCGGTTTTCCGGCCGGGCAATCAGGTTCCGGACCGCATACGGAAAATCCGCACTGCATACGACATAGTCCGCCGGTATGGTCATTCCATTGGCGCGCACGCCGCATGCACGCCCCTGCCGGATTAGAATTTCTTCTACGTTTTTATTGAGCTGCAGCTTTCCGCCCAGTTCCAGAAACAGGCGTTTTAAGCCTTCTGCCATTGTACGCATTCCGCCCTTGATGAACCACACCCCGTACAGCAGTTGGATCATGGGAAGAACGGCGTACAGCGGAGGGATGTCGAGCTTCGCGGCGCCGGTGTAGAGCGTGTGGAATGCCAAAGCCTTTTTCAGCCGGTCATCTTTGACAAAGCGGGGTATGGACGCGTATGCGCGGCCGAGCGTGCGCAGGCGCAGGCCGTGGTAAATGGCTTTTGGATGCAGGAAATCCCACGGGCCGCGGAAAGAACGGGAGAGGAAGTGGTTTTTTGCAACAAGGTAACGCCCATAGGCGCCCGCAAGGTGGGAAAAATACCCCTGCGTATCCCGCCCGCCAATATGTTCAAGCGTGCGGGTCAGTTCTACGATATCTCCGGAAAACACAAGCGGATCGTGGTTTTGAAACTGCAGTGTGAGCATGGGCTCCACGCGTTCCATCAGAATATAGTCGTCCGGGTTTTTGTTGCAGGCCTCAAAGGCCTCACGGTAGAGTGCGGGCATCACGACCATGGTGGGGCCAAGATCAAAGGAAAATCCGTCCCCGGAGACCTGCTGCATCCTGCCGCCAGATGCCGCCTCTTTTTCCAGAAGCGTCACCTGATACCCGGCAAACTGCAGACGGGCGGCGGCGGACAGGCCGGAGACACCCGCTCCGATGACAATTACCTTTTTCATGGCGCCACTCCTTCTATAAGAATAAATCCGATGATCATTATGATACCGTACATCGCGCGGTTTTTGTAGCTGGCAGAGTGCAAATGACGGGTAAAGCATGTATTATTCACATTTTGTTTCATTTCTTTGATCATAACAATTGGCGGATGCGCCCCCTTGATCTATGTTTTACAGAAATGGCGGTTTGCCCTTTACACGGATATCCCGATGATGAACTGGTAATGAAAAAATGAGGTGCGATATGAAGCAAACGCCTTTCAAGGGCCTGATGCGCAGGCTCTCTATCCGTATTCCCCTGCAGATGATTTTGCTCTTAACCCTGATATTCGCCGCGGCTGCAATAGGCGCGGGGTACCTTCTTTCCCGTTCAACGGTCAGCCGCGCGCGGGAAACACTGGGGACGATTGCAAAGAACAACGCCACCCTCGCGGGCGAGTTCTTTCTTGGCATTGATACCAAGGCAAAGACGCTGGCGCAGACATTCAATATCCTCCGTACGGATGCAAAAAGCGCGTGGCAGACCGAGGACTCCATAGAAAAGCTGCTGCGCGAGACGCTCAAGGAAGAACGCGTGTACTCCGCCCATGCCGCTTTTGTGCCGGATAGGTTCCTGCCGGATACGCCAAAGGGCGTTTCCATACGCGTTGTGCGGAATGGAGATACGCTGATGACCGAAGTGTTTCAGAATGCGGCGGCCTATACCGCTATGGAATATTACGCCAGATGCGGCGAGACAAAATCGCCCCACATTACGGAACCCTACGCTTATGAAACCAAGAAAAAAGAGACGGTCAGCATCGTGAGTGTATGCGAGCCGATTTTAGATGAGCAGGGCAATTTCCTGGGCGTCGCGGTTCTCGATGTGCTTGCGGGCGCGGTAGACGCCTTGCAATATGACGATGGCGGCTATGCGTCCTCTTATGCATACCTGATGACAGCAGAGGGCTCATATCTTGCCCATACAAAGAGGAAAGAAGCAATTGGAACATCCCTGCTAAAAAGCGGCGAAGCGGGGGCGGAGGAAGTCCATGCGTCCGCCGGCCGCACGGAAGGAGCGCTTCTCGATCAATATAAAAGTGCCGGTGGCGCGCCGCTCTATCTGTTTGTGTATCCCCTGCAGGTCCCCGGCATACAGGAGCGTATCGTGAGTGTGCTGGTGGTGGAGCAACAGGAGCCTTCCGGCAGGATATTAAGTGAGTTCCGCAGCATGCCGTTTCTGCTTCTGGGCGGGATCGCCTGCTTTGGCGTTGCCGCCTCGCTGTTGTTCAGGCGCGCGCTCAGGCCTGTTGGGGAAATCGTGCGGTTCTCCGAACAACTTATGGAAGGCAACCTGAATGGGGAGCTTGATGTACGCACCAACGACGAGCTAGCGGATATCGGCCATTCTGTCACACGCGTGCGTGATACGCTTGTATCGTTGCTTTTGGAAACGGGCGCATTGACAGAGGCGGCGCTTTCAGGCAATCTCTCCATACGTGCGGAGGAAGCGCGGCACAGGGGCGCTTACCGCGCGCTGATCGCGGGCATTAACCGGACAATCGACGCGCTGACCGAGCCGATGGCGCAGGTCAGCCGGATGCTCAACAGCCTGTTAAAGGGAAACCTTGAAGACAGGTTTACAGGGGAATATGCGGGTGATTTTTCAGAGATGCAGCAATCGCTCAATGGCTCTATGGAGGGCATCGCATCCTATATTGCTGAAATCTCCTCCATGCTGCAGCGTGTTGCACAAGGCGATCTTTCGGCGGAACTCACACGGGAGTATGCGGGGGCATTTGATGCGCTCAAGCTGTCCATCAACACCATTATCTATGCCATGAATGAGGTCATCGGCAATATCGGCGTTGCCGCGGAGCAGGTGGCGGCAGGTACCCGGCAGGTATCCGTGGGCAGCCAGGTGGTCTCAGAGGGCGCTGCGGAGCAGGCGGAGGCAATCAGCGCGCTGACATCCGCGATGGCCGGGATATCCGCGCAGACGCAGGAAAACGTAGGACATGCAGGAGATGCAAAAGCGCTCTCGCTTGCCGCCATAGCACGCGCGAAGCGCGGCGAAGGGCAAATGAAGAACACGCAGGCGGCAATGCAGGAGATATCCGCAGCCTGCAAAGAGATTTCCCAGGTGATCCGCGTGATTGATGAAATCGCGTTCCAGACAAATATTCTTGCTCTCAACGCCGCGGTGGAGGCAGCGCATGCGGGATCATACGGAAAAGGCTTTGCCGTGGTCGCAGAAGAGGTCAGGAGCCTTGCTGCACGCAGCGCGCAGGCGGCTCAAGAAACGGCGGGTATGGTACACAGTGCGCTCAACAAGGCGCAGGCGGGCGGCGAGAGCCTCCACCTGACAGCGCAGGTGCTGACGGAAATGGTGCAGAGCATTGAACAGGAGGCGGCGCTCATCGGCGTCATTGCAAAAGCTTCCGATGAACAGGCGGCAGGCATCGCGCAGGTGGATCAAAACATCTCCCAGCTTTCTTACGTGGTAAAGGCGAACTCCGCCACGGCGGAGGAGACAGCCGCCGCAAGCGAAGAGCTTTCCGGACAGGCGGAGCTGCTAAAGGAACTGGTAGGCCGTTTTCAAATCAAGACCGATAGGGAAGAGAGCGCAGAAATCTTCAAGCAGGAATACTCTTCCGAAGATACGGATGCATGCGGGGAGTCCTGCTAAGCAAAAGGCGATTAAAAAGCCCGCCAACCTGAAGGATGGCGGGCTGATGTGCGTGCCGGGTTACCGGCCGCTTTTTAACGCGGCCGCTCGTTCAACGCCCGGGCAAGCCTTGTGAGCGCCTCCACGAGCGTGGCGCGAGGGCATGCGATGTTGATGCGCTGGAAGCCCTCTCCGCCGGGGCCGAACATCTCGCCCGGGTCCAGCCAGAGGCCTGCTTTATAGACGATGAGATCGTCAAGCGGCTTTCCGGCAAGCCCAAGCGCGCGGAAGTCCAGCCAGATCAGGTATGTGCCTTCGGGTTCCACCAGCCGCACGCCGGGCATGTTCTGTGCGATAAACTCTTTTGCAAACAACAGATTCTGCAACAGGTATGTCCGCAGTTCCTCCAGCCAGGGCTTGCCGTGCGCGTAGGCGGCGCGGCAGGCGTCAAGCCCCATCACGTTGGGCTGGCTGTAGCCGGTGCGGGTAAGTTCCGCTTTGAATTTGTGCCGAAGTTCCCGCTGCGCAATCAGGATGTTTGAAACCTGCAGCGCCGCCAGGTTGAAGGTCTTGCTTGGCGCGGTGCAGGTGACGGTGTTGTTTAAAAACCGCTCGTCAATGCTTGCAAACACCGTATGCGGATGGCCGGGGTAGGTAAAGTCTGCATGAATCTCATCGGAGATGACGAGCACATTGTGCTTAAGGCACAGCTCGCCAAGCGTTGTCAGCTCTTCGCGCGTCCATACGCGGCCCACGGGATTGTGCGGGGAACAGAGAATGAAGAGCTTGACCGCATTGTCGACAACCTTTTGTTCAAAATCCTCAAAATCGATGCGGTAGTGTCCATCCGCGTAGACAAGCTCGTTTCTGATCAGCTTACGCTTGTTGACCTCCACCACTTCCGTAAACGGATAGTAGACAGGCGGCTGGATGAGCACCGCGGCCCCCTCCTGTGTAAACGCGCGCACCGCGACGCTTAGTGCAAAAACAACGCCCGGTGTTTTGACGATCCAGGAGGCTTCCGTTTTCCAGCCGAAATTCTCAAAAAACCAGTTCTGCACGGCGGCGTAATACGCGTCCCGTCCGTCGGAATACCCGTATATCCCGTGTTGGGCGCGCGCGGTGAGCGCCTCAATCACGGCGGGGGGCGTTTGAAAGTCCATATCCGCAACCCACAGCGGCAGGATATCCGCCGGCTTGTTGCGTTTTACGGCAAAATCGTACTTGATGGAGTCGGTTTCTCTGCGGTCGATGATATTGTCAAATTCAAATGGCAATCAGGCTTCCTCCTTCATGGCCTGCGCAAGATCGGCAATGATATCCTTTGCGCTCTCCAGACCCACGGAAAAGCGTAGCAGGCAATCGTCAATACCCTTGCGCACGCGTTCTTCTTCAGGGATGTCCGCATGCGTCTGCAGCATGGGGTAGGTGATGAGCGACTCGACACCGCCAAGGCTTTCCGCATAACGGATGAGCCTTACACGCTCAAGGATCTGCCGGGCAAGCGCGGCGTCCGCCACACGGAACGAAATCATAGCGCCAAAGCCGGTGGCCTGGCGGCAGGAAACGGCATAGCCGGGATGATCCTGCAATCCAACATAGTATACATGCTTCACAGCATCCTGCGCAAGTAACCATTCGGCGACTGCCTGCGCGTTTTCCTGCTGGCGTTCCATGCGCACTCCAAGCGTTTTCATTCCCCGGGTAATGAGAAAGCTGTCAAACGGGGAAAGGCATGGGCCTACCGTTTTATATAAAAACCGCAGGCGCTCGCTCAACTCCGGGTCTTTTACGACAAGAAAGCCCGCAAGCGTATCGTTGTGGCCGCCAAGGTATTTCGTGCCGCTGTGCGTGACGATATCCGCACCCAGCAATAAAGGACGCTGGAAATAAGGCGTTAAAAATGTGTTGTCTACAATCAGGCGGATGCCGCGCGGTTTACAAAGCGCCGCGACAGCCGCGATATCCGTCACCAGCATCATGGGATTGGTGGGCGTTTCAATAAAGATCGCCTTTGTGCGGGGGCGGATGCGCTGTTCGAGCGCGGAAAGATCGCTGGTATCGCAAAGCTCACAAGTTAGGCCGTTTTTTTCGGAGATGCTCCGAAACAGGCGGATGGAACCGCCGTAAAGATCGTCGGAAGCAAGGATATGGTCGCCGGGCTTAAAAAGCTCCATCATCAGGGAGATAGCCGCCATACCGCTCGAAAAAGCCAGCGCGTCAAGCCCGCCTTCCAGTGCGGCAACGGTCTTTTCCAAATGTTCGCGCGTGGGGTTCTGTACACGGCTGTAGTCATACCCCGTGCTCTCTCCAACGCCGGGGTGGGCAAATGTTGCGGTCTGATAGATGGGAATGGTGATGGAACCCGTTCCCTCATAGGCCGTAATATCGCCATGAATACACAGCGTTTCCAAATCCATTGTATAACTCCTTCCGTCCGCCTCCATGGTGTCCGTGACGCATAAGAAACGAAGCATAATCATACTGTTTAAATATGAATTTATGATAAAAAACTGCAGAGAGTATGTCAATAGTTGAGTCTACGGTTTATTTTATAAAATATAGAAAAACTACTTGACAAAGAGGCACATTCGAGGTACGTTATGTATAACATAGTAATCATATAGGAAATAATGATTTAGGAGGAACTGCAATGTCTACCATCTATAAAAGTTTAACGGACCTGATTGGCAAGACGCCGCTTTTGGAGCTTGGCAATTATAACAGGAAAAACGATGTGAAGGCGACCATCGTCGCAAAATTAGAATATTATAATCCCGCGGGCAGCGTAAAGGACAGGATCGCAAAGTCCATGATCGAGGACGCGGAACAGCGCGGCATTTTGAAGCCCGATTCGGTGATTATCGAACCCACCAGCGGCAACACCGGCATCGGCCTTGCGTCCGTCGCCGCGGCGCGCGGCTACCGGATTATCCTCACCATGCCGGAGACCATGAGCGTGGAGCGCAGGAACCTCTTAAAGGCCTATGGCGCGGAGCTTGTGCTGACCGAAGGCGCAAAAGGCATGAAGGGCGCAATTGCAAAGGCGGAAGAGCTTGCGCTTGAAACGCCCAATTCCTTTGTGCCCGGCCAATTCACCAACCCCGCAAACCCTGCCGTACATAAGGCGACGACCGGCCCGGAGATTTGGGAGGATACCGATGGCAAGGTGGATATCTTTGTAGGTGGCATCGGCACCGGCGGTACCATCACCGGCGTTGGCGAATATTTGAAGGGAAAGAACCCCAACGTGAAAATCGTTGCCGTAGAGCCGTTTGACTCTCCGGTGCTCTCTGAAGGCAGGCCCGGCCCGCATAAAATTCAGGGCATTGGCGCAGGCTTTGTGCCGGATGTATTGAATACCTCCATTTATGATGAAATCATCAAGGTCAAAAATGAGGAAGCGTTTGCCGCGGGTCGTGCGGCTGCGGCTGCAGAAGGGCTGCTTGTCGGCATTTCCTCGGGCGCTGCGCTCCATGCGGCGACAGAGCTTGCAAAGCGCCCCGAGAATGCCGGGAAGCTCATCGTTGTCCTGTTGCCCGATACCGGCGAGCGTTATCTTTCCACGGCGCTCTTTGCGGAATAAACGCAGGTTCTTTTTCCACATTGCTTATCATCAAGGGAGGGTACATCGGGCGGATGTGCCCTCCCCTTTCGTTTATGCGCCCCGGTGCGTTGACAAGCCCTCATCAACTGCGCTACGATACAAAAAAGAAGAAAAATGGGGGAAACGCGATGCAGCGCGAATACTACCATCAGATTTGGGATGCGCTCAACATGGGCAAGCGCTCCGTGCTTGTAACGGCAATTGAAGGCGAAACGGTACAAAAGCAGGTATTCTTTGCGGATAGCTTAGAAGGACAGGCTTCACCCCATGCCGCGCTTGCAAAAGCGGCGTTTGAAAAAAGTGAGCTGCAATATCAGAAACGCGGAGATGACGGCGCGGCGTTTGCGGAACCCTTTGTGCCGGAACCGCGGCTGATTGTATTGGGCGGCGGGCACATTGCGCTCCCCTTGGTGGAGTTTGGCGCAAAATGCGGGTTTTCCGTTACCGTGGTGGACGACAGGCCCGCGTTTGCAAACGCGCCCCGCTTTCCGCTGGCGGCGGAAGTTATCTGTGAATCGTTTGAGCGCGTGTTCGATCAACTGCGCCTCGATCCGTTCTGCTTTGTGGTGGTCATTACACGCGGGCATAGGCACGATAAAATGTGCCTGCGGGAACTGACCAAATATCCGCTGGCATACCTGGGCATGATCGGCTCCAAAAACCGCGTGCGGACGGTCAAGCAGGCGCTTGTGGAAGAGGGCATTGCCGAGGAACGCATGGAGAAGGTCTGCGCGCCCATCGGCATCAAGATCGGCGCGGTCACGCCTGCGGAAATCGCCATTTCCATTTTGGGGGAGGTCATCCTCTACAAACGCACGCTCAACAAGGAGGCGTGGCCGGAGCTGGACCGGGAGGTGCTTGTAGCGTTAAAGAGCGTCAAAGAGCCGCCCTTTGCCATTGCGACCATCATCGAGGCAAAAGGCTCAGCACCCCGCGGCGTTGGCGCAAAGCTCCTGGTATGGCCGGATGGGCGCATTTCAGGCAGCATCGGCGGCGGATGCAGCGAGGGAGAGGCCACCAAGGTCGCCTATGAGGTCATCCGCACTGGGCGCCCCTGCGTGTACGGCGTTGATCTATCGGGTGCCGCTGCGGAGGATGAGGGAATGGTGTGCGGCGGCAGGATCAAGGTCGCCATTGAACGGTACGACGGGTGATGAGTTTGGGTTTTTAGAGGCTTGCCGAAGGGAAGCGGGGCCGTTGCGTGATAGGTGCAAATCGGTTTTAGACCCCTGAGTTCCGCTTGCTTACGCCAATGAGCGGGGGATTGGGGCAGTGCCCCCAACGCACCCTATTTATTTAATTTATTTAGAGCCGCCTTGTCTTTGGCGGCTTTTTGTATTATAGGGTGCTTTAACCAATCCTGTTCCCCTCCGCATAATATGGAAAGTAAGCGATTTGATATCCATTCATGATCGAACAAAGACAATTTGGGAAAACGGGAGAATATGCTATGTGCGGTATTGTTGGCATTGTTGACTACCGGCGGGAACTTTTTTTGGATGCGCCGGTCATAGAACGTATGACGCAGGCACTCAGCCACCGGGGGCCGGACGCGTTTGGCCACCATGTGACGCGGCACGCGCTGCTGGGCCACAGGCGGCTGGCGGTTGTGGACCCTGCGGGCGGCGCGCAGCCCATGCAGCGGATGTTCCACTGCAACACATATACCATCGTATACAATGGAGAATTGTACAATACGGAAGAACTCCGCGCACATCTCAAGGCGGAAGGCTTCACATTCCAGGCGTATTCGGATACGGAGGTATTGCTGTACGCCTATATTGCATGGGGCCCTTCGTGTGTAGAGAAACTCAATGGCATTTTCAGCTTCGGCGTTTGGGAGGAAAAGGGAGAGACACTGTTTCTTTGCCGCGACCCACTTGGCGTAAAGCCGCTCTATTACAGGCATTCGGGTGACACGCTGCTGTTTGCGTCGGAATTAAAGGCGCTGCTGCTGCATCCCGAGGTGCGCCCTGTAATCGATGCGGACGGCGTTTGCGAGATTATGGGTCTTGGCCCAGCGCATACGCAGAGCAGCGGCGTGTTTCGGGGCATCAACCAGCTGCCTGCGGCGCACTTCCTGCTCTTTACGCGCGAAGGGATGACCATACGGGAATACTGGAAATTGAAATCCGCAGAGCACCGGGAAAACACCGAGGAAACGGCGGAACATATCCGGTTTTTGTTGATGGACGCCGTCAAACGGCAGCTGGTGGCGGATGTGCCCGTGGGTACCTTCCTTTCAGGCGGCCTTGATTCGAGCACCATTTCCGCTATTGCATCCGCGGAATTTAAAAAAGAGGGCCGCACGCTCAAAACCTTCTCCATCGATTATGAGGACAACGCCATCTATTATCAGGCGAACGACTTCCAGCCCACCGCGGACGACGCTTGGGTGGACCAGATGTCCGCGTTTATCGGCAGCGAACATCACCGCGTGATCCTCAACAACCAGGAGCTTGCGGACGCACTTTTGGACGCCGTGCGCGCAAACGACCTCCCCGGCATGGCGGATATCGACTCCTCGCTGCTGCTGTTTTGCAAAGAGGTCAGAAGGCATGCGACAGTCGCGCTCTCAGGAGAATGCGCGGACGAAATCTTCGGCGGCTATCCGTGGTATGTCAGAAAAGACCTTGCCTATGCGGGGACATTTCCGTGGTCGGGTGCAGTGAAGGAGCGCAACGCGCTGCTTTCGCCCGCGCTTTCCAATATCCGCCTGCCCGAATATGTGCAGGCGCAGTATGACGCGACGCTGCGGCAGGTACCCAGCCGTGAGGATGCGTCCGAGGATACGCGGGATTTCCAGCGTATGTTCTACCTGAATGTGAAATGGTTCATGAATACGCTGCTGACCCGTAAGGACAGGATGAGTATGGCAAACAGCCTCGAGGTGCGCGTGCCCTTTGCGGATTACCGGCTGGTGGAATATGCGTATAATATCCCGCGCGACATGCTCTTTTATAATGGCAGGGAAAAGGGACTTCTGCGCAAGGCGCTCACCGGCGTGCTGCCCGAGGGCGTGTTGTGGCGCAAGAAAAGCCCATACCCGAAGACATTCCATCCGCAGTATGTCAACGCGGCCTGTAAAGCGCTTGACGGCCTGATTCATGAAAAGGGCTGCCGCATCGCGGAGCTTCTTGATATGGGCGCGGTACATACCTTGCTGCAGACGCAGGGGCGTTCCTTTGGCCGCCCGTGGTTCGGGCAGTTGATGACGGGC
Source organism: Bacillota bacterium (assembly GCA_023390655.1). GTDB lineage: Bacteria > Bacillota > Clostridia > Christensenellales > CAG-138 > JAEYLA01. Next base: position 9,342 of record JAEWCL010000024.1, on the reverse strand, counting down.
CCGCAGCTGGTCGCATACCTGTTACAGCTGGAGCTGTGGATGCGGGAGCATAACGTGACCGTAGAGGTGTAATTTTGATAAAACGCAAAAGGCGGGCATGCCCGCCTTTTGTATTGCTTTGCGTATTCCTTTTTATTTCTGCCGCAGCAGGAGCGGCTGCAGCTGCTCGCCGAGTATCGCCTGCTTGATGGCAGGTACCAGTTGCGAGTAATCCGCAATGAGCGAGTTGCTTTTGTGTACCGGGTTATCCTGGCCAAAGGGAACGAAGTAAACATTCCTGACATTTAACAGCGCGCCAAGGTTCTTTGCGTTTGCGGAAAGCCCGTCGTTGGTGGAGATGGCGATCACCACCGGCTTTTTGTTGCGCAGGTGCGCTTTACATGCCATGGTCACCGGCGTATCCGTCACGGCGTTTGCAAGCTTGGCGAGCGTATTCCCGGTGCAGGGAGAGATGACGAGCACATCCAATAGCTTCTTTGGCCCGATGGGCTCCGCATCCTCGATAGTGGAGATAGGGGCTTTTCCGGTGATCTCCACGATGCGGTCATGGAAAGATTTTGCCGAGCCAAATCGGGTATCGGTCGCGGCCACCGCAAAGGAAACGATGGGCGTGATATCGGCACCCATGTCTTTTAGCGCCTGCATTTCTTTGAGCGCTTCATCCAGCGTACAAAACGAGCCCGTCAGGGCATAGCCGATACGTAAGGTATTCAAGTGTGAAATCACCTCTGCTTTTTGTACGAATCCGCATTACAGCAGTTCCTTTCGCGCGGAGTCGTAAATACTATTTTCCTTTGCCGCGGATAAAGCTTTGTCCGCGTTCTCATTTGGAAATAGTGTCAGACGGTCGAGTATGGCATCCTTCATGTATTGTGCGGCAGTGGCGGGCGCGGTATTCCCCGGGAGCGATCCCGCCTTGATGACGGTCAGACCCAATGCATCCGCCGCCGCAAGATCAATATTGTCCGTACCGGAAGCAAGCTCAATGATGAGAGTATCTTTTTTTAGCGCCTTTAATAGCTGTGCGTTGAGCAGGCGCATAGGCACGGTGTTGATGACGATATCGCTTTCCCGAAGCGCCAGATGAAGCTCCTGCAGCCGGATACAGCTATGGGAGTTGGCGTAAGCGTCCGCAAGCTCGCTGATCTCGCGGGATGCGACGCGCACGGCGCACCCGCATGCGCGGAAAATGCGCGCCACCGCTTTTCCGACCCGCCCGTAGCCGATCACGAGAAGCGTGCTGTTGTGTATGGTAAACGGCGTATGCTGCAGTGCAAGCATCAGCGCGCCCTCCGCGGTAGGAATGGCGTTTTGGATACAGAACGCGTTGTCGTCGAGGAGGTTGTAATAAAAGATACCTTTGTTTGTAGCATAGCTAAGATCGTCCGCGCTGATGCGCCCGGCGAAACACGCGGAGCCGGGGGAGAGGCTCTCAAGCGCCGGGCGCACCGCATGAAGGGGAGTGTGCAGCTCCAGAACAAGCACACATGGAGAAGGAATATGAAAAGCGCGTGCGGCGGGATCGGGCAGCAGTTCCTGCAGGATGACGCGGTGTCCTTCTGCCTGAAGCTGTTTTGCAAGGTACGCGTTGCGGGGGTCTTTTCCCCGGATCACGAACGTCGTCGTTTCGAGCATACCCTGCCCCTCCCAACCTGGCGCTGATAGTTATAAAATATGTTCGGGCCGCCGTTTGGTGACAACATGGTTCATCTATGCGCGCCCGTTATAATAGGCCACAATGCCGATGGCCGTGCCTCCGGTATCCACCCGGAGCCGCGCATAGCGCATGAGCGTTGCGACAGCCGTCAGATAGTTGCCGCTCGCAGCGACGCTTGTGGCGGTGGAGGAAACATAATAGTTCGCGTCGTCCAAAGGGCCGATTTGCAGCGTGACGGTAATGGCCCCCGTAGCGTTGGTGTTACGCAGGAAGTAGCTGTTTTGCGAATATGCCCCAATGTCGCGCGTAAGCAGGTACGACGTGGTGTTGGCGGCGATTGTCTGCGTTACCTGCGTTTCTATAAACCCTTTTGCGCTGATGGCAATGGAATCCTGCGTGCCATTCAAATTTCGGATATCAAAATCCACCGCCGTGACATTTACGGTATCCCGCGCGCTTGTTAAGCTGCGGATATCGAGATTGGAGGCGGTGACGGTAATCAGGCTTTCCGGGGAAAATACGAAATTCCCGTCGGCATCGGCCGCAATGGCGACGGAATCTTGTGCGTATTGCCCGTAAATTGCGGTTTTCAGGCGGCCCGCTTGGTTGTTGAACACCAGGTTATTCATGGCGGTTCTCCTGTTCTTGCGTTAAATTTGGCCCACATAGTACGCTGTGAGCTGGGAACCCACGCCTGTTGCAAAAATCCGCATATACCGGATGGAAACGCTCGGTACAAACAGATAGGTCCCTCCCAGCAGCAGATTGGATTGCGTGGAGTCGGTCACAAAGTAGCTTGCGTTGTTCACAGGCGCAAGCTGCAGGCTTGCTGCGGTCAGAAGCGAAATCGAATCGGCCCGTACCAAAAACGCGCTGCGCGCATAGGCGGCGGTATCCACCGTGAGTACCGTTGTTCCGCCAAGCAGCAAAGATACGGCAGCGGAGGTCACATAATACCCATTTTGATATTGCGTGACGCCGTCCGTGCCGCCGCTCAAATTTCGTATGTCAAAATCAGCCGCCGTAATCCCGGCGGCGTCTTGTGCTGCGGTGAGATTCCTGATATCAAGCGAAGAAGCTCCGATTGTTTGCGTACCGTCTAGCACGAGCTTTAACTGGCCCGCCGCATTTACGGCAACGGGCGCTTCGGATGCAGACGGCCGGACCGCAAAGAACAACGCATGCAGCAACGGTGCATGATCAAAAATCAATGAGTTCATATGACGCCCCTGTCCCTATACGGCGCATTTGGCCGCTTTGTTGCATTGTATGCAGGATGCGGCGCTGATGTGAGGTGTGTATACGAACACATATGCGCAAACAGACATATATATGGTTGCAAAGGGAGCGCTTTTGTTGCAGCCATATTGGCCGCTCTTTTGAAAAGCGAGGTGACGCAGGGATGAATTGCTGCAGGAGATGCTGCATGTGCCGTATAGGCGGCGGATGCCCGCAACAGGCAGTACGGCGCGCAGGGTTCCGGGAACAGGCGGGCAGGATGCCGCTTTCGGAAACCGTCCGTTATTTCGGGCCGATCTGCGTGCAGGACGCAAAGACGATTACGGTATTTGTCCAAAATACGGGGCAAAACCCACTTACAGCCTATCTGGAGGTCGGACCGGACGGCGCTGTTTTTATGGAAGATCCGCAGCGGCTGGAAGTACAGCCCGGGGAAATGGGGGCCGTTACGCCGTTTTTATTTTCCCGATATTTCCGCGTGGCCGCATGGAGCGCGCCGCGGGGGAGCGCAAATATATTTGTACAAATGCAGAATGAATGAGAGCGATATATCGCATACATCGGATGAGGTGTAAGGGCGGCTACGGGTTCAGCCGTTATAGAAACGAAAGGGGTTAAGTCATGAACAATCTGGTATTCAATACAGTATCCAACCAATTGCGCACACTGGTGGAAAACACCTCTGTCACTGTAAACGGTTCACTTGAGATTACGAACAATGCAATTACCGTAACCGGCGATGTAGAAATTACCAATACGACACTCACCGTAAACGGTGAAGTGGAAATCACAAACACGACGCTGACGGTAAACGGCGAAGTAACGCTGACGGGTACGAACTCCGTTGCCATCACAAACGCGTCCCTGACGGTCAATGGCGATGTGGAGATCACGAATGCCACGCTGACCGTAAACGGTGAGGTGGAAATTACAAACACGACGCTGACGGTTTCGGGCGAGGTAGAAATCACCAATACCTCCCTTACCGTAAACGGCAGCATCACGATTGCGGGCCATGCCATTGCGGAGACGAATGCAACGCTCAATAGCGTGACCGGGACGGGTCTTGTGTTCAACAATACCGATATCTCTGAAATCACGACAGGATCGTTCTTTGTATACAACAATGGGGCAAACGCATTTACCATTTCCCTTCAGGTAAGCCCCACCACGGACGATGGGCTGTACGCATTTGATGTGGATAACGACGAGCTGCCGGTGACCGTAGGCGCAAAGCTGATCATTGCCATCAGCAAGTATGGGAGATATGCGCGCCTGCTGTATGAGGCAAGCGCAGCCGCAACGTTTGCGGCGTACTATACAGGACAGATGTAGAGCGCTATTTTTTCGTCAGTTGCTCGAAATATAAAAAAGCCGCCCGGAAGTTCCGGGCGGTAACAAAGGAGCAGATATGGAACACGCGACGGTTTGCTTATGCATGATCACAAAGGATGAAGAGACGTTTCTCAAAAAATGCATTGACAGCGTACGGGAAATTGTTGATGAAATCGTCATTGTGGATACCGGCTCCACGGATGGAACGGTGGCGCTTGCAAAGGAACTGGGCGCAAAGGTATATGCATATGCGTGGCAGGACAGCTTTGCGCTTGCACGCAATTATGCCATGTCCAAAGCACAAAGCGAATGGCTGCTGCTGCTTGACGCGGATGAAGCGCTCGAACAGCAAGACCATAAAGCGCTCATTGATTTTATCAACACCACAACGCTTGACGGCGCGCATCTGCGTGTGCGCAATTATACGGGCAAGTATGCGCCCGACCAATACAGCATGCACAATGCGCTGCGCCTTTTGCGCAATAACGGGCAATACCGCTACCACGGCGCAATCCATGAACAGATTTCGTTTGAAGGCGGAGCGGACGTTTCATCACGGTTTACCGTGCTTGAAGTGACGGTCCATCATTTTGGATACCTGGATGATGTGGTCAAGCGCAAGGACAAACGCGGGCGCAATATGCCGCTGCTGGAAAAACAGCTTGCGCTGGATCCCGACGAGCCGTTCACTCTTTTCAATATGGGGAACGAATACCTCTCCCTCAAAGATTATCAAAAGGCGCTTGCCTACTATGAAGAAGCGCTTACAAAGCTCAACAACCGCCGCATTGCGTTTGCACCGCATCTGTTTTTGCGTATGGTCAACTGCTGTTCCGCATTGGGTCAGCAGGAAAGGGCGCTGCGGCTCATACAGGAAGGAATTCTTACCTATCCGCGCTGCACGGATTTTGTATTTGTACGCGCGGATATCTATAAAAACCTCGGCCGCTTTACGCTTGCGATAGACAGCCTGGAGGCCTGCCTTTCTATGGGCGCGCCCCCGCCCACGCTCGAACTATTGCCGGGATGCGGCACATACCGCGCGGCGTTTGCGCTGGGAGAACTGTATTTGGAATTAAACGATTATGCGCGCGCTGCAAAATATTATACGCAGGCGCTTTCCTTCAAATCGCAGCTGTATACGGCGCTGTACCGCCTGGGCAAGGCGTTCCGATATCTGTACCCCGGCGGAAAAGAGGTCAAGGAAAAACTGTTTGCTTTTTTTGCCGATCCCGCCTATACGCCCAATGCGCTGGTGGGGGCGGATGTGCTGGCGATGGAGGGGTATTATGAGGAAGCGCTATCAGCAATTGCAACCATAGACCCGGACGGCCATGCGGAGGAGATCGCTTACCTGCGCGGCAAGGCGTTGCTGTTTTTAGATATGCATGAACAGGCGCGCCCCCTCTTAAAAAGCGCCGCGATGGTTCCGGAAGGAAACGGGCGGGTCCTGCGCGGCGTGCCCGCAGCGGGCGGGCGGCTTCTGCTCGCGCTCCATTTGATGGAGGAGGAAGAACGTGGACAGCAAGAGGATGCGCCCGAAGAAGCGCTTTCTGTAATAGAGGTATGCGGCGATCCGCATGCAATCGGCGCTGCAAAACTGATGCTTGCGGTTTTTCGCGGAGAACGTCCGGAAGACCCCAAATTTGAAAACGGGGGTGAAGCCGAACTTACCTGGTTTATGGAGGTGCTTGACTGCATGCTCAAAGCAAAGGCGTTTTCCTGCTTTGACAGGTTGCTGCCGAGCCTCAATTATGTGGACGCAAAGCATGTGCTGCTGCGCCTGGCTTCGGTTTTTGAAGAAAACGGGTACCCGGCGCTCGCCAAAGAGCATGTGCTGCGCAACATCCGGGAACTGGATCACATTGACGCTGCGGGGGCAGGGATCTTATATCGGACTGTGCGCTGATCCCAATTCTACAAAAAGGATTTGTACTTTCTGAATATATGCGTATAATAGGCCTAAGTGAGACTGATGGAGGCGTACGCATGGAAAACAGAACGTTTGTCAGCGCCCAAGAGGTGGATGCGGTGCAGCAGTGCCCGGGGGTGATGCGCCAAGTGCTTTCTTATTCCGAGGAAGTCATGATGTGCCGTTTCACGCTCGAAAAGGGCGCGGACATCCCCCTGCATGCGCATGCCGCGGTGCAGAACGGGTATGTACTGTCCGGCAAGCTGGAATTCTTGCGCGCGGATGGCAGCAGCTATCTTGCTGCGCCCGGGGACAGCTACGTATTTCTTTCCAATGAGCCGCACGGCGTGCGCTGCCTGGAGGAAACCGTTGTGGTGGAAAATTTCCTGCCTGCGCGGAAGGAATTTCTGTAACCGTCAATAAAGGGTTTGTTCCACCCGGGTGAGTTGCGCCTCCGTATTGGTTTCCACAAAGGAAAGCACATGCGAGAGGATGCTGTCCGCCTGCATGCTGTCGGCAGCGATTGCGGCAATCCCAAGCACAATGATCTGGTGTGTATCCTGTTGTGCAATTTCTGCAACGGATACGTTGAATTTATTTTTGAGTTTTGCGCAGAGGCTTTTGACCTCGGCGCGTTTTTCCTTGAGGCTGTGCACCCAGTTTGCGTGCAGATGAAGCTCCATGACGGCGATGCGCATCAAAGCCCACCCCCTTCCTTTTGAACTTATTTTGCAGGTGAAGGATACCCAGTATACATCTCGGGCAGGGGAAAGGCAAATTGACACGGAGGAACAATGGAACTTTCCATACATCATTTGGAGGGCGGCTGCCTTTGCGGACAGGCCCATACACTTTCTACAAAAGAAGTCCTGCTCGAACGGGGTGCGCTTATGCTGCTGCCGCAGATCGTATCCCGCTATGGATACACAATGCCGCTTGTGGTGTGCGATGGCAACACGTACCTTGCGGCGGCGGGCGCGGTGACGCGGCTGCTTGACTGTGAAGCCGTGGTGCTGCCCGAACGCGGCCTGCATGCGGATGAGCATGCGGTAGAGCGGTTGAACGCGTGCCTGCCGCAGAATGTGGATGTGCTCCTCGCGGTAGGCGCGGGTACTATACACGATATCGTGCGGTATACGGCATATGAACGGCAGATTCCGTTCATTTCCGTACCGACTGCCGCGAGTGTGGACGGATTTGTTTCCGCGGTTGCCGCCATGACGTGGAAGGGGGTCAAAAAAAGCTTTTCTTCCGCAGCGCCCTTGGCCGTTATCGCGGATACGGACGTATTGATCCATGCGCCATACAGGCTGACGGCTTCCGGCGTTTCGGATTTGATGGGGAAATATACGGCGACTGCGGATTGGCGCATCGCCCACCTTGTGACGGGCGAGTTCTTCTGCGAGCGGATCTCGCATATGGCGCTCGAAGCCGTGGAAGCGGCAGCAGGCGCACTCGGCGGCTTACAGAACGCAGATGCGGAGGCGTATGAGCGCCTCATGTATGGACTTTTGCTTTCCGGGCTTGCCATGCAGCTGGTGGGAAATTCGCGTCCGGCATCGGGTGCGGAACACCATCTTTCCCACCTGTGGGAGATGGAAGTGATCAATCCGCATTTAGACGCCCTGCACGGGGAGAAGGTGTCCGTTGGCCTGATGCTGCTGCTTCCGCACTATCAGGCGGTCGGCCGCGCCATACGCGAGGGCCGCTGCCAGGTGCGCCCGTACAAAGGGCTGGAGCGGAAGCTGCTCGAAACAGCGTTCGAGGACCCGGAAAAGCTGCAGGGAATCCTATTGGAAAATGCGCCCGATCCATTGCAGGCAATCGACTCCGGCACGCTGGAGGCGCATCTTTGTGCCATTGCGGACATTATTGAAGCGCTGCCCGTAGAGGAAAAGCTTCGCGAAAGCCTTCGTTTGGGCGGATGCAGGCATACGCTCTCCGATATCGGGCTTGCACCTTCCGTGGAGAAACTTAGCCTGCAGCTGGCACCTTATGTCAGGAACCGCCTGACGCTATTGCGTATGATGAAGCGATTCTCCATTCAAGAATAACCGGCCCGGTCATTTTCCTATTGCGCGTCTGTGCCCCGCCTTCGGCGGGGAATTTTTTTGCTGTAATGAAACGTAAATGCTGTGATACGTCACACACTGGTTCGGGAACACATATATATGGTACTACAACCATAGCATGTATTCGGCGGTACAGCGGAAGCACCTGCTGTATCTGGCTGCGATATGCAGCCGTTATGCCGTGCAAAGCACAACAAGGAGGCAACTTTATGAATAGAAATATGTGCAATAACCGATGCGGAAATGGCTGGAATAACGACGGAAACAATTTCGAGAATATTGGCTGCAACGGCAACCCAAATAACGGCTGGAATGGCGGCCCTAACGCGAATTGGAACAGTGGATGCTGCAGATGCTGCGTAGGCCCGCGCGGCCCGCGTGGGTTCCCCGGCCCGCAGGGCCCGATCGGCCCGCGTGGATTCCCTGGCCCGCAGGGCCCGATTGGCCCGCGCGGGTTCCCCGGTCCCCAGGGCCCGCAAGGGTTCCCCGGCCCGCAAGGCCCGCAAGGGTTCCCCGGCCCGCAAGGCCCGCAAGGGTTCCCCGGCCCGCAGGGCCCGCAAGGGTTCCCCGGCCCGCAAGGCCCGCAGGGTGTCCCCGGCCCGCAGGGCCCCCAGGGTATTCCCGGTGCAACAGGCGCAACGGGTGCCACTGGTCCTGCCGGTCCCCAGGGCCCGCAAGGTGTTCCCGGTCCTGCCGGCGCAACAGGCGCAACCGGCCCGCAGGGACCCGCTGGTCCCCAGGGCGCACAAGGCCCGGCTGGCCCGCAAGGTCCCCAGGGCGCACAAGGCCCGATCGGCCCGCAGGGCCCCGCCGGCGCACAAGGCCCGATTGGCCCGCAGGGTCCCCAGGGCGCACAAGGCCCGATTGGCCCGCAGGGTCCTCAGGGCGCACAAGGCCCGATTGGCCCGCAGGGTCCCCAGGGCGTACAAGGTCCGATTGGTCCGCTAGGCCCGATCGGCCCGCAAGGCCCCGCCGGCGCAACAGGCGCGACTGGCGCAACCGGCCCGACCGGCCCGCAAGGCCCCGCCGGCGCAACGGGTGCGACTGGCGCAACAGGCCCGACCGGCCCTGCCGGCGCAACGGGTGCGACTGGCGCAACAGGCCCGACCGGCCCTGCCGGCGCAACG